>NZ_JARLTC010000031.1 GCF_029382225.1 Spongiactinospora sp. TRM90649
GCGCGCGCCCGGCCGCCCGGCCGCGCTGGCGGGCGCGGCGGCGGTCGGCGCGCTCGCGGTGGCGTCGTTGTTCCTGTCGGGCGACGCGTGGCCGTGGCCGTGGCCCGGCGACGAGACCTGGACTGCGGTCCACCGGGGCTGGCTGGTCGCGCTGGCCGTGCCGGTGCCGCTGCTGTTGGCGGCCCATCGCGATCTGCGCGGTGGACGGCGCGTCCTGGCGAGCCGTCCCGGACCATTGGCGCGGGCGCGGTGAGGCCCGGCCTCAGGCCGAGCCGAGGGCGCGCAGCACGAAGCCGCTGATCGTCTCCTCGGCCTGCTCGACGGTGACCTCGCCGCTCAGCAACGGCACCCGCTCGGCCCCGATCACCGCGAGGATCATGCGGGCGGTGTCGCCCGCCGGCCCCGCGCGGAAGTCACCGGAGGCGGTGCCGCCCTCGATGATGCCGACCAGGATGTCCTGCATCGGCGCGACGTGGTCGGCCAGCCGCTGGTAGGCGTCGGGGCCGAGGGCAGCCGACAGGTCGGCTGGCCCGGGATGCGGATGGGCGACCAGCCCGGCGAGCTGCAGGCGCACGAACGCCCGCAGCTTCTCCGCCGGGCTCGCCTCCGGCGGCAGCTCCCGCTCGTAACTCTCGATGAAGTAGCCGGTGACGCGCTCGGTGAAGGCGAGCAGCAGCGCGGCCTTGTCGGGGAAGTAGTTGTAGAGCGCGGTGCGGGTGATGCCGGCCTCGCCCGCCACCTCGGTCATGGACATCTCGTCGATGCCTTGCGCCCTGCTTAGCCTTGAGACCGCCTCAAGGATGCGGTCACGGGTCTGCGCGCGGTGCTCACCGATCGTCGCGGCCGATATCCGGGGCATGCCTCCATGGTCCCACAACCGGCCGCGCGGGTCCGGTGCAACGGCCGTTCAGGCGGCGGGCACGAGGTGGTCCAGGCCGTTCAGCACGTCGGTGTTGAGCCGGTAGGCGAGCCGGGTCTCGCGGATGATCCGCTTGCGCTCGGCCTCGTCAAGGGACAGCGCGTCCAGGCGGCGGCGGTATTCGGCCTTGAACCTGGGCAGGCTCGGGACCGCCTCGAAGCGGTAGAAGTCGACGCCGCCGTCGGGGCCGAAGCCGTAGACCTTGCGCAGCTCGGCCCCGATGAACTGGCCGCCCGACATGTCGCCGAGGTAGCGGGTGTAGTGGTGGGCGATGTAACCGCCCGGCCAGCCGGCGGTGTCCTCGATCCTGGCGACCAGCTCGCGGGTGGCCGGGGTCGGCTCGATCCGCCGCGCCCAGTCCGCGCCGAAGACCACGGTCAGGTCGCGGGCCAGGGCCTCCTGCCGGTACAGCTCGGGGAAGACGAAGCCGCCGGCGACCGGGTCGTCCGCGAGCGCCCTGGCGACGTCGTCGAGCGCCCGGTAGGCGAAGTGGTGCTGGGCGACCATCTGGCCGTAGGCCTCGCGGGGGAGGCGGCCCGCCATCAGGGCCGCCAGGTAGCGGCCGCCCGCCGCCTCCTCGTGGTCGCCCCAGGTGGCTTCGCGCAGGTCAGTGGAGAACGGCATCGCGGGAGGTTCCTTTTGCACGCGGAAAGTATCTGACAGAGTGTCACAAAGATACCGACGCGACGTCAATACCGTTACGACACTATGTCATAAAAAGTCGCCGCAATCTGGGCAGCATGAACGCGGCCAGCACCACCGCGAGCAGCGGCAGCCACGCCGCCGTGCTTACATGCTTACGATAGCTGTGAGCGAACAGGCTCAAGCTCGGGAACAATAGCGGGCTCTCAATACTTGAGTCGGTATAACTCAACTTTTGGAGATCGCATGAGTGAGAGCTTGATCCTCCCGGTCCTCCCACTGGACGACGCGGTCGTGCTGCCCGGCATGGTCGTGCCCCTCGACCTGTCGGACACCGAGGTGAGGGCCGCGATCGACGCGGCGCGGGCAGCCTCCTCCAACAAGCCTCAGGTGCTGCTGGTCCCCCGGGTCGACGGCAAGTACGGCCCCGTGGGCGTGGTCGCGCTCATCGAGCAGGTGGGCCGGTTGCCCGGCGGTGAGCCCGCCGCGGTCGTCCGCGGGCTCGACAGGGTCCGGGTCGGCACCGGCACCACGGGCCCCGGCGCGGCCCTGTGGGTGCAGGCCGCGACGATGGACGCCGTTCCCGCGGGGGAGCGCGCGCACGAGCTGGCCGCCGAGTACAAGGCGCTGGCCACCACGATCATGCAGAAGCGCGGCGGCTGGCAGGTCGTCGACGCCATCAACCAGATAGACGACCCGGCGGTGCTCGCCGACAGCTCTGGCTACGCGCCCTGGCTGAGCACGCAGCAGAAGGTCGAGCTGCTCGGCCAGGCCGACCCGGCCGAGCGCCTGGCGCGCCTGGTGGAGCTGGCCCGTGAGCACCTGGCCGAGCTCGACGTCGCGGAGACCATCCGCAAGGACGTCCAGGAGGGCATGGACAAGCAGCAGCGGGAGTTCCTGCTGCGCCAGCAGCTCGCCGCCGTCCGCAAGGAACTGGCCGAGCTGAACGGCGACCCCGCCGACGAGGAGGACGACTACCGGGCCAAGATCGAGGCCGCCGACCTCCCGGAGAAGGTGCGCGAGGCCGCCCTGAAGGAGGTCGACAAGCTGGAGCGGACCTCCGACCAGTCGCCCGAGACCGGCTGGATCCGCACCTGGCTCGACACCGTCCTGGACATCCCGTGGAACGTCCGCACCGAGGACTCCTACGACATCGGCGCGGCCCGCGAGGTGCTCGACGCCGACCACACCGGGCTGTCCGACGTCAAGGACCGCATCATCGAGTACCTGGCGGTGCGCAAGCGGCGCCACGACCAGGGGCTCGGCGTGATCGGCGGACGCCGCAGCGGCGCCGTCCTGGCGCTGGCCGGTCCGCCCGGGGTCGGCAAGACCTCGCTGGGCGAGTCCGTCGCCCGCGCGATGGGCAGGAAGTTCGTCCGCGTAGCCCTCGGCGGCGTCCGCGACGAGGCCGAGATCCGCGGTCACCGGCGCACCTACGTCGGCGCGCTGCCGGGCCGCGTGGTCCGCGCGATCCGCGAAGCGGGCAGCATGAACCCGGTCGTCCTGCTCGACGAGGTCGACAAGCTGGGCGCCGACTACCGGGGCGACCCGACGGCGGCGCTGCTGGAGGTGCTCGACCCGGCGCAGAACCACACGTTCCGCGACCACTACCTGGAGGTCGAGCTCGACCTGTCCGACGTGCTGTTCCTGGCCACGGCCAACGTCCTGGAGGCGATCCCCGGCCCGCTGCTGGACCGCATGGAGATCGTCACGCTGGACGGCTACACCGAGGACGAGAAGGTCGCCATCGCCCGCGACCACCTGCTGCCGCGCCAGTTGGAGAAGGCCGGTCTGGCGGCCGGCGAGGTGACCCTGGACGAGGCGGCGCTGCGCAGGCTGGCCGCCGAGTACACCAGGGAGGCGGGCGTGCGCTCGCTGGAGCGCTCGATCGCCCGCGTCCTGCGGAAGGTCACCGCGTCGCTGGCGCTCGGCGAGGCCGGGCTGCCGGTGCACGTGGGGTCCGACGGCCTGGTCGACTACCTGGGCAGGCCCCGGCACGTGCCGGAGTCCTCGCTGCCCGAGGCGCGCCAGCGCACCTCGGTCCCCGGCGTGGCCACCGGCCTGGCGGTCACCGGGGCGGGCGGCGACGTGCTCTACGTGGAGGCGTCGCTGGCCGATCCGGAGACCGGTTCGACCGGCGTCACGCTCACCGGGCAGCTCGGCGACGTGATGAAGGAGTCCGCGCAGATCGCGCTGTCCTACCTGCGGTCGCGCGGGGCCGAGCTGGAACTCCCGGTCGGGTCCCTGAAGGACCGGTCGGTTCACGTCCACGTGCCGGCGGGGGCCATCCCCAAGGACGGCCCGTCGGCGGGGGTCACCATGACCACCGCGCTGGCCTCCCTGCTGTCCGGGCGGCCGGTGCGCGGCGACGTGGCGATGACCGGCGAGGTCTCCCTCACCGGCCGGGTGCTGCCGATCGGCGGGGTCAAGCAGAAGCTGCTCGCCGCCCACCGGGCCGGCATCTCGACGGTGCTGATCCCGGCGCGCAACGAGCCCGACCTCGACGACGTGCCCGAGGAGGTGCGCGCCGAGCTGACCGTGCACGCGGTGAGCGACGTGCGCGAGGTGCTCGACATCGCGCTGAGCCCGGCCCACGTGGCCGAGGCCGCCGCCGCCTGACGGCGGTCACGGGCCGCGACGGCTCCCGCCCCTCTCGACCGGGGCGGGAGCCGTCCGCGTCTCAGGCCGTCGTGTTCCCCTGCGCGGCCGGGGCGGGGGCGGGCGTCTCCCGCCGGGCGAGGACGAAGGCCACCGTCGCGCTCACCGCGGTGAGCACGCTGATCAGCACGAGCCCCCAGGACGGTGAGCCGGTCGCGTCGGTCAGCCACCCGATCGCGTACGGCCCGGCGAACCCGGCCAGGTTGCCCACCGAGTTGATGAACGCCAGCCCCGTGGCGATCGCCACCCCCGTCAGGAACGTCGAGGGCGTGGACCAGAACAGCGGCGTGGCCGCGTACATCGCCGAGATGCCGACGCACAGCGCGGCCATCGCCACCCACGGCGTACCGGCCCCGAGGACGGCGACCAGCAACGCCCCCGAGCCGATCAGCAGCGTGACGCCGATCTGGCGCGTCATGTCGCCGCGCCTGCGCGCCCGCCGTTCCCACGGGAGCATGACGCACACCGCGACCAGGTTGGGCAGCGCCACCAGCCAGCCGGTGACGGCAGGGGAGTAGTCGCCAAGGTCCTGCACGATCGTCGGCAGCCACAGGCCCAGGCCGTAGGTGGCGAATACGATCCCGAAGAACACGGCGATCAGCGCCCACAGGCGGGGGTGGCGCAGGGTGTCGCTGAAGCGCAGCCGCCCGTGCCGCCGCTCGGTGGCGGCGGCCTCCGCGGCGAGGGTCGTGTCCAGCCAGTCGCGCTCCTCGGCGTTCAGCCAGCGGGCGTCGGCGGGCTTGTCCGGCAGCCAGTAGAAGACCACGAAGGCCAGCAGCACGGCCGGGATCGCCTCGACCACGAACACGAGCTGCCAGCCGGCCAGGCCGAGGAACTCCTCGATACCGACCAGCCAGCCGGACACCGGCGCGCTGATCGCGTTGGCCAGCGGGTTCGACAGCGCGAACACCGCGATCACGGTGCTGCGGTAGTGCTGGGGGAACCAGAAGGTCAGGTAGAGCAGCACCCCGGGGAAGAACCCGGCCTCGGCCGCGCCGAGCAGGAAGCGGGCGATGCTGAAGGACACCGGCCCCTGCACGAACGCGGTGGCGGCCGTCACCAGGCCCCAGGTGATCATGATCCGCGCGATCCACTTGCGCGCGCCGACCTTGGCCAGGACCAGGTTGCTCGGCACCTCGAACAGGAAGTAGCCGATGAAGAACACGCCCGCGGCGAAACCGAACACGGACGCGCTCAGGCCCAGGGCGTCGGACATGCCGAGCTTGGCGAAGCCGACGTTGTTGCGGTCGATGTAGGCGATCAGGTAGAGCAGGCCGAGGAACGGCGCGAGCTTCCGGATGTTCTTGCGGCACACCCGTGCCGCTATGTCGGGGGATGTCATGCGGATGTCCTCAAAAGAGCGGTCCGACCCGGGGGTCAGAGGCCGAGCAGCGCGAGCGAGTCGCGGTGGATCAGCCGTTGGATCTCGTCGGGGTTCAGTCCGGGCAGGCCGGACGGCGGGGCGACCGAGGCGAGCGCGGTCAGCCCGGCCACGGAGTCGGCCACCGTGGTGAAGGGGTAGTCACTGCCGAAGAGCAGCTTGTGCCAGACGCCGTAGCCCTGGGCCAGCATCAGCGCGTGCCAGAGCTGGTAGGGCCGGTAGTGCAGGGCGCTGACGTCGGCGTAGACGTTCGGGTGCTTGCGGATGACGGCCAGGCATTCGCCCTCGTAGGGGTGGCCGAGGTGGGCGAGGATCATCCGCAGTTCGGGGAAGCGGCGGGCGACGGCGTCGGCCAGGCCGGGCCGCGCGTACTCCAGCGGGGCCTGGGAGACGAACGTCGTGCCGGTGTGCAGGAGCACGGGCAGGCCGTGCTCGGAGGCGTAGCGCCACAGGGGGTCGAAGGCGGGGTCGCCGGGGTCGAAGCCCGCGTACATCGGCATCAGCTTGACGCCGCGCAGGCCGAGTTCGCGGTGGCCGTACCGCAGTTCGTCCTGCCAGCCGGGCTGGGTGGGGTCGAGGGACAGGAAGCCGATGACCCGGCCGGCGTGGCCGGCGGCGTAGCGGGCCACGTCGGCGTCGTCCACCCACAGTCCGGACAGCCGGGCCTTGCCGCCGAAGACGATCGTGCGGGTGTCCTCCGGCGCGGTCGCGGCGTACTCCTCCCACCGGACGGTCAGATCGACCTCGCCCTCGTGGGCGCGGCCCGCCTGGGCGGAGAAGTCCGGCGTGAAGTGGTCCGGGCAGCCGAACAGGTGGGAGTGGACGTCGACGATCACGAACGGTCCCGCTTTTCCCAGCCCGCCTCGAAGAGGTTCCAGAACCCGTAGGTGGGCGGGTGCTCCTCGAACACCTCGTCCACCAGGTCCACGCCGATGCCGGGCCGCTCGGGCAGCGGCAGGTGGCCGTCGCGGATCGGCAGGCAGCCGTCGAGGGCCTGGAAGACGTACGGCGGCAGCAGCGCGTCGAACGTCTCCAGGATCTTGAAGTTGGTGGTCGCGGCGGCCAGGTGGGCGGTCGCGGTGGTGCAGAACGGGGAGTTGGAGTTGTGCGGGGCCAGCACCATCGATCGGGTGTCGGCCTGGGCGGCGATCTTGCGCAGCTCGGTGTACCCGCCCGCCATGCACAGGTCGGGCTGGACGATGTCCACCGCGCCGGTGTCGAAGAGCGGCTTGTACTCCATGCGGTTGTGGAAGTGCTCGCCGCCCGCGATCGGCACGGACGTCAGGCCGCGCAGCCGGTGGTAGTCCTCGATGTCGGTCCACGGCAGGGGCTCTTCGAACCAGCCGACGTCGAAGGGTTCGAGCAGGCGCACGATCCGCCCGGCCTCGTGCGGCGCGAACCGGGCATGGCCCTCGACGAACAGGTCGATGTCCGGCCCCACCGCCTCGCGGACGGCGGCCACCAGGTCGATCGCCAACCGGCGTTCGGAACGTTCCAGTTCGCGGAATCCCGGGCCGAACGGGTCGAACTTCAGCGCGGTGAAGCCCACGCCGACGGCCTTCACCGCCTTGGCGGCGAAGGTCTCGATGTCGCGCGGGCCGTCGTACCAGCCGTTGGCGTAGACCCTGACCCGGTCGCGGCAGGCCCCGCCGATCAGCCGGTAGACCGGCACGCCGAGGAATCTGCCCTGGATGTCGTGCAGCGCCTGGTCCACGCCGCTGACCACGATGCCGCCGACGTCGCCGCCGCGCATGTAGTCGCCCTGGTACATGCGCAGCCAGATCTCCTCGGTGTCGAAGGGATCGGCGCCGAGCAGGTGGCGCTCGGCCATGTTGCGGGCCAGCAGGCACGTCTCGCGGGGACGGAAGGGGTGGGTGATCTCGCCGACGCCGGTGAGGCCCTCGTCCGTGCTGATGCGCACGAAGCTGAAGTCGCGCCACGGGGTGCCCAGCGTCAGCGTCTCCACCCGGCTGATTCGTCCAGCGCCGGTGGTCGGTCGCGTCGTGTTGACTGCGAACATCGAATGAAAACTCCGTTCGGCCATAACGAACAGCCTTCGGCTGTGCCATATGGTTAGGCCCAGCCTCCCCTCCCGTCAAGGGGGAAGAGGGCTCCGATCAGCCTGGATGGCCCTGCAGGTGCCGCGACAGCCGGTTGGCGTGCGCGTGGACGATCTCCCCGATCCCGTGCAGGTCCTCCTCGCCCATGTCGAGCAGCAGCCCGGTGGCGCTGATCGCGCCGACGCAGGCGCCGGTGTGGTCCCACACCGGGGCTCCCACGCACACGATGCCCTCGGCGTCCTCCTCCCTGTCCAGGGCATACCCGCGCTGGCGGGTCCGCTCCAGCTCGGGCAGCAGTTCCTCGATGTCCACGATGGTCCTGCCGGTACGGCGCGGCATCCCGGAGGCGATCGCCACCTCCCTGGCGCGCGACAGCGGGAGCTGGGCCAGCAGCGCCTTGCCCACCCCCGTGCAGTGCGGCAGCTCCCGGTGCCCCATCCGCAGGTCGAAGCGGAGCAGGCCGGGGGCGTTCACCTGGCCGACGATCACGGCCAGGCCGGCCTCCAGGGAGGCCACCCGCGACGACATCCGGGTGCGCTCGGTCAGCTCGGTGAGCACCGGCATCGCCGCGTCGCGCAGCGACACCTGCGACAGGGCGTGCTGGCCCAGCCTGGCCAGCGCGAACCCGAGCCGGTAGACCCGGCCCGAGCCCTGTCCCTGGGACAGCACGAGCCCGCGCTCGGCGAGGGTGTGCAGGGTGGCGAAGACGGCGCTCTTGGAGGCGCCCACGGCGGCGGCCACCTCGGTGACGGTGAGGCCGCGGTCGGCGGACTCGATGGCTTCGAGGACGTCCACAGCGCGGTCGAGGCTCTGGACACGGTAACGACTCTCGTTCGGAGGCACCGAACGAGAGTGCCAGCGGCCGGGGCCGGGGTCAAGGCGGGCGGCCTTGACAGGTAGATGGGCAGCCGTCAATATTCGGCGAATGCGAACTTGATTCGGCACAGCCGAACAAAGGAGATGAGAGTGGCCCGCAGTTCCCCCAGCGGCGTCCTTCCGGTGCTGGCGACCCCCTTCACCGCCGACGGCGAGGTCGACGGCGCGGCGCTGGCCGCCCTGGTCGACTGGCAGTACCGGCAGGGCGCGGACGGCGTCACGCTGGCCATGGTCTCGGAGATCCTGCGGATGACGCACGACGAGCGGCAGGAGGTCGCCGAGGCCGTGATCGCCGGCAACGCCGGGCGCGGCTGCGTGGTGATCAGCGTGGGCGCGGAGAGTACGGTGCTCGCCGTCCGGCTGGCCCGCCACGCCGAGCGCGCCGGGGCCGACGCGCTGATGGCGATCCCGCCGGTCACCGCCGCCATCGGCGACGAGGAGCAGTTCGGCTACTTCGCCGCCATCGCCGACGTCTGCGGGCTCCCTCTCATCGTCCAGGACGCCAGCGCCTACGTGGGCACGCCGATGAGCATCGCTCTGCAGTCCCGCCTGCTGGACCGCTTCGGCCCGGACAAGGTGCTGTTCAAGCCGGAGGCCGCGCCGCTCGGGCCGAGGCTGACCGAGCTGATGGAGGCTACCGGCGGGCACGCCCGCGCCTTCGAGGGCAGTGGCGGCATCGCGCTGCTCGACACCCACGCCCGCGGCCTGGCGGGCACCATGCCCGGCCCCGACGTGACGTGGGCGATCGTCGCCCTGTGGCAGGCACTGGAGAAGGGCGACCTGGCCCGCGCGGACGAGATCAACGGCGCGCTGACCCCGCTGCTCACCCTCATCCCCGGCCTGGACGGGTACGTCGCCCAGGAGAAGTACCTGCTGACCAGGCAGGGCGTGCTCGGGGCCGCGCACGTGCGCGGGCCCGTCTCATACCGGCTCGACGAGCACACCCGCGTGCTCGTGGACCGCTTGTTCGACCGGCTGGCCGCGATCACGGGAGGCGCGCGATGAGGGTCCTGGTCCTCAAGGAGTTCGGCACGATGGCCGTGGAGGAGCGCCCCGACCCCCGGCCCGGCGAGGGCGAGGCGCTGCTCCGCATCGCCGCGACCGGTATCTGCGGCTCCGACCTGCACGGGTTCACCGGCACGAACGGCCGCCGGGTGCCCGGCCAGGTCATGGGCCACGAGACGGGGGGCCGCGTCGCCGCCCTCGGGCCGGGCGTCACCGGCCTGTCCGAGGGCGACCCGGCCACGGTCAACCCGGTGCTGTCCTGCGGGCGGTGCGCCGCCTGCCGCGCCGGGCGCGAGAACCACTGCCCGGACAAGCGGGTGCTCGGCGTGGACCCGTCCCTGTCCGCCGCCTTCGGCGAGTACGTGATCGTGCCCGCCGGGAACGTCGTCCCGCTGCCCGAGGGCCTGCCCGTGGAACTGGGCGCGCTCGTCGAGCCGCTGGCCGTCGGGTTCCACGCGGCCGGGCGCGGCGGCGTCCGGGAGGGCGACGGGGTGCTGGTGATCGGCGGCGGTCCCATCGGGCAGTCCGCCGTCCTGGCCGCGCGGCGGGCGGGGGCCGCGCGCGTCCTGGTCAGCGAGCCCGACCCGGGCCGCGCGGCGCTGTGCGAACGGCTCGGCGCGACGCCTCTCTCACCGGACGAGCCCCTGGACGCCCAGGTCGCGGGCCACCTCGGCGGACCGGCCGATGTGGCGCTCGACGCCGTCGGCGCGTCCGCCACGATCGCGGGCGCGCTGGCCGCGACCCGGCTCGGCGGCATGGTGGTGCTGGTCGGCATGGCCGCGCCCCGGGTCGAGCTGCCCGCCTACGCGGTGAGCACCGAGGAGCGCTCGCTGGTCGGCTCGTTCTCCTACTCGGCGGCCGAGTTCGCCGACGCCGCCGCGTGGGCGGGCGATTCGCCGTCGCTGCTCGCGGGGCTGGTCGAGCGCAGGGTGAGCCTGGCGGAGGCCCCGGCCGAGTTCACCGCCATGGCCGCCGGGCGCGGCGGGGCGGGCAAGGTTCTCGTGCTGCTGTAAAGCCACTTAGCCGGATGAATCATTAAGTCGCTGTCGTACGGGACGGGGCGCGTGCTGTCATGGCCGCATGCTGTACGGCACGCCCGACCTCGCGCCCGCCGACCTGCGGGTGCTGGCCGGGATCGACGCGATGCGGCGCGACCTGCGTCGCCGTACGGCCGGCCCGCGGCGCTGGGAGCCGCTGTTCGTCCGGCACCTCACCGCCCGGGCCATCGCCGGGTCCGCCGTCCTCGGCGGATACCGGCCCCCGCCCGGCGAGGTCGAGTCGATCGTGGCGGGCGAGCCGCCGCCGGAGGCGTCCGCCCCGGCCGCCCGCGCGATCGCCGGTCACCGGCAGGCGCTGACCTACGTCGGGCTGCTCTGCCGAACCCGCGCGTTCCGCTACGAGGTGGGGCTGCTCGCGGCGCTCAACTTCATGATGACCGGCCACCGGCCCGACCGCGCGCCCGGCACGTTCCGCTCCGGCGGCGCGTCCGTCCGCGACCAGGTCACCGGCGCGGTCGTGTACGAGGCGCCGCGCGCCGACCGGGTGCCTGGCCTCGCCCGTGAGCTGGCCGACTGGCTGAACGACGGCGACCTCGACGCCCCGGCCCACGTCCGCGCGGCCGTCGCCCATCTGAACCTCGCGGCGATCCGGCCCTGGCGCGAGGGCAACGGCCGCATGGCACGGGCGCTGCAGGCCCTGGTGCTCGGCCGCGACGGGCTGGTGCCCCCGGAGTTCGGCCTGATCGACGAATGGGTGGGCGCGGGCCGCGCCGCCTACGACTACCACGACGCCCTGGCGGGGGTGCGGGGCCAGGGCTGGAGCCCGCACGGGGCCACCCTGCCCTGGGTGCGGTTCGTGCTGCGCTGCCAGCACATGCAGGCCCAGCGGCTCGGCCGCCGCCTCGCCGAGGCGGAGCGGGTCTGGACGATGCTTGAGGAGACGGTCCGCGCCGAGGGGCTGCCCGCCCGGTGCGCCGCCGCGCTGTATCAGGTGTTCGCCGCCACGCGGGTGCGGCGCGGCACCTACCAGGCGGACGAGTCGCTGAGCCCCGGGCAGTCGGCCCGCGACCTGCGCGAGCTGACCAGGCGCGGCTGGCTCACCCCGTACGGCGAGACCAAGGCCCGCCACTACGGGCCCGGCCCCCGCATCAACGCGCTGAGAAGCGAATTCGACGACCGCGCGGAACCGATCAAAGATCCTTATCAGAAGTGACGCGTGTTACTCATGTGGCTCGATTGAATTCGCCATTTGGGCCCCTAAGACTTCGAATTCGGAAAGAAGGTCTTCCCGATCAGTGCATTGGCCAGGCGATTTAAGCGGGATGTAAGCGTCTGTCAACGACCCCGGCGTACCTGTAGAGGGCAGTCAGACACACCCTCATATCCCGAGAGGACCCAAGGTGCGATTCGTCACTCGAATCCTCGTGGGCGTCGGCGCCGCGACCGCGTTCGCGGTGGCCGCTCCCGCCGCCGCCGGAGCCGCCGTGGCGCCCGCCTCGGCGCCGGTCTCCGCCAGCGCCACCCCCACCACGACCCAGTGGGGCCCGTACTTCTCCGCAGACCACAAGGCCAAGGCCAAGGGCGAGGTCAGCGTGGAGAAGAAGAGCAGCAAGGTCTATTACAAGAAGAAGCACGTCAAGTGGGTCAAGAAGTGCTGGTGGCAGCACGGCAAGAAGCTGTGCAAGCCCGTGAAGAAGGTCTGGTGGACCAAGCACGTCAAGTGGGTCCACAACTACTACTTCACCGTGGACAGCACGCTCAGCAACCACAAGACCTGGGGACCCTCGCGTTACCGCTGTGGGTGGGAGACCTTCAAGGTCGTCAAGTTCGACGGCTCGTCCTACTTCGAGTCGTTCCGTAACTGCCACAAGTTCCCGAAGGAGTACACCTTCGAGGGCAAGGACGCCAAGCAGATCTTCGTGCAGGTGAGCCGTGGCAACTTCCACTCGCCCAAGGGCAGGTTCGGCGGCTGGAACCAGATCTACAGCGCGGTCTGACGGACACAGGGGCCATCTGAGTCCGCCGACCGGCGTCGCTAACGAGGCCGCCGATCCCCGATCCGGGGGTCGGCGGCTTCGGCGTCGTCGCCTCCGGCGACGAGCGGCCCGCCGTTGAACCGGGCGAAGATCCCGGCCAGTTCGGCGGCGCTGTTCACACCGAGCTTCTGATAGGCCTGGTTGCGATGGTTCTGCGCGGTGCGCAGGGAGATGTGCAGGCTCTCGGCCACCTCTCGGTGGCTGCGTCCCGCCGCGCCGAGCTGGGCCACCTCCAGCTCCCGGTCGGTCAGGTCGGGGGCGGCCAGGAAGCGCAGTGCCGGAGTGCCGGCCCGGGGGCACGCGGCGGCCAGCGACCACGCCTCGGCGGCGGCCCGGCGCGCGCCGCGCTCGTCGCCCGCCCTGCGCAGCGTGCCGGTCGCCTGGGCCGCCGCCTCGGCCGCGTGCAGCATCAGGCCCAGGCGCTCGAAGCCGTTCGCCGCCGCCATCAGCCCGGCGCCGTCGCCGTCCGACAGCGCGGCTGCGTGCCGCGCGGCCAGCCGTACCCGCTCGCCGTCGTGGACGCGCGCCAGCTCGGCCAGCCGCGCCACGACGGGCGCGGCGGCGCGGCCGAGACGGACCGCGTCGTGCAGCGCCACGAACTCGAAGCCGGGCAGCCCGGCGGCGCGGCACTCGGCGGCGGCCCGCAGCGCGAGGTCGGCGGCCCCGGTGGTCTCGCCCAGCGCGGCGGCGATCCACACCCTGGTCAGGGTCACCCACCGGCCGAAGCCGGTCCACGAGGCCCGGTTGCGGGCCAGCGCGGCGTCCAGGGTCTCCTGCGCCGCCCTGCCCTCCCCGCACAGGGCCTGGGCCAGGGCGTAGGCGCCCATGCAGCCGCCGACCGTGACGGCGGTCTCGTGGTGCGCGGGGGCGTGCAGCACGGCGAGTGCCGTGTCGAGGTCGCCGCGCAGGATCGCGGCGTGCCCCCTGGCCAGCGCCAGGCTGCCCTCCCCGCGCGACCAGCCGCGCTGCCCGGACACCGCGCCCGCCATGGACGCGGTCGCCTCGCCCATCGCCGTCAGGTCCCCGCTGAACAGGCCGCACAGCGACCACGTGGAGTGCAGCGGCGAGACCAGCGCCGGAATCGTGTCGCGCCAGGCCGACGCGTCGGCCAGCGCCTCGGCGACGCGCTCGCGGGCCTCGGCCGTGCGCCCGGCGTAGCAAAGGGCCAGCGCGTGCGCGTTCAGTGCCTGCGCCCGCAGCGGCCCGCGCGGCAGCGCCCCGGCGTCTTCGTCCGTCGCGTCTACGAGGAGCGGAGCGCTCCAATCGAGTGCCGTGCGCGGGTCGGCGGCCGAGGCCGCCAGGGTGATGCGGCGCACCGCCAGCTCGCCCCGCCACGACCGGTCGCGGACGGTGCCCTCGGTGCGTTCCAGCAGGGCCATCGCCTCGGGCAGCCGGTCCATGCCCCAGGCCAGGTTGCTGGCCCGCGCCAGGGCGAGCTGCGCCCTGGTGGTCTCGTCGGCGGGCTCGGGGGTGGCGTCGAGGACGGCACGCGCCCGGTCCGGCAACTGGGCGTAGTCCAGCAGGTTGGCCAGCAGGATCGCCGCGTCGATGCCCCCGCCCGCCGCGAGCGCAGCCTCCGCGAGCCGTACGGCCAGCGGATAGTCGTGCACCCCCCAGGCCAGCCGGCAGGCCGCGATCAGCGGCTCGGGGTCCGCGCCCAGCCCGCTCTCCAGCCGCCAGACGGTGCTGCGCAAAAGGTCTTCCCTGCGGCGTAACCCGGCGGCCTCGACGACCCGCACCAGATCGGCGTGCCGCCGGCGGCGGCGCAGCCCCGGGCAGCGCTCGCGGGCCACCTCGCCGTAAAGCGGGTGCCCCAGCCGGGCGACCTCCCTGCTGCCCTCGACCACCACGCGGATCAGCCCGCGCTCCTCCGCCAGCAGCACCGCCTGCTCCGAGACCAGGGTGCTGAGCGTGCGGGCGCCGATCGGCTCGGCGAACGCGGTGAACTCCAGTACGGCGGCCAGCGGGGCCGACAGCGTGCCGATCCGCTCGCGGATCAGCTCCACCAGCCGGGGCGCCAGCGGCGCGTGACGCGCCGCCCCGGCCGCGAGGTCGCCGTCCGCCGCGTCACGGGTGAGCTGCCACATGCCGCGGACGAGCTGGAGCGTTCCCGAGGCGAGGGCGGAGTCCACGATCTCGTGCAGGAACAGCGCGTTCCCCTCGGTCACCCGGCACAGGCGCAGCACGGTCGCCTCGTCGGGGCGGCCCGCCAGGGCGGCGGTCAGCAGCAGCCGGATGTCGTCGTCGCCGAGCGGGCCGATGTCGGCGCGCCGGGCCAGGTGGTCGCGCCACAGCGCGGTCACGCCGTCCGGGGCGGGCTCGCCGCTGCGCAGGGTGGCGACCACCCTGGCGCGCCCGGTGGCGACCAGCGAGCGGATCACCCCGGCCGAGTGGCCGTCGAGCAGGTGCGCGTCGTCCACGCCCAGTACCAGCCGCCGCCCTCCGGCGTGGGCGACGATCTCCTCGGCCGCCCAGCGCAGCGTGTTGCCCTCCGGGGCCTGCCTGGGCAGCAGGTCGGCCAGCGCCCCGTTGGGGATGCCGCTGGTCGCCTTGGTCGCGCGGACGCGCAGGACGGTGAAGCGGTCATCGGCGAATCGTCTCAGCACCTCGGCGGCCAGCCGGGACTTGCCCACCCCTGCCGCTCCCACGATCACCACGCCGCCGGCCGCGCGGTCGCGCGCGAAACCGATCAGCGTTTCCAGTTCTTGTCGACGCCCCGCGAACGGCCAGGTCTTCATGTGCCCCTCCCACCAAGCTTGGATATTACGCTCTTGTGGGCAATTTGGTGATCCCTTATTGTCCCTTTGTGAGGCGCTGGGCGGCGAAATTCATCATCGATTGCCCTGGCTGCGCGAATCGCTCTCTCGCGCGTGAGCCCGATGGGCCGCACCGCGCATTCCTGCCGCCGGAGCTGGAGCCGTTCGCCACGGCCGTGTGCCAGATGTGCGGGCAGGTGTTGTTCCTGGCGATCGGTGACGCGACGGGTGACGCGGGCGCGGATCCGGACGGCGATCCGGACGCTCTGCCGCCGCGCGAGGCGCGGGTGCTGTGGCCGCCGGGGGAGCGCCCGCGCGGCCCGGCCGTACCGGCTGTACCGCCCGCGCTGGCCAGGGAGCTGGCCGAGGCCGAGGCGTGCGTTCGGGTGGGCGCGTACGCGATGGCGCTGGTCAACGTGCGCAGGCTGCTGGAGGGCGTGTGCGCCGACCACGGGATCGGCGAGCGTCCGCTGTACCGGGCCCTGCGGGTGCTGCGCGGGCGCGGGCTGGTGGAGGGACGGCTCGCCGCGTGGGCCGAGGAGCTGCGGGAGGTCGGCAACGAGGCCGCCCACATCAGCGGCAGGCCGGTCGAGCGGGAGGACGCCGAGGACGCGATCGTGCTGGCGGAGGCGTTACTCGATCACCTTTATCTGGTTAATCGCAGATATGCCGCATTTCGGGCACGGCGCGGGCCGCTCGCGGTCCGGGGCGCACCCATTCGTGAGACGCCCGCCATGAAGTTGCTCCGCAAATGCCGGGTGCCATTTACGGCCCATCAACATAAGCATGATCCGGGCAGGGCGAAATCCCGCAGGCGGTTGGCGGCGGAGCTGGGCGTGCCGGTGCCCCGCGTGCTGAAGGCGGTGATCGCGAACGTGGACGGCAGGCCCGTGGCGGCCGTGGCGCCCGCCGTCCTGGACATCGACCTCCCGGCGCTCGCGCGGGCGGCGGGCGGCCGGGCGATCCGGCTGGCCGCGCCCGCCGAGGTGAGCAGGCTGGGCTGGGCCACGGCGAGCGAGGTGGTGAGCCCGCTGGCGCTGCCGTACCTGCCGTCCGTGGTGGACGAGGCGGTCGGCGGCCTCCCCTCGGTGTACGTCTCCAGCGGGCGGCACGGCCTGGAACTGGAGCTGGACCCGGCCGACCTGATCCGGGTGACCGGCGCCACGACCGGGCCCATAACGGTGCGGTGACTTCCCTGTCAGCGACGGGCCGCGTAGCGTTCGACCATGCACCCCGGAGCCGTCGCGGCACGCACTCCGGACGAACCCGCGGTGATCATGGCCGGGTCCGGGCGGATCGTCACCTACCGCGAGCTGGACGAGCAGTCCAACCGCCTGGCCCACCTGCTGCGGGCCCACGGCCTGCGGCCCGGCGACCACATCGCGCTGATGCTGGAGAACCACCCGCTGTTCCTGGCGGTCGCCTGGGCCGCGCACCGCTCGGGCCTCTACTACACCCCGATCAGCACGCACCTGCACGCCGGTGAGCTGGCCTACGTCGTGGGCAACTGCGGGGCCCGGGCGTTCATCTCATCGGCCGCGCTCGCCGGCCCCGCCACGGCCGTCGCCGGGGCCGCCACCGGGGTCCGGCTCCGGCTCATGCTGGACGGCACCGCCCCCGGCTTCCTGGCCTACGAGGACGCCGTCGCCGCCCAGCCCGCCACCCCCGTGCCCGGCGAGACCCAGGGCGCCGACATGCTCTACTCCTCCGGCACCACGGGACGCCCCAAGGGGGTGAAACCGCCGCTGCGCGGGGCCCCGCTCGACGAACCGGGCGCGCTGACCGAGCTGATCCGCCACCTGTTCGACGCCTCCGCCGACTCGATCTACCTGTCGCCCGCGCCCCTCTACCACGCGGCCCCGCTGCGCTACTGCATGAACTTCCTGCGGCTCGGCGCGACCATCGTGGTGATGGAGCGGTTCGACGCCGAGCGCGCGCTGGCCCTGATCGAGGCCCACGGGGTGACGCACTCCCAGTGGGTGCCCGCGATGTTCGCCCGGATGCTCAAGCTGCCGCCCGAGGTCCGGGAGCGGTACTCGCCGGCCTCGCTGCGCTGCGCCGTACACGCCGCCGCCCCGTGCCCGGTGCCGGTCAAGGAGCGGATGATGGAATGGTGGGGGCCGATCCTGCACGAGTACTACGCGGGCACCGAGGGCAACTGCTTCGTCTACGCGAGCCCCGCCGACTGGTCGGCCCACCCGGGAACGGTCGGCAGGTCCCTGCTCGGGCGGATCCACGTGTGCGACGACGACGGAGCGGAGCTGCCCGCGGGGGAGCGGGGCGTCGTCTACTTCTCCGGGTCGGCGGCCTTCGAGTACCACGACGACCCGGAGGGCACCGCGGCCACGCGCGACCCGCTCGGCCGCGGCTGGACCACCCTGGGCGACATCGGCCACCTAGACGCCGACGGTTTCCTCTACCTGACCGACCGCCGCGCCCACACGATCATCTCCGGCGGGGTGAACATCTATCCGCAGGAGGCCGAGAACGTCCTGCTTCCGCATCCGGCCGTGGCCGACGTGGCGGTGCTCGGCGTGCCGGACGACGAGATGGGCGAGCAGGTCAAGGCCGTCGTCGTGCCCACCAGGCCGGAGGACGCCGGCCCGGCCCTGGCCGCCGAACTGATCGAGTACTGCCGCGCGCGCCTGGCCCACTACAAGTGCCCGCGCTCCGTGGACTTCCGCGACAGCCTGCCGCGCCACCCCACGGGAAAACTGCACAAGCGAATTCTGCGCGACGAGTACCACCCGTGAGCACGCCGGATAAGGCGGCTGTCAGCACCGGTGGATCTTGTCTTTCCCCTGCTTAGGACGGTTTTACATGGAGTTTGTCACTGTTGATGGGTAACGGTCGACCCCAGAGGGCGGTCGCCATGACAGTGGGGGAAGCCTGATGAGCACGAACGAACCCAGCGAGCAGGGACAGGAGCGTCCGGGCGGGTGGAGCCAGTTCGGGCCGGTTCCCCCGAAGGCGGGGGAATTCCCCGGCAAGCCCGTGGCAAAGGATCCCGCCCAGGGGCAGGCACAGGCCGAGGCTCGTGAGCCCGGGCAGGAGGGGGCGCGGGAGACGCAAGGCCAGGACGCCACGCGGACCGCGGCCTTCGCCTCGCCCGCCTTCCTCGGCGGCGGCCCGCCCCCGCCCGCCAAGACCAGGACCGGGTTCACCGGAAGACAGAAGGCCCTCGCCGGGCTCGCGCTGGCCGCGGTCGCCATCGGCGGCGGGATCACCGGCGCGCTGGCGGCCACCGCCGTCGGCGGGGAGCGCCAGGTCGTCGCCACCAGCCCCGTGCTGGACGCCGCGGCCGACACCGGCGCGAACACCATCGCGGGCGTGGCGGCGGCCGTCCAGCCCTCGGTGGTCTCGGTCGAGGCCGGGCAGGGCGGCGGCTCCGGCGTGATCCTCAGCGCCGACGGCCTGATCCTCACCAACGACCACGTGGCCGAGCTGGCCTCCTCGGGCGACCTGCGGGTCAAGTTCAACGACGGCAAGAGCGCGAAGGCCACGGTGAAGGGCACCGACCTCACCACCGACCTCGCGGTGCTCCAGGCCGAGGGCGTGTCCGGGCTGACCGCGGCCTCGCTGGGCAACAGCGACGCCCTCAAGGTCGGCGACTCGGTGCTGGCCATCGGCAGCCCGCTCGGGCTGGCCGGATCGGTCACGGCGGGCATCGTCAGCGCGCTGAACCGCACGGTCACCGTGAACGGCGAGCAGCAGTCGCCGCAGGAGTTCCCGCCCGGCTGGGGCCGGGAGCGGCAGCAGCAGCGGTCGCCGAGCGCGCCCACGAGCATCGGCGGCGCGATCCAGACCGACGCCGCGATCAACCACGGCAACTCGGGCGGCGCCCTGGTCAACGCCAGGGGCCAGGTCGTCGGGATCAACACCGCGATCCTGACGGCGGGCGGCGACGGCAACATCGGGGTCGGCTTCGCCATCCCGATCAACACCGCCAAGAAGGTCGCCGACGAGCTGATCGCGGGCCGTGCCGTCAAGCACGCCCAGCTCGGCGTGAGCGTCCAGGACGCCACCTCCGGTGCGGCGGGCGCGCTGGTCGGCTCGGTCGCCGAGGGGTCCCCGGCCGCCAAGGCGGGCCTGCGGCAGGGCGACGTGATCACCAAGATCGACGACAGGGCCATCGAGGGCTCGGACGCGCTGGTCGGCGCGATCCGGGGGTTCAGCCCGAACCAGACCGTCACCATCACCTACCAGCGTGACGGCCAGACACAGACCGCGCGAGTCACGCTCGCCGAGAAGACCGAGTAGCCGGGGAGGCCACCAGGGCGAGCGCGCCGCCGGGAGACCGGCGGCGCGCTCGTATGTCCGGCGTTGGTACGACGGCGTCAGGAGAAGCGCGCGCCCTCGTCGCGGCGGTAGGCCCAGACGGCGCCGATCGCCGCCACGGCGGTCCACACCACCAGCATCACGATCGCGGTGGTCGTCGCGGGCGGGCCGCCCGCCGCCGCCCACACCAGCTCGACGGCGCCCCGGCTCGGCAGGTACGGCGCGACCGTCTCGATGAACTCGGGCCCGCCCCTGGGCGGCCCGAACAGCCCGCCCCCGACCGCCATCGGGAAGAACACCACCTGCGTCAGCGCGACCGCGCCCTTCGGCGGCAGGGTGTAGCCGATGAGCATCCCGATCAGCGTGAACGGGATGGAGCCCAGCGCGAGCGCGCCCAGGGCGAGCAGCAGCCTGCCCGGCGTGATGGTCGCGTCGGTGAGGAAGGCCGCGATCAGCAGCACCGGCACGACGGACAGGCCGATCATCGCGAGCCCGGCCAGCACGCGCCCCCCCAGCCGGGGAAAGGCCCCGGCGGGCAGCGTGCGCAGGTAGGGGTCCCACGGCTGGGCCCGGTCGTCGGCGACGCCGGTGCCGTAGGTGAACAGCGACGTGGACATGACCGCGAACGTCATCATCGACGCCGTGGCCAGGGTGGCCATCATCGGGTCCTCGCCGGTGAAGGGAACGACGAAGAAGAGCATCGCCGCGGCGGGGAAGAACGTGCTCCCGATGATCGCGATCGGGACGCGGACGGTCTCCAGCAACTGGTAGCGGGCGTGCGTCAGCGTGAGCGCCATGAGGTCTCCAGGGTGGTGATGGGGTCCGCGCTCACACGCGGGCGGAGGGGCGGGAGGTGAGGGCCAGGAACGCCTCCTCCAGGGAGGTCTGGCGCACCTCGATCCCGGAGAAGGGGATCTCCGCGCGGATCAGCGCGCGCAGCAGCTCGTCGGCGTCGGTGGTGACCAGGTGGGTGCGCTCGCCCTCACGCTCGACGGCGAGGACCCCCGGCAGCGCGGAAAGGCCGTCCTGGCCGGTGGCGTTCAGGCTGACCCGCATTGCTCCCACCATCGCGCGGACCGCCGTGAGGCTGTCGTCGGCGAGCACCCGCCCCTGGCCGATGACCACGACCCGCTGGGCCAGCGCCTCGATCTCCTCCAGGTAGTGGCTGGTCACGAGGACCGTGCCGCCCTCGCCGTGGAAGCGGCGGATGCCGTCCCACAGCGCCCTCCTGGCCTCGACGTCGAGCCCGGTGGTCGGTTCGTCCAGGAAGACCAGCCGGGGGTCGCCGGCGAAGGCCAGCGCGACGGCCAGGCGGCGCTTCTGCCCGCCGGAGAGGCCGCCGATCTGCCGGCGTTCGAGGCCGGCCAGGCCGAACCGGTCGAGCAGCTCGCCGCGCGGCACCGCCGAGGGGTAGTGCTTGCTCACGAAGTCGACGCACTCGCCCACCCGCAGGGTCTGCGGCAGCCCGCTCTCCTGCGGTGTGACGCCGACCGACCTGCGCCGCACCGGGTCGCGGGGCGTGCCCCCGAACAGCTCCATCCGCCCCGAGCCGGGCGCGCGCAGGCCGACGAACAGGTTGATCAGCGTGGACTTGCCCGCCCCGTTCGGGCCGAGAAGTCCCACCAGCTCGCCGGCGTGGATGTCCAGTGAGACCCCGTCGAGCGCGGTCACCTCGCCGAAGCGGCGGGTGACCTCGACGGCGCGGGCGAGAGGTCCCCGGCCGCCGGTCGGGTTATCGTGTGTCATGGTCTTTCGTTCCCCGTTTCCGCCGCCTCCAGCAGTCTGCGGATGGCGGCCGTGTAATCCTCGAAGGCCGAGCGGCCCCGGTGGGTCAGCGCGGCGTAGGTGACCGGCGTACGGCCCTTGTGCGTCTTGACGATCGCCACGTAGCCGGCCTCTTCGAGCTTGCTGAGATGCACCGACAGGTTGCCCGCCGTCATTCCGAGCAGGTCGCGCAGCCCGGGAAAGGCGATCCGGTCCCCGTCGGGGAGGGTGTTGAGGGTGGCCACCACGCGCAGGCGCGCCTGGGCGTGGATGACGGGGTCGAGCTCGAACGGCCCGCCGCTCACCGGGCGCCCTTGCCCGCGAGGGCGCCGGCCAGCAGGAACCCACCGCCGCACAGCACCGCGACCAGCAGCGCGTGCCAGCCGGGGCCCGCCTGCATGCCGAGCACGTTGACCACGCCGACGCCGAGGCCGAGCGCGAACATGCTCCACTGCCGCCATACCGCCGCGCCCGCCACGTAGAGCACGGAGACCATCGCGAGCGAGAGGGTCGCCCACAACAGCCCGCGCTGCTCGCCCGGCAGGTACGACTGGAAGTGGACCGAGATCGCCGTGCTGCCCGCCTGGCCGACCAGCCAGGCGAAGCCGTACATCATCCCTCGGTCGGCGCTGCCGCCCTGGACCTCGACCCGGTTGCGGATCTCCAGGCCGACGCTGATCACTCCGGCCGCGATCAGCGCGGTGAAGAGCACGCCCAGCGCCAGCCACGGCGGCATGTGCAGGATCGGCCGCCCCGGGGACGGCCCGTAGTAGAGGAACATCGTGGTGAACCCCACCATGAGGCTCACCCCCCACGGCAGGTAGTAGTGGCGCGGGTTCGAATCGATCCTGGCCTGGGCCGCCGCCTGCTGCGTCTCGATGAGCCGCAGGCTCTCGCCGGGCGTCAGTTCCTGCTCGTGATCCATGTAGTCTCCCCATCAAACAGGTTTGCATCATAAACCTGATGGCGCCGCGAACTCAAAGCGGAGAGCGCGGATCGGGGCTCCGAGGTCAGGAACGCGCGACGAGCGCCTCGGACTGCCACAGGTCGCGGTAGTAGCCGGGCACGGCGAGCAGCTCGTCGTGGCGGCCCCGCTGCGTGACGCGGCCCTCCTCAAGCACGACGATCTCGTCCACCTGGTCGAGGCCGCGCAGCCGGTGCGTGACGATCAGCGTGGTCCGGCCGTGGGTGGCGTCCAGCAGGTCGGCCATCAGGGCGTCGGCGGTGGTCTCGTCCAGGGCCTCGGCCGGTTCGTCGAGCAGCAGCACCTCGGGGTCGTAGAGCAGGGCCCTGGCCAGCGCGAGGCGCTGGAGCTGCCCGCCGGAGACCGTGCGGGCGTCCTCGCCGAGCGGGGTGTCCCAGCCGGTCCGCTCGACCCAGCGGGAAAGGCGCGCCCGGCGCACGGCTGAGGCCAGCTCGTCGTCTCCGGCCTCGGGCCCGGCCAGCCGCAGGTTGTCGCGCAGCGACGCCTGGAAGACGTAAGGGTCCTGGGTGAGGCCGGTGATCCGTTCGCGGACCGCCTCGGGGGCCAGGTCGCGGATCTCGGCCGCGCGCCCGCCATCGCCGGTCAAGCGCACGTCCCCGGACTCCGGATCGACCAGTCGCATCAGCACGGACAGCAGCGTGCTCTTGCCCGCGCCGCTCGGGCCGACCAGGGCGATCCGCCGGCCCGGCGTCAGGGTGAGCGTCACGCCGTCCAGGGCGGGCGCGCGGCCCTCGCCGTGGCGCACCACCAGATCGCTGATCTCGACGGTGAGCGGCCCGGCGGGCGCCGGGACGGGTGCGGACGGCTCGGCCACCGCCGGCGGGGTGGCGCGCACCTCGCGCAGGCGGCGCAGCGCGGCGGTGATGCCCGCCAGCCGCTCCCCGGCCGAGGCCAGCGGCAGCACCGGCTCGAAGGCGACCAGCGCGCTGAGGGCCAGCACCGCGGTCGGGACCTGGCCGAGCGCCGCCGCCTGGGCGGCGAGCACGACCCCGGCGACGGTCAGGCCCTGAATCAGCACGCCCGCCGCGAGGGCCATCGCGTTCGTCCTGGCCTGCCGCCGCTCCAGCGCGGCCAGCCGCTCGTCCGCGGCGTACGCCGCCGCGAGGGCCCGGTCACCCGCGCCGTAGGCCGCCAGGTCGGCGGCTCCGTGGACCAGGTCGGCCACGCGGGCGGCGAGATCGGCCCTGGCCGGGGCGATCCTGGCCGACCCGCGCCGCGCGGCCGTGGCCGTGATCGCCGGCAGCAGCACCCCGGCCACCGCCAGCCCGGCCAGCAGCACGAGCGCGGCGGCGGGCAGCAGGAAGACCGCGATGACGACCGCCGCCGCCCCGGTGGCCAGCGCGGCCACGGCCGGGAGCAGGCACCGGACCAGCATGTCCTGGACCGCGTCGGTGTCGTCCACCATGCGGCTCAGCAGGTCGGCCCCGCCGTGCGAGAGGGGGCGGGCCGGGATCAGCGCGGCGTAGAGGCGTTCCCTGGTCGTCGCCTGGGCGCGCAGCGCCACGTCGTGGCCCGACAGCCGCTCGGCGTAACGGAACACGCCCCGGGTCGTGGCGAACGCGCGGACCGCGACGATCGCCACGCTCAGCGCGGCCAGCGACGGCTGCTGCGCGGCGCGGGTGATCAGCCACGCCGCCGACGCGATCAGCCCGAGCCCGGCCAGGTCGGCGGCCGTCCCGGCGAGCGCGGCGACCACGAGCCGCCGCCCGCCGCCCCAGCCGATCATCGACGCGCGGGTCGCGCTCATGGTCGTCCTCCGGTCGGTGCGGCGGTCACGAGGGGTCTCCGACGGTCGCGGCCCTGGCGGGCTCGTCCGACACCACGCGGCCGTCGGTGATGCGGATCACCCGGTCGGCGAGGTCGATCATGGCGGGGCGGTGCGCCACGATCACCGCCGTACGGCCCTCGGCCAGGGTTCGGGTCGCCGACACGACGGCGGCCTCGCTGCGGCCGTCGAGGCGGGCAGTGGGCTCGTCGAGCAGCAGCACGGCGGCTTCGGGACGGCAGAAGGCGCGGGCCAGCGCGATCCGCTGGCGCTGCCCGGCGGAGAGGTCGGCGCCGCGCTCGCCCAGCACCGTGGCGTAGCCCTGCGGGAGCGCCTCGACGAACTCGGCGGCGTGGGCCTGCGCGGCGGCGGCGCGCACGTCGGCCGCCGCGTTCGCGGGCGAGCCGCCGAGCAGGATGTTGTCGCTCACCGAGGCGGCGAACAGGTGGGCGCGCTGCGGCACGAAGGCCAGGCGGGCCCGCCAGGCGTCGAGGTCGAGCGTGGTCAGGTCCGCGCCGCCGACGGTGACCCGCCCCCGCTCGGGGGTGATGAAGCCGAGCAGCAGGTGCAGCAGGGTGCTCTTGCCCGCGCCGCTCTCGCCGATCACGGCGACGCGTTCGCCGGGGGCGATGACCAGCGACACGTCGTCGAGGGCCGCGTCGTCGCGCCCGGGATAGCGGACGGTGACGCCCTCCAGGCGGATCTCCGGGATGTCCTCGCCGGTGCGGGCCCCGCGCGGGGCCGCCTCGGCTTCGGCCTCGCCGTCGAGGACGGCGAACGCCTGGTCGGCCGCCGCCACGCCCTCCATGGAGGCGTGGAACTTGGTGCCCATGGCGCGCAGCGGGAGATACGCCTCCGGGGCCAGCAGCAGCACCAGCAGCGCGGTGTCGAGGTCGAGCGAGCCGGACAGCAGCCGCAGGCCGACGGGCACCGCGACCAGCGCCAGCGACAGCGAGGCGGCCAGCTCCAGCACCAGCGAGGACAGGAACGCCACCCGCAGGGTCCGCATGGTCGCGCCCCGGTGCGCGTCGGCGACCTCCCTGATCACGTTCGCCTGGTGGCGTGCCCGGCCGAACGCGCGCAGCGTGGGCAGGCCGCGCACCACGTCCAGGAAGTGGCCGCCGAGCTGTGACAGCGCCCGCCACTGGCGCTCGGTGACGGCCTTGGTGTGCCAGCCGACCAGGGCGCCGAAGATCGGGATGAGCGGGAGCGTGACCAGCACGATGACGGCGCTGGCCCAGTCGGCGGCGAACAGCCGGACGAGCACGGCGATCGGCACGAAACCGGCGACGGCGACGGCGGGGAGGTATCCGGTCAGGTAGGGGTCGAGGGCGTCGAGTCCCCGGCCGGTGAGGGTGACCAGCTCACCCGACCGGTGCGAGGTGATCTTCGCGGGGCCGAGCCGTTGCAGCCTGGCCAGCAGGCGGTGCCGGAGGGTGGACTTGACCGCGCCGGCCGTACGGCCCGCCGCCACGCCCTGCAGCCATCCGAGCAGCGCGCGGCCCGCCACCACGCAGGCGAGGACCCACAGGGCCCCGAGCGCGAACCTCCCGGACAGCACGCCCGCCAGCACCTCGGCCTGCGCGATCACGAGCAGCCCGGCCAGCACCGCCGCGGTCAGGCAGACCGCGAGATGCCGGCCTATGGCGCGTTCGGCGCGGACGAGCCGGAGCAGGTCCTTGTGCATGGCTCCCTTTTATGAGCGGCGCGTCCAGTCCCGCTAGAAGCGCGATCTAGAAGAACGACGGCACGCGCGAGCCGGCCGACCTGCGCGGGCCGAAAGTCCTCCACACCCAAACTTGCGCACCCACCATCACCGGCAGGAATGGAACCACCATAAGGCTGAGCACGGCCAGTGTGGCGTCCGGGGCGGCGTGGCCGAGCACGGAGGGCGCCGCCACCAGCGGCGGGAGCGCGGCCGGGAGAGCGGCGAGCAGGGCCGTCAGCACGAGCCCGCGCCCGCCCCACGGGCCGCCGCGATGCTCCTCGGGCAGCCGCCAGGCGGCGAAGGCCCTGCCATGGGCGGCGAAGAGCGCGGCGACCACCAGCGCCAGCACCGCCCCGAGCAGGACGTTCATCGGCCCCGCCAGCCCGCCGATCAGCCGGGCGAGGATGAATCCCCAGGTCAGTGCCAGGCCCCAGGAGCTCGCGCAGAGCACCCCGTCCCAGAGCCGCCGCCAGCGGGGGCCGTCCACGCGGCGGCGGAACCACAGCGCCGCGTCCCGCAGGATCCAGGTGAACAGCAGCGCCACGATCAGCGGATACATCGCGAACAGCACGTCGCCCTCCAGGGAGGGGAACGCGCCGAACAGCACACCGGCGGTGGCGACGAGCCAGACCTCGTTGGCGAGCACGAAGGGGGCGATCGCCCCCACCAGCCGGTCGCGCGCGGCTTGGTCGCGGCCGAGCACGGGCAGCAGCATGCCGACCCCGATGTCGAAGCCCTCAAGGGCGAAGTATCCGGCGAGCAGCAGGGCGAGGGCGCCGAGCCAGAAGATTTCCATGGCCGCCTCCTAGTAGGTCAGCGCGGGGGAGGAGCGGTCGGGGGAGCCCGGCTCGGCGGTCGCGCCGAGGAAGGTGGCGGCCGGGCCGCTCAGCACGGTGCGCGCGATGAGCACGTAGTCGACGACCGCGAGGAGCAGGAGCAGGCCGGCGAAGGCGGCGAACGACATGCCGATCATGCCGGGGGTGAGCCCGGGCGACATGGCGTCCTCGACCCGCAGCCTGCCGTTGATCATCCAGGGCTGACGGCCGACCTCGCGGGCGAGCCAGCCGAGGATCGCGGCCAGGAAGGGGGCGGGGGCCATCAGCATCAGGATCGGGTGGGTCCACCGCCACCGGGGCAGCCACCAGAACGTCGGGAGCAGGAAGAACATGATGGCGAGCAGCAGCAGTTCGCCGATCATCAGCATGAGGGCCAGGGACAGGCCGGTGAGCGGGTTGCCCGCGAACTTGCCCGGCTGCATGTCGCCGATCGCGCCGAACTGGGCGAAGCCGAACCCCACCGCGACGAACACGCCGACCGAGGCGCACAGCACGCCCGTGCGCAGCGAGCTCGCGAAGAACTCGTACTCGGGGTGCCGGCGCATCAGGTGGTAGGCGCTGGCCGAGGCGACCACCAGGCCGCCGGTGAGCAGCCCGGCCCCGATGACGTGGGGGAAGGCGAACACGAACGAGGGGTTGGACAGCAGCGCCCCCGGGTCGGTCAGGGCCAGCCGCCCGCCGCGCACCTCGGCGCCCGCCGGGTTCTGCAGGAACGAGTTGGCCACCATGATCCAGAACGCCGAGGCGTACGCGGTGATCGCGACCAGCCAGATGCAGGCCAGGTGCAGCCACCGGGGCAGCCGGTGCCAGCCGAAGATCCACAGGGCCAGGAAGGTGGACTCCAGGAAGAAGGCCACCAGGGTCTCGATGGCCAGCGGGGCGCCGAAGACGTCGCCCGCGTAGTGCGAGAGCCCGCTCCAGCTCAGCCCGAACTGGAACTCCATCACGAGCCCGGTGAGCACGCCGAGGGCGTAGTTGATGACATAGATCTGCCCCCAGAACCGGGTCATCCGCTCGAACACCGGCTTGCCGGTGATGGCGTGCCGGGTCTGCATGATCGCCACAAGGGGGGCCATGCCCAGGGTGAGCACGACGAACAGGAAGTGCAGGCTTCCCGTAACGGCGAACTGGGCCCGGGCGAGGTCGAGCACGTCCATCGCTGCGACTCCCTGGTTGTGTCTGTCTACATGTAGAGAGCCTACATGTAGACTCGCTATATGACGAACCGGGATATGGTTGCGACGTGAACACCGACGCGCTCAGAGGGCACATGGACGCCCTGCTGCTGTCCGTGCTGGAACACGAGCCGTTGCACGGATACGCCATCATCGAGGCGTTGCAGGAGCGCAGCGGCGGCGCGCTGGCGGTACCGACCGGCACGCTCTACCCCGCGCTGCGCCGTCTGGAACGGGTCGGTCACCTCAGCAGCGAATGGGCCACCGTCGGCGGCCGGAAGCGCAGGACCTACCGCCTCACCAGCTCCGGCCGCAAGGCGCTGGCCGGCGAGCGGACGGCCTGGCAGGCGTTCACCGACGCCATCGGCAGCGTGATCGAACCGCGCACCGCGCGCTAGCGGTCGGCAGCCCGTACGGTTGCCCCATGCGACCGGAGCCCGGGCAGGTGCTGCACTTCTCAGAGGACCCCACCATCAAGGCGTTCCATCCGCACGTGGCCGCCACCGCAAGGCAGCCCGAGGCCTACGTCTGGGCGGTCGACGACGCCCGCTCTCCCGACTACTGGTTTCCGCGCCAGTGCCCGAGAGCGCTGGCCTGGGCGGGCCCCGAGACGACGGAGGACGACCGGCTGCACCTGATCGGCCCCGGCGGCGGCGATCGGGTCCACGCCGTGGAATACGCCTGGCTCGACCGCATCCGCGACGTCCGCCTGTACGCCTACCGGCTGCCCGCCGGGCCGTTCCGGCCGTTCGGGGAGCCCGTCCCGCACGCGGTGGTCGCCACCCAACCGGTGGTCCCACTCGGCCCGCCCGAGCCCGTCGGCGACCTCTTCCGCCTGCACGAGGAGGCCGGGATCCAGCTCCGGGTGCTGCCCGCGCTGCACGGTTTCTGGGACGCCGTCATCGCCAGCACCCTGCGGTTCAGCGGGATCCGGATGGGCAACGCCAGGCCGAGGGCCGTTCAGGGGCGCTGAGCCCCGGCCCGCGCCCGTGCCCGCCCGCGCGGCGGCGCGGCGTCGCCGCCGTACGTGTGCTCCAGGCACGCCACCAGCAGGCCGAACCGCCAGCCGGGCAGGCAGTCGTGCCCCAGCCGGGCGTGCATCCGCGCGGCCTCGGCGAGATGCTCACGCGACAGCTCGGCCAGGGGCCGCCGCAGCATGGCGTCGCCCTCGTCGAAGAACGGCCCGTGCACCTCGATCGCGTTCCCCGTGCGCAGGGCCAGATACTCCCCGCCGGGCGAACTCCACACCCCGCTCACCCGCTCGGCGGGCAGGCGCAGCCTCGGCTCCTCCACCTGGTCGCCCTCGCCGGAGACGAGGTCCAGGGCGGCGAACACGATCCGGCCGCCGGAGCTCGCGGCGAGCCTGGCGCCGCCGTCGTAGGAGACCAGGGCCTCGGGCGCGGCCGGCCCCGACAGGAACGGCACGCGCACCTCGCGCGGCTCCACGTCGCCCATGTTCATGGCGAGCATCCCGGCACGCGTGGCGACCGCCATGCCCTGCGCGCGCAGGAACGCCACCTGCCCGGCGTCCCTCTCCCGCAGGACGCGCTCGCCCGCCGTCACGACCCGGTCCGCGTCGCGCTCCAGCACGGCGAGACGGTGTCCCAGCACGGCCAGCCGTCCGGTGCGGCGATGCGCCGCAAGCGCGATGTGGTCGGAGTCTCCGGTCAAGGGCTGCAACGGCACCTCGCGCAGCTCCCGGTGAGCCAACAGCAGATGATCGCGGGAGGTGAGCGCGGCGAAACCCGCCCCGCTCGCGGCCATCGCGAGTATCCGGCCCCGCACCCTGGCCCCGCGCCACGTGGCCGTACGCACCCGCCCGCGCCGCCACATGGAATAGACATCGGCCCGCACGCCGTCGCGCACGTCCGTCTCGGCGTCGGCGACGTACAGCCGCGCGCCTCCCGCCGTGAACGCGAGCCGCACCTCCCGGTCGCCGACCTCGATCACCAGCGGGGCCAGGGCGGGGGAGGGGGCGGTGAGCCTGTCGAACAGCGCCGCCTCGCGCTCGTCGTCCGGCCGCCAGTCACGGATCCGCCGGACCGCCGCCAGCGCCTCGTCGAACGGCAGCACCGGTAACAGCCGCCACAGCTCCGCCCACGACCCGGAGATGGCCAGCTCCCTGACCAGGTAGGCCCGCTCGTCCGGGGTGAGCCGCCCCCGGCGCTCCCCGGTCATCGCGCGCACCAGGTCCAGGCCCTGCGCGCCGAGCATCGCCTCCCGCAGCCGGGCGCGCAGCGGCCCGCGCGTCCTGGCATAGCCGGTGGCGAGCAGCGAGCCGTCGGGATCGACCTCCTGATACCGCTCGGGCGCCCCGGTGAGCAGGTGGAACACGGCGGCCCTGACCGGCTGGGCCGGAAGCGGCTCGCGCTCCCGGCAGATCCGCGCGGCGCGCTCGCGCAGATGCTCGGGGATCTCGCCGGACACGGCCGCGGCGGCCAGCCGGTCGGGCGGCGCGAGCCCCAGGGCGACCATGCTCTGGGCGTAGGTCCGCGCGTACTGCTCGCTCTCGAAGGAGAAGGCGGAGTCCGGACGCGGCGACGGCTCGCCCTGCCCGGCGAGCCGCTCCCACAGCGCGTCGTCCGGCCGGTCGAGCCAGGACCGCCAGGCCCAGCCCAGGGCGACGCCGGTCAGCGGCGCCGGATTGGCCAGCAGCGCGTCGCGCAGCGCGGGCCTTCCGGCGGCGGCACGCCACAGCATGTCCAGGAGGTTCTCGCCGGCCGTCGCGCAGACCGTCAGCGCGTAGGAGCGGACCGCGTCGTCGGGATCCTCCACGCACACCGCGACGTTCAGCGCGGCCTGGTAGTCCACCCGGTCCGGGAGGCGCCCGTGCAGCGCCTGGGTGATCTGCAGGTTCCTGCCGTACGAGCCGACCGCCCCGGTCTCGATCACCAGCGCGCGCAGCCGCTCGTCGCGCGTCCGCACCCACAGGTCGGCGAGCCACTCGCGGAAGTGGCCGCGCCGGACGTGGCCGATCATGGCCAGCAGCGCCGCCTCGTCGCCGTTCTCGGCCAGTGCGGCGAGACGGCGGCGGTACTTGAGGCCGCCGGGGAGACGCGCGCCGAGCCTGAGCCAACTGTGCACGTGGTCCGTCCTCCGCTCCTCGGGGAGACCACTCAAGTGTGGAGCCCTCGTGGTGCCGTGTCGATCACTTCTCACGCGCCGGGGCGGATCAAGGATTCCGGGGCTCACACCCGCCGCCCCCGGAGGACCGGATCCGGCGTTACGAGCGGACCGCGGAGATCCGCTCCGGGCGGTTCGCGGCGGCAGGTGGACGGGGAGGACAACGGTTGACCGCGTGCTTCACCGGTGAGAGAGACGGATTTTCGGACGCTCGTCCGCCGCGCCCCAGGTGGGTATGGGTGAATACGGGCGTACGTTTGCACGTTATGTTGACCAGATGTTGAGGCGGGCGTACGTTCCGGGGCGCTGGAGATGGTCCTCCCGCCCAGGAGTGAGTGATGCCCAGACGCTCGGTTCCCGTCCTGCTCGCCGCCGCGTGCGCGACTGCGGTCGCCGTACTGATAGCCCTGATCAGCCCACCCGCCGCGGGCGCACAGCTCATCGGCGGCTTCGACTTCTCCCGTGCCCAGATCTCCGTGACCGGCCTGCAGGCCCCATGGGGGCTCGCCTTCCTGCCCGACGGCGACGCGCTGGTGGCCGAGCGGAACACCGCCCGCGTCATGCGGGTACGCCCGGGTGCCGCCCCCGTCGCCGTGGCCACGGTGCCAGGTGTTTCGGCCTCGGGGGAGAGCGGCCTGCTCGGCCTCGCCGTCTCCCCGACGTACGCGCAGGACCAGTGGGTCTACGCGTACTTCACCACCACCACCGACAATCGGCTCGTCAGATTCCGGCTCAGCGCGCCGCAGACCCAGCAGGTGCTGCTGTCCGGCGTGCCCCGGGCGACCTACCACGACGGCGGCAGGATCGCCTTCGGTCCCGACGGCCGGCTCTACGTCGCCACCGGCGACGCGGGCATGTCGAGCAACGCGCAGAACCTGAACACGCCCGCCGGCAAGATCCTGCGGATGACCCCCACGGGCGGCGTGCCGCCGGACAACCCGTTCGGCAACTCGCTGGTCTACAGCTACGGCCACCGCAACGTGCAGGGCCTCGCCTGGGACGAGCGCGGCAGGCTCTTCGCCAGCGAGTTCGGCCAGAACACCTACGACGAGATCAACCAGATCGTCGCGGGCGGCAACTACGGCTGGCCGACCTGCGAGGGCAGGTGCGGCAACGCCTCCTTCCGTGATCCCATCGTTATCTGGTCCACCTCGGAGGCCTCGCCCAGCGGGCTGGCCTACGCCAACAGCACGCTGTTCGCAGCGGCGCTGCGCGGCACCCGGCTGTGGACGGTACCGGTCACCGCCTCGGGCGGGGCGGGCACGCCCGTGCCCGAGTTCGCGGGGAGGTACGGACGCCTGCGCACGGTGGCGGTCGGCCCGGACGGCTGGCTGTGGGTCGCCACCAGCAACCGCGACGGCCGCGGCAGCCCGACCGCCGACGACGACCGGATCATCCGCGTCCCTCCACAGACCGGCCCGACCCCCACCATCACGCCGACCGTCACCCCCACGGTGACCCCCACCGTGACGCCGACCGTCACCCCCACGGTCACCCCCACGGTCACCCCCACGGTCACCCCCACGGTCACCCCCACCGTTACTCCCACGGTGACCCCGACTGTGACACCGACTGTGACACCTACGGGGACGCCCACCTCCGGCACGCCGTCCTGCTCGGCCACCTACCGGGTGACCAACCAGTGGGCGGGAGGCTTCCAGGGCGAACTGACCGTGCGCAACACGAGCGCGCGCCGCACCACCTCCTGGACGGTGACCTTCGCCTTCCCGAACGGGCAGCGCGTCAACCAGATGTGGAACGCCCGCTTCACCCAGACGGGCGCCCAGGTCACGGTCAGAAACGAGCCCTGGAACGGCGAACTGGCCCCGGACGCGACCGTGGTTCCCGGCTTCAACGGCACCTGGACCGGCACGAACGGCACCCCGACCGCCCTCACCTGCACCGCCACCTGACCCGCGCCGCACTCGCGGGCGCCCGCCCATCCGGGCGCCCGCGGTCATTCACTCCGCCCTGGCGGCCTCCAGGATGGGGACGGCCGCGGCCCGGCGCGAGGGCAGCGCCGTGGTCGCCGCCGTCGCCACCAGCGCACCGGTGGCGACCATCGGGAACAGCCACCAGGGAGGAACCGGGCGCAGGAACGAGCTGCCGCTCGTCACGTGCAGCATCGCCAGCGTGCCCACCGTGATCGCGAGGCCGAGGACGGTGCCGAGGACGACCACGGTGGCTCCCTCCCAGCGGACGATCGAACGGATCTGCCCCCTGGTCGCGCCCACCGCCCCCAGCAGGCCGAACTCCCGGGTGCGTTCGGCGACGCTCATCGACACCGTGGTCGCCATCCCGAACAGCGCCAGCAGCAGCGCCATGCCGACGAACGTGTACGTCGCGCGCAGGGCCCGGGTGTGCGACCGCGACGCCGCGTCCACGTACGCCTCACGGTCGAGTACCCGCACACCGGGAACCTCCGCGACGGCTCTCGCGAGCGCCGTGGGCGAGCCGCCCCGCACCAGCACCACCCGGGTGGCGGCGTTGGCGTCGAGCCGGTCCATCGTCGGCGGGGCCACCAGCGCCTGATCGGCGAACAGGTGCGAGGGGTCGTGGTACGCGCCCGCCACGGTGAGCGTGGCGCGGCCCTGCGCGCCACGCACGACGATCCGCTGGCCGCGCCGGAGGCCGTGTGCCTTCATGACGGCCGACGCCAGCGCGATCTCCCCGGGGCGCAGCGCGGGCGGGCGACCGCCCAGCCGCAGGACCTCACGCAGCCTGGTCTGCTCGGCGCCGCTGACCAGAAACGGTCTGGGTCTCGCGCCGCGGCCGGCGGGCGCGGGTGACAGCACCCTGATCTTGGTCTGTGTCAGGACGGCCGCCCGGGAGACCCCTGGCACGCGCGTCGCCAGTCTCGCGATGTCCCTGGCCAGCGGCGCGGGAGCGCCCTCGGCCGTCCTGGCGGCCGAGGCGATCGCGTGCTCGGCCGCCATCACCTGCCCTCCCGCCTCCCGGAAGCGATCGTGCACCGACAGCGTGACCAGTCCCACGGAGGCGACGAGTGCGACGCCGAGCATCAGCGACGAGGCGGCCGACGAGATCCGGCGCGGGCTGCGGGTGACGGTGGCGTGCGCCAGCCGTCCGGTCTCCCCGCTGATCCGCGGCCCGAGCCGGGCCACCAGCCCGCCCAGCGGCCCGACGAAGAACGGGGCCAGGACGGCCAGCCCGGTCACCGTCAGCAGCGACCCGAAAAGGATCATCAGGCTGACCACGAACGTGCGGTCCAGGCCGGGTGTCTGACCGAGCCGGACCACCACCGCCACCGCGTACCAGAAGCCCGCGCCGACGAAGATCACGGCCGCGGACAACAGCCGTGCACGGTGACGCGCCCGGGGTTCGGTGACCGTGCTGCGCAGAGCCTGCACGGGGGAGACGCCCGCCGCGCGGTACGCCGCCTGCCACGCGGCGGCCTGGGTCACCAGAATCCCGGCCGTGAGCGGGAGCGTCAGCGCGACCCAGCCGAACTGGGGGGCGGTGGCGGAGACGTCGAAGCCGTCCTGGGCGAAGAGCCGGATGACCAGTTCGGCCACCGGGAAGCCCGCGGCCAGGCCGCCCACCGAGGCGACCGCGCCCAGTACCAGCGCCTCCAGCCGGATCAGCCGGCCGATCTGCCGGGGCGTCGCGCCGATCGCGCCGAGCAGCGCGAGCCGCCGGGTGCGCTGCCGGACGAGGGTGCCGAAGGTGTTGGCCACCACGAACAGTCCGACGAAGATCGCTACGGAGGCGAGCATGCCGACGATGCCGGCGATCGAGGCGCCCTCGCTCGACGCGGCGGTGGTCTGCGCGTGCCGTACGGACGCCGCGGTGCGGATCGTCGCCGCGCCGCCCAGTTCGCCGGCCAGCTCGCCGCGCAGCCGGTCGGCGGGCACGCCCGGGGCGGCCTTGAGCCAGACGCTCTGCCAACCGCCCGGCGGGAGCGCCGCGGCACGCCGTACGGTCTCGGGCGGGGCGAGCACCAGGTCACCCGCGGCCACCGCGTCGCGGCCCTCGACACTGACGATCCCGGCGATCCGCACCTGGCGCGCCTGGCGGGGCAGCGTCAGCGTCATGGTGTCGCCGACCTGGAGTCTCCCGGCGCGCGACAGGTGCCGGACGACCGCCACCTCATCGTCGGCGGCGGGGGCGCGCCCGGCCTCCAGCCGGTAGGGGTTCAGCCGCGGGTCGGGCACCCAGGGACGCAGCAGCGTACGGCCTTCGGCCGCCGCCGTGATCGCCTGGCCGTCGGTCCGGGCGGCCGTCACCACCACTGTGGCGTCGCCGGCGGCGGCCACCACCCCGGGCCGGGACGCGAGCCGGTCGAGCGGGATCCGGCCGTCGGGCGCCGCGTACGGGTCGTCCGGGTCGACCGTCCCGCCCTGCACCAGCACGTCGGCGCGGAAGTACTCGCTGGCGTTGCTGCCGGCCACCGCTTCCTGGGCGCGCAACGCGAACTGCAGCGAGCCCGCGATGAGCGCGATCGAACCCAGCGCCGCCAGCAGCGTGGCGGTGAGCCGCAACCAGCCGTCGGCGAAGGAGCGGCGTGCGATGAGCCATAACGGGTTCCCCACGGCGTCAGCCCTCGATCTTGCGCATGATGGCGTGCACGGCGTCGGTGGTGGGCGCGGCCAGTTCGTCCAAGATCGTCCCGTCGGCCAGGAACAGGACCCGGTCGGCCCGCGCGGCGGCCACCGGATCGTGCGTCACCATGACCACGGTCTGCCGGTAGGCGTCGACGGCCGTGCGCAGGAAGCCCAGCACCTCGGCGCCGGAACGGGAGTCCAGGTTCCCGGTCGGCTCGTCGGCGAACAGCACCTCCGGCCGGGTCAGCAGCGCCCGGGCGACGGCCACCCGCTGTTGCTGCCCGCCGGACATCTCGGCGGGCCGGTGATCCAGCCGGGCGCGCAGGCCCAGCGCGTCCACGACCGTGTCGTACCAGCCGGGCTCCACGCGGCGGCCTGCCAGCCGTCCGGTGAGCCGGATGTTCTCCTCGGCGGTCAACATCGGCAGGAGGTTGAACGACTGGAACACGAAGCCCATCCGGTCCCGGCGCACCTCGGCGAGCCGGGCGCGGGACAGCCCGGTGATGTCCACATCGCCGACGACGATGCTGCCCGACGTGACGGTGTCCAGCCCGGCCAGGCAGTGCAGAAAGGTGGACTTACCCGAGCCCGACGGCCCCATGATCGCGGTGAACTCGCCCCGGCCGAACGCCGCCGAGACCCCGCGCAACGCGTGCACGGCACCGTCGCCGTCCCCGTAGGTCTTGACCACGTCCGTGGCGACCATGACCCGGTGGGACACGCGGTCGCCGGGCAAGGTCTCGATCACCGCTGCCCTCCGAGATTCCGCGCGTGGTGGAGCGTTGGCTCAGACATGAGATCTCCCGATCGATAGCATCATTTAAGATAATCTCATCTGAGACTATATCAAGCGCTACTAAAGTGGGTGCATGCTCCACAACTTGCTCGAACGGCTCCTATCTGGGGAGGGCGGACCGGCCTCCGACCAGATAGGGCTCGGCATGCTCATGGCGGAGACCCACAACCGGATACGCGAACGGATGAATCTCGCCCTGCGCCCCCTGGGCATCAACGTCCGCGGCTTCGCCGTACTGCTCGCGCTCCCGATGTACGGCCCGATCAGCCAGCGCCACCTGATCGACCATTTGGGCATCGACAAGTCCACGATGGTGCGGATCATCGACGAACTGGAGGACGGCGGCCTGGTCGCCCGCGAGCGGACACCACAGGACCGGCGTGCCTACGCCATCGTGTTGACCCGCCGCGGCGAGCAGATCCTGTCCGAGGCGCGGCGGGCGGCCGAGGACGTGGGCCGGCAGACCTTCGGCCGGCTGAGCGATCCCGACCGCCGCCACCTCATCGACCTGCTACGACGTCTGGCCGAGCACGAATAGCCGGTCACGGCCGGAGAGCGGCACCTCGGTTAGCCCGGGCCGGCGCCCTCCGGGGTGGCGGGTGTGTCAGCGTTCCGGGGGGCGGGGCGGCGCGAAGGATCTGGCCATGGACCGGCAGAGTTCGGGGAACAGGACGTCGGCCCGGGCGCGGTCGAAGAAGCCGGACAGTTCCAGGCTGACCGCGCCGTGCACGGCCATCCAGATCTGGTCGGCGATCTCGCGGGGGTCGCCGGCCAGCGCCCCCGTCTCCACGGCTGCGGCGCACGTGGACTCCAGGAGGGTGAACGCCGCCATGGCGACCTTGCGTGCCTCCGCGCTCGGGGTGAAACCCGGGATCGCGTTCTCGAACATGATCTTGTAGTAGGACGGCTCGGCATGGGCGTACTCGCGGTAGGCCACGCCCATCGTCATCAGGTTCACGATCGGGTCGGGGCCGCTCGGCACGCGCCCGAGCGCCCGGGCGAAACGAGCGAACCCCTCCACCCACAGCGCCTCCACCAGGCCGTCCTTGCCGCTGAACAGCGTGTAGATGACCTTGGTGGAGCAGCCGGCCTCGGTGGCGATCCGGCGCACGGTCAGCGCGCCGGGGCCTTCGCCGGTCAGCAACGCGATCGCCTCGTCCAGGATCGCGGTCCTGACCGCCTCCTGGCCGATCCGTTGGGCGCGCTCGTACGCGGTGGTGGTCATCTGTCGCTGCGGCCGTCCGTGCGGGTGATCCGTCGCCGCCACTTTAGACGATGACCGGGTGTCGCTTCCGGTTGTCACAGGCTTCTGAGGTCACCGCCGTCGCAGCGCAGGGCGGTGCCGGTCACATAGGACGCCGGTTCGCCGCACAGGAAGGCCGCGACCGCGCCGAACTCCTCGGGCCTGCCGTACCTGCGCGCCGGGATGGACGCCCGGCCCTGCTCCTCGATCTCCTCCCGCGACGCGCCGGTACGGCTCGCCGTCGCCTCGTCGAGCTGGGCCAGGCGGTCGGTGGCGATCCGTCCGGGCAGCAGCAGGTTGACCGTGACGCCGTCCCCGGCGACCTCGCCCGCGAGCGTCTTGAGATATCCGGCGAGCGCCGCCCTGCCCAGGTTGGACAGGGCCAGATGGGCCAGCGGGGCCACCACGCCGCTGGAGGCGATGGACAGGATCCGCCCCCAGCCGCGCGTGCGCATGCCGGGTAGCACGAGGGAGACGAGACGCTGCTGCGGCACCACCAGCGACTCGACGGCCTGGCGTACGTCGGCGGACGACATCTCCGCCGCGCCGCCCGGCTTCGGGCCCGGCCCGTTCAGCACCAGCACGTCGATCGGGCCGACCGCCTCGACGGCCGCGGCGTGCAGCAGGTCCGCGCCGTCCTCGGCCAGCAGGTCGGCCTCGACGGCCACCGCGCCCGGCAGTTCTGCGGCGATCCGGCGGGCGCGCTCGGCGCGCCGCCCGGACACGACGACATTGGCGCCCTCCGCGGCCAGCGCGCGGGCGGTGGCCTCGCCCAGGCCGCTCGTGGACGCGCAGACGAGCGCGTTGCGCCCCTTCAGCCCGAGATCCATCAGCGGACCCCCGTCCGCCCGCCGGAGCGGTCGAGCGGGGCGGTGCGGCCCGCCTGGCCGGGCACGGGCCCGTACGGGCGTTCCGCGCGCGGGGACGCCAGGGAATCTCGCGACATACTGCTTCCTTTCGACGCCGTGCACGGCGATTCGCCGAGGCGGCCGGCCACTTGGGGGAAGGGCCGGTGGACCGCCGACACCTCGACCGTAACGCCCGCCGTCCGTCCGGGCGGTGCCGGGTGGTCTTGTCCCGCCGGGTGGAGCGGGCTTCAATGATCGGCATGCCGCGCCTCGTCCTGCCGACCGTCGCCGTCCGCTCCTCCTTCCTGGCCGCCATGGCGGAGTTCGCCGCCGAGGGCAGGGGCGGTCACGACGACGAGTCGATGATCGGGCGTGACCTGCGCGCGTTCGCCGATTCCTGGCACACCGCCGAGGGGTTCGCCGCGTATGTCGAGGCGCTGCTGCGCGAGCGGGAGACGCCCCGCTCCGCGGACCTGGTGCCGTTCACCACCTGGTGGTGGATCGAGGGCGAGGACTTCCTCGGCCGGATCGCGCTGCGGCATCGGCTCGACGACCGGCTGCGCGAGTACGGAGGGCACATCGGCTACGACGTACGCCCCAGCGCCCGGCGGCGGGGGCACGCGACCGCGATGCTGCGCGCCGTGCTGGAGCACGCGGGGGCCATGGGCATGGGCCCGGTGCTGCTGATGTGCCAGTCGGACAATGCCGCCTCCCGGCGCGTCATCGAGGCGAACGGCGGGCGGCTCGGCGACACGGTGGAGGACCGGCTGCGGTTCTGGCTGCCGACCGCGAAGACCGGGTGGGAGAAGGTCCGGGTAGAAGGGAATCCCTGACGGGATGGCGGCACTTCATCCTGGTGGTACCGATCCACTACGCTCTTCGTAAGCCCCGTGCGGAGAAGGCGTTTGATCCTGTACGCTACCGATCGGCTACATCTAGTAGCCGATCGGCCGCCTGGACCACTGCGGCACCCCTGAAGTCGAGAAGTGATGGGATCCGGGTGGCCGTGATGGGGTTCGCCGTTGACACATCGTGGATTGACGGCTGTGCGGTCGTGGCGGTGACGGGCGAGGTAGACCTCGGGGCGGAGGCGTTCCTGCGGGCCCGTCTGCAGGAGGCGTTCGCCGGAACGAGATCCGGGGGCGGAACGGGCGCGGGGGTCGTGCTCGACCTCAGCGAGACCACGTTCATGGACGCCCGGGGCATCTCGGTGCTGGTCGCCGCGCGGGCGATGGCGGCCGAGTCGCGTATCCCGCTGCGGGTGGTGGGCATCCGCCCGAGGATCCGCTCCATGCTGGGCCTGGTCGGGCTCGACACGGCCTTCTGCGCTCTGCCGGAAACGCGCGGCTTGCCCGCTGCGCGGGAAGTCCAGACGCCCGGGTGACATCCGGGCGACGGGCGGATGACATCCGGAACCGCCCTCCGATGTCCGAAAACCGCCCGCAGTGCCAGGCTTGGTTCGTGCGGGCGCCTTCCAGGTCGCCCGCGGCCCGCTCCGGCGGCCGTGGGCCCGCGACGCGGGCCCACCGGCTCGGTCAGCGGGGCGGGCGGGTGAAGAGGTCCGCCACGCTGGGGGAACCCTCGATCACGGCCTGGGCCACCTCGGCCAGCTTCCTGCGGTGCGACCTCGCGTAGCCGCGCAGCGTGCGGAACGCCTCCTCCATGCCCACCCTGGAGCGTTCCGCGATCACGCCCTTGGCCTGCTCGATGAGGATGCGGCTGGTCAGCGCGGTCTGCAACTGCTCGACCAGCGCCTGACGCTCCTGCATTGTGCGCTGGTGCAGCAGGCCGATGGTGGCGACGTCCACGATCGCCTGGCCGAGGCGCACGCGGGGCTCGGCGGGTTCGCCGGGCAGGGGGGAGAACAGCGTGATCGCGCCGATCACCTGGTCGCGCAGCCGCATCGGGATGGCCAGCACGGAGACGACGCCCGACGCCAGCGCGGCCGGCGCGAAGATCGGCCAGCGGTCGGTCTCCAGGCGCAGATCGCCGCAGGTGACGCGCCCGGTCCCGGTGTAGGCGTCGAGGGAGGGGCCCTCGCCGTTCTCCAACTGCATGAGCAGCAGCAGCCGGACCTGCTCGGAGGAGGCGGCCACCACCTCTAGCTCGCCCTGCGGGGTGGCGACGATCAGCCCGGCCTGCTCGACCTCCAGGGCGTCCGCGCAGCGCTCGGTCATCATCCGCAGGTATTCGCCCACGTCGAAGTCCGCCACGAGGGTGTCGGCCAGGGCGACGAACGTCGTCACCAACCGGTCTTCCTTCTCCACGGTGGGCTCATCTCCTCGCACCCCCCGGGTGCGCATGGCATGGCACCTCGCGTCACCGGAGGAGTGGACTCCGTTCTTGCTGGGACGCATCACCACCGGCAGGAACCTGGAGGCGCCGGTGACGGGCGGGCGCGAAGTGTGGCCCGTAGGCCCATCTTTGCGGGAGGGACTGGCAACGGCAAACCCGGAAGACATCCGGCCATAGATGCGGACGGACCGAAATTCGGATCGGGCCGGGTGCCGCGCCGACGTGCGCCGGAGCGGCCCCGGATGCGGCTCAGGAATTGAGTGCGCAATAGACGGATATGTCTGGGCGAATCTTTGGACACGTGTGATACTCAACCGGTGCCGAACCCAGGGAGGACCATGTCCGTCGGGGAACTGTACGACCCGCTCGGCGCGCACCTGCGCGACCCCTACCCGGTGTACGACCGGGCGCGGCGAGAGGAGCCGGTGTTCTACTCCCCGGTGATGGGCGCCTGGGTGGTCACGCGCTACTCCGACGTCGCCGACGTCCTGCGCGACCCGGTGCTCTACTCGTCGGCCGACCCCTTCACCCACGCCATCCCGCTCCGCGAGGCCACGCTGGCCGAACTGGGCCGGGGCTATCCGGTGCGGCCCGACCTGATCCAGTCGGACGGCGAGCTGCACGCCAGGCTCCGCGCCCCGATCGCCGAGGTGCTCAAGCCCGACCGGGTCGCCGCCCTGGAGCCGTTCGTCCGCGCGCAGGCCGCCGAACTCGTCGACTCGTTCGCGGCGGACGGGCGCGTGGAGTTCATGGAGCGCTACGCCGTGCCGCTGCCCTGCCGTACGATCGGTCGGCTGTGCGGCTTCGACGCGGCGCAGGCCCGGCTGGCATACGAGTCGCTGGACGCCTTCATCGTGCTCGGCGCGACCCACCTGGAGCCGGAGCGGGAACTGGACGCCGCGCGCGGATGGGTGGAACTGCAGGAGCTGATCGGCCGACTGGTGCGGGAGCGCAGGGCCGAGCCGGGCGACGACGCCATCAGCGAGGTGGTCGCGGCCAGCGTGCCCGGCACCGGCCCGCTGTCGTACGAGGACGAGGCGCAGGTCGTGGCGAACCTGATCCAGCTCGTCATCGCCGGGCACATCACGACCGTCCCGCTGTCCGGCATGGCGATCGCCGAACTGCTCACCCACGAGGACCAGTGGCGGCGGCTGTGCGCCGACCCGGACCTGATCCCCGCCGCCGTCGAGGAGATCCTCCGGTACGGCACGCCCGCCAGCGGCCTCTACCGCGTCACCACCGCCCCCACCGAACTCGGCGGCGTCGCCCTGCCCGAGGGGGACCGCGTGCTGCTGCGCTACACCTCGGCCAACCGGGACCCGGCCAGGTTCGAGCGCGCGGCCGAGTTCGACGTCGGCAGGCGGCCCAACCGGCACCTGTCCTTCGGCCGGGGCACGCACTTCTGCGTCGGCGCCGGGCTCGCCCGCATGCAGATGCGGGTCACACTCGAAACCCTCACCTCCCGCTTGCCCGGCATGCGGCTCGCCGAGCCGATCACCTACGTTCCGGTCCTCGATCTGCGCAGACCCGAGGCGGTTCACCTGGTCTGGTGACCAGGACATATGACGACGTACTTGACACATTGTCGAAATGCAACCTGGTCCGTGGCGTGTCGCCTTACGCTTGCTCTCGGCCTACAGCGCGGGAAAGGAAGGACACGTGGGGATCGACTCGATTCTGTGCCCTGTGTGTACGGGGGTGCTACCCGCATCCGGCTCGGACGCTTACACCACGGCGCGGGGGCGCCTGATCGTTTCCAACGGCTACTGCGAGGGCGGGTGCGCCGAGCGCCAGGCCACCGCCGTGGCCCAGCAACACCAGCAGCAGGTTCCGCATACGCTGCCCGGGCGTCCGCAGCCGCCGATGCCGCAGCCCGTGCAGCCGATGCAGTCCATGGGGCAGATGCACTCGATGCAGCAGATGCAGCCGCCGATGCCGGCCGCTCCGCAGGAGACGCGGCAGCCGGTGGGGGCCCAGCCGCTCGCGGCGCCGCACTACCCGGCGCCTCCGCAGCACCCGCAGCCGCAGCACCCGCAGGTGACCTACCCTTCGCGGGTGCCCTCCTGACGCGCCGCGGCTTGCGTCAGAGGTGCCCCGGCGCGGTGTGCCAGTAGTCGCGGGTCTCCACGGCGAGACCGTTCGCGTCGAACCGGGCGATCACGCACCCGGCCAGCGTGATCGGCTCGCCGTTCTCCAGCGAGTGGACCCGGAACTCCGCGACGGCGGTGTCGCCGTCCACCATCGGCGTGCCGAAGTCGACCCGTACCACCGTCTCCTCGGCGAACGACCAGCGCACGTATTCGCCGATCGCCGCCCTGCCCCGGTGCTCCGGCCGGAACGGCATGCTCCGGTGCACCGCGTCCTCGGCGTACAGCGCGAGGATCGCCTCGACGTCGTGCCCGGCCCAGCCCGACCGCCACGTGTCGGCGAAACGCCGGGCGGCCTTCCTCGTCTCCATGGGACGCCATTCTCGCGCGCCTGAGACTGTCGGCGCGTCCTGTCATGATGCGGGAGACTCGCGAGTCCACGATGAGGAGACCCCGATGGGCGCCGACCGCGCACGTCCACCCCGGTGGTCCGCGGCGACCTGCCAACCACGGGCGACGGCGCCCCCGACAACCACGTCGGCCCCGGCGGCTGACCCCCGAATCCGCCCTGTCCGCCGGGGGATTGGGCGCGATCTTTGGATACCTGGGAGGGGAAGTCGTCGATGTCGACGGATGAGGGCGTTCGTGATCGGACGGCCGTGGCGGAGGCCATGGAGCGGGGCGATCGGGTGAGGTTCCTGTTCTTCTGGGGGCATACGCCGCCGCCGCCCGGCGGGGTGGGGCCGTGGTGCCTGTCGCAGTGGTGGCCGTCCGTCTTCGAGGTGGACGACGTCGCCTACCGGACCGCCGAGCACTATCTGATGGCGGCCAAGGCGCGGTTGTTCGGCGACGACGAGATCGCCGGCGCGATCGTCGCCGCGGAGCATCCGAGAGACGCCAAGCTGCTGGGGCGGGTGGTGCGCGGGTTCGACGAGGAGACCTGGTCGGAGCACCGGCCGGCCGTCGCCGTGCGCGGGAACGTCGCCAAGTTCGGGTCCGACCCGGGCCTGCGCGACTACCTGGTGGGCACGGGCGACCGGGTGCTGGTCGAGGCGAGCCCGACCGACCCGGTGTGGGGGATCGGTATGGCCGCGACCGACGTCAGAGCCGAGCGGCCCGCCGAGTGGGAGGGCCACAACCTGCTCGGGTTCGCGCTGATGGCCGCCCGCGACCACCTGCGGACCGGGCTACCAGGGGGAGCGTGACAGCCGGTCGGCGTGCCGGATCGGCTCGGGCAGCCGGTAGGCCGGGGTCAGCCGCAGCACGTGCTCGCAGGCGTTGCCGAGACTGACCCGGTGTCCCTGGGAGACGTAGACCGGCCGCACGCCGTCGCGCGTGCGCAGCGCCCGCCCGACCACCTCGCCGTCCAGCGTGACGGGGCTCCATGAGCCGCGCCGGGGGGCGGGGTCGTCGTGGGCGCCGACGAACGGGGTCTTGGCCACGCCGATCGCGGGCAGCCCGGTGAGCACCCCCAGATGGCAGGCCAGTCCGAACCGGCGCGGGTGGGCCAGGCCGTGCCCGTCGCACACCAGCAGGTCGGGGGTGAGGGTGAGCCGGTCGAGCGCGGCCAGCAGCGGCGGCAACTCGCGGAACGCGAACAGCCCCGGCACGTAGGGGAACCGGGCGCGTTCGCGGACCACGGCCCGGTCGGCGACCTCCAGCGTGCCGGCGCGCAGCACCACCACGGCGGCGGTGACCTCGTCGCCGCCTGGCGGGTACGCCACGTCGAGCCCGGCCACGAGCCGCACCGCGGCGGGGTCCGGGCCGGGGCCGGTCAGATCGGTCAGCGGGCGCAGCCGCTCCTGGAGGGCCTCGGCCTCGGTGGCCGTCGCGGGCCAGAAGGTCGTCGCGGAGTGCACGCGGTGAGGCTACCGCCGGACGGCCACACGCCACTCCGAATACGCGTGCAGTCCGTGACTTCGGAGGGACTTCCTTGAGATGACCCGGGTGACAGGTGACCGGTATGAGCGACGTCCGACTAGGCACCGTGACCACGAAGGTGCCCGCCAGGCTCGACCGCCTCCCCTGGTCCCGGTGGCATTGGATGATCCTGGCCGGGCTGGTCGAGGCGTTCCTCGGGGTGAAGGCGGAGAACAAGGGCCTGGAGGCGATCGCCAGGCCGCTGAGCGCCACCGACTGACGGCCGCCCGGGACGCCGAGGTCAGAGCCCGGCCGCCGCCCGCACGGTCTCGGCGATCTCGTCGGCGAGGTCGGGCGTGGCCGCCACGACGCCGCTCCACCTGCGGGTCAGGTCGGTGTCGCACTCGATCGGCCGGCCTCGCACGTCGCGGACGGCGCCGCCCGCCGCCTCGGCCAGCACGACCGAGGCGGCGACGTCCACCAGCCGGTGCACGTCGCCCCCGGCGTCGGCGAACGCGTCGGTCGAGCCGTCGGCGACGAGCGCCGCCTCCAGGCAGGAGGAGGACAGGATCCGCACCCGGCCCGCCCGCTCGGCGACCGCCCGCCACGCCTCGGCGGCCCCCGGCACGTCGAACCGGGGACGCAGCAGCGAGACGGCCGCGCCGGACAGGGCCTTGCGCCCGGAGGTGCGCAGCGGGGTGGGCCGGTCGCGGGCGGCCCACCAGGTACGGCCCGTGTCCAGCCACACGATCAGGCCCTCGGTGAACTCGCCGTCCACCGCGACGGCCCCGCCGAACGCGGTGAGCGGCACCCCGGCCGCCGCGTTGGCCGAGCCGTCCAGCGGGTCCATGACCAGGGTGACGGCGGACCTGCGATCCACGAACCCGGTCTCCTCGCTGAGCACGTTCACCTCGGCATCGGCGAGCGCGGTGAGGATGGCCGACTCGACCAGGACGTCCACGAGCATGGTGGGCGTGCCGTCGGCGCCGTCGGCCACGGTCTCGGCCAGTTCGGCGCGGGAGCGCCCGGCTCGGGCCTCGCCGTACGCGGCCAGGGCGGCGGTCGCGGCGGTGCGCAGGGCGGGGTGCGTCTCGGCGGGCAGCGCCCCGAGCGCGGCGGCGGAGGTCACCACGACGGCTCCAGCGCCCGATGGGCAGGGAGGTGGTCGGCGGCGCGGTGCACCAGCCGGACCGTGGGCCAGCCGCCGCTGATCGTGACCGCGACCAGGTCGGCGCGCGCCCCCGGCGCGATGAAGCCCCGGTCGTCCAGACCCGCCACCCTGGCCGGGCCGGAGGTCACCAGCGCGACGGCGCGCGGCAGCGGGACCACGCCGTCGCCCGCCAGGCGCAGCGCCGCGGCCAGCATCGCGGAGGGCATGTAGTCGCTGGACAGCGCGTCGGCCAGGTCGGCGGAGATCAGCTCCACAGCGGCGACGTTGCCGGAGTGGGAGCCGCCGCGCAGCACGTTGGGGGCGCCCGCGACGATGTCCATCCCCAGCTCGCGCGCGGCCCGCGCGGCCTCGACGGTCGTCGGGAACTCGGCCACGCGGACCCCGTTGGAGTACGCGTCGGCGACCTCGGCCGCCGTCACCGGGTCGTGCGCGAGCACCCGCGCGTGCCCCAGCCTGGCCTGCTCGGCCAGCCAGCCGAGGGCCACGGGACGGTGCCAGGCGCGGGTGTTCCGCTCGGCGACCAGCGCGTCCATCATGGACTGGGCCTGCTCCCGTGAGACGCCCTGGCTGCCCTCCAGCCAGCCCCGGTAGTAGGCGGGGTCGCGGTACTGCCCCTGGCCGGGGGTGTGGTCCTCGTAGGAGACCAGCGGCGGCACGTCCGCCTTCAGATCGGCGAGGCGCGGCCCGAGGGCGGCCAGCGCCTCGGGGTCGCGGGCGTCCAGGCGGAACAGGAACCGGTGGTCGACCATCGGGTCCTGCCCGGCCCGCCGCCGGATCGCCTCGGTGATGGCCACCGCGCGGCCCAGGTCGCGGCCCTTGCGCGGCGCGCTCTGGTAGCCGACGCCGTGGAAGATCGTGGTCACCCCGGCGGCGCGCACCCGGCCCTCGAAGCTGGCCACCGCGAAGTCCACGTCGAACTCGGCGTTGGGCCGGGGGTTCAGCTCCTTCTCCAGCCCGTCGCTGTGGGTGTCGACCAGGCCGGGCAGCAGCAGCGCGCCGCGCAGGTCGGTCGCTTCTGCGGGCACGGCGCCCGGCCGCGCCTCGGCGACGTCGGTGATCACGCCGTCCTCGGTCACCACCAGGGCGTCCTCGATCACGCGGTCCGGCAGGACCGCTCTGGCGTGCGCGTACACGCGGGTCATCTGGCCACCTCCAGGGTGCCGTGGCGAAGGGTCTGTGCGGGAGGTCCGGAAAGGGCGATGCGGCCCGCTTCCAGTACGGCGACGCGGGTGGCGAGCCGTTCGATCGCCTGAAGGTCGTGGAAGACCGACAGGACGGCGGTGCCCCCGCCGCTCAGGTCGCCGATCATGTCGAGCACCGCCTCGCGGTTCACCGGGTCCAGGGCGGACACCGGCTCGTCGAGCAGCAGGAGGCGGGGCGGGGAGATGGTCCCCGCGGCCAGGTTGACGCGTTGCTTCTGCCCGCCGGACAGCACGGTCGTGTGCATGGCCCACAGGCGTTCGTCGATGCCCAGGCGCCGCAGCGCGGCGGCGGCGGCCTCGCGGGCCTGCCCGGCGTCCATGCCCCGGCGCACCCCCGCCCTGGCCACCAGGTCGAGCACGCCGCGCCGGGGCTCGCCCCGCAGGAACTGCGAGACGTAGCCGATCTCCCGGCCGCGCAGGTCGGCGACCTCGGCGTCGGGCAGCGCGGCCAGATCCACCTGCCGCCCTGAGGCGGTCGTGAAGCGGATCTCGCCGGAGCCGGGCACGTAGGTGCGGTAGACGCAGCGCAGCAGCGAGGACTTGCCCGCGCCGGACGGCCCCGCGAGCGCCACGTGCTCACCGGCAGAGACGTCCAGGTCGACGCCCTCCAGCGCGGGCACCACGCGCCCGTCCACCGTGTGCAGGGTGAACGTCTTGGTCAGATTCCTGATCGACAGCATCTCCGTCATCCCCTCGCCGCCGACACCAGCCGCTGGCTGTAGGGATCCTGCGGGTCCTCCAGCAACTGGTCGGTGAGCCCGGCCTCCACGATCCGGCCGTGCCTCATGACCACGACCCGGCGGGTCAGCGCCTCGATGACGCCGAAGTCGTGCGACACCACCACCGCCGCCACGTTCATCTCCTCCAGCAGCCCGCGCAGCAGGTCGAGCACCCCGGCCGCGACGGATGCGTCCAGGCCGGTGGTCGGCTCGTCCAGGAGCAGCACGGCCGGCCGGTTGGCCAGCGCCTTGGCGATCTGCACGCGCTGCCGCATGCCGCCGGAGAATGTCTCCACCACGTGGTTCATCCGCGACAGCGGCACCTCGGTGCGCTCCAGCAGTTCGGCCGCCCGGCCGCTGATCCTGCCGAAGTGCCGCCACCCGGCGGCGGTAAGCCGGTCGGCGATGTTGCCCCCGGCGCTGACCCGCAGGTCGAGCCCGGCCGCCGGGTCCTGGTACACCACGGAGATCCGTTCCACGCGCAGCGCGCGGCGGGCCGCGTCGTCGAGGGTCAGCAGGTTCGTCCCGGGCATCCCGCCGATCTCCACGTGCCCGGCGGTGGCCCGGTCGTCACCGGCGATGCAGCGCAGTACGGTGGACTTGCCCGAGCCGCTCTCGCCCACCACGCCGAGCGCCTCGCCCGGCGCGACCTCGAAGGACACGTCCCAGCAGGCGACCATGGCGCCGGTGCGCGGCGACAGCGCGGTGCCGTGCGCGGGGCCGGTGCCCACCAGGGACTCCGGGCCGGGGTCGCCGTAGATCTTGCCGAGCCCGTTCACCCGGAGCGCGGTCATCGGTCCTCCTCCGGGCGGTTGCGGGAACAGAAGTCGGTGTCGCTGCACACCCACGCCAGCGTTCCGTCGCGGGCGGGCTCCTCCACCAGGTAGGAGGCGGACGCCCCGCAGAGGCGGCAGGCCGCGCCGGGGGTGTGCTCGACCTCGAACGGCACGTCCTCGAAGGTGAGCGGTTCGACGGGCGTGTGCGGCGGGACGGCGTAGATGCGCTTCTCGCGCCCCGCCCCGAACAGGGTCAGGTGCGCCGAGCGGTCGAGCCCGGGCACGTCGAAGCGGGGGATCGGGGTGGGGGAGATCACGTAGCGGCCGTTGACCAGGCACGGGTAGCCCGCCGCCCTGGTCACCACGCCGTTGCGGACGATGTCCTCGTACAGGCTGACCCACATCTTGGCGTAGTCGGCCTCGGCGTGCATGCGCCGCTGCTCGCGCATGTCGGACACCACGCCGCGCAGCGGCTCGGGGACCGGCACCTGGAGGACCAGGACCTGGCCTTTGGTCAGCGGGGTCTCCGGGATCCGGTGCCTGGACTGCACCAGCGTGGCCTCGCGGGTGTCGGTGACCTCCCGGCACCCGACCTGCCCGCAGACCAGCCTGCGCAGGTTCGCGGCGTTGACGCCCGCGTCCTCGCCCTGGTCGATCACCTTGAGCCGGTCGTCCGGTCCCGCCAGGGCGAGGGTCACCTGCAGGCCGCCGGACCCCCAGCCGCGCGCCACGGGCATCTCCCTGGAGCCGAACGGCACCTGGTAGCCGGGCACGGCGACGGCGGTGAGGACGGCACGCCGCACCTCGCGCCTGGACAGCTCGTCGAAGATGCCGGTGGGGTCCGCGTCCCCGGCGAGCCCGCGCAGGGCGGCGCCGGGGCGCAGGGTGGTGGTCATCTGGGTCCTCCATCGGCGGACGTGTTCCTGACCGCGCGCTTGCGGTCGAGGAGCGATCGGAAGTCGACGTAGTGGGGGAGCTTGAGGTGTTCCAGGAACCCGCACGCCTCGATCCCGTCGAGCGTGATCAGCACCCGCTGCTCAAGCTCGGTCCTGCCGCCGTCGCGGTGGACGAGCAGGTCGAGCCCCGCCATCGCGATGGCCTTGCGCTCGTTGTGGCCGAAGCAGAGGCCGTAGCCGAGGTCGAGCCTGGTGCGGTCCTCCTCGGGACGGTCCAGGTCGTCGATGGTCTCCACCTCGGTGACCCGGATCTCGGCGACCGTCACCGGTTCGCCGGTGGCGGGGTGGGCGACCTTGACCGGCAGCCAGCCGTGGCGCACCTCGCCGGGGATCTCGTGGCCGTGCTTGACGGTGCTGAAGGTGTAGGCGTACCAGAGGTTCACCAGCGCGCCGGTCTCGGCTCTGGCCATGCTCGCCAGCACGGCCGAGCGCGGCGCGCCCGGCCGCGCGGGGGCGCGGGTGATGTCGAACGGCTCGGGGTCGGCGTCGTCCGGGCCGGGCCGCCGGTCGACGACCAAGTCCATCTCGCGCAGCAGCCCGGCCAGCCGGGGCGGGTGGCGCAGTGCGTCGGCGCCGGTCGTGACCGGCTCGTCGTGCACGTGCGGATGCGCATGGTCATGATCGCGGGCATGATCGCGGTCGTGGGCATGGTCGTGCCCGTGGGCGTGCGACTCCGGGGCCGCGCCTTCGCCGGGCTCGTCCTCGGGCATCAGGTCCAGCAGACGGCCGACATAATCGGTGGTCCGGCCGAGGAGCTGACGGCCCGGTGGATTGCGGAAGGCCGAGGAGATGCGCCGGACGACCCGCAGGTCGTCGGTGGAGGCGACCTCGGAGTAGGCCAGGCGGGGGATCGAGGAGCGGTGGGCGCGCAGCAGTTGCGCGGCCTCCATAACGTCGCCCTCGGCCTGGCGCAGCGCCCGCGCGGCCAGCTCGGGGGCCCACAGGCCACCCTCGCCCATCACGCGGTCCACGGCCAGGCCCATCCGCTCGGTGAGCTGGGCCAGGGTGATCCGGTCGCTGCCGGCCTCCTCGCCGCTGCGCCGTACCAGCCGCTCGGCGGCGAGGATCGCCTCGGTGCCGCCGCGCGCGTTCGAGAATCCCATCAGCGCTCTCCCCTCAACGTGATGCGCGTGCTGCGCGGCAGCCCGGCCACGGCGCCGTCCGGCGCGACCAGGAAGGTGTCGATCCCGGCGGGGAAGTCCGCGTTGGCGGTGGCGAGCGCGCGGGCGGCCTGCTCGTCCAGGCCGCGCACGGCGAGCGTCGCCTCGCCGTCCACGCCCGGGCCGCGCAGCGTGAGCATGGTGTCGCCCGGCCCGGCCGCGGGGCCGGGCAGCAGCGCGTCCACGGCGGCCACCAGGCGGGCGCCGAGTTCGGGATGCGAGGCGTCGCCCCTGGGCAGCGCGGCGATCTCGGCCGCGGTGAGCGGGCGCAGGGCCAGGACCATCCGGGCCGATCCCGGCTCGGCCGGGGGAGCGCCGGTCGCGACCCGCAGCGCGTGCTCCCATCGCTCCTGCCCGGCCCCGGCCAGTACGGCCAGCGGCACCTCCACGTCCGCGAGCGCGGCCACCGGGATCGTCGCGGCAGGGGCCTCGCCGTCCACCTCAAGGCGGCCGACGCGGCCCGGGCGGGACAGCACGTCGAGCAGCGTGCGGAAGTCGCGCTGGGAGCGTCCGGGGTCGCGCCTGACCCCGCGCGGCGCGGCGGTCGGCGCGGTCACGGCAGTTCCTCGAAGGTCACCAGGGTGGGCGCGACGCGGGCCCACTCCTCGTCGATCTCGCGCCGCCTGCGCGCCTCGACGGCGGCGCAGAGGTCCTCGACCTCGGCGGACTCGGGCAGCCCGGCGGCGCAGACGGCGTCGAGCAGCGCCGCCGCCAGCGCGGCGATCCGGTCGTCGCCGCCGCGCATGGACCAGCCGGCGGTCCCGGCGACCTCGGCGCCGCAGCGGGTCACCAGCACCTCGCCCAGGTAGAAGCGCTCCCCGGCGACGGGCTCGCGCACCTGCGTCATCACCATCCCCACCTCCGGGGGGACCAGGAGGGCAGGCTCGCCGAGCGCGCCCTGCGCCAGCAGGCGCTCGGCCAGCGGCACGAGTTCGCCGCGGGTGGCGGCGGACAGCAGTTCGGCGCGGCGCTCGGTCGTGAGCTTCGCGGTCACAGTGTTCGTTCCTCCATCTCGAAACTGATGTCGAGCACGTCCGCGCGCATGTAGGTGCGGGCGGTCTCGACGGGCGGCCCCCCGGCGCACCGGTTGACGCTCTCGGCGAGCCAGATCGGCGTGCGGTCCACGGTCAGCTGGTCGGCGACCGCCTGCGGCGGGCTGGCCAGGCTGATCCGGTATCTCATCCGCTGGACGGCGATGCCGTATCGCCTGCGCAGCGCGGTGGCCAGCGACGGCTCACCCGTCAGCGCGGCGTCCAGGCCGGGCAGCAGGCGGTGTGGGAGGACGCTGGTCGCGTACGCGGCGACCTCCCCGTTCACCGTGAAGATCCGCTCCACCGCCCACACGGCGCTGGCGGCGGGCAGGGAGAGCCTGCGGCACTCCTGCTCGACGGCCCGCCGTACCGTGACCGAGAGCATCCGCACGCCCGGCACGCCGCCCGCGCGGCGCAGCGTCTCGCTGAACGAGGGCGGCCATGCCGGGCTGATGACGTAGTCGAGGCGGCCCCTCCGGAACGTTCCACGGCCCTGCACGCGCTGCACCAGCAGGCGGCGTTCCAGCTCCTGCAGGGCGGCGCGGGCCGTGGGACGGCTCACGCCGAACCGGCTGGCCAGTGCGTGCTCGCTCGGCACCCGGGAGCCGACCGGGATGTGCTGGAGTTCCGACTCCAGCTCCTCGGCCATCTCCAGGTAGCGGTGGGAGCTTGTCATGACAAGCAGGCTGTCCGCCGCAGGTGAACCGGAGGGGTTCGGCGGGTGAAGCGGCACCCGCCGGGGGGTCACCGTCAACGCAACGCTCCGCGCAACCAGGCCGACGCCAGCTCCACGACCAGCACGATCGCGAAGACGGGCAGCACGATCGCGGTGACCACGCCGTACTCCAGCGCCCGCATGTGCTGGCTGAGCGCGAAGCCGATCTCGCCCGCGCCCACGATGCCCAGCACGAAGAACGAGCGCAGGTTGACGTCGAGCGCGTACAGGGCGTTCGCGGTCAGGCGCGGGGTGAGCTGGCCGAGCACCGCCACGAGCAGGGTCTGCACCCGGGTCGCCCCGGAGGACACGACGGCCTCCCTCGGGCCCGGGCGGATCTCCTCGGCGGCGTCGGCGACCAGCTTGCCGACGAAGGAGACGGTGAACAGGGCCAGCGCGCACGTCCCGGCCACCGGGCCCTCGGCGATGCCGAACGCCGCGACGAACAGCAGCACGAGCAGCAGGTCGGGGACCGAGCGCAGGAAGGCCAGGGCGGCGCGGGCCAGCGCGCGGACCGCCGGGTGCGGCGCGACCGTGCGCGCGGCGAGCAGGCCGAGCGCCAGCCCGCCGAGCACGCCCAGGAAGGTGGCCGCCATGGCGATCGCGCAGATCTCGGCCAGGCCGGGCCCGAGGATGGAGAGGACGGGCCCGAAGTCGGGAGGGAAGAACTCGGTGAGCGCGGACAGCGACCCTCCCACGGCCGCCGGGATCGCGCCGGGCGTCGCCCCGGAGCGCCACAGGGACACCACGACGATCAGCAGCCCGCCCCACGCCGCGAGGTGTGTGATGGCGCGCCCGCCCGTCCAGGGCACCCGCGTGCCGCGCACCGGGGGCAGCCGCGACGGCCTGCCGCCGCCGATCAGCAGGCCGCGCAGCCCCAGCGAGACGGCCTCGACCGCGATCACCACGGCCACCACGACGCAGGAGATGCCCAGCGCCTCGCGGTAGTCGGTGAACCCGAAGGCCGTCCGCAGGTCCATGCCGATGCCGCCCGCGCCGACCGCGCCGAGCAGCACCGAGGTGCGGAAGTTGATGTCGATCCGGTAGAGCGTGACGGCCACCATGGACGGCACGGCCTGCGGCAGCACGCCCGCCAGCAGCCGGCGGATCGGCCCCGCGCCGGTGGCGGCCACCGCCTCGGCGATGCCGTCGTCGGCGGCCTCCACGGCCTCGGTGAACAGCTTGCCCACCATGCCGATGGAGTGCAGGCCGAGCGCGAGCACGCCGGGCAGCGGCCCGATGCCCAGGGCCGCCACGAAGAAGATGGCGAAGACGATGTCGGGAATCGCCCGGCAGCCGACGATCACCGACAGGGCGAAGGCGCGCGCCGCCGGGCCGGGCGTGGTGTTGCGGGCGGCCAGCACGGCGAGCACGGCCGCCGCCGCCACGGCCAGCGCCGTCCCGGCCACGGTCATCGACAGCGTGTCCAGGACGTGGACGAAGGTGGTGCCCCGCGTGCTCAGCGTGGGCGTCCAGGAGCGGGCGAGCAGCGCGGCCATCGCGTCGCCGCCCTCGATGAGCGCCCCGAGGCCGATCCCCACCTGCCGCAGGGCGATCACGCCCAGCACGGCGAAGGCCACCGGGAAGGCCCAGGCGGCGACCCGGCGGCGGCTCAGCGGAGGCGACGGCGGGGCCTGCCCGCCGGAGGGCCGCAGCCCGCCGGCGAGCGTGCCATGCGTCATGCCCGGGCGCCGGCGGTGACCGGAGTCCCCGGCACGTAGACCCGGCGCAGCCGTTCGCGGTCCAGTTCGGCGGCGGGCTGGTCGAGCACCACCCGCCCGTCGCGCAGCCCGACGACCCTGCGCGTCCAGGACAGCGCCAGGTCGATCTGGTGCAGGCTGCACAGCACGGTCAGCCGGTCCTCCAGGCAGATCCGGAACAGCAGGTCCATGACCTGGGCCGCGGACTCGGGGTCCAGGGAGGCGACCGGCTCGTCGGCGAGGACCAGCTCGGGCCGCTGCATGAGCATCCGGGCGATGGCCACGCGCTGCTGCTGGCCGCCGGAGAGGCTGTCGGCGCGCTGGTAGGCGCGGTCGGCCAGGCCTACCCGGTCGAGCTGGGCGATGGCCTGCTCGCGGTCGGCCTTCGGCCAGGTGATGATGCCGTATCTGGGCAGCGGGTCGCGGCCGAGCGCGCCAGTCAGCACGTTCTCCAGCACGGTGAGCCGGCCGACCAGGTTGAACTGCTGGAACACCATGCCGACGCGGCGGCGCAGGGCGCGCAGGGCACGTCCGCGCGCCTGCGGGACGTCCACCTCGAGCACGCGGACGGCGCCGGAGTCGGGGCGGGCGAGGCCGTTGAGGTGGCGGAGCAGCGTGGACTTGCCGGACCCGGACTGCCCGACCAGGGCGACCAGCTCTCCGGCGTCCACGGTGAGACTGATCCCGTCGCAGGCGCGGACCTCGCCGTACGCCTTCGCCAGGGACTCGATCTGCACGATCCGGGTCATCGCGTCACGCCTCCGAGCACTTGTCATGCTTGGTCGTCGCGCACACCTCGCGGATGGGGTCGAAAGTGGCGTCGTCCACCGCGCCGAAGCCCCATACCGTTCCGTCGGAGGTGGCCTTGCAGGTGGCCACGTCGGCGCAGACGCCGAGGGCGACCATGCGGTCCTTGTTGGCGTCCTTGACGAAGGTGTCGGTGAGCTTGCGCCTGACGTCCTCGGGCAGGCCGTCGCGGATGGCGATCGGGGAGTTGGGGATGGGCCGGGACTTCCAGATCACCTTCACGTCGCCCTGCTTGATCTTGCCCTTGTCCACCAGGAGCTTGTCGACCATCTGGTCGTAGGCGAACCCGGCGTCGCACGTGCCCGCGGTGACCGAGGTGACGCTGTTGTCGTGGCCGCCCGCCATCACCGGGGAGACGCCCGTCTTGGGGTCGATCCCCGCCGACATCAGGGCCGCGGCCGGGAACAGGTAGCCGGAGGTGGAACCCGGGTCCACGAAGCAGACCTTCTTCCCCTTGAGCCCGGCGAGGCCGGTGATCGGGCTGTCGGCCTTGACCACGGCGTAGCTCTGGTAGGTCGGCGGCCGGCCCTGGGAGACGGTCGAGGCGATCGGGGTGACCTTCGCGCCGTTGTTCTTGGCGAGCACGTACGACAGCGGGCCGAACTCGGCGATGTCGATCTTGCCTGACACGGTGCCCTCGATGACCGCGTTGTAGTCGGTGGAGCGGACGAACCTCACCTTCTTGCCGGTGTTCTTCTCGATCAGCTTGATGATGTTGCCGTAGTCGACGAGCGGGTCGGCGTTCTGCTCGGCGGGGATCGCGGCGAACGTCAGCTCGTCGCCGCTCGACGCCCCCGCGGTGGAAGAGGAGCAGGCGGACAGGGCGGCGAGGGCGAGGCCCACCGACGCGGCGGTCAGTGTGCGACGTGACATGTCATGCTCCGATACGTGCTTGGGTGAGATTTGTCTCATTTATGAAGGGGAATCGGATTTGTCACCGTGGACGTGTTCAACCGTGCAGGCCCAAGTGGAGGAGACCGTCAGGGGAAGCTGACCTGGCACGAACGGGCCGGTTAATTCCTGGTGACGTGCCCTAAAGGACAGAAGCTGTCCTTTAGGTAGATCATGTCTGCTCGCCCGGCTCGCGGGGCAATCGCACGGGGGTTCTGGTCAGCCGGAATACGGGGAGGCTAGCCTCGACTTCCAATCATTCGGGGTCCCACCTTCCTCGCCCGCCCCACAGGCGACGGAAGGCGGCACAGCACAGGGGGATGAACCACATGCCGCAGCACCCGCCTTTGGCGCCGGCCTGGCCGCCGAACCGCTTCGAGGTGCGCTGGGAGATACCCGGCGGAGGCGTCGAGAGCGACTCCTACCACTTCGCCGACTGGGCGCGCGAGGCCGCCCGCCGTGCCCACGGCCGGGGGCTCGCGCGCAACGTGCACGTCGTGCGGCTGCACGACGGGGTGGTGGTGTTCGACCCGGGCAACGAGCTCGAACTGCCGGTCGAGGAGTGGTGAGGATGCGCCGCCGCTTTCCTCACGGGCGGAGATCGGGCACGGTTAGGGGGTAAGTCGTTCTTCGCCGCCCGCTGTCCCATCCCGAACGGGAGGAAGCACGATGCTGCCCTGGCCGGCCGACCTGGCGGGACGCCTCGACCACCACCTCTTCGACAGCGCGCTGCTGCGCGGCAACCCGCTCGGCGACCCGCACCGGCGGTCACTGCTCGTGTACGTGCCGCCCGGCTACGACGACGAGCCGGGCAGGCGTTACCCGGTGGTCTACGTCACTCACGGCTACACCGGGCAGGTCGGCATGTGGCTGAACCGGGTGCCGTTCCGCCGTTCGTACCCGGAACTGGCCGACGCGCTCTTCGCCGGACGGCAGGCCCCTCCCGCGATCGTCGTCTACGTCGACGGCTGGACCGCCTACGGCGGCAGCCAGTACCTCGACTCCCCGGGGACCGGGCGCTACCACTCCTACCTGTGCGACGAGATCGTGCCGTGGGTCGACGCCCGCTACCGCACCCTGCCCGGCCGCGACCACCGGGCGATCACCGGGAAGTCCAGCGGCGGCTACGCGGCGATGGTCACCGCCATGCTCCGCCCCGACGTCTTCGGGGCCCTGGCCACCCACGCGGGCGACGCGCTCTTCGAGGTCGCCTACCGGCCGGAGTTCCCAGCCAGGGCGCGGCTGCTGCGCGACCACCACGACGGCTCCTTCGACAAGTTCCTGGCCGGTTTCCGGGGCAGGGTCGCCGGCACCGTGCCCGGCGACATCGAGCTGATGGAGATCTACGCCTACGCCGCCGCCTACTCCGCCGACGCCGACGGCACCGTGCGGATACCCTTCGACGACACCGGGGCGGTCGTGCCCGAGGTGTGGCAGCGCTGGCTCGACCGCGACCCGGTGCTGATGGCCGCCCGGCCGCGGTACGCCGAGGCGCTGCGGTCGATGCGCGCGGTGTGGATCGACGCGGGCAGCCGCGACGAGTACCACCTCGACTTCGGCGCGCTCGCCTTCCGCCGCGCCGCCGAGGCGGCCGGGGTGCCGGGCGAGCGGATCCACTACGAGCTGTTCGACGCCGGGCACGGCGCCATCGAGTACCGCTACCCCCTGGCCCTGGCCTGGCTCACCGAGCGGCTGTCCGGCTGACCCGGCGGTCACGAGGAGGTTGAGGAGGTACGGCATGCACGACGACCGCGCGCTCGTCGAGGCGCGGCTGGAGCGCGCGCTGCGGGAGCGGGTCCGCCCCGCCGTGCACGCGCGGGCCGTCCCGCTCGGCGTCTCGGTGTGGCACGCGCCGGGCGAGCCCGTCCCCTTCGCGCACGCGGCCGGGCAGGACTACGCGCCGGCCGCCGTCGGCGACGCGTGGGGGCCGCCCTGGGGCACGAGCTGGTTCCGGCTGACCGGACGGGTGCCCGCCGAGTGGGCGGGGAAGACCGTCGAGGCGGTCGTGGACCTCGGGTTCGACGCCGGGCTGCCCGGCTTCCAGTGCGAGGGCCTGGGCCACACCGCCGACGGCGAGCCGGTGAAGGGGCTCCACCCGCGCAACGCCTGGCTGCCGGTCGCCGCCGAGGCCCTGGGCGGCGAGGAGGTGCTGTTCCTGGTGGAGGCGGCGGCCAACCCGCTGATCGGGATGATCGGCGGCCCCACCCCGCTCGGCGACAAGGCCACCGCGGGCACCGCCCCGCTCTACCGGCTCGCCCGCGCGGACCTCGCCGTCTTCGACCGGGAGGTCTGGGAGCTGGTGCAGGACCTTGAGGTCCTCGACGGGCTGATGCGCACGCTCGGCGAGCACGAGCCGCGGCGGCACGAGATCCTGCGCGCGGCCGAGCGAGCCCTGGACGCGCTGGACCTCCAAGACGTATCCGGAACGGCCACCGCCGTGCGCGACCGCCTGGGCGCGGTGCTGGCCGCTCCCGCGCACGCCGCCGCGCACCGGATCTCCGCCGTCGGGCACGCCCACATCGACTCGGCCTGGCTGTGGCCGCAGCGCGAGACCGTCCGCAAGGTCGCCCGCACCGCCGCCAACGTCACCCACCTGATGACCGACGACCCCGGCCTGCGGTTCGCCATGTCCCAGGCCCAGCAGCTCGCCTGGATCAAGGAGCACCACCCGCCGGTCTACGAGCGGGTCAAGCGGCAGGTCGCCGCCGGGCGGTTCATCCCCACCGGCGGGATGTGGGTGGAGTCCGACACCAACATGCCGGGCGGCGAGGCCCTGGCCCGCCAGTTCACGCACGGCAAGCGGTTCTTCGCCGAGGAGTTCGGGATCGACACCCGGGACGTCTGGCTGCCCGACTCCTTCGGCTACTCGGCGGCGCTGCCGCAGATCATCAAACTGTCCGGGTCGCGGTGGTTCCTCACCCAGAAGATCTCGTGGAACCAGACCAACCGGTTCCCGCACCACACCTTCTGGTGGGAGGGCATCGACGGCAGCCGCGTGTTCACCCACTTCCCGCCGATCGACACCTACAACTCCGAGCTGTCCGGCGCGGAGCTGGCCAGGGCCGCGCGCAACTACGCGGAGAAGGGCCGGGGCACCCGGTCGCTGGCGCCCTTCGGGCACGGCGACGGCGGCGGCGGGCCGACCAGGGAGATGCTGGCGCGCGCCCGCCGCACGCGCGACCTGGAGGGCTCGCCGAAGGTCCGGGTGGAGTCGCCCGGAGAGTTCTTCGCCGCCGCCGAGGCGGAGTACCCCGACCCGCCGGTGTGGGCCGGGGAGCTGTACCTGGAGCTGCACCGGGGCACCTACACCAGCCAGGCCCGCACCAAGCAGGGCAACCGGCGCAGCGAGCACCTGCTGCGCGAGGCCGAGCTGTGGTGCGCGAGCGCGGCCGTGGCCGGGCTCGCGGACTACCCCTACGACGACCTCGACCGGATCTGGAAGCGGGTGCTGCTGCACCAGTTCCACGACATCCTGCCCGGCAGCTCGATCGCGTGGGTGCACCGTGAGGCCGAGGAGGCGTACGCGGAGATCACGGCGGAGCTGGACGACCTGGTCGCGGCGGCGCAGCGGGCGCTGGCAGGCGAGGGCGACCGGGCCGTGGTCTTCAACGGCTCGCCGTACCCCAGGCGGGGCGTACCGGCGTTCGGCGCGGCGGCGGGCCCGGCGGAGCCGGGCAGCGGCATCCGCACGGCCCGCGACGACGGCACGTTCGTCCTGGACAACGGCCTGCTGCGGGCCGAGATAGACATGGACGGGCTGATCGCCTCCCTGGTGGACCTGACGGCGGGCCGTCAAATGCTGCCCCCAGGGACGCGCGGCAACCTGCTCCAGCTCCACCCCGACCTGCCCAACATGTGGGACGCCTGGGACGTGGACGGCTTCTACCGCAACACGGTGACCGACCTGACGGCCGCCGAGGAGGTCGCCGCCGAAGGCCCGGACGCGGTGCGCGTGGTGCGCGCCTTCGGCGCCTCGCGGATCCGCCAGACCCTGCGGCTGCGCCCGGGATCGCGCCGCCTCGACGTCGAGGCCGACGTCGACTGGCGGGAGACGGAGAAGATCCTCAAGGCCGCCTTCCCGATCGACGTGCACACCGACCGGTCCACCTCGGAGATCCAGTACGGCCACGTCCACCGGCCCAGCCACGTCAACACCTCCTGGGACGCGGCGCGGTTCGAGATCTGCGCCCACCGGTGGGTGCACGTGGGCGAGCCCGGCTACGGCGTCGCGGTCGTCAACGACTCCACCTACGGGCACGACGTCACCCGCCACGCCAGGCCGGGCGGCGGCACCTCCAGCACGGTGCGCCTCTCCCTGCTGCGCGCCCCCCGGTTCCCCGACCCGCGCACCGACCAGGGACGCCACGTGCTCCGCTACGCCGTCGCGCCCGGCGCGTCGATCGCCGACGCCGTCCGCGAGGGCTACGACATGAACCTCCCGCTCCGCGAGGTCGCGGGGGATCGCGATGTGCCTCCCCTGGTCGCCGTGGAGGGCTCCGGAGTGGTCGCCGAGGCGGTCAAACTGGCCGACGACCGCTCCGGCGACCTGGTGGTGCGGCTCTACGAGTGCCTCGGCGGGCGCGCCGAGGCGACGCTGACCAGCGCCGTGCCGGTCGCCGAGGTGATCGAGACCGATCTGCTCGAACGGCCGCTGCCCGAGGGCCGCCGGCCGGCCCCGGCGGAGATCCGGCTGCGGTTGCGGCCGTTCGAGATCGTCACGCTCCGGCTGCGCCGGGGCCCCGCCGGCGAGGGATGAGCGGACGCGGGCCGGGTCAGCAGAAGGCGAGCATCTCCCGCAGCGCGGCCTTCTCCGCCTCGTCCACCGACAGCGCCCACCGGTACTTGACCTCGATCCACGAGCGGGCGTAGGTGCACTGGAAGCTCTCCAGCGGCGGGCGCCACACGGCCGGGTCCTTGTCGCCCTTGCCCTGGTTGACGTTGTCGGTGACCGCCCAGAGCTGGCTGGAGTCCAGGTCGTTGGCGAACGCCCGGCGCCGCTCGACGCTCCACCGCGACGCGCCCGACTTCCACGCCTCAGACAGCGGGACCATGTGGTCGATGTCGATGTCGGAGGCGCGCGTCCAGGTCACGCCGTCGTAGGGGGAGAACCAGCGCCCTGAGGTGGCGCGGCAGGCGGCGTCGGTGACCACGTCCGCGCCGTCGCGCCGGAGCACGGTCTCGCGGGTGTCGCACGTCCCGGAGACCGTGATCCAGTGCGGGAACAGGGCGCGGTCGTAGCCGCTCGCGTCGCCCGAGGGCTCGACCACGAGGGCTTCGAGCTGCGCCTGGACGACGGAGGCGGGCGGCGGAGGCGGTGGCGCGGCGGCGGCCCGCGCGGAGAGCGGGGCGGTGAGAAGGGTCAGTGCGGTCGCGGTCGCGGTCGCGCTCAGGACGAGCGTCGTGGTCTGCTTCACCCGCGCTGACGGTAGAGATCGTCACACCGCGCGCCCGATCCTCCACTCCGCCGCCCTACCGGGATATTGCCGCGACTTGGCGACGTGCGGATGGGTTACAGTGACAGGCATGACCTGGCGACATTGATCTTCACCGGAGAAACGACTCACGCTCAGGCTCTACGCCTGCGCGTTTCTTGAAGACCTCATCCTGCTCTATCCGGTCTATTCATTGCTGTTCGGGCAGACCGGGTTGTCGGCCGCGCAGATCTCGACGCTGTTCGTGATCTGGTCCCTGGCGTCCTTCGCGCTGGAGGTGCCCTCGGGGCTGCTGGCCGACGTGGTCTCGCGCAAGCTGCTGATCGTCGCCGCTCCGCTGGTCACCGGCGCGGGCTACGCCCTGTGGACCTTCCAGCCCGGCTACCTGGCCTTCGCGGCCGGATTCATGCTGTGGGGGATGGGCGGCGCGCTGCGCTCGGGGGCCTGGGAGGCGCTGGTCTACGAGGAGCTGGCGCGGGTGGGGGCCTCGGCCTCCTACGCCCGCGTCATCGGCCGCTCCAAGGCCCTGGGCGGCACGGCGTCCCTCGTGGCCAGCCTGCTGGCCTCACCGGTGCTCGCCATGGGCGGCGGCTACCTCGCGCTGGGCGTGGCCAGCGTCGCCGTGTGCGTCCTGTGCGCGCTGGTGGCCCTGACCCTGCCGGAGACCAGAGGTGGTCCTGGCGGCGGCGACGATGACGAGGAAGAGGCGGAGGGCGGCTTCCTGGCGGTGCTGCGCGACGGCCTCGCCGAGGTCCGCGGCGCACCCCGCCTGCGCACCGTGCTCGTGGTCGTCGCACTGCTCACCGGCGTCACCGCCATCGACGAGTATCTGCCGATGCTGGCCGAGGGAACCGGGATCGCGCTCGCGGCGGTGCCCCTGCTGGTGCTGCTGACCGACGTGGGCGCGGTCGTGGGCGGCTGGCTGGCGGGTCGGGGCGTGCGCAGGCTCGTGCCGGTCCTGGCCCTGGGCGCGGTGTGCCTGGCGGCCGGGGCGGCGGCCGGTACGCCCGGGTTCGTGCTCGTCGGCGTGGCCTTCGGCGTCTTCCACTGGTCGATGGCGGCGGCCGACGCGCGGCTCCAGGAACGGGTCCGCGACCGGTCCCGGGCGACCGTCACCTCCATGGCCGGGTTCGGCGCGGAGGTGGTGGCGGTGCTGGTCTTCGGCCTCTACGGCCTGGCCTCGGCCTGGGCGCGGCCGTGGGAGATCTTCCTGGTGGCGGCCGTGGCGTACCTGCCGATCGCCCTCGCCCTGCGGAGGACCCGATGAGCGGGCTCACTCGTCGAAGCCGAGGGCCTCCGCGAGGGCCGCGCGGTCGTTGACGCCGGTGCGGTCGTAGACCGCGCAGAGCGTGTTGGCGACCGTCCTGACCGACACCACCAGCCGCTCGGCGATGGCCCGGTTGGTCAGGCCCTGCGCGGCGAGCATCGCCACCTGGCGCTGGCGGGGTGTCAGCTCGGGAAGCTCCAGGCCGATGATCGCGGGAGTGCGGGCGCCCTGGCAGCGCCGGGCCAGCGCGCTCGCCCGGGTCGCGGCGGCCCGCGCCAGGCGGGGCCTGCCCGCCTCCCGGTGCCGGGACGCGGCCTGGGCCGCCGCCTCGGCCGCGTGCAGCAGCATGCCCAGCTCCTCGAAGGAGTCGGACACGTCGTCGAGTTCGCCGCCGGTCTCGGCGGCGGCGTGGCGCACGAACAGGGCGACGAGCGGGCCGTCCACGTCGAGCGCGGCCAGCTTCGCCGCCACCAGCCCGCCGTGCCCGAGCCGCACCACGTCGTGCAGCGCGAACGGGGCGTAGCACCGCAGGGTGGACTCGGCGAGCCGGAGCGCGGTCGCGACCGCCCCGGGCACGTCGCCCCTGGCGGCGCGGGTCCACACCCGGGCAGAGCGCAGCGGGAACACCACGTGCGGGCCGATCGGCAGGGTGATCCGCTCGGCCCGCTCAAGGGTCTCCTCGGCCGCGTCGGCGTCGCCGAGCAGGGCGTGCGCGTGCGCCAGCTCGCTCATGCACTGCCCGGCCAGCAGGCCGCGCGGCGGCAGACCGGCGGCGGCCTGGCCGGAGGCGTCGACGGCGTCGGCGACGCGCCCGCGCAGCCGCAGGATCTGCGCCCGCCGCGAGCCGAACTGCGGCAGGGGGCGTTTCCACCCGCCGCGCCCGGCGTCGGCCTCGGCGCGGCCGTCCACGGCGAGCCGTTCGGCGGCGGCCAGGTCGCCGGTGAGCAGGGCGGCCTGCACCGCCGTGTCGACCAGCGCGGAGGTCACGCCGTCGCGGGAGTCGGGCTCCTCGGCGAGCACGGCCAGCGTGGCGTCCACGACGGCCAGGCACGCCGTGGCCCGCCCCTCGCCGAGCAGCACCGCGGCCTCGGTCGTGCCGTTGCCGTACAGCGCCCTGGGGCCGAGCGGGCCCAGCTCCCGCGCCCGGCTCAGCAGCGCGCGGGCGGCGCGCACGTCACCGGCGGCGCTCTCCACCGTGGCCCGCATCGACATCACGTTCTGGTGGGCGTCGACGTCGCCCGGCGGCAGCGGGATCTCGCGGAGCAGCGCCCGCGCCTGATCGACCCGGCCGATGCCCCACATCAGGTTGAGCGCCCGCATCAGGCCGCAGTCGGCGCGGGTGGAGTCGTCGAGGTCACGTTCCCAGGCGGCGGCGTAGACCTCCTCGGCCTCCTGGTGGCGGTCGCTGTAGGCGAGCACCGCGCCCAGCTTGGGCAGCGCCCGGACCGCTCCGGCGTCCACGGCCGCGCGCGCCAGGCGCTCGGCGAGGTCGAGGTCGTGCAGGGACCTGGCCATGTCGCACGCGGCGAGCAGCAGGTGCGGGTCGCCGGGGGCTTCGCCGTCCATCCGCCACACGGCGACGCGCAGCAGGTCTTCGCGGCGCCTGGCGCCGAGCACCGTGACGGCCTCGGCGAGGGTCCGGGCGCGCTGCCGCGCCCGGGGCGGCGCGCACCCGGACCTGACCATCTCGCCGTACAGGGGATGCGCCACGCGCGCCTGTTCCCTGCCGCCCTCGGAGCGGACCGTGACCATGCCGCGTTCACGGAGTGTCCGGACGGCGGGCGTGCTGGTCAGCGCGGCCAGCAGCGCCACGCTCAGCGGCTCGCCGAAGGCCAGCAGTTCCAGCGCGGCCCGCTCGCCGGGGGACAGGGCCGCGACCCGGGCCGCGACGGCGTCGCGCAGTGAGGCGGCCGGAGGGGGGCCGTGCCAGCTCCACACGCCGCGCACCCGCGACAGCGCCTCCGACCTGGCCAGCTCGCGCAGGTGCAGCGGGTTGCCCTGGGCCGCGCGCAGCAGCAGCGCGGCGGTGGCGGGCTCGATCGCGCCGCCAAGCCCGCGCGCCAGCAGCGGCATCGCCTCGGTGTGCGGCAGCGGGGGTAACTCCAGGAGCGGGAACAGGCCGTCCTTCCACAGCGAGCGGACGGCGTCGGGCGGGCCGTCGGCGGAGGCGACCGTCACGATCACCCGCGCCGTGCGGCTCGCCGCGATCGTGCGCACCAGCGCGGCCGAGGCCGGGTCGAGCAGGTGCGCGTCGTCCACGACGAGCACCGGCGCCTTGATGGTGGCGGCGGCCCAGCCCAGCGGGTTGCCGACGGGGGGCTGCGCGGCCGGCAGCAGATGGGCGAAGGCCCCGAGCGGGATGCGCGAGGCGGCGTGGCAGCCGCGCACCCTGGCCACGCCGGACAGGCCGCGCAGGGCGCGGGTCACCACCCGGCTCTTGCCCACGCCCGGCGGACCCGCCAGGACAAGCCCGGCCTCCGCCGACCCGATTTGCGCCAGCGCCTCGGTACGGCCGGTGAACGGCCACGGGTTCACCACGGTTGAAAGGCTATGTGAGTAGCCGACATCGTGCGAGGGTGTGACCGGCGTGGATCGCGCTGTGTCATCTGAATCGTGAGGGATAGTCTCCGACAGATGGTGTATATGGGTCTTCCGTGACTCGCAGTGAAGAGACACAGTAAAGCCATGAGACGTCTTCTCATCCTGCTGTTCGCACTGCTGCTCGGCGTCATCGCGGTACCCGCGCACGCGCAGGCGGGTCCCGTGACGTCCTTCGAACTGCCCCCCGGGTTCCAGCCGGAGGGCATCGCGGCGGGTCCGGGGCCGGTGGCCTACTTCGGGTCGCGGGCCACCGGCGCCATCTACCGCGCCGATCTCAGGACCGGCGAAGGGAGCGTCATCGCCCAGGGAACGGGCACGTCGTCGCTCGGCATGAAGACCGACCACCGGGGCCGCCTCTTCGTGGCCGGTGGACCCGGGGCCGACGGCAAGGTCTACGAAACGGCCACCGGCCGCCTGCTGGCGAGCTACCGCCTGGTCGAGGGCCCTGCGATGATCAACGACGTGCTGGTCACCCGTGACGCGGCCTACTTCACCGACTCCACCAACCCCGCGCTGTACAAGCTGCCGCTCGGCCGCAAGGGCGAACTGCCCGCGGCCCCGGTGCGGATCCCGCTGTCCGGCGACATCGTCTACGGGCCCGGGTTCAACGCCAACGGAATCACCCCGACACCCGACGGCCGGGCGCTGCTGGTCGTGCAGTCCAACACCGCCAAACTGTTCCGGGTCGATCCGGCGACCGGCGCCGCCACCGCGGTCGATCTCGGTGGCGAGGCGCTGACCGCCGGGGACGGCCTGCTGCTGTCCGGCCGCACCCTCTACGCGGTGCAGAACCGCCTCAACACCGTGGCCGTCTTCACCGTGGCCAGGGACGGCAGGGCCGCCAAGCTCGTGGAGCGGCGCACCGACCCCCGGTTCGACGTCCCGACCACCGTGGCCGCCTACGGCAAGCTGCTCTACCTGCCCAACGCCCGCTTCTCCACCCCGCCCACGCCCACCACGACTTACACGGTGGTCGGTATACCGCGCTGAGCTTGTGAGAGGAACGCAAGAGCCGGTCCGTACGCTCGTTCGCGCTGGTGACACCAACGGGCTGATACCCGACGAACGAGGAGAAAGCACATGCGCGGTACCCGCGTGACCTGACCGGCCATGCCCAGTGAGACGACATCCCCGCCAGAGGAATCCATCAAGTGCGGGCGCGGGCCCCGGGTCCGCGCCCGCCCCACGAGCACGAACCCGGGGACCGCGCGGCTCACAGATAGAGCCCGGTGGACTCCTGGCTCTGCGCCGCGGGCAGGGCGCGGCCGGCGCGCAGGGCGTACAGCTCGGCGAGGGTCGCGCCGTCGTGGCCGATGCCGTTGCCGGAGCCCAGCCAGGCCCTCGCCTCGTCGCGGGACAGCGGGCCGACCTCGATCCTGGCCAGGCAGCGGCCCGGGCGGACCACGGCCGGGTGCAGACTCGACAGGTCCTCGTTCGTGGTGATCGCCACGAGCACGTCGCGGCCCTGCCCGAGCAGGCCGTCGGTCAGGTTGAGCAGCCGGGACAGGCCCTGGCCGCTCGCCTCCTTGGCCCCCGCCCGGATCAGCTCGTCACAGTCCTCCAGCACCAGCAGCCGCCAGCGCCCCCGCTCGTCGCCGGCCGCGTCGGCCGCGTCGGGTGTGTCGAAGCCGACGGCGACCTCCATCAGGTAGCCCGGGTCGTGGAACAGCCGCTCCGGGTCGAGCACACAGTCGACCTGGCACCACTCCCGCCACTCGCGGGCCAGGCTGCGCAGCAGGGTGGTCTTGCCGGTGCCCGGCTCGCCGTGCAGCAACAGCAGGCGGCCGTTCACGTCGTCGCGGGTCAGGCGCATCAGCCGGTCGATCCCGCCGCTCGCCGCGCGGTTGTAGTTGCGGGAGATGTCCGCCCACGGCATCGCCGTGATCTGACGCTCCCGGCGTCGCCCGCCGCGTTCGGTGCGCCACCAGAAGCCCATCTCCACGTGGGCCGACTCGATGCCGGGGGCCGCCGCGTCGCGGACGGTCTCGGCGATCACGGCCTGGGCCAGCTCGTCGCTGACCGCGGACACGTGGACGGTGGCCGAGCGGTCGCGCCAGCGGACCACCCGGAGCGTCCAGCCCTCGCCCTGGATCAGGCGGGAGTCGCGGCCGTCCTCCTCGCGGGCCGCACGCACCACCTGCCCGCTCTCGGGCATCAGCGGAGCGTCGGGCCGCACGCGTTCCACCGTGGCCGTGCGCGACCAGGGCTCGCTACCCGTGGCGAACGGGGACAGCGCGAGCGCGTCGATCACGTCGAGGGGGGAGTCGCCGTCGTCCAGCCACAGGTTCATGGGCAGGCCGGGAGCGGCCTGCGCGGGCTTGCCGTCACCGGACGGCCGGGTGAAGCGGACGTCCTTCACGACCGAACCCCTGTCGTCCGGCCAGTGCGCGTCCGTCTGAGAAAGGTTCGCCGACATGCGTTCAATGATCTGAGGCGGCGGGCCCTGTGTCGAAAGGTTTTCCAGGGCCGTCTGTGTCGATGGCGCGCGGGATAGATTCTGATGGGGCGCGTGCGTGCGCCCGCAAAGGGGGACAGATGAACATCGGACGCATCGGGGCGTGGCAGGCCTTCGCGTCGGCCTCGGCGCCCGCCGTACGCCGGGCCAGTGCGGAGATCGAGCGGCTCGGCTACAGCACGCTGTGGGCCGGCGAGTCGCCGACCGGCAGGGAGGCGTTCAGCAACGCGGCCATCATGCTGGGGGCCACCGAGCACGTCACGGTGGCGACGGGGATCGCCAACCTGTGGGCCCGTGACGCCACCGCCATGGCCGCGGGGGCGGAAGGGCTGGGCGAGGCGTACCCCGGCCGGTTCGTCCTCGGCGTCGGGGTGAGCCACGCGCTCCTGGCCTCCTGGCGCGGCCACGACTACACCCGCCCCCTGACGGTGACCGCCGGATACCTGGAGGCGATGAGCAAGGCCCGGGAGAACCTCGACGTCCACGCCGACCCTCCGGTGCCCACGGTGCTGGCCGCGCTGCGCACCCGGATGCTCGAACTGGCCAGAGACCTCACCGCCGGGGCGCACAGCTACTTCGTCCCGCCCGAGCACACCGCGCGGGCCAGGGCGGTCCTCGGCCCCGGCAAGCTGCTGGCGCCCGAGCAGGCGATCGTCATCGAGACCGACCCGTCGGCCGCGAGGCGGACCGCGCGCGCCCACATGGAGATCTACCTGGGGCTGCCCAACTACGTCAACGCGCTGCGGGAGCTCGGATTCGACGAGGACGACCTGTCCGACGGCGGCAGCGACCGGCTGGTCGACTCCATCGTCGCCTGGGGCGACGCCGAGACCGTCGCCACCCGGATCCACGCGCACCTCGACGCCGGAGCCGACCACGTCGCGGTCCAGGCGCTGCCCGGCGACGTGAGCCGCGCCACCGCGCAGCTCGCCGAGCTGGCCCCTGCGCTCGGGCTGACCCCCCGGGGCTGAGCGTGGACCCCGGCCGGGCCCGGGCGCTGTTCGCCGGGGCGCGGGTGGCGCGGCTGGCCACCGTACGCCCCGACGGCACGCCCCGGCTCGTGCCGGTGACCTTCGCGGTACGCGGCGACGTGATCGTGACCGCGGTCGACCACAAGCCGAAGACCACGACCGCGCTCGGCAGGCTCGCCGACATCGCGGCGAACCCCCGGGTCTGCCTGCTGGCCGACCACTACGACGACGACTGGGAGCGTCTGTGGTGGGCGCGCGCCGACGGGCCGGCCCGGGTGGTCGAGGGCGCGGCCGAGGAGAGGTCGTGGCTGGTGGAGAAGTACGCCCAGTACCGCGAGCGGCCCCCCGCGGGCCCGGCCGTGCTCGTCGAGGTCGGCCGCTGGTCCGGATGGACGGCCGCGCGCTGACATTCATACTGCGCCGGTGACCCGGACCGGGGAAGGATGTGCGGCGGACCCCCGGCCCCGGCGAAAGGATCAGGCCATGCCCGGCCGCTACACGCGCCAGTCCCGCTACAGCGACCCAGGCCCGTACGCCGCGCTACTGACTGGAACGGCGCCCGCCGGGTGCTCCTCGACGCCGAGCTCGACCCGGCGGGCGATCAATTCACATTTCCACATGAAGGCGGAAAGTCCTGCTATTTCGCCTCCAGCTGGGCGGCGGGTCATGCGACGGTGCAGGTGGAGGTGGTTGTGATGGCCACGATGCAGGAAGCGTTCGCCGAGGCCGCGAGGAGGTACGGCGTACCGGAGAGCGTTCTGCTCGCCGTGTCCTACATGGAGTCGCGCTGGGACTGCAACGGTGGCGATCCGAGCACCGCCGCCGGCTTCGGCCCCATGCATCTCACCGACGGAGCCGCGCGGGGCAGGTGGCGGCACCACCACCTCGACGATGGCGAGGACCCCCGCGGCGACGGCTCCTACCCGCCGCCGTATCCCGCCGAGCCGATTGGACGGCACAACGACCTGCCCGGGTCCCGGCACACCCTGGAGCGTGCCGCGGAACTGACCGGCGAGAGCGTCGAACGCCTGCGTGCGGACCCGGCGGCCAACATCGACGGCGGCGCGGCGCTGCTGGCCGACTACCAGCGGGCCCTGGGCGCCCCGCCGAGCGCGGACCCCGCCGACTGGTACGGCGCGGTGGCGCGTTACTCGAGCGCCACGAACGAGGAGATCGCCGCGAAGTTCGCCGACGGGGTGTACGAGGTCATCCGCGCGGGTGCCACCCGGGTGACCGACACCGGAACGGAGGTGACACTGCCGCCTTCTCCTGAGGTGTACCCGTCCCGCTCCTGGCTGACCGGGCTGGGGCTGTCCCGCCTGGACGGCGCGGACGCTGTGGAGTGTCCGGACTCGATCGCCTGCGAGTGGATCCCCGCGCTCTACAGGAGAGTGCCGGAGGGCACGTACGGCAACTACGACTTCGCCGACCGTCCCACCAGTCAGACGATCCACTACATCGTCATCCACGACACGGAGGAGCTGTACGACACGACGCTCGGCCTCGTAAGCAACCCGGCCGTCAAGGCGAGCTGGCACTACACGCTGCGCTCGCACGACGGCCACCTCGCCCAGCACGTGCGCACCAGGGACGTGGCCTGGCACGCCGGCAACTCCTATGTGAACAGCAAGGCCATAGGCCTGGAACACGAGGGCTTCCTGGCCACCGGCGGCACCTGGTACACCGAGGCGATGTACCGCACGTCCGCCGAGCTCGTGCGTTATCTGGCCGGCCGGTTCGGCATCCCGCTGGACCGCGCCCACATCCTCGGCCATGACAACGTGCCTGCCCTGCTGCCGGAGAAGGTCCAGAAGATGCACGAGGATCCGGGGCCGTACTGGGACTGGGCCCACTTCTTCGACCTGATGGGCGCCCCCCTCCACGCCGACGGCGATTCCGGCACGGCCACGGTCATGATCCTGCCGGACTACGACCGCAACCGCCCGGTCTACACCGGCTGTGACTCGGACCACCCCGACGCCACCTGCCCTGCGCACGGGTCGGCCTCGGTCTGGCTGCACACCGAGCCGCATGAGGAGTCGCCCCTGGTCAAGGACATCGGCAAGCACCCCACGGGTGATTCGACCTTCAGCGTGTACGACCACGCCGCCCGCGTCTCCACCGGGCAGCGTTTCGTCGTCGCCGAACGGCGGCCCGACTGGACGGCCATCTGGTACCTGGGTCAGAAGGCGTGGTTCCACGACCCGGGCTCCGCACCCGTGGCGGTGCCCAGCCGTACCCGGATCGCGACGCCCCGGCCCGGCCTGGAATCGGTCTCCGTGTACGGGCGTCCGTGCCCGGAACCCGCGGCCTACCCGGCGGACGTGGAGGTGCAGGCGCTGACCCCGCTGCAGTACACCTTCCCCGCCGGCCAGTCGTACACGGTCGGCCTCACCACGACCGGTGAGTATTACAAGGCGACGACCTTCGACACCACGTTGCATCGAGTGGTCCGAGGCACTCATGAGTACCACCAGATACAGTTCGGCCACCGCGTGATGTTCGTCAAGAGCGAGGATGTCGTGGTGACCCAGACGTGAGCGGCACGCGACGGTGGCGGCCACCGTCCAGGATCAGCGCGTCGCGACCTCCGTCCGGACCATCAGATTCGTCAGGTCCGTGTTTCCGGTGATCCGACCGTTGTGTCGCATCTGGCCCCGCGCGGCTTCCCGAGGGGGACGCCTGGGCGCACATGGCGCTGGACACCGACCGCCTCGCCCCCGTTCGACCGGCGAGCACGCTTCGCTGTCACAAGACGGGGCAGACCTTCCGCGCTGGGTCGCTCGTCACAGGTTCGTTCAACTGAGGAAAGAGCGAGGGCCGGGGCTGGCCGGGCAGATCGAACGGCTGTGCGGGGCCCTCGCAGTTCGTCCCGAGGTCATCCAAGAGGCGGATGATCTGCAAACGGTGCTGGCGCTCGCGGCGGCCGGAGTGGGTGCGGCGGACCGCGTCGACCACCGGCAGCACGCTGGAGATGAAGGTGCGGCGCAGGTCGTGTGGCCGGTGCCTGGCCGGGCCTTCGTTGTGGGGCTGTTCCAGCTCGGCCGGGGTGGACCAGTCCACGAGCATCCGGCGTTAGTGCTCCGGCATACCGACCGCCTGGGCCGGCGTGGTCATATCCCTCCTCATCCCCTCGTGAGGGGATGAGGAGGGACGGGTCAGGTGAGCAGGTCGAGTACCGTGCCCGCGCCCACGGTCAGGCCGCCCTCGCGGACGGCGAACCCGAGGCCCGGCTCCAGCGCCACCGCCTTGCCGAGTTCCACGGTGGCCTCGACGGTGTCGCCGGGCAGGGCGAGTTCCGCCGGGCCGAGGTCCACGCGGCCGGGCACGTCGGTGGTCCGCAGGTAGAACTGCGGCCGGTACCCGGTCGCGACGGCGGTGCTCCTGCCGCCCTCGGCCGCGGTCAGCAGGTAGATCCGCGCGGTGAAGCGGTCGCGGGCGCGCAGCGAGCCCGGCGCGGCGAGCACCTGGCCGCGGCGCACCTGCTCACGGCGTACGCCGCGGAGCAGCACGGCGGCGTTGTCGCCCGCCTCGCTCCGCTCCATGGTCTTGCCGAACGTCTCCACGCCCGTGACCACCGCGCCGAACCCCTCGGTGAGGCCGACCACCTCGACGGCGTCGCCGACCCGCACCGTGCCGCGCTCGATGGCGCCGGTCACGACGGTGCCCCGCCCGGTGACGGTGAGCACGTTCTCCACCGGCATCAGGAACGGCGCGCCGGTGTAGCGCTCCGGCACCGGTACGTGCTCGTCCACCGCGCGCAGCAGGGCCTCCACCGACTCCACCCACTCCGGGTCCCCGGCCAGCGCCCGCAGCCCGGAGACGCGGATCATCGGCACGTCGTGGTAGCCGTGCTCGGCCAGGAGCTCGGTCAGCTCCAGCTCGACCAGGTCGAGCAGCTCGGGGTCGGCGCCGTCGGCCTTGTTGAGCGCGACCACGACGTGGTCCACGCCGACCCGGCGCGCGAGCAGCACGTGCTCGCGCGTCTGCGGCATGATGCCGTCCCGCGCGGACACGACGAGGATCGCCCCGTCGAGCTGCGCCGCCCCCGTGATCATGTTCTTCACGTAGTCGGCGTGTCCTGGCATGTCCACGTGGGCGTAGTGACGGGTGGCCGTCTCGTACTCCACGTGGGAGATGTTGATGGTGATGCCGCGCACGGCCTCCTCGGGGGTGCGGTCGATCCGCTCGAACGGGACGTAGTCGGCCCCGCCGTGCTCGCTGAGCACCTTCGTGATCGCCGCGGTGAGCGTGGTCTTGCCGTGGTCCACGTGCCCCATGGTGCCGATGTTGAGATGCGGCTTGGTGCGCGTGTAGGCGCGCTTGGTCATGTTCGTTGCCTTCGATGCCGTTCCGGGTGCGGCGACCCGCGCGTGCGCACGACCCTTCCCCGCCGGGTCACCTGGACGACCGGGAAAGGGTCAGCGCTCGACGCCGCCGGGCGGTGTCGCGGGCATCGGGGCACGCGCAGGGACGCCCGCGATGGCGGGCGTCGCGAGCAGCGCGTACCGGAACATGCCCCCCATGCTGGGGCACCCCGTGCCACCGGGGCAACGGGTTTTCCCGCGCGGTTGACCTCGACCGGACTTGAGGTTGCATCGTGGGACGCGCGGCCGTGACAGACGCGTGGCCGCCACCGATGACGAGGAGTGGTGATGCGCGCCATCCTGTTGCACGCCTTCGGGCCCCCCGAGAACCTCCGTTACGAGGAGGCCCCCGATCCGGAGCCCGGCCCCGGCCAGGTGCGGATCGCGGTCCGCGCGGCCGGTGTCCATCTGGTCGACACCACGATCAGGGCCGGGCAGTTCGGCGGGCCGTTCGCCGAGCCGGAGCTGCCCACCATCCCCGGCCGTGAGGTCGCGGGCGTCGTGGACGCGCTCGGCGAGGGCGTGCCGGATTCCTGGCTGGGCAGGCGGGTCGTGGCGCACCTGGGCATGGTCCCCGGCGGTTACGCCGAGCTGGCGGTCCGTGACGTGGCGGCGGTGCACGAACTGCCGGACGGGCTGGGCTTCGACGCGGCGGTGGCGATGATCGGCACGGGCCGTACCACGATGGCCATCCTGGAGGACGCCCGGCTCGGAGCCGGGGACGTGGCCGTGGTGACCGCCGCGGCCGGCGGCATCGGCGCACTGCTGGTGCAGGCCGGACGGCGGGCGGGCGCGACCGTCGTCGGCCTGGCGGGCGGCCCCGCCAAGGTCGCCAGGGTGCGCGACCTGGGCGCCGACGTCGCCGTGGACTACACCGTCCCCGGCTGGCCCGACGAGGTGCGGCGGGCACTGGACGGACGCCCCGCCACCGTGGCCCTGGACGGCGTAGGAGGCCAGGCCGGGCAGGCCGCGATGGACCTGCTCGGACCGGGCGGCCGGCTGCTGCTGTTCGGCTGGTCGGACGCGGCGGGCGGTCCCCTCCAGATCACCACGGCCGACCTCTACTCGCGCGGCCTGACCGCGGGCGTCCCGATCGGCCCGCGCTTCCTGGGACGGCCGGGCGCCATCCGTGAGCTGGAGGAACGCGCCATGGCCGCCGCCGCGACCGGTGAACTGACCCCGCTCGTGCAGCCGTTCGCGCTGAAGGACGCCGCCGAGGCCCACGCCGCCCTGGAGGGCCGCGCGACGATGGGAAAGGTCGTCCTGGTGCCGTGACGCCGCCTTGATCGCCGCATGATCGGCCCAGCCGTGTGATCTTCTTCGGCCCGGTGTCTGGCGTCGCGCGCCGGAGCGTGTTACCCATGGAGAAGCCGTTGCCCCAGGTGCCGGAGGAGGCCGCGAATGCGGGTGCTCGCCGTCGTGCTCGTCTCGGTGCTGACCTTGCTGATGGGCGGTCAGACCCAGGCCCAGGCCGCCCCCGTGACGGTCGCGAAGGGCCTGGCGAATCCGCGCGGCCTGACGTTCGGCCCGGGCGGCGTGCTCTATGTCGCCGAGGCCGGTACGGGCGGCGCCGGGCCCTGCCTGACCGGGGCGGGGAACCAGCGGTTCTGCCTGGGCGCTACCGGCGCGGTCACCGCCGTGGCGAACGGCCGTCAGCGGCGCGTCGTGACGGGCCTGCCGTCCCTCGCCACCGAAGGGCTCGGCGAGGTGTTCGGCCCCCACGACGTGGCGGCGTCGGGCGGCGGCCTGCTCATCCCGGTGGGGCTGGGCACCGATCCGGCCAGGCGGGCCGCGCTCGGCCCGGCCGGATCCGCGCTGGCCGGGCTGGTGCGGGCGGACTCCTCCGGCGCGTGGCGGCGGGTGGCCGACCTCGGGGCCTACGAGAGCACCGCCGACCCCGACGGGGGGCAGCCGGGCACGACGACCGACAGCCAGCCGTACGCGGTGCTGGCCTGGCGCGACGGCGCGCTGGTGGTCGACGCGGGCGGCAACGACGTGCTGCACGCGCGGCGCGACGGCCGGATCGGCGCGGTCGCGGTGTTCGACACTCGGCAGGTCCCCGGTCCGGGCGGCGAGGTGACCATGCAGCCGGTGCCCACCGCGATCGCCCAGGGCCCGGACGGCGCGTTCTACGTCGGCCGGCTCACCGGCTTCCCCTTCCCCAAGGGCGAGGCGAAGGTGTGGCGGCTGGTCCCGGGCAGGGCTCCCGAGGTGTACGCGGGCGGGTTCAGCGCGATCGCCGACATCGCCTTCGACGCCAGGGGCCGCCTGCTCGTGCTGGAGATGTTCGCCGAGGGCCTGACCTCCGGCGACACCACGGGCGCGCTGCACCGCGTGGCCCGCGACGGCACGCGCACCCTCGTGGCCCGCGACGGCCTGGTCACCCCGGCGTCCGTCGCGGTCGGCCCCGACGGCCGCTACTACGTCTCCAACAAGGCCACCCTGCCCGCCGGGGGAGAGATCGTCCGCATCGATCCGTGACCTCCGCGGCCCGGTCAGGTGATGGCGCCCGTGGCGGTGCAGACGAAGACCCGGTTCATGGTGAGCTCCAGGGTGACCGGGATGCCCTCATGCTCGGGGTTCTGACCTGGGCAGATGTCCGTGTTGATCGGGATGTTCGGCGGCATTCGCCGATAGTGTGCGCCGGATGGGGGACAGGTCGTGAGCGCGCGGGCGGTGGCCGCGCTGCTCGCCGTGGGGGCGGTCGCGGTGACGTCGGGCTGCCACGCGCTGCGCGGGCGCGAGGCCGCCGTCCCGGCGGCCAACCCGGACGGCCTGCTGCCCGGCCTGCCCACCGGCGGTACCCGGGCCGACCGCGACACGGCCGCCCGGCTCATCCGGCGGCTCCCGGTCGCGCGCCGGGGCCCCAAGACGGGTTACTCTCGCGAGCGCTACGGCCAGGAGTGGACCGACTCCGTCCAGGGCGTGCCGCTGTCCGGCAACGGCTGCGGCACCCGCGACGACATGCTGGCCCGCGACGGCAAGGCGATCGAGTACGCCAAGGGCTCCCGGTGCGTGGTCCAGGCGATGTCGCTGCGCGACCCCTATACCGGCCGGACGGTCAAGTGGAGCCGCGCCCGCTCAGGTGAGGTGCAGGTGGACCACGTCGTGCCGCTGTCCTACGCCTGGCGGATGGGCGCGGCGCGCTGGCCCGAGGCCAAGCGGCTGCGTTTCGCCAACGACCCGCTGAACCTGCTGCCCGTGGACGGCCGGGCCAACGCGGACAAGGGCGGCCGGGGACCGGCCGCCTGGCTGCCCCCGTGGCGGCACGTGCGCTGCGCCTACGTGACCCGTTTCGCACAGGTGACCGTGAAGTACGGCCTGCCCGTCTCCCGGCGCGACCGCGCGGTCATGCTCGCCCAGTGCCGCTGACGCCCTCCGGCGCCGCTATTCGCCCTCGTGCCTCCCGTATTCGCCGGAACGGCGCGGCAGCCGGAAGACCGGATGGCCGGTCGGCGGCACGTCGGCGTCCAGCGCCCGGTCGCTGAGCAGGTCGGCGGCGGACGGATCGAGGAAGACCCGGGCGTGCGACTTCTCGATCACCTGGTCGCCCGGCCGGGGCGCGCTGGCGAGCGACAGTTCCAGCGAGCTGTCGGCGTCGGACTTCAGCGTGATCCGCAGGCCGGCCTCGTCGGGCAGATCCTCGCCGACCATCAGGTCCCTTATCGCGGTGACGGCCGTGTCCGTCAGTGCAAGCACGGCATGCTCCTCGTCTCGGCGGTCCTGAGGGTCCGACTTTCCCTGGTACCTCCCGCCAAACCCATCCCCAGGCCAAATCGGCGCCTGGTGCGGATACCTGCGGTGATCCCGGGTACGGCGGGCTTCGGGTGAACCGCACGAGAGGGGGCACTCAGATGACCGAACGCGAGCACATCGGGCTCTCGGAACTGGAGATGGTGCTGGACGAGGTCTTCCGCGACCGGGAGCGGGTGACCAGACGGGAGGTGTACGGCAGGGCCTCAGAGCACCTGCACCTGCCCGCCGACATCCTGGCCCACCTCAACGAGCTGCCGATAGGCCCGTACACCAGGGCGGAGCTGACTGAGGCGGTCAACGACGTGATCCGCGAGCGCGGCGAGCAGAACTCGCTCGGCCTGCTGCGGATGCCCGGCTAGCCGGAGAGCCGCCGCCACAGCGGGTCGCGGTAGAGCACCACGTCGGTGCCGTGCAGCAGTTCGTCGGGGGCCGAGGCCAGGATGATCTCGCCGTCCTTCTCCAGGCGCAGCAGCAGATCGCGCACTCTGGGGCCGACCGGGAGGCGGCCCGCTGGCACCGCCAGCAGCGCCCGCACCTCGTCGGCCGCCTGGGACAGCGAGAACGTCTCGGGAAGGCCGCGCGTCACCCGGCGGACGAGGCCGAGGGTGATCACTTGTTCGGCCTCGGCGTGGGCGGCCTGCCAGACCAGCTCGTGCCCCCGGGACCCGGTGCCCGCGCACGCCGTGCAGGGCCGCCGGAAGCCGGGCGTCGGCTGCTCGGAGGCCGAGCCCAGGCACGCGGAGCACTTGTCGTGCTCCATGGCGTGCAACTGGGCGGCCGTGCGGTCGTCGAGCGGTGCTCCGCAGTCGCAGCGGTACACCAAGTAGGCTCCGCCGCTCACAGAGCCCGTCACGGAGGCGGGGTCGGCGTCGGCCGGGATCTCGTGCCACTCAGCGGTGATCGTGTGCTCGCCCATCGCAGGCCACCCTAGCCGAGGCCGTCGCCGGAATTGATCCGGTGACGACGCTGTTCGATCCGATCAGACCGGCCTCACCCCGGTCGCGAACCCAATCCATGGAGGTCACGGTGGCCAAGCTCACCGAAGAGGCGAAAGCGTTGATCAGCAGGCCGGTGCACGCGTGGGTGACCACCGTTCGCGCCGACGGCTCGCTGCACAGCACGGTCGTGTGGGCGGACGTCGACGGCGACGAGATCGTGTTCAACACCGCCATCGGCCGTGCCAAGGAACGTCACCTGCGCAGGGATCCCCGGGTGTCGCTGAGCGTGCTCGACCCGGAGAACGCCTACCACCTCGTCAGCGTCTCGGGCACCGCCCGGCTTGACGAGGAGGGCGCCGACGCCACGATAGACGCGCTCGCCAAGAAGTACCTCGGCGTGGACTCCTACCCCTTCAGGAAGGCGGAGGAGCGCCGCGTCAACGTGCGCGTGCGGCCCGAAGAGGTCATCTTCAACGCGGGCCGCTGACGCCTGAGGGTTCCGGCCCGGAACGCGGGCCGGAACCCCGGGCGCTCAGCGGAAGGCCGGAGTGCCGGTGATCGCGTTGCCGAGGGTGAGCGCGTGGACTTCTTCGGTGCCCTCGTAGGTGGCGACCGACTCCAGGTTGAGCATGTGCCGCATGACCGGGTACTCCAGCGTGATGCCGTTGGCCCCGTGCACGCCCCTGGCCAGCGCGGCGACCCGCTGGGCGGCGCGGACGTTGGCCATCTTGCCGAAGCTCACGTGGGTGTGGTGGGCCTCGCCCGCGTCCTTCAGCCGCCCGATCCGCAATGCGGTGAGCATCGACTGGTTGACGTCCACGAGCATGTCGGCCAGCTTGCGCTGGGTGAGCTGGAAGCCGCTGATCGGGCGGCCGAACTGCACCCGGCTGCGCGAGTAGTCCAGCGCGGCCTCGTAGCACGCGCGGGCGGCCCCGGTCGCGCCCCACACGATCCCGTACCTGGCCTCGGACAGGCACGACAGCGGGGCCTTCAGGCCCTCGGCCTCGGGGAGCCTGGCGTCACCGGGGAGCCGGACGTCCTCAAGGACCAGCTCGGAGGTGATGGAGGCGCGCAGCGACAGCTTCTTGTGGATCACGTTGGCAGAGAAGCCGGGGGTGCCGCGCGGCACCAGGAATCCGCGGATGCCGTCGTCGGTCGCCGCCCAGACGACCGCCACGTCGGCCACCGACCCGTTGGTGATCCACATCTTGGTGCCGTTGAGCACCCAGTCCGAGCCGTCGCGCCTGGCCCGGGTGCGCATCGAGCCGGGGTCGCTGCCGGAGTCGGGCTCGGTGAGGCCGAAGCAGCCGATGGCGTCGCCGGCGGCCATCGCGGGCAGCCAGCGCCGGCGCTGCTCCTCGCTGCCGTAGCGGTGGATCGCGGTCATGGCCAGCGAGCCCTGCACGGAGACGAAGCTGCGCAGGCCGCTGTCCACGGCCTCCAGCTCGCGGCAGGCCACGCCGTAGCCGACCGCGCTGGTGCCCGCGCAGCCGTAGCCGGTCAGGTGCATGCCGAAGACGCCGAGCGCGCCGAACCGCTTGGCCAGGCCGCGCGGGTCGGGGATGGTGCCCTCGTCGAACCAGTCGGCGACGTGGGGCAGCAGTTCGGTGCGTCCGAAGTCGCGGACGGTGTCGCGGATCGCCCGCTCCTCGTCTGACAGGTCGCGGTCCACGGCGAGGAAGTCGTGCGGGTCGGGCGTGTTCATGGGTTCTCCTTGGGCGCGGGAGTGGCGGCGGATCGGGAAAGAGGCTGGTCAGGTGAGTCGCCGGACGGTTCGCCGGTGGGGCCGATCGTCGCCTGGCGGACCACTCCGCGGGCCCTCAGGTCGCCGATCTCCTCGTCGGTGAGGCCGAGTTCGGCCAGCACCTCTCCGGTGTGCTGGCCGTGCAGCGGCGGCGGTTCGCTCCGCGCGGTGTACCCAGCCATGGTGAAACCGGCCCGCATGAGTTCGAGCGGCCCGGCGGTGGGGTGGTCCACGGTGAAGGTCGCGGCGTCGGCGGCGGCTCGGATGGCCTCCAGCACGCCGCGGATCTTGCCCACCGGTATGCCGCCTTCGGTGAGCAGCCGCGTCCACTCGGCGGCCGGGCGGGTGCGGAAGATCGCCTCCAACTCGGGGATCAGCGCGTCGCGGTTGACGATCCTGAGCTGGTTCGTGCGGAACCGCGGGTCCTCGGCGAGGTCGGGGCGGCCGATCGCGCGGCACAGCGCGCGGTGCAGGGCGTCGTTGCCCGCCGCGACGGTGACCTCGCCGTCGGCGGCCTGGAAGGTCTGGTACGGCACGACGGTCGGGTGCGCGTTGCCGTACCGCCCGGCCTCTCGGCCGGTGATCAGGGCGCTCTGCGCCACGTTGGTCAGCCCGGACAGGGCCGCGTGCAGCAGCGACACCTGCACGCGGGCGCCGGTGCCGGTGACCGCCCGCCGGTAGAGCGGCCCCAGGATGGCCACGGCTGCGTTGAGCCCGGCCAGGACGTCGGCGATGGCCACGCCGACCTTGGTCGGCGTCTGGCCGGTGATGTGCATCAGGCCGCTCTCGGCCTGCACCACGGCGTCGAAGCCGGGACGGTCATCGGTGCCGAAGCCGCTGATGGAGCAGTAGACGACGCCGGGGTTGGTCTCGCGCACCGACTCGTAGCCGATGCCCAGCCGCTCGGCCACGCCTGGACGGAAGTTCTCGATGACCACGTCGGCGCCCTCGCACAGCCGCCGGGCGATCGCGCGCCCCTCCGGATGCTTGAGGTCGAGCGCTATGTCGCGCTTGTTGCGGTTGACCGACAGGTAGTAGGCGGCCTCGCCGCCCACCTCGGGAGGCCCCCAGGCGCGGGTCTCGTCGCCGTGCTCGGGGTGCTCGACCTTGACCACGTCGGCTCCCATGTCGGCGAGCAGCATGGTCGCGTACGGCCCGGCCAGCACCCGCGAGAAGTCGGCCACGCGCACCCCCGCGAGCGGCGCTCCCGCCTCGGCGGGACGGTCCCCGTTGTCGGATGGTCGGCTGATGGTCCCCTCCAGGTCGCGCGGCGGCGTGCGAGCCACAGTGTAGACTTTATTTTGGATCCAATATGCATGTTAGCGCACAGGTGTACGGCAGGACCCGAAGGGGGAGCACGACCCCGATGAACCTCGACCCGCGGCCCCCGCAGACCACCCAGCAGTACGTGCTGGACCACCTGCGGCGGGCCATTCTCACGGGACGGCTCGCGCCCGGCAGCCCGATCAGGCAGGACGCCCTGGCCGAGCAGCTCGGGGTGAGCCGGGTGCCGCTGCGCGAGGCGCTGAAGATCCTGGAGGGCGAGGGCCAGGTGCTCTACCGGCCGCGCCGCGGGTACATGGTCGCCGAACTGGCACTGGAAGACTTCCTGGAGGTCTACCGCCTGCGGCAGATCCTGGAGGAGGAGGCGGTACGGCAGGCCGTCGACCGGATGACCGACGACGACGTCCGGCGGCTGGAAGAGGCCCACGCCGAGGTGGTCGAGGCCGGTCGGACGGCGGAGATACCCGCCATGGCCGCGGCCAACCGGCGGTTCCACTTCATCCTGATCGACGCCTCCGGCATGCCGAGACTGCGCCGGTTCCTCACCATCCTGTGGGACGCCACCGACGTCTACCGCTCGCTCTACTACGGCGACGAGGCCAACCGCGACCGCGTCGACCACGAGCACCGGGGCATCATCGAGGCGGTCCGCGCCCGCGACGCCGACGCCCTCGTCCGCCGCCTGGACGACCACCGCACCGGCACCATCGGGGCCTTCAGCGAGTTCCAGACCCGCCGCGAGGGCTGAGCGTGGCGGACTTCGCGGGCGCCTACACCTCCACAGGCCCGCCGCTGCGCCAGTAGACGGCGTCCTCGCGGCTGAGCAGGCCCTCGTCGATCAGGTAGCGCCGCAGGGCGGCGTGGTCATGGTGGAACGCCCGGAGGTAGACGTTCACCTCTTTCTCGGGGTAACGCCGGCCCGGTTCGAAGAGGGTGACGATGTGGTGCAGGATCACCAGCCGCTTCTCGCGCCGCGAGGGGATCTCCCGCAGCCGCCCGTCGACGAGGAAGTTGCGCAGCACCCGCTCCTCCGGCGACAGCGGCCCGGACGCGTCGCCCGCCGTGGCGCGCAGCAGTTCGGCGAACCGCTCGGGGCGGGCCCGCCAGCCGTCGCCGTCCGGCTCTGCGAGGCCGCCGCGCCGCAACCGGTCGAGCGCCCGCTCCACGGGCTGCTCGCCGAGCCCGGCCGTCCCGGCGTCGCCGGTCAGCACGAGCGCGGCCAGCACCCGCAGGGTGTCGTCCTGGGACAGCAGGCCGAGCACGCGCCGGGTCTCGCCGTCCATCCCGCCCGCGCTCACGCGAGCCGGGCCGGGAAGCCGCCCGTGGCGACCGGCCCCCACCTGACCGGGGTCAGGCGCAGCAGCGACTTGCCCTGCCGGGTCATCGCCGCGCGGTACTCGGCCCAGTCGGGGTGCTCACCGGCGATCACCCGGTAGTACTCGACCAGCGGCTCCAGCGCCTCCGGCAGGTCGAGGACCTCGATCTCGCCGTCGATCTGCACCCACGGCCCGTCGAAGTCGTCGGAGAGGAGCACCACGCTCGCCCGGGTGTCGCGCCTGGCGTTGGCGGTCTTGGCGCGCTCGGGGTAGGTGGACACCACGATCCGCCCGGCGGTGTCCACCCCGTAGGTCACCGGGGACGCCTGCGGCCCGCCGTCACGGCGGGTGGTGATCAGCAGCGCCCGGTTCCGCTCGCGGGCGAAACCGAGCAACTCCTCCCGGGTGACGGTGTCGGAAGTGGCGATTCTTGGACTCATGTGCCAAACCCTATGACCGGTCCGGTCGTGCCGTCGCGGCAATTACCCCCGGTTCGCCCCCTCGCCCGCCGTACCGGCGAAGTGGCGGGTGCACAGCGCGGAACGGCGCGCGTCGAGCACCATGTAGGTGCCGAGCACGAGCTGCGCGGTGCTGCGCCAGACGTCCTCCCACCGGTCCCGCAGCCGCAGCCACGCCAGCGCCCCGGCGGGCGGGCGCGCCCCCCGCGCCGTGACCACGCAGGGGCCCCGGTTGGGCAGCGAACGGGTGTGCTGCGCCGAGGTGTGGAAGGCCAGCGTGCGCAGCAGCTCGCGGGCGGCGCCCCGCAGCGCGGCCGGGGCCAGGTGCCAGGCCGGGCACGGGCGGTTGGCCGCGATCCCGAACGGGATGTGGTTGACGTCCCTGGCGGACAGCGCCGCCCAGCGATCCGGGTCGAACCGCTCGGGATCGTCGAACCCGGCGCGGTGGAACTCCGGGTAGTTGAAGCACAGCACCGAGCCGGCGGGCAGCGTGGTCCGGTCGTCCACCTCGATGTCGGCCGAGGTGATCCGGTGCGCCACCCCGAACAGCGGGTACAGGCGCATGGCCTCGGCGATCACGTGGTCGAACGGCCGGTTGTCGCCGGGCGCGGCGGCGGCCAGCCGCGCCTGGGCCCCGGGATGCTCGGCCAGCACCATGAACAGGTGGGCGGTGGCCTCGGCCTGCTGCACCACGGCGGTGTTGAAGAACGTGCCCTGCAGGTAGTAGGCGAGCTCCTCGCGCGACATGCCGTCCGGCAGGCGGTGCGGCACCCGGTCGAGGGACCCGAGCAGGTACTCGGTCAGGCGGTGCCGCCGCTCCATGTGCCGCAGCCCGCAGCACTTGAGCGAGGTGACCACGTCGTCTGCGTGACCCACGATGATGTCCCGCGCCTCGGGCGGGCAGCGCTCACCGAAGACGACCTCGTAGAAGAACTCCGCCCACACCGGCATCATCAGGTCGCGCAACCGGACCATCGACGGCCGGCGCACGCGGGCGGCGGCCCCGGCCGCGCAGCGCGCCGCCAGCGCCTCGACGTCGGCGGTCGGCATCGACAGCATGCCCCGCGTGGCACGCGCGACCTCCTCGTACCGCTCGCCCGGCTCAAGGTGCTCCTGATGCACGTGCGAGCCGGGAGCCAGCCAGTACCAGAACAGGTCGGACAGCGGGGCGCCCCGGCTGCGCCCGTCGGCCGCCGGATGCGAGTACACCTCGCGGAACCGGGTGATGCCGACCAGGTCACCCGGGATGGGCACGCCCTGCGAGCCGTTGACGGCCGTGAAGATCCGCACGCGCAGCGCGACCACCACCCGGGGCAGCCAGTAGGGCAGGCTGAGCACCACTGCCGCGCCGAGCGCCCACCAGATCACGCCCCGCCGCCCCTCGCCTCGGCCATCCTGGCCGCCACCCGCCCCCAGAACTTCTCCGGGTCGTTCAGGTGCGGAAACGGCTCGTCCGGCACCTGGACGCCGAGGAACGCGCACAGCGGCTCCCAGCCCGAGCCCGGCTCCACCACGAGCAGCCGCTCGGGCGGGATCTCCGCGCGGACGGCGGCGTTGTGCGTCTCGAAGACCGCGATCGCGTGGTCGCGGTCCTCGAACCGGCCGCCGAAGAACGGCCCGTCCCAGATCAGCCGCCGGGTGAAGGCGGTCATGACGTCCAGGCCGGGCACCACCCGAAGCGCCTCCTTCGCCCTTGGATCGGAGGACGCGCCGAACATCGGGTAGATCGTCCGGGCCACGCTGTCGTACCAGGCCTGGGGGTCGCGCACGGTGAGGATCACCCCGGCTTCGGGGAAGGTCGCGGCCAGCTCCCGCCAGAACGCCGCCCCCGGCCAGTCCATGCTGGAGTCGTATCCGGCGAACAGGGCCCGCCAGTCCACGGCCCGGCCGTCCGCCGCGTCCTGCCACATGGCCAGCCGGTCGGGGTGGTCAAGCACGTGCCTGCCGTGGAAGCAGGGGCCGAAGCCCAGGCGTTCCAGCGCGGCCTTCAGCGACAGGGTCCCGGTCCGCCCGATCCCCGCCCCGATCACCCTCATCGTCAGTCCCCTTCCCGTAGCACCAGATCGCGCGTGACCGCGCCAGGCGAGGCGCAGCCGCACAGGGTGAGCGCGTTGGCCAGTTCGCGCCGGAACATCTCAAGGACGGCGGTCACGCCGTGCTCGCCGTCCACGGCCAGGCCCCAGACCACCGGACGGCCGACCGCCACCGCGTCCGCGCCGAGCGCGAGCGCCTTGACCACGTCGGTGCCCCTGCGCACCCCGCCGTCCAGGTAGACCGGCAGGCGGCCGTCCACCGCCCCGGTGATCCGGGGGAGCTGCGCGATGGTGGCGGGCGTCGTGTCGAGCTGCCGCCCGCCGTGGTTGGACACCACGATGCCGTCGACGCCGCGCTCGGCCGCGAGCACGGCGTCGGCGGGGTGCAGCACGCCCTTGATCACGATGGGCAGGGCGGTGGTCTCGCGCAGCCATTCGACGTGCCGCCAGGAGATGCCGGGGGAGAGCACGACCTGGCGGACGTGCCCGGGTTCGCCGCCGCGCAGCTCGCGCAGGTTCTCGCAGCGCATCCCCGGCGGCAGGTCGTGGAAGTCGTTGCGGTCGTTGCGCTCGGCGCGGCCCAGGGCGGGGGAGTCGGCGGTGACGACCAGGGCGCGGCACCCGGCCGCCTCGGCTCGCTGAACGAGGGCGCGAGTGAAGCCGAGATCGGGCTGCGGATAGAGCTGGAACCACAGGCAGGGGTCCGTGGCCGCCTTGCGGGCCTCGGCGGCGATGTCCTCGATCGCCACCGTGGACAGCATCGCCGCGATCATCACCACCCCCGCCCGTGCGGCGGCCCGCGCGGTCGCGCGCTCGGCCTCGGGGTGGGCCAGCCGGTGGAACGCGGTGGGGGCGATCATGACGGGCATGGACGCCTCGGCGCCGAGCGCCCGGGTGGCGAGCGACGGCTCGCCCGCGCCCCGCAGCACCCTGGGGACCAGGCGGAGCGAGGCGAACGCCGACTCGTTGGCGCGCACGGTGACCTCGTCCTGCGCCCCGCCCGCGAAGTAGTCGCCGTGGACCGGGTCGAGCACCGCCCGCGCGGCGTGCTCGAACTCGCGCACGTTGACCGGCGCGCCCGGTGCGCCGGACCCCGCCGGCGCGCTCACGCGTTCGCGGACGTGGCCGTGGCCCGGCCCGCCGCCTCGCCCAGGAAGCCGCCGATGAAGGCGCGCAGGGGAGCGCGGTGCTCCTCCTCGCTCGTCCAGTCGTTGCACAGTTCCTCGGCCAGGTGCAGCGCGGCGACCGGCTCGCCCTCGCGGTAGTGACGGATCACCGGATGCAGGTAACGGTCCTCGTCGTGGCCGGGGTCGGCCTCCCAGGCCCGGCCCGCGGGCACGTCGAAGGGGTCGATCGCGTCGTGGCCCGTGCCGTACTCCAGGGTGAGGGTGAGGCAGTCGCCGTCCCGCCTGGCCCTGGCGTGGTCGACCGGCATCTCCTCCAGGTAGCGGACGGTCCCCGCCGCGCCCGGGTCCGGCACGATCAGGTCGCACATGAAGGTGTACTGGCTCCACAGGGCCGAGGTGCGGGCGAGACGTTCGATGACGGCGTCGGTGAGCTTGCCGGCGTCGGCGGGCAGCTCGGTGGAGGGCCAGGGGATCCCCTCATAGCGCTGGTCGAACATGCGGGTCAGCGCGCGCACGCCGTACCGGAAGCCGTGGATGAACGCGCTGGTGTACTTCTTGAAGTCGCGGACCTGGGTGAGCGTCCCGGCGAAGTACAGGCCGGGCACGTTGACCGACTCCCACTCGTGGGTGAGCAGGGGGAACCTGCCGTTGATCGTGGTCTCGGGGCGGCAGCCGGGGGCGAACGGCGAGTCGTCCATGCCGAAGCCGGTGCATGTGATCACCCGGTCGTAGGCGAGGCGGACCTTCTTGTCCCGGCGGGAGTAGGCCATCGTCACGAGGAACTCGCCGTCGCGGCGCTCGATGCCCTCGATGGTGGCGTCCAGCACCATGTTCTGGGTCTTGAGCTGGTAGGTGTCCAGGAAGTTGTTGTTGATCGCGCGCAGGTGGCCGATGAAGTGGGTACGCCAGGCGAACCTGATCGAGTTCGGCGCGGCCAGGTGGATCACCGCGGCCTTCTCCACGAGGTTGTCGGCGGTCTCGAACGCAGAGTTGCCCTTGCCGATGATCAGCACCCGCCGTCCGGTGAACTCCTCGGGGTCGGTCGGGACCGTGGCGTACTGCTCGGTGTGCTCGATCCCGGGGATCGGCGGCAGGTACGGCCTGCCGAAGCCGGTCGCCACCACCACGCGCCTGGCCCGGAAGACCCGGCCGCCCGCGTCGTGCGCGGTGAACCCGTCGTCCTCCCGCGTCAGGCGGACGACCCGGCAGTCGTAGACGGCCCGCAGCTCGTGCGCCCGCGCGAAGTCGTCCAGGTAACGGACGTAGTCGTCGGCGTCCGGGAAGTAGCGCTCGGTGTAGCGGGTGAACAGCAGCTCCGGATCGTCGCTGAGCAGGGAGTTCCAGTCCATGCGCAGGTCGAGCTCAGGGTCGTTCCAGCCGGTGTTTGGCTTGTTGATAGAGATCATCCGGCGATGGCGGGGGAACGTCCGGTAGAACGTCCCGGGGGTGGAACCGGCCTCCAGGATGAGGTAGGCGCGGCCGGCGCGGTGCAGGAAGTAGCCGAGCTGCAGCCCGGCGGGTCCCGCTCCGATCACCAGGTAGTCCAGGTCCATGGGGGTCTCCCGTTCCCGACTCTCCGATCGATGCCGCGCCGCGTGCGCGCACGGGTAATACGGCGCGGCCCCCCGCGCTGGATTCATCGACCGGATAACCGTGGGACATCCGCGATCGCCGCCCTGAAGGGCGGCTTTCCGGCGTATGGTGGTCCCATACGCCGGTGGTGGCTCGGCGTTGACGTCCAAACCTGTATTCCCTACATTGTAAGTAGGTATTACTCGGTGGCGGGAGGGGACATGACTCCGGACGGGCCGACATGGCCGGGCGGGAGCACTCCGCTGGAAGCCGCCGTGCTCGCCGGGCGGTGGATCCGCTCGGCCGCCGTCGATGAACCGGCGCGCATTCTGAGCGGCACCACCCGGTGGGAGTCCGCCGGGCGCGTCTGGCGTGGCAACCCCGACCCCGGCGGCCAGTCCGCGGCGGCGGGGCCCTCGCACTCGCTCTACGCGGGGTCGGCGGGCATCGTGCTGTTCTTCCTCGAACTCGCCGCGGCGACCGGCGACGGATCCTACCTCGACGACGCCGGCGCGGGCGCGCGGCACCTGGCCTCGATGGCGATGGAGCGGTCCGTCTCCGTCTCGGGCCACGACCTCACCCTCTACCACGGGCTCGCGGGCATCGCCTTCGCGCTGGCCGAGGCCGGCTGGGTGACCGGCGAGGAGCGCTTCGAGGCCGCCTCCCGCGCGGCCGTCGACCGCATCGTGCGCGGCGTGCGCTCCTTCCGCGGCGGCCCCGGCTGGACCGGCGACCCCGCGCAGAGCGGCGACGGCGGCATCGTGCTCGCGCTGCTGCACGCGGCCGGCATCCACGGGGTCTCGGCCTACGAGGAGGTCGCGATCGAGGCGGCGGCCCGGATCGCCGAACTGGTCGTGCCCGGCCACAGGTTCGGCGAGGAGGGCTGCGCCGGGCTGCCGGCCGACGCCGTCACCCCCGGCTTCCTGTCCGGCACGGCGGGCACCGCCTTCCTCATGGCCCGCCTGTACGGCGTGACCGGCCGTCCCGTCTTCCTCCAGGCCGCCCGCAGGGGCGCCGAGTTCGTCCGCGCGGTCAGCACGGTCTCCGAACGGTGCGCGCTGGTCCCGCACCACGTGCCGCACGGCCGCGCGCTGCACTACCTGGGGTTCTGCTCGGGCTCCGCCGGGGTGGCGCGGATGTTCTACGAGCTGTACCGGGTCACCGGCGACCAGGGCGACCTCGACTGGGTCGAGCGCATGGCGGGCGGAATCGTGCAGAGCGGGGCGCCGTACCGCCAGTCGCCCGGCTACTGGAACGTCTCCTGCCAGTGCTGCGGCGGCGCCGGGCTGCTCGAACTGTTCACCGGGCTGTGGACGGCGACCGGGCGCGAGGCCTACCTGGCCTTCGCCCGTGACGTCGCCGGCCACCTGATCGACCGGGCCACCGGCCACGACGGCGCGGGCTACCGCTGGTACCAGGCGTACCGGCGGCTGCGGCCCTGGGAGGTCACCGCCGACACCGGCTACATGGTGGGCGCGGCGGGCATCGGCTCGGCCCTGCTGCACCTGCACGCCGCCGAGGCGCCGGGTGAGACCGCCCGGCTGGTCCTGCTCCCGGACAACCCGTTCCCCGCCATCGCGCTGCCCGCCTCCCGCGCCTGAGCGGGTCGCCCGCGATATTGCCAATCAAACCGACTGATAAAGTAGGGTATGTGGTCCAAGGCCGGGCGAAGCCGAGACCACGATTGGTGAATCTTCATGAGCGAACCGGTAGGGGCGTCTACTGTCGGGGCCGTGTTGATCGGAGATAACGACCCGAGGGTCCACGCCATGGTCCCCGACCCGGGGCATTCGGTGGTGGCCGTCGCGCCCGAGCGCGCGGAGGCCGGATACTGGGCGGGCGCGGCCAGCGCGGTGGCCGCGGGCGGCCACGTCTACCTCGCGTACCGCCTGCGCCGGCCGATCGGCCTGGGCCGCGGCCACGCCGTGGCGCTGGCCAGGTCCGCCGACGGCGTGCGGTTCGAGACCCTGCTGACCATCTCCAGCCACGAGATGGACGCCGACTCCCTGGAGCGCCCCGCGCTCGTCGCGCTGCCCGACGGGCGCTGGCGGCTCTACCTGAGCTGCGCCACGCCGGGCACCAAGCACTGGCGCGTGGAGGTCCTGGAGGCGGACGACCCCGCCCGCTTCGACCCCAGGTGGCGCCGCGTGGTGCTGCCCGGCGACCCTAAGACGGGCGTCAAGGACCCGGTCATCGTGCGGCGCGGCGACGTGTGGCACCTGTGGGCCTCCTGCCACCCCCTGGCCGACCCCGAGCAGGCCGACCGGATGGTCTCCGACTACGCCACCAGCGCCGACGGTCTCGACTGGACCTGGCACGGCACCGCGCTGTCCGGCGTCCCCGGCACCTGGGACTCCAGAGGCGCGCGGATCACCGCGGTCACCTTCGCGGGCGACGCGGTGATCGCCAGCTACGACGGCCGCGCCTCGGCCGGGGAGAACTACGAGGAGCGCACCGGCGTGGCGACCGGCACCGACCCGGCCGCGCTGGTGCCGCTCGCCCCCCTCCCGGCGGCCGTCTCGCCGTACGGCGGGGGCGGCCTGCGCTACCTCGACGTCGTCGAGCTGCCCAGAGGCGGGCGGCGGCTCTACTACGAGTACACTCGCGCCGACGGCGCGCACGAGCTGCGCACCGAACTGCGCTGAGCGGCCCTCACCCCCCGGTGCCCGCGGTGCCGGGCTCCGCGCGACGCGGACGGCCGTTGCGGGCCTGGCGCTGGCCCTCGGGCCGGGTGCCCACCAGTCCGCCCGACCGCTCCCGGGGGAGCAGCCAGTCGCCGAAGTCCTCTCCGGTCACCTCCTGGAGCAGCGCGATGTCCCCGGCGAACAGCGGGAGCAGTGCGCTGCGCTGCTCCCACGTGAGCGGACGCCGGGGCCTGGCCCGCTGTTGCAGCCTGCCCTCCAGCGACTCAGCCAGCGAGCCGCCGAGGCGGCCGGGCAGCAGGGCCGCCCCGGCGCGCAGCGACCGTGACAGCACCCGGTGGGTGAGGGTGGCGTCGGGATGGGCCGTCACGTTCTCACGTGGCACCGTGGAGATGACGCCGGTGGGCACGCCGAGGAAGTCGCAGATCCGGTCGAGCGTCTCGGCGGGCTGGTCCACCAGGTCGCGATAGCGGAACACGTGGACCCGCTCGCGGGGGAACAATGTGTACAGGTGCCGAAGCTGCTCGCCGTACCTTCCCAGGGAGACGTAATGCCAGAACGGCGCCCAGCCCGCCGCGATCCTGCGCGGCTCCTGAGCGCAGGCCCGCACGACGTCGTCCAGCGGCTCCAGGCCCGCCGACCACAGGTGGGTCCAGTTGGAGTGGGCGCGCTCCACGGGGTCGCGCAGCACCACGATGAGTTTCGCGTCCGGTATCTCGGCGTGGATGCGCCGCTGGGCGTCGCGGTCGTAGAGGTAGAAAGGCGTCGACTCGCCCCGCAGCGCGCCCGGCGGGGCGTCGCGGAACAGGTCGAGGTAGTCCGCGCGTCGCCAGACGTGTTCGCGGTACGTCCGGGCGTCGCCCGGTCCGCCCTTGGTGGGCGGCGGGCCGTCGGTGAGGAAGAACTTGGGTTCCTTGACCGGCGACAGGTAGAGCGACGGGTGGTTTGCGAGCGCGGTGTGCAACGCCGTCGTCCCGGCCTTTGGGGCGCCGGCGACGAGGAAGTCAGGGAGGGGCATGGGCCGTCCTTGGGGAAAAAACCCTGAAAACCTACTTCTTTTACAGCAATATACTCCCTCGTGACCGCTCGGCAATGGGCTGACGGAATCCCCGCCGACGCGCGATGATGAAGCATCGGCCGCGAAGCACGCGCCCACGGAAAGGACGCCCCCCATGCAGCCTCGCGTCGGCGCCGTCCTCGTCGGGCGGGATGACGCCCTGCGCACGCTCGCGCACACGGTGGAGGAGTCGTGGGCGGGAGAGTTCCGATTCGTCGCCGTGGTCGGCGACCCTGGGGTCGGCAAGAGCCGGCTCCTCGGGGTGCTCGCCGACCTCACCAGGCGGCGCGGGCTGGCCACGCTCACCGGGCGGGCCTCGGAGTTCGAACAGGAACTGCCGCTCAGCCCGCTCATCGACGCGCTGGACGACCACCTCGAATCGCGCGCCACCGACCTCGCCGAGCGCCTGCCCGCCGCGCAGATGCATCTGCTCACCGCCGCGATCCCGGCCCTCGCCGACCTGCTGCCCGGCGCCGCCGCGCCGATGGCGGGCGACCAGAGCGGCCTTGGCCGCTACCGCCTCTACCGCGCGGTGCGACTGCTCCTGGAAGAACTGGCCGCGCCCGACGGGCTGGCACTGATCCTCGACGACGTCCACTGGGCCGACGTCACCACCATCGAACTGCTCGACCACCTGGTCCGCCATCCGCCAAGGGGCAGCGTGCTGCTCGCCGTGGGCTACCGGCCGGCGCAGGCCGTACCGCGCCTGGCCGCCGTGGCGGGCGAAGGCGTCCGTGTCGAGATCGGCCCGCTCACCCGCGAGCAGACCGAGGAACTGCTCGGCCCCGACGTCAGCCTGCCGGTGCGCCGCGCGCTGTACGAGGCCAGCGGCGGAAACCCCTTCTACCTCGACGCCCTGGCCCGGCTCAGCGGCGGCCTGGCCACCGTCGAGGACGGCAAGGCCGAGCTGCCGCCCGGCGCGGGCGCGGCCCTCGACGTCGAGCTGAGCGGCCTCTCCCCGCCCGCTAGGCAGGCCGCCCACGCCGCAGCCGTGACCGCCGACGAGTTCGAGCCCGCGCTGGTCGCGGTCGCCGCCGAGATGGCCGAGGACGAGGTCCTGGGGGCGCTGAACGAGATGGTCGCCCGCGACGTCGTCCGCCCGGCCGGGGCGGCCAGGTTCCGGTTCCGCCACCCGCTGGTGCGCAGCGCCGCCTACGCCGCCGCCGCGCCCGGCTGGCGGTACGCCGCCCACGCCCGGCTCGCCGACCACCTCCACGGGCTGGGCGCGCCCGCCACCGCGCGGGCCCACCACGTGCAGCGCTCCGGCAGCTTCGGCGACCGGCGGGCGGTCGACACCCTCGTCGAGGCCGCCCGCACCGTCGCCGCGCGGGCGCCGGTGACCGCCGCGCACTGGCTGGAGTCCGCGCTGCGGCTGCTGCCCGAGACCGCCGAGCGGCTGGAACTGCTGCTCGAACTGGCCCACGTGCAGAGCGTCAGCGGCAGGCTCGCGGAAGGCCGCGACACCGCCCGCGAACTGCTGCGCCTGCTGCCCGCCGGCGACTACGCCCGGCGGGCCCGCGCCGCGCGCCTGTGCGCGCTGATGGAGCGCCAGCTCGACCGCCCGCACGAGGCGCGGGCGCTGCTGCTCGATGAACTGCGCCAGATGCCCGACCCGCGCGCGCCCGAGGCGGTGCCGCTGCGCATGCGGCTGGTCGCCGAGAGCCTGATGCGCGTCGACTTCCGCGCCGCGCAGGCCGTGCTCGACCTGATGCCCGACGGCGCCGACGACTGGGCGCCCGGCCTGGCCACCGGCGTCGCCGCGATGCGGCCCATGCCCGCCTTCGCCGCCGGGCGCGTCACCGAGGCCATCGCCTACGTCGAGGCCGCCCAGCACCGGCTCGACGCCGCCCCCGACGAGCACCTGGCCGAATGGCTCGACGCCGTCGCCTGGCTGTGCTGGACCCAGTGGAGCATGGGCCACCACGCCGGGGCGCTGCGCCACTTCGAACGGGCCGCGTCCATCGCCCGCTCCACCGGCCAGGCGTACATCCTGACCAACCTGCTCGCCGGGCAGGCCAGAACCCTCGCGATGGTCGGCCGGCTGGCCGAGGCGCGCACCACGGCCGAGGAGTCCGTGGAAGACGCCAGGCTGCTCGGCTCCGGGCAGCAGCTCGTCTTCGCGCTCACCCAGCAGTGCCTGGCGGCCTCCTGGTCGGGTGAGGACGACGAGGCGCTGCGGGCGGGGGAGGAGGCGGTCAGCGCCGGGGTCGGCGGGGGCGAGGTCTGGGGGGCGATGGCCGGGCACGCCAGGGGGCTGGCCCTGATCAACGCGGGGCGGCCGGAGGAGGGGGCGCAGGCCGTACTGGAGGCGTGCGACCGGTTCCGCTCGCCGCGCCTCGACCGGGGCACGCTGCTGTGGTGCTGCGAGACCCTGGCGTACGCGCTGGGGGCGGCGGGCCAGGCCGACGAGGCCCAGGTCTGGGCGAAGCGGGCCGACGCCCTGGCCCGCCCGGAGCTGCCCGTCTTCGCGGGCCTGGCCCGGCTGGCGCGTGCGCACGCCCTCCGTGCGGGCGACCCGTCCACGGCGGCCCGCTCGGCTGTCGAGGCCGCCGAACTGCTCGGCGACGAACGCCGCATCGACTCCGGCCGCGCCTTGCTCACCGCGGGCCTCGCCTACGGCGAGGCGGGCGAACGCGAGACCGCCCGCGAACGCCTGCGCGAGGCCGCCGACGTCTTCACCGCCTGCGGCGCGCGCAACCTGCACGCCCAGACCCTCCGCGAACAACGCCGCCTGGGCGTCCGCGTCGGCACCACCCCCCGCGGCTCCCGCCAGGGCACCACCCTCGGCCTGTCACCGAGAGAGATGGAGATCGCCGAACTGGTCTCCCAGGGCCAGACCAACCAGCAGATCGCCGAGAAGCTCTACCTCAGCGTCCGCACGGTCGAAACCCATTTGTCGAGGGTCTTCGGCAAACTCGGCGTTTCATCACGCGTCGGCGTCGTCACCGCCCTTACCCGACGCGACGATTGACCCTTCGTTTCCATGCGAGGCGTGTCGTTTCCACACGAGACGTAACCCCCTGCGGAGCCGCGTGACCTGGATGTCAGCCCATACACCCTGGCCACGCGGCTCCCTTGCCGGCAGTTTTACGGGGGGTGACGGCCGCAGCGAGATGAAGGTAACGTGCGTTCCGGTAGCACGCCAGACCCAATCCGGTAGAGCATCCGGACATCCGCCGTAAATATTCCAGAAATGCTTTGTGGCGGGGATATCGCAGTTATGATCACCCCGTGAAGCCGATCCCCCCGCCCCCGCGGGCCAAGGGAAGCCTGGCGGCCACCCCCATCCTCAACCGGCGCCATCCCCGCGTGCTCACCCTCATCTCCGAGGTCCGCACCCTGCCCCCCGCGCCGGGCACCGGCAAGGCGACCGCCGAGCCCGGCGAACCGCGGGACGCCGGCCCGGCGAGCGGCGAGCCCGCGATCCCCACCGCCGCGCCGGGGGAGGCGCTGGACAGTGGCCCGGCGACAGACGAGGCCGTGACCAGGGTCGGGGCCGCGAGCAGGGTCGATGCCCCGACCGGCGGCGACGTCGCGGACCGGGGCACCGTGGCCGACCTGGACATCCTGGCTCTCCTGGCCACGGCCCACCGCCTCATCGCCACCCGCGTGCGCCCGGTCTACGCCATGAACGAACGGCAGCCCGTCTCCATGACGCTGGCCCTCGGCCGAGGCTCCTGCAGCCAGCGCCTGGCCCTGCTGGAGGCCGTGGCCCGCGGCCTCGGAACCCCCACCCGGGTCCGAGGGCTGCTGGTGGACGGACGCTTCTGGAATCCCCGCTTCCCACGCCTGCGGCGACTGATTCCCCGCCGCGTGGTGCTGGCGTGGCCGGAATTCCGCCTTCACGACCGCTGGGTCCCCGCCTCGGAACTCTTCGGCGACCTGCGCGACCTCCGGTCGGCGTCCCCCTTCACCAACACGGGCGGCGAGACCCTCTTCGACGCGATCGCCCGCACCGCGATCGACTGGGACGGCGTGACCTGCTCCTCCTGCGATTTGTCAGGCCATGTCCTTGCCGACCTGGGCCACTTCGCCTCCCGCGACGCCCTGTTCGACGAGCACGGGCAGACCTTGTGTCTCCCGATCCGCGTCCCGGTGGACTGCGTCATGCGCCACCGGGCGGCGTTAGTCGACACGTGACCTCGCACGTTCGGCGGGCAGGGAGGGAAGCGTGCCCTGCCGACTCCTGCACCGCTGGCTGATCATCGAGACCATCGGCCGAGTGAGAACAGAACGCTGCGCCCACTGCGGACGCACCCGGATAAGAATCAGCTGACCCGACACGGACGGAAACGGCCTTGAACGGGCCCTGGAGACGCCCGGAATCTTCCGCGCATCCCGGCGATCGTCACGGCGTGCGGGCCTCCTGCCGGGTCGGCCACGGACGTATGTACCGCAGGCGGCACCGAACGCCGGCCCTTGGTCGCGAATACTGTGACCGTTGGTCGCGCCTAGCGGCTGCGGTTGGCGGGGACTTCAAAGATGAGTCCGAGGCCGTCCTTTTCATCCCAGTCTTCGCCGACCTTGACGAAGCCGAAGCCGGCAATCGTGGCCAGGGAGGCCACATTATCGGGACTAATCGTCGCCCGTACGGTCTTGACTGCCGGTTCGGCCGCCGCCCGACGCAGCAACTCGATCAGGATGGCTCGGCCGTACCCCTGGCGACGGAAGTCGGGGACAACCGCGTAGCCGATCTCTACCATGCCCGCCTCATCGGGCGGTCCGTGAAACCCGGCATGACCGATGACGACACCTTCAGGCCCGGTCGCCACCTGCCGCACCATCCACTGCGCATGGCGGGGATCGGCGGCCATCTGGTCGAGCCGAAACCGCCACAGCCACCGTGCTTCCTCTGTCACAAAGTACTCGGTCAGAGCGACCCCAGCCGTATTGCTGGCTGCGGGCAGATCCCCATCGAGCAGAGCGGACATCGCGGCGCTCGACAACTCGACAAAGCGCACATGCTTCGTACTGGTGGGAAACGACATCTGACGATCGGCTTCATCTGTCACCGTGCGGATATTCGCAGAATGTCTGATCGACGTCCAACGAATTTCGGAGTGCTCGATCAATCGAACTCCGGCGGCGTTCCGGTGAGCCATGCGTCGAGCCTGGTGGGGTCAATCGCCGCGGCGATGAGGAGGTGCTGGAGGTGGGTCTTTGCTGTCCCGCGGTAGCGGGATCTGCACAGACCGAAGGGTTTGACGCCTTGGGTGATGGTGCCTTCCACGCCTGCCCTGTGGGCATGGCGTCGCTGCCATTCGTCGGTGCTTGGCGCTCCCGTGCCCGTCGCAGGGCTTCAAGCTCCTCGCGTGGCTCGTAGCCGTAATCATCGCGTCTGCTTTTGGCGCCTCAATGGACTTGTGCTGTAGCGACCCGGCCCGGAAGGCGCGGATGCGCTCTCTGAGCTCGAAGGCGTGGCGATCTCCTGCGAAGCGGCCACGTTCAAGTCGATGGTCTACCTCGGTCACTCTGCCAATGATGGCCACCACTCGGTATTCCGAGCCGAGGTCCAGATGCCGGACGGCACGGCCCCGTCTGCTGAGGCGCGGTGGAGCGCAGCGGCCGTCAGTTAGCGCCGGTGCGGTCGTCATAGGTTTCAGCGGACGGAAGGTCGCCGGATCGCTGGTATGAGTAAACCCTGCGTGCCTAGCCTGAAGTCGTCGAGAATCAGGGAAGGGTGGCAGGGGCTTGAATGACGGCACCAACGACTCCGGCGCGCCGGTACTCACTCTGGGGCAGCGCATCCAATACCTACGTGAACGCCGCGGGATGACCCGCGAGGTCCTGGCCGGTCTCGTCGGGAAAAGCGAGTCGTGGTTGAAAGCAGTGGAAAAGGGGCGGCTGCAGCAGAATCCCCGCCTGCCGATACTGCTACAGCTCGCGGAGGCGCTCCGTGTCCGCGACCTGTCGGAGATCACCGGCGATCAGTCCGTGCCCGTACGCATGTTCACCGGCCCGGGTCATCCCGCACTCGCCGCGGTCCGTGCGGCCGTCAACGCACTGCCGTTCCAAGCCGCCGGCGGCACCGTGCAGCCGCTCGACGTTTTGCGTGCACGGCTGGACAGGGCGTGGCGGATCCGGCACTCCTCGCCCGATCACCGGACCGCTCTCGGCGAACTGCTACCTGACCTGATCCGCGACGCTCAGCTCGCCGCGCACATGTACCGAGGCGAGACGCGGCGACGGTGCCAGGCCATGCTCGCCGAGACCTACGGGCTCACACAGATGTTCGTGGCCTACCAGCCGGCGCAGGACCTGCTATGGCGGGTCGCGGACCGGGCGCTCACGGCCGCCCAGGAGTCGGAGGATCCGCTTGCGCTGTCGTGTGGCGTGTGGTTCCTGGCTCAGGCGCACCGCGACGCGAACGACTTCGACGCCGCTCGTGACATCAACGAGCAGGGGATGCTGGCGATCCAGCCGCACATGGACGACCCCGGCACCGACCTTCTCGCGATGTGGGGCGCGCTGAATTTCGAGTTGGCGTTCACGTCGGCGCGGACCGGGGACGCGGCGGAGGCGTGGGGTTACTGGGACGAGGCGAAGCGGGTCGCCGCGCGCCTGCCCGCCGATTACTACCAGCCCTGGACGTCATTCTCTCAGATCATCATGAAGCCGCACGCGGTGACGCTCGCCGTGGAACTCCACCAAAGCGGGGAGGCCGCGCGGCAGGCCAACCGCGCCGAGTCGGTTCCGATCCCTTCGATGCCTCGGCGAGGGCGGCATCTCATCGAAGTCGCCCGCGCTCACCAGCTTCGCCACGATCAGGCCGCTGTGCTCGGCACTCTCCAACTCGCTCAGCGAACCGCGCCGGAGACGGTCCGGTACAACGGCTACGCGTGGCGGCTGGTGTGGGAGCTCGCCGAGGCCGGTCCGAATGAGTTGCGTCCGCAGGCACATGAGTTGGCGGACCGTATCGGCCTTCTGGCCTGACCGAAACAAAGGGGTACGATTTGCGCCCTCGGTGTTGCTGTGTGTTACCTATGTTCGTCGCCATGCTTCCCGAGCGGACGACCCAAGCGTCATGTGAAGCCCATGGCGCAGGACGTCATCGCCCTCGACGGCGATCTCGTCATGGTGCGGAAGGCGGAGGCCGGAGACCAGCGCGTCGGCGGCGTGACCGATCGAAAGGTCGCCGGGCTCGACGCCTTGGGCGAGTTCCCGATCGGGCATGGCCAGGTACGCGTCGCGCCGCGCCGTGGGAGACCGCCTGCGGCTACCCGGATGGCGCGAGCAGGGCGACCGCACACCATACCGATGGCGTAACCGCCGACTGCCGGTGAAGCGTGGAGATGAGCTTGCGCACAGACGTTGCGCGACAGGCTCATCGCGACGGATAGAGCGGGGCCCGCAGGCGCGCGAACGCCGGACGGACCCCTTGATCGCACAGTGGAGGTGCGACCCGTGGGAGATCTTAACCCTGCTATGCCGGAATCCGGCATTACCGATTTGGCCGATCAAGATGATGACCTACTCGCCTCGTGGGAGGTCGATGCGGGAAGGAGAGGTTCGGGTGGCGTGACCGGCTCGGCGGCCGTCGCGGCGACGGACATGCTGGCGGCGCTGGCCACTTTCCCGAACGGGCGTGGACGGGTGCGCGTCGCGCGGCTCATGCCGTCCATGTCCGGCGCGGATTACCGGTACGGCGCGACGGTGCTGACCGCGCACCGCCGTGACGCGGTGACGACGACCGTATCGGGTGACGCGTGGGACCTCGACCAGTGAGCGGGCGCGACGGCGAGGCGGGGCCGCTGCCACGCCGAACGGCACGGGCGAACGCCCCGGTCGGCGCATGCCATCCGCCCGCGCCGTCCAAGACCCTCCAGGAGGCGCGGTGGCCACACCGCCGCGCACGGGGCCCGGTGGCCCCCGTGCTCGGGCGCGGACGGGCGCTGGTGCGTGATCGTGAAGGGGCAGGTCATCGGGGGGTCCGAACTTTTCCGTCGCGTGGGCAGTCCAATGTACGTGTTTTCCACGATGCCGCCGGGGGGCGGTCTTTTGGAATCGTGGGCGCGGACGCATCGGAGGGACGGGGAGATGGAGCACCGAATCCCACGCTTCACACTCGACGGGGTACCGGGGGCGGAGATAACCGTGCACCCGTTCGCCACCGAGGACGAGCTGGGGCTGAAGCTGACCAGGTTTCGCCGGGGGGACGGCGACGGCGATGTGGTGTTGCTGCTGCACGGGCTGACGTCATCCAGTGACATCTTCATCATGCCGGAGATCAAGAACCTGGCCACCTACCTGCTCGACAACGGGTTCGGTGACGTCTGGACCCTCGACTTCAGGATGAGCAGCCACTTCCCCTATGACGTCGAGACGCGCAGGCACACGCTCGACGACATCGCGCACTACGACTACCCGCCCGCGCTCGCGGAGATCCGCCGGAAAGTGGGGGACCGGCGGATCCACGTGATCGCGCACTGCCTGGGGTCGGTGTCGTTCACGATGAGCCTGTTCGGCGGGGCGGTCGGCGACATCGCGAGCCTGGTGTGCAACAGCGTGGCGCTGACGCCGAGGGTGCACCGCTGGTCCAGGGCCAAGCTCCGCTTCGGGGCGACCATGTTCGAGTACCTGCTGGGCCTGCCGTACATCGACCCGAGGTTCTCCGACGCGCCGCCGCTCACCCGCAGGTGGCTGCTGGCTCGCGCGGTGTCGGCGCTCCACCCGGAGTGCCGCGAGCCCGCCTGTCACATGCAGAGCTTCATGTGGGGGAGCGGCAGGCCCGCGATGTACGCGCACCACAACCTGGCGCCGGAGACGCACACCCACGAACGGCTGGCCGACCTCAACGGGGCCTCGGGCGTGCACTACTACCGGCACATCGACAAGATGGTCAGGGCGGGCCGGGCGGTGAAGTGCGACGCGGCCGATCCTCGGCACGCCGAACTACCCCTCGACTACCTGGAGCGGGCCGCCGAGGTGACCACGCCGATCCTGTTCCTCACCGGCGACCGCAACCACGTGTTCACCGACTCCAACATCGTCTGCCACCGGATCCTGGAGAAGGCCGCGCCCGGCCGTCACGAGCTGGAGATCCTGCGCGGGTACGGGCACATCGACCCCATCATCGGCAAGAACGCGCACGTGGACGTGTTCCCGAGGATGGCCGCCTTCATCAAGCGTCAGGCGGGTTGAGCGATGTCGCGGTACGAGCACGTCGATGCGATCGTGGTCGGCTCCGGGTTCGGGGGCGCGGTGGCGGCCTACCGGCTCGCCGAGGCCGGGCAGTCCGTGGTCGTGCTGGAGCGGGGCCGCGCCTATGAGCCGGGCGGCTTCGCGCGCACCCCGGCCCAGATGAGCAGGGCCTTCTGGGATCCGGGCGAGGGCCTGTACGGCATGTTCGACGTGTGGGGGTTCCGCGGCTTCGACTCGGTCGTCGCCAGCGGGCTCGGCGGCGGCTCGCTGATCTACGCCAACGTGCTGCTGCGCAAGGACGAGGAGTGGTTCGTCAAGGACGAGCCGCTTCCCGGCGGCGGGTACGAGAACTGGCCGCTCACCCGCGCCGACCTCGACCCGCACTACGACGCCGTGGAGAAGATGATCGGCGTCTCGCCGTACCCGCTGCGCCATCCGGCGTTCACGGTCGCGGAGAAGACCCGCGCGATGCAGGACGCCTCCGCCGAACTGGGCCTGGACTGGCGGCTCGCGCCGCTGGGCGTGAGCTTCGCGCCCGCGCCCGGCGCGGAGCCGGGGATCGGGCTGCCCATCCGGCCCGGCCCCTACCCGAGTCTGCACAAGACGACGATGCGCAGGACCTGCCGGCTGTGCGGCGAGTGCGACATCGGCTGCAACGACGGCGCGAAGAACACCCTGGACCACAACTATCTGGCCGCCGCCGCCCACCACGGCGCCGACCTGCGCGTGCTGCACGAGGTGCGGGCGATCCGGCCGAGGCCGGGCGGCGGGTACGAGGTGGACTACCTCGTCCACTCACCCGACACCGACGATCCGGACCGCGCGCCGCGCCGTACCCGCCCGGTCACCACGATGACCTGCGACCGGCTGGTGCTGGGCGCCGGCACGTACGGCACCGCGCTGTTGCTGCTGCGCGCCCGCGCCGACCTCCCCGGCCTCAGCGACGCCATCGGCACCCGCTTCTGCGGCAACGGCGACCTGCTCACGTTCCTGCTGCGGGCCACCGACCGCGGCCGGATCCGGCCCCTGGACGCCAGCAGGGGCCCCGTCATCACCAGCGCCATCCGCCTGCCCGACGACCTGGACGGCGTGCCCGGCTCCGGCCGCGGCGCCTACATCGAGGACGGCGGCTACCCGGGCTTCGTGGACTGGATGCTCGAGGAGGCCGACCTGTCCGACGTCATCGCGCGGGCGGCCAGGTTCCTCTACGAGCGTTTCCTGGCCTTCTTCGACCAGGCCCCCGACACCAACCTGTCGGCGGAACTCTCGGAGCTGGTCGGTTCCGGCGCGCTGTCGGTCAGCTCGCTGCCCCTGCTCGGCATGGGCCGCGACGTCCCCGACGGTGTCCTGCACCTCGACGGCGGGCGGCTCGACGCCACGTGGACCACCGCCACCAGCGAGGCGTACTTCGAAAGGGTCCGCAAGACCATGCAGCGGATCGCCGACGTGCTCGGAGCCGAGTACGCCGACAATCCGGTCTGGTTCCGTAAGCGGATCGTCACCGTTCACCCGGTCGGCGGCGCCCCGATGGGCCGCCACCCCGGCGAAGGGGTCTGTGACTCCTATGGAGAGGTATTCGGCTTTCCCGGGCTTTACATCGCCGACGGAGCGGCGATGCCGGGCCCGGTGGGCACCAACCCGTCCCTCACGATCGCCGCGATGGCCGATCGCATGTGCACACGCCTGCTGGAAGGGCTGGAAGGGACGGCCACGAGCACGCCGCCAGGGGGAGGACCGGTGAGCGCCGGCATGGCGGCAGGGGGTGGGAACGGCGCGGCGTGCGATCTGACCGGCACCGCCGGCGGTGCGGGCCAGGCGAACCGTGAGGATCGCACGTCGCTGTCGTTCACCGAGGACATGAAGGGCTTCTACCGTGAGGGCGTGCGCAACCCCGGCGTGCCGGGCGACCGCTTCGCCTTCCGGCTCACGATCACCATCGACGACGTGGACGCCTTCCTGGACGACCAGGAGCATCTGGCCGAGGCAGAGGGATGGATAGACGCCGCCGCTTGCGGGGGCCGGCGTCTGGTCGAGCGGGGCTGGTTCAACCTGTTCGCGCCCGGTGGCGCGCCGGACCGGCGGCTGATGCGCTACCGGCTGTACTTCACCGACGACAGGGACCGGCCCCGCACCCTCATCGGCTGGAAGAACGTGTTCCACGGCCCGCCGACCGACATCTGGCCGGCGACCACGACGCTGTACTTCCGGCTGCTGGAAGGTCACGTCGCCGATGGTCTCGACGACTCCGCGACGATCGCCGGCGCGGGGACGCTCCACATCGAGCTGGGCGACTTCATCCGCCAGCTCACGTCGTTCCGGACCGAGGGGCCCGGCGGCGCGGCCGCTCTCGACCGCTTCGCCAGGTTCTTCGCGGGCAACCTCTGGGACGTGTACGGACCCGGCTGACGGGGGGATGCCGGGAAGTCCGGGAGTGGAGTTCACCAGGTACCGGGGGCCGATGTATCGGCCCCCGGTTTCCCGGTACGTTCGCACCGGACGAAACCCACCCAGGGAGGCGCAATGGCGATCTTGACGGCACTGCTCGCGTACGTCACCCTCGTGATGGCAGGCGCGATGACGGGGGTCTTCTACGCCTTCTCGGTGTCCGTGATGCGCGGGCTCGACGACATCGACGCGCGGGAGGCGGCGAGGGCGATGCGCAGCGTCAACCGCAGGATCCTCAACCCGCTCTTCCTGAGCACGTTCGTGGGCACGCCGATCGTCGCGGTGGTGACGGGCGTGCTGCTGCTGGGGCTCGGCCGTACCGACCCCGCCGTCGCCTTCTTCGTGGCCGCCGGGATCTACGCGGCCGGCGCGTTCCTGCCGACGGTGGCGATCAACGTGCCGATGAACGAGGCGCTGGCCAGGGCGGAGGTCCCCGGCGAGGCCGAGGCCGCCGCCGCCCTGTGGGCGGGCTACTCCCCGCGCTGGACCCGCTGGAACACGTTGCGGGCCGTGGCGTGCGCGCTCAGCCTGCTGGCGGCCGGGGTGGGCCTGTACCTGTGGGGCGCGGCGGTCGGCTAGCGTTCTTCCCGGGGGAGGGGGCGATTTGGGCGGTCTGCCGGGGGGCTTGTCACGGCCGCGGGCGTTCTGGCTGGTGCTCGGGCGTTCCCCGCGCCTGTTGTTCCCGCCGTGGGCGGGGCCGCTGTTCCGGGCCGTCGAGGGCGCCATCGCGGCGTCGGCCGTCGCCGCGGCCGCCGCCGTCCTGTGGTTCCGGTCGCCGGTCACCGCAGGCGAGCTGGCCTGCGCGGCGCTCGTCGGTTCGCTGGCGGGGCTGGCCTTCGCGCTGGCCCACCGGCCCCCCGAGCACCTGCATCCGCTCGGGCCCGAGCACGCCGAGCTGTACGCGCTGGTGCGCGAGGTCGCGGCGGAGGTGGGGGTGCGCGCCCCGCGCCGTGTCCTGGCGACGGCCGAGGCCGACGCCAAGGCCGTCCGTACGGGGCCGCTGCGCGGCGAGCTGTGGATCGGCCTGCCGTACCTCACCGAGATGAGCCCGGTGGAGCTGCGCTCCATGGTGGCGCGCGAGCTGGCGCTGCTGCGCGAGCGCCGCTCCCGGCTGGCCGACGCCGTGTACACCCTGTGGGTGACCCACCCTGGTCCGCCCGCCCGCGCGTCGGCCCTGGCGCTCGCGCTCCTGGAACGTGCCGACGCCGCGTGCGCCAGGGTCGTGGGCCGCGAGACGGCGGCGCTGACGCTGGTGCGCGCCCAGGTGCTGACCAACACGTTCCTGTGGTTCACCGACCGGTACGGCACGCCCGCCGCCACCGCCCTGGACGGCTTCCCCCTCGACCTGTACGCGGGCTGGCGCTGGAAGATCCGCAACGACTTCCTGGCCGAGCGCGGCTGGCTCCGGATGCGCGCCCGCATCGCCGCCGATCAGGTCGGCGCGGCCCGGCTGCGCGCCCTGGGCCTCGACCTGTCCGCGCTGCCCGGACCGCCCGCGCCCGGCGAGCGGGGCCTGCCGGGCCTGCGCGACGGCCTGCCGGGCTCCGTCGAGGCCAGGTTCGCCCGCCACCACCTGCGCTGGTGGCTGTCGGCGGGCCGGGACCTGGCCAACGCCGGGTCGCTGCGCGGCGTCCCGGAACGGGTGTGGGACGCGCATCTGGACGGCCGCCTCGGCGAGGTCCGGACGCTGCTCGGGATGCCGGGCGACGCGCCCCCACGCCGGGTGGCCGAGACCGTCGCCGCCGGGTGGGCGGCCGGGCAGGCGCCGTGCGAGTACCAGTGCCCGCACGCCGCCCCGGCCGTGTGCGCGCTGGTCCCGGCGATCCACCGGATCCTGCGCGACGCCGGCTACGCCTACGAGGACCCGCTGCGCCAGCGGGTCCTGGTGGGCTGGGACGGCGCGCGGGCCGATGTCGTCTTCGTGGCGGAGGCGATCGCCAGGGGCGAGCCGGTGGCGGCGCTGCTGCCGGTCGAGGCGGGCAGGCCGGACGTATCGTGACCTCATGGCAAACGCACTGGTAGTGGAGGTCGCCGGGCGGCAGGTGCGGATCACCAGCCCGGACAAGATCGTGTTCCCCGGCCCCGGCCACACCAAGCTCGACCTCGTCCGCTACTACCTCGACGTCGCCGAGGGCGCACTGCGCGGCGTGGACGGCCGGCCGATGATCCTCAAGCGGTTCGTGCGCGGCATCGGGGCCGAGGCGTTCTTCCAGAAGCGCGCCCCGGACAAGCGCCCGGACTGGATCGAGGTCGCCGGGCTGCGCTACCCGTCCGGCCGTACCGCCGACGAGGTCGTGGTGCGCGACGCCGCCCAGCTCGCCTGGATCGTCAACCTGGGGTGCGTGGACCTCAACCCGCACCCGGTACGGGCCGGCGACCTCGACCACCCGGACGAGCTGCGGATCGACCTTGACCCCGTCCCCGGGGTGGAGTGGCCGCAGATCGTGGACGTCGCGCTGGTCGCCAAGGAGGTGCTTGAGGACTTCGGGCTGACCGCCTGGCCCAAGACCTCCGGCTCGCGGGGCTTCCACGTCTACGCCCGGGTCGAGCCGCGCTGGACCTTCCCGCAGGTCCGCCAGGCGGCGGAGGCCGTCGCCCGCGAGGTGGAGAACCGCGCCCCCGGCCTGGCCACCAGCCGCTGGTGGAAGGAGGAGCGCCACGGCGTCTTCGTGGACTACAACCAGAACGCCCGCGACCGCACCGTGGCCTCCGCCTACTCCGTGCGCCCCACCCCCGACGCGCGGGTCTCCACCCCGCTCGCCTGGGACGAGGTCCGCGAACGCAGGCCCGAGGAGTTCACGCTGGCCACCGTCCCGGCGAGGGTCGCCGAGATCGGCGACCCGTGGGCGGGCATCGGCGGCACGGCCGGGTCGCTCGCCGCGCTGCTGGACTTCGCCGAGTCGCTGCCGCCGCACCCGTCGCAGAAGGGCGAGATCCCGGTCATCGAGATCGCCAGGGCCCGCACCAGGGACGAGGCGATGGCCGGATTCGAACGCTGGAAGGCCCGCCATCCGGAGGTGGCGGCCCGGCTGCGCCCGGCCGACGTACTGGTGGACGGCATGCGCGGCCGTAGCTCCGTCTGGTACCGGATCCGCGTCAACCTGACCGACGTCCCCGAGCCCGAGCGGCCCGGCCAGGAGCCGCTGGAGGTCGACTACGACCCCTGGGCCCGCCAGCGCGAGGGCGACGGGTAGTATCCACCGTCATGACCCCAGACGGGATCGTCAGGCAGGTGTCATCCAAGGTCGTGTACGCGAACGCCTGGATGAGCGTGCGGGAGGACGGCGTCGAGCGTCCCGACGGATCCCGTGGCATCTACGGCGTGGTGGACAAACCCGACTTCGCACTGGTCATCCCGATGGACGATGACGGATTCCACCTGGTGGAGGAATACCGCTATCCCGTGGGGCGGCGCGAGTGGGGCTTCCCGCAGGGCACCGTGGCCGGAGCCGGGCCCGAGGCGATGGCGGCGACCGAGCTGGCCGAGGAGACCGGGCTGCGGGCCGAGAAGCTGCTCCTGCTCGGCGTCCTGGACAACGCCCACGGCACGCTGGCCCAGCGCTTCCACGTCTATCTGGCCACCGGCCTGACCCCGGGCCCGCCGCGACGTGAGCGCGAGGAGCAGGACATGATCCAGCGCCACGTCAAGCGTGCCCGTTTCGAGGAGATGGTCCGCGGCGGCGAGATCCGCGACGGGTGCTCGGTGGCCGCGTACGCGCTGCTGTCGCTGCACGAGAGGGCCGCCGGGTGAGTTCGCCCGGCGGTGGGTAATAGGAGCCAGACATCCCCATCCGCGACCCAGGGAGTTGTCGACATGGTGCACGAACGCGCGGGTGAACCGGCCGCGCCGGCCGATCTCGTGGACGTGGCCCGGCTGGTGACGGCCTACTACGCGCGCCACCCCGATCCCGGGGCGCCCGGGCAGCGCGTGGCGTTCGGCACGTCGGGGCATCGCGGCTCCTCCCTCGCCACCGCCTTCAACGAGGACCACATCCTGGCCACCAGCCAGGCCATCTGCGAATACCGGGCGAGCCAGGGCGTCGAGGGCCCGCTGTTCCTGGGCATCGACAGCCACGCCCTGTCCGAGCCCGCCCGCGTGTCGGCGGTGGAGGTCTTCGCGGCGAACGGCGTGCGCGTGCTGATGGACGCCAGGGACGGCTACACGCCGACGCCCGCCGTCTCCCACGCCATCCTCACGCACAACCGCGGCCTCGGCGACGGCGGCCCCGGCAGGGCCGACGGCGTCGTGGTCACCCCCTCGCACAACCCGCCCTCCGACGGCGGCTTCAAGTACAACCCGCCGAGCGGCGGCCCCGCCGGGTCCGAGGCCACCTCCTGGATCCAGGACCGCGCCAACGCGCTGATCGCGGGCGGGCTGAAGGAGGTCCGCCGGATCCCCTACGAGCGGGCCCTCGCCGCCGACACGACCGGCCGCTACGACTTCCTGGCCGCCTACGTGGACGACCTGCCGTCCGTGCTCGACCTCGACGCGATCAGGGGAGCCGGGGTGCGCGTCGGGGCCGACCCGCTGGGCGGGGCGAGCGTGGAGTACTGGGGCGAGATCGCCGACCGGCACCGGCTCGACCTCACCGTGGTCAACCCCGACGTCGATCCCACCTGGCGGTTCATGACGCTCGACTGGGACGGCAAGATCCGGATGGACTGCAGCTCGCCGTACGCGATGGCCTCGCTGATCGCGAACCGCGACGCCTACCAGATCTCCACCGGCAACGACGCCGACGCCGACCGGCACGGCATCGTCACCCCCGATGGCGGGCTGATGAACCCCAACCACTACCTGGCCGTCGCGATCTCCTACCTCTACCGCAACCGCCCCGGCTGGCCCGGCGCGGCGGGCGTGGGCAAGACGCTGGTGAGCAGCGGCATGATCGACCGGGTGGCCGGCGACCTCGGGCGGCGCCTGGTCGAGGTCCCCGTCGGGTTCAAGTGGTTCGTCCCCGGGCTGCTCGACGGCTCCCTGGGCTTCGGCGGCGAGGAGAGCGCCGGGGCCTCGTTCCTGCGCAGGGACGGCTCGGTGTGGACCACCGACAAGGACGGCCTCACGCTGGCCCTGCTGGCCGCCGAGATCACCGCCGTCACCGGACGCACCCCGAGCGAGCTGTACGGCGAGCTGACCGCCCGGTTCGGCGACCCGGCCTATGCCCGCATCGACGCCCCCGCCACCCGCGAGGAGAAGGCCAGGCTCGGCGCGCTCTCGGCCGACGACGTGACCGCGACCACCCTCGCGGGCGAGCCGGTCACCGACGTGCTCACCGCGGCGCCCGGCAACGGCGCCTCCATCGGCGGGGTCAAGGTGGTCACCGGCAGCGCCTGGTTCGCCGCCCGGCCCTCCGGCACCGAGGACGTCTACAAGATCTACGCCGAGTCCTTCAAGGGACCCGAGCACCTGGCGCGGGTGCAGGAGGAGGCGCGCGCGCTCGTCACCACGACGCTGGGCGGCTGATCTTCCGGGTACACCGGCGTTATGGGCGGATACGGTAAGCCAGATATGGTGAGTTCGTGGCACAGGTACCACTCAACGTACGTGAACTAGCCGTGGGTCAGCTCGCCGAGCGTACCGGCGTGGCCGTGTCCACGCTGCACTTCTACGAGGCCAAAGGGCTGATCGAGAGCCGTCGCACGGCGGGCAACCAGCGCCGCTACTCCCGCGACACCCTGCGCCGGGTGTCGTTCATCCGGCTGTCGCAGCGGGTCGGCATCCCGCTCACCGAGATCAAGGACGCGCTCGACCAGTTGCCCGCCGGCCGGACGCCGACCAGGGAAGACTGGGCGAAACTGTCGGAGACCTGGCGGGCCGAGCTGGACGGCCGGATCGAGCGGCTGCTGCAACTGCGCGACGACCTCACCGACTGCATCGGCTGCGGCTGCCTGTCGCTCGACCGCTGCCTGCTGGCCAACCCGCACGACCGCCTCGGCGACGAGGGACCGGGCCCGCGCCGCCTGCTGTCCGCGAAGCCCGCCCGCTCGCCGCAGGTGTGCCAGGCCACGGCCGCCTGCGCCGGCGAGGCGTCGTGACGGCACCGCGCGAACGGACGATCGGCGGACGCGCCTCATGAGACTCGGAGTCCTCGACATCGGCTCCAACACCGTGCACCTGCTCGTCGTGGACGCGCACCGAGGCGCCAAACCGCTGCCCGCCTTCTCCCACAAGCTCGAACTCCGCCTGGCCGAGCACCTGGAGAAGGGCGGACGGCTCTCGCAGAGCGGGGCCGACCGCCTCGGCGACTTCGTCGAGGAGGCCCGCCAGGTCGCCGAGGACAAGGGGGTCGAGGACTTCATGGCCTTCGCGACCTCCGCGGTCCGCGAGGCGGTGAACGGCGAGGAGGTCCTCGCGGCGATCAAGGATCGCACCGGGGTCTCGGTCCAGGTGCTGACCGGCGAGGACGAGGCCCGCCTGACCTTCCTCGCGGTGCGCCGCTGGTTCGGATGGTCCTCGGGGCGGCTGCTCGTCTTCGACATCGGCGGCGGCTCGCTGGAGATCGCCTCGGGCATCGACGAGGAGCCCGACGTGGCGGTCTCGCTGCCGCTGGGGGCCGGGCGGCTGACGCGCGACTGGCTGCCGGCCGACCCGCCGTCCTCGGATGAGATCCGCAAGCTGCGCAAGCACGTGCGCGCGGAGATCGCCCGATCGGTGGGCGACGTGATCAGGTACGGCGGGCCCGACCGCGCGGTGGCCACGTCCAAGACGTTCCGCCAGCTCGCCAGGATCGCCGGGGCCGCCGACTCCGGCGAGGGCCTCTACGCCAGGCGCGCGCTGCCGCGCGCGGCCCTGCCCGAGCTGGCCGGACGGCTGGGCGAGATGCCCGCCGCCGAACGCGCCCGGCTGCCCGGTGTGTCGGAGGGGCGAGCCCCGCAACTCGCCGCGGGGGCGATCGTCGCCGACGCCGTGCTGGACCTGTTCGAGCTCGCCGAGCTCGACGTCTGCCCGTGGGCGTTGCGCGAGGGCGTGATCCTGCGACGGCTCGACGTGATGCCCTGAGCCATCGACGGCCCCGGTCAGGCGTCGCTGCCGCGGTTGGCCCGCACGAGGCGCATCACCACCCCGGCGACGACGGCGATCACGCCGATGATGAGGGCCCACTTCAGCAGTGTGCCGAGAAGTCCGATCACCCAGCCCAGCAGAATGAAACCGACGATGACCACCGCTATGCCCAGCAAAATTCGTCCCATGGATCCCACGGTAGGCGGCTTGCCCGATCTGTGCGGGCGTCGCGGGCCGAAGTCAGGGACAAGTCAGGGTAACCCTGGGGCGGCGGGTGACGGCGTGAACTCCGGGTGCGGGGTAGGGGAGGGGCGTGCGCATCTACCTGGGGACCTCCGGCTGGCAGTACGCCGACTGGCGCGGCGTGCTGTACCCGGTGGACCTGCCCCAGCGGCTCTGGCTGGAGAGATACGCCGAGTCGTTCGACACCGTGGAGAACAACAACGCGTTCTACCGCCTCCCCGAGGAGCACACCTTCGCCGCCTGGCGCGAGCGCACTCCCGAGGGGTTCGTGATGGCCGTCAAGGCCAGCCGGTACCTGACCCACGTCAAGCGGCTCAAGGAGCCGCGCGAGCCGGTGGAACGCCTGATGCGCGCCGCCTCGGGCCTCGGTGACCGGCTCGGCCCCGTCCTGCTCCAGCTCCCGCCCACGCTGCGCCGCGACACCGCCCTCCTCGCCGAGTGCCTGGAGTGCTTCCCGCCTAGCGTGCGGGTGGCGGTCGAGCCGCGCCACGAGTCGTGGTGGGAGGAGGAGCACGCCGAACGGGTCCGCGACGCCCTCGCCGCGCATGGCGCCGCCCTGTGCTGGGCCGACCGTGCCAGCCGCCCGATCATCCCGCTGTGGCGCACCGCGCCCTGGGGCTATCTGCGCCTGCACGAGGGGGCCGCGAACCCATGGCCGTCGTACGGCGACGCGGCCCTCGCCGCATGGGTCCGGCGACTGGGTGAGACGTGGAACGATGAGGCCATCGTCTACGTCTACTTCAACAACGACCCCGGCGGCGCCGCCGTCCGAGACGCGAACCGTTTTGCGCGCCTTGCCCGGAGAGAGGGACACATCCTCGGATGACCGGGCACAGGCAGGGGTATGGATGAGGTGGACTTTGCCATGCGGGCCGCGTGAGCTGGGATTATACGTATCGAGCGGGGGGTGCCTGGTTAGGTGCTTGTAACACTCAATAATGTGTTTGTGCCGTGTAATGGTGGCTAAAACGGGCAACATCGTCGTTCGAGCGGGCGAGGGAGGGTGTCGACGATGATGTGGCAATTGGTGGGGATAGCCATCTCGTTGGCCCTGGTGCTGGCGCTGATCCCGGTCGCCATGGTGATCATCTCCGTGATCACCCTGGCGGTACTCGGCCTGCTCGCCAAGACCACCGGCGGCCTGGAGAACCCTGGCCTCCTCCGCCCCAAACGCTTCGGCCGCTCCCCCCGGACCCTTGCCCCCGCCTCGCACCCGGCCACGTCCGAGGAGTCCTCGACCGACGACGGCCGCCTGCGCTTCCCCGTCCTCCAGAGCGCCCCGTCCATCCACCTCGACCACGAGTCCCTCCGCTCCCTCCGCATCCCGCAGGAAGCGCATGCCGCCCCGTCGGCGGCCACCCGCACCGACGAGCCGACGGCGACAGTGAAGCCCGCGTCCACCCCCGAGGTCGCAGCCGCGGAAACGACGGCGGATTCCGCCATGCCGTCCATACCCGTCGGCTCATCTGAAACCAGGACGGCGGGGGCCCCGCAGCCCGTGGCAGCGTCCGCTTCACCGCACCCTGCCTCCCTCCCCGCAGGCACCGAGGGCGACATGGATCGCGAGGCGGAAGAGGCGGTGGGATCTGCCGCCGCATCGGAGCTCACAGGTGAGTCCAGCCGGGAGGCCGTGCAGGCCGCCCCTGCTGCTGGGTCGATCGCCCGTGGGGGTGTTTCGGCTCAGGAGGCGCGACCGGGTGATTCTCCGGATATGACGGATACCGTGGTGTTCGCGCCGATTGTGCTCAGTGACGCGCGTGACGATGTCCCCTCCGAGGCGCCCGAGGCGGAGGATCCGAACGCCACCCGCGTGTTCCGGATTCCCGCGCCTGGGGGCCCGATTCCTCGCCCCGTGCCGGTCGAGGACGCGGCGGTCCCAGGTGGGAACGATCCCAGGGAGGGCGCTGACGAGGAACGGCGGCCCCGGAAGAGCCCGCCGCGTAAGGCCGCGCCGAGGAAGACGGCCACCACTGGTCGTACTCCGGCGGGTGCCGGGCAGCAGGGCGCACGCCGTACCCGTGCCACTGGCGGCGAAGGTGAGCCGGCCCGGTCCGCGCGTGGCACCCGCCAGGCCGTACGGACCAGGCGGACCGCGCCGGACGACGAGGACCCCGGCTCGGCGGCGCAGGACTCGCCCCCGAGCGAGGCGAATCCCGCCGCAGTGGCACCGGTCGCGTCCCAGAATGCCGAGCCCGGAAAGGCCCATCCGGCACCACGGAAGCCGCGTCGTGCCGCCGTGGCGATGCGCGTCTCTGTCGGCGACGGCGTGGGTGTGGCATCGATCCCGATCCCGGTAGCCGAGGATGCCGCGCCGCAGCCGTCCGGCGAGAGCCCGTCCGAAACGGGGGAATCTCGCGAACCCGCAGCGCCCGCGCGGCGGGCCAGGACGGCAAAGCGACCCGAGGCCGCCAAGGCCGCCGACACGGCCGAAAGCCCCGCGCGGACTCGCCGAGCGAGCGGACGCCGTACCGGCGAAACCGCCATGGCGTCGCCGGACGCCGACGCGCCCGCGAAGCCCGCTCGGCCCCGTCGGAACGGGCGAGCCGTGGCTGCTGCCGGCGGCCCCGATGAGGGACGGCCTGCGGCTGCCTCGGGAGAATCCGATGCGGTCGCACTCGATCAGAGCGGTCAGGCCGGGGAGACCGTGGTGCGCGGGGATTCTGCCGCTGGCCGTCCGGGCTCGGGTGCCGGGGAGAAGGGGCCTGCTCGGGCGCGTAGGGGCGCTGGGGGCGATGGCGATGACGAGGGGGGCTCGTCAGGGGGCGTTGTGGACGTTGCCGGGGGGCCTGTGCAAGGGCGTCGGCGGAGCGGGGGGAGTGCGGCGCGTGGGCGGGCGTCCGGGACGGCGGGCCGCCCCCGGACGTCCCCGGAGGCCGAGCAGGGCTCGGAGAGCGTGGCCCCGGTGGGCGACGCCGACCAGGCCGACCGTGGGGGAGCCCCGGAGGGCGCCGGGCGTGGTGACGCCTCAGCGGGGGCCCGCGACGGCGGCCAGGGCCACGATCATGACCGTGATTCAGGCGATTCGGGTGAAGGGGATCACGCCGGAGACGCCGGGCATGGGGGTGGGCGGGTCAGTGGTGGCTCAGGGAGTGCTGCAGGGTCCGGCCGGGGGCGTCCTCGACGTAACGCAGGGCTTTCTCAACGCTGACCTCCGACCCTTCCTCGAAAGTGGTGATGTGCACGTCGTCGGCCAGGGCCCGCATGATCTGCAGGCCCCGGCCGTTCTCTGAGATGCCGTTCGCGGGGCTGCGGTCGACGGTGTTCGGATCGAAGCCGGTGCCGTGGTCCACGATCTTGATGACGCAGTGGTCCTCGTCCAGGGCGGCGCTTACGGTGTACTCCTCGCTGGGGGCCGCGTGCCGGATCACGTTGGAGCACGCCTCCGAAAGGATGATCCGGATGTCGTCGCGAATCGGCGGTACGACCCCGAGGGTCCGCAGGGCCGCGTCCACCAGTTGCCTGATGAAAGGGACGCTCGACGCGTCCCTCGGTAGGCGGAGTGCGATCCTCGCTTCCATGTATTCGAACTGCCCGCACCCCCTCGGGTAAACCTCGCGGCTCCCACACGTCCCGGCAGGGCTCAGTCGCTCAGCAGGTCCATCGCCACCTCCAGAGCGGCCGCCCTGCGCTCTTCGTCGTCTAGGTCGCCCAGCGGCAGCATCAGCGCGGCGTGCAGCGCGAACAGCGCGAGCGAGCGCTTGAGGCGGGTGGCCGGGGTGTCGTCCGCGGCGTAGAGCAAGGCGACCACTTCGAGCATCGCCTCGCGGTGCGTGTGCATGGTGGGGTGGTCGCGCATCGCCGTCTGGTTGCGCTCGAAGAAGCGGGTGATGTCGGCATGGCGGGTGTCGTGCAGGTGGTCGGAGTAGCGGCGGATGATCTCCTGCCGGGTCTCCGCCGTGAGCGGCTGCGTCCGCGCCCAGTCCAGCAGCTCGCTCAGCCGCGTGAGGCGGCTCTCCGCGAGGCTGGAGACGATCTCGTCCTTCGACTTGAAGTGATAGTAGAGGGCGGCCTTGGTCACGCCGAGCTTCTCGGCGATCTCGCGGAGCGACGTCGCCTCGTAGCCCTTCTCGTTGAAGAGCGTCAGCGCGACATGCTGGATTCTGGTGCGGGTGTCGGCACTATCCCTCATAACGCGGTCTTTACCTCCTAATTAACTTGACGGCCGGTAAGTACGCAGCCTAATGTCCTGGATTGTACCCGATGCTAGCCGGTCGGCAAGTAAGCAAGATCGCGACGGATAAGGGGGCGTTCGTTGAAGGCAACCCAGCAGACGGACGTTGTGCCAGGACGGCGCCGCGAGGTGATGGTCGTTCTGCCTGGACTGATGCTGGCCATCGTGCTGGCGATGCTCGACAACATGGTCGTCGGCACGGCCATGCCACGCATCGTGGGCGAGCTGGGCGGGCTCGACCACTTATCGTGGGTGGTCACCGCCTATGTGCTCGGCGCGACCGTCTCCACCCCGATCTGGGGGAAGGTCGGCGACCTGTACGGCCGGAAATCGGTCTTCATGGCGTCGATCGTGCTGTTCATGGTCGGCTCCGCGCTGTGCGGCATGGCGGGCGCGCCGATCTTCGGCGGCGCCGGAGGCGGCATGGCGCAGCTCATCGCCTTCCGCGCGCTGCAGGGCCTGGGCGCGGGCGGGCTGATGGTCAACGCGATGGCCATCATCGGCGACCTCGTCCCGCCCCGTGAGCGCGGGCAGTACCAGGGCGTCATCGCGGGCGTGATGTCGCTGGCCATGATCGGCGGGCCCCTGGTCGGCGGGTTCATCACCGACCATGCCAACTGGCGCTGGGCCTTCTACGTCAACCTGCCGCTCGGCGGGCTCGCGCTGATCGTGCTGGCCCTGCGGCTGAAACTGCCGAAGCGCCGCACCGAGCACCGCATCGACTGGCTGGGGGCGATCCTGCTGTCGATCGGCATCACCGCGCTGGTCCTGATCACCACCTGGGGCGGCAGCCAGTACGAGTGGGCCTCCCCGCAGATCATCGGCCTGGCCTTGCTCGCGGTGGTCTCGCTGGTGGCCTTCGTCCCGGTGGAGCGGCGCGCCGCCGAGCCGATCATGCCGCTCGGCCTGTTCAGGATCCGCAACTTCTCGCTGATCTCGGCCGTCGGCTTCCTGCTCGGGTTCGCGATGTTCGGCGCCATCACCTTCCTGCCGCTCTACCAGCAGACCGTGCAGGGGGCCTCGGCCACCAACTCCGGGCTGCTCCTGCTGCCCATGATGGCCGCCGCCATGGTGGTGTCGCTCATCATCGGTCGGGCCATCACCAAGAACGGCAAGTACAAGATCTACCCTGTCCTCGGCGGCGTGGTGATGACGGCGGGCATGGCACTGCTGTCCACACAGGGCGTGGACACCCCGACCTGGCGGACGGGCCTGTACATCGCCGTCCTCGGCACCGGCATGGGCTTCCTGATGCAGACCACGATGCTGATCGCGCAGAACAGCGTCGAGCAGCGGGATCTGGGCGTCGCCAGCAGCGCCGCCACCTTCTTCCGGTCGATCGGCGGATCGTTCGGCGTCTCGCTGTTCGGCGCCGTCTTCAGCAACCAGCTCGTGGCCGGCCTGACCGACCGTCTCGGCCCCTCCGCCGAGCGGCTGGCCGCGCAGGGCGGCCAGATCACGCCGTCCGCCCTGGCCGGGCTCCCGGCGCCGGTACGGCTCGGCTTCCTCGAATCGCTCGCCGCCGCCATCTCCAGCGTGTTCTGGTGGGCCATCCTGTTCGCGGTGCTGGTCCCGGTGCTGGCGGTCTTCATCAAGGAGGTCCCGCTGCGCGGCGCCGCCGAGCCCGTCGACGCGGAACCGGCGATGAGCTGACGGCGGGCGAACGCCGAGCCGACTCGCGGGTGGCCTCCCGGACCGGCTCTCCCTCCCGTTACGCCCCACGGTTCAGGGGCAGCACCCGAATGAGGGGAAGAACATCATGGGAGGTCGCCGTGACCGAGAACGTACCCGAGCCCGACCCGCGTTCGCCCGCGGAGGACGAGGGCATCCCGGATCTCGAAGGCGGCTACCCGGAGGCCCGCTGGGCGGTGGATCCGCAGGAGTTCGCGCTGCCGGGCGAACGGCCGCAGGCCGTTGACGACTTCGGCACCACGCGTGAGGAACAGGTGCGCGGCGAGTCGCTCGACGGACGCCTGAGACGTGAGGTGCCCGAACCGGAACCCGTCTTCGGGCGACCGCCCGGCGGCTTGGAACCGGAGGGCGGCACCGTGGAGGAACGCGAGATGGAGGCCGACGACATCGCGCCTCCCGACGACCTGCCGCCGGACGCGAACCCCGACGCGGAGCCGCCGCCCGACCCCGACTGGGACGACCCCGTCGTACGCCCGCCGGGGATGACCGACGACGGCCTCAGCGAGACCGGCGGGCTCGGCGTCGGGTCGGACCTGGACACCAACTACGAACCCGGCCCCGACGTGGATCCCGGCTGGCCCGCCCACCCGGAGGAGCCGTCGGGGGTGGAGGAAGCGCCGCGCCCGGCGGGCAGGCTCGTGGAGCCCGACGAGGGAGTGCGCGCCGACACCGAGGCCGAAGAGATCGCCAGGGAGGTCGGACCGGACTCCGGCGGCTTCTCCGCCGAGGAGGCCGCCATGCACATCGAGGAAGAATAGGCGCCCGGCGGCAGCCCGAGCAGCAGGCCGGGGTTGAGCTCGCCCTTGGCCCGGTGGTAACCGGTGAACAGGGTGAGCGCGGTGGCCGAGTCGTCCCCGAAGAACGCCGCCGCCCCGGCGACCTGGGTGGCGTAGGCGACGGCGGAGGCGTTGCGCTGATTGGTGGCGTCGCGCCGACAGTGCTCGGCCCTGGCGGCGGCGTGCGCGAGGTCGCCCTGCACGGCGGCGATCCAGCCGCACACCCACAGCGCCTTGGTGCGCGCCGTGCTCGGCTGGACGGCCCTGACCAGGTCGGCGCAGGCGTCGGCCAGATGCTCGCACAGCGACTCGACGATCGGGCGCGCGGACTGGTCCTTGGCGCGGACGGTGCCCGCCACCAGCGACGGCAGCAGCGCGGGATCGGTGAGCGGGGAGAGGTCGGTCAGCCAGACGCCGTGCGGGAAGCGGTCGCGCGTCCGGTCGGCGACACGCAGGGCGAGCCGCGACTTGCCCACCCCGCCCACCCCGCCCACGCCGGTCAGCGTGACCAGCCGGGACTCGGCGAGGTGCCGCTCGACGTCGGCGAGCTGGGCACGGCGCCCAACGAAGGCGCCGACCTTCTCGGGAAGCTCTCCCCCCAGTGGGCGAGGAGGAATGGGACACGGATCCCCCGGGGAAAGGGAACGGGATTCGGCACCTCGAATCCCAACCCCATCCGCTACGCAGTGAAACGGCTCGCGTCGGTTCGGTGATGGGCTTTACCGTGGACGCGGGTGGAATGCCACAGCGGACGGGCCTTCCGCCGGTGATACGGTCCGGGCTGAAGGAGGGGCGGTGAGCGGACGCGACGACGAGCGGCGAAGGGCACTGCTCGACGCGGCCGACAGGGTGATCCGCAGGGAGGGGCCGGAGGTCTCCATGGCCGTCATCGCGGCCGAGGCGGGCATCACCAAGCCGATCCTCTACCGGCACTTCGGCGACAAGAGCGGGCTCTACCAGGCGCTCGCCGACCGGCACGTGCGCGCTGTCGTCTCGCGGCTGCGCCAGGAGTTCGCCGCGCAGGGCGTGCCGGCGGGCGAGCGGGCGCGGCGCACGATCTACGCCTACCTCGACATGATCTCCGCCGACCACGAGCTGTACCGGTTCCTGTTCTACCGCGCGGGCGCGGAGGACACCCGCACCCGCTCGCGCATGGTCGCCGTGGTGCGCGGGCTGGGCGAGGAGCTGGGCCACCTCCTGGCCCACGAGGGCCTCGCCGCCGACCCGGTCCGCGCCCAGGTCCTCGGCCACGCACTCGTCGGGATGGTCCAGGCGACCGGCGACTGGTGGCTCGACCACCCCCAGGCCGATCGCGTCGAGGTGGTGGACGGCCTCGCCTCGGCCGCCGTCGCGGTGATCTCCTCCGCCACGGCCACCTGACGCCGGGCCGCCCGGTCCTCCGCTCCGGTCATGCAGGTCAGGCCGGGTCAGGCGGCGCTGGTGGTGTAACCCGTCGCGTCGCCTCTGATCACCCGGCTGCCGCGGCCGTCCACGCCGACCGGCACGTCGCCCGCGACCGTCACCCGGTGCAGGCGGCGGGGACGCTCGCCGAAGTCGTGCACCACCCGGTGCTGGGTGGCGCGGTTGTCCCAGATCGCCACGTCGCCGGGGGACCACCGCCAGCGGACGGTGTTCTCCACCTGGGTGACCTGCTCCTGCAGCAGCTTGATGATCGCGGTGGAGGTGTGGCCCGACAGGCCGACCAGGCGCTTGGCGAAGTCGCCGAGCAGGATGGCCCGCTCGCCGGTCTCGGGGTGCACGCGCACGACCGGGTGCTCGGTCTCGAAGACGGTGGAGGAGAAGACCTCGGCGTACCTGCGGGTGCGCTCGGGGTCGTCGGAGGTGGTCACGCGGACGTAGTCGTACTCGTTGGTGTGCACGGCGCGCAGGCGGTCGGCGAGGTCGCGCAGCTCGGCGGGCAGATGCCGGTAGGCGGCCACGGTGTTGGCCCAGAGGGTGTCGCCGCCGACGGGCGGTACCTCGACGGCCCGCAGGACGGACGCCAGCGGCGGCCGGTCCACGAACGTGACGTCGGTGTGCCAGCGGTCCACCTTGTGGCCGCCCCGGTAGTCCAGGTCGAGTATGTGAGCGTTGCCGTCGAGGGAGGGGACCGTGGGGTGGGCCGTGGTCGGTTCGCCGAGCAACCGGGCGAAGGCCACTTGTCCCTCCTCGTCCAGGTGGTCCTGGCCGTGGAAGAAGATCACCTTGTGGCGCAGCAGCGCCACCCGTATCTCTTGCACGAGCGCCTCCGGCAGGTTCCCCGAGAGGCGGACGCCCGAGATCTCCGCACCGATCCGCCCGTTTGACGGAGAGGCGGGCTGCAGTCGTTCCTGCGAGCGTTGCTGTCCGCGTGGTCATGGGAGCAAGGTAGGCGCGCCCTCACGGATTGTCAATTAAGTTAGTAGGGAATTAGGGTAATGCCTTCGTGGCCCATGCGGACACGGGCCGCGCCGGGGATCGGCGCGGCCCGCGAGACGGTGGGACGGAACGGGTCAGGTCGTCCCGGTCAGGTCGAGGTCTCTGACCCGGGGGTCGTCCCGGTCGGCCGTGTAATGATCGGGACTGGTGGCGTCGGGACGGTCGCTCAGCCCGGCCCAGCGGCAGATCAACGTGCCGCCCACGGTCACCAGCAGGTTGACGGCGAGCGCCAGCAGCCCGGCGTACACCGTCGTGGCGGTGTCGAAGCCCAGGTTGGACAGGCTGAACGCCGAGCCGCCGAAGTGCGCCCTGCCCGAGACGGCGTTGGGGATCGTGTAGAGCATCCACACCCCCGCCGCCATCCCGGCCGCCCAGCCGGCGAGCAGCGCCCGGCTGTCCGGCCAGCGCGAGTACAGGCCGATCGCCACGGCCGGCAGCGTCTGCAGGATCACCACGCCCCCGATGAGCTGCAGGTCGATGGCGAACTGCAGATCCAGCAGCAGGATGCACAGCACCGCGCCTACCTTGACCGCCAGCGAGACGAGCTTGGAGACCTGGGCCTCCTGGGCGTCGGTGGCGCCGGGGCGCAGGTACTCGCGGTAGATGTTGCGGGTGAACAGGTTGGCCGCGGCGATCGACATGATCGCCGCCGGGACCAGCGCGCCGATGCCCACGGCGGCGTAGGCGACCCCGGTGAACCAGTCGGGGAACATCGCGTCGAAGAGCTGCGGGACGATGGTGTTGGCGTCGCCGCCGACCGCCTTCACGTTCGCCGCGATCGCCATGTAGCCGAGCAGCGCGATCAGGCCGAGCAGCAGGCTGTAGGCGGGCAGCGCGGACATGTTCCGCTTGATCACGTTGCGGTCGCGGGAGGCGAGCACCCCCGTGACGCTGTGCGGATAGAGGAACAGCGCCAGCGCCGAGCCGAGCGCCAGCGTGACGTACTGGAGCTGGTTGCCCGCGTTGAGCGTGATGCCGTCACCGCGCGCCGGGGTGGCCGCGAACTTCGCCGCCGCGCTGTCGAAGATCGCCCCCCAGCCGCCGAGCCGGGTCGGGATGTAGATGACCGCCACCAGGATGACCACGTAGATGAGGATGTCCTTGACGAACGCGATCAGCGCGGGCGCGCGCAGCCCCGACCGGTAGGTGTAGGCGGCGAGGATGGCGAACGCGATGATGATCGGCAGGTGCCCGCCCACGCCCATCGACTTGAGCACCGCCTCGATCCCGACGAGCTGCAGCGCGATGTACGGCATGGTCGCCACGATGCCGGTCAGCGCCACCACCAGGGCGAGCGTCGGCGAGCCGAACCTGGCCCGCACGAAGTCGGCCGGGGTGACGAACCCGTGCACGTGGGAGACCGACCACAGCCGGATCAGCACCAGGAACACCAACGGATAGACGATGACCGTGTAGGGCACCGCGAAGAACCCCATCGCGCCCGCCCCGAACACCAGGGCCGGGACGGCGACGAAGGTGTAGGCGGTATAGAGGTCGCCGCCGACGAGGAACCAGGTGATCCACGACCCGAAGTTCCGCCCGCCGAGTCCCCATTCGTTCAGGCTCGCCAGGTCGGAGGGCCGCCGCCAGCGGGCGGCCACGAATCCCATGCCGCTCACCAGCAGGAACAGGACGCCGAAGACGACGATCTCGGTGATGTGCCCGTTCATCGACCGCTCCCGCCGCGCGTGGACCGGTAGACGATCGTCGTCGTGGTGACGCCGAGGGCGATGAACGTGAGCTGCAGCCAGTAGAACAGCGGGAACCCGAGCAGGCGGGGCTCGACCGCGTTGTAGAGGAAGGGCAGCAGCGGGATGGCGACGGGGAGCAGGAGCAGGAGCAGGTGCCACGGACGGGCGTCACGTCTGGCCGGGGGAAGCCCGGCACGCCGATCGGGGTTCGGGGGGGTCAACTCGATCTCCTTACCGACGGAGCCGGAGACTGGGCTGACCGGAGCGTAGGTTAACAGCGCTTGTAAAGCCGCCCCTATTCGGCGAGTGGTCTCGTTCGCGCGGTGAACGGCGTGCCGGGGCGCCGCCCGTCCCCGCGCGCGGCCCGCCCAGGGGATCCCGGAGGCCGCCGCCTCACCCGGCGACCTCCGGGACCGGTCTCCCGCGAGATCAACCCGGTCCGGCGGGGGTCGCGGGCGACATCGCTACATTCGCCCGCCGAACGCGGACGGATTCCCCCGATCCCGGAAATTCAGCACGGCATCCGCCGCTGGTCGTCCGGGCCACGGACAGGCGGTCCCGGGCGTTCGTTTCTTCGGCGGATTCTTTGTCGAGTCCTTTGCCGGGCGGGTAGCGGGCGTGGGGCGGACGCGTTGCATGATCGCCGCGCCGCCCGGTACCCTGTACCGCATGCGATCCCATCCATCCAAGCTTTGGTGGCGCCGCTCATAGGCGGCGTGGGTTTCGCATTCGCGAGTGAGGACGGCCGCCCCGAGTTGGCGGCCTTCTGCATGTCCGCCCCCGGGGCATCTTTCTCGGCCCGATCCTTACCGTGGAACCGGGTCTGGAGCAGCGAAGGGGCGCAACTGTGGAAGTGAGCCGATATACCACCGGCGGCGGCGTCGGTGTGGAGGTCTCGACGGCCGACGTGCCGGAGACCGTGTTCGAGGAGATCGTCACCGCGCTGGGCGAGCGGCGCGGCGGCGTGCTCTCGTCGGGCATGGAGTACCCCGGCCGTTACAGCCGCTGGCACCTGGCCTACGTCGATCCCTGCCTGGAGATCGTGGCCAGGGGCCGGAGGATCTCGGCGCGCGCGCTCAACGAGCGCGGCAGGGTCGTGCTGCCCGCCGTCGCCACCTGCCTGCTCGCGGCGGGCAAGCCGACCGGCGAGCCGTCCGCCGAGCACGTCGAGGTGCACGTTGCCGAGTCCGCGGACCTGCTCCCCGAAGAGATGCGCAGCCGCCGCCCGACCGTGTTCACCGCGATCCGCGAGGTCATCTCCGCGTTCCGCGGCCCGGACGGTCACCTGGGCCTGTACGGCTCCTTCGGCTACGACCTGGCCTTCCAGTTCGAGCCCATCCGGCAGGCCCTCACCCGCCCGGCCGACCAGCGCGACCTGGTGCTGCACCTGCCGGACCGGATCACGGTCATCGACCGCAAGCGGGAGACCAGCAAGGAGTTCCGCTACGAGTTCACCGTGGACGGCGTCTCGACGCACGGGCTGCCCAGGGAAGGGGAGAGCGTCCCGCTGCCCGCCGTGCCCGCCCAGGTGCCCGGGAACCCCGAGCAGGGCAAGTACGCCGAGGTGGTCGCCGCCGCCAAGGAGCGGTTCGTCCGGGGCGACCTGTTCGAGGTGGTCCCCGGCCAGGTCTTCCACGCCCCCTGCGCCGACCCGGCCGAGTTCTTCCGCGTGCTGCGCCACAGCAACCCCGCGCCCTACGAGTTCCTGTTCAACCTCGGCGACGGCGAGCACCTGGTCGGCGCCTCGCCCGAGATGTTCGTCCGCGTCAGCGGCGACCGCGTCGAGACCTGCCCCATCTCCGGCACGATCGCCAGGGGCAGCAACCCGGTCGAGGACGCCGAGGCCATCCGGACCCTCCTCTCCAGCGTCAAGGAGGAGTCCGAGCTGACCATGTGCACCGACGTGGACCGCAACGACAAGTCGCGGGTCTGCGTGCCGGGCACCGTCCAGGTCATCGGCCGCCGCCAGATCGAGATGTACTCGCGCCTCATCCACACCGTGGACCACATCGAGGGACGGCTGCGCCCCGAGTTCGACGCGCTGGACGCCTTCCTCACCCACATGTGGGCGGTCACCGTCACCGGCGCCCCGAAGACCTGGGCGATGCAGTTCATCGAGGACCACGAGGCGACCACCCGGCGGTGGTACGGCGGCGCCGTCGGCGTCCTGGGCTTCGACGGGTCGATGAACACCGGCCTGACCCTGCGCACGGCGCAGATCAGGGGCGGCGTCGCGGCGGTGCGCGCCGGGGCGACGCTGCTGTTCGACTCCGACCCGGCCGCCGAGGAGCGCGAGACCGAGCTGAAGGCCAGCGCCCTGCTCGGCGCGCTCGCCTCCGTCGGCGCCCCCCAGGCCGAGGCCGAGGCGCCCCCCGTGGTGGAGCGGCCGGGCGAGGGCATGCGCGTGCTGCTCGTCGACTACGAGGACTCCTTCGTCAACACCCTGGCCGACTACTTCCGCCAGCAGGGCGCCGACGTGGTCACCCTGCGGCACGGTTTCCGCGAGTCGATGCTGGACGAGGTCGCTCCAGACCTGGTGGTGTTGTCGCCGGGGCCCGGCTGGCCGTCCGACTTCGGCTGCGCGGCGCTGGTCGAACGGCTCTACGCGCTGGGGCTGCCGGTCTTCGGCGTCTGCCTCGGCCTGCAGGCGATGGTCGAGCACGCGGGCGGCGAGCTGTCCCTGCTGGCCACCCCCGAGCACGGCAAGCGCGGCCAGGTCATGCGCACCGGCGAGAGCCGTCTGCTGGACGGCCTGCCCGGCGAGTTCACCGCCGCCCGCTACCACTCGCTGCACACCACGCGCGAGGGCGTCAAGGGCTTCACGGCGACCGCGCACACGCCCGACGGCGCGGTGATGGCCATCGAGGACACCGCCAACCGGCGCTTCGCCGTGCAGTTCCACCCGGAGTCGATCCTCACCACCGAGGGCGGCGCGGGGGCGCGGGTCATCGCCAACGTGCTCCGGCTGGCCCGCCGCTGAAGCCGCACCGGGGGCCCGATCGCGCGTCCGCGCGCGCCGGGCGGGCCCCCGGCACTAGGCTCCTGCGCGTCAGCCGTCCCCGGTGGCGCCGCAAGCCTGGAGTTCGCCCATGCCTCCTGCCGACGACCTGCCCGCCGGGCTCCCGCTGCCGGACCCGGTGCGGGAGGCGCTGCTCGCGCCGCTGGTCGACCACCACTGCCACGGGGTGCGCCGCGACGACCTCGGCCGGGCCGCCTTCGAACTGATGATCACCGAGTCGGCCTGGCCCGCGCCGCCCGGGACCACCCACTTCGACACCCCGATCGGCGCGGCGATCCGCCGCTGGTGCGCGCCGGTCCTCGACCTCGACCCGCACGCCCCCGCCGCCGTCTACGTGTCTCGCCGCGCCGAACTCGGCGCCGTTGAGGTGAACCGGCGGCTGCTGCGCAGGGCCGGGGTCGTCGCGTTCCTGGTGGACACCGGCCTGAACACCCCGGAGTTGCTGTCGGCGGCCGAGCTGGGCCGTCTGGGCGGCGCCGCGGCCGACGAGATCGTCCGGCTGGAGCGGGTCGAGCAGGAGGTCGCCGGATCGGCCACCGCGGCGGTCGACTACGTCGACTCGCTCGCCGCCGCGCTCGCCGCCCGCGCGGCCCGTGCCGTCGGCCTGAAGACCGTGGTCGCCTACCGGCACGGGCTGGACTTCGACCCGGCCAGGCCGAGCAGGGGCGCGGTCCTGGCCGCGGCGGGCCGCCGCCTCACAGAGCCGGGGGAGCGCCTGTCGGACCCGGTCCTGCTGCGGCACCTGCTGTGGAACGGCATGGACGTGGCCAGGGACCGCTCGCTGCCCGTGCAGTTCCACTGCGGCTACGGCGACCCCGACCTCGACCTGCACCGGGCCGACCCGGCGCGGATGACCGGGTTCATCAGGGCCGTGCAGCCGAGCGGCGTGCCGGTCGTGCTGCTGCACTGCTATCCGTTCCACCGGCAGGCCGCCTACCTGGCCAGTGTCTACCCGCACGTCTACGTTGACCTGGGGCTGGCGCTCACCCACACCGCCGCCGGGTCGGCCGCCGTGGTCGAGGAGATGCTGGAACTGGTCCCGTTCCACAAACAGCTGTTCAGCAGCGACTGCTACGGCGTGGCCGAGACGTGCCACCTGGGGGCGCTGTACTTCCGGCGCGGCCTCGCCCGCGCGCTGGCCGCGCGCATCGCCGAGGGGGAGTGGACCGCCGCCGACGCCGCCCGGGTGGCGCACATGATCGGCGCGGGCAACGCCCGCCGCGTGTACAGGCTGTGACTTCAGGCTGTGACTTGAGCTTGTGACCCGACCCCGTGACCGGAGCCTGTGACCGGAGCCTGTGACCGGAGCCTGTGACCGGAAACCGTCGGAGGCGGGGGATAGGCTTGCCGCGCTCCATGCCCCGGAAGAAAGGTCCCGTTTCGGTGACAGACGAAAGCCGTCCGAGTTTCCGCGACGACGTGACGGTCGAACTGGTCAAGCACAGCGCCTCCGACGCCGACGTGCTGTTCGCCGCCCGTGTCTCCACCCGTGGCGAGCAGTCGCTCGACGAACTGGGCAAAGACCCCGAGCGTTCCAAGGGCCTGCTCAACTACCTGATGCGCGACCGGCACGGGAGCCCGTTCGAGCACAACTCCATGACCTTCTTCGTGAGCGCGCCGATCTTCGTGTTCCGCGAGTTCCACCGGCACCGGGTGTGGTCCTACAACGAGGAGAGCGGCCGGTACCGCGAGCTACGCCCGATCTTCTATGTGCCGGGCAGGTCGCGCAAGCTGGTGCAGGAGGGCAAGCCGGGGCGCTACGTCTTCAACGACGGCACCGACGAGCAGCACAAACTGGTCACCGAGGTCATGGAGTCGTCGTACCGTCACTCCTACGCCGCCTACCAGGAGATGCTGGAGGCCGGCATCGCCCGTGAGGTGGCCAGGGCGGTGCTGCCGGTCGGCCTGTTCTCCACCATGTACGCCACCTGCAACGCCCGCGCGCTGATGCACTTCCTGTCGCTGCGCACCAAGAGCGACGACGCCAAGGTGCCCTCGTTCCCGCAGCGCGAGATCGAGATGGTGGCGGAGAAGATGGAGGCGCTGTGGGCGGAGCTGATGCCGCTCACCCACGCCGCGTTCGTCGCCAACGGCCGCGTCGCGCCCTGATGCGGGGCCGCCCCGGCGGCGCTCACCAGCCGAGCGCGGGGAGTATGAAGATCTCCGCGCCCGGCGGCAGGTCGCATTCCAGGCCGCCGAGACGGCGGGTGCTCTCGCCGCACACCAGCAGCTTGATGTGCCGCCGGATGCGGCCGTAGTCGTCGCGCAGGCGCTCTTCGAGCACCGGGTGGGTGCGGCGCAGCGTGTCCAGCGCGCAGCGCAGGGTGGGGCACGGATGCCCCGCCTCGGCCACCGCGAACACGCGCACCTCGCCCGCCCCGCTCACCCAGTGGCGCAGCATGGACGGCAGGACGAAGGTCACCAGGGTGACGGCTCTGGCCATCGTCACAGCACCGCGGCGCGCACGGTGAGCACGTCGGGCAGGTGCGCCGCCACCCGTGACCACGTCTCGCCGTCATCGTGCGAGGCGTGGACCTCGCCGCCGCGCGTGCCGAAGAAGATCCCCGCGTCGGTCGCGCACATGGCGTCGCGCAGCACGGAGTCGTGCACCGGGCCCTCCGGCAGGCCCTCGCCGAAGGCGGTCCACGAGCCGCCGCCGTCGTCGGAGCGGAAGACCCGGTAGCGGTGCTCGACCGGCACCCGGTTCATGTCCGACTCCAGCGGCAGGACGTACACCGTGTCCGGACGGCGGGGGTGCACCGCGATCGAGAACCCGAAGTCGGAGGGCAGGGCGTCGCCGATGGAGGTCCAGGTCGCGCCGAAGTCGTCGCTGCGGTAGACGCCGAAGTGGTGCTGCAGGAAGAGCGTGTCGGGCCGGTCGGGGTGCGCCGCCACCTTGTGCACGCACTGGCCGAACTCCGGGTACTGGGCGCCCTCGGGCAGGAACGGCGCGCGGATGCCCTGGTTGGCGGCGGCCCAGGCGGCCCCGCCGTCGGTGCTGCGGTAGAAGCCGGCGGCCGACACCGCGATCGCGATCTTCTCGGGGTCGGTGGCGTGCGGCAGCACGGTGTGCAGGCACAGGCCGCCCCCGCCGGGCTGCCACTGGGGCCGATGCGGGTGATCCCACAGGCCCTGCACCAGCTCGTAGGTGCGCCCGCCGTCCTCGCTGCGGAACAGCGCCCCGGGCTCGGCCCCCGCCCACACCACGCCGGGCTCGCTGGGCGAGGGCTGGAGCTGCCAGACGCGGGTGAGGGTGGCGCCGGAGTCGGCGGGGAAGGCCACCGGCGGCCGGTCGGCCTCCTGCCAGGTCTCGCCGAGGTCGTCGGACCACATCACGGAGGGGCCGAAGTGCCCGTACTCGACCGCGGCGAGCAGCCGGGGCGTGGGGCCCCGGGTGTCCACCGCGACGGCGTGGACGCCGATCGTCGAGAAGCGGACGGGGTCGACCTCGAACGGCCCTCCTCCGGTGGAACGCGCGAGGAACAGCCCCTTGCGGGTGCCGATCGCCAGGAGTGCGTCGCCCATGGCTCAGTCTCCTTTTTCCGGGTCGGGCGCCATCGTGTCACGCCAGATGGCGGACTCGCCGAAGACTGTGTGATTTGCCTGCCGAATCGCCCTGATGTTCTGAAGATGCCACGCTCCCTCACGTCGGTAACGCCATTACCAGGCAGGTAATCGTGCTGATTCCCTCCCAGCCGTTAACGTGGGGTCATGGACGTCGCGGCCACGCAGGGTGAGGAGACCGTCGGAGACCTGCTGCGCGAGTGGCGCCGACGGCGCCGGGTGAGCCAGCTCGACCTTGCGATCGAGGCCGGGGTGTCCGCGCGGCACGTCAGCTTCCTGGAGACCGGCCGGGCGCGGCCCAGCCGGGAGATGGTCATGCGCCTGTCCGACCACCTGGGCGTGCCGCTGCGGCACCGCAACCGGCTGCTGGTGGCCGCCGGGCACGCGCCGGTCTACCGCGAGCGGCCGATCGCCGCGCCGGAGATGGGCGCGGTCCGCGGGGCGCTCGACAAGATCCTCGCCGGGCACGAGCCGTATCCGGCCCTGGTCGTGGACCGCGCCTGGGACCTGGTCGCCGCCAACCGGGGCGCCGGGCTCTTCCTCGACGGGCTGCCCGCCGACCTGCTCAAGGAGCCGGTCAACGTGCTGCGGCTCACCCTCCACCCCGACGGCCTGGCCCGCGACCTGGCCAACCTGAGCGAGGTCAGGTCGCATCTGCTCGGCCACCTGCGGGCGCAGGCGGAGTCGTCGGGCGAGCCGCGCCTGGCCGACCTGCACGACGAACTGGCCGCCTACCGTTACCCCGGTGCCGAGCCCGGCCCCGCGCGCCCCTACGCCACCGGCGACGTCCTGCTGCCGCTGCGCCTGCGGCGCGGCGGCGCGGTGCTGTCGATGTTCACCACGATCGCCGTCTTCGGCACGCCGCTCGACGTGACCGTCTCCGAGCTGGCCATCGAGCTGTTCTGGCCGAACGACGAGGCCACCGCCGCCCTGCTGCGCGGGTGACGGCGCCCCCGGCCGCGGCTCACTGCTCACCGGGGGCGGCGTCGCGGTGGATGCGCGCCGCCGGCACGCCGTCCAGGCGCAGCCGCCGCACCGTCTCGGTGACCATGCCGGGCGGGCCGCACACGTAGGCGTCGTGGTCGCGCCAGGAGTGGAAGCGTTCGATCGCCTCGGGCAGGGTGCCGCGCAAGCCGTCGTAGCCCGGGTCGGCCGAGACCACGGGCAGCACCCGCAGCCAGGGGAACCCGGACCGCATGCGCAGCAGGTCCGGCAGGTCGTAGAGCTCGGCGCGGCTGCGCGCGCCGTACAGCAGGTGGATGTTGAGGCGGCGGCCGGACGTGATCAGCGACTCCACGATCGCCTTGATCGGCGCCAGGCCGGTGCCGCCCGCGACGGCGAGCACGTCTCGGTCGGATCCGTCCGCGGGCGTCATGGCCCCCAGCGCGGGCCCCAGCATCACCGAGTCGCCGATGCGCGTCTGGTGCGTCAGCGCGGTGGAGACCCAGCCGCCGGAGACGGCCCGCACGTGCAGCCGCACCGTGTTGTCCTCGCGCGGCGCGTTGGCGATTGAGAAGGTCCGCCAGACGCGTGGCCACCGCGTGGTCTGCACGGAGACGTACTGCCCCGGCGCGTACGGCAGGCGCCGCGCCGGCCGCAGCGTGAGCACAGCGATGTCGCCGGTGCGCAGCTCGTGGTCGATCACCTCGGCCGGCCACCAGGCGGGGGAGACCTCCGCGTCGGCCTCGGCCGCCCTGATCATGATGTCGGCGGCCGTGGCGTAGGCCGCCGTCCACGCCTTCTCCATCTCGCCGGACCATACCGGCGCGGCGAACCATCTGGCCGTCGCGAGCAGGGCGGCGCCCACGGCGGCGTAATGGTCGGCGAGGACGCCGTACTTGCGGTGGTCGCGGCCGAGCTGCCCGAGGTAGGACGCCAGGCCGTCGGGGCTGTCCAGGCTCCACACGATGCGGGTCAGCGCCGCGAAGAGGCGCTCGCGCTGGACGTCCATGGCCGGGGGGAACATCGTCCGCAGCCGCGGGCTTTCGGCGAACAACCGGCCGTAGAAGTACGCCGCGGCCTTCGCGCCCGCGGGTTCGATGAGAGCGAAACTCTCCTTGATCAGAATCGGATTGAGTGACATTTCTCGAAACCCCACCCCTAATCGATCGGAAAGGAATTCCGATCGTCGGTGACCCACCTCCGTGACGGGCTCCGGGTGCCGAACGCCCGCGGCCCCGGTCCCGGCGGGCGCTCGGCCTTCGAGTTTCGCACCCGTACGGGGGCGGCACAACCGATTCACCGCAATGTCCGGCTTAAGCATCCTCATCGGTGCGGACGTCACATTTTCAGCCGTCCATTGGAATTTCCGGCGAGTGGGATCAAGAAATGAGAGGAATTCTCGTGTCTTATTCGTGTGGAATATTCGCGTTCACCGGCCCGGCGTCACATGACGTCGAACTCGTTCCCCTCCGGATCGGCCAGCGTCACCAGGTGCGCGCCGCGGTCGCGGACGGTGGCCAGCACCGTCGCCCCCAGCTCCACCAGGCGGGCGACCTCGGCGTCGCGCCGGTCGCCGCCCACGTGCAGGTCGAGGTGCAGGCGGTTCTTGACCGTCTTGGCCTCCGGGACGGCCTGGAAGAGCAGGCGCCTGCCAAGGCCGGTGCCCGTCTGCTCGTCGACCGGGTCGCCGGGGTGCCGGACGGCCGCCAGCGCGCGCCAGGCCAGGCGTTCGCCCACGCGGGTCACCGCCTCCTCGCCCACGGCGCCCATGGCCATCAGGCGCTCGATGTGGGCCCCGTTGTCCTCCTCTACGTAGCCGAGGGCGGCGGCCCAGAACGCGGTCTGGCGGTGGGGGTCGGTGCAGTCGATCACGAGCTTCCAGTCAACGGTCATGTAACCAGTTATATCGGTTACGGGGCGAGAGCGGCAACCGGCCCCCCTCTTCCCGCTGCTCAGTGCGCTGGAGGGTGGATCTTGGGGGTGGGGCGGTGTGTGACGGGAGGGGATGAAGTGACTGGACTGATACCCGAGATGCGTAACATGACCGAAAAATCATGCGGAATGATGGGATAGTCGCTGGAATGGAGTAGCTGGCCGCCTACGCGGCACGGCCTCGCGCATTCCCCTGGAGATCGTATGTCCCGACCGTTGATCGGTGTCACCGCCTACCTCGAAGCCGCCCGGTGGGGCGCCTGGGTGCGTGAGGCGGTGGTGTCACCTCCCTCCTACGCGAAGGCGGTGACGAGGGCCGGCGGCGCACCCGTGATAATTCCACCGCTGCGCCCCGACGTGGTCGACGACTACGTGCGCGGTCTGTCCGGCCTGGTGCTGGCCGGGGGAGTGGAGATCGACCCCACCCTGTACGGCGAGCAGCCCGATGACCGCGTCGAGGACCCCCAGCCGCACCGCGACCGCTTCGAGCTGGCCTTGGCCCGCGCCGCCGTGGAGGCCGACGTGCCGATCCTGGCGATCGCGCGCGGCATGCACGTCCTCAACATCGCCCAGGGCGGCAGCCTCATCGGCTGGCTGCCCGAGGCCGTCGGCCACGAGCGGCACCATGAGACCCAGACGCCGCACACCATCCAGGTGAGCGTCTCCAGCAAGCTCGGCAAGGCCCTCGGCGACTCGGTCGAGGTCGCCGCGCCGCACCGGCAGGCCGTCCGGCGGCTGGGCAGCGGGCTGATCGCCGTCGCCTGGGCCGACGACCAGATCGTCGAGGGCGTCGAACTGCAGGGCCACCGCTTCGGCGTGGGCGTGCAGTGGCACCCCGAGCGCGGCGACGACAACCGGCTCTTCGACGCCCTGGTGGACGCCGCCCGGCCCTGATCGCGGGACGCGGGGCGCGGCTTGGACTATCGTGCGATCGTGGGCGGCTACGAGGGATACGAACGCCTGAAGATCGACTGGGCGGCCGACGGGGTGCTGCGGATCGTGATCAGCGAACCGCGCCGGCGCAACGCCGTGGACATGACCGGCCACCGCGAGCTGGCGGCGATCTGGCGCGACGCCGACGCCGACGACTCCGTGCGGGCCGTGCTGATCAGGGGAGAGGGCGAGACCTTCTCGGCGGGCGGTGACCTGTCGATGATCGAGGAGATGACCCGCGACCACGAGGTCCGGATGCGGATCCTGGGCGAGGCCCGCGACATCGTCTACAACGTGATCAACTGCTCCAAGCCGATCGTCTCCGCCGTCCAGGGACCGGCCGTCGGCGCGGGCCTGGCCGTCGCGCTGCTGGCCGACGTGTCGGTCGCCGGGCGCACCGCCCGCATCATCGACGGCCACACGCGCCTCGGCGTGGCCGCCGGAGACCACGCGGCGATCGTGTGGCCGCTGCTGTGCGGGCTGGCCAAGGCGAAGTACCACCTGCTGCTCTGCGAGCCGCTCAGCGGCGCGGAGGCCGAGCGGATCGGCCTGGTGAGCCTGTGCGTGGACGACGACGCGGTGCACGATCGCGCGCTGGAGATCGCGGTTCGCCTCGCCCGGGGCTCGGCCGAGGCGATCCGCCTGACGAAGTACGCGCTGAACAACTGGCTCCGCCAGGCGGGCCCGGCCTTCGACGCCTCACTCGCCCTGGAGTTCCTCGGCTTCACCGGGCCCGACGTCGTCGAGGGCGTGCGGGCGGTGCGCGAACGGCGCGACCCGGAATTCCCCGCCCGCTAGGGGCCCCGCTAGGGGCGCGGCCGGGGGCGCCGGGCGGTGTAGACGAACGCGGGCGGCAGGTTGCCCCACACCGTGCGGCCCGCCACGACCTCCTCGAACGCGATCTGCAGCAGGCGGCGGAACCGCCGCGCCGTCGACAGGGGCAGGGCGTGGACGTAGGCGAACGTGGTGAACGCCGCCGTCGGCGACATCGAGGTCAGCACCGCGCGCAGCAGCCGCCGCTGGTGGTCCTGGGAGAACGCGGCCCAGGGCAGGCCGCTGACGACCGCGTCGGCGGAGCCGAGGCCGCGCTCGCGCAGCAGGTCGGGCAGCGTCTCGGCGTCGGCGGTCACGACGTCGACACCGGGGAAGCGCGATTCGAGCAGCCGCGCCATCGGTTCGTTGATCTCCACCGCCAGGTGGTGGCCGCGCCCGCCGAGGCGCTCCTGGATCGCCTCGGTGAACGGGCCGGTACCCGGCCCCAGCTCGACCACCACGGGATCTCCGGTCTCCGGCACCGGCGCGGTGACACTGCGCGCGAGCGCTCGGGAGCTGGGGGCCACCGCTCCGACGAGGGAGGGGGATCGCATGAACTGCGAGAGGAAGAGCGAGGCGTCGCTGGGCATGCCATGAGGCTAGCGACTTTCCGGGACTGATCGGGTCGCCGCGCGGCACCGGGTCTCCGTCTCCGGCCGCGACCGCCCCGGATCCGCGTGTTCGGCACGGCGGGCGGCGGGCCACGCACGCGCGTCGCGAGACCGAACAGTAGGGTCGGCAGCGTGAGCGTGAAATCGGCCGAGGACCGCATCTGGACGGTCCCCAACGCCCTGAGCCTGGCACGCCTGCTCGGCGTGCCGGTCTTCCTGTGGCTGGTGCTCGGCCCCAAGGCCGACGCCTGGGCCATCGGCCTGCTCGCCCTCGCCGGGTTCTCCGACTGGCTCGACGGCAAGCTGGCCAGGGCGTGGAACCAGACCAGCAGGCTCGGCCGGCTGCTCGACCCGCTCGCCGACCGTCTCTACATCCTGGCCACGCTGTTCGGCCTGGCCATGCGGGAGATCATCCCGTGGTGGCTGGCGCTGGCCATCCCGTTGCGCGACCTGCTGCTGCTCGCGATCGTGCCGCCGATCCTGCACCGCCTGGGGTACGGGCCCGCGCTGCCCGTGCATTTCCTGGGCAAGGCGGCGACGGCGAACCTGCTCTACGCCTTCCCGCTGCTCTTCCTGGCCTCCCACACCGGCTGGTACTCCGAGCCCGCCGCGGTGCTCGGCTGGGCGCTCGCGATCTGGGGAACAGGTCTGTACTGGTGGGCAGGGGCGTTGTATGTGGTACAGGTGCGCCAGCTCGTAAAAGGAGCAAAGACACCACAAAAGGGGTGATCCGTGAAGGCCGTCGTGATGGCAGGCGGGGAGGGGACGCGGCTGCGGCCCATGACCGCCAATCAGCCCAAACCCCTGCTTCCCGTGATCAACCGGCCGATCATGGAGCACGTGCTGCGCCTGCTGCGGCGGCACGGGCTCACCGAGACGGTCATCACCGTCCAGTTCCTCGCCGCGCTCATCCGCAACTACTTCGGCGACGGCGAGGAGCTCGGGATGAGCCTCTACTACGCCACCGAGGACATGCCGCTCGGCACTGCGGGCAGCGTGAAGAACGCCGCCGACAAGCTGCGCGACGACCGGTTCCTGGTCATCTCGGGCGACGCCCTGACCGACATCGACCTCACCGACATGATCCGCTTCCACCGCGACAACGGCGCGCTGGTCACCATCGGCCTCAAGCGGGTGCCCAACCCCCTGGAGTTCGGCATCGTCATCGTCGACGACCACGGCAAGGTGCAGCGGTTCCTGGAGAAGCCCACCTGGGGCCAGGTCTTCTCCGACACCGTCAACACCGGCATCTACGTCATGGAGCCCGAGGTCCTCGACGAGGTCGTGACCGGCCAGGCGGTCGACTGGTCCGCCGACGTCTTCCCCCGGCTGCTGGCGGGCGGCGCGCCCCTGTACGGCTACGTCGCCGAGGGCTACTGGGAGGACGTCGGCACTCACGAGAGCTACCTCAAGGCCCAGTCCGACGCCCTGTCCGGCTGGGTCAAGCTGGACATCGACGCCTTCGAGCTGTCGCCGGGCGTCTGGGTCGCCGAGGGCGCCTCCGTGGACGCCGACGCCGTGCTGAAGGGCCCGCTCTACATCGGCGACTACGCCAAGGTGGAGGCCGGGGCCGAACTGCGCGAGTACTCCGTGCTCGGCAGCAACGTGGTGGTCCGCGAGGGGGCGTTCGTGCACCGTGCGGTAGTCCACGACAACGTCTACATCGGGCCGAGCGCCAACCTGCGCGGCTGCGTCATCGGCAAGAACACCGACGTCATGACCGGCGCGCGCATCGAGGAGAGCGCCGTCATCGGCGACGAGTGCATCATCGAGGCCGAGGCGTACGTCTCCTCCGGGGTGAAGGTCTACCCGTTCAAGACCATCGAGGCCGGGGCGGTGGTCAACACCAGCGTCATCTGGGAGTCGCGCGGCCAGCGCAGCCTGTTCGGCCCGCGCGGGGTCAGCGGCCTGGTCAACGTGGAGATCACCCCGGAGCTGTGCGTACGGCTGGCCAGCGCCTACGCCACCACCCTGAAGAAGGGCACCTCGGTGATCACGTCGAGAGACTGCTCCAGGGCCGCAAGGGCGCTCAAGCGGGCCGTGGTGAGCGCTCTGAACGCCGGGGCCATCGACGTCCTCGACCTGGAGGCCACGCCGCTGCCCGTGGCCCGCTTCCACACCGGCCGCACCGCCGCCGTCGGCGGCATCGCGCTGCGCACCACCTCCGGCGACCCGCAGAGCGTGGACATCGTCTTCACCGACGAGCAGGGCGCCGACCTCTCGCTGGGCGCGCAGCGCAAGCTGGAGCGGGTCTTCTCCCGCCAGGAGTTCCGCCGCGCCTTCCCCGGCGAGATCGCCGAGCTGACCTTCCCGGCAAGGGCCGTCGAGGACTACGCCCACGAGCTGCTGCGCTGCGTGGACATGAACGGCGTGCGCGGCGCCGAGATGAAGGTCGTGGTCGACTGCGCGGGCGGCACCTCCTCGCTGGTCATGCCGACCCTGCTGGGCCGCGTCGGGGTCGACGTGCTCACCGTCAACAGCCGCCTCGACGACACCTCGCCCACCGAGACGCTGGCCGAGCGCCGCCGCGACCTGCAACGCCTGTCGGAGCTGGTGTCCTCCTCGCGGGCCGCCTTCGGGGTCCGCTTCGACCCGGTCGGCGAGCGGGTCGCCCTGGTCGATGAGAAGGGCCAGCTCATCAGCGAGGAGCGGGCCCTGCTGGTGGTGCTCGACCTGGTGGCCGCCGAGCGCGGCGGGGGCCGGGTGGCGCTGCCGGTCACCACCACCCGGGTGGCCGAGCAGGTGTGCCGCTTCCACGGCGTCCAGGTGCACTGGACGGCGACCGCGCTGGACGAGCTGACCACCGCCGCCGCGGGCCACGACATGATCTTCGCCGCCGACGGCAAGGGCGGCTTCGTCGTCCCGGAGTTCGGTCCCACCGTGGACGGCATCGCGGTGTTCATGCGGCTGCTGGGGCTCGTGGCGCGCACGCGCCTGTCGCTGAGCCGGATCGACGCCCGCATCCCGGAGGCGAAGCTGCTGCGCCGTACGGTGCCCACGCCCTGGGCGGCCAAGGGCGCGGTGATGCGCTCGGTCATAGAGGCGGCCGAGGGCTACCACATCGACACCACCGACGGCGTGCGGGTCGTGGACGGCGACGGCGGCTGGGCGCTGGTGCTGCCCGACCCCAGCGAGGCCGTCACGCACCTATGGGCCGAGGCGCACGACATGGACACCGCCCAGAGCCTGCTCGAACACTGGGCCAGGGTGGTCGAACGCGCGGCGGGCACATGATCACACGGCGCGGGGGCCTTGTCACGATTGCGGCCGATCATGCCGAACGGCGCGGCGGCATGGACCGGAAGGCCACGGCGGCGGTAACTTTGTCACCGTCCGAACCCACCGTCCGGCCCGCCTTGACCTTTGAGTCTCATCAGCGTAAGTTGCGGCATTCGCAGTCTGAGGAACGTTTGAGAAACGAAGAGCGAGGCGCGCACCGTCAGCACCGTGACCGCGTCTTCGCGGTAGGAGGCCGAGCCGATCGATGCCGAGCGTCTACTGCACGCAGTGCGGTCATGCCAACCCCGAGGATGCCCGATTCTGCTCGCGGTGCGGGTCGCCGCTGAGCCGCACGGAAGTGGCCGGCGACACCACGTCGACGATCTCCCTCGCGGGCATCGAGGCATATGAGGCCGAGACGGGTGAGACGCTCCTCGCCGAGCGGGCGGCCGTGGAGCAGTTGCCTCCCGACCAGGGGCTGCTGGTGGTGATGCGCGGCCCGAACCAGGGCAGCCGCTTTCTGCTCGACAACCAGCTCACCACGGCGGGTCGTCACCCGGAAAGCGACATCTTCCTGGACGATGTGACGGTGTCACGCAGACATGCGGAGTTCTACCAGCGCGGGGCCGGCAGCTTCACCGTGCGCGACGTCGGCAGCCTGAACGGCACCTACGTCAACCGTGAGCGCATCGAGGAGGTGCCGCTGCACGGCGGGGACGAGGTGCAGATCGGGAAGTTCCGCCTGGTGTTCCTCACCAGGGGCGCTGGGGGACCATGAGCGCACAGGCCGCCCGCTCGTACATGAGCATCGGGGACGTCATCGCTCTGCTGCGGGGCGACTTCCCCGACATCACGGTCTCCAAGATCCGGTTCCTGGAGGGTGAGGGGCTGATCGAGCCGCAGCGCAGTCCCTCCGGCTACCGCAAGTTCACCCATTCCGACGTCGAGCGGCTGCGTTACATCCTGACCGAGCAGCGTGACCGTTACCTGCCGCTGCGGGTCATCAAGGACCATCTGGAGGCCGCCGACCGCGACGCGCGTCCGACGTCCCGCCCCCGTGCGGTCCAGGAGGAGCCCAGGGCGCCGCAGGAGATGCGGCTGAGCCGTGAGGAGCTCCTGGCGGCCAGCGGGATCGACGACGCGACGCTGACCGAGCTGGAGGACTTCGGGCTGCTGGCCGCGGTCGCGCGGCGATACGACGCCGACGCGCTGGCCGTGGCCCGCAGTGTGGGCTCGCTGGCCGCCTTCGGGCTGCACGCCCGGCATCTGCGCGCGGTCAGGGCCGCCGCCGAGCGCGAGGTGGCGCTGGTCGAGCAGGCCGTGGCGCCGCTGCTGCGCCGCCGCGCCCCAGGAGCCATCGATCGGGCCGACGAGGCCGCCAGGGAGATGTCCGGCCTGCTGCTCGACATCCACGCCGCCCTGGTGCGGACCGGGGTACGTGGCGTTCTGGGCCGTTGACATCCCAGCGCGCCATTAGGTCCCCGCCGAGTGTTACGTTGAATTGCGGTGACCGACCACCAGTGGTTGACCAGCGAGCGGACCTCGACGCCGGTGTGGCCGGCGCGGAGTCCGCGTCAAGGATACGGAGCAGCCCGTGTTGCAGATGGAGGTCGTGGGCGTCCGGGTCGAGATGCCCACCAACCAGCCGATCGTCTTGCTCAAGGAGGCGCACGGGGAGCGATACCTGCCGATTTGGATAGGTATGACCGAAGCCACGGCGATCGCCATGGCCCAGGCCGAGGAGCCGCCGCCCCGGCCGTTGACGCACGACCTGTTCAGAGACGTGCTCGATGCGCTGGGCGTGTCGTTGCGCACGGTGAACATCGTGTCGCTGCGCGACGGCATATTCTTCGCCGATCTGGTCTTCTCCAACGGGGTCGAGGTCAGCGCGCGCCCGTCGGATTCCATCGCGCTCGCGCTGCGCACCGGGGCGCGCATCTTCGCCAGCGAGGAGGTGGTGCAGGAGGCCGGGGTGACGATCCCCGACGACCAGGAGGACGAGGTGGAGAAGTTCCGCGAGTTCCTCGACACGATCAGCCCGGAGGATTTCGGCCGTGCCGGGTGAGATGGTTTGTAGCGCTTCACGACGCGCCGAGCGGGATCGTTGACTGTCGATGACCACGGTCCTACGGTGCAAGTGAACCCTGCGGTTGTAATTCACGAACCCCCAGATCAGACCGCGGGATGAGAGAAAGCCGGAGGTCCGCAGTGGCGGTCAGCAGCGGCGAGGGTAAGACAGCCGGCCAGGAGGATCCGGGACGGCGCGAGAACGCGCGTCAACGTGCCGGTGAACAGGGCCTGCTCTTCGATGAGCAGCCCACGGCATTGCCCGCCGACATCGGGTATCGCGGTCCCACCGCCTGCGCGGCAGCCGGAATAACCTACCGGCAGCTCGACTACTGGGCGCGCACGGGCCTCGTCGAACCCGGGATAAGAGCCGCGCAGGGGTCGGGCTCGCAGCGTCTCTACAGCTTCCGCGATATCTTGGTGCTCAAGGTGGTGAAGAGGCTGCTGGACACCGGAGTTTCGCTCCAGCAGATCCGCACCGCCGTACAGCACCTGCGCGATCGCGGAGTCAACGACCTGGCGCAGATCACGCTGATGAGCGATGGCGTGAGCGTCTACGAGTGCACCTCGGCCGACGAGGTGATCGATCTGCTCCAGGGCGGGCAGGGCGTCTTCGGGATCGCCCTGGGCCGGGTCTGGCGAGAGGTCGAGGGGTCCCTGGCGGAGCTGCCGGGGGAACGAGCCGAGGCCGCCCCGGGCCTCGATGAGCATCCGAACGACGAGCTGGCGCGGCGCCGCAAGGCCCGCAGGACCGGCTAGCGAGACCTGACCGCTCGCAAGGCCCTCCGGGGTGACACGGCGACAGACGTGACGGGGCCTTTGGGATCGACGGGACGAAACGGGGTAGCCTTGTGCACAAGGCCGACGACCCTGTGCGGGAGAGTCCTCGAACCGTCATTCGCGTGACGGTTGGGGGCGCCGAAGGAGCAACCTCCCCGGAATCTCTCAGGCACCATGTACCGCACGGGTGAGGCAACTCTGGAAAGCAGGCGTGCCACGCCAGGCGCGTCTCACCGACGGTGCAAATCCCCATCGCCCAGGGGATGAAGCTCTCAGGTCGCGGCCCACGCGTCGCGATGACAGAGGGGGAGTCCGGCATACGTCCGCGCCCTGCGCCGGTCTCCACCGCATCGGGAGGCTCTCCATGACCGATCTGTCACCGCTCGCCCCGCACACCGATCTTTCGCCGCCGCCGTTCGAGGTCCGTCACATCGGGCCGACGGACGGTGACCGGGCGCGCATGCTGCGGGCCGTCGGCTTCGCCAGCACCGCCGACCTGGTCGCGGCCGCCGTGCCGGAGGCGATCAGGACCAAGGACCGGCTGAACCTGCCGCCCGCGATCGGCGAGTCAGGTGCCATCGCCGAACTGCGCGCGCTGGCCGTCCGCAACCGGGTGCTCACGTCCATGATCGGACTGGGCTACCACGACACCGAGACCCCGGCGGTGATCCGGCGCAACCTGCTGGAGAACCCCGGCTGGTACACCGCCTACACGCCCTACCAGCCCGAGATCTCCCAGGGCCGGCTGGAGGCGCTGCTCAACTTCCAGACCATGGTCACCGACCTGACCGGCCTCGACGTGGCGGGCGCCTCACTGCTGGACGAGGCGACCGCCGCCGCCGAGGCGATGACGCTCGCCCGCCGCGCGGGCCGCGCCAAGAGCCCCGTCTTCGTGGTCGACGCCGACGCGCTGCCGCAGACCAAGGCCGTGCTGCGCACCCGCGCCGAGCCGCTGGGCATCGAACTGGTCGAGTCCGACCTCACCGGCGAGCTTCCCGAGTGCTTCGGCGTGCTGGTGCAGTACCCCGGCGCCAGCGGCCGGATCGCCGGGTTCGGCGCGCTGGCCGAGCGCGCCCACGCCCGCGGCGCCCTGCTGGTCGCCGCCGCCGACCTGCTCGCGCTGACCCTGGTGACCTCCCCCGGAGAGCTGGGCGCCGACATCGCGGTCGGCTCCACCCAGCGCTACGGCGTGCCGCTGGGTTTCGGCGGCCCCCACGCGGCCTACATGGCGGTCCGCCAGGGCCTGGCCCGCCAGCTCCCAGGACGCCTCGTGGGCGTCTCCCAGGACGCCGACGGCCGTCCCGCCTACCGCCTGGCCCTGCAGACCCGCGAGCAGCACATCCGGCGCGAGAAGGCCACCAGCAACATCTGCACCGCGCAGGTGCTGCTCGCCGTGATCGCCGGGATGTACGCCGTCTACCACGGCCCCGAAGGGCTCACCAGGATCGCCCGCCGCACCCACCGGCACGCCGTGGCCCTGGCCGCCGCACTGCGCGCGGGCGGCGTCGAGGTGGTCCACGACGCCTTCTTCGACACCGTGCTGGCCCGGGTTCCCGGCGCGGCCGGGCGGGTCGTGACGGCCGCGGCCGGGCGCGGCGTCAACCTGCGCGAGGTCGACGCCGACCACGTCGGAATCTCCTGCGACGAGACCACCACTGAGGCCGACCTGGCCAAGGTCCTCGGCGCCTTCGGGCTCGGCGATGAGCCGCCCGCCGTCGCGACCGGCGACGCGCTGCCGTCCGATCTGGCGCGCGCCTCCGAGTTCCTCACCCACCCGGTCTTCCACACCCACCGCTCGGAGACCGCGATGCTGCGCTACCTGCGCAGGCTGCAGGACAAGGACATCGCGCTGGACCGGTCGATGATCCCGCTCGGCTCCTGCACGATGAAGCTGAACGCCGCGACCGAGATGGAGCCGATCACCTGGCCCGAGTTCGCGGGCATTCACCCCTACGCGCCCGAAGAGCAGGTGGGCGGCTACCTGGAGCTGATCGGCGGGCTGGAGGCGTGGCTGGCCGAGGTGACCGGCTACGACGCGGTCTCGCTACAGCCGAACGCGGGCTCGCAGGGCGAGTTCGCCGGGCTGCTCGCCATCCGGGCCTACCACCGCGCGGCCGGTCAGGAGGGCCGCGACGTCTGCCTGATCCCGTCGTCCGCGCACGGCACCAACGCCGCCAGCGCGGTCATGGCGGGCATGCGGGTCGTCGTCGTGGCCTGCGACGACGAGGGGAACATCGACCTGGCCGACCTCGACGCCAAGATCGAGCGGCACCGCGCCGAGCTGTCCGCGATCATGGTGACCTACCCCTCCACCCACGGGGTCTACGAGGAGTCCATCGCCGAGGTGTGCGGCAAGGTGCACGAGGCGGGCGGGCAGGTCTACGTAGACGGCGCCAACCTCAACGCGCTCGTCGGCCTGGCCAAGCCCGCCGAGTTCGGCGCCGACGTCTCGCACCTGAACCTGCACAAGACCTTCTGCATCCCGCACGGCGGCGGCGGCCCCGGCGTCGGCCCGGTCGCGGTGCGCGCCCACCTGGCCGGATACCTGCCCGGGCACCCGCTGCGCGACGGCTCGGGCGTCGGGCCGGTCTCGGCCGCGCCGTACGGCTCCGCCGGGATCCTGCCGATCTCCTGGGCCTACATCAGGATGATGGGCGGCGACGGCCTCAAGGCCGCCACCGAGCAGGCCATCCTGTCGGCCAACTACCTGGCCCGCAGGCTCGCCCCGCACTACCCCGTGCTCTACACCGGCAGGGGCGGCCTGGTCGCCCACGAGTGCATCGTCGACCTGCGCCAGATCACCAAGCAGACCGGCGTCACCGTGGACGACGTGGCCAAGCGCCTGATCGACTACGGCTTCCACGCGCCCACCATGTCGTTCCCGGTGGCGGGCACCCTGATGATCGAGCCCACCGAGAGCGAGGACCTCGCCGAGCTCGACCGGTTCTGCGCGGCGATGATCGCTATCCGCGAGGAGATCGCCAAGGTGGCCTCCGGCGACTGGGACGCCACCGACAACCCGCTGCGCGGCGCCCCGCACACCGCCGACTGCCTGCTCACCGACGACTGGGAGCACGGCTATACCCGCGCCCAGGCCGCCTACCCGGTCGCCGCGCTGCGCGAGGCCAAGTACTGGCCGCCGGTCCGGCGGATCGACCAGGCGTTCGGCGACCGCAACCTGGTCTGCTCCTGCCCGCCGCTGACCGCCTACGAGACTCCCGAGGAGGAGGGGCGGGCCGGGTAGCGTACGGGGGAGACCGGCGTCGGCCAGGCTCGGTCTCTGCCGGTATTGGCATGTCGCGGGACGTCGGGCCCGGGGGCCGTTAGGCTATTCGATCATCGATCGATCATCGGTGAAGGAGTGCGATGACCCCCCCTGAGCTGGACGTCCCCGCGCTGGAGACCGCACGCCGGTTGGCCGAGAGCGGTGATCTCGACGGCTCGGCACGGATCTTCGCCGAGCTCGCCGCGGATCCTGAGGAGCCCGACCGCGCCCAGGCCGCCGTCGGCCTGGCCGTGGTCCTGGCCGAACGCGGCGAACTGGAGGACTCGCGCGCCGCCGCGCGCACCGCGCTGGCCACCGGCCATCCCGAGTACGCCGCCCAGGCCGCCTGCCATCTGGCGGGCACCTTCGAACGCGAGGGCCTAGCCGACCAGGCGCGGGCCGCCTGGCAGGCGGTGATCGGGGTCGGCAACGCGGCCTACGTGCCCATCGCGCACCTGGCGCTGGCCAGGCTCGCCGCCACGCAGGGCGACCCGGCCGGCACCGAGCGGGCGCTGCGCGACGCCCTGGCCACCGGCGACCCCGAGACGGGCCCGCGCGCCACGCAGTGGCTGGCCGAGCTGCTGCTGGAGGAGGGCGCGGCGGCCGACGCCGCGGAGGTGCTGCTGAGCGCCCTGGAGGCGCCGCACACGGGCGATCCGGCCCGGCTGCGGGTGCTGCTCGGGATCGCCCATCTCGACCTCGCGTGCGCCGAGTTCGCCGAGGCGGTGGAGAGCGAGTCGGTGCGCGGCGGGGCCGACGCCGAGACCGGGGCGCTGGCCGTCGAGCTGCTGGCCCGCACGCTCCCGCTGCGCGGGCGCGACGAGGACGCCGAGCGCGTGTGGTCGTACGGCCTGGAGCACGCCGACGAGCAACTGGCCGGGCTGGTCCGCGAGAGGCTCGACCGCGACCTGTGAGGGCGCGGCCCGTGCCGCCGGGGGACGCGCTCAGCGGGTGTGGAGCCCCGCCACCACGTTGACGGCCACGATGGCGACCAGCACGAGCAGGAACCCGGCGAACCCCGCCGTGCCCGCCCCGATGGCCCCCAGCGGGATGCCGAGCGTCATGGTGCCGAGCGCCAGCCACACATGCGCGTGGCGGCCCTTGGGCGGGGCCGGCGGCGGGGGATAAGGCGGATAGTGCGCCTGCGGCGGGGGCGGCGGGCCCATCCGCGCGGTGAGCGCGGCGTCGATGCGGGTCGCGATCGCGTCGTCGACCTTGTCGAGGAAGCCCTCGACGAGCGCGGACTCGTAGTCGGGCCCAAGGTCGCGGCGGGCTTCGATGGTGGCGCGCATGTCGTCGCGCGGCAGTGTGTTCTCCGGCACAGCCTCAAATCTAGACACCGCGGACGCCGTGTTCATCGGCCGAACGGTGGACAATCGTTCGTGCCATAGGACTAGCCCGGATTCGTACGACCGCCGTCCGTGACCGCTAACGTTGCAGGTCATGGACGAATCCGAGGTCATCGACGTGGTGACGGAGCAGGGCGCGGCACGGGTGGAGCTGGACACCCCGCAGGGGCCGCCCAGGCTGCTGCTGGTGCTGACGCACGGCTCGGCGGGGACGGTGGCCGCACCCGACCTGCTGGCGGTCCGCACGGCGGCCCTGGGGCTCGGCGCGGCCGTCGCCCGGGTGACGCAGCCCTTCCGGCTGGCCGGTCGCCGCGCTCCTGGCTCCGCGGCCCGCCAGGACGACGCGTGGACCGAGATCGTGACCGGGCTGCGCAAGGAGCGCTTCCCGGGGCTGCCGCTGATCCAGGGCGGGCGGAGCAACGGGGCGCGGGTGGCCTGCCGTACGGCGGGCGCGGTCGGCGCGGAGGCCGTCGTGGCGCTCGCGTTCCCGCTGCACCCGCCTGGACGCCCCGAGCGTTCGCGCGTGGAGGAGCTGCGCGGCGCGGGCGTGGACGTTCTGGTGGTCAACGGCGATCGCGACGCGTTCGGCGTGCCTGAGGAATCGGACGCCGCCCGGCTGGTGGTGCTGCCGGGCGAGGGTCACGACCTCAACAAGAATCCCGCCCGGGTGGGTGGGGTGGTGGCCGAGTGGCTGCTGGGCCGGATGCAGTGAAGCCGCCGGTCCGCCCTGGATCCCCCGCAGGGTCAGGCGGCGCCCATCAACGGGGTTGGCCGGTGCGGATCGATGGCGGCACCGCTGGGCAGCAGCTCACCGGTGTCCTCGAACAGCACCACACCATTGCACAGCAGGCTCCACCCCTGCTCAGGGTGTGCCGCTATGGTGCGTGCCGCCTCCCGATCGGGCGCCTCGGCGCTTGGACAACACGGTTCGTGCGGGCACATCGGAGGTGCCTCCGGATCTCATCGGTCGGCTCGCCGGGACCGGGGCGGCCCCTCTCCCTTCGACGACGGGCGAGCATCTGGGGTTTGTGTGTGGCGAACCACACACTGTGGTCTACCACACAACGGCAGAACAAGTGTGCGGTCTGGTTCTGTTCCGGCGACATAGCCCGTTTGGACTGTTCCGAACCCTCGGGTGGGTGGTTGGCGCTGAATAAGTGACCTACGACACAGCGTGCCTTATGCCAGATAACGGGCACGTCGCGACACGCCGCCTTACTGGTAAACGTTGGATAACGCCCTCGTCGCGACACCTGCGAGCCTAGAGCGTATGGGCCTGGAGCGTGGTGGATCGGCTGAGGCGAGCCTAGAGCCGGCAGGCCTGTCCGTGGGGCCTATACCAGCGGGTTTGGACCGTGCGGTTTGGATGCGGGCTCGGGGTCGTGCGGGCTATGTCATGTCGTGCGGGTCAGCCCCGCCAGCAGCGCCGCCAGCCCGCGTTCGAAGGCCCGCTCGCCGTCGGGGTCGGGCCCGGGCTCCCGTACGGCCGGATCGGCCCAGCCGGTGTGCTGCAGCTCGACGGCGACGCTGCCGAACACGTAGGCCCGCATCGCCCGCACAGCCTCACCGGGCTCGCCGAGCCCCGCGTCGCGGAGCTGCTCGGTCTGCTCCCTGATCGCCGCCGCCGCGCTGCCGCGCGGGGGCTTGGTCATGGCCAGCGCCAGCACCCCGGGGTGGGCCAGCAGCGCGGCCCGGGAGGCCCGGCACCACACCGCCGCGATGTCCTGCCAGGCCGCGCGGTCCCCGGCCTCGACGCTCACGGTCGTGACGTGCTGGGCGAGTGCGTCTAGCAGCGCCTCCTTGCCACCCGGCACGTGATGGTAGATCGCCATGGCCTCCACCTGGAGGGCGTCGCCGAGCCGGCGCATGGTCAGGCGGCGCAGCCCCTGGGAGTCGGCGAGTTCGAGGGCGGCGTCGATGATGCGCTCCCTGGAGAGCGGGACCGGCGGTCGTTTGGCGGGCATGACGATCATCCTGTCAAGCTTCGCCTTACTTTGTAAAGGGCAACACGCGGATCCGGTGCGGCATCGCGGGGAGGGTAGGGTTCTCCCGACAGCAGCGAATGCCGCCGGATCACCCGGCGAAGGGCCCGAGGAGGGGCAGGCGACATGGCGTTCTTCCGACCGCGCGTGAGCCGGGAGGCCGAGGTCCGGTTCCACGCCGACCAGGAGGTCGGCAAGAGCTACCCCGCGCTCCTTGAGAAGGCCCGAGAGGCCGAGGACGAGCTACGGCGAGTCCGCTCCGGTCACGCGACCACGGGCGGCCTGCGCGCCGCCGGCGTGGCCCTCGACGTCGCCCTGACCGAGGCCCTCCGCGCCGCCGAGGCCGCCCGCCGCGCCACGCTCGGCGTCAAGGCCTACGACGACCGCATCGTCCGCCGCAAGCGCCGCGCCACCCCGGCCGGCGCCATGTGGACCACCGAGGTGGACCGCCTCCGCACCCTGCGCGAGGAACACCGCATCACCGGCATAGCCCGAGTCCCCCGCCCGGTCCCCACCACGGTCAAGTCCTAACTCCCGCAGCCGTCCGAGGCTCCGGGAGCCGCCCGCTTGGGCGGTGGGGTCGGCCATGGCGGGATGGTGCGCGGATGGCGGGGGAATGAGGAGCATGCTGCCGGACATGGCAGAGCCGGACGGGGTTTCCCGTCCGGCTCCGGGGGTGTGGGTCAGCTGGCCCAGTCGAGGAGGGGGCGGGCGTTGCTGGGGTGGCGGAGTTTGGAGAGGGACTCCTTTTCCAGCTGGCGGATGCGCTCGCGGGTCAGGCCGAGGTGCTTGCCGATCTCGTCGAGGGTGTGGGGCTTGCCGTCCACCAGGCCGAAGCGCAGGGACATGATCCGGGCCTCGCGGGGGGACAGGTTGCCGAGGACTCCTCTGAGCTGGTCGGCGAGGAGCTGCCGGTCGATGACCTCCGACGCCTCGGGGGAGTCGACGTCCTCGATGAGGTCGCCGATGGTGGTCTCGCCGTCGTCACCGATGGTGGCGTTCAGGCTGATCGGCTGGCGGCTGGTGCGGAGCAGTTCCTCGATCTGGTCGGGGGTCTTGTCCATCTCGGCCGCCAGTTCCTCGGGCGTGGGCTCACGGCCGAGGCGCTGGTGCATGTCGCGCTCGATCCTGGACAGTTTGGACAGCAGTTCCAGGACGTGCACGGGCAGGCGGATGGTCCTGGCGGAGTCGGCGAAGCCGCGCTGGATGGCCTGCCTGATCCACCACATCGCGTAGGTGGAGAACTTGTAGCCCTTGGTGTAGTCGAACTTCTCCACTGCCCTGATCAGGCCCAGGTTGCCTTCCTGCACCACGTCGAGCAGGGCCATGCCGCGGTCGGTGTACTTCTTGGCCACCGACACGACCAGCCGCAGGTTGGCCTCCAGCATGTGGTCCTTGGCCCGCTTGCCGTCGCGCGCCACCCATTCGAGTTCGACGAGGCGCTCGTCGGTGAGGCCGTCGGCGGACTCCAGCAGGTTCTCGGCGTAGAGGCCGGCCTCGATGCGCTTGGCCAGCTCGACCTCCTCGGCGGCGGTGAGCAGGGTGCGGCGGCCGATGGACTTGAGGTAGGTGTGCACGGAGTCGCCGATGACCGAGGACTGGTCGTCGAGGTCCATGGCCGGCTCGGTGTCCGGCTCCGCGCCGGTGGCCGTCCCCCCGACGCCGGGGAAGTCCTCGGACTCGGGCCCCTCGGGCTCGTCGGCGTCCGCGCGCCGTGCGGGGCGCTCGGCGGCGGCCTTGCGGCGGCGGGTGGTGGTGGACTTGCGCGTGGCCGCGCCCGCCTTGGTGGTCTTGGCCGTCCTGCGGGACTTGGCCGGTGCCGACTGCTCGGTGCCGGCGTCGGTGGCGAGGTCCACACCGGCTTCGGTGAGGTCGCGCAGCACGGATCTGCCCTCGCTGGGGGTCAGTCCGGCCTGCGCGAAGGCGTCGCGCAGTTCGGCGAGGGAAAGGCGGCCCTGCGCTCGCCCCCGGGCGAGCAGCAGGTCGAGGGTCGGCGGGCTCGCCACTTGCGCGGTGGCCACGGCGGTCTTGGGCATGTGAGGGCACCTCCTCCAAGGCGTCAACGGCCGGCAGGCGTGGGGAATGGCTGTGGGTGGGGGCGGCGGACACGCCGCTCTGCGCACCAGTATCAATAACGCCCGAGAACGCAGTTAATTCCCATCGGACGCATCCGGCTGGCCGGCGACCCAGTGAGAACGCCGTTCACGTCGGCGGAAATCGCCGTGGAACATGCCGTTCCCATGGGTCGTGGAGCACGTGTCCGGACGGGCCGTGCGGGGCCCGTGCCGAGTGCGTCATCCCCTGCGCGATCCGCGCCTTCGCGGGCCGCGCGCGAGCGTCCCGGACGGTTCCGGCACGCTCATGAGGCGGCCGGGTGGCCGCCTCATCGGTCGGTCGTGCTAGTTCTTCGTTTCGTCCGTGCTCAGCAGCGTCGCCACCGGCATCGGCAGCGGCTCCGCACCCTCCAGGCGGTCTTCGGTCCAGTAGCGGCCGACGTCGCGGGGGTTCGGGTTGAGGTCCTCGGTGACGATCTCGTCATCCGTGGGCGGGGCCTGCGTCCGGGTGGGCGGGCGCCCGCTGTTGGTCTCGATGTTCGGCTCGACAACGGCTCCGGTCTCCTGATCGACCGCAGCGGCCCTGCCCGCCGCCGTGGCGGCGACAGCGAGGCCGCCGACGAGGATCACGCCGACCACTCCGGCGGAGACCCACATCTTGCGGTTGGAGTTCATTCAGGTTCCTTCCTCGTTCCGGCCAACCTTAAGACGCATGGGAGGGGTCGAAGGGTTCCGTCTCCCGATGATTTTGGTCATAACTAACTAGGTTGGCGTAGCACCCGAAGATCGGGCTTCCCATTCGGGAGCAGCGGCAACTCGGGCATCAGGACCAGCTCCGCCGGAGCGGCGTGGGCGGGCAGGTGCCGCTTGGCGAACGCGCGCAGTTCCGCCAGGCCGGGCGGGCTCGCGGGGTCGGCGGGCACCACGACCGCGACGACCCGTTCGCCCCATTCGGGGTCGGGGCGTCCGACCACGGCGATGTCGGCCACGGCGGGATGGCGGGCGAGGGTGGCCGCGCACACGGCGGCGACCACCTTCTCGCCGCCGGTGTTGATCACGTCGTCGGCCCGGCCGGTGACCCGCAGCCCGGTGTCGGTCAGCTCGCCGAGGTCGGAGGTGACGAACCAGGGGCCCTCGCGGACAGCGGCGGTGAGGTCGGGGCGCAGGCGGTATCCGGAGAACAGGGTCGGGCCCGCGACGTGGATCCGGCCGTCGTCGCCGACTTTCAGATCTACGTTGTAAAGGGGGCGGCCGTCGTACACGCAGCCGCCGCTGGTCTCGCTGCTTCCGTAGGAGGTGACGACGCGCGCGCCCGCCGTACGGGCCTCGTCGATCAGGCCGGGAGGGGCGGCGGCGCCGCCCAGCAGGATGGTGCGGAAGCACGACAGGTCGGCGCCCAGGGCGAGCAGGCGGCGCAACTGGGTGGGGACCAGGGAGACGTGCGCGGCGCCCGCGGCACGTACGGCCCGCAGCACCCCCTGGGGCGAGAACCCGGCGTGCACGATCGGCTCGGTGCCGCCGACCATGGCGCGCACCAGCACCTGGAGCCCGGAGATGTGATCGACGGGCAGGCAGCACAGCCAGGGCAGCCCGTCCCGCGCGGACAGCGCGGTGAGCGACGCCTCGGCCGAGGCCCGCAGCGCCGACGCGGACAGTTCCACCCCCTTGGGCGTCCCGGTCGACCCGCTGGTGGCGATGACCAGCGAGATCTCGGGAGCCACGGGCAGTCCGCCGGGCAGGGCGCGCATGCCGTCGCCGTCCACCAGGTGGGTCGGGCGCAGCGAGGTGAGGGCCGCCCGCAGGGCGGTGGCGGGCAGGGCGGGGGAGAGCGGCAGCACCGCCGGTCCGTCGCCGCCGAGCGCGTCGCGCACGGCACGGGCCACGGCGGGCCCCGGAGGGAGCACCAGCGCGTGCAGGGACCGCCCCTCCGCCTCGTCCGGCGTGGGGCGGCCGGAAGCGGGCGCCTTTTCACTAGGGTGCTCCGCGTGCACGGGTCCGTCTCGCACGGTCGTAAGGTTAGTGCCGACAAGCCGGACAAGGTCGCGGGCTCCCCCATGGGCAGGCCCCGGCGCCGGCGTGACGGTTCGGCGGGGGCGGCCCCGAGTCCCCGCGAACTCCCGGTCGGCGGGGTCAGTGAGGGAGGGTGGCGGTCGTGAGCACGATCGGCTGGAAGTCCGCGGGCGAGTACGAGGACATCGTCTACGAGACCGCCGAGGGCATCGCCAAGATCACCATCAACCGGCCGGAGCGCCGCAACGCGTTCCGTCCGACCACGCTGTTCGAGCTGCAGGACGCCTTCAACAAGGCCCGCGACGACGGCGACGTCGGAGTGGTCATCCTGACCGGCGCGGGCGACGAGGCGTTCTGCTCCGGCGGCGACCAGAAGATCCGCGGCGACGACGGCTACGTCGGCCCGGACGGCATCGGCCGGTTGAACGTGCTCGACCTTCAGGTGCAGATCCGCAGGCTGCCCAAGCCGGTGATCGCCATGGTCGCCGGTTACGCGGTGGGCGGCGGCCACGTGCTGCACGTGTGCTGTGACCTGACCATCGCCGCCGACAACGCGCAGTTCGGGCAGACCGGTCCGAAGGTGGGCTCGTTCGACGGTGGGTACGGCGCGTGGCTGCTCGCCGAGACCGTCGGCCTGAAGAAGGCCCGCGAGATCTGGTACCTGTGCCGTCTCTACGACGCGCAGGAGGCCGCCGCGATGGGCCTGGTGAACAAGGTCGTGCCGCTGGCGCGGTTGGAAGAGGAGACCGTCCAGTGGTGCCATGAGCTGCTGGAGAAGTCACCGCTGGCGCTGCGGATGCTCAAGGGCGCGCTCAACGCGGTCACCGACGGCGCGGCGGGGATGCAGCAGTTCGCCGGTGACGCCACACTGCTCTACTACATGAGCGAGGAGGCGCAGGAGGGTCGCGACGCCTTCAAGGAGAAGCGCAAGCCCGACTTCGCCAAGTTCCCCCGCCGCCCCTGATCGACCGTACGTCACGTAGAGGAGTCCGCCTCGATGCCATACCACGGGGCCGCCCGGTGAATCCCGCCAGCGCACTGGCCACGGTGCTCGTGGACGAACTGGCTCGGTGCGGGCTGACCGACGTCGTGCTCGCGCCCGGGTCGCGGTCCGCGCCGCTGGCGATAGCCGTCCACGCCGAGCCGCGGCTGCGGCTGCACGTGCGGATCGACGAGCGCTCGGCCGCGTTCCTGGCGCTGGGCATGGCCCGGCGCTCGGGACGCCCGGTGGCGCTGGTGTGCACGTCGGGCACCGCCGCGGCCAATTTCCACCCGGCGGTGATCGAGGCGCACGAGTCGGGGGTGCCGCTGCTGGTGCTGACCGCCGACCGGCCGCCCGAACTGCGTGGCACGGCGGCCAACCAGACGATCGACCAGGTCAAGCTGTACGGCGGTGCGGTGCGGCTGTTCACCGAGGTGGGCCTGCCCGAGGAGCGTCCCGGGCAGGTCGCCTACTGGCGGTCGCTGGCCTGCCGCGCCTACCAGCGTTCCCTGGGCCCGTTCGATCCGGGGCCTGTGCAGCTCAACGTGGCCTTCCGCGAGCCGCTGATCCCCGACGGCGACACCGCGTGGTGCGAGCCGCTGGACGGCGCGGCGAGCGGCGGCCCGTGGGTGCGTCCGCGTGTCGCGCCCCCGGCGGTGGCGTTGCATCTGCCGCCGACCAGGCGCGGCGTGCTGGTGATCGGCGACGGCGCGGTCAACGTGCGGCGTTACGTGGCCGCCGCGGGTATGGCGGGCTGGCCGGTGATCTCGGAGCCGAGCGGCGGCGGCAGGTATGGTGACCACGCGGTGTCGGCGTACCACTTCCTGCTCGGCACTCCGGAGTTCGCCGACGCCCATCTGCCCGACGTGGTGGTGACGCTGGGCCGTCCCGGGGTGTCCCGGCCGCTGTTGTCGTGGCTGAAGCGGGTGGGGGAGCACATCGTGGTGGCTCCCGACCTGTCGCGGTGGCCCGACCCGACCCGTTCGGCCACGCAGGTCGCCCAGGCGGTGGAGATCCCGGTGGCTCCGGGCGACGACTCCTGGCTGCACTCTTGGCGCCGCGCCGACCTGGCGGCCCGCGCGGCGCTGGACGAGGTGCTCGACGACTCCGGGCTGAGCGAGCCGAGGGTCGCCCGCGACCTGGTGGACCTGATGCCCAATGGGGCGTTGCTGTTCTGCGGTTCCTCGATGCCGATCCGCGACCTCGACCAGGCGATGCGGCCCCGCAGGGGGCTGCGGGTGCTGGCCAACCGGGGCGCGTCCGGGATCGACGGGGCCGTGTCGACGGCGATGGGCGCCGCGCTGGCGCACAATGGTCCCTCCTATGCCCTGCTGGGCGATCTGTCGTTCCTGCACGACCAGAACGGCCTTATCGCGGGCCCCCGCGAGCCGCGGCCGGACCTGTGCCTGGTGGTGGTGAACAACGACGGCGGAGGGATCTTCTCGCTGCTGCCGCAGGCGGCGCTCCGCGATCCCTTCGAGCGGGTCTTCGGCACTCCGCATGGCGTGGATCTGGGGTACGCGGCGGCGGCGACCGGCACGCCGTACACGCTGGTGAGCGATGTGGGGCAGTTCGGCAAGGCGCTGCGCGGCGAGGGGCCGCGGGTGATCGAGGTGCGTTCGGACCGGGAGAGCAACGCGGTGCTGCACGGCGCGATGCGCGACGCGGCCCGCGCGGCGATCTGGGAGTTGCCCTGAGGGCGGCCCCGCTCATGCGACGTCGCGGCGCAGGGTGATGAGCCTCGCCAGGACGGCGAACGCCGCCACATAGGCGGCGAACAACGCCGCTCCCGCCCAAACGGGTAGCAGTGCGGCGCCCTGGACGGTCAGCCCGCCCGCCGCCCGGGCGGCGCCCGTCGGGAGCCAGCGGCCGACCTGCGGCAGCAGCGAGGACAGCAGGTAGTCGGCGTAGGTGAACCACACCACGGCCACGGAGACGGCGGCCACCTGGTGGCGGATGAGCGCGCCGAGCGCCACGCCGAGCAGCGCGTAGACGGCGGTGACCAGGGTGGAGCCGACCAGGATGCCGGGCACGCGCGGGGTGATCACCGGTAGTCCGGCGACGGCCAGCATGGCGGCGCCGGCGGCGAAGGTGGCCAGTGTGGAGACGACGGCGATGCCCAGGCCGACTAGGCCCCAGGCGGCGAGTTTGGCGGTGACGACGCGGCCTCTGACGGGTGTGACCAGGAAGGTCCACGCGATCGTCTGGTAGCGGTATTCGCCGGTCATGGCCAGGACGCCGAGGATGAGCGTGAACACGTACGCCTGCTGGGCCATGGCGTAGGCGCCTTCGGCGTGTTGGGCGGGGCCGATGGGGCCGAGGCCGCCGAACAGGAAGATCTGCGCCGCCGCCCACAGTACGCAGAACAGCGGGGCGATGAGGGCCAGTACGCGCGTGGTGAGTCCGGCGCGGGCCTTGTACAGCTCGGCGCGGACCAGCGGGCCGGAGATCGGCGAGCCCGACTTCGCCGGGCCGGAGATCATGGGGCCGGCGATCATCGGTTCGCCTCCAGGTAGATGGCCTCCAGGTCGGTGGCCGGGGTGATGTCGGTCTCGCGGACGATCCGGCCGCCGGAGACGAACAGCGCCCGGTCCGCGTAGCGCTGGGTCTCGGCGAGCACGTGGGTGGAGACGAGGACGGTCTTGCCGTCGTGGGCGTGGGCGCGCAGGAAGCCGCGCAGCCAGTGGACGCCGGCGGGGTCCAGGCCGTTGGACGGCTCGTCGAGGACGAGGATTCGCGGGTCGCCGAGCAGGGCCGTGGCGATGGCGAGCCGCTGGCGCATGCCGAGGGAGTAGCCGCGCACCTTGCGGCCGGCGGCCGCGGTGAGATCGACCTGGTCGAGGACGGCGTCCACGCGGGCGCGCCGGAGGCCGGCGGCGATCCGGATGGCCTCCAGGTGGTCGCGGCCGGTGAGGCCGGGGTGGAAGGCGGTGGCCTCCAGCACGGCGCCGACGGACTCGACGGGACGCGGCAGGTCGGCGTAGGGGACGCCGTGGACGGTCGCGGTGCCCTCGGTGGGGGTGACCAGGCCGAGGATCATGCGCAGGGTCGTGGTCTTTCCGGCGCCGTTTGGGCCGAGGACGGCGGTGACCGTGCCGGGGTGTGCGGTGAACGAGATGTCGTCCACGGCGCGGACCGTGCCGAACACCTTGCCTAGATGGCTTAGGGCGATTTCTGCGGACATGTCGTAGACAGTGGCGCGTGGGCGGGCGGGGGTTCATGGCCTCGGGGGTGGAACTCCGGCGCGTGCCGCTGTGGGTGGAGCGGGGTGGAGGACGCTCCACCCTGGGGCCGATGGTGCGGCCGGACGGCTCGCACTAGCGTGGTCGCGTGGAGTTCTTCCGCCGTCCGGCCGTTCGTGTCGTGTTCGGCGTGCTGCTGATCGCGTACCTGCTGTTCGGCGCGTTGTCCGGGGTGATCGACGTGTGGGCCCGGCAGGGCTTTCCGGTGGGCGTCGCGGTCGCCGTGCTGGCGGCGGGCGCGTCGGCGGTCTGCGTGCTTGCGCTGTACCGCTTGTCCTCCCGCGTCGCCCTGGTGCTGTTCCCGCTCGCGCTGGCCGGAGGGCTGGCGATGCACGCGATCTCGCCGTTCAGCGGGCTGGCGGTCATCTTCGTGGCGCTGTGCGCCGCGCCGTACCGGCTGTCGCCCTGGTGGGCGGCGGTGTTCTGCGCGGCCGACATCGCCGGGACCGCGCTCGTCTCGGTCTGGGCCGGGGTGGAGGGCGCGGCGATCTTCGGGATCTCCATGGGCTTCGGCTACTGCGTGGTCCTGGTGGTGCTGTTCCGGCAGCTCACGCTGACCCGGCAGCTCGCCGAGTCACGGGCGAGGGAGGCGGCGCAGGCCGAGCGCACCCGCCTGGCCAGGGAGATCCACGACATCCTGGCGCACGCCCAGTCGGCGCAGATCGTCCACCTGGAGGGGGCGCGCCTGCTGCTCGAACGAGGTGAGGACGTCCCGGCGGCGCTCGACCGGGTCACCCGCGCGGTTCGCCTGGCGCGCGCCGGGCTGGAGGAGACCAGGCGGGCGGTGGACGCGCTGCGCGGCAGCGACCTGTGCCTGCCGGACCGCCTGGAACGGCTGGCCGTCGAGCACCGTTCGGCCAGTGGCACGGCGTGCGAGGTGCGGGTGGCCGGTGACCTGGACGACGTGTCGGCGGGCGCGCGGCTGGCGGTGGCCCGGACCGCGCAGGAGGCGCTGACCAACGTCCGCAAGCACGCACCCGGAGCCTCGGCGGAGGTGTCGCTGCGCCGGGTGGCCGGGTGGTGCGAGCTGGAGGTCCGTGACCACGGCGGGCGCGCGGGCGACGAGCCGTCCGGCGAGGGCGGCTACGGGCTGGTCGGCATGCGCGAGCGGGCGGAGCTGCTCGGCGGCTCGCTGACCGCCGGTCGCGGCGAGGGCGGGTTCCGGGTGCTGCTGCGCGTCCCGGCGGTGGAAGGCGGGGCGGGATGACCGTCCGGGTGGTCGTGGCCGACGATCAGACCGTGGTCCGTGAGGGACTGGTCCTGCTGCTCGGGCTGCTGCCCGGCGTGGAGGTCGCGGGCGCGGCCCGCGACGGGGAGGAGGCGCTGCGCCTGGTGGCCGCCCAGCGGCCCGACGTGGTGCTGATGGACCTGCGGATGCCCAGGATGGACGGCGTGGAGGCGACGCGCCGCATTCGTGAGGAGCATCCGGGGGTGCAGGTCGTGGTACTGACCACCTACTCCGACGACGAGTCGGTGTTCTCGGCGCTGCGGGCGGGGGCGCGCGGCTATCTGACCAAGGACGCCGACGCCGAGTCGCTGGCCCGGGCGATCGCCGCGGTGGCCGAGGGGCAGGCGCACTTCGACCCGGAGGTGCAGCGGCGCCTGGCCGACGCGGTGACCCGCCGGGCGCCTCCGTCCAGGGGTCTTCCCGACGGTCTCACGCCGCGCGAGGCCGAGGTGCTGCGGCTGATCGCGGCGGGGCGGTCGAACGCCGAGATCGCGGGGGAGCTGTTCATCTCGGCGGCGACCGTGAAGTCGCACATCAACAACCTGTTCGCCAAGGCGGGCCTGCGCGACCGGGCGCAGGCCGTCACCTACGCCTACCGGCACGGCCTGGCCGAAGGCTGACCGGCTCAAGCCGCCCGGGTGTTCAGCGCCGGTGCGGCCACGGCGAGGCGGCCACGACCACGCCGTACAGCAGGTGGTCGGCCAGCAGCGCCAGGTCCTCCACGGGCCTGCCCCGGCTCCGGCGCGGCAGGCCGAGCACGGGGGCGATGGCCGTCTGGAACGCGCCCCAGAACAGGATTCCCCACACCGGCCCGGTCCACGGGTGGCGCCGGATCCGGCCGGGCAGCAGCCCGAACGCGGCCCCGCCCACCGCGCCGTAGGTCCAGTGGACCAGTTCGACGATCGCGGGCCGCCGTTCCCGTGGGACGCCGTGCAGCAGGCCGGGCGCGGCGCGTTCGAGGAACGCCTCCGGCGGGGTCCGCTCGATGAGGCCGAGCGAGGTGGTCGTCTGGCGCAGGCCGGACATCGCCATGGCGCCGATCGCGCCGCGGAATCCGCCCCGGGCCGCGGAGTCGGCGAGGCTCCGCAGGGTGGAGCGGCGTTCGGTGTCCTGCGCCTGCGGCGTCTCGGTGACGCGCGGTTCGGCGACGGTGGTAGCCATGACGGCCACCTACCTGGGGAAATAGACGATAAACCGGATTTGCCGGATGACGGCTCCGGGACGGGGGAGCACGCGTGCGGGGACGAGAACGGGAATGGGAGGTCGTCGAGCGCCTGCTGCGCGCGGCCGGGGCGGGTGACGGCGGGACCCTGCTCGTGGACGGCGAGCCCGGCGCAGGCAAGACCCGCCTCCTGTCGGAGGCCGCGGTGACGGCGGCCGCCCTCGGGCTGGACACCGTCACCGCCCACGCCGGGGAACTGGGCGAACCCGTTCCGTACGGCATGCTGTTCGACGCCCTCGGCCTGCCGCCCGGCGACGACGCCCTGCCCCGCCTGCGCGCCGCGCTCGCCGCCCGCGCCGCCGGGCCGCTGCTGGTGACCGCCGACGATGTGCAGTGGTGCGACCCCGCCACGCTGGCCGTGCTGTGCGCGCTGCACGGCGAACTCGCGGGCCGTCCCGTCGCCTGGCTGCTGGCCCGCTGCACCCTGGAGGGCGGCGACCACGTCCGGCGGCTGTTCGACCTGCTGGAACGCCGGGGCGCCGGACGGGTCACCCTGGCCCCGCTCACCCCGCACGCGGTCGCCGCCCTGCTGGAGGACGAACTGGGCGCGCCGCCCGACGCCCCCCTGGCGGCCTTCGCCGGGACGGCGGGCGGCAACCCGCTCCTGGTCACCGAGCTGCTGGCCGGGCTGCGCGAGGAGGGCGCGCTGCGGATCACCAGGGGCCGCGCCACGCTGCCCCGCCCCCACCTGCCCGCCCGCGCGAGCAGGCTGGTCCGGCACTGGCTGGGCGCGCTCGGCGCCGACGCCAGGAACCTCGTGGAGACCGCCGCCGTGCTCGGCCGGTCCTTCACCCCCGCCAGGGCCGCCGCGTTGCTCGGCACCACGCCCGCCGCGCTGCTGCCCGCCGTGGAGGAGGCGCTGGCGGCCGGGATCCTCGCCGACGCCGGGCACGAGCTGACCTTCCGCCACGAACTGGTCCGCCACGTCATCACCGAGACCGTCCCCGAGCCGCTGCGGCACGCGCTGCTCGACCAGGGCGACGAACCTCCGCCCCCCACCGAGCGAGCCCCCTCCCCGCACCCGCGCCAGAGCGTCGAGGCCGTGGACGCCGCCGCCGCGGCCGGACGCCTGGCCGAGGCCGAGCGGCTGGCAAGGGTGGCGCTGACCAGGCACCGGGGCGCGCGGGCCGCCGCCGAGCTGCGCTGCGCCCTGTCCGACGTGATGTTCCTCGACGGGCGGGCGCCCCAGGCCGGACGGGAGGCCGAGGCCGCGCTCGCCGTGCCCGGCCTGGCTCCGGCGGTGCGCGACCGGGCCGTCGCGGCCCGGCTGGCCGCGCTGACCGCCCAGGGCGGCGATCCGGCGCGGGAGTACGCGCGGCAGGTCGCCGACGCCGGCGGCCGGCACGGCGAACGCGCCGCCCTCGCCGCGCTGGTCACGCTGGCCGCCGCCGAATGGTCGGCCGGGCGGCTGTCCGACGGCCTGGCGCTGGCCGCCGAGGCCCGCGGCCTGATCGGGACGCACGGCCTGGCGGCCCACCACTACGAGCCGCACCTGACCCTGGCTTGGATGTCCACCGACGTCCACCACCTGGAGGAGGCGGGCGTGCTTCTCCGCGAGGCCCGCGAGGACATGGCCGCCCACGGGATCGCCGCCTGGGCGGCGACCGCCGCCGCGCTGCACGCCCGGGTCTGCCTGGCCGCCGACCGCCCGGAGGCCGCCGCCGCCGACGCGGAGCACGCGCTCGGGCTCGCGGCGGGGGCCCCGCCGTTCGCCGCAGA
>NZ_JARLTC010000032.1 GCF_029382225.1 Spongiactinospora sp. TRM90649
CAGATCCCGATCGTCTCCAACCTGGACGGCTCACCGGTCGCCGAGTACACGGCCGAGTACTGGGTCCGTCACGTCCGTGGGGCCGTCCGCTTCGCCGACGGTGTGGCCGCGCTGCGCGCGAGCAACGTCGTCCGCCTGGTCGAGCTGGGCCCCGACGGTGTGCTGACCGCGATGGCGCGGCAGTCCATCGACGACGTGACCATCACGCCCGCCCTGCGCGCCGAGCGCGGCGAAGCCGAGACCGTGCTCACCGCGCTGGCCGAACTCCACGTCGCGGGCGCGGAGGTGAACTGGGCGGCGGTCTGTGCCCCCTACGGCGGCGAGCGGATCGATCTGCCCACCTACGCCTTCCAGCGGGAGCACTTCTGGCCCGAGCCGGTCGCCGTCGCGCCGCGGGCCGTGGCCGCCGCCGAGGAGGGCTGGCGCTACCGGATCAGGTGGAAGACCCTGGCCGACCCCGCCCTGCCGGTGCTGTCCGGCACCTGGCTGCTCGTCGCACCGCCCGGCGAGGAGGACGCAGGGGCCGAGTGCGTCCGGGCGCTTGAGGCGCACGGCGCGACCGTCGTCCCGGTCGGCGAGCCGGACGCCACCGCGTTGCGCGCGGCGGCCGGAGACGCGGAGATCGCCGGAGTCCTGTCGCTGCTCGCCCTGGACGAGCGTCCGCACCCCGAGCACCCCGTGCTGCCCACCGGGCTGTCCGCCACCGTGGCGCTGATCCAGGCGCTCGGCGAGGCCGGGATCGATGCGCCGCTGTGGGCGGCCACCCGGGGCGCGGTGTCCGTCGGCGGCGCCGAAGACCTCTCCACTACGGCGGGCGCGCAGGTCTGGGGCCTGGGCAGGGTCGCCGCGCTGGAACTCCCGAAGCGCTGGGGCGGCCTGATCGACCTCCCGGCGGACTTCGACGACCGGGCACGGACCCGGATCGCCGCCGCCCTGGCCGGAATCGACGGCGAGGACCAGCTCGCCGTCCGGCAGGCCGGGCTGTTCGCCCGGCGGCTGGCCCCCGCGCCCGCCGCCCAGGCGGAGGCGGCCCCGTGGACTCCCTCCGGGACCGTCCTGATCACCGGCGGCACCGGCGCGCTCGGCGCGCACGTGGCCCGCTGGCTGGCCGGACGCGGCGCTCCCCGGCTGCTGCTGACCAGCCGCAGCGGCCCGGACGCCCCCGGCGCGGCGGCCCTGGTCGCCGAACTCGCCGAACTGGGCGCCGAGACGGTCGTGGTCGCCTGCGACGTCGCCGACCGCGCGGCCCTGGACGCCCTGCTCGGCGAGCACAGCGTGACCGCCGTCGTGCACGCGGCGGGATCCGGCGACTTCGGCCCGCTGACGGAGGCCACCCCCGAACATCTCGCCGCCGTGCTGAACGCGAAGGTCACCGGCGCGGCGAACCTGGACGACGCCCTGCGCGATGTGCCGCTTGAGGCTTTTGTGCTGTTCTCCTCGGTTTCGGCCGTGTGGGGGAGCGGCGGGCAGGCGGCCTACGCCGCCGCCAACGCCTACCTCGACGCGCTCACCGCCCGCCGCCGGGCGCGCGGCGCCGCCGCGACCTCCGTCGCCTGGGGGCCATGGGCCGGGGACGGCATGGCGGGAGCCGACTCCACCGCCGACTACCTGCGCAAGCGCGGCCTGATCACGATGGATCCGGCGCTCGCCGTACGGGCGCTCGGGCAGGCGGTCGAGCGCGGTGACTCGTGCGTGGCCGTCGCCGACATCGACTGGGCCAGGTTCGTGCCCGCCTTCACGGCCGCCCGGCCGCAACGGCTGTTCGACGACCTGCCCGAAGTGCGGGTGACCCGGCGGGCCGCCGCCGGAGGGGAGGGCTCGCCGCCCTCGGAGCTGGCCCGCCGGATCGACGGGCTGTCCCCGGCCGACCAGCGGCGTGCCGTCCTGGACATCGTGCGGACCGCCGTCGCCGCCGTGCTCGGCCACTCGGGGCCGGAGGCCGTCGAACCGGGCATCGCGTTCAACGCGCTCGGCTTCGACTCCCTGACCGCCGTGGAACTGCGCGGCCGTCTCAACGACGCGACCGGGCTGCGGCTGCCCGCGACCCTCGTCTTCGACTACCCGACGCCCGCCGCGCTGGCCGACCACCTGCTCGCCGAGATCCTCGGCCGGAACGACGCGGCCGGCGAGGCCGTGACGGCGGCGGGTCTCACCGACGAGCCGATCGCCATCATCGGCATGAGCTGCCGCTACCCGGGCGGCGTGGAGTCGCCCGAGGACCTCTGGCGGCTGGTGTCCACCGGCACCGACGCGGTGTCGGGCTTCCCCGACGACCGGGGCTGGGACACCACGTCCCTGTACGACCCGGACGCCTCGGGGGACGGCACCTCCTATGTCGGGGAGGGCGGTTTCCTGCGCGCGGCCGGCGACTTCGACCCGGTGTTCTTCGGGATCTCGCCGCGTGAGGCGCTGGCGATGGACCCGCAGCAGCGGTTGCTGCTCCAGGCGTCGTGGGAGGTGTTCGAGCGGGCCGGGATCGACCCGACCGCGTTGCGAGGGAGCCGGACCGGCGTCTTCGCGGGCACCAACGGACAGGACTACCCGGCGCTGCTGGCCGGGGCCCGGCACGGCAGCGAGGGCTACCAGGGCACGGGCAACGCGGCGGCGGTCATGTCCGGCCGCGTCTCCTACACGTTCGGGTTCGAGGGCCCGGCGATGACGGTGGACACGGCGTGCTCGTCGTCGCTGGTGGCGCTGCACCTGGCGGGTCAGGCGCTGCGGAACGGCGAGTGCTCGCTGGCGCTGGCGGGCGGTGTGACGGTGATGTCCACCCCGTCGGCGTTCGTGGAGTTCAGCAGGCAGCTCGGGCTGGCCAGGGACGGGCGGTGCAAGCCGTTCGCGGCGGCGGCCGACGGCACCGGCTGGGGCGAGGGCGTCGGCGTGGTGCTGCTGGAGCGGCTGTCCGACGCGGAGCGCAACGGGCACCGCGTGCTGGCGGTCGTCCGCGGGTCGGCCGTCAACCAGGACGGCGCGTCCAACGGGCTCACCGCCCCGAACGGTCCTTCGCAGCAGCGGGTGATCCGGCAGGCGCTGGCCAACGCGGGCCTGTCGCCCGCCGACGTGGACGCGGTCGAGGCGCACGGCACCGGCACCAAGCTGGGCGACCCGATCGAGGCCCAGGCGCTGCTCGCCACCTATGGGCAGGACCGGGACGAGCCGCTGTGGCTGGGGTCGCTGAAGTCCAACATCGGGCACACTCAGGCGGCGGCGGGCGTCGGCGGCGTGATCAAGATGGTCATGGCCCTTCGTGCGGGCGTGCTGCCGCCGACGTTGCACGTGGACGAGCCGTCCCCGCACGTGGACTGGACCGAGGGCTACGTCCGCCTCCTCACCGAGCCCCGCCCCTGGCCCGAGTCCGACCACCCCCGCCGCGCCGGAGTCTCCTCCTTCGGCATGAGCGGCACCAACGCCCACACCATCCTCGAAGCCCCACCCACCCCCACGAACCTGCCAGAGGCCCTTCTTCCGACCGGTCTCACCGCCGCACCCGATGGCGGCCTCCCGGCCGAATCGGCCTCCGCTCCCGAGGCCGCTCCCACCCCGGCCCCCGCCCCTTCTTCCCCTTCGGCCGTATCCATTCCCCTCCCGTGGGTGATCTCAGGGAAGACCGCGGAGGCCGTCCGGGCTCAGGCCGTACGGCTCGCGCCGCTCGTCGAGTCCGATCTCGCCGATGTGGCGTTCTCCCTCGCCACCACCAGGGCCGCGCTGGATTCGCGCGCCGTCGTCTTCGGCCGTACCGCCGAGGACTTCGAGGCCGGGTTGCGGGCGCTGGCCGAAGGCGAGACCTCCCCGTCGGCCGTCACCGAAGGCCGGACCGCCTTCCTGTTCACCGGCCAGGGTTCGCAGCGCGCCGGGATGGGCCGCGAGCTCCACGAGACCTTCCCGGTGTTCGCGGAGGCGTTCGACGCCGTCGCCGGCCGGTTCGAGGGCGACCTGAAGGAGATCGTCTTCGGCGACTCCGATCTGCTGGACCGGACGCGTTACACCCAGGCCGGGTTGTTCGCCCTGGAAGTGGCGCTGTTCCGTCTCTTCGAGTCCTGGGGTGTCACCCCGGACTTCCTGCTGGGCCACTCGATCGGCGAACTGGCCGCCGCCCATGTCGCCGGGGTGATGTCCCTGGAGGACGCCTGCCGCCTGGTGGACGCCCGTGGCCGCCTGATGCAGGCCCTCCCCTCGGGCGGGGCGATGCTGGCCGTGGAGGCCACCGAGGACGAGATCGTCATCGATGACCGCCGGGCGAGCGTCGCGGCGATCAACGGTCCCACCTCCGTGGTGGTCTCCGGAGTCGTCGAGGCGATCGACGAGCTGGACACCCACTGGCAGGGGCAGGGCCGCCGAGTGAAGCGGCTCACGGTCTCCCACGCCTTCCACTCGGTGCTGATGGAGCCGATGCTCGCCGAGTTCCGCGAGATCGCCGCCACCATCGGCTACCGGCCGCCGGTCGTCCCGGTCGTCTCCAACGTCACCGGCGAGCAGGTCACCGAGTACGACGCCGACTACTGGGTCCGCCACGTCCGCGAGGCCGTCCGCTTCGCCGACGGCGTCGCCACCCTCCAGGCCCAAGGTGTCACCCGCTACCTGGAACTCGGCCCCGACGGCGTGCTCACCGCGATGGCCCAGCAGTCCATCGACGCCATCGACACCGCCACCCTCGTCCCCGCGCTCCGCTCAGGACGCGACGAAGCCGAGACCGCGCTCACCGCCCTGGCCGCCCTCCACGTCACCGGCCACACCCTCGACTGGACCGCCCTTCTCCCCGCCGCCCGCACGATCGACCTCCCCACCTATCCCTTCGCCAAGGAGCGCTACTGGCCGGAGCCCGTCGCCTGGGTGGGGGACGTCGCCTCCGCCGGGCTCGGGGTGACCGGGCATCCGCTGCTGGGCGCCGGGGTCGGGCTGGCGCACGCGGACGAGTACCTGTTCACCGCGCGCCTGTCCGCGCAGACGCATCCCTGGCTGGCCGACCACGTCGTGATGGGCAGGATCGTCGTCCCCGGCACCGCGTTCGTGGAGCTCGCGATCCGGGCCGGTGACCAGGTCGGCTGCGGCCACCTGGAGGAACTGGTGCTGCGGGCGCCGCTGGTGCTGCCCGAGAGCGGGGCCGTGCAGGTGCAGGTCTCGCTGGGCGCGCCGGACGACGACGGCCGCAGGGAGATCGCCGTGCACTCCCGCGCGCAGGACGCGCAGGCGGCCGACGGCTGGTCGGACCAGGAGTGGACGCACCACGCGTCCGGGTTCGTCACCTCCGTCGCCGAGACGGATCCGCAGGACCTGACGGCGTGGCCCCCGCCGGAGGCCGTGGCCGCGCCCGTGGACGACATGTACGACGCGCTGGCCGCCGCCGGCCTTTCGTACGGCACGGTGTTCCAGGGCGTCGTGGCCGCCTGGCGGCGCGATGACGACGTGTTCGCCGAGGTGGCGCTGCCCGAGCGGGAGCACGAGGCGGCGGCCGGGTTCGGTCTGCACCCGGCGCTGCTGGACGCGGCGCTGCAGGCGCTGGCCGTTCAGGTGCGCGACGCCGGGGCCGCCGAGGGCGGGTCCGGGGGTGGCGCGGGGCTGCCGTTCTCCTGGGCGGGTGTGACCCTGCACGCCTCCGGGGCGACGACCCTGCGCGTACGGCTCTCGCCCGCCCCGAGCGGCGACGGCGTGTCCCTCCTCGCGGCCGACGGCGCCGGCGCCCCGGTCGCCTCGGTGGAGCGCGTCGTGCTGCGGCCGGTGACGGGGGAGGGGCTGTCGGCACCCGCAACGAACGGGACGAACGGCCTCTACCACGTCGAATGGAGCCAGGCCGCAGCCCCGCAGCCGACCCCCGGGACCACCTGGGCGATCTACGGCCCCGACCCGCTGGACGCGGGCGCGGCCATCGGCGCGGACCAGGTGCCCGGCGAAGGACCGGCCCCGGACGTGCTGGTGCTGTCCTGCGCGGGCGAGCCGGACGCGACGGCCTCGGACGTGACCGCGCGGGCGCTTGAGCGGCTGCGCGAGTGGCTGGGCGACGCGCGCTTCGACGACTCCACGCTGCTGGTCCTGACCCGTGGCGCGGTGGCGGCCGACGCGGGCGACGACGTGACCGACCTCGCGGCGGCGGCCGTCCGCGGCCTGGTGCGCTCGGCGCAGTCCGAGCACCCCGGCAGGATCGTGCTGGCCGACATCGACGCGGCGGAGTCGTCCTGGCAGGCGCTCGCCGGTGCCGTGGCGCTCGGCGAACCGCAGGTGGCGATCCGGGCGGGGGCGCTGCTGGTGCCGCGCCTCGCGCCGGGCGACGCGGTGGCGGGGCTGGCCGTCCCGGACGGCGGCGCCTGGCGGCTGGATGTCAGCGAACGCGGCACCCTGGCGAACCTGTGCCTGGTCCCGAACCCGGACGCGGAGGAACCGCTCCAGGACGGCGAGGTCCGTGTGGCGCTGCGCGCGTCGGGCCTGAACTTCCGCGACGTGCTGAACGCCCTGGGCATGTACCCGGGCGAGGTGCGGCTCGGCGGCGAGGCCGCGGGCGTGGTGACCGAGGTCGGCGCGGGCGTCGTGGGCGTCGAGCCGGGCGACCGGGTCTTCGGCCTGTTCGGCGGGGCGTTCGGGCCGGTCGGGGTGACCGACCACCGGCTGGTGACCCGGATGCCGGACGAATGGTCGTTCGTGCAGGCGGCGGCGGTGCCGATCGCCTACGCCACGGCGTACTACGGCCTGGTGGACATGGGCGGCCTTTCGGCGGGCGAGACCGCGCTCGTGCACGCCGCCGCGGGCGGCGTGGGCATGGCGGCCGTGCAGATCGCCAGGCACCTGGGCGCGCGGGTGCTGGGCACCGCCAGCGCCGGCAAGTGGGACGTGCTGCGCGACCTGGGCCTGGCGGAGGAGGACATCGCCTCCTCGCGGGACACCTCGTTCCGTGACCGCTTCCCGAAGGTGGACGTGGTGCTCGACGCGCTCGCCAAGGAACTGGTGGACGCGTCGCTCGAACTCGTACGCCCCGGCGGGCGCTTCGTCGAGATGGGCAAGACCGACATCCGCGACGCCGCCGAGGTGGCCCGGCAGTACCCGGGCGTCGCCTACCGGGCGTTCGACCTGGCGGAGGCGGGGCCGGACCGGATCCAGGAGATCCTCACCGAGCTGGTCGCGCTGTTCCGGAGCGGCGGGCTGTGGCTGCCGCCCATCCGCACGTGGGACATCCGCCAGTCCATGGACGCGTTCCGCTTCATGAGCCAGGCCAGGCACGTCGGCAAGCTGGTGCTGACCATGCCGCGCGCCCTGGACCCGGCGGGCACGGTGGTCGTCACCGGCGGCACCGGGACGCTGGGCGGGGTGCTCGCCCGCCACCTGGCGCGCACGCACGGGGTGCGGGAGCTGCTGCTGCTCAGCCGCCGCGGCGCGGACGCGCCCGGCGCGGCCGAGCTGGTCGCCGAGCTGGCCGGGTACGGCGCGCGGGCGCGGGCGGTGGCCTGCGACGTGTCCGACCGCGCCGCGCTGCGGCAGGTCCTCTCCGGCCACCGGGTGACGGGTGTCTTCCACACGGCGGGCGTGCTGGACGACGGCGTGGTCGAGGCGCTGACCCCGCGGCGGGTCGCCGGGGTCTTCGGGCCCAAGGCGGACGCCGCGCTCGCGCTGCACGAACTGGCCGCCGAGCACGATCCTGACGTGTTCGCGATGTTCTCCTCCGTGTCGGCCACGCTCGGCAGCCCCGGGCAGGGCAACTACGCGGCGGCGAACGCCTACCTCGACGCGCTGGCCCGGCACCGAGCCGCGCGCGGTCAGGCCGCCCTGGCACTTGCCTGGGGCCCGTGGGACGTGGGCGGCGGCATGCTGGGCGCGCTCGGCGACGACGACCGGGAGCGGATCGCCAGATCCGGGTTCCCCGCGCTGACCGGGCACGAGGGCATGGCGCTGCTGGACGCGGCGCTGCGGTCGGCCCTGGCGGTCACCGTGCCGACCGGGCTGAACCGGGCCGTGCTGGCGGCCCAGGCCGACGACCTGCCCCACCTGCTGCGCGGCCTGGTGCGCGGGCCCGCCCGCCGTACGGCGAGCGGCGGCTCCGGCCGTGGCGCGGGCGGCGGCCGGGCGCTGGCCGAGCGGCTTGCCGCCGTGCCGCACGCCGAGCAGGCCGAGATCCTGCTCGACCTGGTGCGCGGCAACGTGGCGACGGTCCTGGGCTTCGGCTCGGTGGACGCCGTCGGCCCCGGCAAGGCGTTCAAGGAGCTGGGCTTCGACTCGCTGACCGCCGTCGAGCTGCGCAACCGCCTGAGCGCGGCGGCGGGCGTTCGGCTGCCCGCCACGCTGGTCTTCGACCACCCCAGCCCGGCGGCGCTGGCCGGCTTCCTGCTGGCCGAACTGGTCCCGGCCGCGCCGACGCCCGCGATGCTGGTGCTCGGCGAACTGGACCGGATGGAGGGCGTGCTGCCCGGCCTGCCCGCCGAGGAGCGGTCGCGGATCCGGGCCCGGATGGAGGCCCTGCTGGTGAAGTGGGCCGAGACGGCGGGCGGCGCGGCGGCGGACGACAGCGACCTCGAACTGGCGACCGAGGAGAACATCTTCGCGCTGATCGACAGCGAGCTGGAGATCTCCTGACCAGGGTGTTTTCACCCGCTGGTCGTGTCCGAAGTTTCTTGACGCTTCACCCAGGAGAGGGGACGGCCCTGTGCGCCGCGCGCCCGCAGGAGGCGGCGCACGGCTTCCCGCAGCTCCTGTAGCTCCTCGGGCTCGCCGAGCGGGGTGATGGCCGCGTGCCGTACGGCGCGCGGCCCGGACAGGCCGAAGGCGACCTCGACCAGCCGCGCCCAGGACCGCCCGCGCGGCACGGTGTGGACGCCGACGCCGGGATGCGCGGCCAGCCACTCCTGGACCTGGTCGCCGTCCCGCGCGCCCGGCCCGGCGTCGTCGCGGACGACGTGCGGCCGCGCCCCCGGATGCAGCGCCGCCACCCGCGCGAGGAAGTCGCGCGGGCCCTCCGGCGCGGCGGGCCGGTCCAGCGCGGCCAGGAGCGACGCCGCCCCGACCTCGGCCGCGCGCGCCGTGGCCGTGGCGTCGTCGGTCAGGTCGCCCACGACGACCACCAGGACGCCGCCGGACGGCCCGAGATGGAGGCCGGTGACGGCAGCGACCCCGGCCGGCAGGGGCGGCCGGACCGGCAGCCCTGGCGAGGGCGTGCCGGGATGGACGCCCCAGGCCCGCCAGATCCGCGCCACGGTGGCGAAGGACACGCCGAGATGCGCGGCCAGCAGCCGGGACGACCAGTGCGTCGCGCCCAGCTCGGGCGGCGGGTGCCCCTGCGCGGACAGGGTGGCGATCAGCACGTCGACCTCGTTCACCTTCGGCGGACGGCCGGCCCGGTCCGCGTCGCGCAGCGCGTCGACGCCGCCTTCGCCGTAGCGGGCCCGCCACAGCGCCACCGTGGGCCGGGACGCGCCGACCCGGCGCGCGATGTCGGTGTTCGGCACGCCGTCGGCGGCCAGCAGGACGATCCGGGCGCGCTTGGCCAGCCCGGACGGCACGCTCGGCAGCCTGGCCAGCCTGCCGAGGCGTTCGCGGTCGCCGTCGCGCAACGCTAGAGGAGCGGCGGTGGACATGGTTTCATTGTGACCCGGCCCGCACTGTAAAGAGACTTCCGACACGAAATCTAGGGGTGGGCCGCCCCGGACGGGATCTCTAAGGTCGTAATGGACCCGCATGCGGTGAGTCGTCTTCACGGAGCCTTCCAGGAGAGGTCTGACGATGTCGCACCAAGACACAGCAGTCGCACTCGACCCGATCGAGTTGACCGCTCCGGTCAATTCGGCTGTCCCGGCCGAGTCGACCACCGCGGGCCGGATCGCCGACCTTGAGGTCCGCCGGGACGAGGCGGTGACCACCGCCGAGCGGCGGGCCGCAGGACGCCAGCACGCCAAGGGCAAGCTGACCGCCAGAGAGCGGATCGAGCGGCTGCTCGATCCAGGGTCCTTCACCGAACTGGACGAGTTCGTACGGCACCGCTGCACCGACTTCGGCATGGAGCTGAACCGTCCCTACGGCGACGGCGTCGTGACCGGGCACGGCACGATCGACGGCCGCAGGGTCTGCGTCTTCTCCCAGGACTTCACCACCCTCGGCGGCAGCATGGGCGAGGCGTTCGGGTCCAAGGTGCTGAAGGTCATGGACCTCGCCATGAAGATCGGCTGCCCGATCATCGGCATCAACGACTCGGGCGGCGCGCGGATCCAGGAGGGGGTCGTCTCCCTGGCGCACTACGCCGAGCTGGGCATGCGCAACGTGCGCGCCTCCGGCGTGATCCCGCAGATCTCGCTGATCATGGGCCCGTGCGCGGGCGGCGCGGTCTACTCCCCGGCGCTGACCGACTTCACCGTCATGGTGGACAAGACCTCCTACATGTTCGTCACCGGCCCCGACGTGGTCGCCGCGGTGACCGGCGAGCGGCCCTCCTACGACGAGCTGGGCGGCCCCGCCGTGAACGGCGAGGTGTCGGGCAACGCCCACTACGTCGGCGCGGACGAGGACGAGGCCATCGGGTGGGTGCAGACCCTCCTCGGCTACCTGCCGGGCAACAACATCGACGCCCCGCCGGTCTACGGGCACGACGGCGCCCCCGAGATCACCGAGACCGACATCGAGCTCGACTCGCTCGTCCCGGACGCCGTCAACCAGATCTACGACATGCACGAGGTCATCCGCCGGATCGTCGACGAGGGCGACTACCTGGAGGTCCAGCCCGGCTTCGCCCGCAACATCGTCTGCGCGCTGGCCAGGGTCCACGGCAACTCGGTCGGCGTGGTCGCCAACCAGCCGATGGTGCAGACCGGTGCGATCGACATCGACGCCTCGGAGAAGGCAGCCCGGTTCATCCGGTTCTGCGACTCCTTCAACATCCCCATCCTGACGCTCGCCGACGTCCCCGGCTACATGCCGGGCGTCGACCAGGAGCGCGGCGGCATCATCCGCCGGGGCGCCAAGCTGATCTACGCCTACGCCGAGGCCACCGTGCCCAAGGTGACCGTCGTGCTGCGCAAGGCGTACGGCGGCGGCTACGCCGTGATGGGGTCCAAGCACTTCGGGTGCGACGTGAACCTGGCCTGGCCGACCGCCGAGATCGCGGTGACCGGGGCAGCCGGGGCCGTGCAGGTGCTGCACAGGAAGACGCTCGCCGTCGCCCCGGAGGAGCACCGCGCCCGGCTGGAGCGCGAGCTGGTAGACGAATACCAGCAGAAGTTCAGTAACCCGTATTTCGCCGCCGAGCGCGGGTATATAGACCAGGTCATCCGTCCCGCCGAAACACGGTTGCAGGTGGCCGAGGCGTTCTCTCTGCTTCGTGAGAAAAGGGAGTCGCCACCCATCAGGAAACACGGCAATATGCCACTGTGAACCTACCCCCGTAAAATAGGATCGAGGAGATCTGAGTGAATGTGAGGACCGATCCGACAGGTGGTACCACGACATCCGTCGGGGATGACAAGGAAGCCGCCCTCAAGGTCGTCGGACTGCTCAAGGTCTTCGGCGATTACACCGCGGTCAAGAGGGCGAACCTGACCGTCCGGCCCGGTTCTTTCTACGGACTGGTCGGTCCGAACGGCGCGGGCAAGACCACCACCCTGTCCATGGCGGTCGGCCTGCAGCGGCCCGACGAAGGCAGCTCGACGGTGTTCGGGGTCGATGTCTGGAAGGACCCGCTGGCGGCCCGGCGGCTGATGGGCGTGCTCCCCGACGGCCTCGCCCTGCCCGAGCGGCTCACCGGCCGTGAGCTGCTGACCTATCTGGGCCGGCTGCGCGGCCTCCCGGCCGCCACCGTGGCCGAGCGCGCCGACGAGCTGCTCGGCGTGATGGAGCTGGACGGCGACGCCGAGCGCACCCTGGTCGTCGACTACTCCACCGGCATGCGCAAGAAGATCGGCCTGGCCACCGCGCTGCTGCACGGCCCGAAGCTGCTCGTCCTCGACGAGCCCTTCGAGGCCGTGGACCCGGTCTCGGCGGCCACCCTGAAGCGGATCTTGAACAGGTTCGTCGCGGCGGGCGGCTCGGTGATCCTTTCCAGCCACGTGATGGCCTTGGTGGAGCAGCTCTGCGACACGGTGGCGGTGATGGCCAAGGGCAACGTGGTGGCCGAGGGCCCGCTGGACACCGTCCGCGCCGGCAAGTCGCTTGAGGAGACCTTCGTCGAGCTGGTCGAGGTGGAGATCGGCGGCGGGGAGGGACTGTCGTGGTTGGCGTCCTGATCAGCATGAAGGTGGCGCTGACGCGCCACTCGGCCACGGGGCCCAAGGCCACGTGGATGCTCACCGGCGCGCTGATCGGGCTCACCGTGGCCGCGGGGACGATCTCCGTGGCCACCTTCGAGTACGGTCAGCCGACCGCCCTGATGGACCTGCTCGGCGTGGTGCTCGCGATCTGGATGTTCGGCTGGATGCTCGGCCCGGCCTGGACCGGCCAGCCGGTGCTGCGCGCCTCGCACTTCTCGCTCGAACCGGTCCCGCGCGGACGCCTCGCGGTCGGCCTGCTGGCCGCCGCGTTCGTCGGCGTCGGCGCGTTGGTCTCGCTGGTGGCGTTCGCCTCGCTGGTGGTGTTCGGCGCCAGGCTCGGCGTCGTGGCCTCGGTCGTCGTCGCGGTGCCCGCGATGCTCCTGCAGCTCGTGCTGGTGGTGCTGCTGGCCAGGGTGACGGCCTGGATCTTCGGCGCGATGGCCAGGTCGCGCACCGGCGCGGTCATCACCGGCCTGATCACGGCCGCCATGCTGGTGGTCGCGCAGTCCGGCTGGCTGGTGTTCATCGCCGTGGACTCGGTGCTGGCCACCGGGTTCTCGCCGGAGGTCTCCCGGGTGCTACGGGCGCTGCCGTCGAGCTGGGGGCTGCTCGCCGTCGAGGCCGCCTCGCGGTCCGACTGGCGGATGGTGGCCATCTCGCTGGGCGGCCTGGTCGTCCTGCTCGGGCTGCTGGTGCTGCTGTGGAGCTGGATGCTCGGCTCCGAGGGCCTGTCACGCACGGTCGTGCGGGGCACGGCCGACAAGCGCGCCACCGCCCGCACCGCCACCGGCGCCGTATACCTCAAGGAGCTGCGCACCTGGCGGCGCGACGCGCTGCGCGTGCAGAACCTCGTGGTCGCCCCGGCGTTCGCGATCCTCACCGCGCTGCTGCCGCTGCTGTTCGACTCGACGTCCTTCCTGCCGTTCGCGGGCGCGCTCGCCGCGCTGATGGCCGCCGCCACCTGCGGCAACCTGTACGGCCAGGACGGCACCGCGCTGTGGCTGACGCTGATGACGCCAGGCACAGAACGCGCCGACGTGCGCGGCCGGCAGCTCGCCTGGCTCACGTTCGTGGCGCCGATCTCCATCGCGCTGACCGTCGCCGGCACCCTGCTCCACGGCGACCAGGCGATGTGGCCGTGGGCGCTGGCCGCCGTGCTGGCCACGCTCGGCGCGGGCTCCGGCCTGATCATGACCGTGGGGGTCGACCAGCTCGTTCCCGGACCCGACCCGCACAAGAGCAAGGACAGCCCGCTCGACCACGGCGACGTGACCGGGCAGGGCTTCGTGATGATGCTCATGGTGACGGCCCTGGCGCTGCCCGCGGTGGGCACCACGGTGGCCGGCAGCATGCTCGGCATCCCCGCCCTGCTGTGGGGCGGCGTCGGCGTGGCCGTCGTCACCGGACTGCTGTACTTCTGGTGGCTGGGCCGTTCGGCGAGCAAGCACCTGGCAGAGCGCGCCTCCGACCTGCTCTACCTGATGCGCTCGGGCAAGGAGCAGCAGGCCAGGGTGACCGAGGGCGCCTCGGTGCTGAAGACGATGCCCAGGCACCGCCGCGCGCTGCTGTGGGCGTGCTTCTTCATCGGCTGCATCGCGCTGTTCCCGCAGGGCCTGGTGCCGCTGGCGATGAAGGTGACCGGCGAGATCGCGCCGGTGTGGTTCCTGGCGCTGCACCTGCCCGACGTGTGGCAGTGGCCGACGATCGCGATCATGATCGCGCTCGGCGTGCTGGCCTTCGTCATCGCGGGTGGCATCTACCTCACCGAGACCCGGGCGATGCGGGCCAAGCTGGCCGCGGCCCAGGCCGAGCGCGAGGAGCACAACGGGAACAAGGAGCCGGTGCCGGCCTGAGGCGTCGAGCTCGCGGGCGGCTCCGGCGTTCCCGGAGACCACGAAGGGCGGCGATCCCGTGGGATCGCCGCCCTCGCCTTGTGTCACTTCTCCAGCCGCAGTGGCAGGTCGGTCAGCCCGCGCAGGTTGAAGTGCTCGTGCCAGGTCAGCCGGTCGGTGGCGAGCTCGATGGTGCGGTACCTGCGCAGCAGCTCGCTGAACACCGTCGAGGCCTCCAGCTTGCCCAGGACCGCGCCCAGGCAGTAGTGCGGGCCCGCGCTGAACGCCAGTGACTTCACGCCGTCCCTGGTCAGGTCCAGCCGGTCCGGGTCGGGGTACTTGGCCGGGTCGCGGCCCGCCGCGTCGAACAGCGCGATGACCGTCGCCCCCTTGGGGATGACGGTGTCGCGGATGCGGGTGTCCTCGGTCAGGATCCGCGCGGCGAGCTGCACCGGCGGGTCGAACCTGGACAGCTCCTCCATGGCCGTGCCCATCAGCGAGGGGTCCCGGCGCAGCGCGAGCATCGCCTCGGGCTGCTGGAGCAACGCGAGCATGCCGTTGCCGATCAGGTTGACCGTGGTCTCGTGGCCCGCGTTGAAGATGAGCAGGATGTTGGCGACGATCTCCTCGTCGGTGAGCTGGGCGCCGTCGGCGTCCCGCTGCATCAGCACCGAGAGCAGGTCGTGCTCGGGGTCGGCCTCGCGCCTGCGCCGCATGTGCTCCAGCAGGTAGGCGCGGAACTCCGGCTCCGCCTTGTTCATCGCGATCCGGCGCTCGGGGGTGACCGCCGGGTCGATGACGTAGCCGACCTTGTCGGTCCAGTCGCGGCACTTGGCGCGGTCCTCCGGCGGGATGCCCAGCAGCTCGCCCACCACCAGGATCGGCATCGGCAGCGCCAGACCGGCGATCAGGTCGACCTCACCGTCCCCCATCTCGTCGATGAGGTGGTCGACGACCTCGGCGATCCTCGGCCGCATGCGGTCGATGTTGCGCGGGGTGAACACCCGCGCGACCAGCCGGCGGATCCGGCGGTGCGCCTGGCCGTCCTGCATGAGCAGCCATTTGCTGGTGCTCTTCACGACCGGGCAGGTGGGGCCGCCCCTGATCATCGCCCACATCGGGTCGGCGGGGAAGTTGCTCGACGAGTGCGGCGAGCGCAGCAGCTCGTCGATGTCGTCGTAGCGGGTCAGCACCCAGTAGCCGAAAGGCGTCTGGTGAATCGGTTCGGTCTCCCTGAGCCGGCGGTAATAATCGAATCGGTCGGATTTCAGGGCCGGGTCGTTCAGATCGAAGAGAACAGTCATAGCAGTCCGTCCGTCACGGTCACCGGTCAGGCTTCATAAGGTGATCCGAACTATGATCCGGTGATTTCGATAAGCGGGAGTACCCCTACGCCACCACAGACTCCGCTATGCTCGTAAAGCATGCCTCCCGGCCCTCCGCCGCGCGACCCCTATTACCACCGTCCTGGGTGGACAGCGCGCCTGCGATAGCCGTTCGATAATGATTGGAAGTCGGCAGGACTTAGCGTCCCTATCGTCACCTCCAATAGGAGAATCGAGCACAGGGGGGCTGATCATGGGCCTGATGGAGAGAGACGAGGCATTCGCCTCCCTTGAACGGCTGGTGGCCGACGCGCTCACCGGCAAGGGCAGGGTGGCGCTGGTCACCGGTGCGGTGGGCACCGGCAAGAGCGAGCTGTTGCACGCCTTCGCCGAACGCGTCGCCGAGCTTGGGGCGCTCGCGGTGATGGCGACGGCCTCGCGCGTGGAGCAGGACCTCCCGCTGGGGGTCATGGGGCAGTTGATCCAGGACGCCCCGCTCACCGCCGAGGAGCGCGAGCGCGCGCTGGCGCTGCTCGCCGAGGGCGCGGCCTCGGTCGCGCACGAACCCGACGGGGACAACGGGGGCGAGATCCTCGAACAGGTCGACGCCCAGGTCGTCCATGCGCTCTGCACCGTCCTGCTGGAACTTTCCGAACGTTATCCGCTGGTCATCGTGGTGGACGACGTTCACCTGTCCGACCGGCTCTCGCTGCTCTGCCTGGCCTACCTCTCACGCCGCGTGCGGTTCGCCAGGGTCGCCGCCGTGTTCGGTCACTCCGACCATGGGCGGTACACAGAGACGATCTTCCAGACCGAACTGCTCCGCCAGCCGCACTGCCGGCGCGTCCACCTCGACCCGCTGTCCCCGGCCGGCGTCACCGCCGTGGTCGCCGAGCGGCTGGGCGAGGACGAGGCCGTACGGCACGGCTCCACCTGGTACGACCTGAGCGGCGGCAACCCGCTGCTGGTCGGCGCGCTGATCGAGGACCAGCACCCCGCGTCGCGATCCGGCGAGCCCGACGAACCCGTCGTGGGCGACCGGTACGGCCAGGCCGTCCTGTCATGTCTGCACCGAGGCGAACCGCAGGCCCTGCACGTGGCGCGCGGGCTCGCCGTCCTCGGCGATCCCGAGTCGCTGGGCATGCTGCTCGGCGTCGGCTCGGCCACGGTCTCGCAGTCGCTGCACTCGCTGACCGCCGCCGGGCTGCTGGCCTTAGGCGGCTTCCGTCACGAGGTGGCGCGCGCGGCCGTACTGGCCGAACTGGAACCGCGCGAGCGGATGGATCTCTATCGCAGGGCCGCCGAACTGGCCCACGACGCGGGGGCGTCGACCACCGACATCGCCGACCACCTGCTCCAGGCGGGCCGCATCGAGGCCCCCTGGGTCGTGCCCGTGCTGGAGGACGCCGCCAGGAACGCGCTGCGCGAGGGTCGGGTCAAGCCCGCCGTCTCGTACCTGCAGCTCGCCTGGCGCGAGTGCGCGGACGAGCAGCACCGGATGCGCATCATGACGATGCTGGTCCGCGCCGAGTGGCGGATCAACCCCGGCGCGCCCGCCGGGCACCTGGCCGAGCTGACCGACGCCATGCAGCGCGGCAACCTGCGCGGGAGCGACGCCGTCGTGCTCGCGCGGGCGCTGCTGTGGCATGGCAGGACGGTCGACGCCCGCGAGGTGCTGGAGGGCGTTAGCACCGCCGCCGAGGACGTGGACGGCGAGACCTCGACCGAACTGGCCGTGGTCAAGCCGTGGCTGCGCTGCACCTACCCGCCGTTCCTGGCGGAGATGCGCGGCTCCTTCGGCACGCAGAACCGCTCGGCCATCATCTCGGTCGCGGCCAGCCGCCGCCTGGAGGCCACCCTGGCGCTCGCGGAGGTCCTCACCAAGGGCCCGCGCGAGCAGCTCATCGAAGGCGTGGACCGCATTCTGCGCGGCTGCCGCCTGGACGAGATGTCGATGGACACCGTCGAGAGCGCGCTGCTGGCCCTCACCTACGCCGGGCGTCAGGACAAGGCGGTGCCGTGGTGCGACCTGTTCAGCGTGGAGGCGTCCTCACGCCACGCGCCGAGCCGGCAGGCGCGGCTGGCCGCCATCCGGGCGGAGATGGCCGTGCGCCAGGGCGACATGCCGGGCGCCGAGCACCACGCGCGGCTGGCCATGGAGATCATCCCGCTGACCAGCTGGGGTGTCGCCGTCGGCGGGCCGCTGAGCAGCCTGATCATGGCGGCCACCGCGATGGGCGATCACGACGCGGTCCACGAGCACCTGGACCAGCCGGTGCCGGACGCCATGTTCGAGACCCGCTACGGCCTGCACTACCTCTACGCCAGAGGCCGCTACAGCCTGGCGACGGACCATCCGACGCTGGCGCTGCGCGACTTCCAGCTCTGCGGCGAGCTGATCCGCAAGTGGGACCTCGACGTTCCCGGGCTGATCCCGTGGCGGGTGGACGCCGCCGAGGCGTGCCTGCGCTCCGGGCGTCCCGAGCAGGCCCAGCAACTGATCGAGGGTCAGTTGCGCCGCTGCGGCCCGGCCACGCCCAGGGTCCACGGGATGGCCATGCGGCTGCTCGCCGCGACCGGAGAGGTGCGCCACCGCCCGATGCTGCTGCGTCAGGCCGCCGAGCTCCTGCAGACCAGCGGAGACCGGTACGAACTGGCCAGGGCGCTGCTGGACCTCGTCGAGGCCTACCAGGCGCTCGGCGAGTACCGTCGCGCCGGGATGATCGCCGGACGCGCCCTCAGCGTGGCCAAGGAGTGCCACGCGGAGCCGCTGAGCAGGACTCTGTTCAGGGACGGCGGGGACGACAAGGACGACGCCGAGGTTCCGGCGTCCATGACCACGGTGCTGAGCGACGCCGAGCGCCGCGTCGCCGTGCTGGCCGCGGCGGGCTACACCAACCGTGAGATCGCCGGGAAGCTCTACATCACGATCAGCACGGTCGAGCAGCACCTGACGCGGACGTACCGGAAGCTCAACATCTCCCGCCGCGCGGACCTGCCGCCGAGCCTGGAGTTCGGCGGCGCCGTCACCACATGACCTGAACGAAGGGGATCGCGTGCACACACACGAGAAGATCGGGAGTCTCCCGACGCCCACCACCGCGCTGCCGGCCGAGACCATGCGGGACCGGGTCGCCGAGCTGGAGCTCATGCGGGACAGCGTCCAGTCGGGGCCCGATCCAGACGCGACGGTGAAGCAGCACGCCAAGGGCAAGCTCACCGTGCGGGAACGCCTCGACGTTCTCCTGGACAGCGATTCCTTCGTCGAGATCGAGGCGTTCCGCAGGCACCGGGCGACCGGGTTCGGCCTGGAGTGGCGCCGGCCGCACACCGACGGTGTCGTGGCCGGCTGGGGCAAGATCTACGGCCGTGATGTGATCGTCTACGCGCACGACTTCCGGATCTTCGGCGGGGCCCTGGGCGAGGCCCACGCGGAGAAGATCCACAAGGTGATGGACCTGGCGGAGTCCTCGGGCGTGCCGCTGATCAGCTTGAACGACGGCGCGGGCGCCCGGATCCAGGAGGGGGTGACGGCCCTCGCCGGTTATGGCGGGATATTTCAGCGGAATGTGCGGATGTCGGGGGCGATCCCCCAGGTCAGTGTGATGCTCGGCCCGTGCGCCGGTGGGGCGGCCTATTCTCCCGCCCTCACCGACTTCGTTTTCATGGTGCAGGGCACCTCGCAGATGTTCATCACCGGCCCCGACGTCGTGAAGGCCGTGACCGGTGAGGAGATCAGCCAGGACGCGCTGGGCGGTGCCCAGGTGCACGGCACCATGTCGGGAGTGGCCGGCTTCGTCTACCCGGACGAGATCTCCTGCCTGGAGGACGTCCGCTACCTGTTGTCCATGCTGCCGGCCAACTTCCAGGAGATGCCGCCGTCGATCGCCTCGTCGGACCCGGCCGAGCGGTCCGGCGACGCGCTGCTCGACCTGGTGCCCGCCGACCCGGCGCAGTCGTACGACATGGCGGCGGTGATCGCCGAGCTGGTGGACGACGGCGAGTTCTTCGAGTTCCACGCGGGCTGGGCGGGCAACCTGCTGTGCGGCCTGGCCAGGTTCGACGGCCACGTGACCGGGATCATCGCCAACCAGCCGAGCGTGCTGGCCGGCGTGCTGGACATCAAGGCGTCGGAGAAGGGCGCCCGCTTCATCCAGATGTGCGATGCGTTCAACATCCCGCTGGTCAGCCTGGTGGACGTGCCCGGCTTCCTGCCCGGCGCCGACCAGGAGCACAACGGCATCATCCGGCACGGCGCCAAGCTGCTCTACGCCTACTGCGCGGCCAGCGTGCCGCGGATCCAGGTGATCGTCAGGAAGGCGTACGGCGGCGCGTACATCGTGATGGACTCCCGTTCCATCGGCGCCGACCTCTCCTTCGCCTGGCCCACCAACGAGATCGCGGTGATGGGCGCGGAGGGCGCGGCGAACGTGGTCTTCCGCAGGGAGATCGCCGCCGCGGACAACCCCGTCGAGCAGCGCGCCAAGCGCGTGGAGGAGTACCGCACCACCCTCATGCACCCGTACTACGCCGCCGAGCGCGGTCTCGTGGACGACGTCATCGACCCGCGCGCGACCCGGGCCACGCTGATCAGGTCCCTGGGCCTGCTGCGCGCCAAACACGCCCACGCGCCGCAGCGCAAGCACGGAAACCCCCCGATGTGATGGACGAGAGCGAACTGAGCGTCGTTTCCGGCGATCCGACTGAGGAAGAGCTGTGCGCGCTGATCTGCGCGCTGTACCTGGTGGCGGGTCCAGACGAGGGCGAGCCCGCCCCCAAGAGACCCCCCGGCTGGAACTCCCGCGGCCGCGCGCCCCGCTCCTGGTCAACGCCGTCCCTCCTGCGAAGGCTCCCTTCATGAACCGTCAGTTGCGGAAAGTACTGATCGCCAACCGAGGCGAGATCGCGGTGCGGATCGCCCGCGCCTGTAAGGACGCCGGCCTGGTGAGCGTGGCCGTCTACGCGGAGCAGGACCTGGAGGCGACGCACGTCAAGGTCGCCGACCACGCCTACTCGCTGGACGGCCAGACCCCGGTCGAGACCTACCTGTGCGTGGACAAGGTGCTGGCCATCGCCCGGAGGTCGGGGGCCGACGCCGTCCACCCCGGGTACGGGTTCCTGGCCGAGAACGCCGACTTCGCCCAGGCCGTCATCGACGCCGGGCTGACCTGGATCGGCCCGCCGCCCGCGGCGATCAGGGCGCTCGGCGACAAGGTGGCCGCCCGGCACATCGCGCAGCGGGTCGGCGCGCCGCTGGTCGCCGGGACCAGCGAGCCGGTGTCCGGAGCCGCCGAGGTCACCGCGTTCGCCGCCGAGCACGGACTGCCGATCGCCATCAAGGCCGCCTTCGGCGGCGGCGGGCGCGGCCTGAAGGTCGCCCGCACCATGGAGGAGATCCCCGAGCTGTACGAGTCGGCGGTCCGCGAGGCCGTCACGGCCTTCGGCAGGGGCGAGTGCTTCGTGGAGCGCTACCTGGACCGGCCTCGGCACGTCGAGACCCAGTGCCTGGCCGACTCCCACGGCAACGTCGTGGTCGTCTCCACCCGCGACTGCTCCCTCCAGCGCCGCCACCAGAAGCTGGTCGAGGAGGCCCCCGCGCCGTTCGTCACCGAGGAGCAGCGCGAGCGGCTCTACCAGGGTTCCAAGGCGATCCTGCGCGAGGCGGGCTACGTCGGCGCGGGCACCTGTGAGTTCCTCATCGGTATGGACGGCACCGTGTCGTTCCTGGAGGTCAACACGCGCCTGCAGGTCGAGCACCCGGTGACGGAGGAGGTCACCGGGATCGACCTGGTCCAGGAGATGTTCCGGATCGCCTCCGGCGAGCCGCTGGGCTACGACGACCCCGCGCCGAAGGGCCACTCCATCGAGTTCCGGATCAACGCCGAGGACCCGGGCCGCAACTTCCTGCCCACGCCCGGCCCCATCACCGAGCTGCGCGCACCGGGCGGCCCCGGCGTGCGGCTGGACTCCGGCTACTCCGCCGGGCAGACGGTGCCCCAGGAGTTCGACTCGCTGATCGCCAAGCTGATCGTCACCGGGGCCGACCGCCGTCAGGCGCTCGCGCGGGCCCGGCGCGCCCTGGGCGAGTTCGTCGTCGAGGGGCTGCCGACCGCGCTGCCCTTTCACCGGGCCGTGGTGGACGACCCGGCCTTCGCCGGCGAGCCGTTCACCGTCCACACCCGCTGGATCGAGACCGAGTTCGCCACCGTCATCACGCCGCACAACCCCGCGGCGGCCACGGCCGAGCCGCCCGCCGCGCGGGAGCGGATCACCGTCGAGGTGGCAGGCCGCCGCCTTGAGGTGGTGCTGCCGGAGGGCCGGCGTCCCGGTGGGGGCGGCGGAGGGACGGCCAACGGCGCGCTGAAGAAGGCTCCGCGCCGCGCCGCGACCTCGGTAAAGCGCGCCACCGCGAGCGGCGACGCGCTGGTCAGCCCGATGCAGGGCACGATCGTCAAGGTGCTCGCCGCCGACGGCGACACCGTCGTCACCGGTGACACGATCGTGGTGCTGGAGGCGATGAAGATGGAGCAGCCGCTCACCGCGCACAAGGCGGGCGTGGTGGCCGGCCTGTCGGCGAGCATCGGCCAGACCCTCGGCAACGGGGCCGTCATCTGCGACATCAAGGACGCCTGAGCGGCGGGCCGATGAGGTCAGCGAACGTGGGCGGGCACGACGATGGCGGTGAGGAGCAGGCCGTTCTTCACCAGCCAGCGGCCGGTCAGGCCGGTCAGCTCGTGGCCGTCCACGCGGGGCCCGCCGCGCAGCAGCCGCGCCTCGAAGGTGCCCGCCAGCGGGCTCACGCTCACCTCGGCGTCCTCGAACCCCAGCCAGCGGCCGGTCAGCGGGAACCACACCTTGTAGACGGACTCCTTGGCGCAGAAGAGCAGGCGGTCCCAGCGGACACCCGGATGGCCGCGCCGCAGCTCGTGGATCATCTCCCGCTCGGCGGGGGAGGAGACGGCGGGCAGCACGCCGTTCGGCAGCGGTTCGTTGGGCTCGGCGTCGATGCCGATCGCGGCGACCTCGGCCGCGCGGCTGAGCGCCGCCGCCCGATATCCGGCGCAATGCGTGATACTTCCCACTAATCCCATTGGCCACAGCGGCTCACCGCGCTCGCCCCGCAGCACGGGTTCGGCGGTACGGCCGAGCAGGCCCATGGCCTCGCGGGCGCAGGCGCGGCCGGTGGTGAATTCCCGGCGGCGTTTGTCGACCGCTTGGCGGATCAGCGCCGCCTCCTCGGGGAAAAGGCGGGCGTCCGGCGGATCGGCGGTGGTGTCCACGGCCGCGACGGAGGGGGGCAGGATGATTTCGATCAAGCAGGTCCCTCCAAGCGCAGGGCTTTCCCGATTTCCCGGGCCACGCCCCGGAGGGGGGCCACGGGGTTTGCCCGTGGCACTCCACAGCTCGTCTTGACAGAGGGCACTGTCGGATCGTAGGGGATGCGGTTTTCCCGCGCACCAAGCGCCGCTCTGACCGCATTTCTGACCGAAGGTCAACGCGATTGGCGGAACCCGGGAAACGACTTACTCGGCTATCCGGGTCCGCATGATCCAGCGGAATACCCAGTGCCCGGCGTCGGTGTCCGCCACGCGCTCGAAATGCTCGTAGCCGGCGCCGTTGGCGATTTTCAGCCTCCCGTAGGCGGCGGCCTCGCCCTCGACGCTCAGGCTCCTCGGGAGATGGGCGGGACCGCCCTCCAGCACGACGTCCACCGGCCCGGCGAGCGTCGCGGCGTGGTCGGCGGCGGGGGCGGTGGGCGTGATGGTCTTTCTCATCAGCGGGGCACTCCTCGTCACCTGGGCCCGCCGGGGGCGGGAGGGATCTTTTTCCGCACTGCCATGGTGACAAACGCTGATATCCAGGCACATCCCCTATCCGCCCCTAAGCTCGGAGCCACTTTGGAACGGTGCCGGTCAAATCTTCAAGCGTTTTATGAGTTCTGTTCGCATTCGCTCACCTATCGGTGAGTCAATGTCCTCGGTGAGGGTGACCGCACTGGTCAGGGCTTGTGTGGCGGCCTCGCCGTCGCCCGACGCGCGATGGGCATCGGCCAGCAGCGAGTAGGCCCGTGCCTCGTGCAGGGTGGCCTTCATTGCGCCGAACAGCGCCACCGCCTCCCGGATGTGCGGGATGCCCTGGGTGGCCCGGTCGTCGGCCAGGGCCAGCTCGCCCAGCGCGATCTGGACCTGCCCTTCGACCAGGCGATGGCTGGCGGCGGCGGCCAGCATCAGGGCCTGCCGCAGCGCGCCCTCCGCCTCGCCGTACTCGCCGCGCTGCATCCGCGCCAGGCCCAGTCCGTGCAGCACGTACGCCTCGCCCGCGCGGTCGCCCATCTCCCGTACCACGCCCAGAGCCTCCTCGAAGGAGCCCACGGCGAGATCGAAGTCCTCTGACTGCAGATAGGTCAGGCCCATCCGGTGCAGGACCTGCGCCGCCACCCGCCTGCCGCCGCTCTCCTGACACAGCCGCAGGGCCTCGGCCAGCAGCTCCTTGGCGCCGTCGAAGTCGTCCTCCTCCAGCCGGAGCTGGGCGATGTTGTGCAGCACGTGCGCGGCGGCGATCAGGTCGCCCCTGGATCGGAAGATGTCCAGCGCCTGCTCGTAATAGGCGGCGGCCTCCGCGAACCGGCCGTCCATCCGGTCGAGCAGGCCGATGTTGCGGATGACCAGCGCTATCCCCTGGTCATCGCACACCTCGCGGAAGAGCTGGAGCGCGGCGTCGAAGTGGCTGCGCGCCTCGTCGAAGCGCTGCTCGGCGATGTGCAGGTGCCCGAGCGAGTACAGCATCGCGGCCTGCCCGCGCTTGTCCCGCGCCTGGTGGGCCGCGGCCAGCGCGATCTCGTGCGTGTCGCGCCAGTCGTCGAAGTAGACGCGTGATTCGAAGAGCGTGACGGAGGTGATGGCCAGGTCCCACGAGAGGGCGGACAGCCCGGCCTGGGCGGCCTGGCGGATGCCGGAGACCAGGGTCAGCCGCTCCCGTTCGTACCAGACGAGCGGGTTGCTGACGAGCTGGTCCACCAGCTTGCCGGGCAGCGGCCAGCGCACCGCGTCGCTGTAGACCTGGGCGAAGTCGCCGCCGTACTCCTTGCGGTGCGCCGCCTCGGCCAGGAACAGCAGCGCGCCGAGCACCCGGCCGAGCGCGGCGCTGCGCTCGGCGCTGGATTCCTCGGCGGCGAGCCGCTCTCTGGCGAACACCCTGATCAGGTCGTGGAAACGGTACTGGCTGTGGATGCCGTGGCCGACCCCGGTGGTCTCGATGAGCTGGGCGTCGGCCAGGTCGTCCAGCAGGTCCTGGGTGTCGTCCAGCGGCTCGTCCAGCAGGGCGGCGCTCACCCACGCGGAGAAGAGCTGGGCGTCCAGGATGGCCAGCCTGCGGAACAGGCGTCTGGCCTGCTCGCTGGTGCTCTCGTAGGTGAGCGAGATGCTGGCCCTGATCCCCATCTCGCCGTGCTTGAGTTCGTCCAGCCTGCGGGTCTCGTCCTCCAGCCGGCCCGCGAGCTGCTCGATGCTCCAATGCGGCCGCGCCGACAGCCTGGCCCCGGCGATCCGTAGCGCCAGCGGGAGCTGCCCGCACAGTTCGGCGAGGTTGGCGGCGGCGTCGGCCTCCGACTGCACCCGCTCGGCCCCGGCGATCCGCGACAGCAGGTCGATGGACTGGTTGACGTCGAAGACGTCCACGTCGACGTGGATGGCCCCGGCCAGCCCGGCCAGCCTGCTGCGGCTGGTCACGATGACCGCGCACGCGGGGTTGCCGGGCAGCAGCGGGACCACCTGGCCCTCGTTGCCCGCGTCGTCCAGCACCACCAGCATCCGGCGGTCGGCGAGCAGGTCGCGGTACATCTCGGCGCGCTCGTCCAGGGTGTCCGGGATGGCGCTGCCGGAGACCCGCAGGGCGCGCAGGAAGCGTTCGAGCACCTGCATGGGGCTGATCGGCCGGGAGGCCGCGCCGTGCAGGTCGGCGTAGAGCTGGCCGTCCGGGAAGCGGTCGGAGACGCTGTGCGAGGTGTGCACCGCGATCGTGGACTTCCCGATGCCGGCCTTGCCGGCGATGACGATGACCGGCACGGCGAAGCGGGAGCGATCCTCGGCGGCCAGCACGAGCTGCTGCCGGATCTCCTCGACCTGCTTGGTCCTGCCGGTGAAGTCGGCGATGTCGGTGGGCAGCATGTGCGGGACGTTGCCACCCGGCTGCGGAGGGCGCGGCTCCTCCTCCACCGGCTGCGGGGCCGGTGCCGGGTCGGGCGCGGGCGCCTGTTTGACCGGGACGGCGAGCCGCTCGTCGGAGGTGAGGATCGCGTATTCGAGCCGCTGCAGGTGCTCGTTGGGTTCGAGGCCGAGCTCGTCGATCATGGTGCGCCGCGCGGTGCGGTAGACTTGGAGGGCCTCGGCCTGCCGTCCGGACCGATAGAGCGCCAGCATGAGCTGCCCGCGCAGGCGCTCGCGCAGCGGATGCTCCTCGACCAGCTCGGTCAGCTCGCCCACCAGATCCTGGTGCCTGCCGAGTTCGAGTTCGAGCTCGATGCAGTCCTGCTGGGCGGCGATGCGGTTCTCGGTGAGACGGCCCGCCGCCGACTGCACGAGCCTGCTCTCGATGCCGTCGAGTACCGGCCCCCGCCACAGTGACAGCGCCTCCCGGTACTGCCGTGCGGCGTCCTCGGCGTCGCCGGTCTCGCGGGACTGCCTGGCCCGCTGGAGCAGCGACTCGAAGCGGTGCGCGTCGATCTGCTCGGCGCCGGCCTGGATGGCGTAGCCCTGGGAGTGCGTGGAGATCAGGTCGTTCACGCCGTGCTTGGCGAACATGCGGCGCAGCGCCGAGATGCAGATCTGCACCTGTGACCGGGAGGTGGTCGGCGGGTTGTCGCCGTAGATGGCGACCATGAGCCGGCCGATGGTGACGATCCTGTTGGGATCGAGCAGCAGCAGGGCGAGAACCGTGCGCTGCCGAATGCCTCCCAGATCCAGCCGGCGGTCGCCGACGGCGACTTCAAGAGGACCGAGAACGCGAAACTCCACCCGCATCTCCCCGCAGAAGACTCACCCCGCCCCCGCGGGGTCCCCCGCACTGTCGCGCTACGCGGGACAAGCTCCAGGTGCTGTCAAGGAAGGTGTTCCTGCGATGCGGTCAGCCGCGGATACCAATGCGTAACGTACAGTTCCTTTAGCCGCAAACCTACCGCTTTCGCTATCTGGCGTTGCTGTGTGCGCAATCGTACAACTTGTGTGGTTTGAGATCCAGTGGAACTAAGTGCTGGTTTTGTTACTGGATCCCTGTCACCTTCCAGGCGGTAACGAGCCCCGGCCGGTAACATCCACGAAATCGGAAGTTACCCATATGTACGGCGAGACGTGGTAGGGGAGCGTCTCGCGGCTCTCCCGACAACGCCAACGGCCGGAGACGATGGTCTCCGGCCGGTGATGTATGCCCCCGTCAGGGCGTCGCGCAGGGGATAGGACATCAGCCCCAGGGGGTGCCGTCGGACGGCGAGAGCGTGGGGCCGGTCGGCAGCGGCGAGGGGGTCGCGACGACCACGATGTCGGCCGCTGCGGGCGTGACGGCGAAGGCGGCACCCGCCGTGACACCGCCGATGGCGAAGACGGTGGAGGCGACGATCTTGAAGATCCGGCTGTCGGTGGTGTGCTTCATGCTCTGCTCCTGATCCCCGTCGCGGTCCGGGCGGCGGCCGCGGGCTTCGTTTTCCTGCTGACCACGAACCTAGGAGCACCCGCCATCCGGTCGTTATCGGTTCGCTTCTGACCCGCCATCAAACCCTTAAGGGGTGGTTCCGGTCCCGCTCCGATAGCGCGTCGAAGGTGATCCGATAACCGGCTCTGCCAGTCTGTGCGCACGCGGGACGGGCCCGCCTCGTGACATTTGTTGATCATGGATGGGTGTCCTGGACATGAGCATTACTGCGCAGGCGTTGGACAGCGTTTACGGCCGGACGGCCGCCGGTCTGCGCGCGCGGTTGGAATCCGTGGTGGACGGTGTGTGGCACACCGTCGCCGCCGCGGAGACCGATAGCGAGGGCTACATCATGGAATGGCACGCGGCCAGGTTGGATCGGGGCCTTTATCGGATCGTCTTCGACAGCGACCACTATTTCGTGGGGCTGGGCATGAATGCGGCCTACCCGGAAATCACCGTGATGTTCAGGATCTTGGACTCGGTCGATTCCTATCAGATACAGGTGACCATGTCGCCGTATTCCTATTCCACGTTCTTCGGTTCCAACAGTTGACGGGCGGTATGAGGTCACGCTGCGGCTGACCGCCCGTCAGGCAGAGAAAGGGAACTACCGGTGAAACAGAAGTCGAACGCGGTGGGGCGCTACGGTGCGCCACCGCCGATACCGTTCCCGAATCGCCGGTGGCCGGGCAACGCCATCACCTCGGCGCCGCGCTGGCTCTCCACCGACCTTCGTGACGGGAACCAGTCGCTCGCCAGCCCGATGGACCTGGCGCGCAAGACCACCATGTTCGACCTGCTGGTGCGGATGGGCTACAAGGAGATCGAGGTCGGCTTCCCGGTGGCCAGCCAGGACGACCACGCCTTCCTGCGCTCGCTGATCGAGAACGACCTGATCCCGGACGACGTGCGGATCTCCGTCCTGGTGCAGGCCCGCGACGAGCTGATCAGGCGCACCGTGGAGAGCCTGGCCGGCGCGCCCCGCGCCACGATCCACCTCTACAACGCCACCTCGCCGCTGTTCCGCCGCCTGGTGTTCGGGATGACCAGGGACGAGTGCAAGGACCTCGCCGTCCAGGGCACCCGGCTGATGATGAAGTACGCCGACAAGACGCTGGCCGGCTGCGACCTCGGGTTCCAGTACTCGCCCGAACTGTTCAACGACACCGAGCTGGACTTCTCCCTGGAGGTCTGCGAGGCCGTCATGGACGTCTGGCAGCCCGGACCCGACCGGCCGATCATCCTGAACTTCCCCACGACGGTCGAGCGCAGCACGCCCAACGTGTTCGCCGACCAGATCGAGTGGCTCGACCGGCACCTGTCCCGCCGGGAGCACCTGTGCCTGTCGATCCACCCGCACAACGACCGGGGCACCGGGGTGGCCTCCGCCGAACTGGCCCTGATGGCCGGCGCGGAGCGGATCGAGGGCTGCCTGTTCGGCAACGGCGAGCGGGCCGGGAACGTCGACCTGGTCACGCTCGGCATGAACCTGTTCAGCCACGGGCTGGACCCGGGCATCGACTTCTCCGACATCAACGCCGTGCGCCGGATCGTGGAGCACTGCAACGGGCTGGCCGTGCACCCCCGCCACCCCTACGTCGGCGACCTCGTCTACACCGCCTTCTCCGGCTCCCACCAGGACGCCATCAAGAAGGGCTTCGACGCCCTCGAACGCGAGGCCGCGCGGACCGGCACGCCGGCGCGGGAACTGCCCTGGGACATGCCGTACCTGCCGGTGGACCCCGCCGACGTCGGGCGGACCTACGAGGCCGTGGTGCGGATCAACAGCCAGTCCGGCAAGGGCGGCGTCGCCTACGTGATGAGCGCCTGGCACGGCATGCACCTGCCGCGCGACCTGCAGATCGACTTCGCCCAGGTGGTGCAGCGCCGCGCGGACGCCGAGAGCATGGAGATCGCCACGGACCGGGTCAAGGACCTGTTCGACGCCGAGTACCTGTCGCCGACCGCGCTGCCGCTGCCGCTGACCTTCGGTCCCACCCCGGTGGCGGCCGTGCTCCACCTCGACGACGGCGGGTTCGACGTCGGCGGCGAGCGGATCGACCTGGTCGAGGCGCTGCGCGCCACCCTTGCCGGGCGGGGCGTGGACGTCCGCGCCGTGCACCGCACCGGGATGGACACCGGCCTGGAGCGGGCCGAGGTCGCCGTGTACGCCGAGTGCCGCCTGGACGGGACCGTCTTCTGGGGCGCGGGCGTGGACCGCGACGTCGAGGTCGCCGCGCTGCGCGCGGTGTCGGCGGCCGTGGACCGGGCGAGCGGCGCACGCCACGTGCCGCGTGCGCGCCGTCCCGTGGGCGAGCCGGTCGGCACGCTCGCCGCGCGCAACGGCCGTCCGATGGCGACCGCCGTCCGCTGACCGGGAGGGACGAAGGACATGCGGAAGATCCAGCTCAGGAAGCCCCGGCGTCCGGGGCGCGATCCCCGCGAGCAGACGCCCGACCTGCGCACCCCTTCCGGCCGCCTGCTGCGGTTCTGAGCGGCGCGCCACCCATGACCCTGACCACCGACGTTCGAAGACGGAGTGACGATGACCACCACTGACGACGACCTGTGGATCCGGCGGTTCCACCCGGCCCCCGACGCCGGGGCCCGCCTGGTGTGCCTTCCGCACGCCGGCGGCTCCGCGAGCTACTACCATCCGGTCTCCGCGGCGCTGTCGCCCGCCATCGACGTGCTCGCCGTGCAATATCCGGGCCGCCAGGACCGGCGTGCCGAACCATGTGTGGAGAACATCGAGGAATTGGCCGACGGCATCGTCGGGGCGCTGCGCCCCTGGACGGACCGCCCGTTCGCGCTGTTCGGCCACAGCATGGGCGCGGTCCTCGGATTCGAGGTGACCCGGCGGCTGGAGCGCGAGGACATCGCCCCGCTCATGCTGTTCGCCTCCGGACGGCGGGCGCCGTCCACCCGCCGCGCGGAGAGCGTCCACCTGCGCGACGACGACGGGCTGGTGGCCGAGCTGAAGCGGCTCAACGGCACCGACAGCAGTGTGCTCGCCGACGAGGAACTGCTGCGCATGGTGCTCCCCGCCACCCGCAGCGACTACCGGGCGATCGAGACCTACGCCGGTGACCCCGGCGCGGTGCTGAACACCCCCATCACCGTGCTGACCGGCGACAACGACCCCAAGACCACCCTGGACGAGGCCCGCGCCTGGTCCGGGCACACCACAGGTGAGTTCGAGATGCGGGTCTACCCCGGCGGCCACTTCTTCCTGACCAGGCACGCCCGGCGGATCAACGCCGAGCTGACGCGCTTCTTCGCCGAGCGGAAGAGCCTGATCTGATCCTGATCTGATTCTGGTCTGATCCTCTGGCCGGGCCGCCCGCCGCCCCCGCAAAAATCATGGCGGCGGGCGCGCGCGGACGGCCCATCCGGGGGAAGTCTGGGTAGGGGGGACACGCGCCCGAGAGGGGGTCCGATGAGACCCGAAGATCCCAGCAGGCCGGTGGCGACGGGTTACGACGGATCCGCGGCGGGGGAGGCAGCGTTGCGCTGGGCTGTCAGGGAGGCCCAGCTTCGTTACGCTCCGCTACTGATCTTTCACGCATGGCAGGTGCCGCTGCCCCGGCTCGCGAGCGACCCGCCGGTGGTGGCGGCGGTTCGTCACTCGGCCGAGCTGGTCCTGCGGCACGGCGTGGAACTGGCCCATGACATGGCCGGGCGGCTCCAGGTCCAGCCCCGGCTCGAACGCGGCACGGCCGCCGGGGCGCTGCTCATGGACGCCTGGGCCGCGCAACTCGTGGTGCTCGGCACCAAGGCCGGGAACGGAAACGGCGACGGCGGGCCGGAGCGGATGCGGCTGGGCTCCACCGCCGTCCACGTCTCCTCGCACGACCCGCGCCCGGTGATCGTCGTCGGGCCGGGGGCCGTGCCGCCCAGGCGGGTCGTGCTCGTCGGGGTGGGGGAGGAGCCGTGCTCCCGGGCGGTGGCGTTCGCCTTCGAGGAGGCGCGGCTGCGGCGGTGCGAGCTGCACGCCGTACAGACCTGCGCGGCCGGGGAGGAGACCTGGCGCGAGACCGGCCGCCGGTTCCAGCGGATGATGGCGCCCTGGTGTGAGCGCCACCCCGAGGTCCAGGTCTACACGCGGGTGGACCAGCGCCCGCCTGTCGAGGCACTGGCCGCCGCCACCGGCGGATCCGCGCTGGTCGTCGTGGGCGAGCCCGCCGCGCCCTCCCTCGGCGCGGCCACCCAGGCGGTCATGCACGGCACCTCCCATCCGGTCGCGGTCGTCCACGGCACGGCCCGCCCCTGACGGGGTGGTTCACAGGCGCGGTGGCGGGTCGGCCCCGGCTCCCCAGGGGGCGCAGGCCACCGGCTCGTGGTCGCGGACGGCGAGGATCCTGGCGAACTCCCGCTGTCTGGCCGCGAAGCCGTGCACCAGCATCACCTCCCGCGCCGCCACCTCGTCGGCGACGTCGAGCAGGCCGCGCTTGTCGGCGTGCGCGGACAACCGCATCATCTCGATCCGCGCCTTCAGCGGCACCTTGCGCTCGACGCCGTTGTCGTCGAGCGTGAGGTGCCCCGCGCTGCCCTCGGCCAGCCTGAGCAGCCGGGCCCCGCCCGACTCCTCGTCCTGGTAGCCGGACAGAAACAGCGCGCCGTTCGGCTCGGGCAGGATCCGCGCCGCCCACTGCACGGCCGGGCCGCCGGTCATCATGCCCGAGGTCGTGATCACCACGCCGGAGGTGAACCGCTCGAAGTCGGCCGGGCGCTCGGCGCGGGCCACCGCGCCCCGGAAGATGCGCAGCGGGACGGCACGGTCGGCGGTGATCCGCTCGAAGGCGTCGGCGACGTCGGCGGCCATGCCGTCCAGCAGCACCGGCACGTGCGGCAGGCGGTCCTGGAGGATCAGCGCGATCTCCTGGGCGCGGCCGAGCGCGAACGCGGGCAGCAGCACCCGCCCGCCCGCCTCGTAGACGTCACCGACCGCCTTGACCAGGTCGGTCACCCTGGCGTCGCGCGGGCCGTGCGTCTCGGCGCAGCAGGTGGACTCCAGGACGAGCAGGTCGGGCTCGCGGGCCGACGGGGGGATCGTGTAGCCGTCCACGGTCTTCTGCCTGAAGCCTGATATGTCGCCCGAGATCACGACCCGCTGGTCTCCGGCGCGCAGCACCACGCCCGCCGCGCCGAGGATGTGACCCGCCGGGAACAGCTCCACGGTGAGGTCGCCGACCCGCTGCGGCGAGCCGTACGGGATCTCCTCGCAGTTCCGCGTGGCGGCGTCCACCTCGGCGCGGCCGTACAGGGCCTCCGCGCCGTCCGCGCCCCACTGGCGGTACGTGCGCTCCCGCCTGATCATCAGCTTCGTCGAATCCGCCCACATCACCGGCATGAGCCGGGCCGTCGGCCCGGTCGCCAGCACCCTCAGCCCCGGAAAGCGCCCCACCAGCGCCGGGACGTATCCGCAGTGGTCGGTGTGGGCGTGCGTCACCACCACCGCGTCGATCGGCTCGTCCAGCGCCGCCTCGATCTCGCGCGGCGGCCGGGCCGGGTCGCCCGGCCGCAGGCCCGCGTCCACCAGCAGCCGCGTATCGCCCGCCTCCACCAGCACGCACGACCCGCCGATCTCCGTGTCGCCGCCCAGCGGCACCACCCGCAGCGACCGCTCGCGCACGAGCGGCATGGTGAGCGGCACCGTCGGCAGCTCTACGGACGGCTCCGCCTCCTCCGGCGGGGCGACGATCGCCTCGACGGCCGTGACCAGGGCCTCCGGCGTGATGCCCGCCGCCGAAGCGGCCTGCCCGGCGAGCGGCGTCTCGCCCTCATCCGGCTGCCGCAGCGCGGCGAGCAGGCCGGTCGCGGCGGTATGGGGATCGTCGAGCCGCCGCCGCAGCGTGGACACCTGGGCGTCCAGCTCCTCGACGCGCCGCTCGGCGTCCGCCAGCGCCGTGGTGATCGACCGCAGACTGGTGAGGGCGTGCTCGTGCCGACCGTTCGCCCGCTCCAGCCTGCCGCGCAGCTCGTTGGCCTTGTCCTGCTGCCGCCGCAGCCGGACCTGCTGGGTCCGGTCCTCCCGGTGCAGGTACTCAGCCAGCCGCAGCCCCGCCCGCACCACCTGATCGTCGGCGGCGAGCACCAGCGTGGCCATCGCCTGCACGTCGGGCTGGTCACGGCGGATCCGCAACTGGTCGCGGACCCGCTCACGCAGCTCCCCGACCCGCATCAGCGCGTCGATCAGCATGGTGCGCTGCTCGATGGCGAACCGCTCGACATCGTGCCCCGCGTGCGCGAACGCCGGGCGCGACAGCACCACCCGCGCCGTGGCCTGGAGGATCGGCAGCAGCGGATCCGTGCTCACCGGCCCGCCCCCAGCCGCCGGGTGGCGGCGGTCAGCACGTCCTCGCGCTCCAGCCGGCCGTCCGGACGGGGGACCAGCGCGCCCAGCATCCGCAGCACCTCGACCAGATCGAGCGGCGAGGCGAACCCCTCGGCCCGCAGCGCCGCCTCCGACAGCGGGTGGTCAGGCTCGTCCGCCCCCGCCAGCGCGAGCAGGTCGGCGAGCGTCTCCGGGCTCTCCGCGATCTCCGTCTGCGCGGCCAGCAACCGCCAGGCCGCCCCCAGCGCCGCCCCCGCCAACACTCCCGTAGACCGAACGAACTCCCCAGGACACGCCTCCACCCTCCCGCTCTCCCGGCCGCTCTCCCGGTGGGGTTCGCAGTCGGTCTTGGTGTCGGGTTCGCGGGCGGAGCCGGGCCTGGTGAGGTCGGTGACGGCGGCGCTGATCAGCGTCGGCCAGCCGCCGGTGGCACGCAGGAGCTCGTGCTGGGCGGCCTCGTCGGTGAGGTCGGGTTCCTCCTCCAGCATCCACTGGCGGATGGTCCGCCGGTCGAAGCGGCACAGTTCGGTCACCTGAACGGCGGCCCACGCCTGCCGGGCCGCGGGCGGCCACAGGACGGCGTGCTCCGGCGGTGCGACCAGCGCCACCGCCAGGGTCCCCTTCCGGGACGCCGAGAGCGCCGCCGTCGCCTCGCGCAGCAGCGCCTCGGCCTCGTCGGCACGCCGTCCGGCCAGCTCGACCACGATCACGTCGTGCCCGGCGCTCTCGCCGGTACGGCGGCGCGCCCGCTCGAACGTCAGCTCCCGGCCGACCCGCCAGACCCGCGCCTGGCGGTGCCGTTCCGCGGCCTCGGCCAGCGCCGCCGCCACCCGGTCGATGCCCAGCGCGGCCGAACCCGTGACCAGATGCACCGCGTCGTGCGGGCGCAGCAGCCGCGTCACCTGCTCGCCGGTCAGCGGCGAACGCTCGATCCCGCCCAGATGGGATGAACGGTAGGAGCGCGCGTCGAAGGAGCCCGGCTCCTCGAAGCCCTCCGCCCGCTCCAGCACCGCCTCGATCTCGCCCGCCCCGCCCAGCAGGCTCAGCACGTGCGGCGTGCGCAGCCGGTAACGGCCGCCGTCGACGGCCAGCACGCCCAGGTCGACGCACTCGTCGAGCAGCCCAGGGAAGACGTCGCCGGTCGCGTCGCGAAAGCCCTTCGGCCACCAGCCCGCGCACTCGGCGCGCAGCTCGCCCGCCGTCATCGTGGCGTCGGCCCCCGCGTCGAGCGCGTGGAACGCCACCGTGTAGGTGATGACCTTGTAACGCTTGTCCAGGTTGAGCGTCCACTCGAACCGGTCGCGGAACCCCTTGGCCACCTTGGCGTCCCGCCAGACCGCGTCCACGTCGGCACGCGTGATCGGGTACGGCGGCGCGGTCCGCGCCACCGGCATCCGACGCAGCCGCGTCAGCAACGCCCCGGCGAACAACTGGATCAGTGCCGGGGCGTTGTTCGCCTCCGCGATCACCCGCGCCGCCGACGCCGGATCGAACCGCAGCCCCAGCGCGGCCAGTGGCCGGGTGAGCAGGTCGAAGGCGTCCTGCGGGTCCAGCGGGCCGATCGCCACAGGCGCGCCGAGCTGCGCGAACGGCTGGTTGGGCAGGCTCTGGAACCGGGCCGTCCGGTGCAGCCCGGCGAAGACCACCTTCACCCGCCCGCCGGTCTCCGCCATCAGGTCGCGCAGCGCGGTGACGTTGGCGAACGAGGCTCCGGCGGCGTCCCCGTCGAGGAAGGCGTCCGCCTCGTCCAGGAGGATCAGCACCTGCCGGGCGGGGTCGCCGTCGATCCAGGTCTTCACCTCCAGGCGGATCTCCGCCGGATCGGTGCTCGTCCGGGCGCTCTCCGGCAGGATCCCGGCCTCGGCCAGGTGCGCCGCGAGCACCGGCCAGATCGCCGAGACCGGAACCAGCCTGCCGATCTGCTGGACGGTCTCGAAGATCACCCGGTGGCCCGGGTCCGTCCGGCCGAGCCGCCGGACGGCCTGGCGCAGTAACGCGGACTTGCCGAGCTGCCGCCCGCCGTACACGAACGACGAACCGGTGCGCCCGACGACCTCGGCGAGCTGCTCGGAACGGCCGTAGAACATCTCCTCCGGCACGTCGCCGGCCGGGGCATAGGGGTTCGCCGAGCCGAACGGGGCCAGCAGCCCGACCGTGGTGGTCCAGCTCGCCTCCGGCAGGCAGGCCAGGTAACCGATCAACGCGTCGTCGAGCACGCCGGTCACCGGCGCCGGCCGCTTGCGGGACGCGGCGGCGAGCTGACGGCGCTGCTCGGCCGAGAGCACGCCGAAGTACAGGACGAGGACGGTCTGGTCGCCCGGCTGGTCCCGCAACCACTCGACGAGCTGCTGCGGCCCCGGCGACCGCCACACCAGCAGCACGCGCAGCCGGTCGCCCGACGGGCTCATCCGCGACCCGAACGCGGGCAGCACCGGGTCGTCGTCGCTCCGCACCCGGTGCAGTTCGACCCAGCTCCGGTCCGGCTCCTTGCGGACCCCGCCATACTGGGTCCCCTCCAGGCCGATCATCCGCAGCAGCGAGGCGATCGCCGGTTCGCGTACTTCCGCCGGTTTGGGGCCCTCGGCCAGCTCCTGCCACATGCCCAGACCGGCCGCCGCCGCCGTCCTTCGGCTCTGAGGGAGGCCGGACGGCGACAGCCCGCAGCCCGCGAGCAGCGTGGCCAACTCCGGATCGGCGACGCCGGAACCGGCGTGCAGCGCCCGCTCGATGCCGCGCAGCCAGGTCTCGCCCTGCTGCGGGCGTTCGCGTGTGGAGGCGTCGTCGAAGGCCTGGGGGAAGCGGGGGAAGAACCGCGCCAGGTGATCGACGGCGTCGCCGGACGGCTCGGGCAGGTCCTTGCGCTCGCGGGCCTGGGCCATGAACTCCCGCGCGGTGATCAGGTCGCCCCGCTCGGCACACGCCCGGATCCGCCCCGCCACGGCCGCCACCGCGTCGCTCTCGGCGGCGAGGGCGGTCAGGCGTCCGAGCACGCGGGCGATCTCGGCGTCGCGGATGGCGTGCGCTCGCCGCTCCAGGTCGCCGAGGGCGCGGTCGATCACGCCGAAGTCGTCACGGCGGTCGTCGCCGAAGGCCCGCAGTTCCCCGGTGAACGTGGTCACTTCGGTCTCGGGCAGCACGCCGTCTCGGTGCCACTCGGCCAGCCGGTCGGTGATCGCCTCGATCCGATCCCGGAGGTCGTGCCGGGCCTCGTCCACCAGCTTGTCGCGCCGCTGCCGCAACTCGGCCGCCAGCCTGCGGTCACGCCAGGCCAGCACGGCGAGCAACGAACGGGTCCCCTCGTGGTCGCCGAGGCGCGCGCGGGCGCTGAAGGCCGCCCGCCAGTCGCGCCGCTCGGCCCGGCACAGCGGGGCCAGGTCGGTGGGGGAGGGCGGGGTCAGGGGGGCGAGCGTACGGGGTTCAAGGCGTAGCGAGGGGCACAGCAGGAGGTCACCGTTCAGCACCTGCACGACGGAGGGTTCGGCGGTGGCCAACGGCCCGCCGTCCACCAGCCGCATCGCCTCCCCGACCAACACCGCCACCCCACGCGCCGCCGCCCCCAACGCCATCCCGGCATCCAGGTCGCAGGTCATGCCCCACGCCGCCACTTCTTCCTGCGTAGCCCCTGCCCGTGCCGCCGCCTCCTGGGCTGCGGCTTCCTGCGTTGCGGCTTCCTGGGCCGTCGCATCCTGTGCCGCGGCTGCCTGCGTTGCGGTCTTCTGGGGCGCGGCTTTCTGGGGTGCTGGCTCCGGTGCTGCTGTCGCCTGTGTGGCCGCTGCGTGCGTCGCCGCTTGCTGTGCTGCCACATCCTGCGTCGCCGCGTCCTGGGGCGCTACTGCCTGTGCCGATGCGTCTGCCCTGCTGGTCGTGCTTGTCGCATGGTTCACTGTCGCGCTCGACGCCATCCCAGGTGCCGCGTCGTGGGCCGTGCCGCACGTGGCCGCTTTCTGCGTTGTGGCTCGGTGGGTCGGTGCCTTCTGTGCTGCCGTTGACCGGGGTGGGGCCTGCGGTGCCGTTGTGTCCGCGCTGCTCGTCGTGCGGTGTGCTGTCGCGCCTGCCGTCATCCCAGGTGTCGTGCCGCACGCCGGCACCCTCAGGGGGGCCGTACCGGCCGCTGTGTTCTGTGGTGCCGCCTCGGAGGGGGTGGACAGTGCGCGGAGTTCGGCCTCGGCGCGGGCGCGGTGGCGGGTTACCGAGGTGCGCAGCTCGTCCAGAGGCTTGACGGCCCATGCCACCTCGGCGTCGGCCGCGCGCAGCGCCTCCAGTTCGTGCGTCGCCGACACCCAGGCCGTCACGAGGTCGAAGGCTTTGCCGATCTTGTCCACCAGCTTGGCGCGCGCGCCTGAGTGGATGCGCCCGCCCGGACGGTTCGCACGGCGGATCTTGGCGGTCGCGTCGATCATCCGCTCTACCGTGTCGCCGGTACGTAACCGGTCGAGTTCCTCGGCGGCGTCCGCTGCCCGGGCGGTGTCGCCGCGTGCCGCGATGCCCAGCAGACGGCCGAGCGGCTCGTCCTCCTGGAGCAGCGTCTTCCACACCTCGGTGGCCAGCGCGTACTTGATCGTCTGGGTCGGGCTCTCGGCGAGGAACCGCTCCGCCGCCTCGGCCGCGGCCTCCTGACCGGCCGCGGCCTGCGCGGTGTTCCGCATCCGGACGGACAGGTCGGGCACCAGGTAGGCTCCCGTGTGCGCCATCTTGGCGAACGCCTCGCCCAGCGCGGTGAGTCCGGGGTACGGCGAGATCGCGGGGGCCAGGTCCTCAAGGAGCCGGGCCGTCTCGGGGGTCGGGTTCACCAGGCCCGCCCGGAGGGCCGACGCCCAGGCGAGCAATCGGCCGGACGGGTCGTCGGCGAGCGCCTGTGCCGTCACCGTGGTCGCGGCCTCGGCGTAGGCCGCCGACAGCCGTCCGCCGAACTCGCCCATCTCGGCCGCGATCGCGGCACAGCGCCGCGCTGCGACCTCCGCCTCGGGCCGTCCGGCCGCCTGCCGCATCCACGCGGCCAACGCGAACTTCCCACCCCGCACCGCACATGCCTCTGCCCCCACATCCCCTGGTGCCCCCGCCCGACCGTGCCTCGCGCCATTCGCCGAAGCTCCTCCGGCTGCGTCGCCGCCGCCGGTCCCCCCTGAGACCTTCCCGTCACCTGCCGCCTGGAGTGCCTCTCCGGGGGCGTTGCCGGTCGCGCGTTCGCGTTCCGTCTGGTGCGCGTCCCTGCTCGCGGTGCGGGTTGCGTGCCGCTCGGTGCCGCTGCTGATCGTGTTCCCGTGTCCGTTGTGCGTCGTACGCCCGGCTACGGTCTGCGGTGCGTCCCCGCCTGCGGTGTGGGGCAGGCGTTCGGTAGGCGTCTCGTTCGTCGTCTGCTGTGTCTGTGGAACCTGCTGGTCGTCGGCGCCGTCGCCGCGCCGTTCGTGTTCGGGGCCCCCACCCTCCATCCCGCCCCCGGCGACGCCGTTCGTGGCGCCGCTGCCGACTCCGGTGCGGCCCCCGCCGCGTCCCCGGGTCGTTGGTTCTGGTGGGTGTGCGTAGACCTCGGCGAGGAAGGCGTCGAGGTCGGCCAGGTCGGGGGGCGGTGGTGCCGGGGGTGGGACGCATGGCCGGTCGGGGACCGTGAGGAGTCCTTCGGCGGCGGCTCCGGCGATCGGCGCCCATCGGCCGGGGGCCTGTTCCCTGAACCGCTCCTGGAGGCTGAACCTCTCCAGGAACGCGTCGGGGGCGCCGCCGAGGTTGATCAGGTCGGCCAGGGTGTCGAGGCCGGGCGCGCCGCAGCGGGCGCCCTCGCGCACCTCGCTGAGCAGGTCTTCGAGCATCGGCGGGCCGGTGACGTGCGCCAGGGCGAGGACCCTGTGCTGCTGGGAGAACATGGACGCCGCCCGGTCGAGGGCCTGGCCGACGGCGTCGGCGGTCGCCTCGGGGAGCGGTGCACCGGACGCGGACTCGGCGCGTGCGCGCAGCGCGTCGAAGTCCTCCGCGAGCCGGAGCACCGCGCGCAGGTCGGCGTCGGCCGGGCGGCGCTCGGTGGCGCACGCCTGCCGTACGCGCTCGGCGGATCCCGACGCGTCCGCGAAGCGGGCGCGCACGCGGCTCAGTTCCTCGCGCAGTTCGCCGAACACGGCGGTGTCGTCGTACACCGGGGCTTCCGCTACGGCCGGTACGACCGCAGGTACGGCCGGTACGGCGGCGGCCTGCGGGGCCGCCTCCCGGGCGTCGCCGGGCACCTCGGGCACCTCGGGCACCTCGGGGGCGGCGGTTACCGGGGACTCCGGTACGGCAGCCGGTGCCGCCTCCTCCCGTTCGTCCTCCGGCACCGGAGCCAGCGCCAGGGCGCGCAGTTCGGACGGCGAGATCGGCGCCTCGGGCAGGTCGGCCCTCGATTCGCGCAACTGCCCCCAGGCATCGCGAATCACCGTGGCCACCTGTGGCCGCATCCGTTCGGCCGAAGGAACGAGCAACCCCAGGGCCACCGGCGACAGGGCGTGGTCGTGCCGGAAGATGTCCATCAGGACGAGATCGACGAACTCGTCTGACAGGCCCTCCATGCTCTTCAGGGCCTCGGCGACCCTGGGGGCCGAGGTCAGGGCCTCGGCGGCGGTGTCTCTGTGGAGGAGATTGACGCAGGCCTCTGCGGAGAGTCCATCGGCGTTGTCGAAACCCCGGCTAAAGCGGGTACTCAGCGCACATATAAGTGAAGAGCCCCTTTTCTTGTCACTTCCGCGCAGTGTCCGGGTAAGAGTGATCGCGGCCATTTTACTGATCGTGCGCATGTCACGAAGCCGGACATGGGCCAGGATCTGCTTTCGATCCGCCTGCGTATAAGCTTGATCGGCGGAGAGTAAGTCGTCCGGGCCGATCCTCCCCACCACCTCGGCCAGCACCAGGCCGACGTCGGCGAAGGCCGGCAGCGCGCCCACGGCGCCCAACGGCACGGCATGGCGCGGACCGGACTTGTCATCCTTCCCCATACTGTGCCGAACCATCAGATACCTCCGCTAGCACAATGCCACCCACATGGTAGGGGGAGAAGGTCATGAATCCTTCATAAAGCAAGGAATCAGGCGCTGTACTTCGGAAGTCTTATCCAATAGAAGGTGCCGCTGACCATGTCAGGGTAAAAGCGGGTCCGTATTGGGGAATATAAGCGTGCTGTGAAAAAAAGGATGGTCGTGTCCCGACGTTTCGGTCGGGACACAACCCAGGGTGCGGTGTGGTATTTCAGTCCGGACGACCCGTGTCAGACCTTCCTGCCGACCCCGCAGAACTGATAGACCTCATCCGGAACCCCGAACGGCGACTCGCTCGGCCGCCACAGCGAGCACGAGACGACCCCCGGCGGGAGCAGTTCCAGGCCGTCGAAGAACCGCGTGAGCCGTTCGCGGTCGCGCAGGCACATCTGGGCGACGCCCGCCTCGTTGCCGATGCGCACCGCCTCGCGGGCGGCGTCGCCGTTGACCTCGGCGGTTGGGTGCGCGATCGCCAGGTGGCTGCCGGACGGCACGGCGTCCAGGAAGCGCCGCACGACCGCGTCGGCCTGGTCGTCGTCGGTCACGAAGTTGAGGATGCCGAGCATCATGATCGCGACCGGCCGGGAGAAGTCCAGGGTCGCCTTGGCCGCTTCGATGACCGCCTCGGGTTCGCGCACGTCGGCGTGGATGTAGTCGGTGCGGCCCTCGGGGGAGCCCACCAGCAGCGCGCGGGCGTGGGTGAGCACCAGGGGATCGTTGTCCACGTAGACGATGCGGCTCTCGGGCGCGATCGCCTGGGCCACCTCGTGGGTGTTGTCGGCCGTGGGCAGGCCGGTGCCGAGGTCGAGGAACTGCCGGATCCCGGCCTCGCCCGCGAGGTAGCGGACCGCGCGGCCCAGGAACAGGCGGTCGGCGCGGGCGGAGTCCACGATGTCCGGGATGACCTGCCGGATCTGGTCGCCCACGGCCCGGTCCGCGGCGTAGTTGTCCTTGCCCCCGAGCCAGTAGTTCCAGACACGCGCGGTGTGCGGGATGTTCGGATCGAGTTTGGGAGGCGGGGCGTGCTGCTCGGCCATGGTCGTCTGTCCCTTCGGGCCGGGTCTGTCCCGTGCTGGGCACAGCTTTTCACGGGACCCCCACGAAGATGACCTTGACAGTCGGCGACTTAGATCACGATGTCATGCCATATAGCGCTTTGGTGAGAAATTCCGGTGCACATGAATACCCTTAGTGCTCCTCCGGTACAAAGCCCTCGCCAGGCCGATGGGCGCGGCGCCCATGAGCCGCATGATCTGGGCGAACAGCCAGACCTTCGCCCGGGTGGCGGGCACGAGCCGCTCTGCCATGGTGACGGCGAACGCGCGGCTCCCGCGCACGTAGTCGGCCAGCTCACGCTCGTAGGCGGCGAACGCCCGCGCGGGGTCGCCGCCCGCCGCGTGCAGTTCGCCCGCGAGCACGTACGCGCCCGCGACCGCCAGGCTGGTGCCCCCGCCCACCGCCGGTCCCGGGCAGTATCCGGCGTCGCCCACCAGGCTCACCCGGCCGCGTGACCAGGTGTCCATGCGGAGCTGGGTGATCGAGTCGAAGTAGAAGGCCTGGGTCGCGTCCGCCTCGTCGAGCAGCCGGGGGATCTCCCAGCCGAGGCCGGCGTAGTGCTCGCGCAGCAGCTCCTTCTGGCGCTTCACGTCGCGGTGGTGGTAGTCCAGCGGGGACGGCGTGCGGAACAGGAACACCGCCCTGGCATCGCCCATGCGCCGCGCGCCGTACAGGCCCACCAGCCGGTTCGGCGCGGACATGGTGATCATCCGCCCGTCCAGGCCGAGGTGGTTGGGCACGGACGCCACGGCGATGTACCCGCCGATGAACGCCGAGTACCGCTCCTCCTCGCCGAACACCAGTCGGCGCACGTTGGAGTGCAGCCCATCGGCCCCGATCACCAGGTCGAAGTCACGCGCCGCCATCCCCTCGAAGGCGACCCGCACGCCGTCGCCACGGTCGTCGATGGACGTGATGGAGTCGCCGAAGACGTACTCGCAGTCGTCGCGGGTGGCGTCGTAGAGGATCTCGCTCAGGTCGTCGCGCATGATCTCGACATGCCGCCCGGGGGTGGCTCCGAAGAGCCTGGACAGGTCGAACTCCACCTTGTCCGCGCTGCCGTGCCGCAGCATGGTCAGCCGTTCGGTGCCGGTCTCGCGGGCCTGGATCCGGTCGAGCAGGCCCATCCGCTCGACGATGTCCACGGCCGGGGCGAACAGATCGACGGCGTGCCCGCCGGTCTTGCGCAGCGCGGGGGCCCGCTCGACGACGGTGGGGCTCATGCCGCAGCGGGCCAGCCAGTAGGCCAGGACGGGGCCGGCCACGCTGGCCCCGGAGATCAGAACGCGCATTCTCCGCCTCCTTACTTAACGATAGGTAAGCACATCGGGGAGCGGGATCTCAAGGGCTTACTTAACGTTAGGTAAGCGATAGGCTGTCGTCGTGGCGAGATCCGGGTCCTCCGACACCAAGGCGCGCATCCAGCAGGTCGCGCGTGAGCTGTTCGCGCGCCAGGGCGTGCAGCAGACCAGCCTGCGCCAGATCGCCGAACGGCTCGGCATCACCAAGCCCGCGCTCTACTACCACTTCGCCTCGCGCGAAGACCTGCTCAACAGCATCATCCAGCCCCTGGTGGACGACGTCGAGGCGTTCCTGGCCGAGCGCGAGCCCGCCGGGCGGCAGGAACCCCGGCGGCTGCTTGAGGACTACTTCGACCTGATGTACCGCAACCGGGAGATCAGCACCATGGTGGTTCGCGAGCTGACCGCGCTCGCCTACCTCGACCTGGGCACCCGGCTGCTGGACTGGCGGCGGCGGGTCAACGCGCTGCTGGTGGGCCCACAGCCCGACCTGGAGTCCGAGGTCAGGGCCGTCGCGGCGGTCGGCGGCCTGGTCGACTGCACCGTGGCCTTCCCCGACGTGCCCGCCGACCGGCTCCGCCCGATCGCGGTCGGCACCGCCTGCGCCGCCCTCGGGATCGACTGATCCGCCCCGCCCGGCGGACGGGGCTAGACGGGGCTATACGTAACTCGTCCGATGCGTCATCGCGGACGTCGGTCTACATTCCGGGCGTCGAATCCCGAGGTGAGGTCATATGCGCAAGCTGACCGTGCTGCTGTTATCGATGTCCATGCTCGCCACACCTGCCGTGGCCCAGGCCGCCACCGGGGCCGCCATCGCGGATCCCCCGCCTCCGCAGGTCGTCTACCAGCGCGCCGATTTCGCGGGCGGCGCGCACGAGGGGACCGCCGCCAAGCGGACCCTGGCGTTCCGCAGGCCCGTGGGCAGCGCCGAGTACACCGACGCCCTGGGCACCCGCGTCTGGGAGTACGCCCGCTGGACGAGCCCGGAGCACGCCGTCGGCTTCCCGGCCACCGAGCTCGTGGCCTCCTGGACCGCCGACACCCCGCCGGGCACCTGGATCCAGGTGGACATGCGGGGCACGGCCCCCGACACCAAGTGGTACATCCTGGGCCGCTGGGCGGAGGGCGACGCCGACATCCGCCGCACGTCCGTGCGCGCCCAGGGCGACGCCGACGGCAGCGTCTCGGTGGACACGTTCGTGGCCGCGAACGGCAGGCCGATCGACTCCTACCAGTTGCGCGTCAGCCTCTACCGCAAGCCCGGCCAGTCGCGCGGGCCCGAGATCCGCACGCTCGGCGCGATGGCCTCGGCGGTGGGGGAGCGGCCCGCCGTACCGGTCAGTCCGGGCGGCGGCGCGTGGGGCGTGGAGCTGAACGTCCCGCGCCGCTCGCAGAACGTGCACGAGGGGCACTATCCGGAGTGGGACGGCGGCGGCGAGGCGTGGTGCAGCCCCACCTCGACGACCATGGTGCTCGGCCGCTGGCACAAGTGGCCGAGCAAGAAGGACACCGCCTGGGTGAATCCGGCCGACCCCGACCCCGAGGTCGACTTCGCGGCCAGGTACACCTACGACTACACCTACCAGGGCGCGGGCAACTGGCCGTTCAACACCGCCTACGCGGGCCGGTACGGCCTGGACGGCTTCGTCACCAGGCTGCGCTCCCTCACCGAGATGGAGAAGCTCGTCAAGGCGGGCATCCCGGTCATCACCTCGCAGTCGTTCCAGGCGAGCGAGCTGCCGGGGGCCGGTTACAGCACCAACGGGCACCTGATGGTGGTGATCGGGTTCACCCGGTCGGGCGACGTGATCGCCAATGATCCGGCCTCGCCGGACAACGACGCCGTCCGCCGTGTCTACCCCCGCGCGAACTTCGAGAACGTCTGGCTGCGCAGCACGGGCAGCGGCGGCGTCGTCTACGTGATCCACCCGCCCGGCCGCAAGCTGCCGCCGACCACCCCGGGACTGCCCGCCAACTGGTGATCGGCGGTCACGCCCCGGCGACCGTCAGGGCGAACGCCGCCAGGAAGCCCACCACCAGGATCAGCCCGATCAGCAGATGGGCGTCCTCGAACGCTACCGGGACGGCCCGGCGCCCGGGCCGTCCCCTTTCGTTGTACACCAGAACGCGTCCAGGGCGTCCACCAGGTGCTTCTCCTCGAAGGCGAAATGCGCCTCCAGCTCCTCGATCAGGCCGTCCAGGTCGGCCAGTACGGTCGAACCTGCTGACCACCACCTCCGCCGTGGGGGTGACCCTCCTCGCCGCGCTGGCGGCCGAGGCGGTCGGGCTGCGGTTTCTGCTGTTCGGCCCGTTCGCGCTGGTGGCCTTAGAGGTGGCCGTGCACGAGGTGTGGTGGCGGCGCTGGTGGGGCGCGGCGCCCGGGGCGCTCGCCGGGCTGCTGATCTACTTCGAGGGACGGCTGATGCTGGCCGAGGTCCTGCCCGCCGAATGGGCCGGTCACATCGCCTACGTCACGGCTTGGGCGGTGTTCGCCGCCGTGTTCGCGCTGGCCTCCCGCTGGCCGCGCACCGCGTTCCCTGTCCGCCTAGCGGGGGTTATGTGTGCTTGGTGGGGGAATAGCGGTCCTGGGGGTGCGCTATGGGGGAGTGGCCGAGCCTGCGGGTGGACGAATGGGCTCCGACCCGCGAGACGCTGCACATGTGGGCACAGATCATCGGCAAGGTGCGCCTGGCGCAGGCGCCCATGGTCAACCACTGGTGGCAGGTGCCGTTGTACGTCAGCGCCCGGGGGCTCACCACGTCGGCGATCCCCTACGGCGACCGCGTCTTCGACATCGAGTTCGACTTCAACGACCACGTGCTGCGGATCCGGTCGGGCGACGGCCGCACGGGTGAGATCCCGCTCGCGCCCACCCCGGTCGCGGAGTTCTACGACCAGGTCATGCGGATGCTCGCCGAGCTCGGCCTGGAGGTGCACATCCTGCCCAGGCCGAACGAGGTCGAGCCCGCCATCCCGTTCGCCGAGGACTACCAGCACCGCTCTTATGTGCCCGACCAGGCCCACCGCTTCTGGCTCCAGCTCGTGCAGGCGCACCGGGTGCTCAGCCGGTTCCGCTCGTACTTCATCGGCAAGGTGAGCCCGGTCCACCTGTTCTGGGGCGCGATGGACCTCGCCTGCACGCGGTTCTCCGGGCGCACCGCGCCCAGGCACCCGGGCGGGGCCCCCAACGTCGGCGACTGGGTGATGGTCGAGGGCTACTCCCACGAGCTGAGCAGTTGCGGCTTCTTCCCGGGCGGCGGCGAGGAGGGCGCGTTCTACTCCTACGCCTATCCCGAGCCGGAGGGCTACGCCGACTTCCGGGTGCGGCCCAAGGAGGCCTACTACAGCACCGACCTGGGTGAGTTCCTGCTGCCCTATGAGGTCGCCCGCGCGTCCGACGACCCCGACCAGACCGTGCTCGACTTCCTCCAGGACACCTACGCGGCCGCGGCCGACCTGGCCGACTGGGACCGCGCGACCCTGGAGGACGATCCGGCCCGCCGTGCCGCGCCACACTGAGAGGACGCGGAGCCGCCCGCGAGGGGCGGCGGAAAAGGAGAACAGATCTTGTTCGGCAACACCAGGGCGTTCAGCGGTTTCGCCGTCGATGACATCGCCAAGGCCAAGGGCTTCTACGCCGGCACGCTCGGACTCGACGTGACCGAGGAGCACGGCCTGCTGCGCCTGCGGCTGGGCTCGGGGGCCGAGGTGCTCGTCTACCCCAAGCCGGACCACACTCCCGCGACGTTCACCGTCCTCAACTTCCCGGTCGACGACATCGACACCGCGGTGGACGAGCTGACCGGCCGCGGCGTCACCATGCTGCGCTATCCGGGGTTCGAGCAGGACGAGCGTGGCGTGATGCGGGCCGGAGGGCCGTACATCGCCTGGTTCACCGACCCGGCGGGCAACGTGCTGTCGGTGCTGCAGGACCGCTGAGGCTCAGCGCTCGCGGGCCCGCTCGACGATGGACGCCAGGCGGGGCCGGTGCGCGCCCGGCCAGTAGGCCCGGCCGCACGACCGGCAGCGGGCGAAGGAGTCCTGGGTGCGCCTGGTCCCCGGCTCCAGCAGGTGTTCTACCACCTGTTTGGCGACCGGGACCAGCGTGCCGTTGCACGCCGTGCAGCGGGTCCACGGCGCGGTCTCCGGGGCGAACCGGTCGAGCACGTCGGCGAGCTGGTCGTCGGGACGGTGGCCGCGCACGTAGGCCCCGGCCCACAGCCTCCTGCGGCGCAGCAGGCCGCGGTCGCGGGTCAGCAGGATCCGGTGCCCGGCGTTGGCCTCCTCCACCAGCTCCTCGTCGTCGCGGTCGTTGTGGTAGACGGTGTCCACGCCTAGCACCCGCAGCCGCCTGGCGAGCGTGCCGAGGTGGACGTCCAGCAGGAACCCGGCCGCCTCCACCCGCTGCGGCCGGTCCACCGGCCCGACCTCGACGTTCTCCGGACCGGACGGCCGGTACGACGGCGGCTCGGCCCGTCCGTCCACGAGCAGCGTGCCGATCTCGGTCAGCGGCACCCCGGCGGACTCCACCAGATGCCCGAGTGTGGAGGTGCCGTCGGCGCGCACGGTGACCTCGCCCGCACGCCGTACGCGGGCGGCGAGGAACAGTCGTAGCTCTTCGGAGAAGCGCAACATGACCACCTCCCCACTATGACCCTTTCCTCCGTCAGGTGCGGGCGGCGGCCCTCACGCGGGCACCTTACCTGGCCGCCCTCGCGCGGACCACGGCCGACGACATCGACTACGCCGGGATCGTGCTCTTCGGCCCGCGCGGCCCGGTGACCAGGCTGACCAAGCGGTTCGCGCTGATGGCCGGACCGCTCACTCCGCGCAGGCGCGGCGCAGCCGCCGCAGCCCTTCCGGGATCCGTTCCGTGGGGATCGCGCCATAGCCGAGCACGAGGCCCTGCGGGGTGCGTCCGTCCGCGGCGTAGCCCGCGAGCGCCTCGGTGTGGACGTCGAGTTCGCGGGCCCTGGCGCGGACCCGCTCGACCGGCAGGTCCGGGGCCGCCAGGGCGCACACGTGCAGGCCCGCCGCCGAGGGCACGAGGGTCAGCCGGTCGCCGAAGTCGGCGCGCAGGGCCGAGGTGATCAGCTCGTGCCTGGCCGCGTAGACGCGGGTCGCCCGCCGGACGTGCCGGGGCAGCTCGCCGTCGTCGATGAAGCGGGCGAGCGCGCCTTCGGCGGTGGGGTCGCCGTGCCGTCCGGACAGCAGCCGGGCCATCAGCAGCGGCCCGCGCAGCGAGCCGGGCGCGACCAGGAAGCCCAGGCGCAGCATGGGCAGCAGAGTCTTGGAGAAGGTGCCGACGTAGATCACCCGCCCGGCCCGGTCGAGGCTCTGCATCGGCTCCAGCGGACGCTCCGAGTAGCGGAACTCGCTGTCGTAGTCGTCCTCGACGATCACCGCGTCGTGCCGGTCGGCCCAGTCGAGCAGCGCCGTCCTGCGGGCGAGGGACATCGGCGTGCCCAGCGGGAACTGGTGCGACGGCGTGACGTAGACGACCCGGGCCGCCGGCGGCAGCGCGGCGACGTCGAGCCCCTCGGCGTCCACGGGGACGGCGGCGACCCGCGCCCCGTTGCCGGCGAACACCAGCCGCGCGGGCGGGTAGCCGGGGTCCTCGACCGCCACCAGGTCGCCGGGCTCGATCAGCACCCGGGCGACCAGGTCGAGCGCCTGCTGCGCCCCCTGGGTGACGAGCACGTCGTCGGCGCGGGCGCGGACGGACCTGGACACCCCTGCGTAGCGGGCGATGGCCGCACGCAGCCCGGGGTGCCCGGCGGGTTCGAGGTAACGGGTGCCGGAGACCGCCGAGGAGCGCAGTTCGCCCGAGATCAGGCGCCGCCAGGCGGCCAGCGGGAACAGCCCGCCGTCGGGTACGCCCACCCCGAAGTCGTAGGCGGCGGGCGGCCCGGGGTGCGCGGGCGGCGTGAACGAGTCCCATCCGGGGCGGGCGCGCACCGCACCCCGGCGCGGCGCGGACGGCGGCGCGCTCGTCACCGGCCGGTCGCCCACATACGTGCCCGAACCGACGCGCGCCACCAGGACGCCCTCCGCCACCAGCCGCTCGTAGGCGACCGACACCGTGTTGCGCGAGACGCCGAGCCGCCCGGCCAGCTCCCTGGTGGGCGGCAGGCGCTCACCAGGACGCAGCCGTCCGTCCAGGACGGCGTCGAGCACCTGCCGGTAGATGCGTGCCGCCCGGTCGCCGGGCCCGGCCAGGTTGATGTGGAGGTCCACCGTCACCTCCCATTGGCCCAATCGGTTTCCCCAATATTGGCACTTCTGTGTGCCAATTGGTGGGTCTTCAATGGTATTTAGCCATTCACGAGGAGTCGTCCAAGTGATCCGAATCCTGCCCGAGCCCGGCCCGCCGCGCGTGCTGGCCGTGGCCCAGTTCGTCAACTCGCTCGGCGACGGTGCGTTCTACGCCTGCTCGGCGCTGTTCTTCACGCGCATCGTCGGCCTGCCGCCCGCCCAGGTGGGGCTGGCCCTGACCGTGGGCTGGGCGACCGGCATGGCCGCCGGGGTGCCGCTCGGGCACCTGGCCGACCGCTGGGGGCCGCGCCGCACATCGGTGGTGCTGGCCCTGGCCACGGCGGCGATGATCGCGACCTTCCTGGTGATCAGATCGTTCCCGGTCTTCGTGGTCGCGATCTGCGGCTACGCGTGCTGCCAGGCGGGTCTCACCTCGGCCCGGCAGGCGCTGCTCGCCGCCCTGGTGGCGGCGGGCGAGCGCACCCGGGTGCGGGCACGCCTGCAGGCCACGCTCAACGCGGGACTCGCGCTGGGGGCCGGCCTCGGCGGGCTGGCCCTGGCCGCCGACACCCCGGCGGCCTACCTCACGGTCTTCGCGGTGGACGCGACCGGGTTCCTGGCCGCCGCGCTGGTGCTGAGCCGTCTGCCGGAGCCCGCGCCCGGCCCGCCCGCGCCTCCAGGGGAGCCCCGGCTGGCCGTGCTGCGCGACCGGCCGTACGCGCTGTTGACGATCATCAATGCGATCATGTACCTGAACATGCCGCTGCTGAGCCTCGGCCTGCCGCTGTGGATCGTCCAGCGCACCGACGCGCCCGCCGCCACCGCCGCCGCGCTGCTGGTGGTCAACATGATCGCGGTGGTGCTCTTCCAGGTACGCGTGGCCCGCCGCGTGACAGGGCCGCACATCGCCGCGGTGGTGACGCGCCGCGCGGGGCTCGTGATGTTCGCCGCCTGCGCGGTCTACGCACTGTCCGGGTTCTCCCTCGGCCTCCCGCTCACTCTCGCGGTGCTGATCGTGGCCGCGCTGATCCAGGTGTTCGGCGAGATGATGCAGGGCGCGGGCGGGTGGGAGCTGAGCTTCGCGCTCGCCCCCGAGGGCAGGCACGGGCAGTACCAGGGCTTCTACGGCATGGCCCCGCAGCTCGCCAGGACGCTCGGGCCGCTGCTGATGACCACGCTGCTGCTCGGCTGGGGCACCCCCGGCTGGCTCGCGCTGGGCGGCCTGTTCGCGACGGCCGGGCTGGCCGTCATCCCGGTGATCCGTTACGCCGAGCGGCGGGCTCAGGCCAGCGCCAGCTTGAAGCCCTCGTGCGTGGCGGCGAAGCCCATCCGCGTGTAGAAGCGGTGCGCGTCGTCCCGCTGCCGGTCGCTGGTGAGCTGTACCAGGGCGCACCCCCGGCGGCGGGCCTCGTCGATCGCCCACGAGATCATCGCGCCGCCGTGCCCGCCGCCGCGGTGGTCCTCGTGCACCCGGACGGCCTCGATCTGGGCGCGCAGCGCGCCCCGCCGGGCCAGGCCGGGCAGGAACGTGAGCTGCATGGTCCCGGCGACCTGCCCGCCCGGTCCCTCCACCACGGCCAGCAGGTGCGCCGGGTCGGCGTCGATCGCCTGGAACGCCCGTTCGTAGGGGGCGAGGTCGCCGCCGTCGCGGGTCGCGCCGAGCTGGTCGGCGGCCAGCAGCGCGACGATCGGCTCCACGTCGCCGGGGACGGCCCGGCGGAGCACATACGATCTTTCGCCTATCGTGAGATTCGCCAGAGTTCGCACGGTGATCAGCATGTCATGACGGGAGGGACGCACCTCGTGGCGGTCACGCTCGTCTACGAGACCCATTCGATCACGACGGACAACGAGGCGGGCATCGCCACCGGATGGCTGCCCGGCGAACTCTCCCCGCTGGGCCGCTCTCTCGCCGCCGAGCTGGGCGAACGGCGGCGCGGTGGCGGGATCGACGTGGTGTACACCTCGGACCTGCGGCGCGCCGTACAGACCGCGGAGATCGCCTTCGCGGGCTCGGCCGTCCGGCTGCGGCAGGACGCCCGGGGGCTGGACCTACACCGTGCCCGTGCCCTTCACGTTCACGGCTGCCGGCGGTCGCCCCGCGCAGGTGTGACCGACGAGACCGCCACCTGCTGCTCGGCCCTGATGATGTGGATGATCGCGTTGATCAGGGCCAGGTGGGTGAACGCCTGCGGGAAGTTGCCCAGGTGGCGGCCGTTGACCGGGTTGATCTCCTCGGCGTACAGGCCGAGCGGGCTGGCGAACGACAGCAGCTTCTCGCACAGCCGCCGCGCGCGGTCCAGTTCGCCGATCTCCACCAGGGCCGAGACCAGCCAGAACGAGCAGATCGTGAAGCTGCCCTCCTCGCCGGTCATGCCGTCGTCGGTCTCCTTGGTGATGTAGCGCAGCACCAGGTCGTCCACGGTCAGATGGTCGGCGATGGCCAGCACCGTGGCCTTCACCCGGGGGTCGTCGGCGGGCAGGAAGCGCACCAGCGGGATCAGCAGCAGCGAGGCGTCCAGCGCGTCGGTCTCGTAGTGCTGCTTGAAGACGCCCTCGGGGGTGATCCCGTGCGTGCAGACGTCCTCGTGGATCTCGTCGGCCACCCGCTGCCACTCCTCGGCCAGCTCCGGCTCCTCGCGCAGCCGGGCCAGGCGGGCGCCGCGGTCGAGGGCCACCCAGCACATCACCTTGGAGGAGGTGAAGTGCTTGGGCTCGCCCCTGACCTCCCAGATGCCCCGGTCGGGCTCGTGCCAGTGCTCGATCGCCGCCGCCACCAGGCGCTTGAGGATCGGCCAGATGCGGTCGTCCAGGCCGTCGCGCGAGTTGGTGTGGATGTAGAAGGAGTCGAGGATCGCGCCCCACACGTCGTTCTGGCGGTGGTTGTAGGCGCCGTTGCCGATCCGGACGGGCCGCGCGCCCTCGTAGCCGTGCAGGTGGTCGAGGGTCTGCTCGTGCAGGTCGCGCTCGCCGTCCACGCCGTACATGATCTGCAGGTCGTGGTCGCGCTCGGCGACGTCGGCGATGAACCAGAAGAAGTCGTCGGCCTCCCAGTCGAAGCCCAGGGTGTAGAGCCCCCACAGGGCGAACGTGGAGTCGCGGATCCAGCTGTAGCGGTAGTCCCAGTTGCGGTGGCCGCCCGGGGTCTCGGGCAGCGAGGTGGTGGCGGCGGCGACCAGCGCCCCGGTCGGGGCGAACGTCAGCCCCTTCAGGGTGAGCGCGCTGCGCTCCAGGAAGCTGCGCCACGGGTGGTCGGGGAAGTCGCCCCTGGCCAGCCAGTGCTGCCAGTGGTGGGCCGTCCAGACCAGCCGGTCGTAGGCCTCCTTGAAGGAGTGCGGCGGCTCGTGCTCGGTCCAGGACAGCGCGACGTAGCGGGTCTCGCCCTCCTTGAGCAGGGTGCGGGCCATCGCCCGGCCCGCCTCGAAGCCAAGGCGCATGTCGGTGGTGAGCTTCAGCTCGACGCCCACGCCGTCGGCCCCGGCGATGCCCTGGTGGTAGCCGCGATCGGTGTAGTACCAGGTGGCGGGCTTCCTGCCGTAGTCGAAGACTGGCTCGCAGTCCAGCGTGACCTGCACCTCGCCGCTCACGCAGCGCACGGTGCGCAGCAGCACGTGCTCGGCGTCGTAGTCGGTGGGGGCGCGGCGGTGGGTGTTGGACAGCTCGTCCTCGTGGTGCCAGGGGCCCATCAGCAGCACGTCGCGGACGACGATCCACCCATTGGCGGTGCCCCAGCTCGTCTCCAACACCATGGTTCCGGGGATGTACCGGCGGGCGGCGGGCACGGAGATGTCGGCGGGGCCGAGCCGGAATCCGCCGGCGCCCCGGTCGAGCACCGCCCCGAAGACGCTCGGCGCGTCGAGCCTCGGCAGGCACAGCCACTCGATGTTCCCACTCGGCGCCACCAGTGCCGTGACCTCGCAGTCCGACAGGAAACCGTAGTCTCCGATGGGTGGGAACGCCGAAGACCCGCTCAAGCCGTCCATCTTGACAATGCCCCCATCACCCTGATGCAGCGGCCCGTGGTGATCCGCCTGATTCGCCTGATTTCATCGTGCCCGAACGTTCATGTCGACCCGAAGCGCGCCCCGTAGCGACCCCAGATGTGACCACCGTCACAAGAGACGGCGTCCATTCCCCAGAGTAGGACGGATCCCTCGTGTCCGGCTGGTGGGAGAGTTTACGGCCTCTTGGTGATGTCATGACGGATGTCGCGTGCCGTGGTGGGTAGGGCCATGCGTCATGAGCGTCGACAGGGTGCTGCCCAACATCGTCACCGATCGGGTCTCCGAGACCCGCGACTTCTACGTCGACCTGCTGGGATTCACGGTCAACTTCGCCGCCGACTGGTACGTGCAGATCTCCGCGCCCGGCGACGTGCGGCGTGAGATCGGCATATGGCGCCGTGATCACGAGCTGATCCCGGACGAGGCCGGCGGCCCGCCGGGCGGGGTCATCCTCACCGTCGTCGTGGACGACGTGGACGCCGTCCACGAGCGCGCGGTCGGCATGGGCGTGCCGGTGCTCGCCCCGCCGCGCGACCTGTTCTACGGCCAGCGGAGCTGCCTGGTACGGGATCCCAACGGCCTGGTCGTGGATGTTTCCACGCCTGTCGGGGACGACTTACCAAAGTAGGAATTGTCTCATTTTAGAGTAATTAAATTCCTTGCCGTGCGGGATCGGACGACGTTCTTGGCCATTGCTGAATGTTCTTCCGACCCGCCGCGGCATATTATCGGCTCGTGCCGAACCTGGGGCCCGTCGAGCTGCTGATCATCATAGTGGTCTTCGGATTCATCGCCGCCGTGACGGTGGCCCTGGTGCTGCTGGCCGTCCGCCTGGCGGGCGGGCGCAAGCCGCCGCCCCGCGAGCCCGACCTGGCCGCACGCGCCCGGGCACTGAAGTCGTCCGGTCATCCGGACCGCGCGATCATGCTCGTCCGCGGCGAGACCGGTATGTCATACGATGACGCGAGCCAGTTCGTGCACGGCCTCTGAGCCAGGCTCCATTTGCCTTTCCCCGAAGAGGAAGACCGCATGCGCAAATACGTCATCATGGGGGTGCAGGGCAGCGGCAAGGGCACGCAGAGCGCGCTGCTCGCCGCCGATCTCGACCTGGTCGACATCAGCGTCGGCGACATCTTCCGATGGCATGTCAAGAGCCACACCAAACTCGGCGCCCAGGTTCGCCGGGTGATGGCCAGGGGCGAACTGGTCGGCGACGACCTGGTCGAGGCCGTCGTGCGCGACCGCCTCCAGCAGCACGACTGGAACTACGGCTTCGTCATCGACGGCTTCCCGCGCAACCGCCGTCAGGCCGAGTTCTTCCTGGAGAGCTACGACATCGACGGCGTCATCCACCTCGACCTGCCCGACAAGGAGGTCTGGCGCCGCGTCCTGGCCCGCCGCCTGTGCTCCGGCTGCGGCATGGACTACAACCTGATCGCGCACCGCCCGGAGACCGACGGCCGCTGCGACGTCTGCGGCGGCGAGCTGGTCACCCGCGAGGACGACACCCCCGAGGCCCTCACCCGCCGCCTCGCGGAGTACCACGACAAGATCGACCCGGTGATCGACCTGTTCCGCGGCAAGGAGTACGTGATCACGGTCGACGCCCGCGCCGACCGGGCCACCGTGCAGCGCGAGATCCGCGAGCGGCTGGGGCTTCCGGCGTACACGCCCGCCGCGTGATCGTGCCATAGCCTGAGTCGCATGAGGTTCGGTGTCAACATCCTCAACTTCGGCGCCGGAACCGACGCCAGGGCCCTTTCCGCCTGGGCGCGGTTCGCCGAGGACGAGGGTTTCCACTTCGCGATGATCTCCGATCACGTGGCCGTGACCCCCGACGTCGCCGCGCAGTACCCGGCGCCGTTCTACGACCCCTTCACCGCGCTCGCCTGGCTCGCCGGGCGCACCTCGCGGATCGGGCTGGGCACCACCGTCGCCGTGCTCCCCTTCCGCTCCCCGCTGCTGACCGCCCGGATGGCCCAGGACATCGACGAGTTCAGCGGCGGCAGGATGATCCTCGGGGTCGGGGTGAGCTGGGCCGAACGCGAGTACGCCGCCCTCGGCCTGCCCTTCGGGCGGCGCGGGGCGATCACCGACGAGTACCTCGCGGTGATCAGGCGCTGCTGGACTGAGGACGAGACCTCGTTCGCGGGCGAGCGGGTCGCGTTCGCCTCCGTGACGGCGGGGCGCGCGGCCCCGCCCATCTGGGTGGGCGGCGCGAGCCCGGCGGCCATGCGGCGTGCCGTCCGCTTCGGCGACGCCTGGCACCCGCTGAACGTCCGCCTCGACCGCCTGCGCGACACCGAGCTGCCCACCCTGCGGCGGATCGCCGCCGAGGCAGGCCGTCCCGTGCCCGCCTTCGCCCCGAGGATCCCGCTGCACATCAGCCCCGAGCCCCTCACCGGCCCCGACCGCCTGGCCGGCCAGGGCACCCTCGACCAGATCCACGACGACTTGCTCGCCCTGGCCGCCCTCGGCGCCGAGCACGTCCTCTTCGACACCTACCGCGGCCCCGGTCACCCGCCCACCCCCGAAGCCGACCGCCAAGCCCTCCGCACCCTCGCCGGCCAAGCCCTCGACCTCCCCACCGGCACGATCCACCCCCGCTGACGTCGCGGACGTCAGGGGCGGGCGGAGGTGAGGATGTAGGTGGCGGTCAGGGCGGCCACGATGGCGGCCATGACCACCAGGGTGGTGGTCAGGCCGGTGTGGCGGAGGACCAGGCCGGCCGCGCAGGCGCCCGCGACGAGGGCGGCGATCTGGGCGGCGCAGCGGCCCAGGCGTGAGCGGTCCGGGCCGGGGATGAAGGGATCGGCGCCGAGCTTGGTGAGCGTGCCGGTCATGGTGGTCGTGACGATGTCGGGGATCTTCAACGGCCTGATGACCGCGTTGCGCACGCCCATGGAGAGCGCCAGCGTCGCGATCAGCGGATAGCGGGCGGCAGGTGCGGCGATCGGCAGCAGCACCGACTCCAGGGCGGTGAGGGCGTTCATCGCGAACTCCACGCTCATCCCCGCGATCAGCCTGCGGCGCAGGTCGCCCACGCGGGCGGTGAGCTGCCCGCCGAGCGCCGCGCCCACGAGGAAGCCCACGACGGAGACCAGCGAGGCGATGATCGAGAACGGCTGGGTGCCCGCGGCGGCGAACCCCACGATGAGCAGGTTGCCGGTCATGTTCGAGGTGAACACCTGGGCGATGCCCAGATACGTGGCGGCGTCGACCATCCCGCTCACGAAGGTGAGGCCGATCAGGACCGGCGGGGACGGGACGCCGCCGCCGTCCGACGCCATGATCGATCCTCCCTGCGCCCGTGCGGGTGACGGTCCGCCCCGAAGACTGCCGGGGAGATCCGCCGCGCGCACCGCCCGAAACGCCGGTCCCGCCGGCTCCTTTGCCGAACCTTCCACCGGGCTGGGAGTTCGGCCCCGGCGGCTACGGAGCGGACGGCAGGGCGTCCTGGAGCCTCTGACCGAGCCCCACCGCGTAGGCGGCCGTGAACGACTCGGCGCCCAGGACCTGCTCGGCGCGGCGGCGGACGCGGTCCTCCTCGTGGATGTCGGAGGCGGCGGCCGGAGTGCCGTGCTCGGTCCTGGCGGCTTGGGCGATCCCCAGCAGCCGGGCCGCCTCCGCCGGTTCGGCGACCGCCGCCAGCGCGCTGACGGCGCTCGCCACGGTGAACGGATCACCGATCCTCCACGCCGCCGCGTGCGCCTCCAGGAACAGCTCCCGCGCGGTGTCCGGGTCGTCCCGCCGCTCGGAGATGAACCCGAGTTCGATCAGCACCGTCGGCAGATGCAGTTCCGGCACCACGCCGGGACCCCTGGGAACCCCTTCCAGCATGGAGTTCAGGTGCTCCTCCGCCACCTCCAGCAGCCCGGCGCGGCGGGCGGCGAACCCGAGCCCCATCTGCGCGAAGAGCTTCCCCTGCCGGTTGCCCTGGGAGAGCGCCAGCCGCAGCGCCCGCGTCGAGTGGTCCATCGCCTGGCCGTAGTCGGCCCGCATCATCGCGCCCCAGCCCAGCCACGACAACCGGGCCGCCGCGTCCTGCCACAGCCCCAGCTCCTCGGCGATGGCCAGGCCCTCGGTGAACAGCCGCTCCGCCCGCTCGCGCTCACCCCGGAACTCGGCCAGCCCGCCCAGCCACTCCGTGGCCTGCAGGCGGCCCCACCGGTCGCCCAGCTCCCCGAACAGCCGCTCGCACTCAAGGCCGGTGCGTTCCAGCTCCGCGTGGTCGCGCAGGGTGAACGCCTCGCGGGCCAGGACGATCAGCGCCGCCGCGACGCCCCACCGGTCGTCCAGCTCGCGGAACGTGGCCAGCGCGCGCTCCGCGAGCGCGCGGGCGGCCGGCAGATCGGTCATGGTCAGGGCGATGAGCCACTGCGCGTGGGCCAGGTCGCGCGGGTCGTGCACGGCCCGCAGCGCCGCCTCGTGGTCGGCGTCCTCGCCGAGCATCCGGGTGAACGCGGCATGCCAGGCCGCCGCCTTCGCCCGATCGGCGTCCGGGGCCGGTCCCGGCGCGGCCAGCGCGATGTCCAGCGCCCGCCGCGCCTCGCGCAGCCTGCCCCGCAGGTACCAGTACCAGGCCAGCGCGTTGACCAGCCGCAGCGCGTCGGCGGCGGGCGCCGCGTCCAGCGCGCCGCGCAGGTTCGCCGTCTCGGCGTCCAGCAGGCGCAGCCACTCGGCCTGCGCGGGCCCGCGCAGGTGCGCCTCCGCCCGTACGGCCAGCGCCACGTAACACTCCACGTACGCCCGGCGGATCCGCTCGGCCTCGCCCGCGTCCTCCAGCCGCCTGCGGCAGTAGGCCGCCACCGACTCCAGCAGCCGGTAGCGCACCCCGGAGGGCCCCGCGACGACGGTCACCAGCGACCGGTCGACCAGCCGGGTGACCAGGTCCATCACGTCGAGCCCTGGGTCGCCGTCGCCGCAGACCACCTCGGCCGACTCCAGGGTGCAGCCGTCGGCCTGCACCGACAGCCGCCGCAGCACGACCCGCTCGGCGTCGCTGAGCAGCGTCCAGCTCCAGTCGATCATCGCGGACAGCGTCTGCTGGCGGGCCGGGGCGCCGCGCTGCCAGCCGGAGAGCACCCGGAAGCGGTCGTCGAGCCGGGCCACCAGCTCTTCAACGCCCAGCGCGCGCACCCGGGTGGCGGCCAGTTCCAGGGCGAGCGGCAGGCCGTCCAGGCGGCGGACGAGCTGCGCGACCACGGGCGCGTTGTCGGCGTTCAACGTGAAACCGCGCGCCGAGGCGGTCGCCCGCGCCACGAACAGCCGGACCGCCTCGGACCCGGCCACCTCGCCGAGATCGCCGCCCTCCGGGAGGACGAGCGGGGGCACGCCGTACAGGACCTCGCCCGCCACGCACAACGGCTCGCGGCTCGTGGCCAGCACGCGCAGGCCGGGGGCCGAGCGCAGCAGCGCCTCGGCCAGCTTGGCCGCCTGGTCAACCACGTGCTCGCAGTTGTCCAGGACCAGCAGCAGCCGCCGGTCGCGCAGGGCGTCCACGAGGCGTTCCGCAGGGTCGCCGGGGCCCGCGCCGTCCCGGATGTCCAGGGCGGCCAGGACGGCGTCGGCCGGCGAGCCGGTGTCGCGGTCGTAGGCCGCCAGCTCCACCAGCCAGACGCCGTCGGCGTGGTCGCCGGCGAGCCGGGCGGCGATCTCCAGCGCGAGCCGGGTCTTGCCGACGCCGCCGGGGCCGGTGAGCGTGACCAGCCGGTCGCCGCCGAGCAGCGCGGACACCTCGGTCACCGCCTCCTCGCGCCCGATCAGGCCGCTGACCGGGGCGGGCAGGTTCGTCGTCCGCCGCGGGGCGGGGCCGCGCAGCGCGGGGTCCTGCCGCAGGATCGCGGCGTGCAGCTCGGCCAGCTCGGGGGAGGGGTCCAGGCCCAGTTCCTCGGCGAGGCGTTCGCGCAGCTCGCCGTACGCGGCCAGGGCGTCGCTCTGGCGTCCGGCCCGGTAGAGCGCCTTCATGTGGACGGCACGCAGCCGCTCGCGCAGCGGATGCTCCGCCACCAACTCCGCGACGTCCATGGTCTCGCCCGCCGCCAGCCGCGTCTCGGCCAGCTCCTCGGCCGCCGACAGCCGGGCCTCCTCCAGCCGGGTGATCACCGGCCGGGCGAACTCGAAGTCGGCGAAGTCCGCGTAGGCGGCACCCCGCCAGAGGTCCAGCGCCTCGGCGAGGCGCTTGTCGGCGAGCAGGCGGGCGAACCGGGCGGCGTCCACGGCCTCGGGCTCGACCCGCAACTGGTAACCGGGCGCGCGGGACACGACGAGAGCCTTGCCGCCCGGTTCGGCCTCCTCCAGCGCGCGGCGGAGCTGGGAGACGCGCACCTGGAGCGCCGCCGCCGGGTTGCCCGGCGGGTCGTCCCCCCACAGGTCCTCGACCAGGCGATCGACCGACACCACCCGGCCCTCGTTGGCGAGCAGGTCGGCGAGCAGCGCCCGGACCTTGACCCCGGGGATCGTGACGATCTCTCCGGCGTCGGTCCAGACGGTGAGCGGGCCGAGGGTCCCAAAACGCATACGACCGACCCTAAGTGGCGGGGGGGGGGGGCCGCCCCCCCCGGGGGGGCCCCCCCCCCCCCCCCCCCCCCCCGCGGCGGGGGGGGGGGGCCCCCCCGCGGGGGGGCGGCCCCCCCCCCCCGCCACCGCGCACCCCTACGGTCGTAGCGGGAGACGCGGCCATCGGCGGATTCCCTTCGCCGCGAGATGCCGGACCGTGGGGGGTAACCAAGGAAAGGAATCCGCACATGAACACGCTCGCCATGGCGCCGCACTGGGGCGGAGGGTTCTGGCCGATCTTCCCGGTCTTCTGGCTGGTCTTCTGGGCAGCCGCCGTGACCCTGTTCGTCCGCGCCCGCCGCCGGGGCTGGAAGCCCCCGTTCCTCGCCACCGCCACCGGGTCGCCGTCCGGCCCGACCGACGCGGCCGAACGCCTCCTCGCCGAACGCTACGCCCGGGGGGAGATGAGCGACGACGAGTACCTTCAGCGGGTCTCGGTACTCAAAACCGGTTCATCCTGATCATCAGGGTGCCGCCGGTGGCAGAATCACACGATGACCTTGGATCCGGATCCACGCTTGCCGGGCCGTGGCGTCCGAGCCGCCTGCGGGGCCGTGGCCGGGATCCTGCTCCTGACCGCCATCGCGGTGTGCGTGATCCTCGGGATGGTTCTCTTCCCCGACATCGCCGGCTGCTGGGACAGCGAGTGCTGGCCGATCTACGCCCAGGCCCGCTGGGCGGCGTACATCCTCATCTGGCCCCTGCTCTACGCCATGTACGTCCGCCCGGCCTGGCCCGTCGCCCTGCTGGGAGCCGCCTTCACCGAGGCCGTCTGGGACATGGCCCGCCCGTTCGCCTGGGACCGCGACCTCAACTCCTTCTACCTGCTCATCGCCCTCAGCGCCATGATCGCCTACCCGATCGCCACCCTTGCCGCCGAGCCCCGCCTTCCCCTCCGCTACAGCGTCCTGCCGCCCGCGGCCTTCGCCGTGCTCTACCTCCTCGCCACCGCCGTGGAGTAGCCGCGGGCCGTAGGCTGAAGTTCGCTCGTGATGGACAGGAGGCTCAGGTGGCCGAGACGACGCTGACCGAGACCGCTGTGGGCGAGGTGCTGGCCGAGCTGGCCGCGCTCGACGACCCGAAGATCCGTGTCGTGAACCAGCGGCACGGCGACGACCACGGGGTGAACCTCGGCAAGCTCCGCGCCGTCGCCAAGCGGCTGAAGACGCAGCAGGAGCTCGCGATCCGGCTCTGGGCGACCGATGACACCGCGGCCAGGCTGCTGGCCCTCCTGATCTGCCGCCCTCGTGCGTTCGGGCGCGACGAGCTCGACGCCATGCTGCGCGAGGCCCGCGCGCCCAAGGTGCACGACTGGCTCGTGAACTACGTGGTGAAGAAGAACCCGCACGTCGAAGAACTGCGGGCGGCCTGGTTCGCCGACCCCGACCCGGCGGTCGCGAGCGCGGGCTGGGCGCTGACCACCGATCGGGTGGCGAAGAAGCCCGACGGCCTCGACCTCAGCGGACTGCTCGACACCATCGAGGCGGAGATGAAGACCGCCCCTGACCGCCTCCAGTGGGCGATGAACCACTGCCTGGCGCAGATCGGCATCGAGCACCCCGAACACCGCGCCCGCGCCCTCGACATCGGCGAGCGCCTTGAGGTCCTCAAGGACTACCCGACCTCCCCGGGCTGCACATCCCCGTTCGCCCCCACCTGGATCACCGAGATGGTGCGGCGTCAGCACGCCTAGACGCCCGTAAAAACTTGATGAACCTTCCCGGGTTCGGTGTGAGGGTGGGCTGGTGAGCGACACGCGTACCGTGGTCCTGGTCGAGGGGGCCAGCGACAAGGCGGCCGTCGAGGCGCTGGCCCGGCGCCGGGGGCGTGACCTGGACGCCGAAGCCGTCTCCGTGGTGGCGATGGGCGGGGCCACGAACATCGGGGCGTACATCGGGAGGTTCGGGCCCCTCGGTCGCGGCTTCCGGCTGGCCGGTCTGTGCGACGCCAGGGAGGAAGGCGTCTTCCAGCGGGCGCTTGGGCGCGCGGGGTTCGGGCCCCTGGCGGGCCGGGACGATCTGGAGGCGCACGGGTTCTTCGTGTGCGTCGCCGACCTTGAGGACGAGCTGATCCGCGCGCTCGGCACGGACACGGTCGAGCGCGTCGTCGAGGCCGGGGGCGAGCTCGGCGCGTTCCGCACTCTGCAGAAGCAGCCCGCCTGGCGCGGCGGCGCCACCCATGACCAGTTGCGCCGGTTCATGGGCTCCGGCTCCGGCCGCAAGCTCCGCTACGCAGCCCCGTTCGTCGAGGCGCTCGACCCCGATCGCGTGCCACGGCCGCTGGACGCCCTGCTGGCCCACCTGCTGGGCAGCAGGCGGTAGCGCCGCCCGCAGCAGGTTCATCGGTGCTGTTGCGGATATGAGGAAAAATGGTGAAATGCGCGAGCCGATGCCAGGGGCGATGCCCCTTCCACCGGGCGGATACGAGAGTAAGGTGAGCGGGTGAGCAGGGCAGGCGGGAACGCGCGGTGACCACGGAGGTGCGTGAGCCGCTCGATCTCCCCGAGCCCCCCGCGAAGGGCGGGCGGCCCGGCAGGAGCCCCCGTGGGCGGGTGCCGTGGATGCTGGTGGTGCCCGCGCTGCTCGGGCTGGTGTTCCTGATCTTCCCGCTCGCGGGGCTGGTGATCCGGGCGCCGTGGTCGACCATGGGGGAGCGGCTGGCCGAGCCGCACGTGCTGGAGGCGTTGCGGCTGTCCCTGGTCACCGCGACCATCGCCACCGCCGTGTGCGTGGTGCTCGGGGTGCCGCTGGCCTGGTTGCTGGCCCGGGTGCCGTTTCCCGGCCGGGGGCTGGTCCGGGCGCTGGTCACGATTCCGCTCGTGCTGCCACCGGTCGTGGGCGGCGTCGCGCTGCTGCTGGTGCTCGGCCGCAGGGGGCTGGCGGGGCAGTGGCTGGAGACGGTCTTCGGGTTCTCACTGCCGTTCACCACCGCCGCCGTGGTCGTCGCGGAGGCGTTCGTGGCCATGCCGTTCCTGGTGATCAGCGTGGAGGGCGCGCTGCGCGGGGCCGACGATCGGTACGAGGAGGCGGCGGCCACCCTGGGGGCGTCACGCTGGACGATCTTCCGGCGGGTCACCGTGCCGCTGGTCGTGCCGGGAATCGTGGCGGGCGCGGTGCTGTGCTGGGCCCGCGCGCTGGGGGAGTTCGGCGCGACGATCACGTTCGCCGGCAACTTCCCCGGGGTGACGCGCACCATGCCGCTCGCCGTCTACCTGGCGCTGGAGACCGACCCCGAGTCGGCCATCGTGCTGAGCCTGATCCTGCTGGTGGTCTCGGTGGCGATCCTCGCGGGGCTGCGCGACCGCTGGGTGGCGGCCCCGTGACCCTGCACGCGCGCCTGATCGTCGAGCGCCCCCGGTTCCGCCTCGATGTCGAGCTGACCGTCGCGGCGGGGCAGGTCGTGGCGCTGCTCGGCCCCAACGGGGCGGGCAAGACCACCGCGCTGCGCGCGATGGCCGGGCTCACCCCGATCACCGACGGCCGGGTCTACCTGGACGGCAGGCCGCTGCACACCATGCCCGTCGAACAGCGCCCGATCGGCGTGGTGTTCCAGGACTACCTGCTGTTCCCCCACCTGTCCGCGCTGGACAACGTGGCCTTCGGTCCGCGCTGCCAGGGCGCGTCCAAGCGGGAGTCGCGCCGCACGGCGGGCGAGTGGCTGGAACGCGTCGGCCTGTCCGAGTACGCCGGGGTCCGCCCGCGCCGCCTGTCCGGGGGGCAGGCCCAGCGGGTGGCGCTGGCCAGGGCGCTGGCCGTCCATCCGCGCCTGCTGCTGCTCGACGAGCCGCTCGCCGCACTCGACGCGCACACCCGCCTGACCGTGCGCTCCCAGCTCCGCGCCCACCTGGCCGACTTCGACGGCGCCACCGTGCTGGTCACGCACGACCCCCTGGACGCCATGGTGCTCGCCGACCACCTGGTGGTGATCGAGGAAGGCGCGATCGTGCAGCAGGGCACCCCGGCCCAGGTGGCGAGGCGGCCCCGCACCGACTACGTGGCCCGGCTGGTCGGGCTCAACCTCTACCGGGCCACGGCGCACGCCGAGGGCGTGACGGCGGGCGGCGTGGTGTTCAGCGTCGCCGAGCCGCTGCCGGAGCCCGCCACGGGACCGGTGTTCGTCGCGTTCCGGCCGTCGGCCGTGGCCCTCTACCGGTCCCGTCCCGACGGCACGCCGCGCAACCTGTGGCGGGCGGTGATCGACGGCATGGAACGCCATGGCGACAACGTGCGGATCCACCTGAACGGGCCGATCGCGGCGGGAGCCGACGTCACCCCGGCCGCCGTGGCCGATCTCGGGCTGGCCGCCGGGCAGGAGGTCTGGGCCGCGGTGAAGGCGACGGAGACGTACGCCTATCCCGCCTGAGATCGCGTGATCTCTGATCATTTCCGACCGCCCGAACCCCGGGATAGCCGCAGAGTCGTTCACGAACACGATCTCACTCGTTCATCATCGATCGAGTGAGCGATCGTTCCAAGCCGCCGCGACATGCTTCCGCAGGGTTCGCCACCTGCGGCCGGACGGTCTATGATCGGATTCGACCGGACCGTGCGGAGCATGACCATTGAAAGACGTGACGACCGTGGGCGAGACCCAGGCGCCGGGCGACGGCCGCCGTCCGGTGTTCGCCGCCGAGCGCCGCCGGCGCATCATCGAACTGCTGCGGACCAACGGAGCCGTGTCGTTGCGCGAGCTGGCCGACGCGGTCGGCTCCTCCGAGGTCACCGTCCGGCGCGATCTGCGCGCCCTTGAGGGCGAGGGGCTGATCAGCCGGCACCACGGCGGCGCGACCCTCCCGGGCGAGTCGTCCAGAGAGCCCTCTCACGCGCAGCGGGCGCAGGTCTCCGCCGCAGAGAAGGGCGCCATCGCCGACCTCGCCGCCTCTCTGGTGGCCGACGGCGACGCCATCGTGGTCGGCCCCGGCAGCACCACCCAGGAGTTCGCCAGGCGGCTGACCCGCCACACCGAGCTGGCCGTGGTCACCAACTCGCTGCTGGTGGCGCAGGAACTGGCCGGGTCGCCGCGCATCGAGGTGGTCCTCACCGGCGGCACGCTGCGCGGCTCGATCCACGCCCTGGTCGGCAGCGCCGCCGAGCACTCGCTCGCGGGGCTGCGGGTGCGCCGGGCGTTCGTCTCGGGCAACGGGCTCACCGCCGAGCGCGGCCTCTCCACGCTGAACATGCAGGTCGCGGGCATGGACCGGGCGCTCGCGGCGGCGGCGGAGGAGGTCGTGGTGCTGGCCGACCACACCAAGATCGGCGTCGACACGCTGGTCCAGACGGTCGCCCTGGAGCAGGTCGGCCATCTGGTCACCGACACCGGCGCCCCTGGCGACGTTCTGGACGAACTGGGCGTCCGAGGTGTCCGCCTGCACGTCGCCCACGCCTGATGTGAGGTAGAAAAGGGGGCTGACGGTAGGTCCGCTGATCGGAATTGATCGTCCGTGACGGGATCATGGCCCTTCCGTTACTGGATCGTTTCCTCGTCGGATCAGCATCGATCCCAGCGAGTCAGGAAAAGAGCGATGAGCGGTACGGTTCTGCAAGCCGCCGGGGTGTCGAAGACGTTCGAAGGGGTTCGCGCCCTTGACCACGTCTCCTTCGCCATAGGGCCCGGTGAGGTGCACGCGCTCGTGGGAAGTAACGGCGCGGGCAAGTCCACGCTGGTCAAAGTGCTGTCCGGGGTCTACCAGCCGGACGCGGGCGAGTTGCGCATGCACGGCGAGCCGATCGAGTTCGCCGCGCCCGCCCAGGCCCGCCGCGCCGGTATCGCCACGATCCACCAGGAGAACACTCTCCTCCCACCGATGAGTGTGGCACGCAATCTTTTCCTTGGAAAGGAACCGCGCAGCCGATTCGGTTTGATCGACTTCGCCCGGATGCACGCCGAGGCCGATCAGGTCATCCAGTCGTACGGCATGCGCCTCGACGTGCGCCGCCCGCTCGACTCCCTGCCGCCCGGCACCCGCCAGCTCGTCGCGATGGCCAAGGCCGCCTGGGCGGACGCCCGCGTGATCATCATGGACGAGCCGACGGTCGGCCTGGATCCGGGGGAGTCGGAGACGCTGTTCCGCGCCATCGCCCGGCTGCGCGACCACGGCCGGTCCGTCATCTACGTCAGCCCCCGGCTGGAGGAGCTCTACCGGATCTGCGACACGGTGACCGTGCTGCGCGAGGGCAGGGTCGTGCACACCGGGGCCCTGTCCGAGATCGACCGCGTCGGGCTCGTCTCGCTGATGCTCGGCCGTCCGCTCCGGCAGGCCCCTCCGGGCACCGGCCCCGCCGACGCGCCCGCCGCCTCGCCCGTCGTGGATCTGGGCTCGAAGCCGGTCACGATGAGCGCTCCCGTCGTCCTCGACACGCCGTCCTCTGGGCTGCACACGCCCAAGCAGACGATGATCCCCACCTGCTGGAGTGCGGGGTGAAATAACCCCGCTCTTTCCCGTATCGGACATGTCGGACGTTGTCATGACCCGCCATGCCGGGACATCCTTGAGTGTGACTGGAAAATCGGGCTCCAGAAGGACTGGAATGACCAGAGTTCAGACTCTCGGAATCATGCGCCGATTAGCCGTCGCCATGCTCGCCCTCCTGTTTATCCCGGTCGCGTTCGCCGTACCGGCGAGCGCGAGCAGCCCCGTAGTGGCCTGCGGCGACGTCCTCACCACCAGCGTCACGCTGACGACCGACCTGATGTGCCCCGGCGCGGGGCTCACCGTCGACGCCGACGACGTCGTGCTCGACCTGAACGGCCACACCGTCACCGGCACGGGCCAGGGGGCGGGGGTGACGGTCGACGGCAACACCGGCACGGTGGTCAAGAACGGCACGATCGTCGGGTTCACCACCGGCGTGAACGCCTGGCGGTCCACGATCACGCTGTCCGCCGTCCGCCTCATCGGCACGAACCTGTACTCCAAGGCCAGCACGGTCCAGGTCGGCGGCACGCTCTCCACCTGCCGCCTGGACGGCCTCGTCTACCGCGAGGGCCAGGGCCTCACCATCGACCGCTGCACCCTGCACGGCGACGCCTGGATCTTCAGCACCCGCGGCCCGCTCGCGATCAAGAACAGCGTGCTGTCCGGCGGCAGGCTGGACATCGGCCAGGCCGACAACGGCGAGTACTCGGGCAACGTCTTCGACAACTTCCCGGTGTCGCTGGGCATCGAGAGCCGCCGCAACGTGTTCTCCGCCAACCTGTTCAGGAACGCGGTCACCGCGCTGAGCGTGGACGCCGTGATCGTCCCCGCGAACGCCACCAGGGTCGAGCGGAACGTGTTCTCAGGCAACGACATCGGCATCCGCGCGGAACGGCGGATCCGCAACATCGTCATCCGCAACAACCTGTTCCGCGCCAACCGCAGCGCAGGGGCGCTGCTGGAGAACACGGTCACCTCGGCCAGCCCCGACCCGATCTCCGGCAACCTGTTCATCGAGAACGGCCACGACCCGAGCGGCATCAGCGACGGCGCCGGCACCCTGGTGCGCGGCGGCCTGCACCTGCGCACCGTCGTCACGGCGCCCGCGCGGATCGCCCTGGAGCGCAACACCGGCTACGGCAACGCCGGCTACCTGATCTGGGCTCCACCCGGCCAGGTCATCGACAGCGGCGGCAACAAGGGATCCTGCCTGCCGCTCCCCAACCCCGACCTGACCTGTTCCTGAACCTCTGGCTCCTCGACTTTCTGGCTCCTGAACTCTCTGGACCGCTTTCCCCGGTCCGCGCGGAAGCGTCGGTCCGGCATGTCCGCCAACAGTAGGAGAAGGAGATCCATGATCCCGTTACGCCTCCGAGCGCTCACACTCGTGTGCGCGCTCGCAGCCGCCCTCGCGGTGGCTCTGCCCGCGAGGGCGCACGCCCTGGTGGTGAACTGCGGTGACACGCTGACCGGCAGCGTCACCCTCACCGCGGACCTGACCTGCGCCGGTCACGCGCTCACCGTAGACGCGGACAACGTGACGATCGACCTGAACGGTCACGAGATCATCGGCAACGGCACCGGCAACGCGATCACCGTCAGAGCACGCAAGGGGATAAGCGTCAGCAACGGGGTGATTCGCAACTTCGCCAATGGGGTGCACGCCTCGTTCGGTTCCACCGTCGTCCTCACCGGCGTCCGGCTCCTCGCGGCGCGGATCTACGCGAATCCCGGCGGCAACGTCACCGCCACGGGAAGCCTCAGCACCTGTGCGGTCAGCGGAGCGTCGATGAGCCTGCGCAGCCTCCTGGTCATCCAGGGCTGTCGCGTGACCGGAACCTTGAGCCTGTCCGAGTCCGGTGGTTCGGCAATCCGCGACAGCGTGCTGACCGATGGCGAGATCACGCTCTTCCAGACCGGCGGAAGCACCTTCACCGGCAACGTCTTCGACGACTTCCCGGTGTACAACGGGCATGATCTTCGTTCCAACCTGTGGAGGGAGAACGAGTTCAAGAACGCCGCCACGGCCTTCATCGCCAGACCGGAGTACCGGCAGGACAGGGCGACCATCGTGGAGAACAACTTCTTCCACGACAACGACATCGGTCTGCACGGCGACGGCACCCGCAACGTGATCGTGCGGAACAACTTCTTCGCGCTCAACGGCACCGCCGGGATGTACCTGACGAACGACTACCCGATGGTGAGCCCGGACGCGTTGTCAGGGAACGTGTTCGTCGACAACGGCCGCAGCCCGAGCGGGCTCACCGACCCCGACGGCAACAGCGTACGGGGCGGCATCCACATCAGGACCACCACCGCCGACCCGGTGCGGCGGATCACGATCGCCGGCAACTCCGGCAGCGGCAACGGCGGGTACATGATCTGGGCGCCGCCCGGCATGGTGGTGGACGGCGGTGGCAACCAGGGCCCCTGCCTGCCGACGCCCAACCCCGACCTGACCTGCTACTGACGCTCAGCTCAGACAGAACTCGTTGCCCTCAGGGTCGCGCATGGTGACCGCGTAGTAGTCGGCCATGCCGCCGTCGGGGACCACCGACACCAGGGTCGCGCCGAGGCCGGTCAGCCGGTCGGCCTCGGCGTCGATCCGCTCTCTGCGGATCTCCACCGGCACCGAGCGGCCCTCGGTCAGCCGCACGTCGAGGTGCAGGCGGTTCTTGACGACCTTGGCCTCCGGGACCTTCTGGAACCAGATGGACGGGCCCACGCCTTCGGGATCGACGATCGCGTCGTAGCCGTCGGGGATCTCCTCGTCGAGCCCCCGGTCGGCCCAGTAGGCCGCCCAGGTGGCGAAGCCGTCGGGCGGCTCCTCCAGCCGGTAGTGCAGCGCCTCGGCCCAGAAGCGGGCCATCCGGTCGGGGTCGGAACAGTCGAACGTCACCTGGAAGCCACGTGCCATGCGACCGATCCTGCCCGGCCGGACCGACATTTCTACGAGCGCCCCCGGGACTTGTCGGTGACGCGCTTGAGGATGCGTTCGAGCGCGGTGCCGAACGGGTTGTCCTGCACCATGTAGGTCCAGGTGGCGCTGGGCCGCTGCAGCCCGGCGCGGTCGAGGTCGAAGCCGTCGGCGGTGATCTCGGCGTCGTCGAAGGCGGCCAGCGACTCCTCCTCGACCTCGGCGAGCAGCCGCTGGTAGGCGGTGACCGCCTCGCGGTGGAACTCGTCGAGCGGGTTCATCCGGCCGAGCACCCGCAGGTGGATGCCCTCACGAAGGTCGGTGAGGAAGGCCATGTGGCGGGTCCAGCCCGCGTCGAGGTGGTAGAGCACGATCTGCCTGGCCGCGTCGTGCAGGATCTCCTCGCCCGCGGTTTCCAGCAGTTCGGCCCAGCGCTCCGGCCTGGCCTCGGCGAGCGCGTCGGCCGCGGTGTCGCCCTGGAGCACCTTGTCACGGCGTTCCAGGACCATCGCGCGCTGGCGTTCCAGCAGCCGCGTGTAGCGCCAGGTGTTGCGGTGGATCTCCAGGTTGGCGCCCTCGGCGACGCGCTGGGCGTGGCCGACGATGTGCTCGCCGCGGCGGTTCCTGACCACGCCGTCGCGGTCGGCGGCGGGCGGGCGCTCGTCCGGGGCGTACCGGGTGATCAGCTCGTCCTCCAGGCTCACGTAGAAGACCGAGCCGCCGGGGTCGCCCTGGCGTCCGGCCCGGCCGCGGAGCTGGTCGTCCAGGCGGCTGCTGCCGTGCCTGCCGGAGCCGAGCACGTACAGGCCGCCCAGCTCGGCGACGCCGTCGCCGAGGCGGATGTCGGTGCCGCGCCCTGCCATCTGGGTGGAGACCGTGATCGCGTCGCGCTCGCCCGCCCTGGCGATGATCGACGCCTCCTCGGCGTCGTTCTTGGCGTTGAGCACCACGCAGTCGATGCCGCGCCCGCGCAGGGTCAGCGCCAGGCGTTCGGACTCGGCCACGTCGAGCGTGCCGATCAGGATGGGACGGCCGGTCGCGTGCACCTCGACGATCTTGTGCGCCAGCGCCATGTCGCGGTCGGTGACGGTGGCGTAGAGGACGTCGGGCTCGTCGGTGCGGACGCAGGGCTTGTTCGGCGATATCGCGGCGACCTGGAGCTCGTAGAACTCGGTGAGCTGCTCGCCGACGGCCACCGCCGTGCCGGTCATGCCGCACTTCTCGGGATAGCGGGTGATGAGGCCCTGGATGGTGATCGAGTCCAGGATCTCGCCGGTCTCGCTGGCGGGCAGCGCCTCCTTGGCCTCGACCGCCGCCTGCAGGCCGTCCGGCCAGCGCTGGAGCAGCGCGACCCGGCCCCGCGATGGGTTGATGAGCTGCACCCGGCCGTCGCGGACGATGTAGTCGATGTCGCGGGTCAGCAGCGCGTGGGCGTGCAGCGCCAGGTTGACCTCGGTGACCTTCTCCGGCGTGTCGTAGAGGTTGACGTCGTCGCCGAGAGCCTCCTCCACCGCGTCGGTGCCGAGCGGGGTCAGGTAGACGTTGCGGCCCTGCTCGTCGATCTCGTAGTGGTAGCCCCGCACGAGCTGCCGCACCAGGGCGGCCATGGACGGCACGCTGGTGCCCGGATCGGCCGCCCCGGCCAGCACCAGCGGCACCCTGGCCTCGTCCACGAGCACCGAGTCGGCCTCGTCGATGAGGGCCACGTTGGGCTCGGGCACCACCAGATCGGCGGGGGAGGTGACCATCCGGTCGCGCAGCACGTCGAAGCCGATCTCGCTGACCGAGCCGTACGTGACGTCCTTGGCGTACGCCTCGCGGCGCTCCTCACGGGTGGAGGACTGGCCGATCCAGCCCACGCTGACGCCGAGGGCCTCGTAGAGCGGGCCCATCCACTCAGCGTCGCGCCGTGCCAGGTAGTCGTTGACGGAGATCACGTGGACCCGCTTGCCGGAAAGGGCGTATCCGGCGGCGGCCATCGCGCCGGAGAGGGTCTTGCCCTCACCGGTGGCCATCTCCGCGACGTGTCCGGCGAGCAGCGCGAGCATGCCGGTGAGCTGCACGTCGTAGGGCCGCAGGCCGAGCGTGCGGTCGGCGGCCTCGCGCATGATCGCGCAGAACTCCGGCAGGTCGTCCAGGGACGGCGCGGGCAGCTCGTCGAGCGCGCCGATCCGGTCGGTGTGCCTGGCCGCGTCGGCGACCACCCGCTCAAACTGGGTGATGTCCAGCGATCCAGGACGCTGCAGGAGGCGGCGGAACAACTGCGGTAAAGAGGCCACGAACCCTCCAACGAGTCGTTCGAGGGACACGTTCCCCGAAGCTTCACCAGTATGCCCTTAGCCCGGGGCCGCGCGCCTCAGCCGCGCTCGCGGAAAACCGCCGGTGCGGGATGCCGCCGGTTTCCCCGGCATACATGACAGTCGCTGACAGGTAACCGGGGCAGCATCGACGCCATGACGACGACCGCCGAACTGATCGCGATGACCATCGACTGCGCCGAGCCCAAGCGGCTCGCCGAGTTCTACGCCACGATCACCGGATTCGAGGTCCAGTACGCCGAGGAAGAGTACGCGGGCATCGGCGACGGCACGACCTCCATCTACTTCCAGCGGGTGCCCGAGCGCGCGCCGGCCGCCTGGCCGGGGCCGGGCAAGCAGTTCCACCTGGACTTCCGCGTCCCCGACGTGGAGAAGGCGGTAGAGGACTACCGCGCCCTCGGCGCGACCCGGCCCGACTTCCAGCCGGGCGAGACGTGGGTGGTCATGGCCGACCCCGAAGGGCATCTCTTCTGTGTCTGTCCGGAGAAGTGAAGTGGCACTTCGGGTGATATTGGGGTTCATGTAAGCCTGAAGTGGGATTGGCCGGGTTCGTCAGTCCCTAAGCTTGTGGAATGCTCACTCGACACCCTGCCTGCGTCATGCCCGCGATCGGAGATCGCCCGGGCGGGCGGCGATGACGTGGCTGGGCGTGTCGATCGCCCTCATCGGTGCGCTCGGATACGCACTGGGCGCGGCGCTCCAGCAGTTCGAGGCGGTTCGTGACGGCGCGACGCTGAAGCTGGTTAAGAGCGTCCGCTGGTGGGTGGGCGGAGTGATCGGCTTCACCGGGGCGTGCCTGCACGCGGTGGCGCTGTCCCTGGCCCCGCTGGTGGCGATTCAGCCGGTCAGCGTGGCGACCCTGGTCTTCGCGGTGCCGCTGGCCGCGCTGATGTACGGCAGGCGCCCGCACCGCGCCGAGATCGGCGGCTCGATCGCGGTCGCCGCCGGATTGCTCGGGCTGATGCTCCTGGTGCCGCACGAGGCCGCCGAACCCGAGCTGAGCGACGCGGGCGGCATCGGCTTCCTGATCTGCGTGGGCGCGATCGTGCTGGTCTGCCACCTGCTGGCCCGCCGGACGTCGGGTCCGGCGAAGGCGCTGCTGCACGCCGTCGGCGCGGGGGCCGTGACGGCCAGCGTCTCCACGTTCGTGCGGGTCGTCGGCGGCGGGTTCGCGGGCGACTTCGGCGCGCTGCTGCACTGGTTCACGCTCGCCATCCCGGTGCTGCTGATCTGCGCGGTGGTGCTGCTGCAGAAGTCGTACGCCCTGGGCTACTTCGGGATCGCCTACGCGGGCGTCCAGGTGGTGGACCCCATCACCTCGGTGCTCGCCGGCGCGGTGCTGCTCGGGGAGCCGCTGCCGACCGGGGCGGGGACCGCGCTCCCCGCCCTGCTCGCCGCCGGGGTGCTGGTGGGCGGCACGATCACGCTGAGCCGGCTGGCGCCGGACCACCATCACGCCGATCCCGTGCCGGCTCCGGCGACGGTGGCGTGACCGCCGGGCGCCAGCCCAGCACATCGTCGAGCCGCCGCAGCATGAGGGTGGGCATGAGCCGCTGGCCCAGCGTCATCGAGGCGTCGCGCAGCCGGACGGCCAGCGGGTTGCGCAGCCGCGTCAGCCGCCCGATCGACCGTGACCCGCGCACGACCTTCGTGGTCCTGGGCAGCCGGGCCGCGGTGTAGGCGGCGAGGCCGTCCGGCCGTCCGGCCAGGCCGGCGAGCACCACGGCGTCCTCGATGGCCTGGCATCCGCCCTGGCCCATGTTCGGCGTCATGGCGTGGGCGGCGTCGCCCAGCAGCGCCACCTTGCCTCGGTGGAAGGCGGGCAGCGGCTCGTCCAGGCAGTACAGGTCGTGCCGGAGTACGGCGGCGGGGTCGGTGCCTCGCAGGATGTCCGGGATGGGGTCGTGCCACTCGCCGAACAGCCGGAGCAGCTCGGCCCGCTCGCTGTCCGCCGACCTGCCGCCCGCCGGGACCGTGTCCGTGGCGTAGCAGTACACCAGGTCGCCCGCCAGCGGCACGACGCCGAAGACGAGCCCCGCGCCCCACGTCTCGGCCGCCCCGAACGTCAGGTCCGGACGGCGGGTCACCAGCCGCCAGCTCGTCGCCCCCGCGTACACCGGCCCCGGATGATCGGGGAACAGGGCCTGCCTGGTCGCCGAGCGGATGCCGTCGGCGGCGACCACCAGGTCGGCCGTCAGCTCGCCGTCGGCGGTGGTCACCGTGCCGGTGCCGGGATCGACTCCGGTCACCGTGGTGCCGAGGGTGAGCGTTCCCGGCGGCAGCAGCCCGGACAGCAGCTCGACGAGCCGCGACCTGAGCAGCACCACGATCGAGGACCCGTAGCGCTCCCTGGCCTCGGCCTCGCTGGTGCGGGTGAGCCAGGCGCCGTCCGTACGGCGGATCCCGGCGTCGCCCTGGATGGCGGCCAGCTCGCGGACCGGCCCGCCCGCGCCGATGGAGTCGAGCGCGTAGAGCGCGTTGGCGGACAGTGAGATGCCCGCCCCCACGGGGTCGAGCGAGGGCGCCCGTTCGATGATCTGGACCGACCAGCCCCACCGGGTGAGTGCCAGGGCCGCCGTCAGGCCGCCGATTCCGCCGCCGATAACCACTGCGCGCATAGCGCCCGCCTCCTTGACTACACCTGTAGTGAGCGTACTACATGTGTAGTATGCCTGGGTGAGCGCACCCAAGACCGCAAGGGCGGACCTCATCGCCGACACCGCGATCGCGCTGCTCGTGGACAGGGGAATGCGCGGGCTGACCCATCGGGCGGTGGACGAGGAGGCGGGACTTCCCGCCGGATCGACCTCCAACCTGGCCCGCACCCGCGCCGCGCTGCTGGAGCTGACCCTGGCGCGCCTCACCGAACTGGAGACCGCCTCGTACGGCGGGGCGATGACGCCGGGCCCCCCGGTCATGTCCGCCGACGCGCTCGGCGCCCTGATCGCCGGAGTGGTGCACCACCAGCTCGCCGAAGGGCGCAGGTACACCATCGCCCGCTACGAACTGGCCCTGGAGGCCACCCGCAGGCCCGAGCTGCGGGTCATCTACGACCGGGCGGGGGCACGTTTCCGCGAGGCGGCCACGGTCGTCCTGGCCGCCGCCGGTTCGCCCGACCCGGCGCGCCACGGACGCCAGGCGGTCGCGTTCCTCGACGGCATGCTGTTCGACGCCATCGCCGGGGCCGGGGGCGACCCCGCTCCGGCCGACGTCAGGGCCGCCGTGGACGACCTGCTGCGCGGGATGCTCGGGTAGGGGAGAGGGGGGCGGTCAGCCGACGGGATCCCTGGGGTCAAGTGAGGCGATGAGCAGATCGGCGTAGTGACGGCCCAGCTCGTGGCCGCTCAGCCGGCCGTCGGCGCGGTACCAGGTGCCGAGATGGTGCACGGAGCCGAGGAAGAAGTCGACAGCGATGTCGGCGGGGACGTCGTCGCGGAACATCCCGGTGTGCTGGCCCTCGGCGACCAGGTCGCGGAACCGCTCGTGGTAGCGGCGGCGCTCGGCGCGGACCGCGAGCTGGGTGTCGGGCGCGAGCAGGTGCATCGACCGGAAGAAGATCTTGGTGTCGTCCAGGTTCGCCACCGAGGTGGCCACGACGTCGGCGGCGGCGGCGTGCAGTCGTTCCCGGACGCTCCCGGGGCCGTCGGCGAATCTGGCCAGGCGTTCGGTCTGAAGCCGCAGGACGCGTCCGTAAATCTCCTTCAGGAGGTCATCCTTGGAGTTGAAATAGTGGTACATGGCGCCCTTGGTGACCCCTGCCGCCGTCACTATTTCCTGTACCGAGGTGCTTTCGAACCCCTGTTTCGCGAACAGCCGGGTGGCCTCCGCGATGAGCCGGCGGCGAACCGGCTCGATGTCGTTCCCCGCGCCGATGATGCCGTTTCTCGTGGCGTTCCGGGGCATGCACGACCTCCCTCGCTTCCCTTGCGGCGCACGGCGTCGCCGCAGGCAAGCATACCGACTGGTCTGTCAAGTCGGGGGGCCCTGGCGCGGCCGGGCTAATACCCTCACCGGTAGGATTCCGGTCCTGTCAACGGGGAATCCAATTTTCTGGCGAGGGTCTTCAGAGTGGCAGATCGCTCGACCATGCCCAAAACCAGTTTGTTTCAACGATTCATTGAGTCGGGGAGCGGCGAGGGACATGCCAGGCGGATCTATCTACGTGCCACAGGACGACAAGTTCACCGGCGCGTCACAGCAACAGATGTACGAGAAGTTCTGGGTGGAGGGAGTCGGGGAGCGCCGCAAGATGCGCGCGGTCAAGGCCGTGATCGGCCTCGCGGCGGGCATCGCCCTGGCGGCCCGCTTCTCGATCCCCGCGCCCGTCGCCTTCGGGATCGGCGTCGCGGCCCTGGTCGCGGCGGCCGACGCCGTCTGGGCCTGGTACGAACACGAGCGCACCGCCGTGTGGCGGGGCAAGCGCAAGGGCGAGGTGCTGACCGGCCGCATCCTGCGGCGCAGGCTCACCAAGGACGGCTACCGCGTGCTGAACGGCCGCGCCGTCCGCGGTGAGGCGTCCATCGACCACCTCGTGATCGGCCCCGGCGGCGTGTGGCTGGTGGACAACGAGGCGTTCAGCCCAGAGACGGAGCTGGCCACCTACGGCGGGCGGCTGTTCTTCGGCGAGAAGTACGGCACCAAGATGGCCGACGGCCTGAACCAGGCGGCCGAGCGACTGGCCGCCGTGCTGACCGAGAAGTCCGGCATCCCGGTGACCATCGAGGCGCTGCTCGCCGTCTACGGCGGCGGCATGCCCCGGGGCGGCATCGTCTCGGCCGAGCGGCTGACCCTCCTCCGCCCCCGGCTGATCCCCCGCCTCATCCGTTCCCGCGCGACCGGCGCCCTGTCCGACGACCAGGTCGAACTCCTGGCCAGAACGGCCGCCAGGGAACTCCACAAAATCACCTGACACCTGATCCTGCACACACAGGGCGCGGCGTGGGGATGCCGCGCCCTATGTGCGGGGAGTGGGCTCTGGGGGCGCGGTGGGGAATCAAGCCGCGGGGGGTCTCGTTCCAGCGAAGGCGGGAGTCAGGGCCGGGCGTGCCATCTCGGGGGTGACCACGACCACGGGGCAGCTCGCCCGAGGCAGGCAGGCGGCCAGGACGGGCCCCATGGGGGCCGGGAGGTCCGGGTCGTAGGGTCTGCTCCCCAGTACCAGCAGTTCGGCCCCCTCCGCGTGCCGTAGGAGCACCTGGACGGCGGGGCCCTGCTCGACCACCGTGGTCACGGCCAGACGTGCGGCGGGGTCCGGTACCAGGTCGGCGATGGCACGTTCGGCCGACTGGCGGACGGCCCGCAGTTCGTCGTCGCGGCATCGCCAGGTGTCCATGGGCGCGTAGGAGGCCCTGCTCTCCCCGGACCACTGCCAGGCGTGCACGGCCACGACGGCCGTTCCGTGCTCCCGGGCCTCGTGGAGAGCCCAGAGGAGGGCCGCGGCCGAGGCCGCCGAACGGCTGAACCCCACGACGATGCGTGGCTGGGATGTCCTCACCGTTCGAGCATCCTGGGATGCGGGTGACGTCCGGGAAAAGTCCGGGGAAACCGGTCACTAAATCATCAGATGATCAGAACTCCGGGCAGAACCACCGCTGACCTGCGAAGGTAGATCTTCTGACCGATTCGTGGTCTTTTGTTTGCTTTGCCCCTGGATGGCTACTACAGTCCTATTTTGTTATCAACGAAGTGACGTGCTCTTCCCCCGAAGAGCGCCGATGACGCCGAGTCCCGCGACGGTCAGTCGCCGTCCGGGAGCCGGGGACCCAACGCGGGGCCCGTTCCGGGCCCTTGGGGTGAATCCGCGATCACAGCGGTAGGGCATCTCCATGTCCGAACCCGACAGCTAACCCGGTAGGCGAGATGGAGAGGAGAAGACGTGGGTCACCCCCACCCTCAAACGCCTTCTACGAGGTCCACGAGACCGCTGTCGGCCGTTCCGTCATCCCAGGTGCCCATGGGCCGCGCGACCGCGTTCCCGCACCGGGCGATCAACTGACGATCTCCGCCGCCATGGCGGTGGCGGACTTTGCCGAACGCGCGCTCCGTGTAGCGATCTAATCACGCTACCACCTTCGCTGACCCTTTCTTGGACGCGCGCAGCCGTGCCGTTGCCCTAGGCGGCCGGTACGGACTCCCCCTGTCGTCTCATGAAGGAACCCCATTTCTTGATGAACGTTTTCTTTGGGCTGCGCCCGAACCGCATTCTGGCCACCTCCCTCCTCGGCGCGATGCTCGTCGGAGGCGCCACCCTCGGCGCGGGCCAGACCGCACAGGCAGACACCATCGAGCAAGAGATCATGCTGAAGGGAACGACCAGGGCGTCCTACTTCTGGGACGACTCCTCCGGCCGTGCAGGTGACACCGGGCTGCCGGCCATCGGCAAGCCCATGCAGAAGGGCATGTTCGCCAGCCCGAGCTGGCCCCTCGGCACCGAGGGATACGTGACCTACAAGGGCAAGACCGCCAAGTTCTTCATCGGCGACCGCGGTCCCGGCATCCCGTCGAACCGGGGCGTCATGCTCGACATCGACGCCAAGACCTTCGCCGACTTGACCGGTGGCCGGTTCAACACCAGCACGCTGATGGTGAACGGCAACGGCGGCATGGGCCACATCCAGATCGACTACGCGATCACCAAGTGGGGCAAGGGCCCGGGCAAGAAGAACTTCCCGGTCGCCTTCTCCACCGGCGCGTGGAGCAAGGTCGACCGCAACCCGGCCGCGCCGCCGAAGGTCGAGAAGACCCGCGAGCTGAAGGCCGCGCCGCCGAAGCCGGCCGAGAAGCCGGACGGCCCGGCCTCCGACGGAGCACCGCTCTCCCTGGGCGGCCCCGCCCCGTACGGCGCCGCGTCCAGCCCCGAGCTCGCGCCGAAGGCCGCCGACACGGACACGTCCACGTCGGGGCAGGCCGCCGCGCCGCGCACCGAGGAGAACGGCCCGCCCACGGCCGGTCTCGTGGCCCTGGTGGGCCTGGGTGCGGCAGGTATCGGCCTGTACGCGGGCCGTGACCGCCTCCGCCGTCTCGTGCGGCGCGACCCTGCCTGATCCGACCCGTCCGATCTGATTTCAAGATCCGACAAACGTCAGATCCGGCTCAACAAGATCCATCCCCGAGGGGGCCGCCCACCCACCATGGGCGGCCCCCACCCCCTCTCGTCGGGGAAATCGAGGAAATCGGGGAAATCGAGCCCCGGCGTTCGCCGCCCCGTGCGATCGCCACGGGACGGCCGTCATCCCGGCGGCCGTGCTCCCCGGTCACGCGACCTCTCCCTTGGCGTGACCGGCCAGGACGGGCGCCCTTCCGCCAAGGGCGCCCGTTCTTGCATGTCATGCCAACCGAATGAGATTCTGGTCTTCATGACGCAGCACGCCCCCGCCAACGGCATCGAGATCGCGTACGACACCTTCGGTGGCCCCGGCGATAGACCGCTGCTGCTCGTCATCGGTCTGGCCACTCAGATGATCTTCTGGGACGACGCCTTCTGCGCGCGGCTCGCCGCCGACGGCCACCACGTCGTCCGGTTCGACAACCGGGACTCCGGCCTTTCCACCCAGTTGACCGGGGCCGGTGTGCCCGATCTGGCGGCCGTACTGTCGGGCGACGGCGACGTGCCGTACCTGATCGAGGACATGGCCGACGACACCGCCGCGCTGATGGACGCGCTGGGCTGGGAGAGCTGCCATGTGGCCGGGGCGTCGATGGGCGGCATGATCGCCCAGTCGCTGGCGATCCGGCACCCGGCCCGGGTGCGCAGCCTCACCTCGATCATGTCCACCCCCGCCGCCTCCATCGGCGAGCCCACCGAGGCGGCGCTGGCCGCCCTGCTGTCCCCGCCAGGCAGGAACCGCGAGGAGGCGATCCGGCAGGCGCTGAGCGTGTGGAGCGTGATCGGCTCGCCCGGCTACCCGCTCGACCGCGAACGGCTGACCCGCCTGTCCTCGATCGCCTACGACCGGGCCGGCGACCCCACGGGCTCCGCCAGGCAGCTCGCGGCGATCCTGGCCTCGCCGGACCGCACGCCCGGCCTCGCCGGGCTGTCGGTGCCGTCGCTGGTGCTGCACGGCCAGGACGACCAGCTCATCCGGCTCGCGGGCGGCCTCGCCACCGCGGCGGCGATCCCCGGCTCCCGGCTGCTCACCTTCCCCGGTATGGGGCACGACCTGCCGTACCCGCTGTGGAACACGATCATCACGGAGATCGGCGAGCTGACGGGAGCCGCGGAACGGCTTCGCGCCGCGTAGCGGACGGGAACACCCGGGGAGCGGCGGGGTCTTGGCCGCTCCGTGAGCGATCGGGCGGCGGCGAGCCCGCGCCGGCACGAATACCGCCTGCGATCCCTCGGTCCGGGGTAGCCCGTCGCGCTCAGCCTAGGAGTAAAGACGGTCAAGATCCCGCGCGGGCCGTCATCCGGTGGTAGGAACGGCCGCCTCAGAGGCAGAGGAATCCCTCCCGGTTATAACAATTCACCGCGAAGCTATTCGAGCCACGATCAGCGGCGCGATCAGGCGTCCTGAATGATCGCCTTCTCATCGCGTTTGAAGATCAGAACATTGTCCACATAGGACCGCACGGCCTCAGGGAGCCCGATGTCGCCACCCGCCGCCTCCGACCGGAACCACCGGTGGTCGAGCACCTCGTGGAAGAGCTGTGCCGGTTCCAGCTTGCCGCGCAGCGCGGCCGGGATGGCCTCGATGGTGGGCTGGAAGACCTCGGCCAGCCAGCGGTGGGCCACGATCGCCTCGTCCTCGTGGCGCAGGCCGTTCTGCACCCGGAAGGAGTCGAGGTCGTTGAGCAGCCGCCTGGCCTGGTTCTCCTCGACGTCCAGGCCGGTCAGCCGGATCAACCGGCGCTGGTGGTGTCCGGCGTCCACGACCTTCGGCCGCACGATCAGCCGGCCGGTGCCCGCCTTGCGGCGCACCATCATCTCGGCCACGTCGAACCCGAGCAGGTTCAGCCGCCGGATGCGCTGCTCGACCCGGTGCCAGTCCACCTCCTCGATGATCTCGTCCTGGGTGAGCTCCTTCCACAGTCGCGTGTAGCGCCCGCAGATCTCACCGGCGATGGTCTCGGGGTCGATCGAGGGGTGCAGCAGGCCGCCCGCCTCCAGGTCGAGCATCTCGCCGAAGATGTTCATGTGCGCGATGTCGATGTCGTGCGCGCGCTGGCCCTCGCTGATCATCGGGTGCAGCTCGCCGGTCTCCGCGTCCACCAGGTAGGCGGCGAACGCGCCCGCGTCGCGGCGGAACAGCGTGTTGGACAGCGAGCAGTCGCCCCAGAAGAAGCCGGTCAGGTGCAGCCGGACCAGCAGCACGGCCAGGGCGTCGAGCAGGCGGGTCAGGGTCTCCGGGCGCAGCGTGCCCGACATCACCGCCCGGTAGGGGAGCGAGAACTGCAGGTGCCTGGTGACCAGGGCGGAGTCCAGCGGCTCGCCGTCCGCGCCGGTACGGCCGGTCACCACGGCGACCGGCTCCACCGAGGGGGCGTCGAGCCTGGCCAGGTCCCACAGCAGGCGGTACTCCGCCTTGGCGTACCGCTCGCTGATCTCCTTGATCGCGTAGACGTCGCCGGACACCCGGACGAAGCGGACGACGTGCCGGGAGATGCCTCGTGGCAGCGGGACGAGGCGGTGCTCGGGCCACTGCTCAAGCGGAACATCCCAGGGCAGGCGGATGAGATCGGGATCGCTCGGCGCGCCCGTCATCTGCAGCGGCAACCCATCGCTCCTCGGGGTGAGATCGGTGTGCTCTCCAAGGAGGAGGTTAGTGGCTTATGTGATGCTTTTTGGTTCGATGGGCGAATGTGTCATGTCTTGTGCCGTCCTGGTGGGAGTCGCCCGCCGCCGGGTGACGGCGGCCAGCTCCGCCTCGCTCAGCACCCTCGGCTCGCCGATCGCCCGCGCCCGGACGTAGACCTCGCACAGCCACTCCAGCAGCCTGGCCGCCTCGAACGCCGCCGCCAGGTCGGCGCCGAACGTCACTCCGCCGTGGTTGGCGATCAGCGCCGCGCGCCGTCCCGCCAGCGCCGTCCGGACGTTTTCGGCCAGCTCGGCGGTGCCGTAGGTGGCGTACTCGGCGACCCTGACCGGGCCGCCGAGCAGCAGGATGTCGTAGTGGATCGGCGGCAGCTCGGTCATCGTGAGCGCCACCGCCGTGCCGTGCGCCGAGTGGGTGTGCACCACCGCCCCGGCGCCGGTGTCGGCGTAGATCCCCAGGTGCATGGGCGTCTCAGAGGACGGCTCCACGTCGCCGTCCACCCACCGCCCGGTGAGGTCGATGACCGGGCAGTCCTCCGGCTCGATCCGGTCCAGAGGGAACCCTGAGGGGGTCACGGCGACCAGCTCGCCCTCGCGCACGCTCAGGTTGCCCGACGCCCCGACCACCATTCCCAGACCGGCGATCCGCCGGCCGTACGCACAGATCTCCCGCCGCGCCTCGGCCATCAGCATGCCCTCAACCTAGCCCTCGCCGCCGCGCGGGCCGAGTGCGGCTACTCCCCGGACGACCATGCCGCCGGGGCATCAAATGGTTACTTTGAGTAGTCATCTCTCGCACCGTGCGGCGAGTTCCACCGGCCGCCCGCAGGTAAGGGTTACCAATGGTTAACGCAGGTAGCGGTCGGTGACCGGAACCCGGGGCCGATCGCTGACACGGAGGGAGACCCCCATGGCCGTTCCGAGCCGTTGCGCCGCGATGCCCGTCCACCACCAGATGCTCGCGGCCCGCCCGGGCTACGCCGTCGCGCTGGCGGCCATCGAGAACGAGACGCTCAACCGCAAGGTCGTGCGTGCCCCCGCCAGGACCGAGGTCGTCACCGTCCCGGTCGTCGTCCACGTGGTGTACGCCAAGGCCGAGCAGGACATCGCTCAGGAGCAGATCGACAGCCAGATCGAGATCCTCAACCGCGACTTCCGTAAGGCCAACGCCGACGCGGGCAAGGTGCCCGATGTCTGGAAGAACCTCGCCGCCGACCCGCTGCTCGAATTCAAGCTGGCGGGCACCGACCCGCAGGGGAAGAAGACCACGGGCGTCGTCCGCACGAAGACGTCCGTGGCGGCCTTCGGCACCGACGACGGGGTGAAGAAGGCGGACCGGGGCGGGGCCGCGGCATGGCCCGCGGACCGCTACCTGAATGTGTGGGTGTGCGCGCTGGACGGCGTGCTCGGCTACGGGCAGTTCCCCGGAGGCCCCGCCGAGACCGACGGGGTGGTGATCCACCACGCCGCCTTCGGCTCGACCGGCACCGCCGCCGCGCCGTACGACCTGGGGCGCACCGCGACCCACGAGATCGGCCACTGGCTGAACCTGCGCCACATCTGGGGCGACGACGACAGCGGCTGCTCGGGCGGCGACTTCGTCGACGACACCCCCAACCAGGCCGGGTTCAACCGGGGGATGCCCACCTTTCCCTCGGTGAGCTGCGACAACGGCCCCAACGGCGACATGTTCATGAACTTCATGGACTACACCGACGACGCGGGCACCTGCATGTTCACCAAGGGCCAGGTCGAGCGCATGGACGCCTGCCTGGCGGGCCCCCGGTCGTCGTTCCTGCCCGGCTCGGTGCGCAGGCAGTTGCGGGTCGAGGTGCCGGCCAAGAGCGCCAAGCGGATGTGACCACTGTGGAAAAGCGTGCGGGAACGCGGATGGCCGGCCACCCATGAGGTGACCGGCCAAGGGGCCCCGATCAGATCGGGGTGATGTTCTCCGCCTGCGGGCCCTTCTGGCCCTGAGTCACGTCGAAGGACACCTTCTGGCCCTCGTGCAGCTCCCGATAGCCCTGGGCGGCGATGTTCGAGTAGTGCGCGAAGACGTCGGCGCCGCCGCCGTCCTGGGCGATGAAGCCGAAACCCTTTTCAGAGTTGAACCACTTGACGACCCCGGTGGCCATTGTTTGTCTCCTTTGTTACCGGGCATAGCCGGAATCCGCACCGTACGGAATTCCGCGTTGCCGTGATGAACCCCATCCGGAGATGACCGGTAAACAAAAATGCACCTGCAGGTTACGTCCCGTCAGGTGCATGCAAAGTCTCATGGGTACCACAACTGCAACTGAGTTAATCGTAGCACAGCGCCGCACCGGTGCCGCGCCTCCCGGGAAGCTTCCCGGACCCGGCCTGTGCATGTCCAAGCAGGTGAGCCAAGCTCATGACCGGTTCGGCCCGGCTCGCCGCCCGGCACGGGCCTCCGGGCGGCGGCTTTCCCCGGAATGCACACCAAATGCGCAGGATGCCGGACGGCGAAGCCACGCAGAGTGCTGCTATTCACGACGTGGTGTGATTTCCGGAGGTAGCTGTAATGGCCGGCGGTCACCGTGTGGTTCTGCTCACAACACCCTCTTGGCGTACGGCAGGGATCTGACCAGATAGGCGAACCCCCAGCACAACGGCAGTGCGAGCAGGCAGACCAGAGCGAACTTCCAGATCGCCGCCGCCTGGAACCCGGCCAGCGCGAGGCTCAGCCCAACGAGCACCACGGGGTGCACGAAGTAGACCGTGTAGGCGTGCCGGGAGAGGAACCCGGAGACCGGCCCCTGGCGGTCGAGACGTTCACGGAAGAGCGCGAGCAGCCCCACGCTCACCCCTACCGCGAACACCGCCTCCCAGGTGGAAAGCGCCAGCGACTGCCACACGCCGGGGGCGCGCCCCAGGGCGAACGGCGCCAGCAACGGTGTGACGACGCCCGCGACGGCGAACCCGGCCCAGCCCGCCCGGCGCGGCAGCGCCTCCAGCCAGCCCCGGCGATGGGCGGCCACGCCCACCGCGAACATGGCGGCGTACTGCGGCAGGTACGCAGGTGTCGGCAGCCCGAGCACCGGCACGTAGAGGCCGACCGGCACCAGGAACCGCCACAGGAACGTCGCGACGGCCAGCGCCAGCGTGAACAGCGCGACCGCCCGCAGGCCCGGCGCTCGCGGAGTGGCCGCAGGCCCGGCGGGGGAGCGCCGGCCGCGTGCGCGGTAGACCACGTAGATCGCGCTGAAGACGAGCAGCACCTCCACGAACCACATCGGCCCCGGATCCCAGGTCAGCAGGTAGAACAGCCAGTACGGCACGTCGGGCAGCCCGGTCGCGGCCCGGACCGCCGGATAGGCGTTGAAGTTGACCAGCGGGCGCAGCACCACGAGGAACACCAGCAGCGGCACGCCCAGCCGCAGGAGCCGGTCGCGGAAGAAGGCCCGCCCGCCCTTGCGGTCGAGGGCGCCGGGGGTGAAGTAGCCGGAGATCAGGAAGAACAGGCCCATGAAGAACGCCTGGTCGAGGGCGACCATCAGGTCCAGTAAGCGGCCGGAGGCGTCCTCGGCGGGCTCGAAGTAGTACCAGGCGTCGATGCCGCCGTAGGTGACGGCCACGTGGTGCACCACCACGAGGGCGGTCAGCGCGACGCGCAGGTTGTCGACGTATCGCAGGCGGCTTCCCGTCACGTGGCGTTCGGTCAAGGGGGATCCCCTCCACGGGTGGCGCGGTCGAAGTGGTCGGCCAGTTCCCTGGCGTGGGTGTCGATGTCGTGGCCCGGGTGGGTCACCCAGTAGGCGAACATGTGCTCGATGGCGGCGTTGTGGGTGACCGCCATCACCCGAATGTCGAAGTCGCGGAACTCGCCGGTGCTCTGCCCTAGCCGGTAGATGTCCTCCAGGGACCGGTACAACCCTTCGTTGGCCTCCATGCCGTAGCGCAGACCGCCGCCGGGGGCGCGCATGTGATTGAAGATCTCGTGGAGCGCCTGGATCTGCTCGCGATGGTCGCGCATGTGCTCGGCGGCGCCGAGGATCTGCGTGCGCAGCAGCACCGCGGCCGACCGCTCGCCCTCCATGCGTTCGAGGACGAACGCCACCGTCTCGGCGTAGATGCTGTCCACCACCTCCTCCATCAGCTCGTTCTTCGAGGTGAAGTGGTAGGAGATGACCCCCTTGCTGATGCCGGCCCGCTTGGCGATCAGGGTGAGTGAGGCGGCGCCGTAGCCCACCTCCGCGAGGACCTCGATGGCCGAGGCCACGATCTGGGCACGCCTGGCCTGCTCTATGAACGAGCGCTTGGGTGGGTCGTCGTCCCGACCCTCTGCTTGAGCCATCTGGCCCTCCGATCAATTTTCTGGCCGCATGGCCAAAAAATAGCACACGCGGTCTGGCCGGGTAGGCGCGAAATCGGGATGGCGGCGAGGAGGTCACGGCTCGGTTGAGACGCCGGGATGGGCTTGACGCTGGGACGTGGGGCTACGTACCTTCGGGCAATCGGTTAGGAAACTTTCCTATTCTGGAAACCCCCCATACACGGGAGCATTGATGTCCTCTTCCGCTGACATCAACCGGCGTGCTCTGCTGCGCCGTATCGGACTCACCGCATTCGTCGCAGGCCCGGGGGCCGGTCTGCTGGCCGGTTGCGCCACCGCCGGAAGCGGATCGGGCGCCTCGGCGTCCCCCGCGGCCTCGGCGCCCGCCTCCGGGCTCGCGAACGCCGCGAACCCCTTCTCCGTGCAGGCCAACGCGCCGCTGGAGGTGGTCATCTTCAGCGGTGGATACACCGATGCGTACGCCACCAAGATCCACGAGCCGCTCTACAAGAAGAAGTACGCGCAGGCGACGATCAAGCACACCGCCACACAGCGGATCGGCACCCAGCTTCGCCCGCGGTTCGTCAGCGGCGAGGCCCCCGACGTGGTCAACAATTCCGGATCCGACCCCCTCGACCTCGTCGCGCTCCAGGGGGAGGGCCACCTGGCCGACCTGACCGCGCTGTTCGACGCTCCCTCGGTGGACGACCCCGCCAAGAAGGTCAAGGACACCCTCACCGGCGGTGTCCTGGAGAACGCGCTCGTCGCGGGCAAGCCGCATGTGCTGAACTACACGGTGTCCCACCGCGGGCTCTGGTACAACGCCAAGCTGTTCGCGGAGAAGGGCTGGCAGCCGCCGACCACCTGGGACGCCTTCCTGGCGCTGTGCGAGCAGATCAAGGGCGCCGGGATCACGCCGTTCGCCTACCCGGGGCAGGTCGGCCCGTTCTACCAGACCTGGAACATCCTCTACACCGCCGCCAAGATCGGCGGTAACCAGGTGATCCTCGACATCGACAACCTGGTCGACGGAGCCTGGACCAAGGACGCCGTCATCAAGGCCGTGTCCGTCTGGGTGGACCTGCAGAAGCAGTTCGGCGACAAGGCGTACTTCGGCCTCGACCACACCCAGACCCAGCTCAAGCAGCTCCAGGGCAAGGTCGCGTTCTACCCGACGGGCTCGTGGCTTGAGAACGAGATGCAGAAGGAGATCCCGGACGACTTCGAGTACGCCGTCATGCCGATCCCGGCCGTGACCGGGGGCGACGTGATGCCCGCCGAGGCGTTCTTCGTCGGCGTCGGCGAGAACTTCTTCGTCTCCGCCCGGGGCAAGAACCCGCTGGGCGGCCTTGAGTACCTGCGCCTGATGCTCTCCAAGGAGGGCGCGCGCGGCTTCACCCAGGAGACCAAGAACCTCACCGTGGTCAACGGCTCGGCCGAGGGCGTGGACCTGCCGCCCGGCCTGAAGAGCGCGGCCAAGGTGCAGGACGCCGCCGGGCAGAACATCATCACCGACGCCCGCTACGAGGGCTGGTACAAGAAGCTCTACGACTACTCCCAGGCGCAGACCAACTCGGTGATGGCCGGTCGGATCACGCCCCAGCAGTTCGCCGAGAACATGCAGAAGAAGGCGGACGAGACCAAGAACGACAAGCGGATCACCAAGCAGACTCGGACCGTCTAGGGATGCGGCGGCTACGCGCCCATCTGTTCGTCGTCGGGTTTCTCGCCGCCCCGGTGGCCCTCTATGTCGTCTTCGTGATCAGTCCGTATCTGCAGACGTTCCAGATCGCGCTGACCGACTGGCGAGGGGTGTCGGCCAACCCGAACTTCATCGGGCTGGAGAACTTCACCGCGCTCTTCAGCGACGAGGTCTTCTGGCAGGCGGTGCGACACCACGGCGTGCTCCTGGTCGCCCTGCCGCTGCTGACCATCTGCATCGCGCTGGCCTTCGCCTTCCTGCTGAATCTGGGCGGCGGGCAGCGCGGCGGCTCCATGCGAGGGGTCTGGGGGTCGAACTTCTACCGGGTGGTGTTCTTCTTCCCCCAGGTCCTCGCCGTGGCCGTGGTCGGCGTGCTGTTCCAGGCGGTCTACCGCCCGGACGACAGTGGCGTGATCAACGGCCTGCTGATCCGGGCCGGGATGGAACCGGTCGGCTGGCTGACCGAGCCGAACATCGCCTTCTGGGCGATCATCGCGGTGATGGTCTGGCAGGCGGTCGGCTTCTACGTGGTCCTGTTCTCCGCGGGCATGGCGGCGATCCCCAAGGACGTCTTCGAGGCCGCGGCCCTGGACGGGGCCGGCCGGTTCCGGCTGTTCTTCAACGTCACCCTGCCCCTGCTGTGGGACACCCTCCAGGTGGGGTGGGTGTACCTGGGCATCGCGGCGTTCGACGGCTTCGCCCTGGTGCAGGTCCTCTCGGTGGACCGGGGCGGCCCGGACAACTCCACCACCGTGCTGCCACTGGAGATCTGGAAGACCGCGTTCAGCTACTCCGAGTTCGGCTATGCCTCGGCGATGGGTGTCGCGCTGTTCTTCCTGACCCTCACCTTCGCCGCGCTGACCCTGCGGGTGTCCAGGCGCGACCGGATCGAGCTGTGAGAGGAGGGTCATGGCCACGCGCACAATCGTCAAAGGAGAGACGGACGGCCAGGTGACGCACCGCAGGCCTCGCGCCCGCCGCAGCGACACCGGGGTCTTCGGCACGCTCTCTCATGTCGCCCTGTTCGTCTGGGCGCTGCTGGTGATCGTCCCGCTGGTGTGGACCTTCCTGGCGTCCTTCAAGGACAACACCGAACTGTTCGGCGACGCCTGGTCGTTGCCGGCCGAGCTGCGCTGGGACAACTGGGGCCGGGCCTGGGACCGGGCCCACGTCGGCCAGTACATGCTCAACAGCGTGATCGTGGTGGCCTTCGGCACGGCGGGCACCATGCTCCTCGGCTCGATGGCCGCGTATGTGCTGGCCCGGTACCGCTTCCCCGGAAACCGGGCCGTCTACTACCTGTTCGTCTCCGGCATGGCGTTCCCGGTGTTCCTGGCGCTGGTCCCGCTGTTCTTCGTGGTGAAGCAGCTCGGCCTGCTCAACAGCCACGTGGGACTGGTGCTGGTCTACATCGCCTACTCGCTGCCGTTCACCGTGTTCTTCCTCACCGCCTTCTTCCGTACGCTGCCGACCTCGGTGGCCGAGGCGGCGATGATGGACGGCTGCTCGCACACGAGGACGTTCTTCCAGGTCATGCTGCCGATGGCCAAACCAGGCATGATCAGCATTGGCATCTTCAACGTGCTCGGCCAGTGGAACCAGTACCTGCTTCCCCTGGTACTGCTCTCCGGTGACCGAGAGAAATGGGTGATAACCCAGGGCATCGCCGACATCTCCACGATCGCCGGATACGAATCCGACTGGCCGGCGCTGTTCGCGGCGCTCAGCATGGCGATCATCCCGGTGCTGGTGGTCTACATCATCTTCCAGCGGCAGATCCAGTCCGGACTGACGGCGGGCGCTATCAAGTAGGGCCCGACCAGGGCCCAAGTAGGGAATGTGGACAATAGGGAGAGTCGCGCTTAGTGATGGAATGATTACGCTTTAGAGTGGGTGGTGCTCGACCTTCGACTCCAGGGGAGATCCCGCGATGCGCCGCCCACTCAGTCGCCCACTCAGTCGCTCATTCGGTCGCTCATTCAGCCGCCGCCGTCATGTCCATGTCGTCATGCTCGCCGTCCTGGGGGCCGCGGCCGCCACGGCCTGCTCCCCGCAGCAGGGGGCGCCGCAGGCCCAGGGGGCGGGCGCGGCCGCGACCGAGTCGCCGACGGCCTCGCCCACGGCCTCGCCGAGCGGCGCCACGATCCGCCTGTCGGGCGAGGGCACCTTCGCTCCCTACAAGGAGGGCGAGAAGGCGATCGTCTATGACGAGAAGCTGGTCCCCTCGGGCGCGAAGGCCGATGTCTCGGTCAAGACGGAGGGCGAGGAGACGATCTCCAAGCTCGACGTGGAGGGCCTCCTGCCCGACCGCCAGTACGGCGCGCACCTGCACGTCAACCCGTGCGGCCAGACCCCGGACAGCTCCGGCCCGCACTTCCGCGGCGAGGAGCAGGGCGGCACGGCCTCGCCGTCGCCCAGCGGCGGCACCGAGAGCCCCACGGTGACCCCGGAGGGCAGCCCGACGGGCGCCACCGAGAGCCCCGCGGAGAGTCCCGCTGAGAGCCCCACCGGCACGCCCGAGGGCAGCCCGACCGGCTCGCCCACCGCGGAGGGCCCGGCCAACCCCACCAACGAGGTGTGGCTCGACTTCAAGACCAACGGCGAGGGCGACGCCGAGGCCAAGGCCCGCCAGCCCTGGGCGCTCACCGCGGGCCGCCTGCCCGGCTCCCTGGTCATCCACGCCAAGCCCACCACCACCTCCGGCGCCCACGCCGGCGAGGCGGGCGACCGCGTGGCCTGCCTGACCCTCAGCCCCACTTCCGGCGACTGAGACCCTCAGAGGGCCCTGCCAGGCTCAGAGGGCACGGAGGAACCGGGCGGCGATCGGGAGGGCCGACTTGCGGGCCGGGCCGCCGTCCTTGACCAGTACGGCGAAGGCCACGTCCTCGTGGTAGCCGATGAACCAGGCGTCGGGGGTGTCGCCTGGGGATGTCTGCGTGACGCCCGCGTGCCCGGCGGATCCCTTCACCAGCCGGTGCGCGGCCGCCTCCGCGCGGAGCATGGAGCGGAGTCCGCCCAGCACGCCCTTGGGCACCCGCGACTCGCGTGGCCCGGCCTTGTCCAGGGCTCGGGCCGCGCGTGCCGTGAGGAGCCGTGGCGGGTGCCACGTGCCGCTCTCCACTGCCGCAGCGACCAGGGCCATGCATAACGGGGTCGCCTTCACCCCGCCGCCCCCCACCGCGTTGTACGCCAGACGCCGCTCGCCGCGCGGCGGGCTCCCGCAGGTGCCGCCCACTCCCGAGGCGAGCCTGCGCCCGAACCCCAGTGCGGCGGCCTGCCCGGCGAGCTCGCCCTTGTCCAGCCGGTCCACGGCCTGCCGCGCGAAGGCCGTGTCACACGACAGCTCGAACGCCTTGGCCAGGCTCAGCGTGCCGTGCGCGACCTTGCCCGGGTTGGCGATCGGTCCCGCCTTGGTCCCGGCCGGTGTGAAGTCGCGGGGGCAGGACACCTTGCTCTCCGGCGTCATGCCCGCCGACAGCAGAGCGGCGGCGGTCACCACCTGGAACGCTCCGCCCGGCGCGGACGCCTGCTCGAACGCGCCCCGGTCGGTGAGCGCCCTGTCGCGCGTGGGGACGTCGTCTCCCCGGGGGGCGGTGCCGGTGCCGCTGGGCGAAGGCGAACGGGCCCCCGTGGGGCCCGCGGAGGGAGCCACGCCTCTGGCGGGCTCCGGCGGGGGGATGTCCTCGCGGCCCAGGCGGTCGGCGACGGCCAGGACCTCGCCGGTGCCCGCCCGTACCGCGACGATCGCGGCGGCCTGCGGCACGCCGTCCAGGGCCCGTGCCGCGGCGGCCTGGATGGGCCGGGACAGCGTGGTGCGGATTTCGCGGGTCGGCGGCGGCTGGTAGGTGACCAGCCGCCTGGCGCGCCCGCCGCGCACCGCCTCGATCGCCCAGCCGGAGGCGGCGCCGCCCAGGCGGCGGCCCAGCTCGGCCAGGTACGGCTCGGCGGCGTGGTCCCTGGGCATCTGCTCGCCGCCGCTGGTGAGCAGTTCGGCGGTCGGCACCCTGATCGAGGTCAGTCGCAGCGATCCGCCGTCCCGCAGGGCCGGGTGCATGGTCTCCGGGCCCCAGATCACCTTCCACTGCCGGTTCCGCACGCCGAGGCGCACCGTGCCGCCGAACGGCCAGGGCCCGAGGTCGCGCACCTGCCGGGTGCCCTCGAAGGGGATCCGCGCCGACTCCTCGCCCTGCTTGATGACAAGCCGTCCCAGTTGCACAGAGATGGCGGTGACGCGCAGGTCGCGGTCGAAGTAGCGGTGGCGTTCGGTGAAGTCGGCCGGTGGGTCGGCGACGAGCGCGCGCATGGCGGCGAGGTCGCCGGCTCGCCAGGCGGCCAGATAGGCTCGCGCGACGTCGTCAGGGGTGCCCTCGATGGGGCGCAGGCGCGGGTACAGCGCGAAGGCGCCGGCTCCTCCCATGACGACGAGCGCGACGGCAAGCAGCACGAGCAGCCTTCTCATCGGCATACGGTTTCTTCCCAGGGGGTGCTGTCTCCCAGGGGTATACCAGAACGAACACGGCAAAAAGGACCTAACAATGAAAGATCCGGCGTGATGGCCAGGCGTACCGCCCGCGATCCCGAGCCGGGTCGTTACGCGGTGTCCTACGGAGAGGTCGAACTGCTCCGCGACCTGGACCGGCCCAACGGCTGGATCCTTACCTGCGAGGGGGTCCCGCAGTCCTACGTGGATCTGGACGATCCCCTTTATCTCGACTTCGAGTACGTCCGGCTGATGGCCGACGTGATCGACCTGCTCGACGAGGGCCCGCTCGACGCCGTGCACGTCGGCGGGGGAGCCTGCACGATCCCGCGCTACGTGGCCGCCTCCCGGCCCGGCTCCCGTCAGATCGTGGCCGAGCGCGACGCCGCCCTGGTGCAGCTCGTCCGCGACCAGCTACGGCTGAAGTCGGTGCCCCGGCTGAAGGTGCGCATCGACGACGGGCGCGCGGCCGTCGCGGGCATCTGGGACGACTCGGCCGACCTCGTGGTGCTCGACGCCTTCACCGGCGCGGTGATGCCGGTCGAGCTGGCCACCGTCGAGTACCTGGGCGATCTCGCGCGGATCCTGCGGCACCGGGGCACCCTGCTGGTCAACCTGGCCGACGGCAAGGGCCTCGGGTTCGTGCGCAGGTTCGCGGCCACCGTGATCGAGACGTTCCGGCACGCGGCCCTGCTGGCAGATCCCGGGGTGATGCGGGGGCGCCGGTTCGGCAACCTGATCCTGGCCGCGTCGCGCGTCGAGCTGCCCGTGGACGCCCTCGTCCGCCGCGCGGCCGGAGGGCTCACCCAGGCCCGGTGCGTGCACGGCGAGGCCCTGACGCGCTTCGTGGCGGGCGCCGCGCCGATCAGGGACGGCCAGGCCGTCATCACCCCCGTGCCGCCGCCCGCCGTCTTCGGCTCCTAGCGCGGACCGGAGCTCGGTCGTAGCCGAAAATCTTCCCTTTAGTATCCTCGTCAGGCGTAATTTTTCCACATAGGGTCGTATGGAACGGGGAATCATAAGGCGTAGCTACCAGGCGTTCTGGAGGGGACATGGACCTGCGTGACCGGCTGTCCCGGCACATGCTCATCGACGGGTTCCGCCTCGAACCCGACCTCGACCGCAGCCGGGGGTCCTGGCTGCACGACGCGCGCACCGGGCGGCGACTCCTCGACTTCTACACCTTCTTCGCCTCGGCCCCGCTGGGCGTCAACCCGTTCGACGACGATCCGGAGTTCCTGGCCCTGCTGGGCAGGGTCGCGGCCAACAAGCCCGCCAACTCCGACCTCTACACGACCCATCTGGCCGACTTCGCCGACACGTTCGCGCGCGTGCTCGGCGATCCCGCGCTGCCGCACCTGTTCTTCGTCGAGGGCGGCGCGCTGGCCGTCGAGAACGCGCTGAAGACCGCCTTCGACTGGAAGAGCCGGCACAACGAGGCGCGCGGCAGGTCGCCGGAGCTGGGCACGAAGGTGCTCCACCTGACGCGGGCCTTCCACGGCCGCAGCGGCTACACGCTCTCGCTGACCAACACCGATCCGGTCAAGACGGAGCGGTTCCCCACCTTCGGATGGCCGCGTGTGGACGTACCCGCCGTGCACATCTACCAGGACGCCCCGGGCGGCGTGGAGGCCGCCGAACGGCGGGCCCTGGACCAGGCCCGCGCGGCGTTCGCGGAGCACCCGCACGACATCGCGTGCTTCATCGCCGAGCCCATCCAGGGGGAGGGCGGCGACAACCACATGCGGGCGGAGTTCCTGCTGGCCATGCAGGACCTGTGCCGCGAGAACGACGCGCTGTTCGTGCTGGACGAGGTGCAGACCGGCGGCGGCTCCACCGGTACGCCGTGGGCCTACCAGCAGCTCGGGCTGGAGCCCGACGTGGTGGCCTTCGCGAAGAAGATCCAGGTGGGCGGGATCATGGCAGGTCGCCGGGTGGACGAGGTGCGGGGCAACGTCTTCCAGATCAGCGGCCGGATCAACTCCACCTGGGGCGGCGGGCTCGCCGACATGGTCAGGTCGCGGCGGATGCTGGAGATCGTCGAGCGGGACGGGCTGATCGAGCGCGCCGCCGAACTCGGCGAGCGCCTGCTTGCCGGGCTGCACAAGCTGCAGGCCGAGCACCCCGACCTGGTCTCGGCCGCTCGGGGCAGGGGTCTGATGTGCGCCTTCGACCTCCCCGACGGCGCCACGAGAGACGCCCTGCTGGCCCGGATCAGGGACGACGGCGGCGTGCTGCTGCTGCCGTGCGGCGAGCGCTCGCTGCGCGTGCGCCCGGCCCTGTCGGTGAGCGCGGACGAGATCGACTACGGCGTCGCCGCGATGGCCGCCGCGGTGGCCGCGCACCAGCGGTGAACGGCCCTCCGGCGAAGCCCGGAGGCCGCACCGGAAGGCCGCGCACACGGCCCGTCGTGATCGTCACGGCGGGCCGTTCGCGTGCACGAGATGTTCCCGGGGTCACCCGTCCGGGTCGCCCGCTGGAACGGGGTCCTAGGGCCGTGCGCCGCGTGTCCGGACGCGGCGTGCGGCCCTGGTCGGGCGAATGGGTCGCGAGTGGGCAGGTCGCGACCGGGTGTCACAGGGGGCGGGCGGTCAGACCCGCTCCTCCCCGGGTGAGACGCTGCGCCACAGGCCGATCGCGGTACCACGGGAGTCCACGCCGAGCTTGGCGTAGATCCGGTTGACGTGGTTCTTGACCGTCTTCTCGCTGAGGAAGAGGCGCTGGGCGATCTCCCCGTTGGAGTGACCTGTCGCGATCAGCTCCATGACTTCGATCTCACGCTTGCTCAAGCCCGCGTCGAGCCGTACGTCTGTGCGTCCGGCTCCGGTAGCGGGGTCTTCGACTCTCATCCGGCCTCCGGTGGCTGATCAGGTCGCCGCGGCCCCCGCCCTATCCGGCGTATCGGTTGACAGCGAGCATAACTCCCAATATCAAACTTTGGGGGCTAAGTCGGTCAGGTCGCCAGAAAAAGATTGGCGGCCGGTCCCGAAGGACCGGCCGCCATATGGGTGAGCGATGGGACTTGAACCCACGACATCCAGGACCACAACCTGGCGCTCTGCCAACTGAGCTACGCCCACCATGTAACGTCGCGGCGAAGATCGGGCCTGCCGCGAAGGCACGCTAGAAGTGTAGCGGTTTTTCGAGCTGGTTCGTCCCGCCGTATCGCGGCGGCGGGTCAGCTCGACGCGATGATCTCCGCGACCCCCCGCGCGGTGCTGGAGTCGGGGCCGGGCTGGGGCACGAACACCGCGGCCCGGTAGTAGCGCAACTCGCGGACGCTCTCGGTGATGTCGGCGAGCGCGCGATGCCCGCCCTGCTTCTCGGGCGAGGCGAAGTAGACGCGCGGATACCAGCGCCGGACCAGCTCCTTCACCGAGGAGACGTCGATCATGCGGTAATGCAGGTGGGCGTCGACCGAGGGCATGTCACGGTAGATGAAGGCCCGGTCGGTGGCGATGGAGTTGCCGCACAGGGGGGCGCGCTTGGGCTCGGGGACATGGCCCTTGATGTAGTCGAGGACCATGGACTCCGCCTCGGCCAGCGTCACCCCGGAACCCAGCTCCGGCAGGAGGCCGGAGGCCGTGTGCATCTCCCGCACGACCTCCGACATCTGCTCGACCGACTCCGGCGGGGGCTTGATGACCACGTTCACGCCCGCGTCAAGCTGGTTCAGCTCGCCGTCGGTGATGACGCAGGCCACCTCGACGAGCGCGTCTCGGCCGAGGTCGAGCCCGGTCATCTCACAGTCGATCCAGACCAGCAGGTCGCTCATAGAGACAGACTAGTGCCCCGATTCAGGAGATCTTGAGCGAGTCGAGGACCTTCTCCACAACTGATGTGTCCAGATTGTCCGGAACCGACATGTAGAGCAGGGACGGCGGCTTGCCGTTCTCGCGATCGACCAGCACCACGGCGCCGCGCTCCTTGTTCCACTTCCAGTTCTGCCGCTTGGACTGCTCGGTGAAGTCCAGCTCGAACTCGACGACCCAGCCCTTCTTGCCGCCGACCTCCAGCGCCTTGTTGCGCAGGATCTTCGTCTTGTGCGGCGGCTCGTAGAAGTTCTTGAGGTAGAAGGCCGCCACGGTCTCGGTCGTCTTGCCGATGCCGTCGGGGCCCGTGTAGGGGAACGCGGGGTGCAGCTCGGCCGCGTAGATGTTGCCGACCCAGTCCTTCTCCGCCTCGTAGTTCTCCTGCGACATCGCCTGCACGCCGCTGGACCACTGCTGCTGGTTCGGGTTGCCGGGGTCGTTGAGCTCCTCGGGCACCGCCCAGTCGCCGCCGGGCACCGAGTAGGTGAAACCGGAACCGGGGTCGACGATCTCGCCGTTCCGCGGCTGCGGGAGTTCGGTGGCCGTCGGCGTGGGTGTGGGGGTCGGCTCCACGGGAGTGGGGGTGGTCTCGGGGGCGGACGTCTCGACCGGGGCCGGCGACTCGTTCGCCACCGGACGCCCGGCGCCGTTGTTCACCACCACGATCACCGCGATGATCGCGATGACCAGGGCCACCACGCCGCCGGCCGCGATCCACGGCCAGACCTTGCGCCGCGGGGGACGGCCGCCGCCGGGCTGCCCGAAGTCGGGGGAGGGGAGCTGCACGGTGGTGCCGTGCTGTGGATTCCACGGCTGCGACCACGGGCCGGTGCCGGGGGCGGGCGGGACGCGGTTCGTCGCGAAGTCCTGCTCGCCGTGGGAGTAGATCTGGGTGCCGCCCTGCGCCGGGCCCTGGGGAGGCCCCTGTGGAGGTGGGGCCGCGCCGTACGAGCCGCCGCCGTAGGGGGACTGGCCGCCGCTGAACGGCGGAGGCGCGCCCGGCCCCTGCGGCCCGCCCGGCTGCCCGGGGCCGAACTGCGACCCGCTCTGGGGACCCGTCTGCGGTGCCTGCTGCGGCCCGGTCGGCGGGCCCTGCTGCGGGTTGTGCTGGGGGCCGGAGTGCGGGCCGGTGCCGAAGCCCTGCTGAGGGCCGGTGGCCGGGCCCGGCTGTGGTGGCGATTCGAGCGCGTGGGTCGCGTCGGTCCACTGGTTCCCGTCCCACCACCGGAGATTCGGCGACCCGTAAGGGTCTGGGTACCAGCCTGCGGGGGTTTGCGTGGTCATGGCCGCCAGATTAGTAAGAAGGCGGGCGGCCGCGCAGTCGAGGCCGCTCCGGGTTTGCTCAGAGTCACCGGCATCGGTAGGTGAAGGTGGCCTTGTCCTCCCCCCGCTTGCCCGTCGTGACCGGGGACAGCACGCGGAGCGTGGCCGTGCCCTTGAAGGATCCTTCGCCCTTCACCGTCCACTTCAGGCTCACCGGATAGGAGGAGGTGCCGGAGCGCACCGTCTCGGTCTGCTCGATCGGCTTGTCCTGGTCGCTGCGCCGCCACTGGTAGCGGACCAGCCCGTCGGCCCCGTTGGTGGTGATCACGCCGTTGATGGTCACCGTGGTGTCGCAGCCCTGCGTCTTCTTCGGCGCCTTGACGTCCACGCCCTCCACCGCGAGCGCCGGGCCGCCGCTGAGCTGCAGCCAGGCCAGTACGGCGGCCACGATCACCAGCGCGGTCACCGCGGCCGACAGCGCCGCCTTGCGGCGTCTCTTGTTCGCCGCCACCCGCTGCGGGCTGCGGCGGTCGTCGGCGTGGACGGTCTGCTGCCCGGACTGCCAGATCTGCTCGGCCGTGTTGCGCGCGGGGACGCCCGGCCCGAACCGGACGTCGCCCCTGCCCGCGGTGTCGGCGCGCTGCGCGGCGGAGTCGGCGGTGCCCGCCGTGGCCGGGCCGGTCGTCGGAGCAGGGGCCGGAGTGGGTATCGGCGTGGGGATCGGAGTGGGCACGTGCAGCAGCGTGACGATCTCGCCCTCGTCGCGCCCGACGTCGTCGGCCCCCGCGTACGGCGGGCCGGTCACCGCCGCCGGCACCTGGTCGCGGCGCCAGCGGCGCACGGCCTCCACCAGCCGGTCCCTGCCGACGTAACCGCCGGGCAGGTTCTCGCGCCCGTTGAGCAGGGCGTCGCGGGCCGCGGCCAGCCCGAGCGTGGTCGCGGTGGCGGCGGCCTGTTCGAGCAGCGCCGCGCCGGGCGTCGCACGGCCCGCCCAGGCCGCCGCCAGGCCGCGCGCCAGGGAGGCCCAGGCGGTGACGTCGCGGTCGGGCGCTGGTGACCTGCCGCGCAGGGCGTCGGCGAGGCCGCGTTCGGCCAGCAGCGTCGCGCCGTCCTCGCCGATCACCAGCGTGCCCGGCTGCAGCGCGCCGTGCGCCAGGCCCGCCGCGTGCACGGCGAGCAGCGTCTGCGCCGACTCCACCAGCACCGCCGCCGCGCCGGCGGCGTCCGGGCCCGCGCCCTGGCCGCCCGTGGTCTCCAGCAGGTCGGTGAGCGTCGGGACGGCCGGGTGCCCGGCGATCAGCCACACCTCGTCGTCGGCGGCGACCAGGTCGAGCAGCGGCATCAGGCCGCCCAGGCCGCCGGCGACCAGGCGCTGGTCGGAGGTGACCACGGTGACCAGTCGCTGCCGGGCCCAGCCCGCGGCGACCAGGCCGGTGTCGAACCGCAGGACGCTCACCTGCCGCCCGTCCGGGGCGACGGCCTCCCGCCAGGTACCGACGTCGCCCGGGCGTCCGCGCCCGGCCGGACGGTATCCGGCGATCTCACCCCTGTGCGTGCTCATCGCCGCGTCCCCTCGGATTTTCCCTGCGCCTTCGGTGGCCGTCCGCGTCGTGCCGCCGGTGGCGGCTCGTCTCTACCGCCGCCTCCGGTGCCGTCCAGCCACACCTCGCTTCACCGCCAGTGTGACCGGAACCGCGCCGGACGTCACGAGGCCGAAGAGGAGGAGCCCGGCCGGGAGCTTGACGAGACCGGAGTCGTAGGAGGTGAGCGTCGGCTCACCGGACGGCTCCCCGCCACCGTTCGACGGCTCCTGCCCGGTGCCCTCGCCGCCGTCGCTGGGCGTACGGGTCGGCACCGTCCGAGTGGGACTCGGGCGGGTGGTGGTCGGACGGGTCGCGGTCGGCGACACGGGGGGAGTCCGCGTCGGCGTGTGCTCGGGGTTGTCCGGGTTGGAGCTGACCGACGGGTCGTTGGTCGGCTCCGGGTCCTCGCTCGGCGCCCTGGTGGGCCTCTTGGTCGGCTTGCCCGTCGGCTTCGGCTTGGGGCTCGGCCGCTTGGTCTTGGTGGGCTTCACCGTCGGCTTCGGGACGGCCGGCCGCGTGCCGGGCACCGTGGGCACGGCCGGCGCGACACTCACGGTCGGCGTCGGGTCCGGCTCCTTGGTGGGTTCCTCGCTGACCTCTTCGGTAGGCTCCGCCGTCGTCTCCTCCGCCGTGGGCGGGCTCGCGACCGGGGTCACCTCGGCGGTGGGGGAGACCGAGGACCCCTGGGCCTGCAACCGGGGATCGTCGTCCCCGGACCCGTTGATCAGGAAGATCGTCACGATGCCGATCACCGAGATGCAGCCGATGCCCACGGCGAGCTTGAGCCCGAGCTTGCGCAGCGGCGCGTCGCCGATCCGGGGCGCGAGGTCGGACGAGCCGGAGTCGGGGCTCTTGCCACTCCTGCCGCCCCGGCCGCCCTTGCCGTCGCCGAGCACGGTCTCGGCGAGCGAGGTGTCGAACTCGGGAACCTGCTCGGCCATCGGGAACTGCAGCGCCAGCAGGCCCGCGAGGGTCGCCAGCCGGCGGCGGCCCTTGTTCTCCCAGTCGGCCCCGTAGGCGCCGGTCGCGACCGCTTCGAGCTCGGTGAGGAACGCGGCGGCCGACGGTGGACGGTCGCCCGCCTGCTTGGCGAGGCCGCGCTGCAGCAGGCCCTGCAGGGCGGGCGGGACCTCCTCCACGGGAGGCGGCATGGTCTGGTGCTGGTGGGCCAGCGCGGCGGCGTTGGTGGCGCGGAACGGCCGGGTGCCGGTGAGGCACTCGAAGAACACCACCGTCGCGGCGTAGACGTCGGTGGTCGGCGCGGCGGGCGCACCCGCCCACTGCTCGGGCGCCATGTACGGCGGCGTTCCCGCCGGGTTCTCGCCCTCGCCGGAGCGGACGGCGATGCCGAAGTCCACCAGCTTGCTGGTGCCGTCGTCGCCGACGACCACGTTCTCCGGCTTGAAGTCGCGGTGCACGACCCCGGCCGCGTGGGCCGAGGCCAGGCCGAGCAGCGCGCCCTTGAGCACAGTGAGCGCCGCCTCCGCGCCGGTCGGGCCCTGGGAGCGGAGCAGCGCGCGCAGCGCCACGCCGTCCACCAGCTCCATGATGATCGCCGCGCCCTCGGCGCTTTCGACGTACTGGTAGAGCCGGGCCACCTGCGGGCTGTCCAGCGTCTCCAGCAGTCGGGCCTCGTGCCGGAACCTGGCGACGAACCCGATGTCCGACCAGAGTTCGTCGGAGAGGTACTTGATGGCGACCAGCACACCGTCGTCGTTGTGCCGCGCCATGACCACGCGCCCGGACGCACCTGAGCCGAGTTCGCGCAGTTCCGTGTAGCCGGGGACCTGCCAGGGTGACGGCATCCCGAACATGACGGTCTCCTTATGCCTGGGCCCCCACCCGGATAAAGACGGACGTAGCCTATTGAGCCGGGAGCCATTCTGGCACTGGAATTAGCTGATTATTTGCGGGAATGTCGCGAAGGTCACTCTGCGCTGTCGTCGCCGGTGGGGGTCTTGGGCGCCGGTTGCTCCGGTTCGGCGGTCGGCGGCTTCTTCTCCGAGGGCGGCTCGCTGGGCGGCGGGCACTTCGCGGTGACCCCGGAGAAGGTGGCCGCGCCGCTCGCCGCGCCCGGCACGGTGACCGCCACGACCCGCCACGCCGTGCCGCAGGCGACCTCTCCCAGCGGGAACGCGAACGAGCGGGAGTAGGACTCCGCGCCCGCGAGCGCGGCCGTGCGGACCACGGCGCGCTCACCGGCGGTCAGCGTCACCCGCAGCCGGACCGGCCCGGAGCCCTCGGTCGCCACCCGGACCAGCGCCAGGCCCCTGCCGTTCGGGGAGACCGAGGCGCGCGCCACCTCGACGCTCCGCACGCGGGTCGGGCACGTCACGCGGACCTGGGCGGTCGCGGTCCGGCCGCCCGCGGCGACCCGCAGGCCGACCACCGAGCCGCAGGGCCGCTCGCCGAACGTGTAGGTGATCCGCCTGGCGTAGGAGGTGCCGCCGCTCAGCACCGCGCGCCGGGTGGCCACGGTACGGCCCGCCACCAGGACCTCGGTGCGCAGCGTCAGCTCCGACCCGTTCGTCGCGGTCAGGTCCACCTGGGCCTGGAGGGTACGGCCGGGCGCGCGTCCCAGGGACGCCCAGGCGATCCGCAGCTCGGTGACCGTGGCGGGCGGCTCCGTCGTCGGTGTGACAGACGGTGTGACGGATGGTGTGACAGACGGCGTGACGGTCGGGGTGGTGGTCGGAGGCGTCTTGGTGGGCGATGGCGACGGAGACGATGAGGGCGGGGTGGCCGGGGGCTTCGTCGTCGCCGTGGGCGTCGCGGGCCCGGTCCCCCCGGTGGTCGCCGTCGGCAGAGTCGTGGGACCGGTACCACCGGTCTCCTCGTCCGTGCCGGTGACACTGGGCACGGACGCGGGCAGGGTCGGTGTGGAGGTCGCCTCCGCGGGCCCGGTCACCGGTGTGGTGGCGGGGCTCTCCGGAGGCAGGCTCAGCAGCCCGGCCGGGCTCGGGACGGCCGAGCCGCCCGACGGCGCCGCCGCCACCACGTCGATCTTCTTGGGATCCCGGTCGGCCGCGAGCACCCAGGTGGTCACCCCCGCCGCGACGATCGCGGCGGCGGCCCCCGCGGCCACGCGCGTGCCGTTGCGGCGCGCGCCGCGCGCCAGGCCGTCCAGCACGGTGCGGAACAGTGAGGTGCCTCCGGCGGGCGGCGCGGGCTCGCCCGCGGGGGCCGGCAGCGCGAACAGCGCGGCCAGTTCGGCCAGCCGCCTCCTGCCGTGCGTCTCCCAGTCGGCGCCATAGGCGGCGCGGGCCGTCCGCTCCAGGTCGGCCACGAACGCCGCCGCGCTCGGGGGCCGCCTGGCGGGGTCCTTGGCCAGGCCCCTGGTCACCAGGTCGCGCACCGGCTCGGGCACGTCGCCGAGCGGCACGGGCGCGTGCTCGTGCTGGAACCTCAGCACCACCGAGGCGGTGGCCTGGAACGGCCGGTGCCCGGTCAGGCACTCGTAGAAGACGGTGGTGGCCGCGTATACGTCCGCCGCTGCGCCGGCGTGCCCGCCCTCCCACTGCTCGGGGGCCATGTACGGCGGGGTCCCCGCCGGGGCGCCGTCGTCGCCCGATCGCACGGCGATGCCGAAGTCCACCAGCTTGCTCGTGCCCTCGCCGGTGACCAGGACGTTCTCCGGCTTGTAGTCGCGGTGGACGAGCCCGGCCGCGTGCGCCGAGGCCAGGCCAAGCAGCGAGCCCTTGAGCACGGTCAGCGCCGCCTGCGGCCCGGTGGCGCCGTGCTCGCGCAGGATCGCGCGCAGCGAGACGCCGTCCACCAGCTCCATCACGATGGCCGCGCCGCCGTCGGCCTGGAAGTACTCGTAGAGCCTGGCGATGTTCGGCTCCCCGTGCAGCCCGAACAGCAGCCGGGCCTCCTCCTGGAAGCGGTCAAGGAATCCCGGCTCGCCGCGCAGGCTCTCGGCCAGGTACTTGATCGCCACCCTGGTGCCCGACCGGTCGTGGACGGCGAGCACGACCCTCCCCCCGCCGCCCGAACCGAGCGTCCGGACCTCGGTGTACCCGGGCACGTGCCATCCGCCGTCAGTCGCCATGACCGACCTCCAGTCGCGCGGCGAAACTGGGGTTCCGCTATTTCAGACGCCTGAATCGCGCGACCGGTTGGCGGGAGTATCAGGTTGTTCGCGGAGTAACGCCAATAGGAGTACGTTCCGTAACGTGTGGTGGCGGTGTGTACCGTCCAGCCGTCTCCTCGTCGGGCTCCGGCTCACCCCACACCATGCGGGCCGGGAGCACTCCCGCCCAGATCGGCAGGGCGTGGTCCTCCAGGTCGTCGATCGGCGGCCCCGTGCGCGTCTTCACCGACGCCTCCGCCAGCGGGACGGCCAGCACCCCGGTCGCGGCCAGCTCCTTGCGGGTGGGAGGCCGCGCCGTGTCCCACTGGCCCGGGGCGAGCTGCTCGGCCAGCGCCCGCAGCCCGGCCAGGTGCTCGTCCGGGTCGTCCACGACGCGGGCCGTGCCGTAGATCATCGCCGACCGGTAGTTCGCCGAGTGGTGGAAGATCGAGCGGGCCAGCACGATCCCGTCCAGGTGCGTCACGGTCACGCAGACCGGGGAGCCCGTGGCGACGCGCAGCGACCGCGCGCCCGTCGAGCCGTGCAGATAGAGGGTGTCGCCGATACGCCCGTAGCCGGTCGGCACCACCATCGGCGCGCCGTCCCAGACGACGCCGAGGTGGCAGATCACTCCGGCGTCGAGCACGGCGTAGAGCTCTTCCCGGTCGGTCAGCCCGCGTTCCTTGTTGCGCTTCAGGGTGGTGCGGACGGTGGACGACAGTGGTGAGGACATGCCTCTAAGGTGCCGGAAAGTGGACTGGGATAATACATCCACTATGCGGGAATTAGTGGAGACCACTTCACGTCCGGCGGCCGATCTGCCGCTGGCACTCGAACGGGACTCGGCGGTCTCCATGGCGGCCCAGCTCGGCGACCAGTTGCGCGCCGCGATGCGGTCGCGGACGCTGCCGGCGGGGGAGCGCCTGCCCTCGACCAGGGGGCTGGCCGCCCGGCTCGGCGTGAGCCGTACCGTGGTGACCGAGGCGTACCAGCAACTCTACGCCGAGGGCTGGCTGGAAGGACGCCACGGCTCCGGCACCTACGTGGCCGACCTCCCGGCGCGGGCCGGCGGCCACCCGGCCGGTCTCAGGCACGACGAGCCGGGCGGCGGCGCCGAACCGGAGGCGGAGGAGCCCGGCGCGCCCGAGGGGGCGATCGACCTGCGTCCGGGGTCCCCGTGGGTGCGCGACTACGACCACGCCGCCTGGCGCCGCGCCTGGCGCAAGGCCGCCGACCTGCCGCCGCGCGCCAACCCCGACCCGTACGGCCTGCCGCGCCTGCGCGACGCGCTCGCCACGCACCTGCGCCGGACCAGGGCGGTGCTCTCCGACCCCGGCGGCGTGCTCGTCACCCGGGGCACCGGCAACGGCCTGGACCTGGTCGCCGCCACCGTGCTGCGCCCCGGCGACCGCGTTGGCGTCGAGGAGCCCGGATACAGCAAGGCGCGCAACATCTTCACCGCCCGGGGCGCGCGGATCGTGCCCTGCCCGGTGGACGAGGACGGCCTCATCGTGGACGACCTCCCGGACGACCTGCGCCTGATCCACACCACCCCCGCCCACCAGTTCCCCACCGGCGGCCGGATGCCGATCTCCCGCCGGGAGCGCCTGGTCGCCTGGGCCCGCAGGACCGGCGCGCTGATCGTCGAGGACGACTACGACGCCGAGTTCCGCTACGACGTCGCGCCGCTGCCCGCCCTGCACGGCCTGGACCCGGAGTCCGTGGTGCTGCTCGGCACGCTGTCGAAGTCGCTGGCCCCCGACATCGGGGTGGGCTGGCTGCTGGCCGGCCGGTCCCTGCTCGACGCCGTCGCGCGGACCCGGATCCGGCTCGTGGACCGTACCTCGGGCCCGGTGCAGGCCGCCGTGGCGGTGCTGATGGAGCGCGGCGACCTCGACCGTCACCTGCGGCGCATGCGCCTGGAGTACGCGCGCAGGCGCGCCGCGATCGTGGAGAGCCTGGGCCCGCTGGTGCGGGGCGACACCGCCGGGCTGCACGTCATGGTGGAACTGCCGGAGGGCCTCGCCCCGCGCGTCGCCCGGGACGCGGTCGAGCGCGGCGTGCTGCTCGACACCACCGTGCGCCACCACCACGGGCCCGTCCGCGTGCACGGCCTGGTCCTCGGGTACGGCTCGGCCACGCTGTCCGACGTCAGGAAGGGCTGCGCGGTGATCGCCGGGCTGATCGGTGACAGCGGTACCAGAATCACGTTCTAATGGGACCATGAGCATCCCCGGCATCGACTGGCCAGGGCTGGCCGGATGGATGGCCACCGCCGTCCCCTCGGTGGGCAGGCCGCTCTCGGCCGCCCTGATCGCCGGAGGGCGGTCGAACCTCACCTACGTGGTCGAGACCGCCGAGGGGCGCCTGGTGCTCCGCCGTCCGCCGCTCGGGCACGTGCTGCCCACCGCGCACGACATGCGGCGCGAATGGACCGTGATCTCCGCCCTGGCCGCCACCGACGTGCCGGTCCCCGGTCCCGTGGCGTTCTGCGCGGACGAGGACGTGATCGGCGCGCCCTTCTACCTGATGCGGCACGTGGACGGCGTGGCCGTGCGCGGCCCCGCCCAGGCCGACGGCACGACCCCGCCCCAGGTCCGCAGGCTGTCCGAACGGCTGGCCGAGGTCCTGGCCGCGATCCACGCGATCGACCACCGGGCCGCGGGTCTCGCCGGGTTCGGCCGTCCCGAGGGCTACCTGGCCCGCCAGCTCGACCGGTGGAACCAGCAGTGGGAGCGCTCGAACACCCGCGACGTGCCCGAGTACCACGGCCTCGCCGCCCGGCTGCGCGAGCGCCTGCCCGCCCGCTCGGCGACGGCCCTGCTGCACGGCGACTTCCGGCTGGACAACACCCTGGTGACCTTCGGCGCCGAACCGGAGATCGCCGCCGTGGTGGACTGGGAGATGTCCACTCTCGGCGACCCGCTGGCCGACCTCGGGCTCACCCTCGGCTACTGGCACGATCCCGGCGATCCGGACTCCGCCGTCGCCTCGATCACCGGGACGGCCACGCGGCTGCCCGGCTTCCTCGGCCCGCGCGAGTTCGCCGAGCACTATGCCAGGGTCTCCGGCGCCGACATCGATGACCTGGCCTTCTACACCGCCCTCGGGGCCTTCAAGCTCGCGGTGATCGCGGAGGGCATACACGCCAGGTTCCGCCAGGGTAAGACGGTGGGAGAGGGCTTCGAGGCGATCGGCGACGCCGTGCCCGCGCTGCTCGCCCGCGCCCACCGCGGGCTCGACGCCGACACATGGAAGGGACGTGGATGAGCGCCATCGCGTTGATCACGGGAGCGGCCAGCGGCATCGGCGCCGCGGTCGCCCGGCGGCTGGCCGCAGGGGGCGCGCGGTGCGTCCTGGTGGACGTGGACGCCGGCAACCTCGAACGCGTCGCCAAGGAGACCGGCTCGGCCTGGCTGGCGGGCGACGTCGCCGACCCCGAGACGTCGCGGCTGGCGGTGGCGCTGGCCGTCGACCGGTACGGCAGGCTCGACCTGGTCCACCTCAACGCCGGGATCTCCGGCTCGATGGGCCTGGACGACTTCGACCCCGTCCGCTACCAGCGGCTGGTCGAGATCAATGTGGACGGCGTGGTCTACGGCCTGACCGCGGCCGTCCCCGAACTGCGCCGCGACGGCGGGGCCATAGTGGTGACCTCCTCCCTGGCAGGCCTGGTCGCCTACGACGGCGACCCCTTCTACACGATGACCAAGCACGCGGTGATCGGCCTGGTCCGGGCCTTCGCCGGGCCGCTGGCGGCCGACGGCGTCAGGATCGCGGCGGTCTGCCCGGGATTCACCGACACCCCGCTGATCGGCGCGGCCAAGGAGACCTTCTCGGGAGCCGGGTTCCCGCTGCTGACCGCCGACGCCGTGGCCGCCGCCGTGGAGTCGGCCTTCTACTCGGAGGACGAGCCGGGGGCCGTGCTGGTGGTCCAGCCGGGACGCCCGCCGGTGCCGTACCGCTTCGCGGGGGTGCCGGGACCGGCCGGCGGGCAGCGCCCGCCCGACGTGCGCCGCTGACCGGCCCTCAGTCCTTCACGGGCTCGGCGGGCTCGGCGGGCTCGGCGGCCTTCTGATCCTTCTCCGGGGGAGCGGGGGCCGTATGGGACGCCGCGCCCGCCTTGGCCCTCCTCGCGCGCATCCACGGCCGGGTCACCAGCGCGCCGAGCGCCCCGGCGGAGGTGATCGAGGCGAGCGTGATGACCGCCCGCTGCATGGTGAACGTGCCGGTCATGTAGTAGCCGGCGGTGACCAGCATGCCCAGGGCCACGCTGATCGCGAACGTCAGCGCCGCGCTCTCCATGGCGTCACCGCTGTGGTCGCGCGGCCCGAGCAGCGGGCGCACCAGGGCCAGTACCGCCGCCCCCGGGCAGAGCAGCAGGAACAGCAGCGTCGCGGTGACGCGCACCGGCGACTCAGGAGCCAGCCCCGTCGCCGCCAGCGCCAGCCAGCCCGTCGTCGCGAGGAGCACCAGCGGCCAGCGGGCCCGCCTCGTCGCACGCATCAGTTCCCCGCCTTCGCCCGCTTGGGCAGCAGTTCGTACACCACGCCGCCGCCGTTGCGCAGCACCGCGCGGAACCGGTCGGAGGCGGCGATCTCCCGGTCGAGCCGGTCGATGGTCCCCTTGGGGAAGATCCCCGCCGTCTCCGTGGCCAGCCGCTGCGCGCGGTTCAGCACCAGATACGCCTTGGCCCCCGGCGGCGCCTGGCTCATCAGGTCGATCAGCGCGGGCCGCGGATCCTCCACGAACTCCGGCAGCGTCGGCACGTGGTCGGGGAGATCCGGGACGGCCGCGCGCGACGGCGGCAGCTCGTCCAGCCACACATGGTCGTAGCGCTCGTAGTAGTCGTAGGCGGCGGGCAGGAAGAACGTCGGGGCCACGATCAGCGAACGGTTCGGCGCGGTCCGCTGCAGCTCCCTGACCAGCAGCACCTCTTCCCTGGTGAAGTAGTTCGACTGCTCCTTGCCGTAGTTGCCGAAGAAGAAGCCGGTCACCATCAGCAGCAGGACCATCGGCAGGACCACCAGCCGCACCCACGCGCGGCGGGCGGGCAGGAACAGCGAGGCGGCCAGCATCGCGGTCAGCGGCAGCGCGAACAGGTAGACCCGGAAGATGATCTCCCCGCCGTAGCTGCCCCCGGCCAGGAACATCAGCGGCGCCACACCGATCATGACCAGCGGCAGCCCGGGACGGCGCAGCCACCGCCGTCGCACGAACGCCCCGCACATCGCCAGGATCCACAGCCCCACCGACAGCGCGCGGTCGGCGTAGGCGACGATCACCTGGCCGGGCGAGGCCGTGCCGAGCGCGATGAGCCCGGACTGCAGGTTGCCCCCCGCGTCGCCAAGCGACTCCATGATGTCGTTGAACCGGCTCTCCAGGACCTGCCAGGCGATCACGATGTCCCAGCCGCCCACGATGACGGCGGTGACCACGAGGATCCCCAGGTTCCGGTACCTGCGCAGCACGAACAGCGCGGCCAGCGAGCCCACCAGCATCAGCGGCGTGAGCTGGTGCGCCGACGTGATCGCCAGGATCGGCAGCAGCAGGATGAGCGTCCAGACCAGCCGGTCTCGGGTGGAGGTCATCGGCGGCGGCTCGGCGCCCAGCCCGTCGGAGTCGTCGCCCGCCCGGATCGGCCCTCGCCGGAACCTGCGGACCATCACCGCCAGGATGATCAGGTACAGCGCCAGGGTGGTGGCCTGGGGGGAGAAGTAGTCCTGCCCGACCCAGGAACACGAGAAGAACACCCAGACGCCGCCCCACAGGAGCTGGCGGTTGCGGGTCACCGTGCGGAACAGCAGCAGCAGCGGCAGCAGCGTGGCGATGTTGAAGACCAGCGGTCCCCAGCTCGCGATCGTCAGCGCGTCCGGCAGCCCCGCCATCTGCGTCATCGTGGCGAAGAAGGAGAAGAAGCCGGGCCACTGGTGGTACGCCGACAACGGGCCCGGGTTCGGGTCCGTCGCGCCGTGCCTGATCAGGTAGTCGATGACCGACACGTGCTTCCACGCCCAGGAGTAGCGCAGCGTGGGGTACAGCAGCGCGGGCGTGGCGTGCAGCACCGCGATCAGCACCAGCACGTAGCCCGCGTGCCACAGCTCCAGCGCGAACTTGTCGCTGAGCAGCGCGACGAAGCCGATCACCATGACCACGATCGCCGCCCAGAACGTGGCCGGTAAGACCGTGATGAGCCCCAGGTCGGTCATCCGGTCGAGGTGCACGTCGCGCAGCGAGAGCCCCCACAGGATGGTGGCCACCGGCAGCGCCGTGCGGGCCACGAACCAGGTGAGCGTGCTGGTCTGGCGGATCTCGTCGGTACGGGTGGACTGCAGGCGGCCGTTGAGGTAGCCCAGCGTGGTGGCCACCAGCGCGATGATCATCGCGACCAGCGACTTCCACGCCTTGACGTCGCCGGGGCCGGTGGCGGTGAGCGTACGGAAGATCGTCTTGGGCAGCGCGGCACGCACCGGGGCCAGATGCTCGGCGAGCGCCTCCCGGCCCTGCTCGCGCTGCCGGACGGCGGCCAGCGACTTGCCCTCAGCGGCGCACCTGGCCAGGAAGTAGCCGATCGCGCCGCGCCTGGACGGCAGCGCCACCCGGAGCGTCGCCGTCGCCTGGTGGACGATCGTGGCGTCGGGGGCCAGGTCGCGCAGGGCCAGCCGCAGCTCGGTCTTGGAACCGGCGGGCGGCTCGGCGAGCATGCCGCCCGCCTGGTGGTCCAGGCTCTCGGGGAAGCCGCCGGCGGCGAACAGGGTCTCGCGACGGAACGACAGGCCGGCGCCGTACAGGTCGTCGATCGGGCCGCCCTGCTCCGGCGCGCCCGTACAGGGCGCCCCGACCACCCAGCCCAGCTCGGGCGGGAACCACTTCGGCTTGCCAGCCTCCCACCGGATCGCCAGGTGACTGCGCACGGCCACCACGCCGGGGTCGGCGTACGCTTCGAGCAGCCGCTCGCTCCAGTCGGCCTCGGGCGTGGTCTCGTCGTCGAGGAACGCCACCACGTCGCCCCGGGCCACCGCCAGCGCCCGGTTCCGCGCGGCGGCACTACCCCGGGTCCCCTCGTGGTGCAGCACCCTCACATCGTCGAACTCGGCGGCGGACCAGGCGGCCAGCTCCACACTGTGGTCGATGACGAGGATCACCTCGTCGGGGGCGACCCGCTGCGCGCCGATCGCCTCCATCGTCGCCTGCAACCGCCCCCAAGCCTCACGCGCCCCGGCCACCACGACCACCGACAACGTCGGCACCCCGGCGGCGACCCCGTCCAGAACCGCGGTCCCGGCCACACCCTGCCGAGCAGCTTCGCCAGGACGCCTACCCCCCGCCCCATCGGCGCCGCCGTCACGCTCCCGGAAACCGCTCCCCCCAGACGCCGCCTTGCCCCCCCGGACAGGGGTGCTCCCGGGCGTCGCCTTGTTCCCCCGGACGGGGGTGCTGTGGTGGTCCGCGTTCGCGTCCCGAGCGGGGCCCTCGCGCCCTTCGTCGGCCCCCGGCCCGGTGGCGCTCGGCTTCCGCTCGCCGGTCCCCGGCATGGGGGGGCTCGCGGTTTCCCCGACGGTTCGCCGGACGGCGGCGCTGTCGTGTTCCTCTGTGTGGGGGCGGCCTTCGGTGTCCCTGGGCGTCTGGGCTTCCCATGTGGAGGCCTTGCGTGCCTCGCCGGTCTGGACGGGGCCGCTGTCGCGTTCCTTCGTGAGGTCGCGGCTCTCGGCGTCCGCCGGTGTCGTGTTGCCCGGCCGTGCGGGGGTGGGTGGCGGCTTTGGGAGGCGGAATACGGCGGTTGTGGAGTCGGCCTCTTCGGGGGCCGGGCGTCCTGGGGTGGGGCGGCGGAAGGCGGAGGCGGTGGGGGGCTCGTCGGGGGTCTCGCAGGGGGCGAAGGCGCCCTTGCCGGGGTGGCCCGGGGTGTCGCGGCCTGCGAAGGCGCCCTTGCCGGACGGCTCGGCGGGGAAGGTGATGGCCGGGAAGAAGGCGGTGTCGTCGTCGTTGTCGTCCGTGTCGTGGCCGGGGTCGCCGGACAGGGCGGCGGCGTCGGCCGCGCTGAACATCACGACCTCGCTCGCGGGCGGGGGCCCGTCCCCTTCGTCGCCCGTGCCCTCATCGTCTGAGTCGTCCCCATCGTCCGACTCGGCCACCACGACGACGCTGTCGTCGGGCGGGACGGTGCCCGCCGCGCGGAAGGCGACCACGCCGGACTCGGACTCGGCGTCGGCCAAGGCCGCGAGGTCGGAGAGGCGGATCACCTGGGTGTCGTCGGGATCGGAGGCCGGTTCGCCGGTCCCCGGGGCGGAGGGCGGGGAAGAGTCCTCGGGACGGGAGCCGGGCGGTCCGGGTACCCCGTCGGTGTTGCTGCCCGCCACTTTCACCCTTTCTCGGTCCGGCCACACGAAATGCCTGCCTGCGACTGTACTCGTCTTCGACGGCATCCCCCGCCAGACCGGGAGGTGAGCGTCAGGAGACCTTCTTCGGCAATTCCTGGTTCAGGTACGGATCCTTGCCGACCTTGCCGAAGGTGCCGAGCACCCCCGGCCCCTGCAACCGGAAGTCGCACCCCTGGGAGTCGACCGCGTTCCACTGCAGCACGGCCTTGATCCGCGGCAGCTTCTTGAGCACCTTCGGCACGTCGGCGTACCACCGCCCGCGCGCCTGGGGACGCTCGGGGTCGGACTCGGTGCCGTACTCGCTGATGATGAACGGCTTGTCACCGAACCCGTTCTTCACGAACCAGTCGTAGGCCGGCTTGACGGTCTCCTCGAAGTCCTGCCAGGCGGCGTCGCGGCACTGGGCGAAGTTGTACGGGTCGTAGCTGATCCAGTCCACGTACTTGTCGCCGGGGTAGAACGCCTTCCATTTGTGCTGGTAGTCCAGCCACCCGGTGACGCCCCAGACCCAGGCGACGTTGGTCACCCGCAGCTTTTTGAAACGGTCCACAATGTGCCGGTAGGCGGCGACGTACTCCGCGGGGGTGCCGCTGTCGCGCCGCAGTTCCATCTCGCCGTCGAAGCCGAGCAGCACCGGCTTGCCGTACGCCTTGATCCGCTTGGCCTGGCGGTCGATCACCGTCGAGTCGATCTCGCCGTCGGCGATGTCACGCCACGGGACGTTGCTCCCGGAGTCCCACTGCTCCGACTCCCAGCCGAGCAGCAGCAGGCGGTCGCGGCCGATCCGGGGCTCCTCGTCCCTGAGCATGTCGCCGTTCTCGGTCCGGGACATGTCGTGGTAGGTGAACACCACGTCGAACTTCCGGCCGACGCCGTCCTCCAGCGCCTCCAGCGGTTCGAGCAGGCTGCCGTCGCTCGGCGGCACGTAGACGCCGAACCACGTGCCGCAGGCGGGCCCGGTCACGAGGACGGGGGCGGCGGCGCAATCCTTGGCGGGGACGGCGGCGGGCCGCTCGGGCTTGCCCTGCTGGGCGGGGACGGACGGCGCCTCGCGCTCGTCGGCGGCGAGCCACTGGCCGGTGTCGGCGTTCGCGTACAGCGCGCCGCCTCCGGCGAGCAGCGCCGCGACCGCGGCGATCGGGGGCCACACGCGCCTGCCGCTCCTGCCGGGCGCGTGGGGGGATGCGAGCCTACGTCGGCCAGGCGGCATGTGGAGCTCCGTGTTGTTCCAGCGGGTGTTGCGAAGATCGTAGAAGTTTAAAGTGATTCGTATAAAGAAGGGGTATCTACCGGCGAACGGCTGGAACAAGTCCGCGTAGCACGGGCAGCGCGCGCCGGGCCTGCAGCGGGTCCACGGGGAGGGCGTGGCGCGTCCACCAGCGGGCGATGTCGGGGGTGGGGCCGGGGTCGGCGACGGCGGGGCCGAAGTCGTCGTCCAGCGGCGGGGTGTACAGGCAGGTGGTGATCACGCCGCGGCGCTCCAGGGCCTCACGTGCGGCGTCGCGGTCGGCCACCAGCAGCGGGACGCGGAACAGCGGCTGGTCGGCGAAGCGCGCGACCCCCTCCGCGACCGTGGGCAGCCCGCTCAGCAGCCGCATGCCGTCGAGCCGGCGACGCCGCGCGCCCGCGCTGTCGATCATGCGGACCCGCCGGGCGACGGAGCCGCGCAGCAGCCCGCCGTGCGCGGCGCGGTATCCGTGCCCGCCGACGGACATCCACCGGTCGAAGCGGGCCAGGTCGTTCTCCCCGGCGGCCGGAGCGGCCGCCGCCGCCTCCGCGAGGTCGCGCACCCGGGACTCGTCGTGCTCGTGCGGCACCTCGATGCGCAGCGCCCGCGCCGCCCGCCAGGCGGGCCCGCTGAGCCGCAGCGCGAACACCGCGTCGCGGACCACGGGGGCGAGTACGGCGGGCAGTTCGCGCCCGGTGGCGGGCGCGGTGAGCAGTTCGTCGCGGACCTTCGCCAGCCGGTCGGCGAGCGCGTCGTCGGCCAGCGCGAGCAGGCCGCCGCCCCCGGCCCTGGGGTGCTTGGCCAGGCTGAAGACGCCGGCGTCGCCGAAGGTGCCGACGTGCCGTCCGCCCACTTCGGTCTGGAAGGCGTGGGCGCAGTCCTCGACCAGCACGACGCCCCGGCGCTCGCACTCGGCGGCGAGCCGCTCGATGTCGCCGGGCAGGCCGTACAGGTGGGTGGCCAGGACGGCGCCGACGCCGTCCCAGTTCACCGCGCCGACGTCGATGGTGCCGTCGGCGGGGGAGACGGGGGCCATCACGGGGCGCAGCCCGGCGGCGACGGCGGCGAACAGCACGGTCTCGCAGTTGACGGGGGACATCAGCACGTGCGAGCCGCGCGGCACCAGGCCGGTGAACGCGAGGTAGAGGCCGAGGCGGGCGGAGGGGACGTACAGGCAGTGGCGGCCGATGCGCCGCTCGGTGGGCAGGGTCACCGGGGCGTCCTCTGCCATCGTCGGATTCATTTCGGCGGACCCTCCATACGCTGACCACGTTGTACCCTCAGCCAGGGTAGATCCCTTTGCAAAACGCTCGTGTCACGCATTGTCGTGATGTTCAGAAGGAATGGTTGTCTAATGGGAGAGTCTGGCGCCCAGTCGTGGCCGGAGATCGGCGTCGTCGTGTGCACCCGCGGTGACCGCCCTGAGATGATCAGGGAGACGATCAAGGGAATCACCGAGCAGGACTATCCCGGCAGGGTCACCACCATGATCGTCTTCGACGGGTCGGAGCCGGACGCCTCGCTGGCCTCCGACGACGCCGCCCGTCCGGTCCGGCTCACCACCAACGCCCGCACCCGCGGCCTGCCGGGCGCGCGCAACAGCGGCATCCTCGCCCTCGGCGACGCGGTGACCTGGGTGGGCTTCTGCGACGACGACGACACGTGGCTGCCCACCAAGCTGACCGCGCAGATCGAGGCCGTCCGCGAGCACCCCGACGCCACGTTCTGCACCGTCGGCTCGCAGATCGTGCACGCCGACTGGACCAGGCACATCCACCTGGAGAAGGCGCGCGTCCCCTTCGCCGACCTCCTGGACGGCCGGCAGCCCGCCATGCACCCCTCCGGCTTCCTCGGCCGCCGCGACGCCCTCACCGGCACCGCCATCGGCCTGTTCTCCGAGGTCATCCCCAAGGGCTACGGCGAGGACTACGAGATGCTCCTGCGCGCCGCCAAGAGCGCCCCGATCGTCCACGTCGCCGACCCCCACCTGCTCGTCCGCATGCACGCCCAGTCCCACTTCGCCGGGCGCTGGGACGTGATCGCCGAGGCCCTGCAGTGGCTGCTCGACCGCTACCCGGAGATCCGCACCTCACGCCGGGGCTTCTCGCGGCTGGCCGGGCAGGTCGCGTTCACCCGCGTGGCGGTGGGCCGCCGGGGCGAGGCGCTGCGCTGGGCGCTACGCGCTTTTCTGACCGACCCCAGGGAGGTCAGATCGTACGGCGTCGCCGCCGTCGCCGTGCTGCGCCTGAGCCCCACGTGGGTCGTGCGCACGATGGAGGCGCGTGGGCTCGGCGCTCCCTGACCGCCCGGCGGGCGGGGCCGAGGGGAACGCCGCGTAGGCGGCCAGCAGCGCCGCGTACGGCGCCGCCAGCGCCAGCACGGTGCCCAGCGGGATCTCCACGGCCCCCGTCGCCGCCGGTACGGCCAGCGGCACGCAAGCCAGCGCCAGCACGCCCGCCGTCCGGCCGGACAGCCCGGCGCGGGCACGACGCAGCGCCCCGGCCCCGCAGACGACCGCCACCGCGGCGGTGACCCCGAGCAGCGTCATCGGGGCCGCCTCCCCCCGGGCGGGCGGCAGAGCGTGCGCCAGGCTCACCGCGAGCGCGGCCAGCGCGCCGATGACGACCGGCCAGCCGCCCGGCCACTGGCCTGGCAGCCGCCGCGCGGAAACCAGCGAGAGTGCGGCGGCCAGCATGCCCACCGGCCCGAACGGGTGCAGCGCCGCCGCCGCCACCGCGAGCCCGGTCAGCAGCAGCGAGACCGACACCAGGTCCAGCGTGGCGATCGCGCCCACCGGCCCGCCGGGTTCCCCCCGCACGAGCCACCGGGTCACCACCGCCGCCCACAGCACGTGTGCGAGCACGAGGAGTTGCAGCGCGGGTGAGGCCGGGGCCAGCGCCCAATGGGCCGCCACGAACAGCGTCAGGGCCAGGGAGACGGCCCTGGGGGACGCGCCCAGCCGCCTGAAGAGCATCGCAAGCGCGGGCAGGCAGGCCAGGCAGACCGCCGGGGCCACCCACCGGGCCAGGCTCTCCGCGCCGGGCAGCCCGAGCGCCGCCGCCAGCAGGTTCATCGCGCCCGGCGAACCGGTCGCGGCGGCGGGCGGCCTGGGCAGCGCGACGTGCAGCACGCCCGCCAGGACCAGCGCGGGCGACCAGCGGAGCACGAAGAGCACGGCGGGGGAGGGCGCCCGGCGCCCGCCGTTGACGATTCCGCGCAGGCCGGGCAGCACGGCCAGGGCCACCAGCGTCTGACTGCCGAGGATCGCCATGCCCACGCCGGTGATCCCGTACGTGGGCAGCAGCACCTGCGTGCCGCCGATGGCCATGGCCGCCATCGACGCCTGGACCACGACGATCGTGCGCGCCCTGCGCAGCGCCCGCAGCGCGCCCAGGTACAGCTCCACGATCGCCCGGGGCAGCGCGGCCAGCGCGATCAGCCGCATCAGGTCGGTGGCGTTCTCGGCGTAGCCGCCGCCGTAGAGCATCAGCGCGACGGGGGCGAACAGGGCGGCGCCCAGCACCAGCGGCGTGAGGATCAGGAACGTGCGGCGCAGCGCCTGGCGGCAGTTCTCGCCGAGCCTGGCCGAATCGAACGCCCCCTCGACGGTCAGCGAGGAGGCCATCGTGTAGCTCAGCATCTCCAGCATCGCGCCGAGCGTGATCGTCAGGCCGTAGTAGGCGTTCATTTCCTGCGAGACCTGCGCCGCGACCAGCACCGGAAGCCCGTAGTTCAGCAGCAGCGTGAAGATCGAGCCGGTGTAGTCGCCCATCAGGAAGCGACCGATCTGGCGGACGGTGAGGTTCCTGCCCACGCCGGTCCGCTTGGCGTGCTCGGGCACCAGCCTGCGGAAGATCAGGAAGTTCACCCACACCGCGACGGCGAGCCCCGGCGCGATCCAGGCCAGGAAGACCGCCCACGACGACACCTCCCCACCGGAGGAGACGAGCACGGCCGCGCCGACCAGGACCCCGAACCTGATGATCCAGAAGATCAGGTTGGCGATCGGCACCAGAGGCGCGCGCCGCAGCGCGGTGAGCACCACGTCCTGGAGCGTGCAGAGGCACCAGACGACCACCATGGCGGTGAAGACCACGCCCGCGCCCCACCCGGACAGCAGGCCGTAGGTGGCTCCCCAGCGGTCCAGGGTGAGTAAGAAGACCAGGCAGCCGGCCACCGCGAGGACCGCGCCGACCACGTAGACGAGCAGCACGAACTGACCGGCCCTGCGGCCGGTCTGCGGGAGGAACCGGGTCAGCGTGCCGACGAACCCGAACGAGGTGATGGCGGCCAGCAGTCGCATGGCCGCCAGGATCGCCAGCGCGACGCCGACGTCCTTCTCGGCGAAGACGCGGGCGGTGACCGCCCAGTAGGCCAGGCCGATGATCGCGCCCGCGCCCGCGTTGAGCATCAGGGCGTAGGCGCTGCGCAGCAGCGGGTCGTTGAGATCGGAGGGCAACCGGCTCCGCAGCCGGGCCCCGAGCCCGCCTGCGCGGTGACCGGGGCCTTCGGCGGAGCGGCTGCGATCAGTCACCGTGTGCTACCTGGCGTACCGCATATCTGGTTCTCCTGACCATCGCGTACCCCTTGGTCAGTGCTCGTTCCCGGAGATAGATCAGCGGAACCGTCCGGCCCTCGACGGCTCTGGCGAACCTGGTCATCCCCATGTTCCAGCCGACCGTCAGCCGGGGCACGGCCAGCACGTCGTGCCGGTCGGTGGCGATCCCGTTGCCGACCGCGCAGGCCGCCCAGTAGCCCGCCTTGCGGACCTCCCTGCGGACCCGGGCGCTGGAATACCCGAACGGGTAGGCCATGGTCGCGACGGGGGTGCCGATCCGGTCCTCCAGCAGCGCCTTGTTCCGCTTCAGCTCCTGCCGGAGCTCGGCGATCGGCAACTGGTCGAGCTGCGGATGGCTGTGGCTGTGGCCGCCGATCTCGATGCCGCAGGACGCGACCTCGGCCGCCTGGCCGTAGCTCAGCATGGTGTCCAGCGGGCGTCCGGCGGCGTCGGCGCCCGCGTCGCGCATCCAGCCGCTGGTCAGGAAGATCGTGGCGGGCACGCCGAGACGCGTCAGCACGGGCAGCGCCTCGGCGTGGAAGTCGGCGTAGCCGTCGTCGAACGTCACCACGATCGGCTTGCCGGGGAGCTCCCGGCCGCCGCTGTTGTGCACGGCCGCGACCAGGTCGCCCAGGGTGAGCGGGGTGAAGCCGCGCTCCTTGACGTAGGAGAGCTGCTCGGCGAACGCCGAAGGGCGGACGGCCAGCGACCGCGTCTCCGGCCTGGGCCGGTCGGTTACCGAGTGGTACATCAGGATCGGCACGCGGATCACGACCCGCCTCCCCTCAGCTTGAGCCGTGCGGTGCCCAGCGCGTATCCCCAGGTGGTCCAGGCCAGGCCGATCACGATCGCGCCGGCGCGGCCCAGCCCGGCGAGGTCGCCGCGCAGCGCGTCGCCCAGCCCGCGCAGCACGCCGAGCGGCAGCGTCCTGGTGGCGTACGAGCGCTCGCTGGAGAGCCCGTCGCCGGCCCCGACGCTGGCGGCGACCAGGGCCTTGGAGAGTCCCTCGGCATAGCACCGGGACCGCAGGTAGGCCAGCCGGGACCGCTGGGCGGAGACCTTGTGCCCGATCACGGCGCCGGGCTCGAAGAGGATCACCGATCCGGGGCGCCGCTGGGACAGCCGGATGCAGAACTCGGTCTCCTCGCAGCCCAGCGGACGGCTCTTGCGGCCCTGCACGCTGCGGCCGATCCCGGAGGAGAAGCCTCCCACCCCGGTCACGGCCTCCCTGCGGAAGGCCGCGTTGCCGCCCATCACGTTGCGGACGCGCGCGCGCCGCTCGGGCATGCCCCGATAGGTGCAGCCCACCGTCCAGTCGAACTCGCGGGGGAACCACCGGGGGCGGCTCCCGGCCGCCCACAGTGGTTCGGTGCGCCCGCCCACGCCGACGGTCGCCGGATCCTGGAAGCCCTCCTCCAAAGCCTCCAGCCATCCGGGGTCCGCCACCGCGTCGTCGTCCAGGTAGGCCACGATGTCACCGGTCGCGATCTCCGCGCCGGTGTTCTTGCCGCCTGAGAGCCCGCGCTCGTGGCCGTTCTCCACGACGACGGCGTCCGGGTATTCGCGCTTCAGCGCGAGCTGCAGATCCGGATTGTGGTCCACGACCAGGATCAGCTCGTGCGGCCCTCGCCGCTGACCCTCGACGGACGCGACCGCCTCACGGATGTCGTCCCAACGTTCCTCCGTGTAGACGCAGATGACAACGCTGACGTCCATGGCCCTTACGCCGCGCCCTGGTCGGCGGCCGGCGCGGCGGCGGGCTCGGCGGCGGGCTCCGGCGGGCGGCGGCGCCACTCGCGCAGGATCGTCCTGAGCACCCGGATGCCGTCCCGGGTGACCCTCAGGTTGCTGGTCCCGTGCAGGCGGACCCGCTCGTGGCTGGGCACCTCGTGGACGCGCAGCCCGGCCCGGTGGGCGCGGATGTTCATCAGCGTCTCGACCTCGAAGCCGTCGCAGTCCACGCCGATCACGTCGAGGTGACGGGCCCAGAAGGCGTTGTAGCCGTAGCAGAGGTCGCTGTAGCGGGAGCCGTAGATCATGTTGACCAGCCGGGTCAGCACCTTGTTGCCGAGCTGCCGGTTGTAGGTCAGGTCGTCGCTGCCGCCGCCGTTCAGGAAACGCGACCCCTTGACGAAGTCGGCTCCGGTGACGAGCGCGCCGACGAACTGGATGATCTCCCGCCCGTCGGTCGAGCCGTCGGCGTCGATCATCACGATGATGTCGCCGGTGCAGGCGGCGAAGCCGGCGGCCAGGGCGTCGCCCTTGCCCTTGCCGCGCTGGGTGACGATGCGCACGTTCGGGCGCAGCCGCCGGGCGACCGCGACCGTGTCGTCGACGGAGTTGCCGTCCACGAGCACGATCTCGTCGATCCAGTGCGGCAGCGTCGCGAAGACGTGCGGCAGGTTCTCCGCCTCGTTCAGCGCGGGGACCACCACGCTGACGGTCGGGGATATGGCCAGGTGCGGGGTGAGAGGTGTGAAGCGCTCGGCCGGTGGCACGGACCGCAGCGGGGTCACGTGCGCGTGGCCGTTGTGCTTGATGGTCTCGGGACTCATGGTCAGTGGTGTCCTTCCGGGCGGTGGGTCGCGGGCGCCGACTGCCAGGGGGAACCGGGGCGCGCGAGCGAGCCGACCAGTGGGAATGGTGAATTACGTGAGTGGCGCATGACAGTCCTGGGGCTGCTGGTTTTTTGAGGGTGCGGTGAGGTGCGTGTGATGAGGGATACCGCCCGCCGGGAACGCCTAACGCGATCCCGACGGTTCGCCGGGTTGCTGTGACCGACGTCCTGTGCGCAGCCGGCCGGCGACCTTCAGCGCACGATCCGCGAGCCGGTACAACTCCGGCCGGTCGGTCACGATCGTTCTGGCCTTGTTCACCGGGGTCCTGCCGATCCAGTGGATCGCGGAGGCGGCGGAGGGCCGGGAGATCCGCCCTTCCGCGACCAGCAGGACGCCGCTCTTCAACCAGTCCTTGTACTCCCGGCCGCCCTTGCCCATGTCCACCTGACGCAGACCGGCCCGCGCGGCGTGCTCCGCCATCAGCAGGTGGTGCACGATGCCCGGCGAGTAGCGGGCGTATTCCGGGTCATAGGCGGGAAACCAGCCGACCAGCGAGGTGGCGGTGCGCAGCCCTAGGTGGCCCGCCACGGGCACGTCGCCTGCGTAGAGCATGGTGAGCACCCCGGCGAAGCCGGGCGTCTCGGCGGCGTGCATCTCCTCGGTCAGCCGGACTATCCACGGCTGGGCGAACCTGTCCACACGGCCGGTCCTGCGGTACTGGTCGGACTTCCAGTCCAGCAGGGTGCGCAGCACGGCGGGGTCGGGGGACGCCCATTCCAGGCGGACGTCGCCGTGCTCGCGGCCGAGCTTGCGCTCCTTGTAGCGGACGGTCTTGTAGTTCTTGGGCGAGTTGGCGCGCACCCGCTCGGCGTAGGCGTCGAAGCCGTCGCTCAGGTCCATCACGGGGGCCGGCCGCACGTCGGACTCGAATCTGGCGAACGTGGGCTGACCGGCGACCATGTGGTCGAAGTCGAGGACGCTGAGGCGGCAGGCGCGCAGCAGCTCGCGGGCGTCGAGCTTCAGCTCGGGCACGGAGATCAGGCCGTGGCAGGTGGTCAGGAAGCCGCCGAGCGGCTTGCCGATGCCGAAGCCGTGGCGCTCGAACGGGAAGAAGCCGACGATCCGGCCGTCCTGCTCGATGACGGCGACCCGGACGTACTCCTGCAGGCGGCCCATGGCCTGGGCGAACTCCACTGACAGGAAAGCGTTGTCCAGGCTGGGATCGGCCTGCTGGAGTTCACGCCAGCGGGCGACCTCTGAGGGGCCGAGGTCCGCCGGGCGAGCGATCGTGATCTGCGTGCTCACCGTGACCCCACTCCCTCTTCTACGCGAACGCTCGGATTGTGCAGGACGCGCAGGACGTACAAGAAGCCTCCGAGCGCCGCGATCGTTGCGACCGCCGCACGCGGGGACCATGCATCCCAAACCAGCATGGCCTGTGCAAGAAGAACATTTATTACGAGACTTGCGGCTCCGCCGAAAATTAACGCCGCAACGGGGTCACGATCACGCAACAGTCCTGCGGCCGCGACGGCTGGGACCACCAAAAGGTACAGAGGGGTCAAGACCAGGCGGAGTGGTGTGTCGATGTCGGCCAGTGCGATCGCTGCGCCGGTGGCGCACGCGAGCCACAGCGCCCACGTGACTACTCCCCGGAACGTGCGCATCAGAAGGCTCCCCCGTCAAGCTGAGTCAAGGCATGGCTGATCGTCTCGGATTCATGGGACCAACCACGCCGTACGGTCGTCAATGGCGACGCGTAACCCCAGGACATGGTTTACCGGATCGACCGCCGCAGCGTAGTGTGATCCCCCACATACCCTACGAAGATCTTACAAGAGTGTCATATCTCCACTCTAGGGCGGGGTTAAGGTCGCCGGAGCCATGCCCTTCTGGACGGACCGGAGCTAGGTGCTAGCGCTCACCCTCCTGCAACGTGTCCTGTTGAGTCGGGGTGGAGGAGGTCTCGGACGGCTCGGGAGTCGCGGTGTCCGGCGGGTCCACAGGGGGTTCCGGCGCCTCGACATCCTGGCCCCGCCAGGAGATCGCGCAGTTCGCGGCGCCGCCGTTCGACCTGATCGTGACGCGTCCGGTGCCCGGCTCGCCGGGGTCGTGGACGGTCACCCAGACACCGGCGCTCGCGCCGGGGCGCAGCCGTCCGGAACGTGAGGAAAGTCCCATCGGACCGGAGACCGTCGCGCTCCACGACACCGCCTTGCCGCGCGCGGCGAACTGGATCAGCCCCGCGCCGGACCGCCCGAGATCGCCGGGGCAGGAGACGGAGAGCCGCGCGGAGGCCCCGGGGGCCGGGCGCCGCGAGGGGGAGGGGCGGGCCACGGCCTGCCGGGTCGTCCGCTCAGGGCCGGAGGTCGCGCTGGGCGTAGGCGGCGTGCCGGTCGAGGCGGCGGGGGCGGGCGCCGGTGATTCCGCCGGCTCGTCCTCGAAAAACCCCTCCGGCGTCTCCTCGGCCCCGGTGGGCTCGGGGCCGGGGGTGAAGACGACGGGTCCCTCGGGACTGGGCGCGGCCTGAAGGCCGTCCGTCCCGCCCCCGCCACCGGCCGCGATCACCGCTCCGGTCGCGGCCAGCACGCACACCGCCGCCGTGACGACGGGGGCCAGCCGGCGCGGCCTGCGGCGTGAGCGGCGCTCGGCGGCCACCGGGAACCCGGCCGCGTCGAGCCGCTCGGTGCGCTGGGCGATCAGTGTCCTGGTCTGCTCGCGTTCGGGGTTGACGCAGGTGTCGATCACCCGGCGGCGCAGCGAGAGCGGCGGGAAGGCGATCGGGATCAGTTCGAGCAGCCGCTCGGCGGAGACGTGCCGGTGCCGCAGCTCGGTGCAGACCTCGCAGCCGCCGATGTGGCCGGACAGCCGCTTGCGGAGCATCGCGGGCAGCGGCCCCTCCAGGGAGTCCACCATCGCCGACAGGTCGGGGCAGTGCGCCCTGCCGATCCTGGGGAGGACCACCGCGGCGGCGGCGAGCTCCAGGTGCTCGCGGGCGCGGGCGAGCCGGGCGCCGGTCTGCCGGGAGGTGAGGCCGAGCACGGAGGCGGTCTCGGCCTCGGTCAGCTCGTGCCGTACGGCGAGTTCGAGCACCTTGCGCTCGCCGCCGCTCATCTCGCCGAGCACCTCATGGACCAGGTCGGTCAGCTCGGGGTCGGCGGGCTCCTCGTAGTCCTCGTAGTCCCCGTAACCGTCGTAGTCCTGGTACTGGTCGTCGTGGGCCTCGGGGACCGGCGCGCTCAGCGGCGAGGCACCGCCCCGCCCGCGCCCGCGCGCGGTGCACTGGAAGCGCGTCAGCGCGTACAGCCACGCCCGCAGCCGCCCGGCGTCTCCCAGCCGGCCCACCGACCCGTGCGCGGTGACCAGCGCGTCGTGGACGGCGTCGGCCGCCGCCTCGGGGTCGGGCAGGTGGGAGCACGCGTAGTCGTTGAGTCGTTCGGCGTACGCGTCGTAGAGACTGGCGGGCGCGTGTGCGTCCACGCGCCGCAGCGCCTCGACCAGTAGGTGGTCGTCGGCGCGGCCGGTGTTCGGCCATCCGGACACGAATCTTCCTCCCCGCGGGACGGGCTCGTTCGCGGGTGTCGATCACCTGCCCGCGCCAGGGCCCCACGCGCGTAGGACGCCTGTCTGCCGGGAGTTGGTTGTCGTAAAGGGCGGTGTATGGCCTAGACATACCAAGTAGGCATATTTCATGCAGATCTTGGGGCTATCGCCTACGCGGTCAGCCGTCGCAGTTCGGCGCGCACAGGCGGCGCTTCATTCCCTCCAGGAAGATCTCACGCACCTGCATCACGTCCTTGGCGATGAACAGCTCGCCCCCGGTGGCCGAGGCGAGGGCCTGCATGCTCCGCCTGCCCTTGGGCGCGTCCGGACCGAAGGCGATGATCAGGATGTTGACCGGCTTGGCCGGGTCGTAGCGGTCCTTGAGCCGCTTGACGACCTCCGCGTCGGACAGCCCGCCGTCGGGGTCGTCGTTGCCCGCCCCGTCGGTGAGGACCAGGATCGTGTTGATCTTGTCGGCCTGGTAGTCCTCGGTCATCCGCTCGTAGGCGGCGTCGATGGTGTCGTTGAGCCCGGTGTCGCCGGTCGGCTTGGCGCGCACCCCGGCCAGGTGCCGGGCCAGCACGTTCTTGCGGAGCACTCCGCCGATCTTCTCGGTGAGCGGGCCGACGGGCACCGTCTCGCGGTAGTCGGTGCCCCGGCCGTTCATGTGGGTGGAGAACTCCCAAAAGCCGATCTCGCTGTCCGGCGGGAAGAGGCGCAGCCCTTCCACGCCGATCCGGGAGATGACCCGCATCCGGTCCATGCCCGCGCGGGGCACCGGCAGGGCCATGGTCCCCGACACGTCGTACAGGGCCAGCATGCGGGTACCCAGGTTGAGCCGCGACCAGGACTGGGCCAGCGCGGCGACGGCCTTGGCGTCAGGGGTGGCCAGGGCGCGCGGCGGTTTGGCGGCGAAGCCCGCGCCGGACGACAGGGCCTCGCCGCCCGCGCCGTCCGGGGTGCGGAAGCCGTGCTCGCGCAGCACCGTCCGGGCACGCTCGCGGCCCAGTTCGGCGGCGAACCCCCGGGCCGCCGTGGCGACGGCGTCATCGGCCGTGGTGACCACCGCCGGGTAGTCCAGGCTGATCGTTCCCTCGCGCGGATAGAGGGGCGCCACCGGGTCGGCCGACCCCTTCGCGGCGTTGTGCCGCCAGATCCCCTGCTCGGAGGCCACGCCGACGGGGACTTTCCGGGACTTGACGTCGAGGCTGGACAGCAGCGCCTCGGGCGACCCGGCCAGCGATCGGGAGAGCTGCTTGAGCGCGCCGATGAGCTGGTCCTCCTGACCGCCCGCGCGCAGCACCCCGGCGGCGGCCAGGGCCGCGCCCAGCCCGACGGCGCTCCGGCGCGGGTCGAGGGTCAGCACCCGCACGCGACCGGCCCCGCCGTCGGGGTCGGCGGCGTTCGCCGCCTCGGCCAGCTTGGCCCAGCTCGGCTCGCCCAGGCTCTCGCGCAGCCCGGACGCCGCCGACCGGGTGGCGGCCAGCACGATCGGCGAGCGGGCGACGGTCGCCGCCACGGCGGGCGGCTTACCGCCCGGCCTCACCCGGCCGAGCCACATCTCGGAGTCGGGGATCCACAGGTCCACCTCGGTACGGCCCGCCGTCGCGCCGCTGCCCGCGAGCGCGTTCGCCACGCCGGGGGAGTCCTGCGCCTGCACGCCGACCCGCACGCACCGGTCGCCGGACTTGTGCCGGGCGGCGTTGTACTCCTCGGCGATGGCCGTGACCGCGGGCTGGATGTCCGGGGCCGCCACCACCCGTACGGCCAGCTCGCCCCCCGCGCACTGCCGGTCGCGGTTGACGATCACGAACGCGGCGACGCCCAGCAGGACGGCCAGCGCGACCGCTCCCGCCAGTGGTACGAGCACCTGGCCCGTCCTCGCGCGACGGCGCGGCGGCCGGTACCCGTAGCCGCCGTCGCCGGAGTCGTCTGTGCGGTGACGTCCGCCCACGATGTCCTCTTCTGCCGGTCGGTGGATGCGGGGGGTCACCCTATCTAGAGACAGGCCGCAATGTTCCTAGAACGATACTTGGTGCGCTTAGAGTGGCAAAACGGGTCTTTTGGGGCGGGAAACAGCGGTCAGTGGCGGCAGAGCCGGCCGTGCCACGCTCGCCGTCCCTCGCGCACCGCCACCGCCGCGAGCGTGAGCGCGACCAGCGGGTCCACCCACCACCAGCCCGCCGTGTTGAGCCACAGCCCGGCCAGCACACCGCCCGCGAGCGCCGCGCACAGCAGGTTCTGGGTGCCCTCGCCCGCCGTGGCCGCCGAGGACAGCCGCGCCCCCAGGCGACGCTTCGCCAGCCCCAGCGCGGGCATGCTCACCAGGCTCACCGAGGTCACCACGATGCCCAGGAGGGTCGGCGTGGACCTGTGGCCCGCCCCGAGGTCGTAGATGACGTGCGCCACCAGATACGGCGCGAGCAGCCAGAAGGACACCGCCACGGCGGCGGTCGCCCGCCGTTCGGCGTGCGGGCTGTACGTGCGCGCCCCGGTGAACCGCCACACCACGATCAGGCTGGCCAGCGCCTCGACCAGGGCCGACAGGCCCCAGCCGATCAGCGCCACCGAGTGCGCGGAGAACCCGGCGGCGAGCCCGAGGCAGCTCTCCAGGCCCAACCAGGCCAGCGTCAGCGTGGAGAGCCGCCGGGCCGCGCGGGCGTCGCGCGCCCAGGCGGCGGCCCCGCCCTCGCGTGAGGCTGCTGACGCGGCCGGGAGCGAGCGAACACGCTGGTCAGGCACCGTGACCTCCCGTCATCCGCTCCCGGCCGCCGACAGCGCTACGTACCCTACCCAGCGCATAGGGTCACTGGTTCCAGTGCGCGCAAAGAAGCGGTTAGGCGCTGACCCGTTTCCTCCGGGGGCCCATGGGAGGATACGAAGGTGATCGAGATCGTGGAGGTGACCGACCCGGCGGACCCCCGGCTGGCCGACTACACCCGGCTGCGCGACGTCGAACTGCGCAAGAGCCTGGAGGCCGAGCACGGTCTGTTCATCGCCGAGGGTGAGAAGGTCATCCGCCGCGCGATCGCCACCGGTCACCCCGTCAGGTCCGTGCTCACCACCCGGCGCAGGCTCGACGCCCTGGCCGACGTCCTCGGCGGCGCGACCGTGTTCGTGGCGGCCGACGACGTCATCCGAGACGTCGCCGGGTTCCAGGTGCACCGGGGCGCCCTCGCCGCCATGCGGCGCCTGCCCCCGCTCCCGCTCGCCGACCTGCTCGCCGGGCCGTCCCCCCGGCGGATCATGGTCCTGGAGGACCTGGTCGACCACGGCAACGTCGGGGCCATCTTCCGCTCGGCCGCCGCGCTGGGCGTGGACGGCATCGCCCTGTCGCCCCGCTGCGCCGACCCCCTCTACCGCCGCGCGGTGAAGGTCTCGATGGGCGCGGTGTTCTCGATCCCCTACGCGCGGATGGGCGAGTGGTACGAAGGGCTGTCCCGGCTGCGCGAGGCGGGCTACCGCACGCTCGCCCTGACGCCCGACCAGAAGGCCACGCCCCTCTCCGGCGTCGAGCCCACCGGCCGGATGGCGCTGCTGCTGGGCTCGGAGGGCGACGGCCTGTCGTCGCGCTGGCTGGAGGAGGCCGACGAGGCGGTGTGCATCCCGATGAGCCCGTCGGCGATGGCCGCGGGCGTCGACTCGCTGAACGTCGTGGCCGCGGCGGCCGTCGCCGCCCACGACCTGGTGCGACACACCGCCGCCCAGCGGTAACGGGCTGCGAAGTTACACTGAAGGTTCGGAGACAAGGGGGGATCCGGATGGGCAACGTGGTTGATTACATTCGCGTCGAGTCGCTGGACCGCCAGGCCCAGCACCTGACCCAGGCCGAGCTCGACCTCCTCGCGGACCTGCTCGCCGCACGGCCCGCCGACGGTGAGTCCTAGGCGGACGCCACCGCCACCGGAGCGGGTGGTGCCGCTGGACGAGGCCGGTCGCCGGGCCGACGCGGCGGTGGCCGCGCTGGGGCTGCGGGCCGAACTCCGCGACGCGGGCGGCGGCCGCGATCCGACCGCCTGGTGGTGCGCGCTTGCCGACGGCGGCGTTCCGGTCGCGTGCGGAATGGGAAAGGGCGGGCCAGGGGAGGCCCGGGTGGGGGCGGTCTTCGAAGCCGTCGAGCACTATCTGACGGGTCCCGCCCGGTTCGATCCGGCCGCTGTCGAGCGGGCCCCGCCCGCCCGGATCGCCGCGGGTCCGCTGCGTGCGGAGGCGTGCGCGCCGCTGCTGGCCGCGACGCCCGGCCGCGAGATGGCCTGCCTGCCCTACCGCTCGCTCGACGGCGGGCGCACCACGCTGGTGCCGCTGTTCCTGTTCGCGCCCTGGTATGTCGAAGAAGGCGCCACGGGGGAGCGGGAGCGGGCGGGTGACGACTGCGACTACTCCCACCTGCGGCGCTACAGCTGCAACAGCGGCTCGGCCGTCGGCGTCACCGCCGCCGAGGCGCTGTTGCACGCGCTCAACGAGGCGATCGAGCGCGACGCCCTCTCACTGCTCCTGGTGCGGGCCTTCCTGGGGGGTCGCGGCCCCCTGCCCCGGCCGATCGACCCGCGCACGCTTCCGCCCGGCCCGGCCGCCGCGTACGCGGCGGCGGCTGAGGTGACCGGCTCGCCGGTATGGCTGCTGGACATCACCTCCGACCTGGGCGTGCCGGCCATGCTCGCCTACACGCCTCCCGCCGGGGACCGCCCGCATCGGCGCGGCGCCGGTACGTCGCTGAGCCCGGCCCACGCCGCGTGGCGGGCGCTCACCGAACTGGTGCAGGTCACGCTGGGGGAGAGCCTGATCGAAGGCCCGGCCTCCACACGGGGCGATCTCGGCGGGCTGGCGGCCCATCCCGCGTTGCACGCGTGCGGGCGGTTCGACCTCACCGCATACCTGGCCGGGGTGCCCGCGACTCCCTTTCCCGGCGAGCCCGCGCCGCCGGGATCGCCTGCCGAACAGGCCCGGAAGATCGCCGCGCTGCTGGCGGCGCGGGGCCGTACGGTCTACCGCCGTACGGCGTGCGCACTCCCCGGCGAGGTCACCGCCGTCCACGTGATCGTGCCGGGTCTGGAGCGGTTCATGGTCGTCACCGACGGTAATCTCGTGCTCCCCGGGCGTAGGGGGATGGACGCGGTGAATTTTACGGTCCGCCGTCATTGCAGGTCGGCCCATTAATCGGCGGTCACTCTTGGTCTGCACATAATGGCCTTATGTCTGGACAACATGGATGGCGAAGTCCCCGGACCAGAGCCTCCGTGATCCTGGGCCTACTGCTCCTGGCCCTGTCCACCGCGTTCCTGTTGATCGCCCAGCGGCTGCGGGGGAACCTGGGCGCGGGCACGACCGGAGTGACGGCCGGGCTCGGCTCACTGGTCACGGCCGTCGGCGGCGCGGTGGCGCTCGGCAACGGCCTGCTGCGATATCTGACCTGGTGGCACAGGCGCGGTGCGCCTGCTGCCGCCCCCAGTTCCGAGGACATCGGCCGGGCCAAGGACATCCTGGCGGGCCTGGTGACCCAGCAGTGGCGCGACGAGACCGTGCTGCGCTCGCTGTGCGACCCGGAGCCCATGCCGCTGCCCTGGCGCTCGACCGGGCGCCGCGAGCTGGCCGACCATCCCGAGATCATCGCCGAGGGCGCGGTGGCCTTTCCCGGCCTGGACGTCCACATCGAGGACATGGCACGCAAGTTTCGCGGGCTGCGCTGCCGCCGCCTGGTCATTCTGGGCGGTCCAGGCAGCGGCAAGACGACCCTGGCCGTGCAGCTGATGCTCGAACTGCTGCGCACTCGGGAGCCGGAGGAACAGGTCCCGGTGCTGCTGTCGGCCGGGCGCTGGGACGACCGCGCCCACCCACGGCTGAACGACTGGCTGGTGGCGACGCTGGCCGCGGACTACCCGGCGCTGCGCGCCGAGAGACTGGGCCAGGCCATCCCGGAGGCGTTGGTGGCGCGAGGCGAGGTGCTCCCCGTCATCGACGGAGTGGACGAACTGCCGGACGGCGTGCGCGCGAACCTGCTCAACGCGCTGAACCGCTCCATGCACGAGACCGACCAGCTCATCCTCACCTGCCGCACGGCGCAGTTCGCCGAGTCCGTCGAGTCGATCGGCGACGTCCTCACCGCGGCGGCGGTCATCGAGCCGCAGCCGATGACCCCGGACGCGGTGGCCGAGTACCTGCGGGCCTGCCTGCCCCCGGTGGCGTCCCCCACCTGGCCCCGGGTCCTCGTGGCGCTGCGCGCCGGGGCCGTGCCGGCCCTGGCCGAGGTCACCTCGACGTCGCTGGGGCTCTGGCTGGTCCGCGCCACCTACATCGCGCCCAGAGAGGATCCCGCGCCGCTGCTGGAACTCGGCCGGGGCAGTGCCGCCGACCTGCACGACCATCTGTGCGACCGGCTCATCCCCGCCCTGGTCGGCGCCCGGCCGCCCGCCGACGGCCCGACCCAGCCCTTCCGCCCGCAGCACGCGTGGCCCGCCGAGCACGTCGGGCGCTGGCTCACCTACCTGTCCCGCCAGCTCGTCCAGAGTGAGGACGACCCCCGCGACATGGCGTGGTGGCACCTGGCCCGCTACACGCCCAGCCGTCCGGTGCGGGTGGTGACCGGCATCACGATCGGGATCCTGGTCGGCATGACCTTCGCGTTACTGACCGGCGAGCCCGTCACCGGCCTCCCGCTCGGCTTGCTGGCCGCGGTCGTGGTGATGGTCATGATCGGATCCTGGTTCACCGAGTCGCCCGGCCACGCCGACTTCCAGCTCAGGGGCAGGGCGTCGGCCCTGCTGCGGGTGCTGCGCGACGGCCTGATCGTCGGCGCGCTGGGGGCAGTCATCGGCTGGATGATGGCCTACCAGGTGGGCGGGGCGCAGGCGGCCGTGGCGGGCGCGAGGGAGATCGGCCTGTTGTCCGGCATCGGCTTCGTCGTGGTGCTCAGCCTGATCCGCTGGGTCGAGCACCCCACCACCGAGGCGACCGCGCGCTCGCCCCGTTCGACGCTGCGAGCCGACCGGAACCTGACCGTGATCCGGACCGTCAGCGGGCTCGTGGTCGGCCTCATGTTCGGATACATCGGGCAGAAGGCGCAGCTCGCGCCGAGTGTGGCGATCGTCGGCGGACTCGTGCTCGGCCTCCTGTTCGGGCTCATGCTCGGCAGTCACCACGCCTGGCTGGCCTACACGCTGACCGTTCCCCGCCTGGCCACCCGGGGGCGGCTGCCGCTGCGGGCCATGGGCTTCCTGGAGGACGCCCACCGGCTGGGCCTGCTGCGCGCGGAGGGCCCGTACTACCAGTTCCGGCACATCGAGCTGCAGGAGCACCTCGCGCGGGGACGGCGGGCCGCGAACGACCCGCGTCCATGAGCGGGACGCCGGGGCCGCACATGAGAAGGCCGCCCCCGGCAGGCGGGGGCGGCCTCGTCACCGGCGGGGGTCACCGCCGGGTCGTCACTGCGGGATCAGCGTCCCTGGAGCCCTCTGACGTTGTCGCCGAAGCTCCAGTTCCTGGAACCGTCCCAGTTGATGGACCAGGTCATCAGGCCCTTGAGCTGGCCGCCGAAGGCGTTCCACGCCTGGCTGACGAGTCCGGGGCTCATGTAGCCGCCACCGGCGCCCGGCTGGGCGGGCAGGCCGGGGACCTGCTTGTCGTAGGGCACCTTGATCGTGGTGCCCTGGATGACCAGGCCGTTGTTGAGGCAGGTGGTCTGGGCGGTGAAGCCCTGCACGGTGCCGGCCGAGTAGGAGTCGCCGGAGCAGCCGTACATGCTGCCGTTGTAGTACTGCATGTTCAGCCACCACAGGCGGCCGTTGTCCGCGTACTTCTTGATGATCGGCAGGTACGCGCCCCAGATGGAGCCGTAGACCACGCTGCCGCCGGTCACGTAGGCGGTCTCGGGCGCCATGGTGAGCCCGAAGTTGGACGGCATCTGGGCGAGCACGCCGTCGATGATGCGCATCAGGTTCGACTGGGAGGCGGAGGGCTGGTTGATGTTGCCACTGCCGGCGAGCCCGGTCTCGATGTCGATGTCGATGCCGTCGAAGTTGTACCGCTTCAGGATCGGCACGACGGTGGCGACGAAGCGGTCGGCGACCGTGCTGGAGCTGAGGTCGATGCCCGCGGTCGCGCCGCCGATGGACATCAGGATCGTCGCGCCCGCGGCCTTCGCCGCGCACATCTCGGCCGGGGTCGAGACCTTGACGGTGTTGTCCATGCCGTCCTCCCACAGCACGGTGCCGTCGGAGCGGATGACCGGGAACGCGGCGTTGATCACGTTGTAGCCGTGCTGCTTGATACGCGGGTCGTTGATCGGGGTCCAGCCGAACGGCGGGTGGACACCGTTGATCGCACCGTCCCAGTTCTCCCAGTAGCCCTGGATGACCTTGCCGGCCGGGCGGCCCTTGACCGCGCAGGTCGCATCGCCGGTGGGGGTCACGGTGGGCGTGACCGTCGGTGTCACGGTGGGGGTGACGGTGGGCGTCACCGTGGGCGTGACCGTGGGGGTGACGGTGGGCGTGACGGTCGGGGTGGGGCCGCCGGGGCCGTCGAGGCTGACGTCGTCGGCGTAGTAGGTGCCCTGGCCGTACCAGCCGTGCAGGAACACCACGGCGGTCGTCTGGTTCGCCGTCGTGGTGAAGGGGATGCTGATCTGCGTGTACGACGTGGACGAGGAGGCCCAGCGGGACGAGCCGCCGTTCACACCAAGGTAGACGTAGCTGCCCCGGACCCAGGCCGACAGGGTGTAGGCGGTGCTGGGCCGCACGGACACCGTCTGGGTGCACTGGGCGTTGTCGGAGCCGCTGGCCGCGCCCGCCAGGGCACCGGAGCCGCTGCGGACCGGGCTGGAGACCACCGAGCCGAGACCACCGGTACAGGTCCACGGAGAGATGCCGCCGGCCTCGAAGCCGGGGTTCTGGAGGATGTTCGCGGCCTGGGCGGAGGAGGATTGGTTGACGAGGACGACTGTGGCGAGCAGCAGTGACGCCGCCACCGCCAGCCACCGGAAGATTCGCTTCATTTGGGGGGTTGCCCTTCTGACGCCCGCGTGGGGATGAGGGGGTGGGCGTCTACGGCGCGGCGGGGGGTTTGAACGCCGCGGTGATGGGGGCGTGCGCGCAGCGGGATTCGCGGGGTGCCGGGGGGAATCGGTCAGGGGCGGGGTCCATGCAGGGTCCGTTTCCGGCGATGCGGGTCACCGCACCGCCTTGCCCGTCATCCGGCTCCGCGCGCCGCTGCGGTGCCTTGTGGGTCTCCGGCGGGGCCGGGATGCCGGAACCGGGTCAGCCCCGGGTGTCGATCCAGACGGCCACCGTCGTGTGCGCGGTGATTCGGGTGAGTGAGGTCTGTCCCGCCGGGACCCAGGGGCCCTCGATGGGGATGAGACCGACCTCCGGGAGGAAGTGCCTTTGCAGAACGTGGATGCGATGCTCGCCGGTGCCGCTCGCGCAGTAGCTGCTCGCCTGCATGCCGCCGATCTGGTAGCTGCAGCCGGTGGGCGCGGCGGACGCGCTCGTCGCGCCGCCGATCAGGGCACCGGCGCCGAGTAAGACGACGGTGGACGCGGTGGATAACCACTTCCTGGCGTTCATGGGGACTCCCGTGGGCGTCACTCGTTTTCTTTAGGAAACTTTCCTAAAGATAGGAGGACGATCACGGACCGTCAATAGGCGCTTCACAGTAGCGGTTCGGAGGCGTATTCCAGAAGAGTCCGGGCCGTCGTGAAGCGGCGGGAGGCCTGCGTGTCGCCCAGTACCGCGCCCACCAGCAGACGGCCGTCGCGCTCGGCGGCGAAGAGCAGGCAGTAGCGGGCGGCCCTGGTGTATCCGGTCTTGACGCCGAGCGCGCCCCGGGTGGAGCCCAGCAGCTCGTTGGTGTTGCGCCAGGTGTGCGCGCCGTGCACGGAGGTCCTGCGCACGGTGTGCCGCCTGGTGGCGGAGATCTGCCGCAAGACCGGGTCGCGCAGCGCGGTCGCGGCCAGGCGCACCTGGTCCGCGGCGGTGGAGTGGCCGCCCTGGGCGGGGGACGGCAGGCCGTCCGCGTTCGTGTAGCGGGTGTCGCGCAGCCCGAGCGAGCGCGCCGCCGCGTTCATCTTGGCCGCGAACGCGCGGTCGCCCGGCCCGTAGCGGCGGGCCAGCGCGTGGGCGGCGTCGGCCCCCGACGGCAGCATCAGCGCGTACAGCAGGTCGCGCACGGTGAACCGCTCGCCCTTGCGCAGCGCCGCGGTCGTGGCCCCGTTGGAGAGCGCGTGGCGGACGTCGGCCGAGGTGATCGTCACGACGTCACCGAGCCCGCCCTCGCGCAGCACCACGTAGGCGGTCATGACCTTGGCCAGGCTCGCCACCGGCATCCGGCGAGTCGCCTGCTTGGAGTAGTGCACGGTGCCCGCCGAGACGTCGACCAGATAGGCGGCCCGGGCCGTCACGGCGGGCGCGCGCCGCACCGTGGACGGCGCGGCCGCGACCGGGGTCACCTCGGCGGGCGGAGGCGGCGGAGCCGCCGCGATCGTGGTCGCGGCCAGCGCCGCGGTGCTGATGAGAAGTCGGAAGCCCCCGTTGCTCATGCGGTCATAGTGGCATGCGCGCGGAGGCGGGGGGCTTCGCTTCCGCATCAGCGTGGCGACGCCTGCGGCGGCGCGCCAGTACCAGGGCGGCTACCGCCGCCGGCACGACCAGGGCGGCTCCCGCCGCCGCGAGCGGGGAGTGCGCGGCCAGTTCGAACCAGCCCCACAGCACCGTGTAGAGGCCGAACATGGTGACCGGCACCCAGGTCAGGCAGCCGAGCGCGCTGGCCGCCGCGTACCACGGATAGGTGACGCGGAGCACGCCCGCGACCCACGGCAGGGTGTGCCGCAGCACCGGCACCCAGAAGCACGCGTAGACCGCCAGCGCGCCCCAGCGGGCCACGACCCTCTCCACCGCCTCGATGCGGTGGCGGCCGATGCGCTCGCCGATCCTGGAGCCGTACAGCCGCTCGCCGAGCCTGCGGCCCACCCAGTAGTAGACCTGGAACGCTCCGAACAGCAACGCGCCGCCGCCGAGCGTGACCAGCCACAACGGCAGCCCGAAGACCGACGCCTCGGTGGGCGCGGGAATGAAGGACACCACCATGAGCCGCATGTCCCCCCTCGCCCCCCGCACCACCACCGGATATTAGGACAGCCTAACCTCGTGGTCCCGCCGGTGTGCATCCCGGTACCGGCGCAACGCCGGAAATCCACACTAAGTCGCCACTGCAAGTCGACGGCAAGCGGACCTAAAGCCGCTTGCCGTACACCTGAGGGTGAACGAGGAGGGGGTGTCGGCCGATGAGTCCGCGAAGCAGACTGGTGCCAGTGGTGGCGAGCGGGGCCGCGAACGCGGTCAAGCTACTGGTCGCCACGTTGACCTTCACCGGCGCGTACGTGGGGGTGGAGGCGTCGCAGAGCGCCTCTGTCAGCGCGCGGGAGGCGGCGGCCGGCACCCCGGTGACCATTGTGACGCTCAGCGCCCGCACCATGCCGGCGACGACCCCCGAGGGCGTCATCGGCATCGAGCCGATCGTCACCGCCGAGAACGCCGAGAACGCCGAGAACGCCGAGCGGCCCGGCGAGCCGGTGGCCGGGGCGATGAAGGCGGCGGGCGCGGCGGCGAACATCGGCGCGGTCACCGTCGGCATCACCGGCGGCCCGCGCCCGTGCGAGAAGGAACTGCGGGCGCGCGGCGAGATCCACAGCGCCGACCCGTCCGCCACCGTCCTGTACGGCTGGCGCCTGGAGCGCTGGAGCCACTCCGCAAGGAAGTGGAAGTCCTACGCCACCACGGTCTCCGGGTTCACCGGCCCCGCGACCGAGGCCCAGTGGAGCACCAACGTGGTCGCCAACCCCGGCTGGTATCGCGTCAAGCTGACCATCGAGGGCGGCACCGGCCCCTCGGCCGTGCGCGGCGAGCGGATCCAGCTCAGTTGCTGACCACGCCGCGCCCGCCCGGGAGCCTTCCACCGGGTCACAGATTGGCCGACAGCGCCCGCCGTGACGCCTCCACCCACCGGGGCACGCCGACCCGTTCGGCGACCGCCACGGCCTTCTCGTAGTGGTCTCTCGCGGCCTCCGGGAGGCCCAGACGGATCGCGAGGTCGCCCAGCGTCAGCGCCACCGGCCACAGCGCGACCACGCCGGTGCCCGCGCCCGCGATGCGGTCGGAGAACGGCTTCAGGGTGTCGTAGGACTCCTGCATCCGCATGCGGTCCTCCAGCAGCATGCCGGTCAGCGCCCGCCAGGTCATGGTCAGCTCGTAGAGGAAGTCGGGCCGCACGGGGGTGCGGACCGCCGCGACGGCGCGGGCGTCGCGCTGGTGACCCGCGGAGGCCAGGGCCAGGGCGTAGGCGTCGAGGGTCCACTTGGCCCCGCGCTGGTGCGCCTCGGACAGCGGCTCGACCATCTCGGCGGCGCGGCCGTCCACCAGGTGCAGGCAGAACGACGTGATCAGCGGGAGGTCCTGGCGGCCCTCCAGCATGCCGGCCCGCGCGGTCAGCCTGGCCGCCTCGCGGTAGGCGGTCTCCGCCCCGGCGTAGTCGCCGGCGATCATCCGCCGCTGCCCGGCGTACCACGCGCCGACGGCCCCGGGGGCGGGCAGGTCGTACTGCCTGGCGAGCTGCTCGGCGGAGGCCACCTCGGCGTCGGCCGTGGCGAAGTCGCCCCTGGCCGCCGCGCACTCCATCAGCACCAGATGGGCCAGCGCCTGCACGGCGACCTGCCCGGACGCCTGGCCGACCGACAGCAGCTCGCGCCCGATCGCCTCGCGCTCGCCCACCGCCGGGATGCCGTAGGACTGGCGCAGCCGCCCGCTGAGCGCCACCGCCAGCAGCGCGGGGTCGCCGCTGAGCCTGGCCAGCTCCTCGGCTTCGAGCGACGCCTCGTGGCCCCGGCCGGTGGCCGAGCCCTCCAGCTCCAGCGCGAGCGTGGCCAGCAGGCTGGCGCGCAGCGCCTGCTCCTGCGCGGGCAGCTCGATCAGCGCCTTCTCGGTGACGTTGACGATCTCCCACGCGGTGCGGGTGAAGTCGCGCGCCATGCCCTTGTGCGGGACGGCGAGCGACGCGGCGACGCGCGCCGTCAGTTCGAGGTCGCCGAGCGGGAGCGCGGCGTCCATGGCGGCCCGGCGCTGCCTGCGCGCCGCCGCCATGTCGCCGCACAGCCCGAGCGCCTTGATCAGCCGCAGCGAGAGCTGCAACCGCTCCCGGACGTGCTGCTCGCCCTCGGTACGGCCCGACCGGTCGAACGCGTTGATCGCCTGCTGCCACAGGTTGGCCGCCTCGCGGTGCGCGAACCGCCGCTCGGCCTGGTCTGCGGCGAGGCTGGCGTAGTGGACGGCCTTGGCCGCCGTCTCCGCCGTCCCCGCAGCGTCGAAGTGGTGGGCGAGCGCGGCGACGTCGGACGGGTTGCGCCGCTCGATGGCCGCGGCCACCGCGGCGTGCAGGCGGGTCCTGCGCAGCCGGGAGGCGTCGGAGTAGAGCGTGTCGCGGACCAGGTCGTGGTCGAAGCGGAGCATGCCCGGCCCCGGCTCGGTGACCAGCCCGGCCAGCAGCGCGGCCTCGACCGCCTCCACCACGGCGTCCTCGTCGCCCGCGACGTCCACCAGCAGGTCGACGTCGACGTCGCGGCCGATGACGGCCGCCTGGAGCAGGATCTGCTGCGCGGGGCCGGGCAGCCGGGCGATCCGGCGGCGCAGCACGTCGCGCACGCCGGACGGCACGCCGGTCAGCACCTCAGCCGAGGTGGTGCGCCCCCTGGTGGCCTCGGAGTCGAGCAGCCGCACGGTCTCGCGCACGAAGAACGGGTTTCCGCCGGTGCGTTCGGCGATGGTGTTGACGGCGTCTTCGTCCACCTCGCGCACACAGGTGGCGCGGACCAGCTCGGCGACGCTCTTCTGGTCGAGCCCGGACAGCCCCACGCGGACCGGGCCGAGCCGGGCGAGCGCCGCGAGGACGTCGGCCTGCTCGCCGGTGATCTCGCTGTCCCTGGCGGTGACCACGAGCAGCACCCTGCTGGTGGCCAGCAGGCTGGGCAGCGCCCGCAGCAGCGCGAGCGTCTGGGCGTCGGCCCAGTGCAGGTCCTCCAGGACGAGCAGCAGCGGGCACTCCTTGGCCACGGCGGCGAGATAGCCGCCGACGGCCCGGTGCAGGCGGAACCCGCCGGAGGCGATGTCGTCGTCGGGCGCGGGCGCGGTGTCGTCCAGCAGCGGCGCGAGGAGCTGGGCGTATTCCCCCGGGCCGACGGTGGACACCAGCTTGCGCAGGATCTCCACCCAGGCCCAGCCCGGCGGGGTCGCGCTGCTGTCGGGGCAGGCGCCCGCGGCGGCGATCCAGCCCTCGGTGCCGAGGGTGAGCGCGAGCCTGCGCACCAGCGTGGACTTGCCCTCGCCCGCGTCGCCGCTCACCACGGCGACGGTGAAGTGGCCGGTACGGCCCGCCGCGGTGACCAGCCGCGCCAGCTCGTTCTCCCGGCCGACGAAGGGCTCGGGCTCCAGCGGTGGAAGGTCGGGCACGGTGGCCGTGGGACGCGGCGGCCAGGTGTCGGCGACGGCGGGCATCGCCCGCGCACGCTGCGGCGGCCCGGCCAGCTCCAGGTCGGGCGACTGGGCCAGGATGTCGGACTCCAGCTTGCGCAGCGCCGGGCCGGGGTCGATGCCCAGCTCGTCGGCCAGGATCGTGCGGGCCCTGCGCAGCGCGGCGAGGGCGTCGCCCTGGCGTCCGCCCCGGTAGAGGCCGAGGGCCAGCAGCCGCCAGCCCTCCTCGCGCAGCGGGTGCTCGGAGGTCAGCGCCTCAAGATCGGGGACCGTCTCGGCCGGCATGCCGAGCCGCAGGCCGGTGTCGGCGTGCCGCTCCCTGGCCACGAGCCGCAGCTCGTTGAGCCGGTTGACCTCCGCCTCGGCCCACGGCTGCTCGGCGAAGTCGGAGTAGGGGGTGCCGCGCCACAGCCCGAGCGCCTTGGCCAGCCGCGCCCGCGCGGACGCGGGATCGTCGGCCTCGGCGTTCTCGCCCGCCGCGCGGACCATCTCCTCGAACCGCAGGGCGTCCACCTGGTCGGGGGCGACGCGCAGCGCGTAGCCCGAGGCCACGGTGACCAGCAGGCGGTTGGGACCGCCTCGGGGCCTGCCGGGTTCGAGCACCCGGCGCAGCCGGGAGATGTAGACCTGGAGCCCCGACTGCGCGCCCTTGGCCGCGTCGTCGTCCCACAGGTCGTAGAGCAGGGAGTCGACGGGGACCACCTGCCCGCGTGCGACGAGTAACCGGGCGAGCACGGCGCGTTGCCGTAGACCGCCGAGGTCGAGCTCGTCGTCGCCTTCGTACGCCTCGACCGGCCCAAGCACGCGGAACGCCACCATGTCAGCCGCCACGCTATGCGCGCCCGTGAAGGGGGCACAAGCCGTACCGGCTCATTGCGGTGCCGGCGTGACCACGGACGCCGATGTTATGGAAATCACCTATGGGGGCGAACGCGGGCATCGGGGATGATGCGCTACTCGCGTGCCGCGGCTCCGTCGCCGTGGACCTCACCGTGGACCTCACCGCGGTCCTCAACGTGGGCCGCCTCCTCGACCTTCCGACCTGATGGCCGACCTGCTCGTCCGTCACGCCTCCGCAAGAGGGACCAGGCGCCGAGCGCCAGCCCACCGAAGGGGATCTCGATAGTGTAGGTCCAGAAGCCGAACAGCAGTGCCGCGGCCGTCGCGGCGGGCAACGGCACACCGAAGGCGTTCAGCAGCGCGAGCACCCCGAGTTCCATGATCCCGGCGCCGCTCGGGGTGACGAGCGCGGTGGTCAGCACCCGTGAGAGGGCGAAGACCGCGATCGACTCGGCGAGTCCGGGGTAGGCGCCGGTGGCCTGCAGACAGCAGATCATGATGAGCCACTGGAAGCCCATGAACGCGATCATGCCGATGGTCAGGCCGGGCCAGCGCCGCCGCACGATGCCCGCGGTGTCGGCGCGCAGCCGGGTCAGCGCCTCGGAGGCGGCGTGCTCGCGGGGGCGCAGCCGGTGGGGGAGCACCCGCACGAAGCCGTCCAGGCCGCGCCCGAGCAGGGCGGCGGCGCGGTCCCAGTACAGGGCGAGCGCCACGATCGCGACGAGCGTCAGGATGGACAGCGCGCCGACCCACCCGGCCTGGGCGATCCGCTGGTCGGGCACCCGCCCGGCGAGCAGCAGCGCCAGGATGCCGACGGCGGGCAGGATGAAGCGGAACAGGTTGTTCCAGATGCCGGTGGTCAGCGTGGAGACCACGACGGCCCGGAACGGGAACCCCCACCCCTTGGTCATCGCGAAGGTCAGCGCCACGCCGAGCGCCCCGCCGAACGGCAGCAGGTTGCTCACCGCGCTGCTGCCCGCGTTGAGCGTGAGCGCCTGCGGATGCGTCAGCCCGGGCAGCGACGAGGTCAGCACCACCGTGTAGGCGGCGAGGCTGGCCAGCCACGTGAGCGACATGAGCAGCACCATCAGCGGGCTCATCTGGGCGAATTCCGACCCGATCTGAGCCCAGGAGACCTCTTTGTCGGTCAGAGCGCCGACGACCTGCGGCAAAAAGACGATCAGTCCGGCCGCCAGGCCGAGCGAGACGACGGACAGAAGGATCTGTATCCGGGTGTTCTTCATGGCGGCCACCAGTCTGCCCTGCGGAATTCCCCGCTGTGCTCATCCCACAGGACGAATCCGTCATCCCTCCGGGGGCGCCTCGAACGGGTGTTTCATCCTGCTGCCGGACGGCAGGTCGCGCCGGACGTACCATTCGGTGCGGAATATCAGCCGGTAGAACGGGCGCGGGATCTTCAGCATCACCCCGAGCGTGCGATCGCCGTCGCCGCCCGTGGCCTGCGTTGCGTGCGCCGCCATGCTGGCGCGCTTCTGCCGCGCGAAACGGCCCACGCTGACCCGGTGGGTGATCGTCTCGGCGGGGGAGTAGGCCCGCTCGAACGTGCGCAGGTCGAGTTCCGGCGGGAACTTGTAGAACCGGCCCGCCAGGCGGAGCGCGCGCAGGAGCAGGTCGCGATCGACCGTGGCCTCCAGCACGATCGGCGTGCCCGCGATCTCGGCCGCCCGCCTGCCCACGCGGTGGACCTGCACGTGGTCGGGATGGCCGTAGCCGCCCGCCGGGTCGTAGATGGTGACCAGGTCGGCGGCCTCCTCCTTGAGCACCGCGGCGAGCCGCTGGGCGGCCTCCTCGGTGTCGGCGTCGATGAAGGCGTTGTCCGGACGGTCGTAGGCCAGGCCGCCGGCCGCGCTCAGCCCGGAGTCGGCGTAGCCGAGCTTCACGACCCGCGCACAGCCCAGCAGCGCCGCCGAGCGGTACAGCTCGGACATGCGGGTCTCGCCCAGCGCCTCGCCGGGCGCCAGGTCGGCCAGCCCGCGCTCGCCGGCCGTGGCCACCACCAGCACGACCCGGTGCCCCTGGGCCGCGAGCATGGCCATGGTCCCGGCCGTGAGCAGCGCCTCGTCATCTGGATGGGCGTGGAAGAAGACTGCTGTGCTTATGGCGCTCATCTCCGTTCCCGCGGCTCAACGGCGTGTCGGGGGGTATGAGCAAACCCTATCCCGCCGTCCGGGCGGAGAACGCGACGTGTGATCCCCCCGTACGCTGAGACGGTGAGGATCCTCCACGTCAGCGACTGCTATCTCCCACGTCTCGGCGGCATCGAGGTCCAGGTCGCCGATCTCACGGCGGCCCAGGCGAAGTCCGGTCACGAGGTCGAAGTGGCCACCGCCACGCCGGGCGACCCGCTGCCCGGCGTGCACAGGATCGTCGCGCCCATGCCGTTCGACCTGCCGGTCCACCCGTTCGGGGTCGGGCGGACGCTGCGGCTGCTGGCCGCGCGTCGGCCCGACGTGGTCCACGTCCACGCGGGCGCCGTGTCGCCGTTCGCCTGGATGGCCGCCCGCGCGGCGGCGCGGGCGCGCCTGCCGCTGGTCGTGACCGTGCACAGCATGTGGGATCCCGTGACCAAGGGCGTCTACGCCGCGCTGGGCGGGACCTACGACTGGCGGCGCTGGGGGCTGGTCGGCACCGCCGTCAGCGAGGCCGCCGCGCGGCCCATCCGCGCGGTCGCCGGGCGCGGCGTGCCGGTGCACGTCGTCTCCAACGGCCTCGACATCTCCGGCTGGCGGCCGACCGGCCCCGCGCGCCATGCCGCGCCGGGCGATCCCGTCCACGTGGTCGCCGTCGGCAGGCTCGCCCCGCGCAAACACCCCCTGCGGCTGCTGAGGATGCTCCAGACGGCCGAGCGCCGCGCCCCCGGCCTCCGGGCCACCATCGTGGGCGACGGCCCGGCCAGGGCCTCCATGGAGCGCCATCTGCGGCGCGAGGGGATGACCGGCTGGGTCGAGCTGCCCGGCAGGCTGTCGCGCGAGCGGATCCGCGCCCTGCTGGCGGAGGCAGACGTCTTCGTGGCCCCGGCGCCCAGGGAGTCCTTCGGCCTGGCCGCCCTGGAGGCGCGGGCCGCCGGGGTGCCCGTGGTGGCGCGGGCGCAGAGCGGCGTGGCCGACTTCGTCAGGCCCGGCGAGGAGGGGCTGCTCGGCCGCGACCTCGCGGAGATGGCCGCCTCCATCGCCAGGCTGGCCACCGACACCGGCCTGCGCGAGCGGATCGCCGCGCACAACCGCGAGACCGAGCCGGTGCGGTGCTCGTGGCCCTCGGTGCTCGCCGGTTTCGAGCGCTGCTACGAGCAGGCGGTGTCCCGCGCGCGGGGCCGTCCGTTCAGCGGTTGAGCGCCACTCAGCGGTTGAGCACCACGATGCCCTCGCGCTCGAAGACCTTCCGGTAACCGGCGGCGACCAGCTCGTCCACCCGCTGGCGCGGGATGTCGGCCGACGCGAACGGGAACTCCCCGTTGCGCACGTCGGCCACCACCCAGGGCGCGCCCCTCGGCTGGTGGTCCAGCAGCAGGACCGTGGTCCGCGAGCTCAGCGCGGGCCCGATCGAGTTCGACGTCTCCACCACGACCCCGGAGGGCACCTTGGCGACCGCCTTTGCGGCGGCCGAGGCCCGCGCGTCCCGCTGGTAGAAGGTCGGATGCACGAGCTGGTCGAAGGCGAAGCGCGGCAGCAGCGTGAGCGCCACCACGAGCGTCCCCGCCGCCCAGACCAGGACCAGCCCCTTGTCCTCCCGCCGCATCCACCCGAGCAACCGCACCAGCCCGTCCACCCCGGCACAGAACAGGATGACGACGGTGAAGGCGCTGTAGTGGAAGTCGGCCGCCCACCACAGCGCGCGGTCGGACAGCATCCGCTCCATCACCATCGGCAGCGCGGCCAGAGCCAGAGGGGAGAGCAGGCAGAGCATCAGCGCCGGCCACGCGAGCAGTAGCACGGTGTCCAGCTTGGTCTCCTCGCCCAAAAGCAGGCGGAACAGGGCCAGGGGATCCCGCACCAGGGCCAGCGCGAGGCCGGGAACGTCGGGGGCGAGGTGGCCGTAGGCCCAGAAGTCGCGGGGGTCGCCGCCCGCCATGGGGATGAGCACCCCGCGCACCAGTATGGTCCAACCGCCGCCGATCAGCCCGAACGAGACTCCGGCCAGGCGTTCGCCGGTGAGGAACAGGAACAGGCCGAAGCCGATCACCATCAGGCCCATGTCCTCCTTCACCAGGAGAAGCGTGGCCATGGCGATGTAGGCATGCGTTTCCTTGCGCGCGTGCAGGCGCTCGATCAGGATCGCGGTGAGCAGCGGGGCGAAGGCGGCCTCGTGGAAGTCGAAGTTGGCCGCCTGTGCCACAGGCCAGGACAAGGCGTAGGCGACGGCGACGAGATAGGCCGGCGTCGTGCCGAGCATTCGGCGGGTGTAGAGCCACAGGAAAGGGATGGCCCCGGCGAGGAGCACGGCCTGGAGCACGATCAGGGTGGCCGGGCCGTCGTGGATCCAGTAGAACGGCGCGAGCAGGGCCAGGATGGGAGAGAAGTGGTCGCCGAGCTGGAGATAGTCCATGCCCCGGTCCAGGGTCACTCCCCGTGAGGGCACGAAGGGGGCGCCGAACCGCGAGTATCCCCGCACCGCCTGGTCGAAGATGACCAGGTCGAAGGTGGTGGCGCGGAAGGTGTGGAGGCGGACCAGGCCGAGGGTGGCGTAGACGGTGGCGGCGGCGGTCACCAGCAGGGCGACTCTGGGGCGGTGGCCCCGCAGGGCCGCCGTCGCGCGGCGGGACAGGGCGTCGGGTAACACCCTCGCGAGCCGGTCCCACCGTCCGGGAGCGGGCGGCGCGCTGGTGCCGTCGGTGATGGTCACGGCGGACACACTAGGAGATCTCTCACATACTTGGCATTTCACCACGTAGGTGGTGGGAGTAGCCGTACCGGTCGCCGCGCCTGGGACCGGCACGGCTACTCGCTCATGTCCGCGGGGGCGTTCCGCGACCGCACGCGCGGCCGTACGGCATGCGCCCCCGCAGCGCCGTAAGGCCGCGCGTGGTCGGCCTGGTCGGCCTAGGAGCAGGCCTGCGCGAGCTTGGTGCCCGCCTCGGTCATCTTGGTGACCGCGTCGTTGGCGGCCGTGGGGTTCGACGCGTCGATCTTGATCCCGCCGAACGAGGTGGACAGGTCGTTCAGCGCCGTGGCGGCCTCGCCGTCGGCCTTGGCGGCCAGGTCCTTGAGCTTGCCGGACAGGTCGGCGAACGCCTTGTTCATGCCCTCCGGGTCGGCGATCTTGGCGGTGACCGTGGTGCTGAAGTCGGTCAGCACCTTCTGGGCGTCGGCGCAGACCGCCGAGCTGCCGCCGGCCGCCGAGTCGCCGCCGGTGGTCGAGTCGCCGTCGGCCGTCGGGCTGCCGCCCGACGACCCGCAGGAGGCGAGGACGACGGCGGTGAGGGTGGAGGCCGCGGCGACACTGACACGGCGGATAAGGACGGTAGACATTGCTCTGCTTTCGGATTTGGGAGTCCTGGGGCTATTGCGACGCAGGTTACGTTAGGGGCGCGGCTTGCGAATGACTTTCATCGTGCTTACAGGGGTAGAAGCACCGCATGACGACGGGGGCGGCGGGCGAGGAGGCTCCGCCCGCGCTCAGGAAGGTCATCGGCCGCCAGATGCTTCTGCTGTTCGTGGTCGGCGACATCCTGGGCGCGGGCATCCACGCGCTGGTGGGCAAGGTCGCGGGACACGTGGGCGGGGCGCTGGGGCTGCCGTTCGTGGTGGCGTGGCGATCGGCGCTACGCCCTGCTGGCCGGTGACGGCGAGCCCGCGCGGGCGCTGTCGTTCCACCCGGTGCACGGCGCGTTCCTCGGGATCCTCGGCGGCACCGCGCTCGCCTTCTACGCGCTGCTCGGCTTGTAGGATTCGGTCAACCTCGCGGAGGAGGCGAAAGACCCCCGCCGCGACTACCCGAGGGCGCTGTTCGGCGGCGTGGCCGTCGCCGCGGTGATCTACCTGGCCGTCGCCTTCACCGCCACAATGCTGGTCGACACCGCGCGCGGCCGTCCCGATCCTGGTCGGCGTGGCGCTGTGGTTCGTCAACCGCCTGATGGTCGGCCGGGGCGCGCCGCCGCCGGACTCGGACCGTCCGGCCGCCGACGCGCCCCCGGGCGGGCTCACCAGTACATGACCGCCGACTGGTTCGACTCCCACGAGGTGTAGAGACGCACGCGCACCACGTACTCGCGGCCCTTGAACAGCCGGACCTTCAGCTCGGCGTTGCGCGGCTGGCCGGCGTCGTCGTCGCCCGCGAGGTAGCGCAGCTCGCCGTCCACCTCCTCGAACAGGACGGTCACCGTGTCGGCCGGGCCGAACGAGCGGACCGTGTACTCGCGGGTGGCGTCGGGCCGGATGCGGTAGTCGGCCTGCTGCCCGGCGTTCAGCGACAGCGGCCTGGACTCGAACGGCTTGAGCGTCGGGTAGTCCGCCGAGTCCATCGCCGGATACCACTCGCGGATGTAGGCCGCGTCGAGGGAGGAGATCGTCCCCGGCGGGCTGATGCCGCTCACCCCGAACTCGGCGGGGGTGAGGATCAGGCCGGGCCGGAACGGGTAGTGCATGATCGAGGTGGCGTCCCAGGTCGAGCCGGAGACCCCCTCCAGCTTCCTGATGATGTTGTTGAACGTCTTCTCCCTGTCCCAGAAGTTGGGCGGGCCGCCGAGTTCGGCGTAAACGGCCTCCTCGTCCCAGACGATCCCGGCGAAGGGGTTCTGGTGCTCGTGCATCATGCCGAGCGTGTGGCCGATCTCGTGCAGCGCGGTGCGCCGCGCGCCGGGCGTGGTCAGGTCCCAGCCGAAGTTCATGGTGCGCTCGCCGACGCCGATGCCGAGGACATCGCGGCCCACGTAGGACCAGGAGCCCTCGCCGCGCGCGAACCCGATCCTGACCTCCGCCTCCGAGCGGTCGAAGACCTCGATGAAGTCGAGCCCGATGCCGAGGCCCTTCCACTCGGCGAAGCTCTCGCGGACGGCGTCCTGCTGCTCCTTGCCGCCGACCCACGTCACGAACTCGGCGCCGTCGGAGGTGACCGTCCGGGAGCCGTCGGACTCGCCGTCGAAGAAGTAGTAGCGCAGCGTGGTGCCGTTCACCCACTTGTTGCCCAGGAGGATGATCGCGTCCATCCGGTTCCTGGACAGCCCGGCCGGTACGACGCGGGCGGGGGTGGGCGGCAGCCCGCAGAGCGCCACCGTGGTGTCTGGCATGAGGTCCTCCAAAGTAGCCGTGCGTCCGCATCGACTCTCTGCCTGTGACGGCGCCCGCGCCTGAGTACCCCGCTACTCAAGCCCACCCGTTCCGGGGGAACAGCCGTGAAAGCGGCGGGGTTGACCCGGACATGGAGCCTGTGCAGCGAGGCCGGGTACGGCTTGAGCCGACGGCCAAGAGGGTGCGTGCCTACCTGAACGGGCGCCCGGTGGCCGACACCGTGCGCGCGCTGATGGTGTGGGAGAGTCCGCACTATCCGACGTACTACATCCCCCTCGAAGACCTGGAGGAGGGCCTGCTGGAGCCGGACGGCGAGACCCGGCACTCACCGAGCCGGGGCGAGGGCGCGGTCCACTCGGTGGACGGCAAGAAGGGCGCGGCGCTCGTATACGCCGAATCGCCGATCGAGCGGCTGCGCGACCGGGTGCGCCTGGACTGGGACGCCATGGACGCCTGGTTCGAGGAGGACGTGGAGGTCTTCGTGCACGCCCGCGACCCGTACACGCGGGTGGACGTGCTGGAGAGCTCCCGCCACGTCAGGGTGGAGGTGGGCGGCGTCACGGTGGCCGACTCGCACCACCCGAAGATCCTGTTCGAGACGGGTCTACCCGCCCGCTACTACCTGCCCAAGACCGACATCAGGCTCGACCTGCTGGAGCCCACGGACACCGTCACCCGGTGCCCGTACAAGGGGTGGGCGGAGTACTGGTCGGTGGCCGGGGAGAAGGACCTGGCCTGGTCGTACCGCACTCCGCTGCGTGAGAGCGGGGAGGTCGCCGGGCTGGTCTCCTTCTACAACGAGAAGGTGGACATCTACCTCGACGGCGTGCTCCAGGAGCGTCCGAAGACGCCCTTCAGTTGATCTCAGTAGGGCAGGACGCGCCCTGACGGAGTACGGAGGTCGAGAGGGCGTTCCGTGAACGCCGGCCGCGGACGCCGCGGGACCACGCGAATTCTCTTCATCCCTGACTCCTCTCGGAGGGCCGGCACTGTTCGGTTACCCGTCCGGGCTCGATATATGTCACCGCACATGTCACCGCCGCGAGGATGTACGGCCCGGCCCCCCGGCCGGGCCGTACGCACCCCCTAGCGGCGGATCACGTGCAGTACGCTGGCGATCCGCTCGGCGGCGGTGGTGACGTCCTCCGCCTGCCCGATCCTGCCGGCCCAGGAGAGCCAGAACCACCATTCGCCATCGCTCTCATGCGCGGCGAACACATCCTCGGACCTGGCGGGGGCCATCGGGTTGATCACATGCAGCCGGGGAAACAGGCCCGTCCGCGACTTCAGTTCGACCTGGAAGGCATGCGCCTCCAGTTGCAGCGCCAGCCGCTGAAGATGATCTATCGCGTCGGCGCTGACGAGTGGGCCGTCTGCCCTCATGCCGATCACTCCTGCCTGGCGTAGGAGGGTTTGCTACCAGTGCAGGGTGCGTCTCCATGCGGTACGACGGCAATCGTCTAAGTTCCGCGTGTTCGTTGGAAGTACCCGGAAAAGACTGGGGAATCCGTGGAAAATACGCGATTCTGGGGAACAGAGAGCACATGACCGATAGTGGCGTGGTGCGCCACGATTAACATCGGTGAAACATCGTGCGAAACATCAGGGCGAGCGGTGGAGGGCGGGCCATGGCCCGAGGGGAACATTCACCGGCGTGCGCGCGTCGCTGGCGGGAGCAGGCCGGAACCCGTCAGTGGACCCCGTGGCAGACCGCGCAGGCGATCCACGGCTGCTGCGGGGTGAGCCTGCTCAAGGCGCACCGCCTGGCCCGGGGATGGTCCGCGCGCCAGGCGATCCAGGAACTGGAGGACCTCTGCGCCCAGCACGGCCTCGGCGAGCCGAGGGCCAGCATCGACCTGCTCAACGCCTGGGAGAACAACCGGGCGCGGCCCCGCCCCCAGACCATCGACCTGCTGGCCAGGCTCTACCGGGCCAACGCCGTACGGCTCGGGCTGTCCGGCGACTACTGCGAGGAGCCCGGCGACGGCGGGGTCGTGGTGGTCCCCTCCGGCGAGGAGCGCCACGAGCCGCACACCCGCTGGTACGGCGAGCGCGACGACACCGAGCGCCGCGCGCTCTTCCACCACGCGCTGCTGGTCGCGGGCCCCGGCATGAACGGGCGGATGCTGGCCGAGGTGGAGCGCACCAGGCAGGACCTCGACCGCACGCTCGCCACCACGTCCGTCACCGAGGACCAGCTCGACATGCTGGACGAGCAGGTGATCCGCTACCGCCGCGAGTACATCACCAACGCGCCGCTGCCGATGCTCTACCGGCTGATGCTGGAGCTGACCGACGTGCGCAGGCTGGCCGAGGCGCGCCAGCCCGCCGTCGCCCAGCGCCGCCTGCTGAACGCCACCACCATGCTCGCGCTGCTGTCGGCGGACGCCCTGATGAAGCTCGGCGACACCCGTCAGGCCCACGCCTGGTACGGCAGCGCCCGCACCGCCTCCGACGACATGGGCGACGTGCGGCTGCGCGCCCTGGTCCGCGCCCAGCAGGCCATGCTGCCGTACTACTACGGCGACCCCGGCGAGACCGTCAGGCTCGCCCGTGAGGCGCGGATGTTAGCCGGCTCCGCCCCCAGCTCACCGGCCGCGCTCGGCGCCGCCGCAGAGGCCAGGGCGCTGGCCAGGCTGGGCGAGCACAAGGCGGCCAGGACCGCGCTGGCCGAGGCCGAGCGCATCTTCTCCCGGATGCCCAGGGAGGGCGGCGACCACCTGGCCTTCCACTTCTCCGAACGACGACTTCGCTTCTACCGCACCTGCACGCTGATCGAGCTGGGGGAGGCGGGCCAGATGGACGACTGGGAATCGGGCGCGAGCGGGCCGTACACGATCGACCCCGCGCTGATCATGCTGGACCAGGCCATCCGGCTGGCCCGGGAGGGGCAGGTCCACGACGCCTGCGGGCTCGCCGAGAAGGCCCTGGCGAACGTCCCGCCCGAGCACCGCACCTCGATCGTGGTGATCAGGGCCAGGGCCCTGCTCGCCGCCGTCCCGCCCGCGCAGCGCGGGCTCTCCTCGGTGCGCCACCTCAACGCCATGATCGACGGCGCCGCCCCGCAGCTCGCGCTGGAGTGCCGATGACGCCTGTGACCTCGCCCGAGCGCAACAGCCTGGCCGAGGAGGCGACCGCCGTGCTCCGCGAGGTCTGCCGGAAGACGGGGCTCGACGCCGAGGGGGCCCACCTGATGCGGGTGCGCAGCAACGCGGTGTTCAAGCTGCGCGGCGAGATCGTGGTGCGGATCGCCACCGCCCCCGACGCCCTCACCCGCACGCCCGTGGTGCTGGCCGTGGCCCGGTGGCTGGCCGAGCGCGGCTTCCCGAGCGTACGGCCCGCCGACGAGCTGGGCGACCAGCCGGTGGTGCAGTCCGGCCGGGTGGTCACCTTCTGGCGTTACGTGCCCGCGAGCGGCCGGCCGACCACCACCGAGCTGGGCCGCATCCTGCGCGACCTGCACCGGTTGCCCGTCCCGCCGTTCGCGCTCAAGCGGCTCGCCGACCCGCTGGCCGACATCCGCAGGACCGTGGAGCGCGCCGCCGCCGACGAGGCGGGCGTGCTCACCCCCCGCCAGCGCGACTGGCTGCGCCACCGGGTGGCCGAGCTGACCGCCCGCTGGGACGACCTGGACGACATCGGGCCGCACGTGCTGCTGCACGGCGACGCCTGGATCGACAACCTGCTGCGCCACGCGGACGGGCACGTGGTGCTGTGCGACTGGGACGGCGTGGCCGTCGGCCCGCGCCAGTGGGACCTGGTGCACACCTACCACGGCCAGCGCAGGTTCGGCCTGACCGCCGGGGACGTGGACGCGTTCGCCGCCGCCTACGGCCGCGACCTGCGCGCCTGGCCCGGCTACTCCACGCTGATGGAGATCAGGGACATGTACGCCGTCGGCATCCACATCCGCAACGCGGCCGGCGACCCGTTCTCCCGCCGGGAGCTGCCCCGGCGTCTCGACTCGCTCACCAAGGGCGACGGGCACGCCAGGTGGTACATGTCGCCCGCGTAGTGTTGGGCTCGTGAGCAAGAGCGTCGCGGCGAAGGTGTCCGAGGTGCTCGGCGCCTTCCTGCCGGGCGACGTACGCCTGTCCCTCACCGAGATCTGCCGCCGGGCGGACGTGCCGCTGACCACCGGCCACCGGCTCGTCCGCGAGCTGACCGCGAGCGGTTTCCTGGAGCGGCTGCCCGAGGGGTCCTACCGGGTGGGGCGGCGGCTGTGGCGGATCGGCGCCCAGGCCGCCGAACTGCGCGAGCTGCGTGAGCTGGCGCTGCCGTACATGGCCGACCTGTACGCCGCGACCAGGGAGAACGTGCAGCTAGCGGTGCTGACCGGCGACCGCGTGCTGTGCCTGGAGCGGTTGCGCGGGCCGCACTCGGTGCCGGTGTTCTCGCGGGTGGCGGGCGAGCTGCCGCTGCACGCGACCGGGGTGGGCAAGGTGCTGCTCGCCTTCGCCGAGGAGGAGCTCGTGGAGCGGGTGATGGCCGGGCCGCTGGCCGCCGTCACCGCGAACACGGTCACCGATCCCGCCCGGCTGCGCGCCGAACTGGCCGAGATCCGCCGCACCGGGGTGGCCCACACCCAGGAGGAGATGTCGATCGGCACGCTGTCGGCGGCGGCACCGGTGCGCGGCAGGGGCGAGCGGGTGGTGGCCGCGCTGTCCGTCGTGGTCTGGCGGCACAGCGCCGACCTGCGGCGGCTCGACCCCGCCGTGTCGCGTGCGGCGAACGCGCTTTCCCGCGATCTGGCGGGCAACTCTTGAGCTGGGGTCTTCCGCTCAGCGGAAGACCACCGGGTGCGACCTTGATCGGACAGAGCATGCTCGTCTCATGCGAACACAGGTCGGGATCGTCGGCGGCGGTCCGGCGGGATTGCTGCTGTCCCATCTTCTCGCCCTGCGCGGCATCGACTCGGTGGTGCTCGAACTGCGGAGCAGGGAGTACTGCGAGCGCCGGGTCCGCGCGGGCGTGCTGGAGCAGGGAACCGTCGACGTCCTCACCGCGGCGGGCGTCGGGGAGCGGCTGCGCCGGGAGGGACTGCCGCACGACGGCATCGAGCTACGGTACGGCGGCGGCACCCACCGCATCGCCTTCGAGAAGCTGGTGCCGGGCAGGAACATCACCGTCTATGGGCAACAGGAGGTCGTCAAAGACCTGATCGAGGCCAGGCTGGCCGCCGAAGGGAAGATCCACTTCGAGGTGGACGACGTCCGGGTCCACGACCTGGACGGCTCGCCGTACATCACCTACGGCGACGGGCAGCGGCTGGACTGCGACGTGATCGCCGGATGCGACGGCTTCCACGGCGTGACCCGCGCGTCGATCCCCGAGGACGCGCTGACCACCTTCCAGCGCGACTACCCCTTCGCCTGGCTTGGCGTGCTGGCCCGGGTGCCTCCGTCCGCCGAGGAGCTCATCTACGCCAGGACCCCCAAGGGCTTCGCGCTGCACAGCATGCGCTCGCCCGAGGTCAGCCGCTTCTACCTGCAGGTCCCGACGGACACGCGGGAGGAGGACTGGCCGGACGAGCGGATCTGGGCCGAGCTGAAGGAGCGGCTGTCCACCGTCCCCGGCTTCACCCTGCACACGGGCCCGATCCTGGAGAAGTCGGTCACCCCGATGCGCTCGTTCGTCACCGAGCCGATGCGCCACGGCAAGCTCTTCCTGGCCGGCGACGCCGCCCACATCGTGCCGCCCACCGGGGCCAAGGGCCTCAACCTGGCGGTCGCCGACGTGACCGTGCTGACCGACGCCCTGGCGCACTGGTACGCCACCGGCGAGACCGGCCTCCTCGACTCCTACTCCGCCACCTGCCTGCGGCGGGTCTGGCGGGCCCAGCACTTCTCCTGGTGGATGACCCACCTGCTGCACACCTTCGACGACGAGGACGCCTACGGCGAACGGCTGCAGACCTCGTACCTGGACTACGTGACCTCGTCGGAGGCGGCGGCGACCACGCTTGCCGAGAACTACGTGGGGATGGCCCTGGGCCGCCTCTGAACATCTGGAGGACCGACATGAGAACCGACCCGCATCCGCCGTACCTGCACCCGGCCTACGCCAGCACGGTGCTGCGCGCGCCGGCGCTGCCGCTGGTGGAGGCCAAACTCGACCCCGAGGCCATCGAGCTGGTCGACCCCGTCTACGGGCACCGGGCCGTCGGCGAACTGGACAACGACCTGACCCTCGGGCACGACGGGGAGCCGCTCGGCGAGCGGATCATCGTCACCGGCCGCCTGCTGGACGACGACGGGCGCGCCGTGCGCAACGCGCTGGTGGAGGTCTGGCAGGCAAACTCCGCCGGGCGCTACGCCCACCAGCGCGACCGGCACCCGGCGCCGCTGGACCCCAACTTCACCGGGTTCGGCCGCTGCCTGACCGACGACGAGGGCCGGTACCGGTTCGTCACGATCAAGCCGGGGGCCTACCCCTGGCGCAACCATCCCAACGCGTGGCGGCCCGCGCACATCCACTTCTCGGTGTTCGGCACCCAGTTCGCGCAGCGGCTGGTCACCCAGATGTACTTCCCCGGCGACCCGCTGTTCGAGCACGACCCGATCATGGGGTCGGTGCCCGACCCGTCGCCGCTGGTGGCGCGGTTCGACCTGGAGACCACCCAGCCGGAGTGGGCGCTGGGCTATCAGTGGGACATCGTCATCAAGGGGGAGGCGTGATGCGGACGCCGTCGCAGACCGTCGGACCGTTCTTCGGATACGCGCTGCCGTACCCGGAGGGCCCGTACACCGTGCCCGAGGATCACCCGGACGCGATCGAGGTGAGCGGCAGGGTCCTGGACGGCGCCGGCGAGCCGGTGCCGGACGCGCTGCTGGAGATCTGCCAGCCGGGGATCTTCGGCCGCTCCCCGACCGACGACGACGGGCGCTACTTCTTCCGTACGGCCAGGCCCGACGCCTACATCCCGCTGCTGGTCTTCGCCCGCGGCCTGCTGAAGCCGGTGTGGACGCGGATCTACCTGGCCGACGGCGATCCCTTCCTGGCCTCCCTCGACGAGCCACGGCGCGCGACGCTCGTGGCCCGCCAGGAGGGCGAGGCGTCATACCGCTTCGACGTGCGCCTTCAGGGCGAAGGCGAGACGGTCTTCCTGTCGCTGTGAGAGGCGTTCGCCGCCGAGATCACAGCTCCACGGACGTCATGTCCGGGTAGCGGTCACCCTGCACCGCTCCCGCCGGAACGGCCTTTTCCAGGGCGGCGAGCAGGTCCGGGGTCAGGTGCACGTCCGCCGCGGCGGTGTTCTCCTCCAGGTAGCGGATCCGCTTGGTCCCCGGGATCGGGATCACGTCGTCGCCCCTGCTCAGCAGCCAGGCCAGGGCGAGCTGGGCGGGGGTGCACCCCGCCTCGGCGGCGATGGCGCGGACCTCGGCGACCAGCGCCAGGTTGTGCTCCATCGCCCCGGTCTGCGTGCGCGGCGCCGACCTGCGGTAGTCGTCGGCGCTCAGGTCGTCGTGCGAGGCGATGGCGCCCGACAGGATGCCCCGGCTGATCGGGGAGTAGGCCACCAGCGCGATCCCCAGCTCGCGGGCGGTGGGCCGGATGGTCTCCTCGATGTCCCTGGTGAACAGGGAGTACTCGCTCTGCAGGGCGGCGATCGGGTGCGTCGCGGCGGCCTTGCGCAGGGTGTCGGCGTTCACCTCGGACAGCCCGAGGTGGCGCACCTTGCCCGCCGTGACCAGTTCGCCCATCGCGCCCACCGACTCCTCGACGGGCACGTCCGGGTTGCGGCGGTGCATGTAGTACAGGTCGATGTGGTCCACGCCGAGGCGCTTGAGCGAGGCGTCGCACGCGGCGCGGATGTAGGCGGGACTGTTGTTCACCTCTCTGGACGCCGGGTCGTCGCCGCGAATGATGCCGAACTTGGTGGCGAGTACCACCTCGTCCCTGTGCCCGGCGATGGCGCGGCCGACGAGTTCCTCGTTGTGGCCTCTGCCGTACATGTCGGCGGTGTCCAGGAAGCCGACGCCGAGGTCCAGCGCGCGGTGGATCACCGCGATCGACTCCTTCTCGTCGGCCGGGCCGTAGAACTCCGACATTCCCATGCAGCCCAGGCCGATGGCGGCGACCTCCGGCCCCCCGTTCCCCAGTCTGCGGTTGATCATTCGCTCCATGGGGACCACCCTGCCCCCTGGAGTGCGCTCCAAGTCAAGTTCGGGGCCGACCCTGATAGGGCCTGCCCCAGCATAGGTGAAGTCATCGCAGGTCAAGGGTGATATGTGAGGCATGTCCCGGTAGAGCCCGCCCTACTCCCCTGGGGGATCCGGTAAGGGACCGGTCAGGGCCGGTTCTGGGGCGATCTCCGATACCCGGGGCGAGCGCTTGCCGGGAGTGTGGTGAGCCATGGGGACGAAAGCACAATCCAACCTCAAAGGGCTGGTCATCACCGGATTCTCGGCGGTCGTCGTGGGGGCGGCGGGTATGCTCGGGCTGCACCTCGGCACCGGGCTCGACCCGCTGCACGGGCTCATCAGCGAGTACGCCTTCCAGCCCGGAGGGTGGCTGCTCGGAGCCTCTCTCACCAGCTTCGCGATCGGGGCCGCGCTCTTCTCGGCGGCCATGATCCGGGCGGCCGGGTGCCGCCGGGTTGCCTGGCTCGTCGCCGCGTGGGGTCTGTGCATGTTCCTCGTCGGGACCTTCCCGACCGATCCGCCCGGCCTGGCGATGTCCATGTCGGGGGAGATCCACCGCTACGCGGCGCTCGTCGCGTTCCTCGCCATGCCGCTCGCGGGGCTGCTGCCGGCCCGGCTGCTCGGCCGTGACCGCTCGGCCGTCGCGATACGCGTGCTCAGCGGGATCGCGCTGGTCTGCCTGGTGAGCGTGCTGGTGCCGTACGCGCTGCGGTTCGCGGGCATTCCGATGAGCAACGAGGACATCCCCGCGGGCCTCACCCAGCGCCTGGTCGTCGTCACCGAGCTGGGGGTGCTGGTCCTGCTCGGCCGCGACCTGCTGGTCCGCGCCAAGGGCATCCTGACCCCGGCGGCCGAGCGCGCCGAGCGCCCCGCGCCGGTGGCCGCCTGAGCCGCCTGAGCCGTCCGGCCTACGCGGCGGTGTTCGCCGAGTCCGCGCCGAGGGTCTCGCAGAGCGCCCGCACCCGGTCGCGGACCCGCTCGTCGAGCACGCTCGCGGGCCACGGGGGCCACGGGGGCCACGGGGGCCACGGGGGCCACGGGGGACACGGCCTCGACGCCTTCACCACCGACCTCGTGACGGCGGCGGCCGGGGCGGCGCTCGACGCCGTGTCCCACGCCTGGGCCGGCGCGGGCGGCCGGGGCGACCGGATCGCCATGGTGGACCGCGCCTTCGCACTGCTCCGCCCGGCCTGCCTGCCGCGCGAGTGAGGGCCGGTCGCCCTCGGGTAGGGGCGATCGGATGAAGAGTCTCCTGAAGCTCATCTTCGCCCGCAAGCTGCTCCGCACGCCGCTCGGCGCGGCGGCCCTGGTCGCGGGCTGGTACCTCGGCCACCGCCGCCGCGAACGCAAACGCCGCGAACACGCCGCCGCCGACCCTCATTACGTGGAGCCCCGCAAAACCGTTTGGGCGGGAAGATGATCACGGCCTACCATCCGGATCCGTGGCGAGCAGGTTGCGCGAGATCACGCCGGAGCGGATCAAGACCGCACTGCGCGAGCGCGCGGGGCGCGTGCTGGCCGTGGCGGCCCACCACGGAGCCCGCCGGCTGGTCCTCGGCGCGTGGGGATGCGGGGTGTTCCGCAACGACCCGCGCGAGGTCGCCGAGGCGTTCCACGGCCACCTGACCGGCGGCGGGGGGTTCGGCGGCGGGTTCGAGCGGGTGGTGTTCGCGGTCTGGGACCGCTCAGCCGTCTCCGCCAACCGCGCCGCGTTCACCGGGACCTTCGGGACCCCCGGCGGCGCGTCCTAGCCCCTCCAGCAGCCCGGCCCACCCGTCGCGGGTCTCGCCGGCGAGGCCCGGGGGCAGGCCGGTGTGCCGCAGGACCAGCACCGTCGCGCCGTCGTCGGCCTTGAGCGTGATCTCGACGCGGGACGACCCCGGCGGGAGGTCGGGCACCCCCGGGGCCTTTTCCCAGCCGAAGGTGAAGACGACCCGCTCGTAGGGCGTCAGCTCCACGAACTCGCCGCGCATGACCGGCCGGGGGCCGCCGCTCATCCGCACCCGCAGCACGCCCCCGGGCTCCGGGACGGCCTGCGCCTCGCCCCACCACCGCGCCAGCCGTACCGGATCGGTGAGGAACCCCCAGACCGTCTCGGGACGCGCCTCGATCCGCAGCACGTGCTCGATCACGCCCCCTCCTCCTTCTCCTCGCGCTCGGCCGCCCGCTTGAGCCGGTCGAGCGGGCTCGCCCACATGTCCGCGAAGAACGCCGCCGCCTCGGCGAGCCCGCCCGGCCGCAGCCGGTAGAACCGCCGGTTGCCCTCGCGCCGCACATCGAGCAGCCCGGCCCCGACCAGCACCCGCAGATGCTGTGAGACGGCGGGACGGCTCATCCTGGGAAACCGCCCGGCGATCTCCCCGGCCGGCGCCTCCCGATCGCGCACCAGCACGAGGATGGCCCGCCGGGTCGGATCCGCGATCGCGCGCAACGCCTCGTCCACGTGCTTACGATACGGTATGTAAGTATTTAAGCAACTTCTTACAAACTCGGAGGGTCCCATGCATGACGAGAACCGCCGTCTGGCCGCCCTGATCGGCCGCTGGCGCTCCGAAGGCCGCACCGTCGCCACCCCGGAGGCCCCGTCCGTCAACATCGGCGGCCACGACGTCTACGAGTGGTTCCCCGGCGAGCAGTTCCTGGTCCACCACGTCGACGTGCTCATGGGCGGCGAAGAGGTCAGGGCCATCGAGATGATCGGCCCCTACGACCCCGCCACCGCCTCCTACCCCATGCGCGCCTTCGACCACCAGGGCGCCTTCACCACCATGGACGCCACCCGCGCCGGCGACACCTGGACCTTCACCGGCCCCACCACCCGAGCCACCCTCACCATCACCCCCGACACCATGCGCGCCCGCTGGGACCGCCTGACCTCTACCTCCACCTGGACCCACTGGATGGACATGACCTTCACCAAGGAACCCTGACCGGCCCCAGTCAGCCTGTCGTGCTCCAGCCCCGGTCCAGGCAGACCAGCGGGGGTATCACTCTAAGTGTGGAATGATCACCATGGGTAAACGACTTAGGTGGATCACCTTAACGCTTCGGGGGGAGCGTCAACCATGACGAACACACG
>NZ_JARLTC010000033.1 GCF_029382225.1 Spongiactinospora sp. TRM90649
CCGCCTGGCCGCCTCGACCGTCACCCGTTTCCAGGAGGAGCGGCCTTGACCGATGAGCACGCGTGCCCCTACTGCCATCTGGAGGAGGCAGGCCGGGCTGAGACGCTGCCGGCGGGCCGTCAGGGCTCGGCCGGAAGATCGATCCACTCCAGCGCCCACCGATTGAGGTCGAGCAGGACCTTGCCGAGCGCGGCGCCCTTCTCGGTGAGCCGGTAGTCGATCCGCACCGGAGTGGCGGGTTGCACGCTGCGCTCGATGAGCCCGTCGGCTTCGAGGTCCTTCAGCCGCTGCGAGAGCAGCTTGTGGGTCATGTCCGGAACGGCCGCCGCGATGTCGCTGAACCGGCCGGCGCCGCCGAGTAGCGCGCGCAGCACGGTCGCGGCCCAGCGGCGGCCGATCATGTCCATCGCGGCGGCGTAGTAAGGGCAGTACGGCCGGAGCTGCTCGACGTCCAGTTGGCGGTGTGACATACTCCACATCCCGAATCTTCTATCCTTAAGATACTTTCTATCTCAAAGATACGGTATGAACTCGCAAGGAGTAGGCTATGCCCGAGTCGAGTGCGGCGGCGTTGTCGTACGACGTGTTCGTGTCCGAGCCGATCCCCACCACCGGCACGCTGCCGACCGGGGCGCGGCAGGAGTGGTCGCCGATCTCGACCACCCTCGTCTCCGGCGACACGGACGCGATCCTGGTCGACCCGCCGTTCACGGTCGAGCAGACCCGCCGAGTCGGTGACCGGGTCGAACGCTCCGGCAAACGACTGACGCACATCTACGTCACCCACGGCCACGGCGACCACTGGTTCGGCGCGGCACTGCTGGCCGAACGCTTTCCCGGAGCGCTCGTTCACGCCACCGAGGGCACCATCCGGCTCATGCGCGACTCGGTGGCCGGACGGCGGAAGGCGTTCTGGGACGACCTGTTTCCTGGGCAGCTCCCCGACCTCCAGGTGACCGCCCAGGTGATCCCGGCCGACGGCCTCACCCTGGAGGGGCACGCGCTGAATGCGGTCGAGGTCGGGCGCAGCGACTGCGACGACTCCACGGTGCTGCACGTGCCGTCGCTCGGACTGGTCGTCGCGGGTGACGTGGCCTACAACAACGTCCACCAGTACCTCGCCGACGGCGGGCTCGACGGCGGCATCGACGCCTGGCTCCGCGCCATCGACAAGGTACGCGCCCTGCGGCCGAACGCCGTGGTCGCCGGCCACAAGGACGCCACCCGCGCCGACGATCCGCGCATCCTCGACGAGACCGCCGAATACCTGCGCACCGCCGACAGGGTGCTCGCCGACAAGCCCACAGCGCGGGCGTTCTTCGACAAGATGACCCGCCGCTACCCGGACCGGCTCAATCCCGGCACCGTCTGGCTCAACGCGCAGCGGCTGGCCTGATGCGCGCCGTACGCTTTCACGAGTTCGGCGGGCGAGAAACCCTGCGGCCTGAGCGCGTTCGCCGTTCGCCGGAGGTGTCGGCGCGATCCGGTTGGACGCGGTCGCGGCCCAGGCCGGAATCAGCAAGGGTGGCCTGCTCCACCACTTCAAGTCAGGCCACCATTCCGGACACCGACGTCCCGGCGCGCGCGCATACCGACCAGGTGGCGGTGGCCCTGCTCGCCGCGCTGTCCGGCGGACCGGAGGTGCTCAACACGTTCCGGCGTCGCTACGAGGCTTGGCAGGACAGGCTGGCCGACGACGGCCTCGATCCGAGCACGGCCTACCTCGCCCGGCTGGCCGTCGACGGCTGGTGGATGGCGCGGCTGCTCGACCTGGCGCCGCCCCGCGACGACCTGCACCGCCAGGTGCGCGCGCGGCTGTCCGCGATGATCGATGAAGCCGTCTGATGTCACCCGGCCTCGTGACTCGTGTCCTGGGGAGCGCGGACTTGGAGGTCTTGTAGGCCCAGGTGGCGGTCACCTTGATCGGGTTCTTCTGACCGACGCTGTCCTTGATCGTGACATAGGTGGTCACGGACTGGACCGGTTTGATCCGCTTGACATAGCTGATCTTCGCGTCAGGTGCGGCGTGCGCGGCGGGGGCCATGAGCAGCCCCGCTCCGCTGGACAGAGGATCACTTGACCGGTCGGAAGGTACCACCGATGGGCGCGGCCAGGCCGACAATCACGCGTCGAGCCGGGTGAGGGCGGCGAGTCAGGCGAGGACGGCTCGGCGAGCGTCGGCGAGATCACGTCCTGTGGGGACCGATGCGAGGCGCGCCTCAGCTCGTCGTCCAGCGACGGAGTTTGTCGGGGTTACGTACCACCCAGATGTGGCTGATCCGGTCGCCCGCGACCTCGAACGCGAACACCGTCACGATGACGTCGTCCTGCTGGGCCACCAGACCAGGCTGACCGTTGACCATACGTTCCAGGACCGTCATGTCGCCGGGCCGGTGGCGGGCGAGCTCGACCCAGGCGCGCGCGATCTGCTCGCCGCCTTCGATGGGGCGCAGGAAGGTGGTGGCGAGCCCGCCGCCGTCGGCGACCGCCGTGGCGTCGGGGTCGAGCAGGCCGATCAGGGCGTCGATGTCCTTGGCCTCCCAAGCCTGCATGAAGTTCCTGACGACGTCGGCGGGCCGGGCTGCCGGAGTCGTCGCGGAAGGCTGCGAGGCCCGGATGCGACGGCGGGCCGAGGAGGCCAGTTGACGGCACGCCGCCGGGGTACGGCCGACGATCTCGGCCACTTCGGCGAAGGAGTGGCAGAAGACGTCGTGCAGGATGAACGCGACGCGTTCGGCCGGGGTCATCGCCTCCAGCACGACCAGGAAGGCCAGGTTGACCGACTCGTCCAGGGTGACCCGGTCGGCGGGGTCGGCGACGGTCCCGTCGGGGAGCGGCTCGGGGATCCACTCGCCCACGTAGGTCTCTCGCCGGACCCGTGCCGAGCGGAGCAGGTTGAGGCAGATGCGGCTGGCGACCGTCGTCAGCCAGGCACCGGGAGACTCGATGGCGTCCTGCTGCCGCCGGGACATGGCGTACCAGCGGGTGTAGGTCTCCTGCACGGCGTCCTCGGCCTCGGCCAGCGAGCCCAGCAGCCGGTACGTGAGATTGATCAGGTGACGCCGCTCGCTCATGATCGCGTCCAGGTCCGGGTCGAGCCGGCCCTGTTCTGGCGTGGATCGGGTGGTCATGACGCCGTCGGCCCCTTCGTCGCATCGGTCTCTCACCGCTTCGACAAGACGGCGCACCGGAATGTGAGGCGACGCACCGGCCTGACATTCCTGAGGGCTGCGTTGTCGAACCGCTGAGACCGACACGTCATTCAGCGAACAGGGAGCTCAGAGCCATCATGACCACCTCAGTCCCGGAAACACCGTTCGCCGGCGCGGCGTCCGGGCAGCGTCTGGAGCGGACGGCCGCCGCACTCGCCGCGCGCGGTTTCACCGTCGAGATCCTCGATGACGCCGCCGCCGCGCGCACCCGTGTGAGGGAGCTGATACCCGACGGGGCCAGCGTGCTCACCGGGGCCAGCGAGACCCTCCGGCGGTCCGGCATCGATGAGGACATCAACGCCAGTGGGCGCTACAAGGCCGTCAGGCCGTTGACCCTGGCCATGGACCGCACCACCCAGACGGACGAGATCCGGCGGCTGCGCGCCGGTCCCGACGTCGTCGTGGGCAGCGTCCACGCGGTCACCGAGACCGGTTCCCTCGTGATCGCCTCGGGCAGCGGAAGCCAGTTGCCCAGCTACTCCGGCGGCGCCGCCCGCGCGATCTGGATCGTCGGGGCGCAGAAGGTGGTGCTCGATATCAGCACCGCCCTGCGCCGCGTCGAAGAGCACTGCCTGCCGCTGGAGACCGCACGCACGCAGGAGGCCTACGGGTGGCCCAGCGCCGTCAACCGCGTTCTCATCCTCAACGCGGAATACCAGCCTGGACGCGGCACCGTCCTGCTGCTCCGCGAAGCCATCGGGTTCTGACGGATCACCTCGTCCAGGAGATCGCGGCCGAGACGACCTGCGCGCCTTCTGAACGGTGCGCAGGTCGCCGTCGCGGGGGAGCGCCCGGCGAGATCAGCCGACGGGCTCGCCGAACCAGCGGGAGAGCCGGCCGTCCAGGTCCCGCTGATCGTCGCCGATCCAGGCGACATGGCCGTCAGGACGTAGCAGGACGCACGGGACGTCCAGTTCCGCGGCGGGGTCCGCGAGGTGATCGACCCGGTCCGACCAGCCGCCGACGGCCAGGCGTTCGGTGCGGTCCAGCAGCAGGCCGCGGCCGCGATGCAGCAGACCGTAGAGGTTGCCCTGCTTCACGTCGATGTCGGGCAGACGGCGGCCGAGCAGGTCGGGGCCTTCGCCGAAGTCGTACCGGATGCCGACCGCGGTGATCTTCTCGATCAGATGGCGGTTCACCTCCTCGAAGTCCATCAGTTCGGTGAGCAGCCTGCGCACCGCCTGCGGGCCCGGTTCGGTGGACAGCAGTTCCGTCTGGGCGCGGGTGTTGTCCAGCACATCCGCGGCGACCGGATGACGTTCGGCCTGGTAGGTGTCCAGCAGGGTTTCCGGCGCCCAGCCGCGGATCTGCGCGGCCAGTTTCCAGCCCAGGTTGAACGCGTCCTGAACGCCCAGGTTGAGGCCCTGTCCGCCGATGGGCGGATGGATGTGCGCCGCGTCACCGGCCAGCAGCACCCGCCCGACCCGGTAACGCTCGGCCAGCCGGGTGGCATCCCCGAAGCGGGACATCCAGCGCGGGGAGTGCACCCCGAAATCGGTCCCGGCGATGGCGCGCAACTGTTGTTCGAAGTCCTTGAGGGTGGGCTTCTCCGCGCGGTCGCCGACGCCCGCGGCGGGCACCAGGACGCTGTAGATCCCCTCACCGAAGGGCCGGAGCCAGAATCGCTGGTGGGTCTTCTGGATTTCGGCCACCTTGGCGGCGATCTCCTCTTGCGGCACGCCCACTTCCATCTCGCCCATCAGCGTCTCGGCCCGCGAGGGCTCGCCGGGGAAGCCGACACCCAGCAGCTTGCGGACGGTACTGCGCCCGCCGTCACAGCCGACGAGGTAGCGCGAGCGCAGCCGTTCACCGTCGGCCAGCTCAACGGTCACGCCCTCGTCGTCCTGCTCGAGACCGGTCACCGCGCACCCGCGCCTGACCTGCGCGCCCAGTCCGATCGCGTGTTCTTCGAGCACCTGCTCGATGACCGGCTGCGGGATGCCCAGCAGATAGGCGTAAGCGGAGTCCAGGCCCTTGGGCGCGGGTTTGGGAATGGCGGCGAAGAAGCCGCCGGCCGGACGCCGTCTCCCGTGCTGGAGAAGGCGATCCAGCAGTCCGCGCATCGCCATCAGCTCAAGACTGCGAACATGCAGCCCGACTATGCGGACGAACGACGCGGGCTCGGTTCCCTTCTCCAGAACGAGTACCCGCACATCGTGCAGCCGCAGTTCGGCGGCCAGCATCGCACCGGTCGGCCCGCATCCGGCGATGATCACGTCGAAGATGAGATGGGTGCGATCGGCGGTGGAGTCAGGCTCGGCCGTGTCGTTCGACGACGGCCCGGCGGTGAACCGCTGAGAGTTCATAGGTGTTGCCTTTCGGGGGAGTGCCTTGTCGGCTGGGCGCTCCCGGCGACACCTACGTCAATCGCCCGACCATGACGGGAAGGCGGAGCACCCACATCGCTACAGCGTTCATGGGTCTCACCTCCTCCGGCGGTGTCACGGTCTGCTGCAAGCTACAAGCCCGAGCGTCATCGGGTCCAATCCTTTTCCGCACGGGCACCGGCACCCTAGCCGCCGTACGGCACCGTGATGATCTCCAGGTTGTGCCCGTTGGGGTCGGACCAGTAGAGGCCGCGCCCGCCGTCGTTGGTGTTGATCTGCCCCGAATGCCGATGGAACGGATCGGCCCAGTACGTCAGCCCGCGCTCCTTGATCCGGCCCCAGATCTGGTCGAATTCGTCCTCGGCGACCAGGAAGGCGAAGTGCAGCGACGGCAGGTCGTCTCCCGCCTGCACGACGTCGATCGACACGTCGTTACCGAGCGAGACGACCCGGAACGGGCCGTACTCCGGCGCCGGCTCCAGGCCGAGGATCTCGACGAGGAAGGCCGCGGTCGCGTCCCTGTCCCTGGCCGGCATGATGGTGTGGTTCAGCTGGACGGACATACTCGCAGGCTACGCCAGGCGGAGCAGGAGCGGCCATCCCACATGCCGGCCGTTCGAATCGCGGCGACCGGCACGCGGGACGGTGGTCCGTTCCGAGAACTCTCTGGCGTCGCGGGCGCGGCGCTCAAGTCAGCGGGAAGCGCGCGCCCTCGACCAGCCGTTTGGGCAACACGAAGGTGGCGAACGCGTGGGAAGCGTGTGACTGGCGCGCTTGGTGGTCCCCGGGGCCTGAGTGCACCGAACGGCCCCGGAGGCCGGTTGTTCCGGGCGGCGCCGGCTTACTCCTTGGCCGTTCCGGATTCCCGCTTGATGGACTCCTGATAGATGTCCGCGAAAGTGCGCGAGTCCTTGATCAGATCGTCGCAGAAGGCGGCGACATCGTCGCCGATGAGTTCCAGGACTCCCTTGCCGGCCGCGACACCCTCCTCGAAGAAATCGACGATCCCGGAGAGCAGCCGCCCCTCGAGCAGGTCGACCGGTCCGACCTTGAAGAAATACCGTTGCATCTCCTTGTAGACGATCTGGTAGTCCGGCGGGAGCGCCTTGACCCGCGCCATGTGCGCGCGCCACTGCTTCTTGCCCTCGATCATGTCCTGGATGCCCATGTCAGCCTCCCAGCCGGCCCAGTTTCCTCGCGACGTTCCTGTTCAGCTGCTCGCGCCACCGGTCGCGATGGCTTTGGGCCCCGTCTCCGCCGGCCAGCGCCGCGCAGAAGCCCCCGATGTCGTCACCCAGCACCTCGTGAATGCTCCGCCCATCGGCGGCCGTCTCTTCGAGTAGCCCCAGAGCGCTGTCGAGAATCGGCATCAGGTTTCGCCCGCTGAAATCCCCGTAGGGAAAAAGATGTCCCTTGATCTCTTCCCATGCCGCCCGGTATTCGGCCGGCAACACCTGGGCCCGGACTTCGAACGCTTTGCATTCCCTGGTGAGATCACTACCCGTCATCTTCTCCCAGAGGTTCATTTCCCGCCCTCCTTGAGCTTGTCGATCCGTGAGGTGATGTACTCCCACTTCATCCAGAACGTCGCGAGCCTTTCGCGTCCCGCCTCGTTGAGCGCGTAGAACTTGCGCGGCGGGCCCACCTCGGACGGTCGTTTCGTCACCTGGACGAGGCCGTTCTTCTCCAACCGCAGCAGGATGGTGTAAACCGTCCCCTCGATTACGTCGGCGAAGCCGAGCTCGTTCAGCCGGCGCGTGATGGCGTACCCGTAGGTCTCCTCGCTGCCGATGATTTCGAGCACGCAGCCCTCAAGCGTGCCCTTCAGCATCTCCGTGAGGTCGTCCATCGTGGATCCCCTTCGGCCCTGTCCTTGGTACTCCGTAGTACCGAGTACTGCTATACCGTACCACGGAGTAGCGAGCTTGAGCCGAGTCGCCGGGTGATCGTCGGGTCGCTGATCGCCATGTCGTCGGCCAGGAGGTGCGCCTTCGAAAGATCACCGACAGCGTCCCCCCCGCTCCACCGCGGAGGCGGGCACCCCGAGCCGCTCGGCCGCCCGCCAGGCCAGCACCGGATCGCCGGTCGGCTCGGCCGCCGCGGCCAGCATCAGCGAGCGTGTCTCGGCCGGGAGCGCCGCCAGCCTGCGCCGGAAGCCCTCCTTGATCCGCACCGGCACCGTATGCGCCTCCACCAGGCCGAACCTGCCCGGCGTCGGTGACCGGGTAGAAGAGCGACTGGTGCACGAAGCTCACGTCGCCGCGCCGCTTGGCCAGGATGGTCAGCGCGGCGGTCATTCCCCCGCCGACCGAGTCGCCGGCTCGAACGACGGCGAGTTGGACAGGTCGATGACGACTTCCAACCCCGGGACACCCGTTGTGACCCGGTCGTTGGTCAAGACCGGACGGCTTCCGCCCCCGTGACAGGACCCGCCATCATGTGACGCCGCCGAGCAGACCGCCGGGGGCGGCTCACTCCCGTCGCCGGGCCACGGCGATCAGGGCGGCGGCGAGCGGGAAGAGGGCGACGACCAGCAGCGTGCGGTGCATCGGCATCGACTCCGACAGCGCCCCGGCGATGGCGGAGCCCACCCCGCCGCCGACGAAGAACGTCAGGTTGAGCAGCCCCATCCCCGCGCCGCGCAGCGGGAGGGGCAGCCGCGCCGACACCTCGCCGGTGACCACGACCTGGGTGACGGCGAACGCGGCGAGACTCAGCGAGGCCGCGAGCACGGCGGGCCAGGGACCGCCCCAGCCCGTCGCGCTGGCGGCCATCGCGACCGCCGCCGCCAGCGCGGTGCCGGCCAGCAGCAGCCGGCCGCCGCGTCCCGGGAGCCGCCCGGCCCGGCGCGACAGCACGGCGCCGATCGCGGCTCCCGGAAGCAGCGCAACACCGATCGTGAGGACGCTCCAGCCGTACGACGCGGCCAGGATCTGGGGGATCACGTACATGGCGGCGAACAGGGCGCCGAACACGCCGACGCCGGTGGCCGCCGCGATCCGGTAGGCCGCGTCGCCGACGACCTCGCGCGGCACGAAGCCGTCCGGCCGCCGAGCCACCCACCAGGCCAGGGCGACGGCGGCGAGCACGAGGACCACCGCGAGCGCCAGGACGATCGGGCCGTCCAGCTTGAGCGTCCTGGCCTGGATGAGCACGATCAGCGCGCTCACGGTCACGGTCAGCGCGGCGGCGCCGGTCACATCGACGGGGCGACGTGACCCGGCGCGTACGGCCGGCCGGAGGCAGAAGGGGACCGCCAGGATCGACAGCACCGGCAGCACGACGGTCACGCGCCAGCTCAGCCAGGCCGTCACCATCCCGCCGAGCAGTGTGGCGGCGGAGGCGAAGAGCGCCATGACCACGCCGTATCGGGCGAAGACCCGCAGGCGTTCACGGGCGTCCACGCCCGCGAGCAGCGCGGCGCCGACCGCCGCCGTGCCGCCGGATCCCGCCGCCAGCAGCAGCCGCCCGGCCACCAGGACGCCGAGGGTGGGCGCCACGAGGCACAGAAGCGCGCCGGCGACGAGCGTCAGTGACGCGATCAGCAAGGTGGCGCGCGCGCCCCGGGAGTCGGCCAGCCGTCCGAAGACGGCGGTGCCGACGCCGAGCGCCAGCGCGTGCGCGATGAGGACCCAGGCGACCTGGGCGGGGCCCGCGTTCAGCGCCGCACCGACCTGGGGCAACGCCACGGCGGCGGCCGTGACGCCGAAGACGGCCGGGCCGAACAGGCCGCCGAGCCGCACGGCGGTCGACAGCGGCCCGATCCGGCCGGGAGAGGGTTCGATCCCGGCGACGGGCGCGGCGGTCATCGGGAACTCCTCAGCGACTGCCAGGCGGCGGCGTCCACGAAGTGCACGTCGTAGCGTTCCTGCTCCGGCAGCAGGCTGTCGAAGGGCGCCAGGCCGTGCTGAACGCGCGCCAACTGCCGGAAATATCCGAACCGCTCGACACCTGGTGTCAAAACGGACAGCAACTCGGCTTCCACCCCCGGCGTCGCGCCGAAGGCGTGCGGCACGCGCGGCGGCACGACGACGAGCCCGCCGGCCGAGACGGTCGCCACGTCCTCACCAACGAGGAACTCCATCACTCCGTCCAGGACGTAGAACAACTCGGTGGAGAACGCGTGATGGTGCGGCTTGGCGCCGTCGCGGCCCGCCCCCAGCGTGAGCCGGTTGGCGCCCAGCGCGCCCGCGGTGCCACTCGCGTCGGCGAGCAGGGTGAACGCGCCGCCCGAGGGGAGTGCGACGACCTCCGCCGCCTCCGTGGGCACGACGAGGACCTGCGATGCCGTGTACGTCATCTTCGGCTCCTTCCTGATACGGGATCCATTGGAGCCCGGGAACAAGCCGCGAACCAGAATCGGTTATGACCTGGAGTCATCACGAATCAAGATGGATCGGGTGCCGATGGAACTGCGGCAGTTGACATACTTCGTGGCGGTCGCCGAAGAAGGCGGGTTCGGCCGCGCGGCCGAACGGCTCAGCATCGTGCAGTCGGCGGTGAGCCAGCAGATCGGCAGGCTCGAACGTGAGCTGGGCGTGCCGCTGTTCGACCGTTCGACCCGGCACGTGCGCCTGTCCGGCGCGGGGGAGCGCCTGCTGCCCGAGGCCCGCGCGATCCAGGCCGCCGCGCACCGCATCCGGCAGGTCGCCGCCGACATCCGCGCGGGCACCGACGGGGTCCTGCGGCTGGGCATCGTGCAGGGGCCCGGCGACCGGATCTACCGCACGCTCAACGAACTGGCCACCGTCGCGCCGCGCCTCCAGGTCCGGCCGCGCCGGCTCCCGCTGCCCGCCCGCCTGGCAGCCGTGCGCTCCGGCGAGCTCGACGCGGCGCTCGTCCGCGCGCTCGCCGACGCGCCCGGCCTGGAACTGCTCCCGATCTGGACTGACCCGCTGTACGCGGCGCTGCCCGCCGGTCACCGGCTGACGCGGGCGGCGGAACTCAGGCTCGAAGACCTGGCGGATCTCCCGCTCCGGCTCGCTCCGCGCGAGGACAACCCGCCCTTCCATGACCTGATCACCGACGCCTGCCGGGAGGCGGGGATCTCCCCGCCCGCCGGGCCGCCGTTCACGACCTTCCAGGAGACCCTGACGGCCCTCGGCGTCGGCGCCCCGTCATGGACGGTGTTCTACGAGGTCACCGGCCTGCCGGAGATCCCCAGGGTCGCCATCCGCCCGCTGGCGGGGCGCACGCTGACCACCTCGCTGGCCGTTCCCCCCGGCCCGCCGACGCCGGCCGTCCGACATCTGCTCGACACCCTGACGCGCGTCACCTGACCGCCCGGTGCCGGGCGCTCACGCCGAAGGGCCGGACGAGCCGATGTCTCCCTGGCCGGGCCGGACCAGCCCGCTCTCGTAGGCGAAGACCACCGCCTGCACGCGGGTGGCCAGGTTCAGCTTCGTCAGCACGTGGGACAGGTGCGTCTTGACGGTGGCCTCGCCCAGGTGGAGGCGGGCGGCGATCTGGTTGTTCGTCAGCCCCTGCGCGAGCAGCCTCAGCACGTCCGTCTCCCTGCCGGTGAGCAGCCCCAGGTCGGCGGAACGGCCCGCGCCGGACGCCGGGCCCGGCTGTCCGGCGAACGCGGAGATCACTCGGAGGGTGACGGCGGGATCGAGGAGCCCGCCGCCGGCCGCCACCGTGCGCAGCGCCTCGACCAGGCGCTCCGGCGGCGCGACCTTCAACAGGAATCCGCTCACCCCGGCCCGCAACGCCGCCGCGACGTGCTCGTCCTCGTCGAACGTGGTCAGGATGATCACCTTCGTGTCCGGATGCTCGCGCACCAGCCGCGCGGACGCCTCAAGCCCGTCCATGTGCGGCATGCGCACGTCGATCAGCACGATGTCGGGCCGGGTGCGCGCGACCAGGGCGAGGGCTCCGGCGCCATCCGACGCCTCGCCGACGACCTCGATGTCCGGCTCGGCGCTGAGGACCATGCGCAGGCCCGCCCGGATCATGGCCTCGTCGTCGACGAGCGCTACGGAGATGGGCATCTCGTCCTCACCAGGTCCGGGGAAGGGGGAACAGGGCGCGTACGGCGAAGCCGCCGTCGGGTTCCGGCCCGGCGCGCAGGCTTCCGTTGACCATCGCCAGCCGTTCCCGCATGCCGACCAGGCCGTGCCCGGTCCTGCCACCGGGGGCCGGGGCGCGCGGTGCCGGGCCGTTGCGCACCTCCATGGACAGCGCCTGACCGGTGTAGCCGATGGCGACCGACGCCGGGGCCTCCCCGGCGTGCCGCAGCACGTTGGTCAGCGCCTCCTGCAGCACCCGGTACGCGGTGACGTCCAGCACCGGCGGCAGCCGGGGCAGGTCGGCGGGGGCCTCCAGGGTGACGGCGAGACCGGCGGCGCGCACGTCCGCGATCAGCTCGTGCAGCCGGGTCAGCGACGAGATCGGCGCGGGCGGCTCGCCGTCGGCCCGTTCGCGCAGGATGCCGACGAGGCCGCGCATGTCCTCGACGGTCTGCCGGCCGAGACGTTCGAGCCCGGCCACGACCTCCTGCTCGGCCGGGCGGTCCTTCAGTATCCGGCGCAGGCCGCCGAGTTGCAGGGTCATCACGCTGACCGAGTGGGCGACCGCGTCGTGCACCTCCCTGGCGATGCGCGTGCGCTCCCGCGCTACCGCCGCCTGCGCGCCGGCCTCACGCTCGGCGTCCAGGGCCGCGGCGAGCTCCGCCAGTTCGACCGCGCGCTCCCCGCTGCGCCGGGCCAGCAACCCCATGAACCAGCCGGGCAGCAGGACCGCCGGCGCGAAGAACAACTCCCACGACGAGGCGACGACGATCGCCGCAGCGGTTAAGGACGCCCCTGCCACGCCCAGCGCCACGACCGAACGGCGCGGCGGCTCCCGCCAGCCCGCCCACGCGACGGCCCCGATCATGCCGATCATCATCGCGCCGCTGACCCCTGGCGCTCCGAAGACGAGCATGCCGACCGGCGGGCAGAGGGCCACGACGATGGTGCTCACCAGCGGCCACCAGGCCGCCAGGACGAGGCCGGTGCCCATCGCCGCTCCCGTGGCCCAGACGGCCGTGGCGGCCGGGCCGAAGAAGTCGTCGAGCCGGGTCTCGGCCACGGCCAGCGCGGCGACCAGAGGTCCGAACACCAGCGGGATGAGGCGCGGGTCCCTCAGCCAGGTCGTCGTCATGAGCAGCGATCGTAGCCCGCGGGCCGCGCGGGCGACCCCGCCGGGCGGTGGATTTTCGCAGCTCACGGCATCCCCCGAACGATGGATGCGGTCCATCGGACGCCGGAGACATCACGGTCCGCGATGGGGGACGCGCGCTCCGGCGCCCCGGCGAGAAGGTGAGGGCCCTCGACGATTTCGGAGGTACGACATGAATCCCCTCATCCACACCCCGGACGCCCCGCCGGACACCGCACTCGCCGGCGCGCCGGATCCTGTGGGGCGGTTTCTGCGGAGGACCGGCGGGGTGGCTCTGATCGCCTGTCCCGTGCTGCTGTTCGCGGGCATGATGACCTGCCCACCGCAGACCTCGGACTCGACCGCGGACTACATCACCGCCCTTGCTCGCGACTCCTTCCTGACCGAACTGTCGGCGATCCTGTTGCACTACGGCCTGATCCTGGGCGCCCTCGGCGTCCTGGCCGTACCGGGGCTGGTAGGCGGCCCCAAGGGCCGGTGGCTCACGGTGGCGGGCGCCCTCGCCGCCACCCTCGGGATGCTCAACGTGTCGGGGGCGGTGCGGGACGACTGGTGGCGCATGGTCCTGGGGCAGCGGTTCGAGATGGACGTCGCGGTACGCGTCTCCGACCTCGTGGACACGGCCCCGTTCATGCCCGCGTGGAGCGGCACCGAGATCTTGGCCTTCCTCGGCCTTCTCATCCTCTGCGTCGGCCTCGCCCGCGCCCGCGTGGCGGGCTGGTGGCTGACCGCCGCCTTCGTCATGGCCTTCGTCGGGATGAGCCTCATCCCGATCCACCTGACATACGTGGCGGGCACGCTCTTCGCCCTGCTCTTCCTGCCCCTCGGAGTCGCCGGCGCACACCTGCTGCGACGTGCTGCGGCCTGACGTCCCCTGGTACCGCACCGCGCGCGGCCGCGATCACCCGGCTTGTGTGATCCACGCCCTGATTCGTGACGTGATCCTGGAGCGGTTGCGGCGGTGGCCTGCCGCCGCCCGCTGCGACAGGAGTCCGGCCATGGCGAATATGGATCAGGAGCGGCGGTTCACTGCCGTGCAGGCGGCGTTCATCGGGTTGGGGTCCGCGGGCGGCATGCTGGAGTATCTGGCGCGCGGCCTCGGCGAAGGGCACCTGGCGACCGTCGCCTCCTGGCTTCTCTACGCCACCAACGCCATCGTGACCGCGATGGTGGCGGTCACCTTCGGCAGCGACCACGTGCGGGAGCACCGGGCGAGGCCGCGGCCGCCACTTGCGTGACGGTGCGACCCCGGCCCGGATGCGCCGCCTCACATACGGGCACTCGCGTAGTTCCGCAGGAACAGGGCCTCGGTCAGCGCCATGGCGGCGATCTCGTTCGGATCCACGCTCTCGTTGGGCGCGTGGATCAGGGCCTGCGGCTCCTCGACCCCCATCAGGATGAGTTCCGCGTCCGGATAGGTGTCGGCGAGCACGTTGCACAGCGGAATCGATCCGCCCTGGCCCAGCAGGGTCATCGGCGTGCCGTAGGCCTCCCGCATGGCCGCGCCGATCGCCCGGTGGGCGGGCCCGTCGGTGGCGGCGCGGAACGCCTCTCCGGTCGCCTCGGTCTCCACGGTGGCCCGAACCCCCCATGGGGCGATGGCGTGGAGGTGCTCGGTGAGGGCGATTCGGGCGCGTTCGGCCGTCATACCCGGTGGGATGCGCAGGTTGAGCCGGGCCGCCGCCCGTGGCGTGATCGCCGCGGCCGAGCCCTGGACCGGCGGGCAGTCGATCCCCAGGATCGTCACCGCCGGTCGCGCCCAGAGCATGTCCGCGACGCTGCCGTCGCCCAGCAGCGAAACGCCGTCGAGCACCTCCGCGTCGCCGCGGAACCGCTCGGGCGGCCAGGGGCCGCCCGTCCCCTGCTCCTCCGATCCCTCGATGACCAGCTTCAGATTGACCGGGACCTCCGCCCCGAGGGCGCGCAGCGCCGTGAGATGCACGAGGATGTTCCCCTTGCAGTCGGCGGTGCCCCGGCCGTACCAGCGCCCGTTCACCTCGGTGAGCCGGAACGGCGGCGTCAGCCACGCGGCCTCGTCGAGCGGCGGCTGGACGTCGTAGTGGGCGTACAGCAGCACCGTGGGAGCGGCCGGGGCCGAGCACTCCCGGGAGCCGATCACGGCCTGGCTGCCGTCCGCGGTCTCCGCGAGGAACGTGTCCGTGAAGCCGAGCTCCGAGAACTTGCCGCGCACCCAGCGCGCGGCCCGCGCGCCTTCCTCGGGCGGAAACCGGCGCGGGTCGGCCACCGATCTGATGGCGACGAGCTCGGCGAGCTCGTCGCGGGCCTGGGGCATCAGGCCGGCGATACGCGTTCGCAGATCCGTCGTGATCATGATGAGCTCGCCTCCCCGGGTTGCTGCCATGTCGGTTTGCGCAGCCGGTAGAACAGGTACGGCACGAGCAGACCGAGCCCCAGCGCGCCGGCCGCCACGATCGCGACGTACAGCGCGGTGTTGCCGGATTCGAACTGCGATGGAGGAACGAACCCGACGAGCAGGGCGGCCAGTGAGGCGACGAAGCCGACGCCGCAGAGCAGGCCCAGCATGGGCGCCCGTTAGCCGCGCGGATGGTCCGGATGGGTGCGGCGCAGCCGTACGGCGGCCACGAACAAGCGTTCCGATGATCAGCCCGCCGCTGGCGAGGCCGGCCACGCCTTTGGTGCCTCGTGAGGAGATCCAGACCCCCGACCAGTAGCAGATCACGATGACCGCCGCGGTCCACACCCCGTTGGTGGCGAGGTCGGGGTCGATGACGTACGCCAGCGTGCTCGCCACGTATCCCAGCAGGCTGGGGTAGTAGAAGATGGTCATGGCGAACTGGCACCAGACCGCCAGGAACCCCATCGGCCGGGAGATGCCGAGGCTGACCCAGTTGTAGACGCCGCCGTCCCAGCCAGAGGCGAGTTCGGCGGATGCGAGCGACGTCGGTAACAGGAAGACGATCGCCGGTATGACGTACAGGAAGACGCAGGCCAGCCCGTAGACGGCCATCGTCGGCGAGGGGCGCAGGCTGGCCACGGAGCTGGTCGTCATCAGCGCCAGCGCCACCCAGGAGATCCACACCGGCGCGGGAGGCTTGGTCCGGGCGGTGGCCCTGGCCGCCGGGGGAGTGGGGGGCGCGTCGTCGGTGCTCACTGCCACCACATCCGCTGTGGCCGGCCGCAGGCGCTCCCGCCCGTGCCGGGATGCTCGTGCTTCGGCTGGTACATGGCCATCCTCATGCTCCTTGATGCGGTACCGCTGATCAGTGCATATGGGGCGTTCTTAGGAATAGGAGGCAATGCGCGATAGGCGCTCACCCGCGCGGGGTGAAACCCGGGGTGGCCGCACCGATGGGCCCGCTTTCGTGCCGGCCCGGGCCGGGGTTCGCGCCTCTCCGGTCACCTGTGGCGGGTGATGTCGCCCCCGACCGGCCATGACACGGTGGGGCGCACGAGAGAAGCGGGAGGTAGGCACATGTTCGGAGCTCGTAGGGTGGCCAGGCGCACGGCGCGCCGTACCGCACGTCGTGTGAGCCGCCGTCGCCGGTGACGCGAATTCAGGTGGTGGAAGCGGTCTGAGCGTCACGGCCCCCGATGCGCGTCGACGTCGTTCTCGGCGGTGGCATGCCCGACAGGGGGAACCGTCCGGAGAGTGGCGAGGACCAGGACCGCGATGACGGCCGTCATCGCGCCGGTAAAGCGGCGTCGGGCGAACAGGCCGAGGTTCAGCAGGGGGTGGGGGAGCCTGAGCTGGCGGCGCACGAACAGGAACCCGGCACCCGCGCCCACCGCGAGCGCGAGCACCGCCGTCACCGCGACGCCGTCCCTGGCGATCTCCTTCAGCCCGTGGACGAGCGCGAACACGGCGCCGAGGGACAGGACCACGCTCAACGCTCGACCGGGCCTACGGGCGCGGCGACATCCGCCCGGACACGGACCGGGGGCTCGTGCTCGACCTGATCGGCTCCCTGGTCCACTACCGCGTGCTGTTCGGCCACGCCCCGGTGGGGGACGGCGAGCTTGAGCAGGCCGTACAGGCCCTCGTGAACGGAATCGCGGTCGACTACCCGGCCCTGCTCGCGCACAGCCGCCAGGTGAGCGGAAGCGCGGGCCTGCACCAGATGCACAGCTGAACCAGCCGGTCGGCGCTCGGTCAGCGGAAGCTCTCGCGGTGGTCGCGTGCCCACTGCTGGAAGCCGCGCGGCGGGTTCCCGGTGAGATCACCGTTGACCGGATCCTCATCGACGGCCACGCCGTCCTCACCGGCACCGGCGGTGTCAGTCGTTCAGGGCGGCGGCGGTGGCCGTGCCCGTCAGCCCGGCGACCGGCCCCTGATAGAGGATCCGGCCGCCGTGCCTGCCGGGGCCGGGGCCGAGGTCGAGGATCCAGTCGGCGTGCCGGATGACGTCGAGGTGGTGCTCGATGACGACCACCGTGTGGCCCTGGTCGACGAGCTGGTCGAGGAGGCCGAGGAGGACGGCGATGTCGCGCAGGTGCAGTCCCGTGGTGGGCTCGTCGAGGACGTACAGGGTGGGGGCGGCGGTGTCGCGCAGTTCCTTGGCGATCTTGACGCGCTGGCACTCGCCGCCCGACAGGGTCGTGAGCGGTTGGCCGAGACGCAGGTAGCCGAGCCCGACGCGTTCCAGCGAGCGCAGGGCACGGCGGATGTCCTTGTCCGGCAGTCGCCGGGCGGCGTCGGCGACGGTCAGGTCGTCGAGGTCGGCGATGGACAGGCCGTCGATGCGGTGGCCGAGCACCTCGGCGGTGAAACGCCGCCCCCGGCAGGTCTCGCACACGGACTCCTGCCCGTCCATGAAGGCCAGGTCGGTGTAGATGACGCCGAGCCCCTCGCATTCGGGGCAGGCGCCCTCGGAGTTGGCGCTGAACATGCTCGCGGGCAGACCGCTGTGCCGGGCGAAGAGCCTGCGGACGGGCGTGGCGATGCCGGTGTAGGTGATGGGAGTGGAGCGGCGGTTCGTGCTGACCGGCTTCTGGTCGATCACCACTGCGGCGTGCTGGGCGAGCAGTTCCGCCGCGAGGCTGGACTTGCCCGAACCGGCGACCCCCGACAGGACCGTCAGGACGCCGGCGGGGATGTCGGCGGTGACGTTCTTGAGGTTGTTGCGGGTGGCGTTCGTCACCGTGACAGTGCCGCGGGCGGTCCGGGGGCGTTTGGCGAGCGGCCCACGGTCGCCGAGGGCCCGCGCGCCGCCGACGAACACGATGAGCCGGCCCCGAGGGATGTCCACGTCGAGCCGCTTGAGGTTGTTGGTACGGGCACCGCGAATTCGAATGGTGTGCGCAGGCATGAGACCGAACCTACGAGCAGATGTGGTCATATTCTGGCCGGGACTCCGGGGAGACTGGTGGCATGCCGGACGTCACCCAGCGCATCCTCGCTCTGCTGGCCACGCTCCAGACCGGCCGGGCGTTCACCTCCGACGAGCTCGTGGCCCGGCTCGGCGTCAGCGCCAGGACCCTGCGCCGTGACATCGACCGGCTGCGCGGCTACGGCTATCCCGTCCACACCCAGCCGGGACCCGGGGGGCACTACCGGCTCACCGCCGGCACGGCGATGCCGCCGCTCGCGCTCGACGACGAGGAGGCGATCGCGACCCTGCTCGGCCTGGCCACCCTCGCCGCCACCGGCAGCGCCGCCGAAGGAAGCCTGGACGAGGCCGCCACCCGCGCCTACGGCAAGGTCGATCAGTACCTGCCCAAGCGCCTGCGGCAGCGCGCCGTACAACTCCGCGCCAGCCTGGAGACCGGCGCCACCACCGCCCCGAGCGTCAGCGCCGACCTCCTGGCCACGCTGGCCGACGCCATTCAGCGCCGTCACCCCGTCACCTTCGACTACGTCAGCAAGGAGGGCGCTGCCACGTCCCGGCGCGTCGAGCCCTACCGCCATGTTCAGGACGACCTGCGCTGGTACCTGCTGGCCTGGGACACCACCAAGGACGACTGGCGGGTCTTCCGCCTCGACCGCATCACCGGCCTGCGAGTCTCGACCGGCACGTACCCGCAACGCTCACTGCCCGCCGAGACCGCGCTCGACTATCTACGGCAAGGCCTCGGCAAGAACCGCGAACGGGTCGTCCTCACCGTGCGGGCCCCCCTGCCGGCCGTCGCCGACGCCTTCAAACACCAGAACGCCGAGTTCACGGCAACGAGCCCCGACCAGACCCAAGTGACCCTCTGGCTCGACACCTGGCAGTGGCTCCTCGTCAACCTGGCCCTCCTCGACACCCCCTTCACCATCCACGAACCGGCCCCCTTCCGCGCCGCCTTGGCATCCTTCGGCACGCGTCTCACCGACGGCGCCACATCCGGCGAATGACGCGCGGTCGCCGTCCTACCGGTCCACCGCGGCGACATGGGTCATGGCCGTGCCGATCCGCCGGAGTCCGGCCCGGAGGGATGCGAGACCGGGAGAAACCGTGGGAACGATCAGGCCGGGGTGCTTGGTATTCGACTGAGCAGTCCGTCGTAGGCGGCGACTGAAGGCGTTGGGCGGCTGTCTGGGGGCAGGGCCGCCACGACGGCTTCCAGCTTGGCGCGCGCGGTCTGGTCGTCTGCTGTGCGGTGGCCAGCGCTTGGTAGGCGGTGGATCGGCCGATCTTGAGGGTGCGGGCGGCTTCGGTGACGGACACGCCGTCGTCGACCAGGCGACGGAGGGTGGCGAGTTCAGCGGGGCCGATAACGCGGGGCCGGCCGGTCTTCTTCTTTCCGGGGAGCCGGCGGCCTTCGGCTTCGCGGCGTGCAGCGGCGGCGATCCCGTCGCTCTGGCGCTCGGCGCGCAGCTCCAACTCGTACTCGGCGGCCGCGGCCAGGACCGCGAACATGAACCGGCCCTCCTTGGTATCCAGGTCAAAGTTCTCGGTCAGGGAGACGATCTTGACGCCACGGCCGCGCAGGTCGTTGACGGTGGTCAGCACGTGCGCGGCGGTGCGCCCCCAGCGATCGGACTTCCAGAACTTCACCGTGTCGCCCTTGCCGGCGATCTCCAGGAGTCGGCGCCATTCGGGCCGGTCGACGCCGTGCTTGCCCGACAGCTTCTCGGTGAACATCTGGTCGTAGCCGGAGGCCTCGATCGCGTCGATCTGGAGCTGGGGGTTCTGGTCGCGGGAAGATACCCGCACGTAGGCGAGGATGCGGCCGGTCACGGGTGTTCGGACGCGATCTCGATGGTCGGCACGTCTTCGGGTGAGAGCCGGTCGATGAGGAGGTTCAGTTCGGACAGCCACCGGGTCAGGCCGCCCTGCCAGGAGGAGAAGTAGAGCACCGCGTCAGGGTCGTCTTGATCGAGTAGCAGGGCATACCCCTCCTCGCCGTTGACCTGGGCCCGGAAGATCTTCGGCCGCTGGCCGTCGTAGGTGAACGTCACGGGGGCTCTCCGTCCAGAAAGGTCTACCTTTCTGGACACCTTAGGGGGGTATCACTCTAGGGGCTCTGCCAAGATTCCCGTGGTGACAGATTGTGCCGTTCCATCAACAATCTGCTGTTCCGGATGAGACCGTGAACGGTGTGCAACCGTGACATGGTGAACATGCTCTTCCCGCACCTGGCCGCGGTGGAGATCGAGCAGATAGACCGCCAGGACGGCCAGATCCGGGCGGAGGCCCGCACACGAGGCGACCCGGTGTGCTGCCCCTCATGCGGGACGGCCACGGGTAAGGTGCACGGCTATCACCTGCGGCGCCTGGCCGACCGCCCGGTGAACGGGCTGCCCATGGTGATCGAGCTAAAGTTACGACGCTTGGTGTGCATCAACCTGGACTGCGCGCGGCAGACCTTCAACGAGCAGGTGCCGGGCCTGACCAGCCGCTACGAGCGTCGCACGCCCGGTGCAACGGCATTGGTGATCGCGTGCGCGCTGGCACTGGCCGGGCGAGCCGGAGCCGCTCTCCTGTCCACGATCGGGTTCATGCTCAGCCGCACCAGCGTGCTGAGCGCCCTGATGGCGCAGCCGGAGCCGCCGCCGGCCGTCCCGGCGGCGATCGGCGTCGACGACTTCGCGATCAAACGAGGCCGGCGCTATGCCACCGTCATCATCGCTGCCATCACGCATCGCCGCGTGGAGGTGCCGCCCGATCGCCTCGGCGCCACTTTCGCCCACTGGCTGCAACAACATCCTGAAGTCCAGCTCATCTGCCGGGACCGCTCGACCGCATACGCGGCCGGTGCCCGCGACGGCGCGCCGCAGGCGGTGCAGTGCGCCGACCGCCGGCACCTGCTCAAGAACCTCAGCGAGGCCATCGAGAAACCCGCCCTGGCCCACCGTGGCTGCTTCCGCGACATCGCCACAGGCCAAGGCCGCGACGAGGGTCCTACCGTACGGCGCACCCGCAGCCGGTATGCGGCCATCCACGCCCTGCTGGGCCAGGGCCTGGCGAACAACGAGATCGCCCACCGGCTCAACCTCGCCTTGAACACCGTCAAGAAGTACGCCCGCGCCCCACGGGGTGAGCAGCTGATCGGCGGCACGAAACGAGGTACCACGCTGGTCGACCCGTTCCGCGACCACCTGCGCAGCCGCCGGGCCGCCGAACCCGGAGTGACCGTATGGACCCTGCTGCGGGAGATCAAGTCGATGGGATATCGAGGCGGCTCCACCCTGCTGTACCGCTACCTGGGCCAAGGACGTGCCGAAGATGCCCAGCCGCCGCCCTCACCCCGCCGCATCGCCATCTGGATCATGACCGACCCGGCCCACCTCAACCCCGGCCGCGGCACGCCTGCAAGAAGTGCTGAACAACTGCCTGGAGCTGAAGCAGGCCGCCGAGCACGTACGCACCTTCGCCGACCTGCTCACCCAGCGCCAGGGACACCGGCTGGAGGACTGGATCGCCGAAGTCCGCGCCGGCGATCTCCAACCCCTGCGCTCCTTCGCCGAAGGGCTGCTCATCGACCACGACCACGACGCCGTCGCCGCCGGACTCACGCTGCCCTACAGCAACGGCCCCACCGAGGGCGTGATCAACAAGATCAAACTACTGAAACGGCAGATGTACGGGCGAGCCGGTCTCGCCCTGCTCCGAAAACGGATACTTCTCACCATCGCCAGAAACTGAGCGTTACCACGGGAATCTTGGCAGAGCCGCAGAGCCCCTAGAGTGATACCCTCTGCAACTGCGTGTCCTCATACCTGAGCTGCCATTGGAGGGTCTCACCGCGCAATCGGTTCAGGTCACGGCCAGGCCTCCGTCGACGACCATGTTGGTTCCGGTGATGTAGCTGGCTGCTGGGGAGGCGAGGAAGGCGACCAGATGTGCGACCTCGTCATCGGAGCCGAACCGCCCGAGGGGCAGTGTGGCGGCCAGGGTGTTCTTGAAGGTGCTGAGCGCGTCGGCAGATAGGTCGAGTTTGTTGTGGGCGGGGGTTTCGATCGGGCCTGGGCTTACCGCGTTGACGCGGATCCCGCGGGGCGCGAGGTCGACGGCGAGCGAACGGACGAGGGACAACTGCGCGCCTTTGGTCGCACTGTAAACCGACAGATTGGGGCTGCCCTTGTCGGCCATGACCGAGCTGGTGAAGATCACCGAGCTACTGTTCCGGAGCAATGGCAGGATCTTCTGCAACGTGAAGAGTTGGCCCTTGACGTTGATGTCGAAGTGCTCGTCGTAGGTTTGCTCATCGAGGGCGTCCAGGGGCGTGAACCGCACGACACCGGCGTTGAGGAAGGCGACGTCGACTTTGCCGAACCGCTGCCGGAGTTCGGCTGCGACCTGCTCAGCGTCGGCGATCGAGCGTGCATCGGCGCGGAACACAACGATGTCGTCGGGCAGCGTGCGTCGGGCGGCAGCCAGGGTGTCCGGATTCCGGCCGGTGACGAGTACCGCGAATCCCTGTTCGTGCAGCACGCGGGCCGTGGCAAGGCCGATACCGGTCGTGCCGCCCGTGATGAGCGCGGCACGAGGGGAGTCGGGCGCGATCACGTCGCGCTCACGTGGTTGGTGGTGGGGCGGCGCCATGCGTCGGCGGCGCCCGCCGCGTACTCGGCGAAGGTGGTCGCGGGTCGGCCGGTGACGGCGGCTATGTCGTCGGTGACCACGCCGAACGCGCCGGTGGTCATGGCTGCGACAAACAACTGGGTCACGTACTCGGCCTGGTCGGTCGGCATACCGGTGGCGAGGAGAGCGTCGCGGATCGTCTGAGGGCCGGACTCCACGTAGCGCACCTGCCGACCGGCAGCGACCGAGATGTGGTGGGCCACCTCCGCGAGCGTGAGTGCCTCGCGTCCTGTCAGCGAGTACGCCTTGCCGTCGTGGCCGTCCTCGGTCAGCGCCACGGCAGCCACCGCCGCGATGTCGTGGGTCGACACGTAGCTCACCAATACATCCCCACCCGGCATGGCGATCTCGTCACGTTCCCGGATGGTCGCGTCGAGGTTGGACCAGTGCTTTTCGGAGAAGTTCTGCATGAACGTGCCCGGCCGCAGGATGGTGCTCGGCATCCCGGCCTCCTCGACGACACGCTCGATGCGACGCAAGGGGTCCTCTGCGGGCGCCTGATCCACGCCGAAGGCTGACAGCAGCACGACTCGCCGTGCTCCGGCCACCGCCGCGGCGTCGAGGAGGGACGCGACCTGCTGGGATTGGTGGGTGGTGATACCGGAGAGGTTCGCGGCGACGACGTAGACCGCGTCCACCTCCTTCAGCGCGGCTGCATAGGTACTTTCGTCGGACCAGTCGAAGTGCACTGGTTCGACGTGGGCATCCGCCGGTGCGGGGTTGCGGCTGGCCGTACGCACGGTGACGCCTCGTGCGGCGAGTTGGGGTACGAGGCGGCGGCCGGTCTTGCCGGTGGCGCCGGTGACCAGGACGGTCGAGTTCATCCGATCCTCCGGTGAGTGGTGCTGGTGGACGACTCGACCGTATGACCCACTATTGAGCGCATCAATGACAGTTCCGAACGAAACCATATCCAGTTAGCTCAACCGCTACGGTGAATGGCATGACCGCACACGCACCTGCCCCGCCACCCGCTCCCGCCTGGCCGGGAGACGTTGTCGCTGACATCGTGGCGGACGTCGTGGCCATCACCCGGCGCGGCAGCACCGTCTACGGCCGCAACCGCTTCCACGCTCCGTGGGGTATCGGCTTCCCGGCGGGCGCGATGGCCAGTGTCCACGTCGTCACCGCTGGAGCGTGCTGGCTGATCCCGGACGGCGGCGAACCCATCCACCTCACCCGCGCCGACGTGGTCCTGGTGCCCTCCGGGCTGGCGCACGCGCTCGTCGACAGACCCGGCCGGCCGGTACGGCCGGTGGAGGAACTGATCGGAGGCCCACTCGGGCAGGCGACACCGACAGATCTGGTCATCGACGGGGACGGCCCGCTGACCGGGCTGCTGTGCGGCGCGTTCCTGCTGGACTCCAGCCCCAGACACCCGATCACCGCCGTGCTGCCACCCATCGTCCACATCGCCGCCGGGCAGGCCCGGGGCACCGGCCTGCCCGCCGCCCTCGACCTGCTCTCGGCCGAAGTGGAGCGTTCCGGCCCCGGCGCCGCGGCGGTCGTCGCATCCCTGCTTGACTTGCTGTTCGTCTACATCCTGCGCGCCTGGATCGCCGAGCAGCACAAGGAATGCCCAGGCTGGGTCGCAGCGCTCTACGATCCCGTCGTCGGAGGCGCGCTGGCACTGATCCACCGTGACCCGGCCAATCCCTGGACCGTGCCGTCACTCGCCCGTGCCGTCAGGGTGCCGCGCGCCACATTCAGCCGTCGCTTCACCACGCTCACCGGCCAGGCACCCATGGCCTACGTCACCTCCTGGCGGATGACAGTCGCATCCCGCCTGCTGCGTGAGGAACAGGCGCCACTGCGGGAGGTCGCGCGGCGAGTCGGCTACGACTCCGAATTCGCTTTCGCGCGAGCATTCAAGCGGACCGTCGGCCACTCCCCAGGCCAGTACCGGACATCAGCCAAGGCGAACTAGGAGTGCCGGGTTGGGTCGGACCGTGGCGCCCTGCCGTGATTGCTCACAGTGGGTTTCCCCGGCCCGCCCGCCGCACCCGGCGTGCGCGTCTCCACGCACCGGGCGCTCCACGTGCCTTTCCCGCTGGTCAGGTCCCTGCGGGTTCGGTGCTCCAGAGGGTCGGGATCTTGGCTCTGCGGTAGCGGTAGCGTTCGATTTTGACCGGTGACGCGCCCGTGAGAGCGGTCCCCTGGTGGGCGATGGCGGCCGACAGCCAGGTGTGCCGTTGGTATTCCTGGAGGGTTCGCCACGTTACTACGGCACGGGGTGTGGGGACTATTTCCACAGAGAACAACGCTAAGGGCTTTCCGCACGTCAGGGGTCCAGCATCGGATCCATGACGAACTCACCTCATGCATGCGACCGCTCGATGCTGGAGACCGATCTGAAGGCCATCCATGCGAAGGGGGTCCCCGGGCTGCTCACCGTCGGCTACGGCTCGGCCGATCGCACCTCGGATGTGTCGCCGCCGGAGTCGAAGTCTCCGTCGGCGTCGTCCACAAGACCCTCGCCGACGCTCAGGGCGCCGCCAGGGCCGCCGAGGACAACCCCGGCTGACCAGCCCGACCCACTCTGGAGGAGAGCGCCGTGCCGCTGCCGCAGATCCCGCTCGACGACCCGCGCGTCCTGGCTCTGGCCAAGGCCCGCCAGCAACTCGCCCACGAAGGAGCCCTCTGACCGACAAGGGGTCCGGGGACCCTACTCGCGACGGCCGTAGTTCCCTGGCCGGAGCCCGAACCGCGAACTGTCCTTGGCCATGATCCAAAACCTTGATCAAACCGAGACGTCGGCCCCCCTATTGCGGCAGGAACTGACCGCAATCATCTCTAGCCTCGCGGCATGGAGATGACTAAGCAAGATCCCGAACCTCGGGGTGAGAATACCGTTAACGGATTCGTTGTCGTTGACGGAGGCGCGCCTTTCATTGACTTCCTCGTCGCTGTCTTCGATGCGACTGAGCGGGAGGAAGCCCGCACCCTTGACTTCTACGCCGGAGACGGAACGCTGATCCACGCCGAAGTCAAAATCGGCAACTCGCTGCTCATGGTCGCCGACCGTAAGGCCGGCTGGCCGTTCACCCCGGCCCTGACCCAGGTGTACGTCGCCGACCCCGACGAGACCATGCGCAGAGCGGTCGAACGCGGTGCGACCGTCGTCACTTCGGTGTCCCCCTTCTACGGCGGGTACGGCATCGCCCGGTTTCTCGACCCTTGGCACAACCTGTGGTGGCTGTTCTTTCCGACGGCGGAAACCAGTCCGGCGGCCCAGGAAGAGTCGAGCTGGGAGGAATCCGCTGAACCCGGCCCCGTATACACGACGCTGCTCGAGACGATGGTCACGCTGGCCGACCCCTGTGCTGGTGGCACCGGATAACCTGTCCCTCCTCGCCAGGATGGCCCCATGCGCTTGGTAACCGATGAGGAGCGCCGGGCCCGGTTGGGCGTGCGGCACGCTCTCGCCCCCACGGCCAAGGCGGTCTCTCCGGAGGAGGCCGCGCGTGCGGTGGTGTGTCTGCACGCCACCGACCCGCCGAGCGTGCACCTGTCCTGCTGGGCACGGGTCGACGCGCTCGACATCGACGACGTCGAACGGGCGCTCTACGACACACGTTCCCTCATTCGACAGCAGTCGATGCGCGAGACCCTGTTCGTGTTCCCTCGCGATCTTGTTCCGGCGGTGTGGGGAAGTGCCTCCGCCCGGGTGGCCGCAGCCCATCGCAAACGACTGGTCAGGGACCTCCAACGCTGGGGGCCGGCTGCTGAAGGGCAGGGAGCCGCATGGCTCGCGACTGCGGAGGAGGCGGTGCTGGCGCACCTGGCCGACGGCGTGCCGCGGTCGTCGAAGCGGGTACGCGAGGAAGTGCCCGAGGCCGCCGGTTTCATCGAGCAGGCTCCGGACAAGCCCTGGGGAGGACGAATCGCGATCGCTCCGCGAGTGCTCACCCAGCTGAGCCTGGACGGCGCGGTGGCGCGCGCGGCCAACGCTGGAGCCTGGTACACGAGCCGCCCGACATGGACGACGACACAGGCGTGGTGGGGGGACGAGGTGCCCGAGGCGCTTGCGGCGCGGCAGGGCTATGCCGAGTTGGTGTCCCGGTGGCTGTGGTCCTACGGTCCCGGCACCGTCGACGACCTCGCTTGGTGGTTCGGCGCCACCAAGTCCGCAGTCCGCACCGCGCTGGACGACATCGGCGCGCAGCGGGTGTCCCTGGAGGACGGCTCGGTCGGGTGGCTGCGCCAGGACGATCTCGCCCCGGTCGTCGCCGCCGAGCCGTGGGTCGCGCTCCTGCCGTTGCTCGATCCGAGCGTGATGGGCTGGAAGGCACGCACCTTCTACCTCGGCGCGCACGCACCCCAGTTGTTCGACAGTGCGGGCAACGCCGGGACTACCGCCTGGGTCGACGGACGCGTCGTCGGCGCATGGGTGCAGGATCCCGGCGGTGTGGTCGAGCTGCGCCTGCTTGATGACGATGTCCCCCCGCAGGCCCGCGAGGCGTTGGCGGCCGAAGCGCGGCGGCTCAGCGCGTGGCTCGACGGCCAGCGGGTGTTCGCCGTCTACCCCTCACCGGCCATGCAGCCCGGCGCCGGGCGTTGACGCAAAGGGCCACGGGTGGGCCTGGGGCCTGGGGCGGTGCGTGTTTCCTCCGTGTGCGCTGCTCCGTGTGCGCTGCTCCGTGTCGGCGCCGCCCGGTTCTGCGCCTCTGAAGACCGTTGCGCGGGTCACGGGGGCTCTTGGGCGCCGGCGGTGAGGCGTCGTCCCCAGGCGCGCATGTAGGCGATGGCTTCCGGTGGGCCGTGGACCACAACGGGGGCCTCGAGCGCTCCGATGCAGAAGGTGGCCCAGTCCAGAGAGTCGGTGGCGATCTCCACCCGGCACGAGGTGTCGTCGATGGGTTCCACCGTCCCGTAGTGTGCGATCTCCTCCCGCACCCGTTCGGCCGGGGCCCCGACCGTGGCGCGGACGGAATACCTGGCGGGCATCGCCCTGATCCGGGCGCGCACGTACTCGACGGGATCGTCGGCGGGCAGGGGGCGGGGGGCGAACGTCGTGCCGGTGCGGCTCGCCTCACCGATGCGGTCGACGCGGAAGGTCCGCCAGTCGGCCCGGTCGAGGTCCCAGGCGATGAGGTACAGGCGGTTCTCGACGCGGACGATGTGGTGCGGGTTGACTGTCCTGGCCGCGGTATGACCGGTGCGGGTGCGGTAGGCGAACTCCACCGTCTCGGTGTCGCGGCAGGCCAGGGCGATGGTCGTCAACGAGGCGACATCGGTGATGTCCACGCGTGCCTCGGGGTTTCGCGCCGCGACGGTGACGGCGCGGAGGCTGTCGATGCGGCGTCGGATCCGCACGGGAAGCACTTGGACGATCTTGGCCATGGCGCTCAGCGCGGCGTCGGCCGACATCGGGGAGGGACTGGAAGTGATCTCTTGGAGCCCCATGACGATGGCGGCGGCCTCGTCCTCGCTGACTACTAGGGGCGGGAGCGAAGCGCCGGGGCTGAGTTGGTAACCGCCGCCGGTGCCCCGTGTGGCGGTGATCGGATACCCGAGCTCCTGGAGACTGTCGATGTCGCGGCGGAGCGTGCGCTGGCTGACGCTGAGGCGGCTCGCGAGCTCGTGGCTGGGCCAATGGCGCCGGTTCTGCAGCAGTCCGAGGAGTTCGAGAACGCGGGTGCCGGTCGACATGAGCCCACTCTAGGACCACTTGTGGACATATAGCGGCCACAAGCCCAGTGATGATGGGAACCGCCATCGAAGCGGAATGGAGCGTACGCCGACACATGATCAGCACTGCCAATCTGTCCCGGAGTTTTCGGGCTCCCGACGGCGAGGAGATCCGCGCCGTCCGGGGCATCAACCTCTCCGTGGCGCACGGGGAAACGGTCGCCGTTCTCGGCCCCAACGGCGCGGGCAAGAGCACGCTCATGCGGATGCTCTCGACGCTGCTCCCACCCACGGGCGGCACCGCGCGCGTCGCCGGCTTCGACGTGCGGACCCAGGCTCCGCTGGTGCGCGAGCGCATCGGCTACGTCGGCCAGGGCAACGGCGCCGGGCACACCCAGCGGGCCCTGGACGAGGTCGTCACCCAGGGCCGCATCTACGGCCTCGACCGGGCCGCAGCCCGCGCGCGAGCCGCCGAACTGCTCTCGGTGCTCGGTCTGGAACAGTTGGCGCGCCGCAAGACGCAGGCGATGAGCGGCGGCCAGCGGCGGCGCCTCGACCTGGCGATCGGGCTGGTGCACCTCCCAGCGTTGATGTTCCTGGACGAGCCGACGACGGGCCTCGACCCGCAGAACCGCAACAACCTCTGGGACCACGTCATCGGGATGCGGCGCCGCAGCGACATGACCGTAGTCTTCAGCACCCACTACCTGGAGGAGGCCGATCAACAGGCGGATCGGATCGTGATCATCGATCACGGGCGCATCATCGCCGAGGGCACGCCGACCCAGCTCAAACAGCGTCATGTCGGAGACCGGCTGACGCTGGAAACAACCGACCACGCTTCCGCCGAGCGCCTGCGTGGGCTTCTTGCGGCGATGGACGGTATCGGGACGGTGACCCGGCAGGGTGATGCGGTCACCGGGCAGGTCGCCGACGGCCGCGCGGCACTGCCGAGCGCGATCGCCGCCGCCCGGGACCAGGGGATCACCGTGGTCGCAGCCGACACCCGGCTCCCCACGCTCGATGACGTGTTCCTCGAACTCACCGGCCGGAGCCTGCGCGACGCCGGCGGGCGACCCGCCACCGGCACCGAGGACAGCGACCGGACACCGCAGAAGGCCGCATGAGCACCATCACCCCACCCCGCAGGCGCAACGTCGCAAGCGACATCCTCATCGTGATGACCCGCGAGCTGCGCCCCGTGGCCGGTGACCCGTTCTCCCTGGTCGTCGGACTGATCCAGCCTCTGTTCTTCCTGCTCCTCTTCGGGCCCCTGATCGTGCACGACACGACGACCGGGACCACGCACCAATCCCCGTGGGCATGGTTCGTCCCGGGGATCCTCGTGATGACCTCGCTCTTCGGAACGGCGGGGACCGGATCCAACCTCCAATACGACCTCCAGGGCGGCTCGCATGAACGCCTCCTGGTCACGCCGTTGGCGCGCTCGTCGCTGTTCACCGGACGCGCGCTCAAGGAGTTCGTGCCGCTCGTCGTCCAGGCCGTCGTGGTCGTCCTGATCATGGTCCCGTTCGGTTTCCGCCCCGATGCCGGCGGCGGCGTCCTGGGCCTGGTGCTCCTGGGTGTCCTCGGCGTCGGAATCGGGTCACTCAGCTACGCACTGGCCATCGCCGTGCGCGAGCACGACTGGATGTTCTGGACCGTGCACCAGACGGTCCTCTTCCCGCTGATGATCCTCTCCGGGATGCTGCTCCCCCTCGATGAGGGACCGCAGTGGATGCGCGTCCTCGCGCAGTTCAACCCCCTCACCCACGTCGTCGAGGCCGAACGCGACCTCTTCGCCGGACAGATCGCGACCCCCGACGTCGGCTACGGATTCCTCGCCGCCAGCACGACCGCCGTCCTCGGCTTCGTCCTCGGGCTTCGCGCCCTGCGCGCCAGCACCGACTGACAACACCCGTACGAAAGGACCCACCACCATGCGCATCCTCGTCACCGGAGCGACCGGCCAGGTCGGGCGGCACCTCGTCACGCAACTCCACGAAGCCGGACACGACGCCCGCGCCCTCTCCCGCATCCCCGCCAAAGCCGACCTCCCGACCGGTGTCGAGGTGGTGGCGGGCGACCTCACCGATGCCGCCACGCTCGAAGCAGCGTTCGAAGGGATCGACGCGATCCACCTGATCACCTTCGGCGGCGACCACGACCTGACCAACGGCCCCGAGATCATCGACCTCGCCGCACGCCACGGCATCACTCGGGCCACGGTCCTCGGCGGCTGGTCGCCCACCAGCATCGAAAGCGCACTAGAGTCCAGTGCGATCCGCTGGACCCTGCTGCAGCCGGCGGAGTTCATGTGCAACGCCCTCGAATGGGCCGACGAGATCCGCTCCCAGGGCACCGTGTCCATGCTCGCCACCTTCCCCAGCGCGATGGTGCATGAGGCCGACATCGCCGCCGTGGCCGCCACCGCGCTCACCCACGAGGGCCACGAGGGTCGGAACTACCCGATCACCGGGCCCGAAGCCCTTACCCCGGCGGAACGCAGCCGGATCATCGCCGAGGCCACCGGGCAGGACATCGCCTTCGTGCACCTGAGCGAGGACGCGGAGCGCGCCCGGCTGCGCGGCTACGGATACGACGAGGACTACGTGGAGTTCGGAATCCAACTGGCCACGAACCCGCCCGAGGCCAGCGGTGTGGTCCTGCCCACCGTCGAGGACGTCACCGGCACGCCCGCGCGAACCTTTGCCCAGTGGGCGCGGGAACACGCTGAACGGTTCCGCACCGCGCCCTGACCCGCGCACCCATTGCTGACGCGCGGAAAGTCCTAAGCGTTGTTCTCTGAGGAAATAGTCCCCACACCCCGGCACGCGCGGCTTTGAGGTTCCAGCGCGGTGGGCTTCCGTTCGCCGTCGCTGCGTATCCCTGAAGCCGCTTTCCAGGTCGCCCAGTTGTCCGCTCACGAGCCGTGGATGACGGGCACCTTCGTCGGTGCGACGAGGGAAACCTGTGGCAGGTCACTCGCGACTGCCTGAACGACGCGGGGGCGGGCGGGAGCCCGCCCCCCCGCGATGCCGTACAGCCCAGAGGCCAGGCCCTGTCACCGAGAGGGTGAGTGGTCATGACGTATAGGACCCTGCGCCTGGCGTCCACCGACGAGGGCGTGCTGAGCGTGACGATGGACGCGCCGCCGATGAACCTGATCGGGCCCGAGCTCGTCCGCGACCTGGGGTGCCGTTAAGAAACGTGCGATAAGCCGCCAAACCGCTTTTGACCTGCGCTGATGGTCTTGCACGACTCGAACTCTAGAGCTGCGGTAGGCCCCTCACTCGGTAGTCAATGAATGCGCTGATGCCCCCTTTCCCCCAAGTGTGGCCTCAGCCGCCAGGTAGCTTGCCCGGCACGGCCAGGGGAGCCGGTCAATGGCGTCTACGGGGCGGCGCGAGGTGCTCGGTGACCTTGGCGATGGCCTCGGCGCCCGGTTTGACGTAGCGCATGGCGGTGCGGGGGTTCTTGTGGCGGGTCTTGCCCATGATGAGCTGCAGCGGGATCTCGGCCTCGCCGAGGTGGGTGGCGGCGCTGTGGCGCAGCTGGTGCAGGTCGAGCCCGGCGTGCGCCTCCAGCAGGACGCGGGCGCGGTCGTAGCCGAGGCGGGCGCGGCCGGTGTGCGGGTAGATGTCAGAGGCGGCCGGCCGCCGGGCGGGGACCGGGCGCCGATGCCTTGAGCGTCTGGGAGTGCACCACCACCGACCCGCGCTCCACGTGCCAGTACACCAAGATCCCGCGGCCGCCGTAGCGGGAGTGCCACTCGGTGAACAGGTTCTGATTCTTAGCGTAGCTACCCGTCAGTAGAGTCCCGGGCCCCCTCGACACCACCCGCCGCTACCCCCTGCCTACCCACGTCGGCCTCGAAGACGCCGTCAGCCATCTCCTCACCGATCAGTAGGGCCCACCGCTGAACTGGGCGAACACAATCGCGTGTAACTGGCTGCACGAGTCCTGCCGACACCTCGCCTACCAAGGACGTTGTCATACCCGCACCAGACATCTACGCTATTTCGTAATTATGGAATAGCGTAGGAGGATGCGATGAGCGAGGACCAGCTCGCCGATTTTGAGCGCCGGATCGCCCACCTGGAGAGTCGAATCGACACAGCCGCCCCACGACGCCTCCCGAAGTCGCCGTCCCTCACCACGGCAGCCACCAGCATGCTCCGCCAGGCGAAGGAGGAGAACAGGCTCGGGACGGTGGGCTATGTCGGAGCAGCACGGCTGGCCGGCGGCGAGAACCTCTGGGACAGGCAGCTTGCTCTCGCCGAGTTGCTGTCGGCCGATTGGGCGCCAGTGGCCGCCATCCTGGAGTCCCTGGGCAGCCGGCCGCGGCTGGCGCTGCTCGCCGCGCTCGTACAACAGGGCCGGTGCACCAGCATCGACCTCCAAGAGTCCCTCGGCGGAGACTGCGAGCAGACCACGAGCGGCCAGCTCTATCACCACCTGCGCGCGCTACAGAGCGCCAGGCTGATCACACAACGGAGGCGCGGCGAGTACGAGCTGGCACCTCAGGCCACGATCCAGGTCCTCACCATCCTCGCCGCCGCGTTCGACCTGGCCAACGACCCCCCGCTGGGCCCACCGGCCGATCTCCCCAACCCGGAATGACCAAGCAGGCACCAAGTCGCATGGACGTGCGGAGGCCGTCCAGCAGCAGGCCACGCAGGTAAAGCAGGCCCCTGGGCCGCTGATCGGAGCGGACCAAGGGGGACTACCGCAATACGAGGCCGCGCCCGCCGCCATCAACCAGGCGCCGGCCGCGATCACTCTGCTGTACGCCCAGACCGGACTGCGCATCGACGTCAAGCGCGCCCGCTCCTCCGGGTCCGGTGAATCCGACGCCCAGCGGCCGACTCGACCTCCCGCGTGAATCCTGAATCGCCGATGCGGCCCGCTGCGCGGCGGCCAAGGTCCCCGGTCATGTGACGGAGATCGGTTCAGAGACCACCACCGGGCGGGCCGCCTGTGCCGATGGGCGCCCCGCCCGGGCCTGCGGCTACAGCCGGTGCGACCGGCGGGTCACCCCCACCGGCTGCGGCGGCAGGAGTGAAAGGCCGGGCCTGATCTTCCGGGTTGGGCCGCGTGCCGAGGTTTGCGCACAGCAGGATGGTGGATCAGCTCTGATCTACCGCGACCCCGTCCATGACCTAGAAAAGAGGCATGCATGGGCAGAGCCGGCGACGCCGAGCGGTTCGCCGAGCTGACCCGCGCCGAGATCGGCAAACGGGTCCGGGTCCTGGCCCACCGGTAAGGCAGCTACCACCAGCCGCCATCTGTGACTTGGTCCCAGGTCAGTGCCCCGCGAGGGCCGCGTAGGCAGTGGAGCGGATGCCACATTGGCAGGGGCCAATGATCAAGGTAACCGCTGGTCAGAAAGTTGGAGTCGCGCCTGTTCCGCCCACGTGCCACCGGGCGTCCTCTTCCCGCCACTGACGGCGGGTCTCCGCAAGCTGCTCGCTGGCACGCCGATGCATCCCGGTGCCGATCTGTGCCATCTCGTCTCGGATGCGTCGCGCGCCGCCCTCATCGTCGGCGGCGAGCGCAATGTCGTGGGCGGCCTGTAGCTGCGCTATTTGCAGTTTGTCGGCCTTGCCTAGGGCCTCGTACGCGGTCGAACGGCCGATCTTCAGGGTGCGGGCGGCCTCGGTGACCGAGACGCCATCATCGACCATGCGGCGTAGGGCAGCCAGTTCGGCGGGCCCGATCGCGCGAGGCCGTCCGGTCTTCTTCTTGCCGGGCAGCATCGCGCCGGTGGTTTCGCGGCGCCTGGCAGCGGCGATGCCCTCCGCCTGGCGCTCAGCGCGCAACTCCAGTTCGTATTCGGCGGCTGCGGCCAGGACCGCGAACATGAAGCGGCCCTCCTTGGTGTCCAGGTCGAAGTTCTCGGTGAGACTGATGACCTTCACACCGCGCTCGCGAAGCTCGTTGACGGTGGTGAGGACGTGCGCGGCGGAGCGGCCCCATCGGTCGGACTTCCAGAACTTGACGGTGTCACCGGCCTTGGCGATGGTCAGGAGCCGCTGCCACTCTGGCCGGTTGGTGCCGCGCTTGCCCGACAGCTTCTCGGTGAACAACCGGTCGTATCCGGATTCGGTGATCGCGTCGAGCTGGAGCTGGGGGTTCTGGTCGCGAGAGGAGACCCGCACGTAGGCGTAGGTGCGTCCGTTCTCGGTGACTTGGTCGCGGTCAGCCTGAGTGAACAAGGCGGAGCAGCCGGGGCGTCGGCAACGCAGGGCCTCACTGACGTCGGCGGCGTTCCAGACCAGCCCGTCGACGTCCAAGGGGATTCTGGTGGGGTCGCACGCTGCGGCTTCCCACCCGCTGGTTGTCCCGGGGTGTCCGGTCTTCATTTCGTGGGAGACCACCATGACGTGGACGTACTTGTCCTTGGTGGTGTCGGGCTGCTCGAACCAGGATGCGTCGCGCATCGCGGCCCGAAGGTGCCCGTCGCCCAGCAGCGGTGTGCCGTGCCGCAGGCCTGCGATGTCGTCGGGCCACTCGACGGGGTCAGGGTGGCGGGCCACGGTTACATCCATCCCCAGACCGCGCGAGCGAACTCCCGCATGCCGCGATCATCTACGTCAGGGCCGTACAGGTCCAGGTTGTGCAGGACAGTTGCGATATGAGAGCACAGCCCGTCGAGCGGGCGTTCGTCGTCGGCGTGGTCGTACTGCCATAGCGTGAGCCGGTGGGCGAGCTCGGCGTCCCCGTGGGCGGGAAGATCCCATTCAACATCGCCGCGGAAGGCGGCGATGGCCTCGCGGGTGAACTCCATCGGGTCACCGCCCCTTTGTGACGTAGTTGGGGTGGAGGCCGAGTTCCCGGGCCAGCTCCATCATCGCCTCGTCGGCCAGCTTGCGGAGAGGCTCGCTCGCTGACACCTCGGTGTAGATGTAGCCTCGTCTTCCTCGGCGAACGTCACGGACCGTCCGGAAAGGTATACCTTTCTGGACACCGTAGCGACCAGGCACGATGCCGTCCAGAAAGCTCCGTCCGAAAAGACGGTGTGCGTCGGGTCCGAGGCGTTACCGGAAACCACGGCGGACATCAGCCGGGATCGGAAGAATCGGCGGCGTGGATCAGTCGCACGACAGCCCATCAGCCGATGTCGTGTTCCAGATGCGGGTGGTGCTGGCCGGGGTCAGCCCGATGGTGTGGCGGCGCCTGCTGGTCCCCGCGTCCACCTCGATCGCCGATCTACACGAGACCTTCCAGTGCGCGTTCGGATGGAGTGATGAGGGCCTGCACCGCTTCACCGTCCACGGGGTGGAGTACGGGTGCTGGCGGCCCGGCTCGGCGGGGTTCTCCACCGACGCCCGCCGGGTCGCTCTGGCGCGGTTCGGCCTGCGGATAGGGGAGCGGTTCACCTACGACTACGACTTCTTCGCTGGCTGGCGGCTGGAGGTGCGGGTGGAGCAGATCCTGCCCCGCTCACCACGCCGCCGGTACCCGGCCTGCACCGGTGGCGCCCGGCAGGCCCCGCCCGAATCCTGCCGCAGCGTCGAGGAGTTTCTGAAGTTGCGGATGCGCTGGCCTCTGGTGATCGTGGCAGGCCGTCTCGCCGGCTTCCTCGACTGCGGCGATGACCGGGAGCGGGCGGCGGACTTCCTCGCCGAACATCGCGACGAGCTGACCGCGCTGACCGGCCTCGCCCGCCTGGACGACTTCGACAAGAACGCGCTCAACACCGCCCTGCACGCCCTCGACCCGACGACCATCCGCCTCCCGGACGACGAACCCGCGTGAAGATCACCGTTCAGCTCGTCATCGACGCCCAGGACGGCACCCTGCCGACCATCGAACACGTCACCGCGATCGCCCGCGACGACCTCACCATGGCCACCGCCGGGCTGGCGCTGAGCGAGGCGCACGAGGTGCTGTCCGGCATCCAGCACCACCTGGTCGCCGCCCACGTCCAAAAGGCCGTCGACACCGCGCGGCATTGCGAACAGTGCGGGCGGGCCCGTGCCCGCAAGGACACCCGGACGATCGTGCTGCGCACCCTGTTCGGCACACTCCGGCTGGATAGCCCGCGCCTGAAGGCCTGCCTGTGCGCCCCGTCGAACACCACGGCGGCCGCGACGTTCAGCCCCGTCGCCGCCGCGCTGCCCGAGCGCACCACCCCGGAGCTGCTGCTGTGGGAGGCCAAGTACGCCGCGCTCACCTCCTACGGCACCGCCGCCACCCTGCTCGCCGAAGCCTTCCCGCTCGGCCGGCCCCTGCACGCCACCACCATCCGCCAGCAGGTCGAGCGCACCGCGACCCGCCTGGAAGACGAGCTCGGCGAGGAACGGTTCAGCTTCATCGACACCTGCCCGGCCGATCTGGAGGCCATGCCGCGCCCCGACCTGCCCCTGGTCGTCGCCCTGGACGGCGGCTACGTCCACTCAGCCAACCAGACCTCACGCCGCGACGGCTGGTTCGAAGCCGTCACCGGCAAGAGCACCCCCACCGGCGGCGGCCCGCCAAGACCTTCGCCTTCGTCCAGACCTACGACCACAAACCCAAACGCCGCCTGTATGAGCTGCTGCGCTCCCAGGGCATGACCGACAACCAGCAGATCGTGTTCCTCACCGACGGCGGCGAGGACATCCGCGACCTGCCCCGCTACCTCAACCCCCAAGCCGAGCACTACCTCGACTGGTTCCACATCACCATGCGCCTGACCGTCCTGCGCCAGGGCACCCGATCCCTGCCCGCGCCGCCCGCCGACATCGAGGACTTCACCGTCGACCCCGACCAGACCGACCGGACCCTGGAGCGGATCAAGCACTATCTGTGGCACGGCAACACCTTCCGCGCCCTGGACCTGCTCACCGACCTCGTCGAAGACTACGAACTCCTCTGCGCGAACGAGCCCGACGACAAGCAACGTGCCTTCTCAATCCGGCTGAGCGAGTTCCGCACCTACATCGACCGCAACTCCCGCGAGATCCCCAACTACGGCGAACGCCACCGCAACGGCGAAGCCATCTCCAGCGCTACCGCCGAAGCCACCGTCAACCACGTCATCAGCCGCCGCATGGTCAAGAAACAGCAGATGAGATGGACACCCCGCGGCGCCCACCTCCTCCTCCAGATCCGCACCCGCGTCCTCAACCACGACCTCGAAGACGACTTCGTCCGCTGGTACCCCGACCCGCCCAAACCGATCAACCGCTTCCCCGGCAAGCAGCCTGACCCGCATGGTTACCGTGTCGTCTAGGCGTCACACCGTGACGCCTGCCGAACGCTACGGCCGTGCGCGAGCACGCAGCTCGGCCAGCCACGCGGGCACCTGCCCGGTCCGCTCCCGCCACGCCGCCGTACGGCACCGCGGCGAGCAGTACACCGCATCAGCCCGCTTGCGCAGCCCCACCCACCACCACTGCCCGCACACCGGACACCGCGCCTTCGGCCGCTGCGCCCGCAGCTCCCCGGCGGACGGCCCCCGGCCGATCCCGAGCACGGCCAGCTCGGCCACCGCCGCCGCGTACACCTCGCGCGAGCGCCTGAGCTTGCGCCACTGCTCAGCCCGGCACGCACCCGAGCAGAACCGCCGCGAGGCCCGCGCCCCCTCCGGCAGCGCAAACTCGCAGTTGTCACACCGCCGACCACCACGCCGCCCCATACCCCCATACTGCAAGCCCCCCGAGCGAATCCCCCGCTACCCCGCCGCCGGCCTGATCGTTCCCACGGTTTCTCCCGGTCTCCGGATGGAAGGCCGCGCGCACATGGGTGGCCGGAGTCTCCAGCGCCGTGCCGCTCCGAAGAGATCGTGATCAACGGGCCCAGTGCCAGCGGGAGCAGGCCCAGGTAGGGCAGGGCCGGTCCCGGCAGAAAGGTGGCGCCGAAGGCCGCGGCCAAGGCTACGGCCAAGATTCCCAGGAAGCCGAGATGCTGGCCGGCCACGACCTGAGCCGCCGCGCCACGATGTCCGGTGCCTCGGGCGAGGAACAGCGCCAGGAGCAGGATGTCGTCGATGTTGGTGACGCGAATAATCCCGCTGCCTGCCCGATGGTGCTCACGTTCACGGTGAGATGTGCCCTTTCGCGTGATCGCAGCGCGGTCAGCGGGTGGCGCTGAGCTGGTCGAGCAGCAGGGTCAGGCGGGCCTCGCGACCTGCGGCGGGGAGGCGGCCGCCGCGGGACAGGACGATCAGCCCGTGCAGGGCGCTCCAGGCGACCTCCGCCAGGACCGCCGGGTCGCGGCCGTCGGCGAACTGCGCGACTCCGGACAACAGCGCTTGAAAGCCGTCCCGGAGCGGCTCCGGGGTGTCGTCCTGGCCGAACGGCAGGTCCACGGCCATCGTGAACATGGCGTCGTACAGCGTGGGGTTCTCCTCGGCGAACGCCAGGTAGGTCCTGACCAGCCCCTCCAGCGTGGCCCGCGGCTCGCCCGTCCGAGTCGCGGCGCGCAGGCGCGCGGCCAGTTCGGCGAAGCCCTCCAGCGCCACCGCCGCGACGATGGCGTCCTTGCCGGCGAAGTGGCTGTACAGGACCGGCTGGCTGTACTCGATCTCGTCGGCCAGGCGGCGGGTGGTCACAGCGTCCCAGCCTTCGGACTCGGCCAGCTTGCGGGCGGTCTTGACGATCAGGTCGTGGCGCTGGGCGCGTTCGCGTTCTCTGCGCTGCTGTGTGGACACCCTCCAGACTCTAGCACCGCTAGACAGTTGAGCATCGCTAGGCTAGCGTCGCTAACACTTCTAGCAACGATCGAAGGAGAAGACATGGTCACCATCGCCACCTGGCTCGCCGGACTGATCGCCATCGGGATCATCCTCATCGGCATCCGCTTCCTGCTGCGGCCGGTCGCGGCGGCGGAGGGCTTCGGGGTTCCCGTGTCCATGAACGCGTACCTGACCGTCAAGGGCGTACGGGACATCACGTGCGGGCTCATCGTGCTCCCGGCCCTCGTGACCGGAGACCAGCACATGCTCGGCTGGCTGATCCTCGCCAGTGTGTTCTCCCCGCTGGGCGACACGGTCATCGTGCTCAGGAACGGGGGACGGCGGGCGGTGGCGTTCGGCGTCCACGGCCTCACCGCCGCGGTGATGGTGGTGATCGCGGCCATCCTCATCCTGGGGTGAGGCGTGCCTGCTGAGCCCCGATCAGCGATCTACGGTTCGTCGAGGACGATGCCGAGCGTCGTCTGGGGGGCGAGGAAGGCGCACAACCGTGCGGCCTCGGGCCTCGGGCAGGTCGTACAGCGTCTGCCCCTCCGGTCCGTGGAACGTCCGCAACGGCAGCCGCTCCGCCTGCCTGAGCAGCTCGTCCCGGTTCACTCCCTGAGTTCCATGGCGGAAGTGCCCGCTGAACTGCGTGGCGTGCAGCGCATGGATCAGCGGGCGCCAGTCCAGGCGGTCGCGCGCGCTGACGATGTGGACGGTGTTGCGCATCAGGGGCAGCCGTACCACCTGACGCCGCTCGGTCAGCGTCGAGATTTCGTCCGCCGCGAAGCCCTGAAGACGGGCCAGAGTCCCACGTACGGGGCGAGCGGCGCCTGGGACTGCATCCCGCCCAGGTGCTCGATCGCCGGTGACGGCGCGCGTTCCAGCAGGCGCCGGCGAGCCGGCGTGGCCCGGTTGAGGCCACGCAGGCTCAGCACATCGGTCACTTCAGTGGTCCGAAGAACGCTCGCAGGTCCGCGGCCAGCTCGGCCGGGGCCTCCATCGCCGGGAAGTGCTTGCCGCGCCGGAACTCGGTCCAGTGCGCGCCGGCCGGCGCGGGGACCAGCTTTCGTACGGTGTCGTCGGCTCCGAAGACCGCGAACCCTTGCGGTACGGCCGACGGCGCGCCCCAGTCCGAGGAGTGCGCCTGCTCGTACAGGGTGTGCGCGGCGCTGGCGCCGGAGCCGGTGAACCAGTACAGGCTGACCGTGGTGAGCAACTGGTCGCGGTCGATCGGCAGGTCGGTCCACTCGTGGAACTTCTCGGCGATCCAGGCGAGCTGCAGCAGCGGTGAGTCGGCCAGGCCGTAGCCGATGGTCTGCGGCCGGCTGTTCTGGATCGCCAGGTACCCGGAGCCTTCCTTCGCGAACTCCTCCATCCGCTCCAGGATCAGCTTGTCGACCGGGTCGTTCTCGTCCAGCCGGTCCGCCATTCCGGGCAGGAAGGTGGCGACGTTCGCGGCGGTCAGCGGATCGGTCACCACGTGCACGCCGATGACCTGCTCGCCGTCGAGGCCCGCGACCATGCCGGACACGCCGGCGCCGATGTCGCCACCGTGCACGCCGTACCGCTCGTAGCCGAGGCGGCGCATCAGCTCGGCCCAGGCGCGCGCGGTGCGGCCCATCGCCCAGCCCGTCCCGCCCAGCGGGGTCGAGAAGGCGTACCCGGGCAGGGACGGGGCGATGACATGGAAGGCCTGACCCTCCGCCGGGTCGACCAGCGGCTCGATCAGGTGCAGGAACTCGGCGACGGAGCTGGGGAAGCCGTGGGTGATCAGCAGCGGCTTGGCGTCCGGCTGATCGGATCTGACGTGCAGGAAGTGGACGCGCTGGCCGTCGATCTCGGTGGTGAACTGCGGGTACCGGTTGAGCCGCGCCTCCTGAGCGCGCCAGTCGTACCGCGTGCGCCAGTACTCGGCGAGTTCCTGCAAATAGGCCGGCGGTACGCCGCGGGCCCACTCCACGCCGGGCGACTCACCGGGCCAGCGGGCCCCGGCGAGCCGGTCGTGCAGGTAGTCGATGTCGGCCTGGGGGATCTCGATGTGGAAGGGCCGGATGCGATCGCTGATGACGCTTCTCCTTGTCAGCGGGGCCGGTACGGCCCGGGGGGGCTTGGCCGGGAGCTCTTGCGCTCACGTGGAGAAGAGTAGGAACAATAGAGGAAAGGTTCGTTCCTAGATTGGCGGCAGGATCGAAGAATGCTGGAAACCTCGGCGCGGCTGCTGCGCCTGCTGTCCCTGTTGCAGGCGCAGCGCGACTGGACCAGTGCCGAGCTCGCCACCCGGCTCGGCGTCACCACCCGGACCATCCGCAATGACATCGGCCGGTTGCGCGGGCTGGGCTATCCGGTCGACGCGCGGCCGGGGGTGGCCGGTGGGTACCGGCTCGGCACGAGCGGTGCTCTACCGCCGCTGCTGCTGGACGACGAGGAGGCGGTGGCGGTCGCCGTCGGGCTGCGCACCGCCGCGAACGGGTCGATCGCGGGCATCGAGGAGACCTCGGTGCGTGCGCTGGCGAAGCTGCAGCAGGTGCTTCCCGCGCGGCTGCGTCACCGGGTGAGTGCCTTCCAGTCGTACGCGCTGCCGATGCCGTCGCGCGGCCCGCAGGTGGATCCGGACGTGCTGACCGTGATCGCGAGCGCGTGCCGGGACCATGAGCGGCTCCGGTTCGACTATCGGGCGCATTCCGGCGCGGTCGGGCGGCGCTCGGTCGAGCCGTACCGTCTGGTCAACGATCGGCGGCGCTGGTACCTGGTGGCCTGGGATCTGGACCGGGACGCCTGGCGCAACTTCCGGGCCGACCGGATCGAGCCGCGGACGCCGACGGGGCCGCGCTTCACGCCCCGCGAGCTACCGCCCGACCACAAGATCACGGCGCAGGTGGCACGCGGGGTCGGCGAGGCGACCTGGCGGTACCGGGCACGGGTGATCGTGCACGCGCCCGCGGCGTACGTGCGGGAACGGCTGCCGATCCCCATCGAGGTGGAGTCCCTGGGCGAAGACCGGTGCGCCTTCGAACCGGGTTCGGACCATCCTGAGATGCTCGCCCTCTACCTGGGGCTGCTGGGCGCCGACTTCACGATCGTGGACTCGCCGGAACTGGTCGACACGCTGCACGACCTGACCCGGCGCTATCAGCGCGCGATCGACGCCAGCCGGCGGCTGGACGTCGCGGAGCCGTAGGAGGGCGAAGTACTCCCGGTGCCGCGACCGGGTCGCCTCGACGTACCGGATCGGGCGGCCGGAGGCCTTGCCCAGTTCGTCCGCCCCCTCGCGGAAGGTCAGCAAGGCGGGCCCGGTGATGTCATAGCCGTGCTCGTGGTGCCCGTCCTGGGCCAGGACGGTGGCCGCCGCGGTGGCGACGTCGCGGGTGTCGGTGAAGCCGACCGCGACCTCGTCGCCGGAGGCGTGCAGCTCGCCGTCCTCCCGCAGCGCCTTGGCGAAGACCCATGTGTTCTCGTCGAAGTTCTGCATGAACCAGTTCGGCCGCAGCATGGTCCAGCGTTTGCCGGAGTTCTGCACGGCCAGTTCCGCCGCCCGGCGTGGGCTGTGATCCGGCTCGTCGCCGACACCTACCGCGGACACGAACACCACGTGCCGCACCGCCGGGGCCGAGGCGAGCAACCTGGCGAAGATCGCGTGGGCGTCTTCGTCGAGGTCGAGGCCCTTGATGACCATCGCGTCCGCGTCGCCGACGGCCGAAGCCCACGTCGACAACCGGCGACCGAAACTGAACTTCCAGCCGCAGTCATTCCTGGTGGCCGGGTTGGTGGCCACCGCTGTCATCGTCGCCGCCATCCTGATCGGCGACGCCCCGACCGTGCTCGCTCCGATCGTGGGCGCCGCCTTCGCCATCCCGGTCTCGCTGGGGATCGGCGCCTTCGTCCGGGCCAGGATCGTGCTGACAACGCATGAAATCGTGCTGCGGGGGATCTTCTTCGAGCGGCGCCGGTCCCGCTCAGACGCCGCGGAGGTGGTGCGGGCGACCCTCACCGCGCCGCGCGGATCGCCCGGCGAGACCCTCTTCGTGCTCGACGCGCACCGCGATCCGCTGATCAGGCTGCCCGTCGGCGGCTACGCGCGCAAGGATGTCGACCGGCTGGTGAGCGCCCTCGGTCTGCCGTGCGGCGGCCCTGATCACGCCGTCGACGCCAACGAACTGGCCAGAACGTACCCGGGCCTGGTGTCGTGGACCGAGCTGCATCCCTACCGGATCGCGTGGCGCTGGCGGCGACCGCGGTCAGCGACCACTATCCAGCGCTGCTGGCCGCCAGGGCGTGGCGGGCGTGTCGGGGCGGTGGTCTTCACCACCGGCGGTGTGATCGCATCGCGGATCGCCACTCGTGCCCCCCTCCGGCACCCCCATCGTCGTCTACTTCGCCGGCACCGGGCTGGGCATCATCCTCAGCCGCGCGACCATCCCGGCACTGGGCGCCCAACGGCGCATCGCCTGGGTCGGCATGGGGCTTGCCGCCGGCCTGGCCACCCTGGTGAGCTGGACGGCCGCAAGCTCCGGCGGGGAGGAACCGGCCGCCACCACCGACGAGCGCGCCTGCGGCCTCTGCGCCGCGTGATCCTGGCCTACCTGCTGTTCGCAACGGGATACATCACGTTGCCGGCGGGTGGCTGACCACCAGCGACGAGATCGCCGCCCACTACGCGAGCACGATGGCCTGAGGCGCGTCCTCTCATGAACCGGTCGTCCCGCTCCTGCCCGAGATGGCGGCGACGGCCGCGCCGACCAGGGCGAGCGCCGCTGCCACCCACATCACCGCGGAGATCGACACGCCGTCCACGACCCGGCCGCCGGCGAACGAGCCGAGCGCGATGGAGACGTTGAAGGCGCCGACGAACAGTGCCGTGCCCATTTCGCCGCCGCCCGACCGCATGATCCAGAGTTGCAGGGTCACCCCCACGCCGCCGTAGCCCAGGCCCCACACCACGAGCATGAACAGGGGCAGACCGATCAGGGGCAGCGCCGCCGTGGAGAGCGCCATGAGCACGGCCAGCGTGACCAGGACCGGCTTGGGGTTCCGGCCCGCCCATGCCCCTGCCGCGAAGTTGCCGACCACGCCCGCGGCGCCGTACATGAGGAGGGCGGTGCTGACGAGGGCGGGACCAGCGTGCGAGACCTGCTCCAGGAACGGCCGGACGTAGGTGTAGGCCGCGAAGTGGCCGGACACGATCAGGCCGGTCAGGAGGAGGACGACCTTGAGTGGGCCGGAGATCCACGCGAGCCGCCCCCGCGACGCCCGGGCCGGGGCCTCGCGGGGCGACGGCTCGGACGCCCGGGCCCGGGATTCGCCCGGTAGCGACGGCAGGGTCGCGGCCAGCAGCGCGAGCAGGGCCAGGGCCAGCACCCCCATGGCGACGAACGCGGTCCGCCACCCCGCGAACGACGAGATGAACGTCGCCAGGGGCACCCCCACCACCGACGCCACCGACACCCCCGCCAAGATGATCGACGTGGCCCGCCCGACGGACCCTTCGGGCACCAGCCGCAGGCCGAGGCCGGCCGCGAACGCCCAGAACCCGCCGATGCTCACCCCGGTCAGCACCCGAGCGGCCAGCATGACGGGGTAGTTCGGCGCGAACGCGCCCACCAGGTTGGCCGCCGCCAGCAGCGCCATCAGCCCCAGCAGCGTGGCGCGCCGGTCGAGCCGCCGGGTGGTGATCACCAGCACGGGCGCGGAGACGGCGGCGATCAGTCCGGGCGCCGACATCATCAGCCCGGCCGTCCCGTCGGAGACGCCGAAGGTGGCGGCGATCGAGGTGAGCAGGCCAACGGGCAGCATCTCGCTGGTCACGATGGTGAAGGTGCCCACCGCCACCGAGGACACGGCGAGCCAGCGGGCCTGCGCGGCGGTGGAGACATCGGTCATGGTCATGCCAGCCAGCCTTCTGCAGGTCATCGGCGGGAACAACGACGAAGATCGAAGGCTTGGTTTAGGTGGACTAAGCGATCAGGTGGAGGTGCGGAGATGGAGTTCAGGGAGCTGGAGTGCTTCGTCGTGCTCAGCGAGGAACTGCACTTCGCGCGTACGGCCGAGCGCCTCTACCTGTCACCTGGCCGGGTGAGCCAGCTCATGCGCTCGCTGGAGACCAGGATCGGTGGCCGTCTCTTCCACAGGACCAGCAGGCGCGTGCGCCTCACGTCCCTGGGCGAACGCTTCCTGGCCGACCTGCGCCCCTCCTACGACGGCCTCGCGAACGCGGTCAGCCGGGCCAAGGCTGCCGCCCGCGAGGTGACGGGTACGATCAGGCTCGGCTTCCTGGCCACGCCCACGGACGTCGTCACCGGCAGTGTGCGCGCCTTCGAGCGCCGATACCCGGGGTGTGAGGCGGAGCTGGTGGAGATCCCGCTCTCCGACCCCTTCGGCAAGCTGCGGGCCGGGCAGGTGGACATCGCGTTCACACTGCTACCGGTGGACGAGCCCGATCTGGCGACGGGGGAGGGGCTGAACCGGGTCTCGTACCGGCTCGGCGTCTCCTCGCGCCATCCGCTGGCCGCCCGTGCGAGCATCGACGTGGAGGAACTGGCCGGCGTGTCCCTGATCGGCCTGAACGGCCCGGCGCCGCGCACCTGGCGCGAGCATGTGGCACCGTCCGCGACCCCTTCCGGCCGTCCCATACCCCTGGCCGGTACGGTGGCCACCAGCCAGGAGGGCCTGACCCAGGTGGCTCTCAACCGGGGCGCCATGTTGTTCTGCACCCCCACGGCGGCTCACCATGGGCGCCCGGACGTCAGCTTCGTCCCCGTCACGGGGCTGCCTCCCTCGGTCCTCGGCCTGGCTTGGGTGAAGGAGGCGGAGACGGCGGCGATCCGGGCGTTCAACGAGGCGGCCGTCGAGTACGCGCTCGGCGTCGCGGCCCTGGTGGCGTAGTGGCCCGGGCTTCCTGAGAGCGGCAGTGCGCCGTCGTCGCAGCGTCACATGTCGCGGTCCGTGGGGTCAGTGGGAGGTTGCTCCGCGTGATCGTAGGCCTCCTGCGACGCCGACACCTCGCCGAGGTGCGCGATCGCCCATTCCTCCAGCGCGCGCAACGGTTCGCGCAGAGTGCGGCCCGCTTCGGTCAGCGCGTACTCGACACGGACCGGAACCTCGGGGTGCACGGTACGGCGTACGAGTCCGTCCCGTTCCAGCCCGCGGAGAGTTTGGGTGAGCATCTTCTGTGAGATGCCCTCAATGCGTCGGCGCAGCTCCGAGAACCGGACACTGCCGTTCGACAGGGCGCCCACGATGAGCACCGTCCAACGGTCACCGATGCGATCCAGGATTTGGCGGGTCGGACAGTCCGCACGATAGGAGCTGCCGCGGAGCACCGACTCGGCCGGGGTGGTTACCACAAAGTGCCTTCTTCCGAATAGAGAGCTGCGCTCCTACGGTAACCAGAGGGCGTCGCTCGACGCCATCCGTCCCGGAGAAAGGCACCTCGTGTCCCGTATCACCGTCATCGGCGGCACCGGCTACACCGGTTCGGCCATCGTCGCGGAGGCCGCCGCTCGCGGCCACCAGGTCACGGCGCTGAGCCGCTCGCTCCCCGGCACGCCGACCCCGAACGTGGACTATGTCCAGGGCGACGCCACCGACGAAGCGACCCTCTCAGCGGCCATGGAAGGCGCGGATGTCGTCGTGGCCGCACTCTCGCCACGCGGGCCGCTGGCCGACACCTTCCGCGACGTCTACCGCACCGTCGCCCGTCTGGCCGATGCCGCAGGCCAATCCCTGTACGTCGTCGGCGGCTACTCCTCGCTGCGCCCCGCCCCCGGGGAGGACCGCTTCGTCACCGACCTCGGCCACATCCCGGCAGAGCACCAAGGCGAACCCCGTACTGTGGCCGCGCTCGTCATCGAGGACCTCCCGGCCACGCCCCCGACGCTCGACTGGGTGTTCGTGAGCCCGGCGCTCAGGTTCGGCTCCCATACGCCTGGCGAGCGACTCGGTCGCTACCGGCTCGGCGACGAAGTAGCGGTTCAGCCACAGGACGGCGGCGAGATCTCCGCCGCGGACTACGCCCTCGGGTTCGTCGACCTGATCGAGAAGGGCGACCACCACAGGACACAGGTCAACCTGGGCCACTAGGCAGCCCCGATCGCGGCGGCAGATGGTCCGCCGTGATCTGGGGAAGGGCGGGGTTCAGACGGCGGGAGTGGCCTTCTCCTCGTCGCGGGGGAAGAAGGGCAGCTCGATGTGAACGCGGTCGGCGGCGGCGAGAATCTTCTCCGCGTCGTCGACCAGCGGGTGGACCGCCTGGTTGATCGGGCTCCCGTCCTTCCCGGATCAGTATTCGGCGGCCGATTCCAGGGGGCCGATCTCACCTCGACCGCGCCGATAAAGCGCCGTACCTCGGGTTTCGCGCCTGCACGACCGCGGACACGACGAAGGTGACGGTGCGGCTGCCCGAGAACGTCGCGCACGCCGTACGACGGCGCTGTCGTGGATGTTCGCAGGGTGTCGGCGATGTTCGTCTTATGTCTCAGACGTCGGGCATGGATGCCGCATCGATGTCCTGCTGCAGCAGTTCGCTGTGAATCGCGACGGCGACGCCGCTCGCGTCGCCCGCCGCGCCGATCGCCAGAAGGGCGGGGACGGCGGTCGTGCCCGCTGCCCATACACCGGGGACGCTGGTCCGTCCCGCCTGGTCCGTCGCGACTGCGCCGTCGGACAGCTGGCGGCAGCCGAGCCGCTGAGCGAGGTCCGACTGCTGGTGTAGATCAGCAGCTGGCTTCGGCCTTCGAACAGGTCGAGCAGGCTCATCTCGCCGTCCGGGCCTTCGAACGTGTACGGCTTGTCCACCTGGACCATCGGCAACCGACGGCGGTCGGCATTGACCCGGTCACGGGCCCGGGTGAACTCCTTCTCCTCCGATCAACCTGTCGTTGGAGATCTTCGGCGACCGGTGGACCTTGCTGGTCCTCCGCGACGTGATCTATACCGGCGCCCGGCACTTTCGTGAACTGCTCACCGGCCCCGAGCGGATCTCCTCCAACCTCCTCGCCGACCGGCTCGCCATGCTCGTTCAGCACGGTCTGCTCACCAAGGCCGAGGATCCCTCGCACAAGCAGAAGGTCATCTACAGCCTGACCGAGTCGGCGATCCAACTGGTGCCCGTCTTCGCCCAGCTCAGCGCTTGGGGAACCCGATACCTCCCGGTGGCCGCGGCGTACGCCGCCCGCGGAGAGGTACTCGCCGCTGGCGGCCCACCGGCCCTGGCGGCGTTCATGGACGAACTCCGTGAAACCCACCTCGGACCTGAGGCCCGCCAGCGACCGGCACCGAGCGGCCCCACCATCGCCGCACAAATGCAGGCGGCTTACGAAGTCGCACTCGACCGCACACCCGGCACCTAAGGAACATCGGCGTCAGGGTGGCCTCGACTGCCAGCACAAGCCGACACGGGGCCACGACCGCCCGCCGCGGGCCGCGCCACGGTTCCGTCGGCGGAGCCGACCATGTGCGGGCACGGATCGAACAGGATCGGGCGTACGTACTCGCGTTGCGGGACGGTCAAGTCTCCGCCGACCCACGGGTCGGTCCATCGGCCAAGCCTGGCTGGGAGTGGGTGAGCGACGCGCACGAAGGGCAACTCCAACGCCTCGCCCAGAGAAGCGGGGGCGACGGGACGCCCCGCTAGCGATCGGTGTGCGCCACGGCCGGTTCGCGAGGCGCCGGTCGGGATCCGGGGCAGCGGGGGAGTGCGACGGGGCCGGATGCGCACACCATCCGACCGTCGTCGTGACCTGCAGCGAGGTCCACACACCCTGTACGGACTTGTACGGATACTTCAGCCAGGGCTTCACCGGCCGGGGCGTCGTCGTCAGCGTGGTTTCGGCAATGACCCATCGCGGAGCGCGCATCTCCGCACGAGCAGAGGGGAACCCCGTTGTCCCGACTCATCAAGGCCGCGTTCATCGCGGTGGCGCTGACCGGCGCTTTCGCCCTGACGGCCACCGTCGCCAATGCCCTGCCCAGCTCGATGACCGGCACCCACACCAGCACGCAGTACTTCACCGGGGAAACCGACCCTTGGACCGCCCAGACGTACGGGTCCTGGGGCAACATCCCGACGGCAGTGGTCACCGTCAACGTGCCCGCGGGAACGACACGATTCGTCGACGCCCGCTTCACCGCCGAGTCCCTGTGCGCCGGCACCGCCAGTGCGTGGTGCTCCGTGCGCATCGTCGTGGTCAACTCAGCGGGGACGATCACTGAGCTGCAGCCCGTCACGAGTACGGACTACCGGTTCGACAGCCCTGGTGGCGCTGAGGAAGCACACGCCCTTGAGCGCTTCTCCGCCCCTCTGGGGGCCGGAACCTACACCGTACGGGTGCAGGCTCTGCGCATGACCGGGATCACCCAGTTCATCCTGGACGACTACGCGTTCACGGTCGGCCTCGTCGAGCGCCCCGTGGCGTGACGACAATTCCAGATCATCCCGGGTCCCTGCGGAAACCTCCGCAGGGACCCGTTGATCATGAGAAGTGCCATCGCCGGAGGTGTACTCGTGTAGCGCTCTGTGACCGTTCCCCGTATCGACGGCACGGCGATCACGTGCCGCGATGGTCGGCGCCGCCCTCGCTCATCTATGCCAAGATTCGACGGTGGAGATGACCGGCATCACGCGCGCGATCGCGGCTGCGACCTCGGTCGCCGCATCGCTCGACCTGCCGGCCAACGACGCGATCGTTCTCCACAACTCGAACAGGCTGGCGCTGCGGCTGACGCCGTGCGACGTCCTTGCCCGGGTCGCCCCTGCGGGGCATGAGGTCGCACAGTTCGAAGTCGAGCTCGCTCAACGGCTCGCCCAGGCCGGGTGCCCGACGGGCCTCTTGGAACCTCGGGTGGACCCACGCGTGTACACGCGCGATGGCTTCACGGTGACGCTGTGGACTTACTACGAACCCGCGACACCTCACACCTCACCGGTCGACTACGCAAAGGCGCTGGAGCGGCTACACGTCGGCATGCGCAAGGTCGACGTGCCGAGCCCGCGGTTCACCGATCGGATCGCGGAGGCGGAAGCCGTCGTCGCCAACCCGGATCTCTCGCCAGAGCTCGCCGACGCGGACCGCGCGTTCCTCGGTAGCAGACTGGCAAGCCTGCGACGGGCGATCGAGGACCGCGGCGCCGCGGAGCAGCTGCTCCACGGCGAGCCGCATCCAGGCAATCTGCTCGGCACGAAGCACGGCCCGTTGTTCATCGACCTTGAGACGTGCTGCCGTGGTCCCGTCGAGTTCGATCTCGCCCATGTCGCCGGGGCGGTCTGCGAGCACTATCCGAACGTTGACCAAGGACTGTTGGACGACTGCCGGCAGCTCGTTCTCGCGATGGTCGCGGCCTGGCGTTGGGAACGTGGCGACCAGCTTCCAAACGGGAGGCGATTCGGAGAGGAATTCGTGCGCTCGCTGCGCGAGGGTCCTCCTTGGCCGACCCTCGACGCGGTCACCAGGCGGCTGGACGGTCTGTAGAGATCGCCGAAGGCCACTTGAAGGCGGTAAGGAACGAAGCGACGAGCACAGTCGCCGTCGCGACCCCCATACGCGCCAGCCACGCTGAACCATGGCGCTGGGGCCGTCCACGCGTCAGTCCGACGGGAGTCACGCGGATCCCTGACGTGCGCTCGCTGGTGATCCCCATGACGGCGGTCCGGCCAAGAACGAGATCAGTCTGCCCTGGTCTTCGCGATAACGGATTCCTTTCAGGGGAGTCAGCCGCGCGGGGGATCGTTTCGAGCACCCGGCAGGCCGGCCCGGGTCGAGCGAGCTGGGGCTTCTGGCGAGCGCAGTGAAGCTGGTGTCACGAGCGGGCCAGGTCCGTTTCGACGTTCCCCGCCATCACCGAAAGGATCCGTATGGTCTCGGCGTACTGGTCAAGCGTCAGCCCGCCCAGTACGGTCGCCCGGCTCACCTCCACGCGCTTGCTCGCCTCAAGGTGGGTGACGCGACCCGCCTCGGTGAGCGTGACGACGCCCTCGCCGGTCGAGGCCGCCCAGCCGCGCGCGGTCAACCCCTCCAACGGGTCCGGCCCGCCGTCCGTGGAGAAGTGGGTCAGCGCGGTGGCGAGCTCCTCACGCGTGGTGTCGCCACGGCTCAGAAAGTTGAGCGCCTGCCATTGACGTCGGCTGAGGCCGAGATCGGCGAGAGAGCGGGCGAACTGCTCCTCCAGCAGGTCGTGCAGGTGCATGAGCCAGTAGCCCAAAGGCTTGTCCATGAGATCTCCATGTAAGATGACATGTGGTTGTCTAATACTATGTATGGGGGTTCGGTGACCGGCAAATCGGACGGCTACGTGGCCGAGATCGAGGCCGCCGTCGTCGGCATCCGCCGCAGCCAGCGCCGCCGTACGCTGGCCCGGCTGTCCGAACGGCGTGGCGAACCGGCCGGGCGGCACGCGGGACTGCCCGACGCCGTCTACGAGCTGCTCGACGTGATCGAGGCCGCCGAGGCGAACGGCGACGCGCTCACGGTCACCGACGCCGCGGCCATCCTGGACGTGGACCAGCCGCGCTCCAGCAGACTCGCCGGGCAAGCCCTCCAGGCAGGGCTGCTACGGCGCGAGGCCGACCAGCTTGACGGCCGTCGCTCGCTGCTCGCGCTGACGACGGACGGCCGCGCCGTGCTCGCCCGGATCAGGGACTTCCGCCGCGCCGTCATCGCCGAGGCCACCGCGGAGTGGACCGAGGAGGACCGGGCCACGTTCGCCCGCCTGCTCAGCCGGTTCGTCCGGGACTTCGCCACGTGCACCCGCTCGTAACAGGCCACCCACTTACCCGGGGAACGCCATTCGTAGGGTTCAGCAACTCTCTCCGAGAAGTGGCCGCAGTGCGTGTTGGGGTTGGCCGTGCGCGGCGTGGCGAGGAAGGCGTCGGCGGCCACGGCGAGGCTGACGCCTCACCGCGCACGGCGGGGATCTTCGGTGCGGCGCCCATGCCGGCCGCCGCAAGGAAAGCGCCGACGAGACCCGCACGGTCGCCAAGACCACCATCCACCGACTGCTGTCATGCCGCGACACCGGCCTCCAACTTCACCCGCTATCGGCCTGCCAGGATCGGGGAACGGAGCCGACCTGCCGAAGGGCGGTGAGGTCGCCGCGATCGTCAGGGCGTCGGATCGGCTCCCGGACGTTCGGGACCGGCGGGGAGCCGGACGACGGCCGACCAGGCCTGCCCCTCGCCGAACCGCCACGCGGCGATCGCCGGATGCGGGGGAATGCCGTATCCGGGGTTCTCGTCCTCGAGGTAGAGGGCGCCGTAGCCCCTGGCGGTGTCGTTTTCCCTGCACAGGTTCATCAGGTGGTCCCGCAGCCCCGGATGCTCGATGGCGGCCAGGCGGCTTCTCCAACGATCTTCGACCCCGTACTCGGGTTCCAGCGGCATCAGGTGTTCGGGACCGCGCATGGTTCCCGTGATGACGCGCATCGCGTCCAGCAGCGATCCGTCACTGTGCACGCGGAAGGCGACCAGGGGAAACGCCTCCGACAGATCACTGGTCTTCATGCCGCGCTCGACGAGGATCCGGCCCAGCTCCACGCCCGGCAATCCGGACTCCAGCCCGTTCACACCGTGCACCGCGTCCTCGCTATAGAAGATCGAGTTGCCCAGGTCGATGGCCCATTGCGGAGCTATGAGGTCCCAGCCTTCGAAGAGTTCGCCCAGGATGGGCACGCTGGAGAACGGCGCACTGACGATCTCGCCGCGCGCCAGCGGGGCGACGTCGAAGTCCTCGTCGAACAGCTCGAGCGACAGGTCAGAGCAGGAGTAGTACGTGGCGTACATCGCGTCCGCGTCGAAGTCCTCCAGCGGCTTGCCGAGGAGGATCGCGAAGGCTTGGGCCAGGGCGTCGTCCCAGGCGTTCTGCACCAAGGCGGTCATCGTGCTCCCTTCACATGATCGGGTGCCGAGCATCGTAGAGATCGGCTCCGACAACGCGGCCCACATCGGCGCTTCCCCGCCTCCGCCCGCGCGGCCGCTCACCGCGCCGAGACCGTGGAGGCACGCTGGCATCACGAGCGGCACGAAGCCTTGCACCCCGGCGATGCCTACCCGGGCATCGTGGTTTCAGGGATGGAACCTGGAAGAAGCCGATGTCGACGCCCAGATCATGCCCGCAGGCCTGGACGACCTGCATTCGAAGCGGCTGGCGCACCGGCACTTGCCCGGCTTTGGGCTGCTGGCTGATCGAACCCTCGTCTACTGGCCGTTCAATCCGCCCATCGTGGACCTCTTCGACCCAGAACTGAAGGACGTGGAGATCAGCAGGGAGCGATTCGAGGCGGCCTGGCACCGCGCCCGAAGGGACAACCGTGACCTCTGAACACCCGACCTCCCCTCCGGAAGGACATCGATACAGCGCGGCCGATATCACCGTGCTCGAGTCCGACGCCGTCGTCCTCAAGTGGCCGGGAATGTACTTCGGGGCAGGACTGGACGACCCCAGGCTGCCGGCCCTTGTTGCTGTCAGCCGCGGCTCAGCATGCACTGCACCCGGCGACGCGAGTCGCCGAAGACCACTCGCTGATCTCAGAGATCGTCGTCTTCGGCGACTTGTGTTTCAACGTGACGATCAACCAGCAGCACACTTGGTCGGACTCCCCGCCCCTCGGCTACCGCGACGCAGGCCCCGTCAACCTCGTAATCCCGTCATCCCACCGCCCGCAGGGCGTGATCACGATCCTCTGATTCAGTGGCCGGGACCATCGACGACCTGGGAACCTGAGCCATGCCACCCACAGAGCCAAGCAGGTATCGAGTCGGCGAAACCGCACTGGTGGCCAAAATCCCCGAAGCAGAACCACTGGTCGGCCAGTGGCGCTCTCGGTTGGATCCTGGCGCGGCTGACGGCGTTCCGGCACATGTGACGATCCTCTATCCGTTCCTCGATCACGACCGCCTCGATGAGGTCGTGCTGAGCCGGCTCAGCACACTCATCGCCACCTACCCGGCGTTCAACGTCCGGTTTTCAGGATGCGGCCGGTTTCCCGGCGTGCTCTATCTCGCGCCATCCCCCAGCCGGCCGTTCCAAGAGCTGACCGAAGCGGTCGCCGGACAATGGCCCGAGACCCAACCTTACGGCGGCCGGTTCGCCGAGATCATCCCTCATCTCACCGTCGCCGACCAGCAAGAACCGCAGCTCCTCGACCACGTCGAAACCGAGCTGACGACCAAGCTGCCCCTGGCCGCCCAGATCCGCGAAATCCACCTGTTGGTCAGTGACGGCAGCCGCTGGCGCGAAGACAGAGCCTTCGAGCTTCAACGCCTCAACTGACCATGGCACTGCCGTCCTGCCGGAGCCGGGAGGGCCCAACGGCGCCGACTGCGACTCCGTGAGGATCAGATAGGTGACCCATCACAACAGCGGCAGTTGACGCCACACACAGCGCAGGCCTCGTGCGAACACGATCCGATGAGCAAGTTTGCCGGCGCTCACGGCCAAGTCCCGCCACAGGGAGCCCGAGAATCCGCTACTTCCACCCCTCACCAGAGGTGATCGCGGAGGTGACCGCCTTGCTCGCGCCGGGAGACCCGTCGCGTCGTCGTCGGGCTGCGCGGATCTCGGAGTCGGCGACCTCGTCGGCGAGCAGGATGTACAGCTGGGTGGTGTGGAGGCGTGGCCGAGCCACCGGCGGACGACCTCGATGGGGACGCCGACGTTCATGAGTTCGGTGGCGTGGGCGTGCCGCAGCCGGTGAATGTCGATCTCGCCCCCGGCGGCTTCGCAGTAGCCCTCCCAGCGGTGGTGGGCGGCGTCGTAGGACAGGGGCCCGCCGGACCTGCGGACGTGCTCATCGTCCTGACGGAGGTCGACGTCGTCGAGGTCCGGTGCGCAGGCTTCGGCGGCGCGGGCTCCGCACACGTAGATCGTCTCGAATAGGACCCGGTCGCGGAGCCGGTCGAGCGGCACGTCCGTGCGCGACCGGCGGCTGCGGATCGAGTTGAGACTTTGGTGACGTCGGCGGTCGCGGCGGGACGGAGCGTCTTGGCCACGTTGATGGTTTCACCGATCCGGGCGATGGCACGGCCAAGCCCAGGAAGGTCATCGGGCTGCACACCAGCGCCGGGGCCGAGACCCTGGTCAAACTCACAGTCGATGTGGAGGGCGCGGAGCCGGGGATCGTGTCCACAACTGTCCCATCGGCTTCACCCCGACACCGTCGCCACCGCTTTCGACCAGATGCGCGGCGGGAGCGGCCACGCCATGCGCCACCTGATCGACGACGACCTCATCCCGAACAAGGGCAGCGTCGCCGCCAAGCGGCAGGTGTCCGAGGAGCTGCTGACACCGGTCCTGACCAACCCCACCAAGACGTTCTCCTGGAAACTGGGCGACACCAAGACGCGGGCGTTCGCTGGCATGGTCCGGGGCAAGATGGTCGTGGTCTTCGTCGCAATGGAGGGGCCGTACAGGGCAAGGTCATCTCGGCCCTGGTGCCGACGGCCGCGAACATGCAGAAGTGGGGCCTATAGGAGTGGGTTCCGCGGAAGTGGAGACGGCAGAACGTGAGTAACCGTGAGTGACATCGTCGAGGCGCTGATGTGGGACGGCGTGCGCTGCATGATCAGCGTCTTCGCCGCCCACACCGGCGACGAGACGCCCTCGGTCGACTTCCGCGCCGACGCCACCGCGCCGACGCGGGTGAGGGTCTTCGAGCTGGTGGCCGAGGAGGGCCGGCGGCCGGAGCGGCGGGTGGCCGAGTACGACCTGACCTTCGACGAGGTGCCGCCCGGGCTGGCCGGCTACCTGCGGGTCTGCCTGCTGCGGGCCTGTTCGGCGGAGACGAGCGTGGTGGCCTGGCTGGGGTTCGAGGGGTCGTTCCACTTCGACCATCTGCTGACTGAGGACGTGGCGCATCAGATCTACGGGGTGTGTGCCGGGAGCGGTCCGCCCAAGCTCGCCCTGGAGGCCGAGGAGCGGCGCGGTGATCGGTGGCGGGAGGTGCTGCGGCGACACGCGGACGCTCACCTGACGCGGCGAGGTGAACAGTGACAGGTCTATGGAGTCGGCGAGGGCCTGGTAGCCCGCGTCGTTGCCGTGCCGGTGGTGGCCGCCCCTGATCCGGGTGGGGCGGGCCGGGTCGCGCCAGGTGGCGTCGAAGTCCAGTACGGCCTCGAAGGCGTCGCCGGTGCGGGTCCAGTTGCCCTGGTTGGAGACGTAGCGGGTGGCCGTGCCGAGCCCGGCGAGGCGTTCGGCCAGGAGCTGCGGCCGCCCGTGGCCGGTGTCCGGGGTCGAGCCGGCGCCGTCGGTACGGCAGCCGCCCATCGTGACGACGGCGTCGCCGGGGATCGTCCAGCCGGTGCCCAGGGCGGGTCGCGGCGCGGTTGCCTCGCTGCGGTCGGTCGCCGGCCGCTAACCCCGACCACCCCGTCCGCACCTGCTTCTCCGGCCGAAAACGGTTCCGCCATCCACCCGTTCCGGGCCGGTTGACTCAAGCAAGTAAGTCAAGCCTTACCTTCGCAGAAACTTGGCTGCATAGTGGAGAGCCGAGTCGAGAGGAGGGCTGCTGTTGCCGCAGTTCGATGAGGGTGCCGCAGGACAGGTTGAGGTGGAGCAGGCCCACGTGGCCGCCATGTACGGGCTGCTCGATGAGCGATTGGCGGATGCGCGCGCCCAACTGGCGGACGTGTTGAGGTCGTCGGCCGACAGCGCGGGTGAGGCGTACACGCGCGATGTCGAAGCAGAACGTCTGGCTCGTCGGATTCGCCGGCTGGAGGGGGCCGAGGATGGGCTGGCGTTCGGCCGGATCGATGGCGCGGACGGCACCGTCCTGCACATCGGACGGCTCGGCCTGCGCACGGGCGACCGAGACCTGCCGCTACTCGTCGACTGGCGAGCGGAAGCGGCGCGGTCCTTCTACGCAGCGACGGCCGTCCACCCGATGGGGCTGCGGCGGCGCCGTCATCTACAGGTCAAGGACCGTGTGGTCCGTACGATGAGCGACGAGCTACTGGACGGATCCGCACCCGCGGCCGGCGACATCGTCGGCGACGGCCCGTTGACAGAGGCGCTGGAGGCGCACCGGACAGGGCGGATGCGTGCGGCGGTGGCGACGCTGCAGGCCGAGCAGGACGGGATCGTCCGGTCCCCGCATCGGGGCGTGATGGTGGTGCAGGGCGGCCCCGGCACGGGCAAGACCGTCGTCGCGCTGCACCGGGCGGCGTACGTACTGTACGCGTTCCCGGGTGCCGCCGCGCGCGGTGTGCTGCTACTCGGGCCGAACACGCGGTTCCTCGACTACGTCTCCCAGGTGCTGCCCTCGCTCGGCGAGAACGACGTGCTCCTGGCGACATGCGCGGAGCTGGCCGGCGTGGTACCCACAGCGGTGGAGCCGTTCGATGTCGCGCGCCTCAAGGGGGGTTCGGCGCTGGCCGAGGCGCTTGCGGACCTGGTGCGCTCTCTGCAGGCACCGGGCGGTGGGTTCGCGGTGCGTGTGGGGCAGGAGTGGGTCCGTCTGAAGAGAGCGGACGTCGCGGCGGCGCGGGAGGCCGCGGTGGCGAGCGGTCTGGCGCACAACCGTGCGCGGGAGGTGTTCAAGGAGCACCTGATCGGCATGGTCGCGGGCGCCCTGGAGCGCGGCACCGTCGAGGCCCTCGAACACATCGACGCCGAGATTTCCGAGAGCACGGGCATGGATCTCGATGCCGCAGTCGAGGCCGATCTGCGGTCTCTCGGCTTCGACGACGCGCCGGCCGCGGACCCGGCCGAGGTGTTCGACGCCGATGCCGTCCGCGCGTACCTTGTGGGCGACGCCCATGTCGACAGTGCGGTGGAGTCCCTCTGGCCGCGGCTGGTACCCGAAGTGGTCGTAGGGGCGCTGCTGGCGGACACTCGCACGATGGCCAGGCACCTGCCGTCGCTCGCCGGTGACGAACATTCCCGGCTGGTGCGTTCCTCTGATGCCCCGTGGACCGATGCCGATGTACCGCTGTTGGACGAGGCGGCGGCCCTGGTGGACGGACCGCCGGAGCGGACGTTCGGGCACGTCGTGGTCGACGAGGCCCAGGAGCTGACCGCAATGCAGTGGCGGATGGTGATGCGCCGGTGTCCGGCCAGGTCGATGACGCTGGTGGGCGACTTCGCCCAGGCGGGACCCGCGACGACCGCAGGCGACTGGTCTCAGGCGCTGGGCCCGCATCTTGGAGGCAGGTTCGCCCTGCACACCTTGACCGTCAGTTACCGCACGACCCAGGAGATCCTGGCGACCACCCACGACCTGCTCACGCGGATTGCCCCCGGTCAGACACCGAGCCGGTCGATCCGCCATGGCGAGCCTCCCCGCAGCCTCACCGCGTGTCCGCACACACTCGCCACCATGGTGGCCAAGGAACTCCGGGCGCAGTCCGCAGCGCACCCGGGCGAACTGCTGGCCGTGATCTGCGCGGATGACCGGGTCAAGGAGATGGCATCCGCAGGTGTCGCACAGTGGGCGCGCCTCGTGCCGGCTTCCGAGGCCCGCGGCCTGGAGTTCGACGCGATCGTCATCGTCAGCCCGGAAGAGATCGTCGCGGCCCGCCCCAGCGGCGAGCGTGACCTGTATGTCGCCCTCACGCGTGCCACCAAGAGAGTGTGCACGATCGCCGTACACGCGGCCGGCCGGTGCTGCCGGCCGATAATTTTGGTGCCCCAAAGCAGAGGAGAGCCCCGTGGGCAAGGTGGTCATGTACGGCTCGGTGTCGGTGGACGGCTTCGTCGCGGACGAGAATGACCAGCCCGGACCGCTGTTCGACTGGTTGTCCAGCGGTGACGTCCCGTTGGACGAGAGCGGCGTGCTGAAGGTGTCGCAGACGTCCTACGATTACACTCGGGCGTACTGGGAGCAGATCGGAGTCACGATCGCCGGCCGCCACGTCTTCGACCTGACCGACGGCTGGGACGGCAAGCCGCCGAGCGGCATCGACCACGTGGTCGTCGTGTCGCACCGGCCGATGCCCGAGGGCTGGGACCCCGAGGCGCCGTTCCACTTCGTCGACGGCGTCGAGACGGCCGTGGCCAAGGCGCAGGAGCTCGCGGGTGAGCGCATCGTCGAGGTCGCCGCCGGCGACGTCGGTGGCCAGGTGCTCGCCGCGGGCCTGGTCGACGAGGTGCGCATGGACGTCGTACCCGTCGTGTTCGGGTCCGGCAAGCGCTACTTCGGGTCGGTCCACGCGCAGCACCTGTTGGAGGATCCTGACGTGGTGATTCAGGGCAACCGGGTGCTTCACCTGCGCTATCGGGTACGCCGTTGACCGATCTGGGCGGGTACGCGAAGAAGTCCACCGCGAACGGTGACCTCGCTGAGCTCAGTGGGTCACGGCGGTCTCGGTCCACACGCGACAGTTCTCGGGATTACGCAGGTGGTAGGCGCCGGTGACATAGCCGTTCTCCACGCGCACCGCCACCGCTCCGTCGATCCGCCCGTCGATTCGCACGAGCAGCCCAGGCGTGCCATTGATCTGGACCAGCTCGACCGACCTTTCCGCGTCGCGCTTCCACCAGCCGACGGCCAGCAGCCGAGCCACGTTGTCGCCCCGCACAACCGGCCGCAGCAGGGCATGCCTGACTCCGCCGCCGTCGCTCAGGGCGACGACGTCCGGCGCGAGGATGTCGAGCAGGCTCTGCAGCTCACCGGTTTCGACCGCTCGCCCGAAGGCCTGGAGCGCGGCCCGGGTCTCGGCCGGGGAAGCGCTGCCGCGCGGCCGGCGGTCGGCGACGTGTGCCGCCGCCACCGGTCGTCCCTTCTCCTGGTGGGGGGCCCGGCCTCCACGCCGGCCGATCTTGCCGCGCACCTCAAGGCGGCCGGGCTCGAAGCCTCCGGGACCGAGACGGGCATGTGGAAGGACCTGCGCGCGTCCCGCCCCGAGGCGCACGCCGACGGCCTGGACATCCGGCAGGCGACCACCGCCACCCAGCTAGCCGACTACGCCGCGGTCCTCGCCACGAACTGGGATCCGCCCGCCGCCACCGTGCGCCGGTTCTTCGCCGACACCGCCCCGTGGGCGCTGGCCGCCGGCTGCCCCGCCCGCTACCTGGTCGGTCACGCCGACGGCCGTCCCGTCTGCTCGGCCGAGGTCTTCCTGTTCGCGGGCGTCGCTGGGATCTACAACATCGCCACTCTCGCCGCGGCCCGCGGCCGCGGCGATGGCGGCGCCGTCACCCTGGCCGCCCTGCGCACCGCCCGCGAAGCGGGCTACGAGACCGCAGTACTGCAGGCGTCCGCCGACGGCGAACCCGTCTACCGCCGCCTCGGCTTCGCCACCTGCGGCCACTTCACCGAGTACGCCATCACCCCCTGATCCGGCACAGCCATCACGGCAGTGGAACAGCGTTCTCGCCGGGCAGATCCGCCAACCGATCACGCAGCAGCGTGTGCCTGAACTGGTAGAAGGGGCCGAATCGACGCAATACCCCACGGTCGTGGGCGTCGTCGAGGAATCTCATCAGCCGCAGCGGCAGCCCGTGAGCGCGCAGCCACAGCCTGGTCTGCGTGAAGCGGCCCGCCGCGCTGGCGAACCAACCGGTGAGCCCGACGGCCAGAGCCATGGTGACCGCTCCCGCCGCAGGGCCGAGTTGGGGATACGAGCGCATGATGGCCCAGCCCACCACCGCGCTCAACCCGCCTGCCTCCACGGCGTGGACGAGGGCGGCCCTCCGGTCGTCGCGCAATGCCCTGCCCGGCGTGACCACGTCGATCGCCGCGCCGCCGTTGAGGCTGAGCGTGTTGGTGACCGGCCCGCCCAAGGCCACGCACACGCCCAGGATCAGCGCGGTCGGCGGGTCGGCGAACACCCAGAACAACAGGGCCACGGGCACCGCGAAGACGATCGTGCTCATGCACTGTGCGAGCGTGGGACGTTGAAGTCCGAGGCGACGCGGTTCACCTCCGGCCAGCGGTGCCCGGAGGCCGGGCAGCAGCACGCCCGTCGCGACTCCGACCGCGGCGCAGGCCAGGCCGTACCCGAGGCTGCCGGTGATCGGTGTGACCGCTGCGGTGATCGCGGCGGCGGTGATGAGTTCGTCGGCGACGGCGCGGCCGGGCACGATGCGCCAAAGCCGCCACCAGGCCAGGTCGTTGCTCTGCTGACCGGCCAGGTGGCCGGCCAGCCAGCGCAGTGTGCGCTCGGCGCTGTCCGGATCCCAGCGGTGGCCGCGCCGTACTCCCGAAGCGCGTCCGTGGCTGCGGTAGGCGGCGGTGAGGTAGCTGTCCAGCAGGTGATGTTCGATCTCGACGGGACTGGCGAAGCCGAGCAGACCGGCCGGGTCGGGCGGAGGGGCGTCGCGGCTGGTGGTCCTGGGCGGGTTGTAGTGCTCGCGGGCCAGGGACACCATGATCGGTGTACGCAGTGCCTCGGTGACCGGGGCGTGCCGCTCGGACAGCAGTGTGTCGGTTACGTCGTCCCAGCGTGCCGGATCACCTGTGGTCTGAATGAGGTAGTCGGCCGCCACGGCCGGGTCCAGGTCGGCCATCTCCACGACCGCGCAGCCGTGCAGGCGCATGGAGCCCTCCTCGGTCGAGGTCATCGCCCGATAGTCGGCGCTCCTGCAGGTCAGCACGTACGGCTGGCCGGGCCCGAGCCGGTTCACCCGGTCGGCCGCCACGCCTCTGGCCGCTGCCGGGATCTCGTCGAGGCCGTCCAGCACGAACATCAGAAGGCCTGCTTCGACCAGCGCCCTGGCCCTGGTCGGCCCGCCGTCCGCGACGGGGACGCGCAGGCCCGTATAAGTGAGTTCGAGACGGCTGACGACCCAGTCGACGCAGCCAAGGGCCTCGGGATCCCACGAGGCCATCGATAACAGCACCGGCAACGAGCCGCCCGGCTTTCTGCCGGCCAGCAGGCTCTGCACAAGCTGGGTGGCCAACACGGTCTTGCCCGACCCGCCTCTGCCCAGGATCACCAGCTTGCCCGTGGGGACGCGGTTGAACGTGCGCTCTATCTGGCCGGCGTCACCGGCCAGATCCGCGAAACCCTTACCCCAGCGGTGGGAGGGGACATTCGGCGCTGCCGCTTTCACCAGGCCGCTCCACGAGCCGCTCAGCTCGGGCACCGGGGTGTAAGGGGGATACAGCGGCACGCCCACCGACCAGTGCTCGGCCTCCAACCGCCACTGGGTGCGCACGGTCTCGGCCAGAGCATCGGCCACCTGGGCCAGCGTCAACGGTGAGCCGGCCTTGGCCACGCGATAGGAGAGGACGGTATACAGCGCCGAGACCACAGCCGCCACGAACGTGATGACGAAGACCACGGCGTCCAGCGGTTCGTCCCACGCGGTGCCCAGCACCCCCAGGACGACGGACGCCGCCACGAGAGCCGCCGTGGCGATCATTCCCAAGAGCCCACGCCTGGTCATGGCTCTCATGCTGGCAGCCTCGGCCTCGCCGCAAGGGCCATTCCCATAACCGAGATGCCCGGCTGCCGGGAGGGGCACGAGTGCGATGGCAATACGACCGTACGATAACGGGGTGCCACGGATCGCCGATCATGATCAGCGTCGCGCCCAGATCGCGCGAGCCTTCCAACGCCTGCTGGCCGCGGAGGGCTTCGCAGGCGTCTCGTTCTCGCGGGTGGCGGCCGAGGCCGGCGTCTCGGTCGGGCTCATCCAGTACTACTTCACCGGCAAGGACGCGCTGCTCCGCTTCGCCTACGAAGACGGCGTGAGCCGGATGAGCGAGCGGGTGCGGGCACGCGTCCGCGACGGCGAGGACGCCGGCCTACCGATGGCGGAGGTGCTGCTCGACAGCCTGGCCGAACTGTTGCCGCTCGATGAGGAGCGGGCCGTCGAGTATCGCGTCCGGCAGGGACTGCAGACTCAGGCGGTGTGTGCCACCGGCCTGCCGGTCTGGCCCGGCGTCGACTCCGGTCACGTCCAGTCCCTGGCGCCCGATCGGATCGGTGGCACGGACTACGTGGCGGAGCACCGCCTCGACTTCTGGGCACACATGCCCTGAGTGCGGTTCCTATGCGGTCAAGAGACGGCCGCGCCGCGGGACTCGTGGATGGCGCGGCCCAGGATCCGATGGACGTAGTCGGGATCGGCGGGGGCGTTGTCGATGAGGATGGCGGTGCACAGGCCGTCGGAGGCGACGACGAGTGCGGCCACGGCCTCGGGGTCGTCGGTGAGGGTGGCCGCGAGCTCGGCGATGTTCTCCCGCCAGCGACGGGCGACGGGCGCCAGGGCCGGACGGCGAGCCGCCAGCGTGGACAGCTCCCGCTCGGCCAGCGCACGTGCACGGCCGGGACCCGCGGATTCGGCGATCAGCTCGGCCAGACCGCGAAGCCTGTCGCCGGGGCCTTCGGCGATCTGGCGGATTCGCGCGGTGTAGGTGTCGGCGACGCTGGACAGGGCCGCGACGAGCAGGTCGTCGAGGGTGGCGAAGTAGTAGGTGCTCAGGCTGGTGGTGATGCCGGCCTGGTTGGCGACGGTGCGGTGGGTGACGCCCGCGGCGCCGTCACGCATGACGATGGCGAGGGTGGCGTCGATGATCTCGGCGCGGCGCCGGTTACCCCGGGCCTTGCGCCCATCGATGTGCTCGTCCCCGTCGTTCATGCTCCCCTCCTGTGTGTTCCAGGGTAGTCGAGCGCGTCACCCCGGTTCGGCTTCGTCGTGCCGGGTGTCCCCGAGCGGACGCACGTGCCGCAGCGCCGTCAGGCAGAGCACGGCCGCCACGACGATCGCGGCACCGGCCACGGCGGAGGCGGTGTTCACCCCGCTGGTGAACATCAGCCGCGCTTCCCTCACAACCTGGGCGGGCACCTGATCGGCGAGTGACAACGCCCCGGAAAGGCTGCCCGTGAGACGCCCTTCGACCTCGGGCGAGACGTCATCGGGAGCGGACATGCGGGCGGCGTACAGGGCGGTGGTGAGGCTGCCGAGGACGGCCACGCCGACGGCGATGCCCAGTTCCTGGACGGTCTCGGACATCGCGGCGGCCGACCCGGACTTCGCGGCCGGTACGGCGCCGACGACCATGTCGGTGCCGAGCGCGGCCAGCGCGCCGAGCCCGAGGTAGACGAGCGTGAACCCGGCCACCACCATCACCGCGTCCCGCGTGCCCGCGGTGGCCAGCAGCGCGTATCCGATCACCGAGAGGCCGAGCGTGACCGCCATGACCACCCCGGGACGCACCCGCCTGGCGATGAGCGGTGCGCCGATCGCCGCGGCGAGCATCGCCAGCGCGGACGGCCCCATCCACAGGCCCGCCTCGAACGGCGTCATGCCTTCGACGAGCTGGAGGTACTGGGTGACCAGGTACATGGTTCCGCCGACCCCGACCAGTCCGATCAGCAGCACGGCCAGTGCCACGGAGAACGTCCGGCTCGTGAACAGCCTGACGTCCAGGAGCGGCGAGGCGAGGCCGCGCTGGCGACGCACGAAGATCACGCCGGCCACCGTGCCGAGTGCGGCGAGGATCAGCGTGCCGAGGTCGAGGCCGTACGCCGCCGCGTGCTTGATCGCATAGATCACCGGCAGGATCGCGGCCAGCGACAGGGCGACACTGGCCAGGTCGAGGCGGCCTGCCTGCGGGTCGGCGTACTCGGGCAGCAGCGTCCGCGCCCCGGCCAGCACGACGACCGCTATGGGGACGGCGAGCAGGAACGCCGCTCCCCACCAGAACGTGTCGACCACGGCGCCGCCGACCACGGGGCCGAGGGCCATGCCCAGGGCGAACATCGTCGCCCAGACCCCGATCGCGACCGCGCGCTGACGCACGTCGGCGAACATGTTCGAGATCAGCGACAGCGTCGAGGGCATCAGCGTGGCCCCGGCGACCCCCAGCAGCGCTCGGGCGAGGATCAGCAGTTCGGCGCTCGGGGCGAAGGCCGCGAACACGGAGACCGCGGCGAAGGCGGCCATTCCCACTACCAGCAGGCGACGCCGTCCGATCCGGTCGCCCAGGGTCCCCATGGTGATGAGGAACCCGGCGACGAGGAACCCGTAGGCGTCCATGATCCAAAGCGTCTGCGTCGCCGACGGATCCAGCGCCTCGGCCATCGTCGGCAGGACCAGGTACAGCACGGTGACATCCAGACCGAGCAGCACCGTCGGCAGTCCCAGCAGGCCCAGGCCCGCCCACTCACGCGTTCCCGCAAGCCGGGTCGCGGTTTCTGGCATGACGCCCCCTCGATAGATTGTTTGAACGATAGTACAACTAGGACAATCGTTCAATTTTCTATCGAGGTGCCGCCAGACGCTTCGTCTTGTTATGGTGGGGCCATGGCTTTCCTCTTCGTCTGAGTCCGGGCATGGCCCTGCCGCCGTTTCTGCTGCCCGTAGACCCTTCGTATGCCCGGGGAAAGCCCTATGCGCGACCGCGCTCATACCACCCTGCCCACCGCCGTCCCCGCTGTGGCGCAGTTGTCCGTCAGGTCCGTCACCAAGTCGTACGGCACCCGGACCATCCTCGACCAGGTCTCCTTCACCGTCCGGCCGGGAGAGAAGGCCGCCGTCATCGGTGAGAACGGCTCCGGCAAGTCCACCTTGCTGCGGCTGCTCGCCACGGCCGAGACGCCGGACGCCGGGGAGGTCACCGTCCGGTTTCCCGGCGGAACCGGCCACCTCGCCCAGACCCTCGACCTCGACGCGGACCGCACCGTGCAGGACGCCGTCGACCTCGCTCTGACAGATCTGCGCGAAATGGAGCGAGAGCTCCGTGCGGCGGAGGAGTCCCTCGCCGACGCGTCGGACGAGGAGCTCGCCGCGTACGGCGAACTGTTGATCGCCTACGAGGAACGCGGCGGATACGAGGCGGACGCCCGTGTGGACGCCGCCATGCACGGGCTCGGGCTGGCCCGGATCACCCGGGAGCGCCTGCTCGGCTCACTGTCCGGCGGCGAGCAGTCGCGCCTCGCGCTCGCCTGTGTCCTCGCCGCCGCCCCCGAACTGCTGCTCCTGGACGAGCCGACGAACCACCTCGACGCGTCCGCCGTGCGCTGGCTGGAGGAACACCTTCGCGCACACCGCGGCACCCTCATCGCCGTCACCCACGACCGCGGTTTCCTGGAGCGCATCGCCACCACGATCCTCGAAGTCGACCGGGACGAATGCACCGTGCGCCGGTACGGCGACGGGTGGGCCGGCTACCGTGCCGCGAAGGCCGCCGCCCGGCGCGCGGCGGAGCAGCGGTACGCGGACTGGGTCGAGGAGGTGGCCAACACGGAGGAACTGCTGGAGGCCGCGAGCAGGCGGCTGGCCACCACCGGGCGCGACCCGAAGCAGGGCTTCGGCAAGCACCGCCGCTCCAGCGAGGCCAAGCTCGGCGGGCAGGTGCGCTCGGTGCGGGAGCGCCTGGACCGGCTGCGGCGCGAGCCGGTGGCAAAGCCGCCGGAACCGCTCCGGTTCACGACGGCGCTGCAGCCGGCGGCCGGCGGCCCGGCCCAGGGCACACTCGCCGAACTCGACGACGTACGGGTCGGGGAACGGCTGCGCCTGGACGGGCTCCTGGCGATCCAACCCGGAGGGCGGCTGCTGGTCACGGGCGAGAACGGCGCGGGCAAGTCGACGTTGCTTCGCGTTCTGGCGGGCGACCTGCGGCCGGACGCTGGCACGGCGCGCCGTCCTGCCCGGATCGGTTACCTCGCCCAGGAACTTCCCGCGCAAGCCACGCGGCTGCCGCTGCTCGCCGCGTTCGCCGCCGGACGGCCGGGGCCGCCCGACGAGTACGCCGAACAGCTCCTGTCCCTGGGCCTGTTCCGTGAACAGGACCTGCACGTCCCGGTCGCCGCCCTGTCCGTGGGACAGCAGCGACGGTTGCAGATCGCGACCCTGGTGACCCGGCCCGCGGACCTCCTCGTCCTCGACGAGCCGACCAACCACATCGCACTCGACCTGGTCGAGGACCTTCAGACGGCGCTCGCGGCCTATCCGGGGGCGGTGGTCGCGGTCTCGCACGATCGCGACTTTCGCGCGCGCTTCGAAGCCGAGCGGCTGGAACTGCACGCCGGCCGCAGGCGCTGACCCGGTCCGGCGCTGAATCGCCCGGCATCCATCAATCCACTGAGACAAGGGATCCATGACCACCTCCCTGAAACCACGACAGCGCGCCGCCCGCGCCGCCGCCGCCGCCGTTGAGGCGGCCGTCGCGGCCGGGCGCGGGCTCGCCCTGACCGTCACCGAGCCCACGGTGCGCAGCTCCCCGAACTGGGGGAGTACCTCAAGCCCGCGATCGACCACTGGCAGACCACGCCCTCCGCCGCCGCTATGCGGATCGAATGGGCGTCGGACGGTTGGCCGTGAGTCCTCGTCACGGTACGGGTGAGCGGACCATCGCGTTCCAGCGACCGCTTATCGCACCTCTCACCGTGTGCCCGTGGGTCATGGGACCGCCCGTCGATCGCGAGGGTGCCCTGGCCGTTCTGCGTGAAGCCGTCGACCTCGGCATCACCCACATCGACACCAGCGACGCCTACGGGCCGCGCGTCACCGACGAGTTGATCCGCCAGGCACTGCACCCCTATCCCGAGTCGCTGCACATCGTGACCAAGGTGGGCGCGACCCGCGACGAACAGGGTGGCTGGCCTCCCGCGCGCCGGCCGGAAGATCTGCGCCGCCAGGTCCACGACAACCTCAAGTCCCTCCGGCTCGACGTACTCGACCTGGTCGACCTCCGGCTCGGCAACGCCGAAGGTCCCCAGCCCGGCCCGCTCGCCGAGGCGTTCGAGACGCTGGTCGAGCTCCAGTGGCAGGGCCTGATCCGCCACCTCGGGGTCAGCAACGCCACCGAGGAGCAGGTCACCGAGGCGCAGGCCATCGCGCCGCCGATCGGGGGCGACGCGGATGTCCGTCGCACTGGCCTGGCTGCTGCGGCGATCACCGAACATCCTGCTCATCCCCGGCACGTCATCGACGGCACACCTGCGCGAGAACATCGCCGGCGCAGGACTCTCCCTCTCTCGCGAGGACCTGACCGAGCTGGACGACATCGGGGCCGGGTCAACGCCCGGGGACTGAGCCGGATCATCGCCCAACACGGTAGAAGGACCGCAGCCGCAGGAGGGCACGTTCCCGGCGAACCGGCCAGCCTTGCCGAAGACGAATCCGACCTCCGGATCGATGCGGTACAGCAGAATCTTGCCGGAGCGGATGGTGTCACCAAGGCCATGCCAGGTGCCCTCGGGGCTCGTCAGAAGGTCGCCGTACTTGCTCTCGTAGGCGTCGGCGGTGGCGAAGTGCAGGGCGCCGCAGGTCCAGACGGCCAGCAACGGTGTCACGTGGGGTCGGCCGTCGGGGCGGACGGTGGACAGCCAGAACAGTCGCGCCTGCTCCAGCTTTGCCATCCAACGGATGATCAGGATCTACCCGCCAGACCTCCCCGCCGGGTTGGGCGAGAGCTCAACGACTGCCGCTGGGATGACAGTCCCCTTGCTGGCGCTCCTTCGCAGGATGGGCTTGGGGACTCGGGAGACGCTCTCAGTTACGGCCGAAGGGCTCCTTCGGAGCCGCCTTGGCCCTCGTGCCGACACCGCCGAACAAGGCGAGACCGCTGATGACAATCCGTGGCGCTCCCCGTTCGCTGCGGACCGCGTCCCTGCCGAATGCGCCGAAGACGCCGAAGCCCTTGACCTCAACCTCCACGTCGTCGGGCACGATGACTTCCGTGTAACCCCATAGGGCGAAGGCGCGTATCCGGATCTCCTGACTCGCGAATCGGGCATCGCGCAGGTCGATCTCACCACCGCCGAACATGGACAACGAGGTGAACACGCGCGGGGCGACCCAGCGGCCCTTGCGATTGAACCAGCCGAACACGCTCATCGCGAAACGGGAGCTGGGCTCGTCCCGCACCACCAGCAGGTCCGCGCGAGTGGGCTCGGGAAGGCCGCGCCCCGCGTACGCGAGCGCACCATGGGTCTTGGCCTCATAGATCTCGGTCAGTCGCCGGTCCAGCTCGCCCAGCTCGATCCGACCCGGGAAGGGTGTCGACAGAGCGGCCGGCGTAGCCGGAGGTGCTGACCCACATCTCGGTCAGGGGCGTGCCGTACAGCGGCACCGGGAACGGGAGCGTGATCTGCTCCGCGTTGTTGGCGCCGGTCAGCGCCAGCCGTTCGGTGCCCGCCACGTACGATCCCGTGCCCTCTGCGCAGACATAGCCAAATTCATCGGTCTTCGGGCGCAGGGTGAGGTTCGTGGTCATGTCCCCGGCCACGGTGATCTGTTCCTCGGTGGTCCCGACGCAGCGCGAGGGTGCGGTGGTTTCCAGGCGATGGGAGCCGTGCGGGAGCGCCAGGCGGTAGCGCCCGGCGGCGTCGGTGACGGTCCTGAGCGGCGTGCCCGACGCCGTGACCGTGACGCCGTCCGCGGGCGCGCCGTCCTTGGTGACCGTTCCGGAGACCACGCCGTGCGGAAGCCGGGTCAGCGCGATGTCGGCGGTGGTCGTTCGGCCGGCGACGACGTTCATGCTCACGGGCGTGGAGGTCTCGTGGCCGTACCTGGCCACGCTGATCCGGTAGGCGCCCGGGGCCAGGCGCGGCACGGAGTAGACGCCGTCGGAGCCGGTGGCGACCATACGGACGTGCGCTCCGGTGATCGTCACATCGGCCTCAGGCACGGGTTCGCCGTTCGCGGTCACCGTGCCGTTCAGGGTGCCGAGCGGCTGGGCGGGTGCGGCCTTGACGGCGGCGTAGGCGTCCAGGCGGCCTTCGCCGTAGACGTTGTTGTCTTGTGGCGTTCCGCCGCACTGGTCGTCAGGGGTGTCGATGGCGCTGCCGTCCAGCAGCGCGCGGGTGGCGGCGATGTCTCGGCGCAGGGCGGGCGCGGCCGACCAGATCAGCGCCACGGTGCCGGCCACGTGCGGCGCGGCCATCGATGTGCCGCTGTCGCTGCGGTACCCCCCGCCGGGCATCGCGGAGCGCACGTTCACGCCTGGCGCGGCGATGTTCGGCTTGATCTCGCCGTTCTGGCCCGGTCCGCGGCTGGAGTTCGGGGCGATCGTGTTGTTCACGTCGAACGAGCCCACGCTGTAGCTGTCGCTGTACCACGCAGGAGTCTGGGTGGTATTGCACCCTGGCCCTTGGTTCATGTTCGAGTACACAGGAAAGATGCCCGCGGCCAGCCACGTGTCGAGGACCGCTTTGTACCAGTCGTCGGTCCTGTTGTAGCCCCAGGAGTTGTTGATGATGTCCGGAGCGAGGTCCGGCCGGGGGTTCTCGCCGTTCAGATCGGTGGGAGCGGCCATCCACTGGCCGGCCGCGATCCGTCCTGCCTCACCACCGGTACTCGTGGCGGCGATCCACCTGGCCCCGGGAGCGACCCGATGCCGTTCCCTCCGACGATGGTCCCCGTCACGTGGGTGCCGTGGACGCCGGAGTCGCAAGGGGCGCTCGGGCATTCCGCCAACCGGCCGAACCAGTTGTAGTCGTGCTCGACGCGCCCGTCGGCTCGCCTGCCGCGGTACTGCCCGGCCAGGTCGGGGTGCTCGAAGTCGGCTCCGGTGTCGATGACGCCGATGACGATGCCCTCGCCGCGACTGCCGAGTTCGTTCCACACGCGAGGGGCGTTGATGCGGTCTATGTTCCACTCGGCGGCGGCGGCCTTCGTCTTGACCCTGGGGTGGGTTCTGCCGGGCAGGGGCTTTGGCGGCTCGGCGGCGGTGTCCGGCTCGATGGAGGTGACCTCGGGCAGTGCCGCGATCTCGGCGGCGAGCTTCGCGTCACCGGTCACGTGCACGGCGTTGACGATCCAGAACGCGGTGTGCTTCGCCTGCCGCTCGGCCAGCAGCCCGCGCAGCCCGGCCTGGGACTTCTTCGCGTACGCGGTCTGGCGTCGAAGACCGCCTTGCCCTTGGCGGCCTTCGTGGTGGCGGCGCGGGCGGCGGACAGGTCTGCCTCGTCCTTCAGCCGGACCAGGAAGGCGGCCTGGCCGTCCTCCAGGTCCGCGCGCACCTCGGCGGAGATCTTGGCGTTCCCGGGTTCGGCGAGGGCCGCGCCCTGGGGGATGAGTAAGGCGGATACGGTGAGCAGGCCGGCGAACATCCGGGTGAGGATGGCCGCTCGCCGCCGGTTGGAGGGCGTCTTCATGGGCGGTGGCTCCCGGTAGAGATCTTCTGCTTCTGGACGGAAGCACCCTCCGCCATGCGGATGACCATGCGGAAGCCCGTTCCGGGGCCGCTTTCTGCTCAGTCGTCGAGGAGCGGGCGGAGCCGTCCGGGCGCCGCCCGCCGCCAGGTGACTACTGAACGGGCCTTGTCCGGCCGTTCCGATATGTGGACGTGACTCACCGTGGTGTCCCGCGCCGGGTCGCGAAGCGGACGTTGGCTGCCCGTCGGTGACCTTTACCGTGTGCCGCCTGGATGCGTGCCCGGCTCGCGGAGGCTCCCGCGGATCCGCGTACCGGTCGTCCCCAGGTCGCCGTCCACCAGTGGTGCACCAGCAGAGCGGCGGCGCCCGGCCAGGTGCGGCGCTCGTCCAGCCAGTAGAGCAGGGGTTGGCGTAGCTGGGGGTGGATGGGTACCTCGCGGATCTTGCCGCCCTTGCCGTAGACGATCAGCAGGCCCTTGCGGGCGGAGATGCGCACGTCGGGCACGTCCAGGGCGACGGCGTCGCCGACGCGCAGCCCGGCGTAGAAGGGCAGCAGGGCCAGGGCGCGGTCGCGGGGGTGCGGCCAGCTCTCGACGGCGCGCAGCCAGCGGAGCTGCGCGGGAGCGTTCATCGCCTTGGGCGCGGTCTTGGGGATGTCCTCGCGGGCGATGTCGGCCTTGCCCAGCCCGCGCCGGACGTGGAAGGGGTCTCGGTAGCAATGAAGAAATTTCCAACAAAGTAACGTCTGACCTGCACAAACGTCTGCGTTTGACGGGTTGGTGATCATTGCCGCTACGGTCGTTCCGGTTTTGTCCGGTACGGCACGTGGAGTGGTGCATTGTCAGAGAAGATGTTCTCCGAGGAGCAGTTGGAGCAGCTGCGCTCGTTCCCGGAGATCAGCGCGGATGAGTTGATCCGGTATTTCACGCCGACGTCGGCTGACGTGGCGTTCGTGAGTCCCGGCGGGCGGGGCCCAGTTGATCGGCTGGGCATGCTGGTCCAGCTGTGCAGCCTGCCCTGGCTCGGGTTCGTGCCCGACGATGTGAGCGCGGCGCCGGCCGCGGCGGTGGCGCGGGTGGCCGAGCGGCTCGGGGTGACTCCGGCGGCGCTGCGGTTGTACGGCAAGCGCGAGCAGACCCGCTCGGACCATCTGGGCCAGGTCGCCAGGTATCTGGAGTGGCAGACCGCCCCGGCGGGCAGCCAGGAGATGAAGGAACTGGAGCAGTTCTTGCTGGACCGGGCGATGGAGCACGACTCGCCGACGTTGCTGTTCAACCTGGCGCGCGAGTATTTGATGGCGGCCAAGGTGATCCGGCACGGCGTGCTCGTCTTGGCGAAGATGGTCGGCACCGCGCGCAAGGCGGCCGCCGATCTGACCTCTCAGCTGGTGGGGCACCTGCTGACCGCTGAGGTCCGCGCCGACCTGGAGCGGATGCTGGCCGTGGATGCGGGCCTGGGGACGACCCGGCTGGAGTGGCTGGTCAGCCCGGCCCGGGACGCCTCGGCGACGTCGGTGAAGACCGCGATCGACAAGCTGACCTGGCTGCGCGCGATCGACGCGCACCAGATGGATGTGTCGGTGCTGCCGAACGAGCGGCGCCGGTTCCTGGCGCAGGTCGCCCGCCGTTCGACCAACCAAGGGCTGGAGCGGCGCAAGGAGCGCAAGTTCCCGATCCTGCTGGCGTTCGTCGCCCAGGCCGCGGTCGACCAGCTCGATGAGGTGGTGGCCCTGTTCGACCAGGCCGTCAGCGCACGGGAGTCGCGGGCCAAGTCCAAGACGGATGAGGCGCTGGTCGAGCGGGCTAAGAAGGGCGAGGCGCGGCAGTTGGTGATGGACGTGATCCTGCCGGTGCTGGCCGATCCGGCGATCCCGGACGATGAGGTGGGCGGGATGCTGCGTGAGCGGATCGGCATGCAGCGGCTGCGGGAGATCACCTCTGATGCGTGGAAGCCGCTGCCCCGGGATCACGGTCGGTTGTCGGAGCTGGAGTCCTCCTACACCTATCTGCGCCAGTTCACCCCGAACGTGCTGGCCGCGATCGATTTCCAGGGCGGGCTGGGCACCGGCGAGCTGATGGAGGCGGTGGCCATCTTGAAGGAGATGAACCGGCTCGGCGGCCGGAAGGTCCCGACCGGGGCGCCGACGTCGTTCGTGCCCGCGAAGTACGCCGACTATCTGACCAAGGCCCGCAAGTCCGGCGAGGACACCGCCTACCGGCACTTCTGGGAACTGTGCGTGATCTTGTGCCTGCGGGACGGGCTGCGCTCGGGGGACGTCTTCGTGCCGGGCTCGCGCCGCTACGCCGACCCGGCCACCTACCTGTACACGTCCGAGCAATGGGCACCGCGGCGCGGCGAGTACTGCCGGCTGGTCGGCAAGCCGCCGCACGCGGCGGACGCGCTGGAGCAGGGCAAGGAGGAGCTGCATGCCGCCCTGGAAGAGTTGGAGACGACCCTGGCCGGCGCCGCGCCTGGCGACACCGGCATGGTCCGGCTGGATGAGGATGAGCACCTGGTGGTGCCGCCGCTGTCGGCCGAGGACGTACCGGCCGAGGCCAAGGCGCTGAAAGACGAGCTGGCCGCGATGCTGCCGTTCGCGCCCATCGCCTCGCTGCTGATCGAGCTGGACGCGCGCACGCATTTCCCGGACTGCTTCACCCACGCCGGCGGCCGCAAGCTCAGCACGTCCGTGGAGACCAAGCGCAACATCTTGGCGGTGCTCATCGCGATGTCCACGAATCTGGGCCTGGCGCGGATGTCGGAGGCGTGCGGGGTGTCCTACGACGTGCTGGCCTGGACCATGGAGTGGTACGTGCGGGAGGAGACGCTGCGCGAGGCCAACACCGTCATCGTCAACCACCACTACGGCCTGGAACTGGCCAAGGTGTTCGGCGGCGGCACCATGTCCAGCTCGGATGGCCAGCGTTTCCCCGTCCGCGGCAAAAGCACCACCGCCCGCACCATGGTGATTCACGGCGGGCAGGTGCTGTCCACCTACACCCATGTCTCCGATCAGTGGTCCACGTACGGCACGAAGATCATCGTGCCGACGGCGCGGGAGGCGCACTATATCCTGGACGATTTCCTCGGCAACGCCACCGATCTTCCGATCACTGAGCACGCAACGGATACGCACGGCGCCACGTTGATCAACTTTGCGCTGTTCGACCTGGTCGGCAAGGCCCTCACCCCGAGGATGCGGGACCTGACCCGGGTCACCCTGGTGCGGGACGACACCCCGACCGAGATCGCCAAGCGCTACCCGCACGCCGGACCGCTGCTCGGCACGCGCTGGAACGAAGACTTGGTGGCCGGCTGCTGGCCGGACCTGCTGCGGATGGCCGGGTCGCTGAAGTACGGCCAGGCCACCGCCTCGCTGATCGTCGGCAAGTGGTCGGCCGCCTCGCGCCAGAACACCCTGGCCGCCGCGCTGAAGGAGTGGGGCATGCTGCGCAGGACCGTGCACCTGGCGAAATACCTGTCGGACCCGGCGTTCAGGCGGAAGATCTCGCGGCAGCTGAACAAGGGAGAGAGCCTGCACGCGCTGCGCCGTGACCTGCACTACGCCCAGCAGGGCACCATCACCCGGCCGCACCTGGAGCAGCAGACCGAGCAGGCGTGGTGCCTGACTCTGCTGACCAACTCGGTGGTCGCCTGGACGACGGAATATTATTCCAGAGCGGTGCTGGAGCTGCGCTCCCAGGGCCGGGACGTGCCGGACGAGATCCTGTCGCACATCTCGCCCGGCCACAGCGACAACATCAACTTCTTCGGCGTCATCAACGTCGACGTGGAGGCGGAGCTGGCCAAGCTCGACACCAGCGGATGGCGCCCGTTGCGGCCCGCGCAGCTGCGCGAGCTGGGCTTGACCCCCTAGGCCACCGCTTGGCCGCTACCGCCGGGAACGGGCGCGGCCGAGCGCGTCGGAGTGGCCCAGCATCGCTGAGCGCAGCCGGTCCATCTCATCGGCGTGATCGATGAGCGCCTCGAGTGCTTGGTCAAGACCCTGGAGTGCTCCGCCAGCGCCGTGGTCGGCACCACCGACTCGTCGCGGCCGGTGTACGGCCACCACCTGGCCCGGAGGCGCCGCCTGCGCGCTGAGCCGCAACGGCGGCTGTGGGCCGTTGGACGCTGGCGGCGAAGGCACCGGTGCCTCCTTTCGGGGGCCCTCTGCTCCACACCTGCTGTCTGATGCGTCGCGACGTCTCGCCACGCGGGCGGGAGGACGACTGGATTCGGCAGCGCACCCCGGGCGGGGAGTTGCCTGGCCGGTCATCGGCGGTTCGGTGCGGCCGGTCGTCATGGTCTCTGTTCGCCGTGGTGAGGTACGCGCAGCAGCAGCAGGGCGGTGTCGTCGCTGTGGTAGTCCCCGGCGTGTCCGCTCAGGGCGGTGGTGATGCGTTCCAGCGTCTGCTCGGCGTTCAGGCCCTCACACCCTGCCAGGAGCGTGCTGAGCGCGGGCAGCCCCCAGATTGCGTGCCCGCCGCGACTGTGTGCTTCGGTGACCCCATCGGTGTAGAGCAGCAGAGCATCGCCCGGCGCCAGCTTCACCGGCTCCGCGTGCAGGCCGGCGTCGGCGAAGATGCCGAGCAGCAGGCCGGGCCGGCCCGCTTCCTCCACGGTGGCGTCGGCGCGCCGGATCAGGGCCGGTGCGTGGCCCCCCAGGCTGATCAGCCCGCGTACGCCGCCGTCCGGGCCGGGCCGCAGGATCACGCACGCCGCGGTCAGGAAGCGGTCGTTGACGCGCTGGCGGATCAGCGCGTCGTTCAGCCGGGTCAGCACGGTGGCCGGCGAGGCGTGCTGCGTGGCCTCGGTGCGCACGGTGTAGCGGGCCAGCGCGGTCACCTTGGCCGCCTCCAGCCCTTTCCCGGACACGTCGCCCAGTGCGGCGCACCACCACGGTTGCCGGGTGGGGAACAGGTCGTAGAAGTCGCCGACCACCGCCTCGCCGTTGCTGGCGGGCAGATACAGCGCGGCCGCGTCCAGCCAGGCCGGCCTGGCGATCACCGGTGGCAGCAGGCTGTCTTGCAGCGTCCGGGCCAGCCGGTCGGCCGCCGCTCCGGTGCTTTCCAGCGCGTCGATGCGTTCCTGGGCCTGGTGCACCTGCCGGCGCAACTCGATCAGATCGCTGACCGCGCCGGCCAGCCTGGTCAGCGTGTCGAGCTGGCGGTCGGTCCATGGATGCGGCCGCTCATCGAGCACGCACAGGCCTCCCAGCACCAGCCCGTCGGCCGACAGCAGGGGGAAGCCCGCCCAGGCGCCCACCTGCTGATCGCGCACGTCCGGGAGGTGGGCCAGGCGGGCGTCGCGGGTGGTGTCGGCGGCGACCAGCGGACCGGAGGTGCCGGCCAGCAGCGGGCAGGCGTCGGTGTGCAGGGGGATACTGCGCTGACTGAGCGTCAGGGGACCCCGGCCGGCCGCGGCCTTGCAGAACGCGTGACGGGCGTCGAACAGCACCACCAGTGCCTGCTGGGTCCCGGCCGCTGAGGCCGCCAGCTCGCACAGGTTGTCCAGGTCCGGATCCGGTTCGGTGTCCATCAGCGCGGTGGCGGCCAGTGCCGCCAGCCGGGCCGGGTTGTACACCTGCACCGGCATCGGCGGCACGTCCGGCAGCACCAGCGGCTTCAGCGGAGCCTTCATCGCGTGCCCGCCTTCCGCCGCCGAAGGAGATGCCCCAGCAGCCCCAGCCCACAGACCGTAGCCACGTGATCGCAGCCGGATGGAGTCAACACCGTGGACGCCCCTTTCAGGGTAGACAGCCGTCAGCGGGCAGGACAAGCAGGATGATCTTGCCACTGGTCCGGCTAATGGTCGGTGATCAGGGCGTCCAGGGCGGCTGCCTTGTCGGCTTCGGTGGGCAGGGCGTAGCGGCGGGTGGTGTCCAGCGAGCCGTGGCCGAGGAGTTCGGCGACCAGGATGGGGTCTTTGCCGTCGCGGATGAGCTGGGTGGCGAAGGTGTGGCGCAGGACGTGCGGGCTGAAGGGTTCGGTGGGGTCGTCACCCAGGCCGACGGCGTCGCCGAGGCCGGTGATGATGGCGCGGGCGGCGCGGTCGCTCAGGCGGCCGCCGCGGTGGTTGAGGAACAGCGCGGCGTGGGTGTCGGCCCCTTTCCAGTCGGCGCGGGCCTGCAGCCAGTCGGTCAGGGCCTGGCGCAGGTCGGGGTGGACGGGCAGCAGGCGGATCTTGCCGCCGTCGCGGCCCTTGCCGCGGATGCGCAGTTCGCCCTTGCGGGCTGAGAGGCGGACGTCGGCCAGGTCGAGGCCGACGACCTCGGAGATGCGCAGGCCGGCGTAGTAGGGCAGCAGGGCGACGGCCTTGTCGCGCGCAGGTGCGGTGAGCTGGACGTGGCGGACGTAGCGGCGGGTGCGCCGGGCGTCCAGGGCGCGGGGTGCGGTGCGGCGGGTGTCGCGTTCACGGCGGGCCTGGGGCTTGCCGAGGCCGCGGCGGGCGTAGAAGTCGTCGATGGCCGACAGGTAGGTGTCGATGGTATTGGGGGCGCGGCGGCCGTTCTTCAGATGCCGGCGGAAGTCGCGTACGGCGCCGGTGGCGGCGATGGGGTCGGTGAGCGGGTCGCCGTCCAGGGCCCCGGCTTGGTCGGCGAGCCAGGCCAGGTAGCCGCGCAGCCGGGAGGCGTACTTGGTCTTGGTGGAGTCGGCCAGCGGGGCGTGCGCGAGCGCGGCGGTGTATCCGGCCAGGACGGCGGCGTGCGGAGCGGAAAGCGGAAGGGCCCGCGACCGGCGTGTGTTTCCGGAAGCTGCTCCGGCCGGTTCCGCGAACTCTGCGGGCCTGTTTCCGGAAGTCACTCCCACAGTCTACTTCCGGAATTGTGAGATTCCGGAAGTCATGCCGTACACTGAGGGTACCGAGGTCTTTTCGAGCGTTGGCATTCAGGTCCGCGTCGCCCCCGGCGAACCACCACCGGCCTCTTCGGGGGCCTGGACAGGTCAGGCGACCATGACGCCGACACTTCTTTTTCCACCCGCACCGCTCAGCCCCGCCTCGCCCGCGATCCCCCGGGCCGATTCCGCGCTACGACTCAGCCTCAACCCGGTGCCGAACCGGCTGGCTGTGGTGGACGGGGCCTGGTGGCCCTCCTCCCGTGACGCGGCCGCCGAACTGCCCGGCCTCATCGCCGCCGTGGACCGGCTGCTGGATCGGGTCACGCTCCGCATCGGCCTGCACGGCGATGTGTGGCAGAACATCCCGCGCCGCATCCCCGCGCGCGGGCGTCAGGTCCGCATCGGCTGGTTCCGCCACACCGACCCGCGCGTGATCACTCTCAGCTTCGCCACCGGCGAGCCGGTCGTCCTGCTGATCATCCCTTCGGGTACCCCCGCCGGAGCCGCCGGGGCCACGCTCAAGCTCACCGCCCAGGACATCGCCGGCATGAGCATCGACGCCATCCTCACCCTCGCGCATCTGCCCGCCCGCCCCGCCCCACGTGCCACGGCCGACGGCCCGGCCCGCTGGGAGGACGAGGGCGGGTCGGTCATCGGGCAGGCAGCGCAGCCATCCACGGGACGGCCGGCAACGTCGGAATGACCCCGTGCCGCCTGCCGGCCGGATCGAGCGGTCCTGGCACCGCCCGAACTGGCGGCGGGCCGATCTCCGGCCGGCAGGCATCTCATCACCTTTCAGCTTCTCCCGTGAGGAGACATTCCATGACCGTCATCGACACCGCCCCGCTCGCCGGGGCCGGCGCCTCGGCGCCGACCCTGGTGCATCTGTCGGGGGACATCGACATCTTCACCACAGCCCGGCTGCGCCGCCGGCTGATCAACGCCCTCGACCACAGCACCGACCTGCTCGTCCTGGATCTGTCCCAGGTCACCTTCTGCGGGGCAGGCGGGCTGGGCGTGCTCGTCGGCGTGCAGGGCCGGGCCCGGACACGGGGCATCACGCTGGCCCTGACCGGCGTTCCCCCGCGCGTGGCCCGGCTGCTGCGCATCACCGGCCTGGACCGGCGCCTCCCGGTCATGGCATGACCGGCATGCCGACCGCCACCCGCACCGCCGCCGAGGCGGGCTATGACGGCCATGCGCCGTTCCCCCGCCCCGCCGCGCCCGCGCGGGCCGGCATCGTCGCGGTGACGCTGACCGCGGCGATCGTCATCGCGCCGTTCCTCGCGCTGGGCGCCGGCATCTGGCTGGCGTGGGGAAGCGGAATCACCCTCACCGACCTGCTGCTGGCCGCCGTCTTCTACGTAGTGACCGGGCTGGGGGTGACGGTCGGCTTCCACCGGCTGCTGACCCACCGCTCCTTCACCGCCCGCCCGTGGCTGCGCGTCATCCTGGCCGTGGCCGGGTCGATGAGCTTTCAGGGCAGCCTGATCGACTGGGTGGCCGTCCACCGCCGCCACCACGCCTTCACCGACCAACCGGGCGACCCGCATTCCCCCTACCGCTACGGCACCGGCCTCGGCGGGCAACTGCGCGGCCTGGCCCACGCCCACCTGGGCTGGCTGTTCTCCGCCGAGCCCACCTCGGCCACACGGTATGCCCCCGACCTGCTGCGCAACGATCCGGCCATGCTGCGCATCTCGCGCGCCTTCCCCGCCTGGTGCGCCGCCTCCCTGCTGCTGCCGTTCGCGGCGGGCTGGGCGATCAGCGGCAGCCTGTACGGCGCTCTGACCGCGTTCATCTGGGCCGGCCTGGTCCGCGTCGCCCTGCTGCAGCACGTCACCTGGAGCGTCAACTCCCTGTGCCACATGATCGGTGACCGGCCGCACAAGACCCGCCGGCACGATCGCTCCACCGACCTGTGGCCGCTGGCCCTGCTCTCCTTCGGGGAAAGCTGGCACAACGGCCACCACAGCCAGCCCGGCTGCGCCCGGCACGGCCGCGGCCCCCGCCAGATCGACCCCTCGGCAGCACTCATCCGCCTGCTCGAACGCCTGAACTGGGCCACCAACGTGCACTGGCAGCCCGCCGACGGCCTGCGACACCGTCGCATGGTGGCAGGCAAACACACGCCGCGCTCCACCACGCACCATCCCGGCGGCGCACGCCCCACTGATAGCCGCCGGCCCGGCTCCCGGCCGTAGGCGGGCCATTGCGGAGCCGAACGTCCCTACGCGCACTAAAGGACGGCAAGGTGAATGATGCCGAACGCCCGACCTCCGCAGCAGCCAGGTCCTGACCGTGGCATGGACCCGGCCCTGGCCGGCGTCTTGAAAGCAGTCGGCACGGCCTCGCGCACCCGCACCCTTCGCCACGCGATGAGCGTGGCCTGCCATGGTGACCGGCCGCGGCTCGCCGCGTGCCTGGAGGCGATGCCGCCGGCTCAGCTCGTTGAGATGGGCGCCGCTGCGCGGTTGCTCAGCACCGAGGCCGACCAGGCGCTGACCAACAAGGCCCCTCACGGGTGCGCTGCCCCTGCCGGTCCGGCCTGCGACAGCGCTTGACCACCCGCAACATCCGCCGCAGCTACGGCCCCGGCCGCGCGTGCCGATCGGCTACCGGCCAGACCCGGACGGGGGCCGGGGGCGCGGCCTGCGTCCAGCCCCTCCACCAGCCGGTCGATCACTCACCGGCCCGCTCCTCTCCAGCTCCCGGGATCGGTTCGGCTGATGAGCGCCGGGCCCGCAGCCGCCTGGCCCGGCGCTGGGTTTCCACCGCCTGCTCGCGCGTCTGGCTGGCCCGGTCGGCGGTGGCCCGCGCGCGCTTTCGGGTGTCCCGCACACCCTCCAGAAACTGATCCGGCCAGGCCGTCTCCGGCGGGGGCGGGCTCACCATCTGACGCTCGATCTCGGCCTGTTCCCGATCAGCCATGGCCGCATCCCGATCATCACCGGCCGCGGCCCGATCCGCCGCGGCGTTCTGACGATCCTCGCGCGCCTGCCGCCGATCCTGCCGAGCGGCCTGCTCATCGGCTTGGGCTGCCGTCCGCTGCCGGCGCACTGCCCCCTCCCAATACTCACGCAATACCGTGCGATCCTCGCGGCCGTGCTCGCGGGCATCGCGCCATTGCTGCCGCATTGCGGCGCTCTCGTGGCCGTCGCCCAGCTCGCCGGCGTCCTCGCGCTGGTCGACGGCGTGATCACGTTGTTCGGCTTCCCACAGCACATCGTGAAAGGCCCGGTCGGCCTCGTCGGCAGCCTCCTGGCCCCGACGCGTCTCGCGGTCCCGTTCGGCGGCGGCGCCATCGCGCTGCTCGGCCGCCTGGTCCCGGCCGGTCGCCTGGTCCTGGCAGGCCATCCTGCCAGTCGGAGGAGTCGGCTTTTCGCGTGCCTCGCCTTCGTAATTGAACCGATACCTCAGCCGCGCAGCGCTCCATTACCGCAGGTCAGGCGCTACTTCGTTGGAAATTTCTTCATTGCTACCGAGACCCCTGGAAGTCATCCAGGGCGGCCAGGGCGTTGTTGACGTAGCGTACCGAGCGTTTAGGGTCGGCTTCGCGCAGCAGGTAGAGGCGGTAGTCACGTACAGCCCAGTCGCGGGCGCGGGCGTGGGCAAGCGGGTCGCCGACGCCGCCGTCGGGCCGCTCGGCCAGCCACGCCAGATACATGCGCACTCGGGAGATGTAGGTGCGGCGAGTGTCGGCCGCCAGCGGCACATCCTGCAGGGCGGTGGCGTAGCCGTCGAGGATCTCGGCGGATGTGTCCGGCAGCGGGGTAGGGCGGGCACCCCGCCGTTTCGGCAGGGGCTCGGCCGACACAGACTCCGTGTTCTCGGAAGTCGTTGTCAGGGGTCGTGATCCGGCCGGAGCCGGATTCTCGGAAGGCACGCGTGGAGTGTACTTCCGGGAACGCGTCATTCTCGGAAGTGTCGGCGAACTGTGTCAGGCGTCGATCCAGCCCTGGCGCTGCCACCAGCCGATCGCCTTGCGCGCGATGGACAGCTCCCGGTTGACGGTATCGGCGACCATCTCATCCGCCCGCGCCGCCGCCAGTTCTGCGAGCACCTGCGGCAGTGCCGGGTCGTCGATCGCGGCGACGGGGACGGGGGCGGGTCCGGTCGGCGCCGGTTCGCCGGCTCCGAGCATCACACAGTGCTGCATGTCCGTTCGCCGTGGCTGTACGAGAACAGGGGCGAATGCGCGAGCCCGCCAGTAGATCGGACCACCACGATCGGGGTCATTGGTTAAGGAAGTACTTGACTATCAACGCGTGCCGACCCATAGTTAAGGACATGCCTAACTATGGCGGATCGCTGGACCGGGTGTTCCAAGCACTGGCGGACGGAACACGCCGGGCGATGGTGCAGCGCCTGATCCGCGGACCGGTGCCGGTGAGCGAACTGGCCAGGCCACTGGACATGTCGCTACCGGCGGTCATGCAGCACATCCAGGTGCTGGAAGCGTGCGGGCTGGTCACATCCGAGAAGATCGGCCGCGTCCGCACGTGCCGCATCGAGCCGGACGTACTGCGGATGGCCGAGGACTGGCTTGCCGAGCAGCGCACGTCCTGGGAACGGCGCCTGGACCGGCTCGGCGACTACCTGCTCGATGATCCCGGCGCACCGGAGCAAAGGAGCTTGTGATGATCGACCGTTCTGTCACGCACGCCACATTCACCCTCGAACGCCTCTACCCGGCCACAGCGGCCCGGGTGTTCGCGGCATGGGCCGACCCGAAGGCGAAGGCCCGCTGGTTCTCCACCCCCGATGCGGACCATGAACTGGACTTCCGGGTCGGGGGCCGGGAGGTCAACCGCAGCCACCCGGACAGCGGCCTGTCGATGACGTATGAGTCGTCGTACCACGACATCGTCCAGGACGAGCGCATCGTCTACACCTCTACGTTGCACGTGGGAGACGACCTCGCGACGGCGTCGCTGACGACCGTTGCGTTCTGCCCGGCCGATGGGGGCACGCAGCTGGTCCTCACCGAGCAGGGCGCCTTCCTCGATGGCCGGGAGGAGCCCTCCTGGCGGAAGCACGGCACCGGCGCCTGGCTCGACGCGTTGGGCGTCGAGCTGGGTGCGGGAGGGCACGAGTGAGCCCACGGGCGGCCGCCCTGAGGTGGCGGGTGCTGGTGTTGCTGGGCACGGCGTTCTTCATGACCATCCTGGACGGGACCAGCTTGCTCACCGCCCTGCCGGCCATCGAGCGGGAGTTTCGGGCGCACGGCACCACCGTCCAGTGGGCGGTCACGGCCTACGCGCTGGCCTTTGCGGGCCTGCTGCTGTTGTGCGGCCGCGCCGCCGATCTGCTCGGCCGCCGCAGGGTCTTCCTGGCCGGAATGTCGCTGCGCGTGTTGGCCTCGTTGGGATGCGGGTTCGCCCCGACGGTCGAAGCCCTGGTCGCAGCCCGCGCTTTGCAGGGTGTGTCGGCCGCCATCATCGCCCCCGCAGCCTTGTCCATGGTGATGAACGCCTTCGCCGAAGGCAGCGAGCGGAACAGGGCACTGGGAATCTGGGGTGGGATCGGAGGGTTCGGTGCCACCGCCGGGCTGCTGCTGGGCGGCCTGATCACCGATACGCTCGGCTGGCAGTGGGTCTTCTGGATCAACGTCCCGGTCGGGGTGGTAGTGCTGATCCTCGCGCCGGTGATGCTGATCGAGAGCCGGAACGAGGTGCGTGTCCGCTCCTTCGACCTAGCCGGGGCGCTGACGGTCACTTCGGCTCTCGTGCTGTTCGTCTACGCCATCACCGGCGTCCCTGACGGCGGATGGTCCAGCCACCAGGTCCTCGGGCCGCTGGCGGGTGCGATGGCGCTGACCGGCTTGTTTGTCAAGATCGAACGGCGGTCCAAGGCGCCGCTGGTGCCGTTCGGGGTCCTGCGGTCGCGTTCCCTGGTCGGCGGCGGCCTCCTGCTTCTCGTCACGGGCACGGCGGTCGACGGCATGCTCATCATCCTCACCACCCACGCGCAGTCGGTGCTCGGCTGGTCGCCCGTGCGGTTCGGCATCACGGCCGGGGTGATGACCGTGGCGGCCGTCGTCGGCGCTCTGGTCTGCCAGCGGGTTGTGACCAGGATCGGCGTGCGTCCGGTCGCGACCTGCGGCACTGCCCTGCTCGGTGGAGCCTGCCTGCTGCTCACCCGGGTGGTGTCCGAGCACAGCTCACCGGAACTGCTGACTTTTGCCCTGTTGGTCTTCGGAGTGGGCATGGGCACCGCCACCGTCTGTGCCCAGATCGCGGCGTTCACCGGTGTCGCCGAACGGCACTCCGGTCTGGCCGCCGGACTCGCCGATACCTGCTTCGCGGTTGGCACCGCCCTCGGCGTAGCCATCGCCGGCAGCGTTGTCGCCGCGCATGCACCCACGCCTGGGATCGCCGCGCCGCAGACGCTGGTTCCCGGACATCAGGCCGCGTTCGGCGTGGTCGGCCTCGTCGCGGCACTGGGCCTGGTCATCGCTCTGGCCATGCTCGGCAAGCGATCGGCGCCGGTCACCAAAGAGACCGCGGCGCCTCCCGGTGACCAGATCGTGACCGACCGCATTCCCGCCTGACCCATTGAGGAGCTTCCATGTCCGACTGTGACCCGGTCGCCGAGATCGGCCCCTTCAGCGACTCCGGCGCCGACGTGATCCCCTGGCCGATCGCACTGCGTGAACTGGAGCAGGCGCGACTGTTCTGGCTGTCCACCGTCCGCCCCGACGGCCGACCCCACGTGACACCGTTGCTGGCCGTCTGGACCGGCGGCGCCCTGTACTTCGCCACCGGCGACCAAGAGCGCAAGACGCGTAACCTCCACGCCAACGACCACTGCGTCATGACGACCGGCACGAACGTCCTCGACGGTATCGACATCACCATCGAGGGACGTGCCGAGTTGGTGTGCGACCCGGCTGAACGCAGCACCACCGCCGACGCCTACGAGTGCAAGTACGGCGATCTCCTGACGAGCCCGGACGGCACCTGGCATGGCCTCGGTGACACCATCCGCTCCGGCAACGTCCTGCTGTACCGCATCGATCCGGAGGTCGGATTCGCTTTCGGCAAGGGCGAGGCATACAGCCAGATCCGCTACCGCTTCCAGCGCTGACCGTTGATTCCGCGGCCGCGTGTCAGGCGGCCGAGATCCGGCCACCGTGGAACGGCGCGCCTTGGACGGTCGGGGCCGACGCTCTCGCCCTGGCCCTCGCACACCGTCTGCTTCTCCCGCCATGTCTCCTGGCCGACCGGCACCGCCCTCGACAACTACTCCTCTTCGTCCGGAGCACTGGGATCGAGCAGCTCTCGCAGCCGCGCGCCCAGGTCAGGACGGTGAAAGGGGTAGGAGCCGTGGAAGTTGATGTGCTCGAAGACCAGCGGACTCAGCCGGGCCCGGATCTCGGGGCTGACCTGGCCACCCTCGATCCCCATCGCCCCGGCCTTCAACTGCTTGACCGCTGCGTCGATATAGAGCGAATTCCACCAGGTGATGGCGTTCAGACCGAGGCCCAGCGCACCCGACTGATCCTCCATGCCCCGTTCGTATCCCCTGGTCAGGCGGCCGAGGTTGCCGAAGGAGACGCGGCGGGCCAGCTGATGGCGGGATTCGCCGATGTTGAGCTGGGCCCCGATCATCCTGCGGTACTCCTCGACGTGGATGATCTGGAGCAGGTGCAGCGATTTGAAGATCCGGCCGTAGTGGGCGAAGGCGCTGCCCAGACCAGTCAGGCGGCCGTCGGCCATCATCATGCGGATCAGGTCGTAGGCGCGGACCTGATTGGTGGCCAGCGACCCGGCCACCCGCACCATGTCGTCCCAGTGCTGCACGATGGTCGGCAACGACACCCGGCGCAGGCCCAGGGTGTTGAAGTCGCCCCAGGCGTTGCCGGACTTGTGGCCGCGGGTCAGGTCGCCCTCCAGCATGGCAACATCGACCCACCACAGCTGAGTGTCGGTGATGTCGGCATGCCGCGGCGCGAACTGGTAGCCGCAGATCGCAAACAGGCCGTAGACGACGTCGCTGTAGCTGCCCTGATCGGTGGTGATCACCTCGGGGTGCTCGACGGCGTCCAGGCGATGGACGGCGTCCAGGATGAACAGCGAGTCGCGTAGCGTGCCGGGAACCAGCAGACCGCCGAGCCCCATCACCTTGTCCGAAACGGTGTTCAACCAGGTCGAACCGCGTGAGCGCTTGCCGATGCCCCAGTACAGCGGCGAGGGCCGCGAATGCAGGGACTGGACCGGCACCCCGAACCGCATGCCGTCCACCGAGGCCACCAGCCCGCCGCCCCAGTCTGCGGCGATGTCGATCCCAGCCTGCCGCTCGACCAGGCGGGCCGAGGCGCCGGCGATGCCCTCACCGTGGAAGTAGCCCTTTTCCACGCCCAGCAGCCGGTGCTCGGTGAGCGCAGTTTCGCCCGCCTTGACCACCGGCACCAGGCCCACGTTGCACGAGCGTGCCACCGTCAGCGCGGCCAAGGAGATGTCGAGGTCGTCGCGACGCAGGTGTGTTCCGGTGATGTGGCCCATGCAGTCGAACATCCCGGTCTTGGCGTGCGTCTCCAGCAGCAACTCGGGGTAGTCCACGCGCGGCTGCATCGCGGCCACCGCGTCGTGCACGGCTTTGAACCCCGCGGGCAGCGGGGCGGCCTCCAGCCGCGACAGCTGCAGCTTGCCGCCCTTGATCCGGACCGACGCATTCGCCGCCAGCCCGGCGGCGACCTGGGTGTAGGCGTCATCGACCAGCTCGGCCAGCTCGCGCAGATGAGCACGCGGGTCGCCCTCCAAGCCCAGCGCGGTCAGCACCGAGGCGCGCTCGCGTACCCACAGCCGCTCCTCGATCAGCCGGGCTCGCGGATTGCCCCACTTGTCCGCCCCCACCGCATACACATCGCGGCGGCGCAGCGCCAAATGCAGGGCCTCCAGGATGTAGAACACATACGCTGGACGGTCGATCAGCGGTGCCTCCAACTTGGGATTGTCGAACACCAGGCGCCGCCCCGACCCGGCCACCAGCTCCTCGAACCCCTTGATGTGCTCGCGGCCCGGTTTGCGCGCCGCCGTCACCCGCACCAGCGCCTTCACCGCGGCGACAACCTGAGAGCCGGCCGCCGTCGCCCCCCACGGGATGACGGAGGCCAGTTGCTCGATGAACGGCTTGACCGTGCCGTAGCGGGCCACCAGCTCCGCCCGCCACTCCAGATCACCGTCATCTTCTTCCGTCGGCAACGGCAACAGCTCCGCGACCGTGGCCAGCGCCGCCTCCAACTGCTCACGGCTGACCACCTGCACCACCGCGTCCACCACCTCGCTGGCCGTGGTGTCGGTGCGCGCGCCATCTTCGGCCACATGGACCGGCGGGGTGTCTCGCACGATCGCCCACGCGGCCGCCAGCCGAGCCGCTGCCACCCGCAACCGGGGCAGGTTGCGCAGCTTCGCCTTGTCCCCGGCCCGTCCAGCCTGCGACAGCAGCTTCGTCGACATCAGCAGGTCGAACAGCAGCAGCGCGTCATCGACCGCGACGCCTTCCAACTTCCGCACCGTGGCCAGCAGTGTGGCCTCGCGCCGGTCATCCTCAAGCTGCCTGATCCGAAAAGCCTTCGCGGTGGTTCCGAACCTGGCCAGCTCGGCCATTTTTCACCGGCGTCACCGCGCTGCAGTCCACCGCCCCGGTGCCCAGCCCCAGCACATACGCCGACCGGTCGAAGGCCTCGCACATGCCCGTGCCCGACAGTTTGGTCACCGCAGTGCGCATCCACTCCAGCACTGACACCTTCTCGCCCTCGGGCACGACCAGCGTGGCCACCAGTTCCCCGCGCATATGCTGCGGCGCCGCCTCCACCAACGTCCGGTTGATCAAACTCAACCCCGCACGACGTACCTCGGCCACCAGCCGCGACACCGTCGTGATGCCCGGCAGCAACACCCGGTTCTCGATCAGTACAACACCGCACGGTCGAACAACTCCCGCTTGGAGTCACGCGTCTTGGCCACTCGCGAGGCCACGAACCCCGCCAGCTCGGCCTCGCCGAACCCCCGGTACTTCAGCAGCTTACGGATCTGCGCGGCGTGATCGTAGGGGGTCTGCCACCGGTCGCCGTACTGCTTGACCGCGCTCCACTCCCCGATCCCCAACTGCTCGGCGACATACCGGATCGCCACCTCCGGCACGTCGACCGGGCCGGAGTCGGTCAGGAACGTGCCGAGCATGCGCACAGTCCCCCACTGAAGCGACCAGCCGAGCCGATTGTGCAGACCACGCCGACGTTGCGCTTGCGCCAGCGCGGCCTCATCCAGGAAGAAGAACCTCTCCAGCTCTTCAGGCGTCGGGTCCGCCACGAATCGGCCATACCGGCCCACCTGCTCGTCAGACAGATACTCATGCTGCACGGATCGTCACGATAGGAGAGCAGTCAGCTACTACTTGCCGGTATGCACAAATCGAGACCGACTCATCCCGCTACAACCCCGGCACCCCGCCGACCTGTGACTCAGCGCCTATCGAGAAATCTCGTCGAGATATGACGGCGACCCCGTGAGGGCCCAGAGGGTAGGTCGGCGCCCCTCAGCCCTCCTGGCGGAAGATGATCGCGACACCCAGTGCGGAGCCGGTGGGCACGAACATCTCCTCGGGGCCGGTTCGGATGACCGGAACGTCGTTGTCGCGCAGGAGCTTTTCAGTGACGGAAAGGTCGCGTACGGCTATCGCGTAGGCGACGAACGCGGGCAGGATCACCGGGCGCTCACCGGGCAGCAGGTCGGCGAGCGCCGATGCGGCCACGACGGTGACGTTCGCCCGGTCGAACCGCGTTACCCGGCCATGTCGCGCCCGGCCGAAATAGCTTTCGTAGCGGCGCCCAAACTCGGGCAACGCCGTGTCGGCCACGCACAGCACGCAGTCGACCAGCCCGGTCGCGCCGTTGGGATGGTCGGTGTGCCGCCGGCCCTGTGGTGCGTTGGCCGGCCTGTTCTCAGCGAACCCGATCCTGCCTTCCGGCACGCGTCCTGGTGGCAGATGGAGGTCGGAGATCTCCAGGTAGCGGGCAGGCTCCATGCTGGGCCCCGTGGCCGTCTCGACGGGCCGCTGGATGTCAAGGACGCCGCCGTGGCCAACGTCTTCGGCCGTCAGTCGCGCGGCCACGCAGTCGATGTCGGGCGTGTCGGCGATCAAGATGTGCACGCCTTGGAAGCGCTGAAGAAAGGAGGTGATGTTGGCTGCGGTGGCGCGGATCGCGGCCCTCAGTCCCGGCAGTCGGTCGTCGGGTACCTGCAACGGGATCGGGCGTGCGTTGCCGGGGATGCGACCGGTGTCAGCGATGACGGTCACCAGTTCGACGAAGCCGCGGGGGAAGTACACGTGGGCGTTGGCCACTCCGAATGGCTCCGCAGGGGCTCCCGGTGTGGCCGGCATGACGGGATAGGCGGGAGCGGCCACGGCGAAGCCGAGCCGCCGGTACAGCTCCATCGCCTGGTCCATGTCTTGCACGATGTGGCCGACGTGGTGCAGGCCGTTGATGTCATGGCCCATGACGGGCACCTCCGAAGTCCCCGATCCAACGAATGTGAGAGCTTGCCATTTTATGAGAGCATACCCTCATATGTGTGTGCAGTAGAATTCCCACGTGGCTGAGATCGGACTGCGCGAACGCAAGAAGGCCAAGACCAGGGAAACGATCCTGCGTGAGGCGTTCAGGCTCTTCCGCGAGCGTGGCTACAACGTCACCACCGTCGAGCAGATAGCCGAAGCGGCCGAGATCTCCCCGGCCACCTTCTTCCGCTACTTCCCGACGAAGGAAGAACTGGTCACACTCGACCGCTTCCCACCTCTCATCGAGGCACTGGCCTCCCAGCCTCCAGGCGCTCCCATCACCGTGCTACGTGGCGCGTTCCGCGCGGCATTCGCCGCCCTGTCCGCCGAAGAGATCGCCGCGGGGCACGCGCGGGAAGTGTTCGCGGCTACCGTGCCCGAGCTGCTGGTGGCCAACCTGCGCAGAAGCCCGGACCTGATCAGCGAGGTCTGCGCCATCGTGGCGGACCGGGCTGGATGCGCTGGGGACGACCCGAGGATCCGGAACGCAGTCGGCGCCGCCTTCGGCGTGGTGGCCATGGTCTGGATGCAGTGGGCACGCAATTCCCGCCTAGACGGCCCCGCTGAGATCGACAAGGCGCTGGCACACCTGGAGTCGGGCCTGAGCTTGTGAACCGGACGCCCCGAGGCCGGGCGTGTGGCTCTCATCGTCGGCCACGATCACGGCCTCCTACAGTGCGGCGTGCCATGCCGTGTCGGACCGGGGCGCCCTGCCATGATTGCTCCCAGTGGGTTTCTCCGGCCCGCCCGCCGCACCCGGCGTGCGTGTCGCCCAGCCCCACCACTGGCCGCGGCCACGCGCGACCGATCTCGGGGAAGCGCCGCAGCCCCTCCAGCGCCTCGTCCGTGAACACCGGAGCGACCACGCGGCAACCTCCCGTCAGAGCCCTGAAGACCTCCCGGCCAGGAGCCTATGAGGACGGACGGCCGGGTCGCCGAGGCGGGGACCCACGGTCGTCCGAGCCTGCCGCACCCTCACTTGAGCCTGTCCCACGGGATGCTCTCGATGCGCTCAAGGTGGTCCTCACCCCACTCGCCGAGCGCCGCCATCGCCGTGTTGAGCGAGCGGCCGAACGCGGTGAGGGAGTACTCCACCTTGGGCGGGACCTGGTGAAAGACCTCGCGGTGCAGCAACCCGGTGGTCTCCATCTCGCGGAGCTGCAGGATCAGCACCCGCTCGCTGATGCCGGGGGCCGCACGCCGCAGCTCGCCGAACCGCAGCGGGCCGTCCTGTAGCGAGAAGAGGATCAGCCCCTTCCACTTGCCGCCCACGACGGCTACGGCGGCATCGAGCCCACAGGTGAACGTGCGCTTCTTCATCCTCACCGGCCCATACTTACACTTTTGTGGGTACCCGGCAAAATAGTAGGTACTTGAGGGAATGCGTGTGCTCCTGCCAGCCTGAATCTCGGCGCGCCAAGAACCGACTCTTCTCTGGCTTCGGGAGTATTCACATGACCGGCACGAACGCGACACCGGTGACCGTCGTCGGCCTGGGCTCGATGGGCGCCGCCCTGGCCGAGGCCTACGTCAGGGCGGGGCACCCGACCACCGTCTGGAACAGGACCGCGGCCAAGGCCGCCCCTCTCGTCGGCCTGGGCGCACGGCACACCGAGGACGTCGCGGTCGCGGTGGCGGCGAGTCCGCTCGTCATCACCTGCCTGACCACCTTCGACGACACCAGATCGGCGTTGCGCCCGGCCGCGGCGGCGCTGCGCGGCCGGGCGCTGGTCACCCTCAACAGCGGGTCCCCGGCCGGCGCCAGGGAAACGGCGGCCTGGGCCGCGGAACTGGGCGCCCGTTTCCTGGCCGGGGCGGTCAAGAACGTGCCCGCGGCCGTGGGCGCGCCGGAAACGCTGCTTTACTACAGCGGCGACCGGGCCGTCTTCGAAGAACACGAGGCGGCCCTGCGGGTGCTCGGCGGCGACACCGTCCATCTCGGCGAGGAGAGCGACCTCGCCGCGCTCTACGAGATGGCGGTGGGCGCCATGTTGCTGCCCGCGCTCGCCGGCTTCTTCCAGGGCGCCGCCGCGATCCAGGCGCGCGGGCTGAAGGCGAGCACGATGGTGCGCTTCGCCGGCAAGTGGCTCGACATGATCAAATCGCTGCTGCCGGTCTACGCCAAGGAGATCGACAGCGGCGACTACACCGACGCCGCCTCGTCCGTGAACCTCTTCATGGCCGCCGAAGGCCACGACGCGGACCTGGCCGAGGAGGCGAACGTCGACACGTCCTGGCTCACCCCGGTGCACGATCTCGTACGGCGGGCGGCGGCGGCCGGTCACGGCGAGCACAGCATCGCGGCTCTCACCGAGGTGTTCAAGGTGCCGGGTGGGGACGGCCCGGCTCAGCGGTAGGAGTCGATGAGCCGGGCGAGGTGCCGCCCGGCGATCTCCAGCGGCGCCTCGCTCCGCGCCACCTGTGCCGACAGTTCCGCGCCTTCCAGCAGGTTGATCACGGTGTGCGCGAGGTCGTGCGCCACGTCGGCGGCGAAGCCGGAGCGTTCGAGCTTCTCGCGGACCAGCGTGCGCCAGTTCTCGTAGGCCTCCTCCGCGGCCTGCTGGATCGCCGGCTCCCGGCCCGCGCTCTCCAGCGCCGTGGTGGTGACCGGGCAGCCGTCCAGCCACCCGGACTCGCGCAGCCCGCTCGCCAGGTCGCGGGTGCAGGCGACCATCGCGGCGGCGGGGTCGTCGTCCCGGTCGAACGCGGCCCGCAGGAACTCGGCGAACTCCCGGTCGCCGTGCCGGATCGCCTCGATCGCCAGTTCGCGCTTGCCGCCAGGGAAGAAGTGGTAGACCGACCCCAGGGTGGCCTTGGCCTCCTGGGAGATCTGCTTGAGGCCGGTCGCCTCGTATCCCTGCTGCTGCATCAGGCGAGAGGTGGTCCGGACGATCCGTTCCCGGGTGCCGAGCTCGTGCTGGGGTCGCATGGTTCCCATCGTACTGGATAGAGCGTTCGTTCTAGCGGCGTGCTACGGTCATGGCCAGATAGAACGTTCGTCCTAGTGATGGGGAGTATCCGAATGAAGACCGTGACCGTGATCGGGCTGGGTCCGATGGGACAGGCCATGGCCGCCGCCTACCTCGACAACGGCTACGAGGTGACCGTGTGGAACCGCACCACCGCCAGGGCCGACGGCCTGGTGGCGCGGGGCGCGAAACTGGCGGAGTCGGCAGGTGCCGCGCTCGCCGCCAACGAGCTGGCGGTGCTGAGCCTGACCGACTACGACGCGATGGACGCCATCCTGGCGCAGGTACCCGAGGCCGCACTGGCCGGCCGTACCCTGGCCAACCTCACCTCCGACACCCCGGACCGGGCCCGCCGGGCGGCCGCGTGGCTCGCCGAGCGCGGGGCCGTGCAGATCACCGGCGGCGTGCTGGTGCCGCCGCCGGGCATCGGCACGCCGGGCGCGATGACCTACTACAGCGGGCCGAAGGACGCGATCGGGGCGCATCGGACCACCCTCGAAGTGCTGACCGGGATCGACCATCTCGGCGAGGACCAGGGGCTGGCCGCGCTCTACTACCAGATCGGGATCGACATGTTCTGGACCGCGATGGCGGGCTACGTGCACGGCCAGGCGGTCGCGGAGGCCAACGGCATCTCGGCCGCCGACTTCCTGCCGCGCGCGGTGCAGACCCTGGACCTCCGCTACTTCCTTGAGTTCTACGCGCCGCGCATCACCGCGGGCAACCATGAGGGGGACGTGGACCGGATCTCCATGGGCGTGGCGAGCGTGGAACACGTCCTGAAGACCACGCGGGCCTCCGGTGTGGACGGCTCGCTCCCGGCCGCCGTCCTGGAGCTCTTCCGCCGGGGCGTCGCCGCAGGCCACGGCGGGGACAGCCTCACCAGCCTGATCGGCGTACTGCAACAGCGGCGCTGAGGGCACGCACACCGGTGTGCGCGGGAGCGCGCGTTTCTTGATCAACTTGTGGGAATTGACATTCTCGTGAGTTATCTCGGATGAGGAGGCACGCAACAGACACGATTTTCCGAATTTGAATTTCTGGAAAATGGAAATGCTAGGCTGCCAGACGTGACGACGGAGATCGGTGGGGCGAGGCCGTGTAAGCACTGTGGGACCGCGATCGAGCAGAGAGGCGGGCGCGGGAGGCCGCGGGAGTACTGCCCGCAGGGCGATTGTCAGGCCGCGGCCAAGCGGGAGCGGGAGATGCGGCGGGCGACTCCCGGGCTGGAAGGCACGCTGGCCAGGGTGGAGGAGCTGTACGAGCGCATGGAGAAGGGGCTGGCCATGGCGATCAGCCCGTTGGCCGATGTGCTCGCGCAGGAGCTCAGCCCGGCCGGTGTGGAGGCGCGGATCAGTGCCATCCAGGCTGAGGCCCACACCAGGGTGGCCATCGCCCGCACCGAGCGGGAGCAGGCGTTCGAGCAGGTACGGCTGGCCCGCGAGGCCACCGAGCACGCCCGGCGGGAGCGGGCTGCCATGCACGAGAGCGAGCTGCAGGCGCAGGCCGATCGCGATGCCGCCATCGCCGACGCGGAGACCGCCCGTGAGCAGGCCCTCGCCGCGCTCAGCGAGGCTGCGGTGACCGAGCGCCGCGCCAAACGGGCCGCGCAGGACGCCGCCCGCCGCGCCGAGCAGGCCGAGGGCGAGCGGGACGCGATCCGCAAGGAGATGACCGAGCGGGCCGAGACGGCGGAGCGCGCCCGTGACGAGATCGCGCGGGAGATGGCCGAGCGGGTCGAGGCGGCGAGGGCCGAGAGCGCCGAGTTCCAGGCGCGTGCCGTACAGGCCGAGGAGGACGCGACCGAGAGGGTACGGCTGGCCGTCGAAGAACGCGACACCGCCCGCGCGGGGGAGGCCGACGCCCGGAAGGCCACTGCGGAGGCGGAACGAGCCGCGCTCGCCGACCGTACCCGCGCGCAGGCGGCCGAGGCGGAACGGGACAGGTCCGTCTCACGCGCCGAGACCGCGGAGCGGGCGCGGGCGGAGGCGATGGCGGAGGAGGCGGAGTGGCGGGCGCGGGCCGCGCAGGCCGACGAGCGCACCGCGCACGCCCAGGAGCGCGCCGCCGAGGCGGAACGAACCCGTGAGACGGCGGTCGCGGAGGCGGCACGCGCGCGCGACGCGGCCGTGGCGGAGGCGGCACGCGCGCGCGACGCGGCCGTGGCGGAGACCGAGCGGCTGACCATGCAGTCGGCCCTGGACAAGGCACGGGTGACGGACCTGCGGGCCGAACTGGACCGGCTGCGCGCCGAGGCCGACGCCCTGCGCGAGCGCGCTGTCGCCGCCGAGCTCCGCGCCGCCCCACCCCCGGCCGCTCCAGGGGGATAGGCCCGTCGTCTGATCGGTGGCGGTTCAGGTGTGTGAAAGCCGCTCCGCGAGAAGGGCACGCAGTTCCAGGTCCTCGCTGATCGCGGCGACGCCGCCACAGTAGCTGTGGCGGCGGTCGTCGGCCAGGGCGTCCCGCATGATCGCGAGATGGCCTTCTGACAGAGCGTCGATGCCTGTGAGGGCTCGCGCTGCGGCCAACGCGACGGGGAGTGGGCGTCCTTCAAGGCCCTGTAGTCCCAGCTCGGACACCAGCCGCAAGGTGACCAGCGGGTAGCTTTCGCGTCGTCAGACGGCCCGTTTCCTGACGCCGGGCGCTTCGTTGGGTTGGTCGAGTGAATCGGGCGGTTCGGCGAGGAAGGGGTGGGTGTGCGTCAGGAGTGGTTGCCGGAAGACGTGGTGGCGTGCTGGACGCTGGTGGACGGCGACTGGGATCTGGTGGCGAACAAGACTGGGGCCACACGGCTCGGCCGCCGGGCCGGACCCGGATCGAGAAAGTGCTGGTTGCGTCCCGCAACCGGTGGGAGAAGGTGTTCTGCACGCGGACCATCGAGCGCCTGGGCGACGCGGGCACGACCCGGCTGCTGACGCTGGTGGCGGAGGACAACGAGGGCGGTGCCGCCCTGCTGGCCTTGCTCAAGCGCGACCCGGGCGCGGTCGGTCTGGACTCGCTGCTGACCGAGATCACCAAACTGAACGACGTGCGCAAACTCGGCTTGCCCGACGGGTTATTCGCGGACTGCTCGGAGAAGCTGCTGGCCGCATGGCGGTCGCGGGCGATCAAGATGTACCCGTCGGACTTCCGTGACACCGCCGAGGAAGCGCGGATCACGCTGCTTGCGGCGTTGTGCTCCTCCCGGCAGGCGGAGATCACCGACGCGCTGGTGGACCTGCTGATCGCCCTGGTGCAGAAGATCAATGCCCGTGCTGAGCGGCGGGTGGAGAAGCAGCTCGCTGCGGAGCTGAAGAAGGTCCGCGGGAAGGAAGGCATCCTCTTCAAGCTGGCCGACGCGGCGATCGGCAAGCCCGACGAGGTGGTGCGCACAGCTCTGTACCCGGTCGTCGGGGAGAAGACGCTGCGCGACCTGGTGGCCGAGGCGAAGGCGAACGAGAGGGTGTTCAAGGCCAAGGTCCGCACCACCCTGCGGTCGTCGTACAGCTCGTACTACCGGCAGATGCTGCCGCCGCTGTTGAGAACGCTGGGGTTCAAGTGCGACAACACCGCCTACCGGCCGGTGATGGACGCGCTCGCGCTGCTGGAGAAGTACGCCGGGGTCGACGGCAAGACTCGCTTCTACGACGCCGCCGAACGAGGTGCCGATGGACGGGGTCGTGCGCAGGGACTGGCGCGAGGCCGTCGTGGACGACAAGGGCAAGGTCGAGCGCATCCCGTACGAGCTGTGCGTCCTGGTGGCGCTGCGGGACGCGATCCGGCGCCGGGAAATCTACATCGAGGGCGGCCTTCGCTGGCGCAACCCCGAGGACGACCTGCCCGGCGACTTCGAGGCCACCCGCACCGTGCACTACGCAGCGATCCGCCGGCCCATGGACCCCGAGGCGTTCATCGCCGACCTGAAGCGGCGGATGACCGCCGGCCTGGACCGGCTCGCGGCCGCACTGGCGGACGGCTCGGCGGGCGGGGTGAAGGTGACCACGCGGCACGGCGAGCCGTGGATCACTGTGCCGAAGCTGGAGAAGCTGGACGAGCCCACCGGCCTCCAGGCGCTCAAGGAGGAGGTCGTACGCCGCTGGGGCGTGCTCGACCTCCTGGACGTGCTGAAGAACGCCGACTTCGACACCGGCTTCACCGACGAATTCGCCTCGGTCGCCGCGTACGAGCGCATCGACCGCGCCACCCTCCAGCGCCGGCTCCTGCTTGCCCTGTTCGCGCTCGGCACGAACATGGGCATCCGCGCGATCGTGGCGTCCGGCGAGCACAGCGAGACTGAGGCCGCGCTGCGGCACGTGCGCCGCCACTTCATCACCGTCGACAACCTCCGGGCCGCGGTCACCCGACTGGTGAACGCCACCTTCGCCGCCCGCGACGCCGCATGGTGGGGACAGGGCACGGCGTGCGCCTCGGACTCGAAGAAGTTCGGCTCCTGGTCGTCCAACTTCATGACCGAGTACCACGCCCGCTACGGCGGCAACGGCGTGATGATCTACTGGCACGTCGAGCGCAAGAACGTCTGCATTTACTCCCAGCTCAAGAGCTGTTCGTGGTCCGAGGTCGCGGCGATGATCGAGGGACTGCTGCGGCACTGCACCGATGCCGAGATCGAGTCCAACTACGTCGACACGCACGGTGCCTCGGTGGTCGGGTTCGCCTTCACCGAGCTGCTGAACTTCCGGCTACTGCCCCGGCTGAAGAACATCGGCAGCATCCGCCTGTACCGGCCGAACGACGACCCGCCCGGTTGGCCGGCCCTCGGCACCTCGCTGACCCGGCCGATCCGCTGGGACCTGATCGAGCAGCAGTACGACCAGATGGTCAAGTACGCCACCGCCCTGCGCCTGGGCACTACGGAGGCCGAGCAGGTGCTGCGGCGCTTCACCCGCGGCGGACCGAAGCACCCCACCTACCAGGCGCTCGAAGAACTCGGCCGAGCCGTACGTACGATCTTCGCGTGCGATTACCTGGCCAGTCCCGACCTGCGGCGTGAGATCCACGGTGGGCTCCAGGTCGTGGAGAACTGGAACAGCGCGAACACCGTCATCCACTACGGCAAGGACGGCGCACTGACCGGCCCGGACAAGGAACACGCCGAGACCTCGATGCTCGCCCTGCACCTGCTCCAGTCCTCGCTCGTCTACCTCAACACCCTGCTGCTTCAGCAGGTCCTCGCCGAACCGGCCTGGGCGAAGAAGCTGACGGATGAGGACCGGCGCGGACTGACCGCGCTGTTCTGGTCGAACATCAACCCGTACGGCACGTTCCGCCTCGACATGGACAAGAGGCTCGATTTGTCGTCCGCCACGGTGCCTGTCCCGCGCCGTGCGGCGGACGACGCTGCCCGCCCGGCGGGCTCGGCTCCATGACGCAGCGGATGAGACGCGAAATTCGCAGTGAGCACTGGCTCATGAGACCAGAACATGCCGGGTGCCCCGGCAGAGGCGAGGCGCCCCTACCCGGCGCCTGAAGCGTACGTGCTCGGGGTCGAGGAACCCCGGAACAGCCATTGGCGCCGAGAACGATCCTGACGCCGCTGGCGAAGGTGGCGCGTGCCCGGCCTATGTAGCGAACCGTGCCACGGTCTGTCAGGGGCTCAGCGATTGTCAGACCGGTCGTCGGTAGATGCGGGTTAGGGCGTCGAGTGTTTGGGCGATGTGTTCGCGGAGTTCAGCCGGAGTGAGGATCTCGGCGTCGGCGCCAAGTTTGAGGAATTCGGGAAGGGCTTGTTCAACGGACTCGATCGGGATCGTCACCCGAGTCCAGCCATCGGGATCTGGCGGCGTGGCGGTCCGATGGGCGGCGTCGGACATGGCAGAGTCCCACAGCTGAGGCAGCTGGTCGAAGATCCTCGGGGACAGGCGGAGAGTCGCCTCGCCCTGGTGGCGGCGCGCGTCGAAGGATTTCAGGTAGTGGTGCCAGTAGTCGGCAAGGTCAAAGCCGTTGGGCCGATCGAAGCGTTCGTCGAGGACACGGAGATCCATGATCCGCGCGATGCGGTAAGTGCGGAGTTGTTCGCCGGCGCCGGCCACGAGGTACCAGTGCCCGGCCTTGAGCACCAGCCCGTACGGTTTCACGGTCCGGGTGATCTCGTGAGGTTCGGCCCAGCGCAGGTAGCGCATCCGCACGGCGCGGTCATTCCACACCGCGTCCGCGACCACGCCCAGGTGGGGAGTGCGGTCGCCATCGCGGTACCACGCCGGGGCGTCGAGGTGGAACCGCTCAGCGATGCGGCTGGCGCGGTCGCGCAGTTCGGCGGGCAGGGAGGCCATGAGTTTGAGCTGCACAGCGGTCACGAGGGCACCCATGCCAAGGTCGGCGGCAGCTGTGGGCAGCCCCGTCAGGAACAGCGAGTCGGCCTCATCGGCGGTCAGCCCCGTCAGCCGGGTGCGGAAACCGCCGAGCAGTCGGTACCCGCCGTCGTGGCCGGGTTCGCCATACAGCGGTACACCCGCCGCGCTGAGGGACTCCATGTCGCGGTAGACGGTGCGAGCAGACACCTCCAGCGCGTCGGCCAGTTCTTGTGCCGTCATCCGTTCCCGGGTCTGCAGGAGCAACAGGATGGACACCAGCCGGCTCGCACGCATGCGGTCAATTCTGTCCCAGTCCACTGACATGAGATGTCAGTGGAGTCGGAATAGCGTCCCGCCCATGGACATCGACATTGATATCGACCAGTTCGTCAACCGATACGTCGCGGTATGGAACGAGTCTGACCCGGTTGCGCGCCGACGTGCCATCGCCGGACTGTGGGACGCGGACGGCATACAGGTCATCGAATCCACGCGATACCACGGTCATGACGCCCTTGAGGCCCGGATCGCCGAAGCTCATAACAATTTGGTGCGGGACGCAGGATTCGTCTTCCGGTCCGCGGGCGACGCGACCGGTCACCATGACACGGTCACCTTCACCACCCACATGATCCCCGCAGCCGGAGGGAACATCGCCTGGACCGGCCGCATCTTTCTCACCCTCGGTGAGAACAGGCTCATCCGGCACGAGTACCAGTTCGCCATGAATACGCCGAACGAGACGAAGTCGAGCACTCGTGCCACGACAGAGGAGTTCCTTCGCCGACTGGGCGAGGGCGAGCCCGACCGGATCGCCGAGCTGTTCGCCGAGCGCGTCGACTGGCAGTTGGACTGGCCGGAGGACGGTCATCCAGCGGTGCCGTGGATCCGCCCTCGCTCCACCCGCGCCGACGTCGCCGACCACTTCCGGGAAATAACCGCTTTCCATGTCCCCGAAAAGTCGGCCGGAGGAGTGTCCCGCGTCCTCATCGACGAAACGGAGGCGGTGGTGCTCGGCGACATCCAGCAGACGGTGAAGGCCACCGGAAGGCAATACACGGCCCTGTGTGCGCTTCACCTCACCGTCGAGGACGGGCTGATCACCCGCTACGCCGTCTATGAAGACAGCCTCACCGTCGCCGAAGCCCTTGCTAACCAGCCGGTTAACCGCTGAACACGCGGCCACCCCGCAGTGCCTGTCCGCCCTCACTGAGAGGATGCATGGGTGGGGAAGCGTTTCCGTGCTCCGCGAGTGTCGGCAAACGACCGTTTGCCGACACTCGCGTCCGTGATCGTGAACCCGCAGGTGGGCAGTGTCGGCAACTTGCGTCGGGAATCAACGTCGGTGAACGGTCCGGCCGATAGATTCCGACACATGCTCATCGGCTATGCGCGGGTCTCGACCGCCGACCAGAACCCCGCTCATCAGATCGACGCCCTGTTGCGGGTTGGCGTCGACCGCGACAACATCCACGTCGACAAGGCTAGCGGCGCGAAGGCGTCCCGTCCGAAGCTCGACCTCGTCATAAAGCTGCTGCGCGAGGGCGACACGCTGAAGGTCACCCGGCTCGACCGGCTTTCTCGCTCTGTGCTGCACCTGGTGACCCTCGGCGCCGAGCTGCGCGAGCGCGGGATCGGGCTGCACGTCATCGAGCAGGGCATCGACACCGCCACCATGGAGGGCCGCGCCATGTTCGGCATGCTGTCGGTGCTCGCCGAGCTCCAGCGCGAGCTGATCGTGGCGAACACCAACGACGGACTCGCCTCCGCTCGAGCCCGCGGCCGGGTCGGCGGACGCCGGCCCAAGCTCACCCCCGACCAGGCCGGACTCGCCCAGGAGCTGTACGACGCGCGCGAGAAGACCGTCCAGCAGATCGCCGACCTGTTCGGCGTGTCCCGGTCAACGGTGTACGGGCACCTCGACAAGACCAAGACCGTCCCCCGCCAGGCCAAGAAGACCGCGGTCACAAAGCCCTGACCGCTACCTTGCGGCTGGTGTCTGAGCTAGGACTCCGGGGCCTTCAAGTAGGTCGGCGATATGGCGGATCAGGACATGGACGCCCTCGCCCGGATCGCCAGTGATCTTGATTGCGGACCGAGGTCGCCGAGGCGGGGGCCGAGGATCCGCAGGGCGACCGCCCGGCGGCCTCACCGCTCAGAAATCCTCCGCCGCGTCGTCAGTTCTGGTAACCCCTCGCCACCTGCGAAAGGATTGACGACCATGACCGACGCCAGACCGCTAGGCGACGACGAGGCCGCGTTCATCGCGGCGGCCCGCTCGAATGACGCGGCACGGTTCGCGCTCATCACGGAGCGCCACCGGCGTGAGCTGCAGGTGCACTGCTACCGGATGCTCGCGAACTACGACGACGCCCAGGACATGACGCAGGAGACGTTCCTGCGAGCGTGGAACAAGCGGGCGTCGTTCAAGGGCCACGCCGCGCCGCGGACCTGGCTGTACCGGATCGCGACGAACGCCTGCCTCGACTTCCTGGAGAAGCGAAACGACCGCACACCCGTGCCCGCCGAGCTGCCGGGCGCGGGCTCGGAAGTGCTCTACCTGCAGCCCTACCCGGATGGGATGCTCCCGGAGGACCCGCAGGAATCGGTGGTGGCGCGGGAGACGATCGAGCTGGCGTTCATCGTCGCCGTCCAGCACCTGCCGCCGCGGCAGCGGGCGGTGTTCATCCTGCGCGACGTCCTCGGCTGGCCGGCGTCGAAGGCCGCCGACGCCCTTGAGCTGACCGTCGCGTCGGTGACCAGCGCACTGCAGCGAGCGCGCGTGACGATGCGCGAGCAACTGCCCGGCCGCCGCCTCGACTGGCGGAGCCCTGCCACGCACGAGCTGTCGGATGACGAGCGCGGCGTGGTGAGGTCGTACATGGACGCCCATGAGCGCAACGACCTCGACGGGCTGACGGCCCTGCTGCGCGACGACCTGCGCTTTACGATGCTGCCCGAAGCGGGCACCTTGGTCGTCACGGCCAAGGACGCGGTGGACGGCTGGGTCTCCGGCGGGCTCTTCCAGCGCGGCCACGACGACTGGCGCTGCGTCGCCACGACGGTCAACCTCATGCCTGCCGCCGTGCTGTACCTCCGCACCCCCGACGACCCGGAATACCGATTGTTCACCATCGCGGTCCTGCGCATCGTCGACGGGAAGATCGCCGAGCTCACCGGATTCGACGCCGCCGACAAGCCATGGCTGAGCCTGCCCGCGACGCTGTGATCGGACAAATCCCCATCATCGAGGAGTCCAGCGCGCGGGCAGGCGTCACTCCGAAGGCGAGAAAGGACCGGGAAAGGGTTCCCTCATCGCCTCGTCTTGTATCGGGTCATCACCACGCCGCCGGGAAATGTCCGCGTCTCGACCAGGCTCAGGTTCACCCAGTTGTCCAGCGCGGCGAAGAACGGCGTGCCGCCGCCCACCAGGACCGGCAGGGTGACCAGCACGTACTCGTCGATCAGCCCGGCCTGCATGGCCGCCCCGGCGAGCGTCGCGCCGCCGATGTCCATCGGGCCGCCGTCCTCGGCCCTGAGCCGGGCGATCTCGGCGACCGCGTCGCCGGTGACCAGGCGGGTGTTCCAGTCGACCTTGTCGATCGTCGATGAGAACACCACCTTCGGCATGTCCCGCCACAGCCGCGCGAACTCGATCTCCGCCGGGGTAGCACCGGGCCGCTGGTCGCCGGTCGGCCAGTGGGAGCTCATCGCCTCCCACAGCTTGCGCCCGTACAGCGACAGTTCGCTCGCCCCCATCTGCTCGTACCACCACTGGAACAGCTCCGCGCTCGACGACGAGTCCGGTCCCTCCCCGCCACTCCAGCCGATGTCGTCGCCGGGCGCGGCGATGTAGCCGTCCAGGGTCATGTTCATGCCGAAAATCAGTTTCCGCATCTTGCCGGCCTTCCGTGAGTCGATCTCACGCGTACAGACGGCCGCTGCGCGGAAACCTAATCGGTGCGCGATCCGCGGCGAATGACGTACGGCGGAGCGGCGACGCCGAGGTCCGCGAACACCTTCTGGGCGGCGGCTTCGTCCGGCCGGCGACGACGTCGCCGAGGTGCTCCTCGTGCCCGAGCGTCAATGTGGCGAGGTCGTACAGGGCATCGCCTTGGCCTGCCTCGGACCAGTCGATGACGCCCGTGATCTCGTCGCCGTCGACGAACACGTGATCGACCCGCAGGTCGCCGTGCGTGAAGACCGGTGTCCACGGCCGGAGCGCGGCCTCGGCGACCTGGCGGTTGCGGGTGACCAGATCGGCGGGCAGGACGCCGTTCGTCACGAGCCACTCGCACTCGCCATCGAGATTCGCCGCCAACTCGTCGAGGCCGCGGCCCGCCTGGCCGGGCCCGGGCGGCAACGGCGCGTCGCGCAACCTCCGGATGGCGGCGCCCGCAGCGGCCCACGCCGCCGGGGACGCGGGCGACGGCTCGCCGAGGCGGCCGAGCGCCGTCCCCGGGACCGCGGCGATCGCGAGCACCGGCGGCCGGTGCCACAGGATCTTCGGGTCGGGACCGGCGCCAGGGCCATCGCCTCGACCTCGGCGTCGAAGCGCGCCTGATCGGCGTCCACCTTCAGGAACACGTCGCCGACGCGCAGGGTCGCGCGCTCGGAATGGGCGACGACCAATTCGACCTCATCCATGGGCGACCAGTATCACGGGGATGATCATCGACGTCACCGGGTTATCGCGTGCGACTGCGCGGCGAGCAGAGTTGAGCGTGCAGGGTCCGAAGAACCCATCGCTCCCAGCGGTCGCGCGGCCAGCCGCGCGTGTGCACGAACAGCAGGTACAGCTCGGGGCTGAGCAGGCCGTACAGCAGGTCGGCGGCCTCCTCCGCCGACACCTCGGGTCGTGAGCCGGGCTTGCCGACAAGAGCCTTGGCCGCGTCCTGCTGGACGACGTATCGGGGATCGACCTCGTCCGGCCACAGCGCGGCCACCTCGGGGTCGCCGGCGACCGCCGCGTCCACGACCTTGCCGATCGGGGCGACGCGCTCCAGGACCGAGGTCGTGCCGGTGACGTAGGCGCGCAGCATTTCGGGGGCGGTGCCGGCGGCCAGCGCCGCCGCGTACCACGGCCGGTCCATCGTGGCCACCGGCTCGTCGTCGCCCGCGATCGTGACGTCGACCAGTTCCTTGAGCAGGGCGCGCTTGTTGCCGAAGACGAAGTAGATCGTCTGCACCGCGACCCCGGCCTTCCCGGCGACGTCCTGCAGGTTCGTCGCGCCGTATCCGTCCCGCACGAACAGCTCCAGTGCCGCTGCGAGGATGCGCCGGCGCGTCTCCATCGCCTTCTGGGTCCGCTTGTTCGTCCGCTTGACATCGCTCATGGCTAGAGTCTATCTCTAGATTCCATTACTAGAAGTGAACTCTAGAGAGAAGGTCCAATCATGACGGTCATCAGCGTCACCCGCTTCCAGGCCGATCCCGCGGACGCCGAGCTGGTTCAGGCCCGGCACGCCGACCTGGTCGCCGCGATCAGGGCGACTCGGTCCGGTCTCACCGAGGCGCGCCTCGGCCGGCTGAACAAGGAGACGTGGGTCGGCGTCTGGCGCTGGGATTCGGCCGCCGACCTGCGGGCGGCCCGCCAGGCCGCCGCCGGCGACCCCGCGGCCGTCGCGGCGTTCGCGGTCGCCCACGACGTCATGGCGGAGGACATCGAGGTCCTGGCCGAGCTCTGACCGCCCGCCCCCGGCCCCGGCCCCCGACCCGGGGGCCGGGGCTCCCTCGGCGAGCACCCCCGAAACGAGGAGACGACGTGATCGAAATCGACGAGCTGACCAAGGTGTACGGCTCGGCGCAGGCCCCGGCGGTGGACGAGGTGTCCCTGCGCGTCCCCGCAGGCTCGGTCTTCGGCTTTCTGGGCCCAAACGGCGCAGGCAAGACCACCACCATCAAGATGCTGGCCGGCCTGCTGACCCCCACCTCCGGGCAGGTCCGGCTGGGCGGCTTCGACGTGGCCCGGCAGCGTTCGGCCGCGATGGCGCGGTTCGGCGCCGTGCTGGAAGGCTCGCGCAACGTCTACTGGACCCTGTCCGCCTGGCAGAACCTGATGTACTTCGGCCGCCTCAAGGGCATGCGAAAGGCCAGGGTCGCCGAGCGCGCCCGGGACCTGCTGACCGATCTGGACCTGTGGGAGCGCCGCCACGACAAGGTGGGCGGCTTCTCCCGGGGCATGCAGCAGAAGGTCGCGATCGCCGTCGCGCTGATCGCCGACCCGCCGATCGTGCTGCTGGACGAACCGACCCTCGGCCTGGACGTCGAGGCCACCCGCACCGTCAAGCACTGGATCGCCGAGCAGGCCCGCGAGCTCGGCACCACCGTCCTGCTCACCACCCACCAACTGGACGTCGCCGAGGAACTGTGCGACCGGGTGGCCGTCATGCGCGAGGGGCGGCTGGTGGCCGACCTGCCCACGCGGGAACTGCTGGCGCGGTTCCGCGACCGCGACCGCTACGAGATCCGCGTCGAGGGAGCGGCGCCGTCCGGCTTCGACGCCGTCACCCGGGAGGGCGTCACCACGATCAACGTGCGGGTGAGCGATCCGCACGAGGTGTACGAGGTGGTCGAGCGGCTGCGCGCGCAGGGGGTCGTCCTGGAGTCGCTGACGCAGGTGCGGCCCGATCTGGAGGACGTGTTCCTCGCGTTGGTGAGCGGGCCGTCTCATGCGTGAGGTCCTGCGCGCGGAGATCGGCAAGGGCCTGCGCGTTCAGCTCGCTCACCCGGCCGGGCACGTGATCACGCTGCTGATCAGCACGATGATGTACCTCGGCCTGCAGTTCGTGCTGGGCCAGGGCGAACTGCGCCAGGACCTGCTGCCGCGAACCCTGGTCGCCATCGGCGGCTACTGGTTCCTGCAGTACGCGGGCCTGGTGATGGTGGCCGACCTCATCGAGGAGAAGCGCGCCGGCACCTTCGCCCAGTCCCAGATGAGCACGGCGCCGCCGTGGCTGCCGATGCTCGGCCGGCTGATCACCGCGTCGATCTTCGGGCTGGTCGTGGCCGTCGTCGCCGCCCTCGTTCCGATGGTGGTGGCCGGCATCGCGATCCCCTTGCGCTGGACGGCACTGCTGCCCGCCGTACTCCTGGGACTCAACGCGCTGGCCTTCACCTTCCTCCTGGCCGCCCTCGCCCTGGTCTCCCCGATGATCGGCGCCCTGCAATCGCTGTTCACCTCGCTGGTGCTGCTGCTCAACGGCTCGTTCCTGCCGCTGGAGCTGTACCCGGACTGGCTGGCCGCGGCGGCCAGGGTGCTGCCCACCACGCTGGGCATCGAGGCACTCGCCCAGACGCTGTTCGAGGACCGGGCCCTGGCCGAGGTCTGGGCCGGCGGCGCGCTGCCGTGGCTACTGGCCCACACCCTCGCGCTCACCGCCGTCGCCGGCCTGCTTTTCGTCCGCAACCACCGCCGAGCTCTGGAGTCGCCATGACCTTCGCCCGCGGATTGGCCGCCGAAGTCCACAAGGGCCTGGTCAACGTGCTCGCCGGATGGCGCGAGGCGCTGCTGGAGATGATCACTTTTCCGCTGTTCTACCTGCTCATCGTGCTGTTCATGGGACGTGGGCAACTGCGACCGGAGCTGCTGTTGCCGGTGTTGCTCGGCATGGTGGCGCTGACCTTCATCCATGAGCAGGTCAACCGGGTGTTCTGGAGCCATCTGGGCGACATCCAGTCCGGCGTGCTGGAGCAGACCTATCTGACGCCGCTCCCCTCGGCCGCGAGCGTCCTCGGCCGGCAGGTCGCCGCCGTGATCGCGGCCGTGCCCACCGCGCTGGCCGTCCTGGCCACCGGTGCCGTCGCCATCATCCTCGGGGGCGGGCAGATGCCTTTCGACGCCCAGGTGATCGTGCCGCTGGCCGCCATCGTCCTGGGTACCTGCGGCCTGGCCCTCGTCCTGTGCGGGCTGACCCTGGTGTTCAAACGCATCGAGATCATCACCCAGTTGTCCGTGGCCCTCTACGCCATCGCCGGGGGCACCCTGGTGCCCCTCGCCGCCATGCCCGACCCGATCTCCTTCCTCAGCCGCCTGCTGGTCCCCATCGCCCCCGGCATCGAGGCGATGCGCGACATCCTGCTCGGCGGGCATTCCCTGGCCGCACTGCCCACCGGCTGGGGTCTCGGCTGGCTGCTGGTCCAGCCGCTGCTCATCACGGGGGCCGGGGTGGTGCTGTTCAACCGGCTCGAAAACCTCGCCCGGCACCGTGGCACCCTCGGCCGCTACTAGACGGCGGCCCGGTCGGCGGTCAGGATGGCTGAACCTCCTCGAAGAGGGCGAGGACTTCGGCGGGATCCGGGCTCACGAGGCGTTCCAGACCGGCAATCGTGATCTTCGCCCACCGGCCGGCCCTTGCCCGCATCTGTTCCTCGCCGCGCCGCTCGGCCGGGAGCGGATCGTCGCCACCGCCATCGCCCTGGCCGACGAGGGCGGGCTGGAGGCCGTTGTCGCTGCGCGAGGTCGCCGCCGAGCTGGACGCCCGTCCGATGCGGCTGTACGGATACATCTCCACCAAGGAGGAGCTGTTCGACCTCATGGTGGACGAGGTCAACGGCGAGATCCTCCCCGAGGAGCGGTCCGGCGACTGGCGGGAGGCGCTGTCCGTCCTCGCCCACCGCACCAGGCAGGCCGCCCGCCGTCACGAATGGCCGGCCGACCTGCTCGGCGGCCGTCCGGTCCTGGGCCCGAACGCCCTCGCCGTGACCGAGACCACGCTCGCCGCCTTCGACGGCGTCGCCGACCTTGACACCGTCATGCGCGCCGTGGAGACCGTCAGCGCCTACTTCACCGGCACGATCAGACGCGAGATCACGCTTCTGCGCGCCGAGCGGGCCACGGGGCTGTCCGAGCGCGAGTGGCAGCGCGCCTCCGGCCCGCATGTGATGAGGATGCTGGCCACGGGCCGCTTTCCGGCGCTGGCCAGGGTCGTGCACGACGGCACGGACGTGGACGCCGAGACGACCTTCACGACCGGTTTGGAGTGGGTCCTCGACGCCGTGGCCGCCAACCTCGCCAACCCGCCCGCGTGACCCTCAGCCGGCGGTCTTCGTGTGCAGGTAGAGGTCGCGCAGCAGGCAGACCTCCGACAGGTGGTGGATCAGTTCGCGGTTGATGTGCAGCACCAGGTCGGCCATGGGCGCGTCGGGGAAGGGCTCTTTCGGGCCGATCGGCGCCCTTAGCGCGGCGTCGTCGAGGCCGGAGACTCCGGTCAGCCAGGTGTCGAGCTGGGTCGTGAGCTGGTCGAGCGCGGTGGCGGCGTCGCCCGCGTAGTCCCAGGTCTCATAGGACGCCTCGGGTGCGCCGAAGTGCGCCGCGTTGCGGGCGGCGAGCACGCCGACGGTGACGTGGCCGAGCCGCCAGGCGATCGTGGTGAAGGGGACGGGGTCGGGCGTGGGGAAGCCGTACTCGATGGTGAAGTCTCCGGCACCGGCCTGGGTGGGCGCCGTCGAGGTGCCGCGCGGCCGGATGCTCCAGGCGTCCGGGACGGGTGACCAGAAGTACTCGTCGTCGGTCAGGCCCTCCAGCCGGGCTCGGATCTGGCGGTTCCAGTGCGCCTCCCACTGTTCGCGCAGGGCCCGGTTCCAGGTGAAGTTCGCATCCATGTCTCCACCCTGACATCCCTGGCGGACAGGATCGGTCCGCTTTGGCTGGCAGGCTGGCGGCCAGGGACTTGGCACCGACCGATCCGGTCCACACGGGCTGCGCGGCGACCGGGGCGGGCTCGATCCGGCCGTCCGACAGGGCCGACGGCATCGGAATGCGCGCCAAAGCCGAAGACGATGTCTTGTTCGGACACTGCACCGCCCCCAAAAGGATATGGTTCGTGCCACGAATCATATTAGTTCGTTGCGCGAACCGAAACGAGGATCAGCGGGCGGCGTCCGGCTCCACGAAGACGGTGGGCACTTTGTTGTCGGCCACCACGCGCGTGAGCAGGACGGCGAGCGCGTCCCGCTCGGCGGGCCCGAGCCCCGAGGTCAGCTCCTCGACGCGGCGGCAGGTGCCGGCGTAGAACTCGTCGGCCAGCTTGGCGCCCCGTTTGGTGAGCTCCACCCGCACCGCGCGGGAGTCCTGCGCGTCGGGCCTGCGCTGGACCAGGCCGTTGCGCTCGCTGCGGTCGATCAGCCCGGTCAGGCTGGACTTGGCCAGGCCGAGCACCGTGCCCAGCTCGCCCATGCCGTACGGCCGGGCCATCAGCACGCACAGCAACTGGCCCTGCTGCTGCGTGAGACCGTACTCGCGGGCCGAATCCACGTACACGGCGTTCACCAGGAAAGTGGACCGGACCAGCGCCGTCACCACGCCGAGCCGGACATCGACATGCTCACTCACCGGCCCAGGCTAACAAATTCGCGGGACGAACTAACCGGATTCCAGCAGGGCCCTCCCGAAGGAGCGAGCCGGTCAGGAATCGAGAAGCGCCGGGACCCCCGCCGCACCTAGCCTCACCGGCATGGACATGAGCGTTCACGCGAGCTTCCTGCCGCACGACGACCCGGAGGCGACCCTCGTCTTCTACCGCGACCTCCTCGGGTTCGAGGTCCGCGGCGACGTCGGCTACGACGGGCTGCGCTGGATCACGGTCGGCCCGGCCGGCCGCCCTGGCGCGTCCATCGTGCTGCAACCGCCGGTGGTCGACCCCGGTGTCACCGAGCACGAGCGCCGGACAATAGCTGAGATGATGGCCAAAGGCACCTACGCCGGTATTGTCTTGGCCGTCACCGACCTCGACGGCGCCTTCGAACGACTGCGGGCCGCCGAGGTCGAGATCGTCCAGGAACCGACCGAGCAGCCCTACGGCGTTCGCGACTGCGCCGTCCGCGATCCGGCAGGCAACATGATCCGCATCAACGAGCTGCGCTGAGCCACCCCAGGCCGGCCGCACCAGACAAAGCAGACATACATCTCATTGCTGGTTAAATCAGTCGGGCGACGCCGACGGGGAGACCGCGAAGACGGCCCCCGAGTACTGGATGGAGACAAGATGAGCACGGCCCCCAAGACGGACGCGCAGTCGCCTGCGCCGCACGCCGCCGACGCACATGATCTGATCCGCGTGCAGGGCGCACGCGTGAACAACCTGAAGGACGTCAGCGTCGAGATCCCGAAGCGCCGCCTGACGGTCTTCACCGGTGTCTCCGGTTCCGGCAAGAGCTCACTGGTGTTCGGCACCATCGCCGCCGAGTCGCAGCGGCTGATCAACGAGACCTACAGCGCCTTCGTCCAGGGCTTCATGCCGACGCTGGCTCGGCCGGAGGTCTACCTGCTGGAAGGGCTGACCACGGCGATCATCGTCGACCAGCAGCGGATGGGCTCCGACCCCCGCTCCACCGTCGGCACCGCCACCGACGCCAACGCCATGCTGCGCATCCTGTTCAGCCGGATCGGGCAGCCGCACATCGGCTCGCCCCAGGCGTTCTCCTTCAACATCGCCTCGATCAGCGGGGCGGGCGCGGTCACCCAGGAGCGCGGCGGGCGGACCACCAAGGAGCGCCGCGAGTTCAACATCACCGGCGGCATGTGCCTGCGCTGTGAGGGCCGGGGCAACATCTCCGACATCGACCTCACCCAGCTCTACGACGACACCAAGTCGCTCTCCGAGGGCGCGTTCACCATCCCCGGCTGGAAGTCGGACAGCTTCTGGACGGTCCGGGTCTACGCCGAGTCCGGCTTCGTCGACCCGGACAAGCCCATTAACAAGTACACCAAGAAGGAAATGAACGACTTCCTCTACAAGGAAGCGGTCAAGGTCAAGGTCGACGGCGTCAACCTCACCTACGAGGGGCTGATCCCGAAGATCCAGAAGTCGTTCCTGTCGAAGGACAGGGAATCGATGCAGCCGCACATCCGGGCCTTCGTGGACCGGGCGGTCACCTTCACCACCTGCCCCGAGTGCGAGGGCACCCGGCTCAGCGAGGGGGCCCGCTCCTCGCGGATCGCCGGGACCAACATCGCCGAGGCCTGCGCGATGCAGATCAGCGACCTGGCCGAATGGGTCCGCGGCCTCGACGAGCCGTCGGTCGCGCCGCTGCTCGGCAAGCTGCTGCACACCCTCGACTCGTTCGTGGAGATCGGGCTGGGCTACCTCTCGCTCGACCGGCCGTCGGGCACCCTGTCGGGCGGCGAGGCGCAGCGCACCAAGATGATCCGCCACCTGGGGTCCTCGCTCACCGACGTCACCTACGTCTTCGACGAGCCCACGATCGGGCTGCACCCGCACGACATCCAGCGGATGAACACGCTGCTGCTGCGGCTGCGCGACAAGGGCAACACGGTGCTGGTCGTGGAGCACAAGCCGGAGACGATCGCAATCGCCGACCACGTCATCGACATCGGCCCCGGCGCCGGTACGGCGGGCGGCACCATCTGCTACGAGGGCCCCATCGACGGCCTGCGCGACGGCGACACCATCACCGGCCGCCACCTGGACGACCGGGCCGCTCTCAAGGAGACGGTCCGCACCCCCAAGGGCACCCTGGAGATCCGCGGCGCCACCCGGCACAACCTCCGCGACGTGGACGTCGACATCCCGCTCGGCGTGCTCTGCGCGATCACCGGCGTCGCCGGCTCCGGCAAGAGCTCGCTGATCCACGGTTCGATCCCCGCCAAGGAAGGGGTCATCTCGGTCGACCAGGCCCCGATCAGGGGTTCACGGCGCAGCAACCCGGCGACCTACACGGGGCTGCTCGACCCGATCCGCAAGGCGTTCGCGAAGGCCAACGGCGTCAAGCCCGCGCTGTTCAGCGCCAACTCCGAGGGGGCCTGCCCGACCTGCAACGGCGCCGGGGTCATCTACACCGACCTGGGGATCATGGCCGGGGTCGCCACCACCTGCGAGGAGTGCGAGGGCAAGCGGTTCCAGGCGTCGGTGCTGGACCACCACCTCGGCGGGCGCGACATCAGCGAGGTGCTCGCGATGTCGGTGTCGGAGGCCGAGCGGTTCTTCGGCACGGGTGAGGCGCGCACGCCTGCCGCGCACGCCATCCTGGGACGGCTCGCCGACGTCGGGCTCGGCTATCTCAGCCTGGGCCAGCCGCTCACCACGCTGTCCGGTGGCGAGCGGCAGCGGCTCAAGCTGGCCACCCACATGGCCGACAAGGGCGGCGTCTACGTCCTCGACGAGCCGACGACGGGCCTGCACCTCGCCGACGTCGAGCAGTTGCTCGGCCTGCTCGACCGGCTGGTCGACTCCGGGAAGTCGGTCATCGTCATCGAGCACCACCAGGCGGTCATGGCGCACGCCGATTGGATCATCGACATCGGCCCGGGCGCCGGGCACGACGGCGGGCGGGTCGTCTTCGAAGGAACCCCCGCCGACCTGGTCGCCGCCCGTTCCACGCTCACCGGAGAGCACCTCGCGGCCTACGTCGGAGCCTGACCGGCCGCCGCTGTTCGCGTTCGGTGGCCGCCGAGCGCGAACAGCAGCGCCGCCGCCGTCAGCGCCACGCCGAACCACACGACGCTCGTGACGCCCAGGTGGTCGGCGAACAGCCCGCCGAACAGCGCCCCGAGCGCGATGGACGTGTTGTAGCCCATGGTGTTGAGCGACATCGCGGCCTCGAAGGTCTCGGGGGCGGCGGCCTGCGTCATGTTGACCTGGCTGAGCTGGGCGACGCCGAAGGACAGGCCCCACAGGACCATCGCGACGATCGCGCCGGCCAGGCCCTGGCCGATGGTGAGCAGCGCCAGCAGCGACACCATCAGGCCCGCGCTGCCGACGATGAACCCGCGCCGCGGATCGCGGTGCACGGTGGATCCGGCGATGAGGTTCCCTGCCGCGCCGCCGACACCGTAGATCATCAGCACCACCGTGATGAAGAACGGCGTGGCCGACGCGCTGTCCTCCAGGAAGGGCCGCACGAAGGTGTACGCCCCGAAGTGGCCGAGCACGAACAGCACCACCGCGACCAGCACCGAACGCAGCCGCGCGTTTCTGAGCGGCAGCCCGAAGACCTCACGGACCGAGACCGCGTTCGCCGACGGCAGCGACGGCACCAGGACGACGACCGCGAGGAACACCAGCGCGCTCAGGCCCGCCCAGATGAGGAACGTGGCCCGCCATCCGGCGAGGCTCTCCAGCAGTGTGCCCAGCGGGATGCCCACGACGGCGGCGACCGAGATGCCGGACATCACCACCGCCGCGGCCTTGCCGGCCTGGCGTTCGGGGACCATGCGCATGGCCATGCTCACGCCGATCGCCCAGAACACGCCGCTGGCGAATCCCATGGTCAGGCGCGTCGCCAGGACCAGCGGGTAACTCGGCGAGACGGCGGTGACCAGGTTTCCCAGCACCAGGATCACCAGCAGCGTCGAGAGCAGCACGCGGCGGTTGACGCGCCGGGTCCACGCCACGATGAACGGCACTCCCAGGCCGGCCGACACGCCGTACAACGTGACCATCAGGCCAGCGGCGCCAACGGATATGCCCAAGCTCGTGCTCACCGGGGTGAGCAGGCCGACGGGCATCAGCTCGGTGGTGAGAAAGACGAACAGGCTGGCCGTGATCGCGGCGACGCCGAGCCATGGCCGCAGCGCCGTGCGAGGCCGGTCGTCGTAGGTGATCACTTCTTCACTCAGACTCATGGAATCAAGGGTGCGCGAAGAGCGATCAATGAGTCCAACGCATACTTGTAATCGCGATCAATCGTGCTGCACGATGGATGGATGGAGCTGCAGCAACTCAGGTACGTCCTGGCCGTCGCCGAGACCAGCAACTTCACCCGGGCGGCGGAACGCTGTCGCGTGGTGCAGTCGGCGCTCAGCCATCAGATCGCCGGGCTTGAGCGGGAGCTGGGCGCCCGGCTGTTCGAGCGGACCAGCCGGCGCGTGCGGCTGACGCCCGCTGGGGAGGCGTTCCTGCCCGCCGCCCGTGCCTGCCTGGACGCCGCGGACCGCGCGCGGGCCGACGTCGCCGCCGCGAGCGGGGAGATCCGCGGACGGCTGGCCGTCGGCGCCATCCCCACGCTCACGGCGGTCGATCTGCCGGTCGCGCTGCGTGAGTACTGCCACCGCCATCCGCGCGTCCACATCACGCTCATCTCGGCGGGCAGTGAGGCGCTGATCGAGCGGGTCCGGCGGGGCGAGGCGGACGCCGCCTTCCTCGGCCTGCCGCCCCGCGCGGAACCGAAGGGCGTGGAAAGCCGCCGCCTGGGCGGCGGCGAGCTGGTCGCGGTCGTCGCCCCCGATCACCCCCTGGCGGGCGGCGAGGCCGACCTGCGGGCGCTGGCGGGCGAGCGGTTCATCGACTTCCGCGCGGGCCACGCCGGGCGGGCGCAGTCCGACGAGGCGTTCGCGGCGGTCGGGGTGCGCCGTGAGGTGCCCTTCGAGGTGTCCTCGGGCGACTTCATGGCCGATCTGGTACGGCAGGGCCTCGGCGTGGGCATGCTGCCCGCCGCGTACGCGCCGCGCTTCGCCGACCTGCGGACCGTCCGGCTGCGCGACGCGCCCACGCGCGTGGAGTACCTGATCTGGGACAAACGGCCCTCCCCGGCCGCCGCCGCCTTCCTCGAACTGATCACCACGTGACCGGCAGGGCGGTCAGCCCACCGCTCATCGACCGCGAGTCGATGCTCAGCTCGTCGACCGCGCACCCCAGCTTCATGGTGGGGAACCGGGCCGCGAGCCGGGAGAAGACGGCCTTCAGCTCCATCCGGGCCAGCGGCGCGCCGATGCAGTAGCGCGAGCCGTGGCCGAAGGTCAGGTGCGGCAACGGCTCGCGGCCGAGGTCGAAGCGGTCCGCGTCGGCGAACACGGTGGCGTCGTGGTTGGCGGCGCCGTTGTCCAGCAGCACCAGGTCGCCCGTCTTCACCTGGGCGCCCTCGAACTCGAAGTCGGTGCGGGCGTAGCGGGGGATTCCCCGGCCGCCCAGCCGGGGGGCGCGCAGGACCTCCTCCACCGCCGCGTCGATCCGCGCCGGGTCCTCGGCCAGGGCCCGCCACTGGCCGGGGGTGGCCAGCAGCCACAGCACGCCCAGGCCGATCGTCGTCACGGTGGTCTCGTGCCCGGCGAACAGCAGGGACATCCCCAGACCTGCCGCCTCGTCGTCCGACACGCCCTCGGTGGCGGCCAGCCGGGAGATCACGTCGGCGTCGGGGTCGCCCTCGGCGCGTTTGCAGGCCACCAGCTCGCGGCCGTAGACGAACAGGTCGGCGAAGCCCTGCGTGGAGCGGGCCCGGTCGGTGGCGTCGGCGGCGGCCATGGTCCAGGCCCGAAAGCGGGTCCGGTCGTCGAACGGCACGCCGAGCAGCTCGCAGATCACCGCGATCGGCAGCGGCAGCGCCAGCGAGACGTGCAGGTCGGCCGGGGGACCGGCGGCCTCGATCTGGTCCAGGAACTCGCCGGTGAAGGTCTCGACGCTCTCCCGCAGAGCGCGCATGCGCCTGGGGGAGAAGTGCGGCTGCAGCAGTGCGCGCATCCGGGTGTGGTCGGCGTGCTCGGTGTCGAAGTCGCCCATCGGCCCGCCGAACATCACCGACTCGCCCATCCGGGAGGCGCGTTCGGGGTCGCGGTGGGCGCGGCCGAGACGGTCGTCGTCGAGCAGGCCGCGGACCTCCCGGTAGCCGGTCACCAGCCAGCCCGGGTGCCCCACGGCGGTGCGGATCGGATGGATCGGGCTTTGTGCCTGTAGCCTGCGCAGCAACGGGGCAGGGTGGAGCAGATCGGGTTGCGCGAACGGGAGTCGCACGGGATCTGTCATGGTTCCCCCAAACACATGAGGAGACATATCCCCATACTCCCCCTCCATGGTCGCCAAGGCAGCGCATATCGCCACTCGGAGGTTGTCGAATCCGACGGCGCGCCGATCGTCAGAGGAGTGAGAGGCAACGAGCCTCGGATGGAGGACTCAGATGAATCCACGGCTCAACACGATCGATCTCATCGTCGCCGACCTGGAGGCGGCGATGGCGTTCTACGCCCGGCTCGGCCTGGACTTCAAGGTCGATCCGCAGGCGCCCGAGCACGCCGGCTGCGACCTGCCGAACGGGCTGCACGTCATGCTGGACGGCGAGGGCTTCCGCACGCCGTTCATGCCCGGCTGGACCCGGCCGCAGGGCGGCCCGCGCGCCCTGCTGTGCTTCGAGTTCGACGGCCCGGCCGAGGTGGACGCCGCCTATGCCGACCTGACCGGGGCCGGGCACCGGGGGATCGCCGCGCCGTTCGACGCGTTCTGGGGCATGCGCTACGCGACCGTGGCCGATCCCGACGGCAACGGCGTCGATCTGTACGCGAGCCTCCCGGCGAGCTGAGCGCGAGGAAAGGAGAACAGGCGTGAAGTACGTGCTGATGTTCATCGAGACCGAGGAGTTCACCCAGCGGCTGGAGGCGATGGGCGACCTGGAGCGGGAGGCCGCCTACGCGGCCGTCGGGCAGTGGTTCGACGACCACGCCGACAAGATCACCCACCACGCGCACCTGGCGCCGGTGCACACCGCGACCACGGTGCGCCTGGGGCAGGGCGACCCGGTCGTCACCGACGGGCCGTTCGTGGAGGGCAAGGAGGTGGTCAGCGGATTCGCCGAGCTGGAGGTGGCCGACCTGGACGAGGCGCTGAAGGTGGCCCGCTCCTGGCCGGCCTGCCCGATCGTGGAGATCCGCCCGGTCTCATGAGCGACGCCGATCACCGGTCCGAGCCGGTGAGCCGGGAGGTGCTGGCCCGCGTGGTGCGTGAGCACGCGGGCCGCCTCGCCGCCTCCCTGGTCTCCCTGCTGGGCGACTTCGCCGCCGCCGAGGACCTGGTGCAGGACGCGGTCGAGACGGCGCTGCGCCGCTGGCCCGCCGAGGGGATCCCGGACCGGCCGGACGCCTGGCTGTTCACCGTGGCCCGGCGGCGCGGCCTGGACGTGCTGCGCCGCGAGTCGAACTACCGGGCCAAGCTCGCCCAGTTGCCCTGGCCGGATCCCACCCCACGTGACGACCGGCTCAGGCTGATCTTCATCTGCTGCCACCCGGCGCTCTCGCGGGCGGCGCAGATCGCGCTGACCCTGCGGGTGGTGTGCGGGCTGAGCACGGCGCAGATCGCCGCCGCGTTCGTCGTGCCCGAGACGACGGTGGGACAGCGCATCACCCGCGCCAAGCGGAAGATCGGCGAGACCGGCATCCCGTACCGCCTGCCCGCCCCCGAGGACCTGCCGGAGCGGCTGGGCGGCGTGCTGGCGGTCATCTACCTGCTGTTCAACGAGGGCTACCTGTCCAGTGACAGCGCGCACGCCCAGGCCCGCCCTCTGGTGGAGGACGCCGAGTGGTTGGCCGCGCTGCTGGTGAACCTGATGCCAAGGGAGCCGGAGGCGGCCGGGCTGCTGGCGCTGATCCGGCTGCACCGGGCGCGCGGCGCGGCCCGCTTCGACGCCGAGGGACGGCTGGTGCTGCTGGCCGACCAGGACCGCTCGCTGTGGGACCACGCCGCCATCGCCGAGGCGACCACGATGCTGACCCGGACGGCACGCGCCCACCGCCGCCCCGGCCAGTATCAGGTGCAGGCGGCGATCGTGGCCTGCCATGCCGAGGCCGCCTACTTCGCGGCCACCGACTGGGCGCAGATCCTAGTGCTGTACGACATGCTGGTGCGCCTGACTCCCTCGCCGGTCGCCCGGCTGCACCGGGCCATCGCGCTGCACCACGTCAAGGGACCCGAGATCGCCCTGGCCGAGCTGGCGTCCCTGGAACGGGAGCTGGCGCGCTACCCGCTGCTGCACGCCACCCGGGCCGAACTGCTGCGCGCGCTCGGCCGTCGCGAAGAGGCCCGCCGCTGCGACGAACGGGCGCTGGAGCTGACCGCCAACCCCGCCCAGCAGGCCCTGCTGGCCGAACGGCTGGACTGGTCCTGACCCGTCCTCCGGGACGGCGGGCGGCGGGCTCATGGGGCGGGGGTGGCTCCGGCGAGGACGGTGGTCACCATCCGGCTCACGGCTTCGGGCTCCGGCGGGGCGCCGGTGCGGTCGGCGTAGAGCAGGTGGCCCGCGCCGATCAGGGTGGCGGCGAGCGTGTCGACGTCGGCGCTCGACGCGACGCGGCCGAGGTCGCGCTCTTCGCGCAGGTAGGCGCCGATCGCGAGGGCGGCCTCCGTCAGCACCGGCACGCCGACCGGCCAGGTCTCGCGCAGCCGGGCGCGCAGCTCGTCGTGGAAGGTGACCAGGGCGACGATCGCCACGGCGACCGAGCCGTACACGGCGATGATCGCGTCGGTGAGGTGGCCGGCCGGCCGCGTTCTGGCACACCTTCGAACTGCCGGGCGGCGTGGCGAGCGCGTTCGCCGAGGTCTGCCGCCGGGTACTGCCCGGCCCGCTGTCCGCCATCGACCCGAACTCGACCGCCCTGAAGATCTACCGGCCGATGTTCACCAAGACCGCCGAGGGGATCGCGGCGGCGGGCGGGTTCGGCGAGCCCGAGCAGTGGCATTTCAACTGGCGGCGCGAGTACACCAAGGACGAATGGCTGGACCAGATCCCCACCCAGGGCCTGTTCACCCGGCTCGCGCCGGACGCGCTGGGGGAGGTCCTGGACACCGTCGGAGCCGCCGTGGACGCGCTCGGCGGCCGGTTCACGCTGTCGTACACCACGGTGGCGGTCACCGCGACCCGGCTCACCCCCGCAGCAGCGGCAGCAGACGGTCGCCCTGACGCCTGATCTCCGGCAGGTAGGGGGTGTCGGAGAGCACGAAGTGGGTGATGCCGAGGTCCTGGTACCTGCGCAGTGACCTGGCCACGTCCTCGGCCGAGCCGACCAGCCAGGTGGTGCCCGCCCCGCCGCCGCCCACCTTGCCCGGGGCGGTGTAGAGGTTGTCGTCGAGCACCTCGCCCCGCGCCGCCAGGTCGAGCAGCCGCCGCTGGCCGACGGCGACCTGCCGGTTCGGGTCGCGGGTGATGGCTCCGGCGGCCATCCGGGCGACCTTGTCCTCAGCGTCCGCCCACGCCTGGTCGGTGGTGTCGCGCACCAGCGTGGTGATCCGCAGCCCGAACTCCAGCGGCGGATGCTCGCGGCCGGCCTTGTCGGCGAGCAGCCTGAGCCGCTCGATCCGCTCGGCCACGCCGTCGAGGGGTTCGCCCCAGAAGAGCTGGACGTCGGCCTCGGCCGCGGCCACCCGCTCGGCGGCGGCCGAGGCGCCGCCGAAGTAGAGGCGGGGGTGCGCGCGCCCGTCCCGCGCGACCGGGCGCGGGACCACGGTCGAGCCGGCGACGGCGAAGTGCTCGCCCTGGTAGGTGACGTTCTCCTCGGTCCAGAGCCTGCGCGTGATCTGGAGGAACTCCCTGGTGCGGGCGTAGCGGTGGGCCTGGTCGCCCTCGCTGTCGCCGTAGGCCGCGAGGTCGTCCTTGCCGGAGACGATGTTGACCAGCACCCGGCCCCCGGTGAGGTGGTCCAGGGTGGCGGCGGCGGAGGCGAACCTGGCCGGGTGCCAGTAGCCGGGGCGGATCGCGATCAGCGGCTGGAACGTGGCCGTCCGCGCGGCCAGCGCGGCGGCGACGGTGAAGGTGTCGGGCCGTCCCCAGCCGGTGCCGATCAGCGCGCCGTCCCAGCCGTGTCTTTCCAGTGCTTCGGCGTAGCCGGTGAGGGTGGCCAGGGTGTTGTGGTCCACCACCGTGTCGTCGCCACGGTGGCCGGGCTCTGCCTGATTGGGGATGTACCAGAGAAACTGAAGGCTCATCAGTGGGACTTCCTGTTGTAAAACCTACTCTTCATGTAGGTAAAGTATAGATCGGGATGGAATCGACAGGAAGAAGCCAGATGACGATCAAGGTCAACCGGAGGCTCGGCCGTACCGGCGTGCCGATCAGCCCGCTCACCCTGGGCGCCATGAACTTCGGCCGCTGGCAGGAGGAGGCCGAGAGCGCGCGGATCATCCACGCCGCCCTCGACGCCGGCGTCACGGCCATCGACACCGCCGACGTCTACGGACAGGGGGCGTCGGAGGAGATCGTCGGGCGGGCGATCAAGGACCGCCGCGACGACGTCTTCCTGGCCACCAAGTTCCACGGGCAGATCGGCGAGGATCCCCGGCACGCCGGGAACTCCCGGCACTGGATCCTGCGCGCGGTGGAGGACAGCCTGCGCCGGCTCGGCACCGACCACATCGACCTCTACCAGGCGCACCGGCCGGACCTGCACACCGACCTGCTGGAGACGCTGACCACCCTCGACGGCCTGATCAGGCAGGGCAAGATCCGCTACTACGGCACCTCGGTCTTCCCCGCCCACCAGCTCGTCGAGGCGCACTGGCTGGCCGACAAGCACGGGCTGATCGCCCCGCACACCGAGCAGTCGCCCTACTCCCTGCTGGTCCGCGGCGCCGAGCGCGAGGTGTTCCCGGTCACGCGCAGGTACGGCGTGGGCGTCGTCGCCTACGGCCCGCTGGCGGCGGGCTGGCTGTCCGGGAAGTACCGGATCGGCGGCGAGCAGCCGCCGTCGGCCCGCGCCGACCAGGTGCCCGGCCGGTTCGACATCGCGTCGGAGCGCAACCGGCGCAAGCTGGCCGCCGCCGACGCGCTGGCCCGGCTCGCCGAGGAGCACGGCCTGACGCTGGTCGACCTGGCGGTGGCGTTCGCGCTCAACCACCCGGCGGTGAGCAGCGTGATCATCGGGCCGCGCACGTCAGAGCACCTGGAGAGCTATCTGAAGGCGGCCGATGCGGAACTCGGCGACGACCTCCTGGATCGCATCGACGAGATAGTGGATCCGGGCACCCACTTCCTCGAACGCGACACCGGCCGCGACACGCCGTCCCTGCGGCCGGAGGCGCTGCGGCGCGGCCGTACCGGCGAGGACTCACGCCCATGAGCCACGGCGCCTTCGAGACGACCTACGCGGCGGCCGGGGACCGCTACGAGAGGCTGGAGTACCGCCGCACCGGCAACTCCGGCCTGCGCCTCGCACCGCTGTCGGTGACGATCGAAGGGTTCGGCGGGCAGGGTGATCCACGGAAAGTGGCCCGGCTGCGAGCCGCCATCAACGCGACGTGCCGGGTCGCGGCGGGGGATCGGCGGACCAGTTATCACGCGACCAGTGAGCGCATCACAATCGGGATCGCGGGGCCGGACGCGCGTGAGCGGATCGCGGTGCTGCGCCGGCAGCTTGCCAAGATCGGCGGCAGCCGCGGCTGGACGATCACCGAAGATCTGAACTGACCCAGTTCTCACAGTGAGTGAGGGTGGTGACTGTGTGTGGATCGCAGAAATGATCGTTATCGAGACGCGAGATCGATACCTCCGCCCCGACCGGGCGGCTGCAGTTTCACATGTTCGGCGCGTTCGATGAGTTCCTGCGTGAGCTCATCGTCGAGGGCACGCTCGAAGGGCTGGCCTCCGCGCGAGCTCGCGGCCGTGTCGGTGGCCGGCCGCGGGCGATGGACGCCGATGGAATCGAGATGGCCCGAGCGCTGTATGAGATGAAGGGCTAAGACGGAAAGCGCAAGTACACCGTCCAGCAGATCGCGGACCGGCTCGGCGTCGGCCGCACCACCATTTACCGGAATCTCGACACCGAGCCCACGTAAGGGCCCAGTCAGGTGCCGAACCACCAACCTCAGCCGGCAGAGGAGTCCAGACGTGAGCACGATGGAGGAACCGGACCTCGGCAGCATCGTCGCGGTCAACTGGAGTTATCCCAACCGCATCTTCATCCTCATCGGTGACGGTGACGGTGACGGCGGCGTCGGTAACGGGGCAGTTTGGAGCAGGTCGGCGCTTAGGCCGGCCGGTTGCAACCGAGCCGCTAGCGGACCGGTAGTGGGGTGCCGTGCTGGTTGGTGGGGCGGGGTCCGTGGATACGCCGGTCTGCCTCGGTGATGCGCATGTCGTTGATGCTGGCCTCACGGCGGCTCATGAGTCCCTCGGGGGTGAACTCCCACAGTTCGTTGCCGTAGCTGCGCCACCATTGGCCGGTCGGGTCCTGGCATTCGTACTGGAAGCGCACTGCGATCCGGTTGTCGCGAAATCCCCACAGTTCCTTGCGGAGCGCGTAGTCCAGTTCTCGGTCCCACTTGTGCCGCAGGAATATGATGATCTCGGTGCGGCCCGTGATGAACTGGTCACGGTTGCGCCAGACGGAGTTCTCGGTGTAAGCCAGTGCCACACGCTCGGGGTTGCGGGTGTTCCAGGCGTCCTCTGCGGTCTGGACCTTCTCCAGCGCGGTTTCCAGCGTGAAGGGCGGGAAGGGCGGTCGTGCTGTCATGGTGGCCTCCTTGACCAATGGGGTGGAGTGGTTGGTGGTCCGCACGACCATGTGCGGGCGAGCGGGGTCAGACGGTGCGCCGCCCCTCGCCACCGGGGATTACAGGCTGTAGGGGCGGCCGAGAATCCCGCCGCCAAGGTGTGCGGGCTCGGCGGTGGTTGGTCGACGGTCGACCCGGTCGCCAAGATGGACGGTGCCGGGGCGGATGACCCAGCAGTTGAGAGCGAGTTCGTTGCCGAAGCGCTGTCGGATGCGGCGGAACACCTCCAGGTCCTGGGTTCCGCTGTCTGGGTCTATGGACGTGACGATGCAGCGCTGCCGCATCGAGTGGACCCCGATGATCGCCTCGCCGATGACAAGCTCGTGGCCGGGCCAGGAGTGTTCGGCGCCCGGGGGCACACCGCCGATGAGCAGATTGGGACGAAGACGGCGGATGTCGGCGTTGAGCTCGGCCACGGTGCCGTCGGTGGCGACGAGCAGGTTGAGGACGTCGAAGCGTTCTGGCCCGCGATAGCCGACCAGACGTGCCTGTGGGCCGGCGACCGTTCTTATGACCTGAGTGGCCTTGATGGTGTTCCACAGGTGACCGGCCACCCGTGGAACACCATCAAGGCCGGTGGCCGCATGTACGGTGAGCAGCCCATGACGGGTACGACCGGTGAGCGGGCCGTGCGGACTGGCGACGTGCACGACCCGATCCCCGCTGAGTCCGTCACCGGTCAGCTGCGCAGTCTTCAGTGCCTCGCCGGACAACGACTTAACCGGGTATCGCCACAGACCGGCGATGTACATGCGACCCACCCTTCTCAGGTGATGGTCCACCTGACCGACGTGGGTCAGGCGGAAACGACCGGGAAGTCGATGTTGACGTCGACGGCCTTGTTGAAGTAGTTGGTGAGCACGTTGAGCGCCACGTGGCCGATGGTCTCAGCGATCTCCTCATCGGTGAGCCCGGCGGCACGGGCCACGGCGAAGGCGTCATCGGTCACGCTGCCGCGGCCCTCGTTGACCGCGGCGGCGAAGGCCAGGACCGCCGCCGTCTTCGAGTCGGACGCGGTGGCCTTGCGCGCCGCGGCGATCTCGTCAGTGTCCAGGTGCGCGACGTGCTCGCCGAGGTAACTGTGCGCGGACAGACAGTAGGAGCAGCTGTTACCCTGCGCGACAGCCAGGGCGATGCGCTCCCGGGTCGCCAGGTCCAGCACGCCATGGCTGAGCGCGCCGGACAAGTCCAGGTAGGCCCTGAGCAGGGCAGGGCTGTTGGCCATCGCCCGGGTCATGTTCGGGGTTGCGCCCAGGCGCCGCTGGACCTCGGCCAACAGGTCTGACACGGGTGTTGCGGCGGTGGCCGGGTCGACGAGAGGCAGGTGGGCCATAGGACTCCTTCTTTCTAACGGATGTTTTGCGTTGATTGCGTTAGGAACGATAGCGACTATCTCTAACGCATGCAACCTCGTGATACCGTTAGAACGTGAGTATGGGAGATACCGTCGAAACGCCGGAGTCGATAGCGCGGTCCGACGGCCTGGTCACCGCATCCTTGGTGGTCGTGCTGCCCGACGAGCCGCTGCCCGTCCAACTGATGAATACGATCTGGGCCGACCGAGGCGGCGTTCACGACGTCCTGACCACGACGGGTAACCTGCACGCCTGGCTCACCGCCGTCCAAGCTGGCGAAGAGGCGCCGGACCCCGACCCCGGCGATCTGCAACGATTCCGTGCCCTGCGCGACGCACTGCGCCGCCTCGCCGCGCTGCTCACCGATGACGCGCGCCCCGCCGCCGCATCAGCCACCGCCGACATCGAGCAAGCCGTCACTGACCTCAACAGCGCCGCCGCACATGCGCCCACCTGGCCACAGCTGACCTATCACGACGGCGAACTCCACCAATCCACCGCCGGCCACGCCACCGCCACCCAACGCGCCCTGTCGTCCCTCGCCCACCAGGCCATCCACCTGCTCACCGGCGAAGACCGCATGAAGCTCCATGCGTGCTACGCACCGGGCTGCGTGCTGTACTTCGTGAAAAACCACCCGCGCCGCGAATGGTGCTCAACCGCATGCGGCAACCGCGCTCGCGCTGCCCGTCACTACCAACGGCACTACAAGAGCCCGCCCGATAGCAGCCCAACCTAGGCGAAGCACCCGTCGCGCTTCGGGCATACCAGGCGGGGGCGGCGTGGTTGGCCACGAGCGCTCCCGACAGCTCACCGCTGATCCCCTGCCGCCGACTCTCGGCCTGTCCGACGGCAACCATGCCAACTACCTGTGGGACGACCACGATCGCCAGGTGCGCATCATCGACTGGGAAGACTCCGGCCGCAGCGACCGCGCCTTCGAGCTCGCCGAAGTCTGCGAGCACATCTCACGCGTCGACGGCGCCCTCGACGCAGAGCAACTGCTGGCCGCCACGGAGCTGACCAGGCAGGAGCGCGAACGCGTACGGGACTTCCGCCAGCTGCTCGCGCTGGGCTGGTTCCTCATGCTCGGCCCGGACGGGCCGTCCGCCGCCCGCAATCCCGCAGGGACCCTGGAACGGCAGGCCCGGCGGGGTCCTTCACCTGCCCGCCTGACCGCGAACCGGTAGCCGCAGATCGCGAACAAACCGAACACAATGTCGGAATACGACGCCGTGTCCGTCGTCAGGACCTCCGGCTGCTCCTTGGCGTCCAGCCGGTGCAAAGCGTCCAGGATGAACAGCGAGTCCCGCATCGTCCCCGGCACCAGCAGCCCGCCCAGGCCCATCACCCGATCAGAGACGACCGCCAGCCATGTCGCGCCCTTGGACCGTTTGGACTGGCCGAAGTAGTGCGGGTTCGGCCGCCCGTACAGGGAGCGGACCGGGACCACGAACCGCAGCCCGTCGGCCGAGGCGACCAGCCCGCCGCCCCAGTCCTCGCGGGCGATGTCGATGCTGGCCTGCTTGTCGATCAGCTTCCCCGACGCCAAGCCCATGCCCTCCTGGTGGAAATAGCCCTTCTCCGCGCTGATCAGCCGATGGATGCCCAGCACAGGGTCGCCGGGCTAGGCCACCGGCCCCAAGCCGAGGTTGCAGGAGCGCGCCATCATCAGCGCGGCCAGGCTGATGTCCAGATCCGCGCGCCGCGACGTCGAACCGGAGATGTGCTCGAAGGCGTCGAACATGCCCGTGTGGCCGTGGACCTCCAGCGGCAGCTCCGGATAGTCGATGCGCGGCAGCATGTTCATCACCGCGTCATGGACCGCCTGGTAGGCCTCCGGCAGCTGGGCCGCCTCCAGCCGGGCCAGGTTCAGCCGGCCGTCCTTGACCGTGATCGCGGGGTTGGCATCCAGGCTGTCGGCCAGCGGCGTGCCGGTCGATCAGCCGGTCGCCGAGCTCGGGGTTGTCGTACACCAGCCGCCGCCACGACCCCGCCACCAGATCTTTGTGCGCCTCGATGTGCTGCAGCCCGGCGTGCTTGCCGTACGCCAGCACACGAGGCAGACCCCGCAATGCCGCGATCACCGGGACACCGGCATCGGTGCCGCCCCAAGGGATCGTGTCGGCCAGCAGCTCGACGAACCCGCGCACCGAAGCGAACCGGTTCGTCAGCTCCGCCCGCCGCGCCAGATCCTCATCTTCACCGGCCGGAGGCACCAACTCCTTGATCACCGCCAGCGCCGCCTCCAACTGCTCGATCGGCACCACCGACGCGATCCGTGCGATCGTCTCCGACGCGGTCGTCTCCCGCACCACCGGCCCCGATTCGGCACTCTCCCCAGCCAGGTCATCGGGCTGCGGGGCTGTTCCTGCTGGGTCATCGGGGTGTCCAGCGCTGCCCGCAGCGCCGACTCGGCCTGCAGCGCGGCCTTGCGCACCTTGGGCAGCGACTTCAGCTTCGCGTTCTTCTCATCCCGGCTCGCCCTCGCCAGCAACTTCGTCGACATCAGCAGATCGAACAGCAGCAGCGCGTCATCGACCGACACCGTCCGCGTCCAGGAAGAAGAACCGCTCCAGATCCTCCGGCGGCGGATCCGTCAAGAACCGCCGGTAGCGGGCCCGCTATTCCTCGGACAAGTACTGAAACGACATAAACCGTGACGGTATGAGATCAATGACTGTCTACCAGCCGGTACACCCAAACCGAGATCAACTCGTCCGCGATGCCTCAGCCTACACCCCTGACCTGCGGCGGAGGCTTACCGTTCAATTCCGGCCGGATAGTCCCAAGACCCCACACCGGCCCGGCCGCCGCGATCGCCTGAGACTCGGAGCTCCCGCCCCGTCAGAGCGCGGCCGGGGCCTGCGTCGCGTAGCGCGCGGCGAGGATGCCACGGTCCCGTCTGGCCTCGGCCAGGACAGGTGTCGGTGTCGTTGACCTCCATGACATGCGGGGCCACCTCGGGCGGGGAGATGTATCGGGCCGCGCGCTCCGTCCAAGGCGCGGCCTGGCCGGGAGCAGGGTCCGCGCGGAGGAGCCGATCGGCGGTGCCCTGCCGCAGCCGGGCGCAGGCACCCGCAGGGCGTCCAGCTCGCGAAGGTCGACGAGAGGTTCGCCGCACTCGGCGATTCGTGATCATGGCATGACGCGTGGGCCGGGCGACAGGCTTCATTTCATCACAAACTTCAGATATCATCGCCAAATGACGATTAATGCTGATGGCGGGAGCTGTGTGCGGGCGGACATCGCCGCCGGGGTCTCACCGGCGGCGGCGTTGTTCCACTCGCTGGGCGACGAGACCCGGCTGCGCATCGTGGCGCGGCTGGCCCTGGGCGAGGCGCGGGTGGTGGACCTCACCGCCGAGCTCGGACTGGCCCAGTCCACGGTCTCCAAGCATCTGGCCTGTCTGCGTGACTGTGGCCTGGTCGGCTACCGGGCTCAGGGCCGTCAGTCGTTCTACTCGCTGACCCGTCCTGAGCTGACCGGGCTGCTGGTGGCCGCCGAGCACCTGCTCGCCGCCACCGGGCACGCCGTGGCCCTGTGTCCGGCCGGCGCCGGTGAGGCGGTCCGATGACGGAGGCCATGGCGGTCGGGCCGGCGCCCGCCCGGCGTGCGCTGCTGCGGCGGCGAATCCGGCTGCTGGTCGCGGCGACGATCACCTACAACGTGATCGAGGCCGTGGTCGCCCTCGGCGCGGGCGCGGCGGCCTCCTCGGCGGCGCTGATCGGGTTCGGCCTGGACTCGCTGGTGGAGGTGGCCTCGGCGGCCGCGGTGGCCTGGCAGTTCTCCGCGGCCGTGCACGAGCGGCGCGAGCGGGCCGCGCTGCGGGTCATCGCCCTGTCGTTCTTCGCGCTGGCTGCCTTCGTCACGGTCGACGCCGTGCGGTCGCTGCTCGGGGCGGGGGAGGCCGAGCACTCCACTCCCGGGCTGGTGATCGCGGCGTTGTCCCTGATCATCATGCCGTTCCTGTCGGCGGCGCAGCGCCGGGCGGGCCGTGAGCTCGGTTCGGCCTCGGCGGTGGCCGACTCCAAGCAGACGCTACTGTGCACCTACCTGTCGGCGGTGCTGCTGGCCGGGCTCGCGCTCAACAGCGCCTTCGGCTGGGCCTGGGCAGACCCGGTCGCGGCCCTGGTCATCGCCGCCGTGGCGGTCAAGGAGGGGCGCGCGGCCTGGCGCGGGAACGCGTGCTGCGCCGTGCCGGCCGCCGGGGAGGAGCCGTGCGCGGACGGCTGCTGCGCCCCCGGCCGGCCCGGGTGAGACCGGCGATCCGAGTGACGAAAGAAAGGGCACGGACATGAAGGTCACGGCGCGGGCGCTGAACCGGGCCACCCTGGCGCGGCAGCTCCTGCTGGAGCGGCAGCCCATCGACGTCGCCGAGGCGGTGCGCCGGGTGGTCGCCCTGCAGGCGCAGCAGCCGGCCTCGCCGTACCTGGCGCTGTGGAACCGGCTAACCGGCTTCGACGCCGCCGCGCTCGACGCCGCGTACGCCGGTCGGCGGGTGGTCAGGTCGACGCTGATGCGGATCACCCTGCACGTGGTGCACGCCGAGGACTATGGGCCGTTCCGCGAGGCGATGGAGCCCACGCTGCGCGGCTCGCGGCTGGGCGATCCGCGGTTCGGCGAGTCCGGGCTGACCGTGGCCGACGCCGAGGCGCTGCTCCCCGACCTGCTGAAGTTCGCCGGGAGCCCGCGCACCGCCGCGGAGGCGATGGCCTGGCTCGGCGAGCGGCTGGGCTCGCCCGTGCAACCGCCGGCCTGGCAGATGTTGCGTCAGTACGCGCCGCTGCTGCACTCGCCCGCCGGGCGGCCGTGGAGCTTCAGCGCGCGGCTGTCCTACGAGGCGGCGGCGGGCGTGGCCGTCCCGGCCGCCCCCGAGGTGTCCGCGCGGACGCTGGGGATCCTGGTCCGCCGTTACCTGGCGGGGTTCGGACCGGCGTCGGTGGCCGACATCGCCCGGTTCGCGCTCGTGCAGCGGACCCGCGTCAAGGCGGCCCTGGTGACGCTCGACGGCGAAGTCGAAGTGCTGGAAGGCCCCGACGGCAGGGTGCTGTACGACCTTCCCGGCGCGCCCCGGCCGGATGAGGAGACCCCGGCCCCGCCGAGGCTGATGGCGATGTGGGACAGCGTGCTGCTGGCCCACGACGACCGCGACCGTCATATCCCGCCCGCCTACCGGCCGCACGTCATCCGCAAGAACGGCGACGTGCTGCCGACCCTGCTCGTCGACGGGCGGGTGGCGGGGGTGTGGCGCGCCGTCGAGGGCGGCATCGAGGCGACGGCGTTCCACCCGCTGCCCGGCGAGGTGTGGGAGGCGCTGGCGGGGGAGGCCCGTTCCCTGCTCGCGCTGCTCGGCGACCGCGAACCGGAGGTGTACCGCCGCTACGGCCACTGGTGGGGCAATATGCCCGGCGGTGAGGTCCGCGTGCTGCCCGCGGGGTGATCGCGGCGACGGCCGCACACCGCACGGAACGTGCGTGAACCGAGACGGAAGCCGTACCTGAAGGTGGCACAACCAGGACAAAATTACCTCTGGAGGGTGCGGCCGGGGAGTGACGGCTCCCGGCGGCCCGCCAGAGGAGGACGGGAAGTGCGGCGGGCAGTGACGGCGGACGGCGACGCGCAGGCGTCCCCGGGCCCCGCGAGCGGGAGCCGGGCCGGAAGCGGCCGGGGACGGCGGGCGCTGCCGTGGACGTGCCGCCTGTCGGTGGCGCTGGCCGTGCTGTCGGTGGCGCTGACCGTCGCGGGCACCGCCGTCCAGTTCGCGCTGCCCGCCGAATGGGCGCCGTGGCCGCCGCTGGCCCCCGACCACGCGGCCGGTCTGCTGTTCCCGCCGGTCGGGGCGTTCCTCATCGCCCACCGCCCCCGCCTGCGGCTGGCCTGGCTGATGTGCGCGGGCGGCCTGGGCTGCGCGCTGAACGTGATGCTCACCGGGGTGCAGCTCGCGCTCGCCTCGGCGGGCGACCTGACGGGGGCGGGCCTGGCGCGGATCGCGGCGATCGCAGGCTGGGCCGTCGGCGGGTGCGCCATCACGATCGTCCTGCCGCTGCTGTCGCCGGACGACCGCCTGCCCTCGCGCCGCTGGCTGCCGGTGGCGGTCGCCGGAGTGGCGGCGGTGCTCGCCGAGGCCACCCGCAACATCGTCCGGCCGACGCTTCCGGCCGCCTCCTACCGCTGGCCCGAGGTCATCCCGAACCCGCTGGCGATCGAGGCGCTGGCCGCCCACAACGCCACCCTGCAGAGCGTGCTGACCATGCTGCTCAACGCCTGCGGGGTGCTCGTCCTGCTGTCCCTGCCGCTGCGGCTGCGGCGCGCCTCGCCGACGGCGCGCAGGCAGATCGCCTGGCCGCTGCTGGCGTTCGCGATCTACACGGTGTGCCCGCTGCTCGGCCCGTCCTTCTGGCTGCCGGCGACCGTGTGGACCGGCCTGATCCCGGTGGCCGTCGCCTTCGCGGTGCTGCGCCACCGCCTGTACGGCATCGACACCGTCATCAGCCGGACCGTCGTGGCCACCGGTCTGATCATCGCCGCCGGAGCGGTGTACTTCGGCGCCGCCGCGCTGACCGGGCTGCTGGTCTCGGGCTACGACGAGGTCGTCGGCCTGGCCGCCGCGCTGGCCACGGGCGCGTTCTTCCAGCCGCTGCGCACCCGGCTGCGCCGTCTCACCGACGTGATGCTGTACGGCAGGCACGGCCAGCCCAGGGAACTGGCCGCGCGGCTGGCCCGCGAGGTCGGCGAGACCGGGCCGACCAACGCGCTGGCCGCCGTGACGGCGGTGGTCCGCGACGGGCTCAGCGTCACCGGCCTGGCCGTCGAGGTCGGCCCGACCGGCATCCGGGTGGAGCTGGGCGCGATCGGCGCCGAGCCGCGCGAGGTGCCGCTGGTGTGGCACGGCGAGCCGGTCGGGCGGATGCTGGTCGGCCCGCCCGGCGCGCGCCGGTTCTCCGAGGCCTACACCCAGCGGCTGATCGCGACGGCGACGCCGTACGTGGCCGACGTGGCGCACGCCGTGCTGATGACGGCCGACCTGCAGCACTCCAGGGAGCGCATCCTGAGCACGCGCGAGGAGGAGCGGCGCAGGCTCCGCCGTGACCTGCACGACGGACTCGGCCAGGCGCTGACCAACATGTCCATGGTGCTGAACATGGCCAGGCTGAGCCTGCGGCAGGCCCCCTCGTCGGCCGACCGGCTGCTGGTGGACCTGCACGGCGGCATGGACTCGGTCAGCCAGGAGATCCGCGAGCTGATCTACGGCCTGCGCCCGCCCAGCCTGGACGACCTGGGCCTGGCGGGGGCCGTGCGGGCGCTGGCCGAGGCGCCGGGGCCGCCGGTGAGCGTCGGGATCGAGGGCGACACCACCGGCCTGCCCGCCGCCGTGGAGGTGGCGGTGTACCGGATCGTCCAGGAGGCGCTGACCAACGTGCGCAAGCACGCGGCGGCCACCCGCGCCGAAGTGACGCTGGTGCGATCCGGGCAGGTGGTGACGGTCCGGGTGCGCGACGACGGCAAGGGCCTGCCCGAGCACCGCCGTTCGGGCGTCGGCACCGGCTCGATGCGCGAACGCGCGGCCGAGCTGGGCGGCACCTGCCTGATCACCCCGCCACCTGACGGCGGCCCGGGAACCCAGGTGGAGGCCACCCTCCCGTTCAGTTGAGCACGTTCACGCCGTCGCTCATGTAGACGTAGACCCGGCTGAACCGGCCGTTCTCCAGGTAGAAGAAGTTGGCTCGTGAGACGGACGTCGTTGCCCTCGGGGTCGGTGAGCTCCACCGTGAACTGCGAGACGACCCGGTTGTCGTCGGGGTCGGCCACGTGGAGGGGGGCCCTGCCGAGCTGGGCGGGGACGGCCGTGCCCAGGCGTTCGCCCAGCCAGGCGGCCGTCTCGATCAGTGGCCGGACGCGTATACCGGTGGCCACGCCCATCCGGTCCAGCGCGTACAGCAGGTCTTCGGCAGCTCGCTGGCCGCGACGCTGACCAGCGCGGGCATCGACACGCTGTTCATCTGCGGGCTGACCACCAGCGGCTGCATCCGTGCCACGGCCACCGACGCGCTGCAGCACGGTTTCCGCCCGCTGGTGGTGGCCGACGCCTGCGGCGTCCCCGCCGGTGGGACCATCGGGGCCGGTCGGGCCGCGACGATCAGCGGTCGTCGCGCGGCTCCCTCCCGCCGGAGCGCGGGCGGGCGCGGACGTGGATGCGCTCGCCCTGGCCGCCGAACAGGTTGAGGACCTCGACCGGGGATCCGCCGGTCGAGCCGAACCAGTGCGGCAGGCGGGTGTCGAACTCGGCGGCCTCGCCCGGCCCCATGATCAGGTCCCGGCCCGCCACGATCAGCCGCAGCCGCCCGGACAGCACGTACAGCCACTCGTAACCCTCGTGCGTGACCGGCTCGGGCCGGTGCTGGTCGGCGGGGATGATCGATTTCCAGGCCTGCAACGGCCCCGGCTGGCCCGTCAGCGGGATCACCGTGCGGCCGTTGTGGACCCGGGGCCGGCAGCGGACCCTCGGGTCGCCGACCTCGGGCGCGCCGACCAGTTCGTCCAGCGGCACCTGGTGCGCCTGGGCGATGGGCAGCAGCAGTTCCAGGCTGGGGCGGCGCCGCCCGGTCTCCAGCCTGGACAGCGTGCTCTTGGATATGCCGGTGGACTCGGCCAGCGCCGAGAGGCTCAGCCCGCGCTGGGCGCGGAGGCGCTTGAGGCGGGGGCCGACCTGGGCCAGCGTGGCCGCGATCGGGGATTGCTCGTCCATGTCCCCATTCCACCTGCCGCGTCCCGGAAACGGCAACAGAAGTTGTCGATCCGTCGAGCGCCGACGCACGATCGGCGCGGAGGTGATCGCCATGATCGAGGCGACGAACGACCAGGACGGCGGCGCGGGGGCCGTCTCGCGCGGGGTTCCGGTGCGGGGTGAGGGGCGGTGAGCGTCGAGACCACACAGCGGCAGGTGGCGGCGCCTCGCGGGCGGCTGCCGTTCGGCGTCTATCTGCTCGCGTTCAGCCTGTTCGCGATGGGCAGCGCGGAGTTCCTGCTGGCCGGGGTGCTGCCCGCGGTCGCGGGCGACCTGCGGGTCTCGCTGTCCGCCGCCGGGGCGCTGATCTCGGCCTTCGCCGTCGGCGTCGTCATCGGCGGGCCGCCGTTCGCGATCCTGACGCTGCGCTGGCCGAGGCGGACCACGCTGGTGACCACGCAGGCCGTGTTCGCCGTCTCGGTGACCGCCGGCCTGCTGACCGGCGATCACACGGTGCTGCTGGTCAGCCGTTTCGTCTGCGGCCTGGCCTACGCGGGGTACTGGGCGGTCGCGGCGGTCACCGCGGTCGGGCTGGTAACGCCGGAGCGCACCGCGCGTGCCGCCGGCGTGGTGGTCAGCGGGCTCAGCCTGGCGATGATCGCCGGTGGGCCGGCGGGCGCGTTGCTCAGCCATTTCACCGGGTGGCGGGGCGGCTTCTGGGGCGTGGTCGCGCTGACCGCGCTCGGCGCGGTCCTGACCTTGGTGGCGATGCCCGCGACGAGCGGGGGAACGGAGCCCGGCCTGCGGCGGGAACTGCGCACCATGCGCCGGCCGCGGCTGTGGGTCGTGTACGCCATGACCGTCCTGAGCACCGCCGCCTACATGGTCTCGTTCAACTATCTGGCGCCGTTCCTGACCGACGTCACCGGGGTGCCGGCCGTCTGGGTGCCCGCGATCCTGGCGTTGTTCGGAGCAGGGGCCTTCGCCGGGTTGTCCGTCGGCGGCAGGATCGCCGACCGGTGGCCCTTCGCCGCGTTGCTGCTGGGGGCGTCGGGCATTCTCGGTGTCTCGGCGCTGCTGGCCGTGCTGGCGGGGAACGCGGTCGCGGTGGTGCCGCTGGTCGCCCTGCTCGGGGTCGCCGCGTTCGTCCTGAATCCGGCCATCTTCGGGCGGGTGTTCACCATCGCGGCGGAGGCGCCGACGCTGGCCGGGGCGACCACGGTCTCGGCGTTCCAGCTCGGCATCAGCCTGGTCCCGGCGCTCGCCGGGACGGTGCTGAACTCCGGTGCGGGCGTCGCCGCCGTTCCCTGGCTGGGGGTCTGCCTGGCGGCGGCCGTCGTGCCGGCCGTCCTGCTGGACCGCCGGATGTCACGCGGCCGCTAGCGTGCGCAGGAAGTCGCCGAGGACGGCGTTGTAGGCGTCGGGGCGTTCCATGTTGGGGTCTTTGCACATGCCGTGGTCCAGGAAGCCGCCGTACAGCAGGACGACGGGGGCGCCGGAGCCGGTGTCCAGCCAGAAGGGTTCATCTATGACAACCAAGGTGTCATTTCTTGGGCAAGATGGCAACCAAGGTGTCATGATGGTGAGGTGAACGAGACTCGCCGCGACCCGGTGACCGACCGGCTCAGTGAGGTGTTCGACCTGGTGGGGCCGCTCTACCGGCGCGCGCAGCGCAAGGTGGAGCAGGACGCGCCGATCGAGGGGTTGTCGGTGGGGGTACGGGCGGTGCTCTGCATGCTGCACGAGCACGGCCCGATGACGGTCCCGCAGATGGGGCGGGTGCAGGCGCTGAGCCGTCAGTTCGTGCAGCGGATGACCAACGACGCGGCCGGGCTGGGGCTGGTGGAGTTCGCCGCGAACCCGGCGCACAAGCGGTCCTCGCTGATCATGCTCACCGGCCCGGGGCGGGCCGCCATCACCGCGATGATCGCGCGGGAGCGCGCCGTGCTGCGGCAGATCGGCGGCGACCTGACCGACGCCGAGGTCACCGCGTGCCTGCGGGTCCTGTCGCGGCTACTGCGGCTGCTCGACGACGTCGAGGTGGACTGATCATCCGCCGATGAGGTGGGCGGCCAGGAGCCAGGCGCCGAGCGCGATCATGGCCGCGCCGGACAGGCGGCCGAGCAGGCGGGCCGAGCCCGGCCGTACGGCGAGGACGCTGCGGGTGAGGCGGCCGACGGCCAGGTAGAACAGGCCCACGGTGAGGATGAAGGTCAGGCCGAGGGCGATGATCTGCGCGGCGATCGGCCAGGCGTCGCGGGGGTCGGTGAACTGCGGCAGCAGCGCGACGAAGATCAGCAGCCCTTTGGGGTTGAGCGCGCTGACGCCGATCCCGCGCAGGAACACGCCCCGTTCCCCGGCGGGCGTCCCCCGCGTCGCCGCCGCGCCGGGCCGCGCGGCGAACGTGGTCACGCCGTGCCAGATCAGATAGGCGCCACCGGCCACGGTGAGGACGCCGAGCAGGCCGGGGTCGCCGGCGACCAGCGCGCCCACCCCGGCCGCGACCGCCAGGGTGACCGCCGCGTACCCGGCGACCAGCCCGCCCACGGCCAGGTAGACGGGCCTGCCGCGCGCCCCGGCGCCGATGATGAAGGCCCAGTCGGGTCCGGGAACGGCGATGAGCGCGAGTGAGACCACCCAGAAGGCGACCACTGATTCTGCGGCCACGGAATCAAATCTCCTTACAAATGAGCATTTGTCCGAAGAATAGTGAGATCAGCTGCGAAAGTGCTTCCGACTTCTCCTCGACCCGAGCACATCGGTGGGAGAATCTTCCACATGGACGCGATCGATCGGAAGATCCTTGCCCTGCTGCAGGAGGAGGGCCGGATGACGATCACCGAACTGGCGGCCCGGGTCGGGCTGAGCGTGTCGCCCTGCCACCGCCGGCTGCGGGAGCTGGAGCGCGACGGCACGATCCTGGGCTACCGGGCGGTCGTCGAGCCGTCCGCCCTCGGGCTCACCTTCCAGGCGCTGGTGTTCGTCACCATGCGGCAGGAGGATCGCGACACCCTGCTCGGTTTCGAGGAGGCGGTGGCCCGGGTGCCCGAGGTGCTGCAGGCGCAGCGGCTGTTCGGCGACCCCGACTACCTGCTGCGCATCGCCACCGCCGACCTGACCGCCTACCAGGAGCTGGAGGACGACGTGCTGTCGGCGCTGCCGGGGGTGCAGCGGCTCAACTCCACGCTGGTGATGAAGCACGTGGTGAACGACCGTCCGCTGCCGACGGCCCCGCCGCGCGGGCGGTGACCGGCCGGGCCGCGCGCGCCGTTATCCGGTGGCATCGCGTTCACCGGGCGGGTTAGCGTGGTGCTCCGGTCCGCGCCCGCCGGCCGGTGGATTGGAGGCGCGGGATGTCCGCTCGGCTCGTGGCGCTCTGCTTCGACGCGAACGACCCGCCCGCGCTGGCGCGCTTCTGGGCCGGGGTCCTGGGCTGGGAGACGACCGGGAGCCCCGGAGATGGCCTCGCGCTCGTACCTGACGACGACACCGGGTTCGGCCTGCGCTTCCTGCCGAGCACGGCGAAGAAGACCGGCGAGAACCGGATGCACTTCGATCTGACCAGCACGTCCCCGGACGACCAGCGGCGGACGGTGGAGCGGGCGCTCACCCTGGGCGGGCGGCACATCGACGTCGGGCAGCGCCCCGAAGAGGGTCATGTCGTGCTCGCCGACCCCGAGGGCAACGAGTTCTGCGTGATCGAGCCGGGCAACGCCTTCCTGGCCGAATGCGGGTTCGTCGGGGCGCTCGCGTGCGACGGCTCGCCGGAGGTCGGCTACTTCTGGAGCCGGGCGCTGGACTGGCCGCTGGTCTGGGACCAGGACCGGGAGACCGCGATCCGCTCGCCGCACGGCGGCCCGAAGATCACCTGGGGTGGTCCGCCGCTGATGCCCAAGACGGGCAGGAACCGGCTGCACTTCGATCTCGTGCCGCCCGCCGACGGTGATCCCCGGTCGGAGGCCGAGCGTCTTGTCTGCTTGGGGGCGACCCTGCTCGAACCGGTACGGCCCGGCGCCGGCCGGGTGGCGATGGCCGATCCCGACGGCAACGAGTTCTGTGTGCTGTCCGCCGGCGAATGAACCGGGTGGCGATCCACCGATCGGTGGATCGCCACGGTCGATCGGCTGACCGCGCGGCCCCGCCGTCCGGCAGGCAGGTCCCGTCCACTGGGGGAGATCAGGGTCCTCGGGCTCGACCCCCTGCGGGACCACGCGGTACTGACCCGGCGGCGTTCAGTTGCAGTCCGGCCGGCTGCCTGACCGCCTCCAGGTCGGCGAGGCGCTGGAACTCTACGGCCCCTTCTACCACGACCCGGCCGGTCCATCACCGAGGCCACGGTGAAGAGAACCCTGTTGAACATCTACGCCAAGCTCGGGGTGAGCGATCGCCGATGTACCATTTAGCTAATACCTTAGTGAAAGGGTGGTTTGGTGATGATCGAGTTTCAGCTCGACCGCGGTTCGGGGGTGCCGACCTACCTGCAGCTCGTTCACCAGGTCAAGGCCGCCATGCGGCTCGGCGCGCTCAAGCCGGGCGACCAGCTCCCGACGGCCCGCGAGGTGGTGGAGAAGCTGGCGATCAACCCCAATACGGTGCTCAAGGCCTACCGTGAGCTGGAGCGCGAGGGCCTGGTGGAGGCGCTGCCCGGCATGGGCACGTTCGTGCGGCGGGTCATTGGCGGGGCCACGTTCGCCGAGCACGCGCGGCTGCGCGGCGGGCTTGCCTCCTGGGTGCGCGAATGCCGGCAGGCCGGGCTCGCCGAAGAGGACATGAAGGCGCTGTTCGACTCCGTGCTCATGGAGGCGGTCGCGTGAACGCGGTCGAGGTGCGCGGCCTGCACATACGGGGCCTGCGCGACTGCGCGTTCGCGATCCCTCGCGGGCGGGTCGCGGCGCTCGTCGGCCCGAACGGCGTCGGCAAGACGACCTTGATGCATGTGCTGGTCGGGCTGCTCGCACCGGCCGGGGGCACGGTCACGACGGCCGGTGACGTGGCGTTCATGGCGCAGGACAAACCGCTCTTCCACGGGTTCACCGTGGCCGAGCTGCTCACGTTCGGGCGCCGGACCAACCCGGTCTGGGACGAGGCCGCCGCCCGGTCCCGGCTGGCGGAGCTGGACATCCCGCTGGACCGCAGGGCGCGCCGGCTGTCGGGCGGGCAGCAGGCGCAGGTCGCGCTCACCCTGGCGCTGGCCCGGCGGCCCGCGCTGCTCGTCCTGGACGAGCCGCTGGCCAACCTCGACCCGCTGGCCAGGCACGACGTGATGCGGGCGCTGATGGCCGAGGTCGCCGAGCGCGAGCTGACCGTGCTGATCTCCTCGCACGTGATCGCCGACCTGCGCGACACCTGTGACTGGCTGATCGTGCTCAACGGCGGGCGCGTGCAGGTCGGCGGCGACATCGACGAGCTGCTGGAACGTCATCTGCTGCTGACCGGCCCGCCCGGGCTCGCCGAGCCGGCGCAGGTGGTGGCGGCGGGCCGCGCCGGCGGTCAGGTCACGCTGCTGGTCAAGGACGCGGGCGCGCTTGACCCCCGGTGGTCGGCGCGGGGCGTGGGCCTGGACGAGCTCGTCATGGCCTACCTGCGCAGCCCCGAATCGGCGGCCCTGCCCAGGCTCGCGGGGGTGCCCCAATGATCTGGCTCACCTGGCGTCAGCACCGCGCCCAACTCCTGATCGCCTCGGGGCTGCTGCTCGCGCTCGCCGCGATGTTCCTCATCTCCGGCGCGGAGGCCGGCGGGTTCCGCGCTGGGCACCCCACCCTGCCCGAGGGCGACATGCGGGCCGGACTCAACGAGCGGTACCAGGTGATCTACACGATCTTCGGCTGGCTGCCCATCGTCGCTCCCGCCCTGGTCGGCGCGTTCCTGGGCGCGCCGCTGCTGGGCGGCGAGTACGAACGCGGCACCCACCAGCTCGCCTGGACCCAGTCGGTGCCGATCGGCAGGTGGCTGGCCGTCAAGCTCGGCCTGCTGTCGGCCGCCGTCGTCGCGGGCGGGCTCGCGCTGTCGGCGATGATCGCGCTGTGGCGGCCGGTCTTCGGCAGGCAGGACGTGTTCGGCAACATCGGCGTTTTCAACATGGTCGGGATCATGCCCGCGGCGTGGTGGCTGTTCGCGTTCGCGCTGGGCACGGCGGCCGGGGCGCTGCTGCGCAGGACGATGCCCGCGATGGGGGTCGTCGTCGCGGCGGTCGCACTGGTCACGTTCGGGCTGTTCAGCCTGAGCGATCACTACGCCGTGCCGTCCCGCGTGGTGACCACGGACTACGCGGCGCTGCTGGAGAACGACGCCAGGCTCGTGCGGCGGGCCTGGCTGAGCCCCGACGGCCGGGAGAGCGCCGGGCCGCCGCCTGCGGTGTGCCCGCGCGGCGGCGGCGCCAGGGAGCAGGAGGCGTTCGAGCGCTGCCTGCTGGACAAGGGCTACCGCCAGGTGGCCTACGTCCACCTCGCGGACCGGTTCTGGCGGTTCCAGCTCACCGAGGCCGCGATCCTCGTGGCCGGGAGCCTGCTGCTGAGCGCGGTGACCGTACGGCGGACGCTCACTCGAACAGGGCGCGCCCCCAGTGGTCGGCCGCGTCCCGGACGCCGGGAGGAACCGCGAACAGGCCGCTGGAGACGTGCTTGATGTACTCGTTGAGCACGTCTCGCCGGGCCAGGGCCAGCTGCACCGGGACGAACTGGGTGCGCGGGTCGCGCTGGTAGGCCATGAAGAACAGGCCGGCGTCCAGGCGGCCCAGGCCGTCGGAGCCGTCGACGTAGTTGTAGCCCCGGCGCAGCATCCGCGCGCCGTCGTTGGCGGAGGGATGGGCCAGGCGCACGTGGGCCACGTCGGCGATCACCGGCTGCCCGTCGGGGCCCTTCCTGGTGAGGTCGAGCTCGTCGAACTCCCGCTGGTGGCCCAGCCCGGCCCCTTCGCCCTTGGTCCTGCCGAAGATCCTCTCCTGTTCTGCCAGGGAGGTGCGGTCCCACGTCTCGATGTGCATCCTGATCTTACGGGTGACCAGGTAGCAGCCGCCGGCCAGCCAGGCGGGGCCGTCCTTGCCCGCGACCCACAGGTGGTCGCGGAGCATCGCGGTGTCCTCCAGCTTCAGGTTGGCGGTGCCGTCCTTGAAGCCCATCAGGTTGCGCGGGGTGGCCTGGGCGCGGGAGGTGGAGGAGGTACGGCCGAAGCCGAGCTGGGAGTAGCGCACGGTGACGCGGCCGAAGCCGATCCTGGCCAGGTTGCGGATGGCGTGCACGGCCACCTGCGGGTCGTCGGCGCACGCCTGGACGCACAGGTCGCCGCCGGAGATCTCCGGGATCAGCGCCTCGCCGGGGAATCTGGGCAGCGGGGCCAGCGCGGCGGGTTTCTTGGCGGCGAGCCCGAACCGGTCGTCGAACAGCGAGGCGCCGAACCCGATGGTCAGGGTGAGGCCGGACGGCGGCAGCCCCAGCGCCTCGCCGGTGTCGTCCGGCGGGGCCTCGGGGACCCCGCCGAGGGCGCCGAACGTGCCGGCCTCCTGGCCCTGCGTCATGCGGGCGGCGGCGGCCGTCCACTCCTGCAGCAGCCCGGCCAGTTCGGCCCGGTCGCGGGTGGTGACGTCGAACGTCGCGAAGTGCAGCCGGTCCTGTGCGGGGGTGACGATCCCGGCCTGCTGGGGGCCATAGAAGGGGACCGGGCCCGGGGCCGAGACGGTCTGGATGGCCTGGGGTTCCCCGCTCAGGGCGCGGGCGGCCAGCGCGCCCGCGCCGGCGGCGGCGACCCCCGCCGCTCCGATGCCGAACATCGTGCGGCGGCTGATGGCGCTCACGGCGGCTCCCTTCCCGTTCCCTAGGCGGCCACGACCGCCGCGATCTTGCTCACCGGTTCGGCGAGCGCGTTGATCACGTCGGAGAGGGCCTTCAGTTCGTCCTTGCTCAGCTCGTTGTGCGCCTTCCAGCCGTCGCCCGAGCGGTGTGCCTCAAGCGCGGTCTCGGCCGCGGCGAACTTCTGGTCCAGCGTGGTCACCAGTTCGGGGGAGCGCTCGGAAAGGACCGGGCGCAGCGACTGGACGGCGGCCTTGGATCCGGCCAGGTTGGCCGCGAAGTCCCACAGGTCGGTGTGGGAGTAGCGGTCCTCCTCACCGGTGATCTTGCCGGTGGCGACCTCGTCGAGGAGTTCCTTGGCGCCGTTGCCGAGCTGCAGCGGCGACAGCTTCTCGGCGTTGGCCTTCTGCACGATCAGCCGGATGTCGGCCATCAGCCGGTCGGCCGTCGGCCCGGAACCGCTGATGTCGCCCTCGTCCCACAGGTCCTTTTCCAGGCGGTGGAAGCCGGTGAACTCCATGCCCTCCTCCAGCACGTCCTCGCGCCCGTCGATCTTGGGGTCGAGGTCGCCGAAGATCTCCGCGACCGGTTCGATGCGCTCCCAGTAGGTGCGCGCGACCGGGTAGAGCTCCTTGGCCTTCTTGGCGTCGCCCGCCTTGACGGCGTCCACGAACTCCTGGGTCTTGGTCAGCAGCGCGTCGGTCTGGCTGCGCACGTATCGCTGGTAGCCGGCCGCGGCGGCGGCCAGCGCGGCGTCGTCGGTGAGCGGCTTGTGCTCGCCGGTGACCTTGAGCGGGCCCCGGATGCCCCTGCCGACCATGCCCGGCTTGCACGCCGTCTCATAGGCGCCGGGCGGCAGTTCGACGACCAGCTCGCGGGTCAGGCCGGGCACGATGTTCTCGATCTCGCCCATGACGCGGTCGCCGGGGGCGTAGACGTAGAACTCGGTCACCTTGGTGCCGCCGTTGGTGATGGCGAACGTGGAGGTGCCCGCGTTCACCTGGGCGACCGACACCTTGCACTCGGCGTCGGCGGCGGCCACGGTCACCTTGCCCGGAGCGGCGGCGGGGGCCTTGGCGGGCGTGCCGCCGTCGCCGTCGGCGCTGCAGGCGGTGAGCCCGGCGAGGACCAGCAGGCCGGCCAGGATTCGGGTGCGCATTGTTCTCTCCGGGATCATGAAGCGGTCTGAGGGGCCGCCTTGGCGGTGGGCGGCCGGAGGAAGAGGAACAGGACGGGCACGACGTACAGGAGCCACGCCGTGACCTCCAGCACGCTGGGCTGGGCGGTGATGTTGAACATGCCGCTCAGCACCGCGGAGTACCAGGCGCCGGGGTCGAGGACGCCGCTGACGTCGAAGGCGTGGCTGGTCAGGCCGGGCAGCAGACCGGCCTCCTGCAGGTCGTGCACGCCGTACTTGAGGATGCCGCCCGCGACCAGGACGAGCAGCAGGCCGGTCCACATGAAGAACTTGGTGAGGTTGACCCGGATGGCGCTGGCGTACAGGCCCCAGCCGATCAGCACCGAGGTCAGCAGGCCGAGGCTGATGCCGATCAGCGGCTGGGCGGTCGTGGCCGCGCCCTGGGCGGAGGCGAAGAACAGCAGAGAGGTCTCCAGCCCCTCCCGCACGACCGACAGGAACGCCATGACCGCCACCGCGACCGAGCCCACCTGCATCGCCTGGCCGAGCCTGGCCTTGAGGTCGGCCGAGATCTTCCGGGCCGCGCCGCGCATCCAGAAGATCATCCAGGTCACGAAGATCGTGGCCGCGATGGACGCGACCGCCTCGAACAGCTCCTGGTGCTCGTACCGCAGGCGGGCGGCGGTGAAGGAGAGCAGTGCGGCGAAACCGACGGAGAGCGCCACTGCCGCCGCGACCCCGGCCCACACGACCGGCAGCCGGTCCCGGCGATCGCTCTTGACCAGGAACGCAATGAGTATCGACACCACGAGAGTGGCCTCAAGCCCCTCGCGGAGGCCGATGAGGTAGCTTGCGAACATGTGAACGCTCCCGAAGGTGAGCCTTTCCTAATTCAGGCCAGGTTCACCTTACGCCCGCCCCAACGTTCCGCCACAGGGGCGTCCCACTTCGCCCACGCGCCGGTCGATCGGCGCCGGAGCAGGTCAGCCGTGGACGGCGGCAGCGTGGCACGTGACGCCAACGGGGCGTTGCGGCTCGGGCCCGGGCTGCTCGACCTGGGCAGTTCCGTCGAGGGCGGGCTGCAGCGCGCCGCCGTGCCGTACATGACGTGGCTGGCCGAGCGGCTCGACGCGACGGTGGCGATGAGCGTGGCGGAGGGCGGCGACGCGGTGTGCCTGATGTCGGTGGAGCCGCCGTCGAGCAGCCTGCACGTGGCGCTGCGCCCGGGGTTCCGGTAGCCGCTCGACCGCGGTTCCGACGGCCTGGCGCTGCTCGCCGCGCGTCCCCCGGTTCCTGGCGAGCGGCCGGAGGTGGCGCTGGCCAGGTCCCGGGGATTCGCGCTGAGCGCGGGCGAGATGCAGAGTGGGGTGATCTCGATGTCGGCCCCCGTGGTCGCGCCGGACCGGGGAGTGGAGGCCGTCGTCACCCTTCCCGGCCTCGGTGATCTCCAGCATGGCGGCGCAGGCCGCCTCGCCGACCGCGGCACCGTACCTCGCGAGCGCCAGCTCCTCCTCGCTCTTGGTCAGCATGAGCACGGAGAAGTCGAAGGAGACATCGGTGAACCCGGCAGGCCGGCCGAGGCGCGTTCCCAGAGCGGGTGGGGGATGATCCCCTCGGGTTCCGCCGGGCCGTTGCCGGCCAGGCCCACCACGCCCACGTTGCGGCAGCCTTGCAGGGCCTGCGGGATGAGCTCGCTGGAGCTGATTTCTCACGCGAAAGGGACATTGCCGGGCCGGTGCGGTAGCCGTACCGTCACGCTTGGCAGCGAACTCGGCGCGCACCGCGCCGCCACCGGCACCACCCGGCCGTGACCGGTTCAGGCTACGCCAACGGTTCCATCTGCCCTGGTCAGCGGCCCTGCCCCCGTCCACCCTTACGACGACCCGGCCTCGAAGACCCGCCTTTCCCCAGGAGGAGATCGTGACCGAGCCCACCAGTCCCGCCAGCCCCGCCGGCTCCCGCGGCGAGCCCATCACCCTCGATCCCACCGGCCGGCGCTTGTACGCCCAGCTCGACGAACTCCGCGCGACCGGCCCGGCCGTCCGCGTCCTGCTGCCCGACGCCATCGGGCGGGGGGACGTTGAAGATCGAGCCTCCGGCGCCACCCAGTCCCTGCTGCGGCAGCGGCACATCCTCACCGAGGCCGGCCTCCTCGTGCGGACCGAAGGCGTCGCCGAAGGGTTCCGCCCGGCCGAGGCGAGACGCCGGGCTCAGGGGCGGTGGTAGCACAGGGCGACGGCGCTCGTCTCGGGGATGGTGGTGGCGTGGGAAAGCCGCCACTTCGACGCCAGGCCGTCGGGCAGCAGGCGCACTCCGCCGCCCAGGGTCGCCGGGACCACGGTCATATGGAGCTCGTCGATCAGGTCGGCCTTGAGCAGTGCCTTGATGATGCTGGCGCTGTTGATGACGAGGATGTCGCGGCCCGGCGCGGCCTTGAGGGAACGTACCTCGGCCTCGAGGTCGCGGGAGACTCGGGCGTTGGTCCATTCGGTCTTGTCCAGGTCGGGTTGCTGCAGGGTCGTGGAGATGACCACCTTCTCGACCGTGGCGAGCCAGTTGCCCAGATCGCGGGTCCGAGCCGAACTGCTCGGGTCGCTGGTCAGGCCGGGCCAGACGGAAGTGAAGCCCTCCCAGTTGACGCGGCCGACGACCGCCGTGCTCACCCCGCGCCAGATCCCCTCGTACATGATCTCGCTCTGCTCGCTGCTGATGTGGGCCATGGCCCAGCTCATGTCGTCCTCGGGGCCTGTGCTGGTGTATCCGTCCATCGAGACGACGGCGTCGGCGATGACCTTGCGCTGCTGGTCGGTGTTCTCAGCCATGATGGCCCCCTTGTAGCTGATGACGATCCACGAAACAGTATCCGGCGGACGCTGTGTATGCTAGACACAGATTCAGGCCGGCGGCAAGGCATTCCTGGAGGATCGATTTGGACAGCACCGTTGAGCTGCTTTGGGGGGTGCGACCAGCGCCGAACCGGGGACCCAAGCCTGCGTTCACCATCCAAGACATCGCCAGGGCCGCGATGGACCTCGCCGACGCCGAAGGACTGGCCGCGCTGTCCATGCAGCGGGTCGCCGGCGAACTCGGCTTCACCAAGATGGCGCTGTACCGTTACGTCAGCGGGAAGGCCGAACTCATCGCCGTCATGATCGAGGAAGCCGTGGGCCAGCCGCTCGATCTGAGCGCGGTCCCAGGCGGCTGGCGCGGCAAGCTCCAACAGTGGGCCCAGCAGCTGTGGGCGACCTGGGACCGCCACCCGTGGCTGCCCGGCGCCACCATCGGCGAGCGGGTCATGGGCCCCAAAGAGATCGGCTGGACAGAAATCGCGGTCGCCGCCCTCGCCGGGACCGGCCTGGACGGCAGCGAGCAGATGGACGCGATCCTCCTGCTCAGTGGCCACGTCCGCAACACCCGATCATCCGCATCGGCCGGAACCCAGCCATGGACCACACAGCGGCAGCTCACGCCCGACCTCAGCACCCTGCCCGACCACGCCGCCGACCGCTTTCCCGCGCTGACCGCCGCCATCGCATCCGCCGGGGAACAGACCCCGGACCAGAGCCGCGAGTTCGGCCTCCAACGCCTCCTCGACGGCCTAGAAGTCCTCATCAACCAACGCACACGCTGACCGACCAAACCGCCCGATCATCGCCGGGAATTCGCGCTGCCGCTCAGCGCCCAGGGCATACACATACGGCCTGGCGGGTAAGGGGAGCCGTGCCGGCGATCAGCAGGACCGGGCGTGGCGGCTCGGCGCCGATGGCCTCCAGGAGGACCCGTAGTTCCCCGGCCTCCGTGGCGACCGATGCGGTCTTCCCGGTGGCCAGGTCGGTGAGCGTCGGCCGCAGCGGTCTCATGGTCTCCATCGGGAACCCGGGTGTGGAGAGGTCCACGGTTCCCGATCGGCCCAGACTTCTACGTCGTTCATTGGGAGGGACGGCCTTAAGGAGCATAAAATTCAGAATGATAAGGCTTTCTTCATGCTCCTTAGCGAAATACCTAGGTGACCGAAACCGATCGGTTCAGGAGTAGCGGGTGGTGAGCTCGCCGCCGATGCGGGCCAGTTCGCCGCGCACCGATGCCGGTTCGAGGACCTCGATCATCGCTCCCCAGCCGGCCAGGTGGCGGGCGATGTCCAGGGGTGTGGGGGCGCCGAGCCGTACGCGGGCGCGGCCGTCGCTCTCGCCGTCGTCGTGGCAGTGGCGGCCGAACTGGTCGCGCAGCACGCGCACGAACCTGGCCTCGACCAGGACGGTGGCCCAGGTGCGTGAGCGCCGCCGTTCCATCTCGGTCACCACCTCCTGCCAGGCGGCGGCGAGGGCGAAGTCGTCGGGGCGTTCGGCGGGTTCGCCGGTGGTCTCGGCGGCGATGATCCGGTCGAGGCGGAAGGTGCGCCGCCCGGCGTCGGTGCCGGCGAGCAGGTACCAGATGTCGTCCTTGTCGACCAGGCCCCAGGGGTCGACGAGGCGTTCGCTGCGGCGGTCGCGCCCGGCATAGGTGAGGCGGACCTTGCGCCGCCTGATCACCGCGTCCTGCAGCAGGGCGACCGGTTCGGGCCTGTCGCGGTCGCGTTCCCCCCAGCGGGCGGGATCGATGACGGTGGCCTCGGCGGCGGCCTGCGCGTCGGCGCGGAAGGTCGTCGGCAGCGCCCGCACGAGTTTGCGCAGCGCGGCCTTAGCCTCCTCCGACAGCGCCGCCGCCGGGCCGACGAGCAGGAACAGGGCCTGCGCCTCGGCGGCGGACAGGCCGCTGAGGTCGGTTCGGGCGCCGCCGACCAGGGACCATCCGCCGCCTCTCCCGGGCTGCGGGTAGACCGGGATGCCCGCAGCCGACAACGCCTCCAGGTCGCGGCGGGCGGTGGCGACGGACACCTCCAGTTCGGTGGCCAGTTCGGTGGCGGTCACCCGGCCACGGGTCTGCATCAGCAGCAGGACGGCGACGAGACGGTCAGCGCGCATGGTTCAAGACTGCCGGAAAAAGTGCTCAATTGGTGAGCACTTTGGGGCGAAGAATCAAAGGGTCACCCACCGAGGGAAGGAACACCCAAGATGTTGCGCGGACTCACCACCGTCACCTTCGTCGCCGAGGACCTGGCCGCCGCCCGCGACTGGTACGCCGAAGTGCTCGGCGTCGAGCCCTACTTCGCCCGCTCGGTCGAGGACCGCCCGGCCTACATCGAGTTCCGGGTCGGGGACTACCAGCACGAGCTGGGCCTCATCGACGCCCGGTTCGTGCCGGGCGGCCGGTCGGCCGAGCCGCGCGGCGAGATCGCCTACTGGCACGTGGACGACGTCCACGCGGCCTTCCGGCGGCTGGTCGAGCTGGGCGCGACCGTGCACGCCGAGCCGGTGGAGCGCGGGCCGGGGTTCGTCACCGCGTCGGTGACCGACCCGTTCGGCAACGTTCTCGGGGTCATGTACAACCAGCACTACCTGGACGTCCTCGCCGACCGGACGGGGCGCTGAGATGAACCTGGTACACGCGGGCACGCCCGCCGAGTGGCGGGCGTGGCTGGCCGCCAACCACGCCGCCGGGCAGGAGGCGTGGCTGGTCATCCACCACAGGGACAGCTCCACCCCGGGCATGGGCTACGCCGAGGCGATCGAGCACGCGCTGTGCTACGGCTGGATCGACAGCCACGCCCGCAAGCACGACGAGCACAGCTCCCGGCTCCGGTTCACCCCGCGCGATCCGCGCGGCACGTGGAGCGCGGTGAACCGGCGGCGGGCCGCGCGGATGACGGAGCTGGGGCTGATGACCGAGGCCGGGCGGGCCATGGTCGAACTGGCCAAGCGCCGGGGGACCTGGGAGGTCGTGCCCGACGCGGAGAGCCTGGCCGTACCGGCCGACCTGCGCGAACGGCTCGGCGCGGACGAGGCGGCGCGCGTCAACTTCGACGGCTTCCCGCCGTCCTCCCGCCGCCTGATCCTGACGTGGATCGCGTCGGCGAAACGGCCGGAGACCCGGCTGCGCCGGATCGAGCGGACCGTGGCGCTGGCCGCGCGCGACATCCGGGCCGCCCATCCGGGGGTGCGGATGGGCGACGCCCCCTGATGGGTCAGGGGGCGGGCCGGGCCCGGGCGTCGAGGGTCTCCAGGAGCAGGCCCTCGCGGGTGGACCAGGGGCAGATCTCCACGCGGGGGACGCCGCAGGCGCGCATCAGCGACTCGGCGACCAGGGCGCCGGCCAGTGACTGCTCGGCGCGGTGGCGGCTGATGCCGGGCAGGTCGCCCCGGCGGGGAACGTCGGTGGCGGCCAGGACGGCCAGCGAGCCGCGCACCCCGGCGAGGTCGAGGCCGTCTTTCGCGGCGCCGGGCGGACCGGCGGCGGCGGCCAGGACGGCGAGCTGGCCGAAGGTCTTGGAGCAGGCCAGCACCTGCCCGCCGGGGGCGGCGGCGGGCAGGCCGGGCGCGCGGGCCAGGACCCGCCGCAGATGCCGCGCCACCTCCCGCAGGTACGGCAGGCCGGGCGCGATGCCGCCGGGCAGCCAGCGCCGGGTGACCGCCCGCGCGCCGAGCGGCAGTGAGAGCAGCACGTCGGGCCGTTCGCCGTGGCCGCAGGCGATCTCCACGGTGCCGCCGCCGATGTCCAGCACCAGCAGCCCGCCGCCGGTGTCGCCGATCCAGCGGCGGGCGGCGACGTAGGCGAGCCGGGCCTCCTCCAGGCCGGGCAGCACCCGCAGCCGGGTGCCGGTGACCTCGGCGACCCGGCCGATGACCTCCTCGCGGTTGGGGGCGTCGCGGATGACGGAGGTGGCGAAGGGGAACACCTCGGGCCATTCGGCGGGGTGGGCGGCGCGGGCGGAGGCCACCGCCCGCTGGACGCTGCGCACGCCGTGGTCGTCGAGCCGCCCGTCGGGGGTGAGCATGTCGTGCAGCCGCAGCCGCGCCTTGTGCGTGGCGATGGTCTTCCAGGCGGTCCGCCGGGGCGGGTCGGCCGGGTGGCGGGGCCGTCTTCCCCTGACCACGGTGAGCGTGGCGCTGTGGCATCCGACGTCGAGCACACCCGCCCGGTGCATGGGCACCCCCTTCGCCTTCGCCACGGGGACCACTTCCCGGTTATCCGCCCCCGCGACCCCCCTGAATGCGAAGAGTAGCAACGCGGCCACATAGTGTGGCCGGTATCGCGGCGCGGGAAAACGGCGTGCGCGGCGCGGGGCGCGCGAAGTAACGTCGGCGCCTATGACGCCTCCTCCTCCACGCGTACGCCCCCCTTTCACGGCCGACGAGCGGACGCAGCTCATGGGCTGGTACGACATGCAGCGCGCGATCGTGCACTACAAGTGCGAGGGGGTGTCCGAGGCCGACGCGCATCGCCCGGTGCTGCCCGGCTCGCCGCTGATGACGCTGGCCGGGCTGGTGTCCCACCTGCGCTGGACGGAGCACACCTGGTTCGAGGTGCTGTTCATGGGCGGCTCGTCCGAGGGGCAGCCGCAGTTCAGCGAGGACGTCGAGGACGCCGACATGCGGGCGGAGGGCGTTCCGCTGGCCCGGCTGCTCGACGAGTACGCCGAGCAGTGCGCCGCCTCCGACAAGATCATCGCCGCGTATTCGCTGGACGACACTGGCCGTCATCCCGGCTTTCCTGCGGGCGCGGCGTCGCTGCGCTGGATCGTCCTGCACATGGTGGAGGAGACCGCCAGGCACGCCGGCCACCTGGACGTGATCAGGGAGCTGCTGGACGGGCACAAGGGCTACTACTGACGCGGCCCGCGCCGCGCGGGCGGGGCGGCGTCCGGGCGGTGTAGTCGCACCGGTAGGTGATGAGCGCGCTGTCGCCGGTGAGCGCGGCCGGCGAGCGCGACGACACGGTGCGCGGACGGCTCCGCCCGCACGAACGGGTTGCGGTTGGCCTGGATCAGCGGCACGACCTGGGCCTTTCCCGCCGTGCCGAACCTGCTGACCAGCAGCGCGTCGTCGCGTAGCACGCGCTCGCAGAAGTGGCCGTCGCCCGCGCCGTTTCCGCGCCGGTCACGCGACCCCCCGTAACCACTTAAACCGGTTGAGGTGCCGACGTTACCGGGGGCGCGTCCCCTGCGGCAAGATCCGCCGTCCTCCCGGGGGACCGTAAATCGAGGGTCAACGAACCGTAAACGGCCTCCGGCACGCTGACGGCGGTTCGAGGGAAGCGTCACGCACAAGGGAGGACGGGATGCCCGAGCACGATCGGCTGCGGCTGGCGATCATCATCGGCAGTACGCGCAAGGGCCGTTTCGGTCCCACGGTCGCGCGGTGGTTCGCCACCCGCGCCCGCCGTACGCCGGGGCTGGAGGTCGATCTCATCGACCTCGCGGAGGCCCGGCTGCCGGACGCGCTCTGCGACGTGGACGACGACGTCCCGCCCGCGGTGCGGCGGCTGGCGCCGCGGCTGGACGCGGCCGACGCCTTCGTGATCGTCACCCCGGAGTACAACCTGAGCTTTCCCGCCCCGCTGAAGACGGCCATCGACTGGTACCTGGGGGAGTGGCGGGCCAAGCCGGTCGCGTTCGTCTCCTACGGCCGCGAGTCGGGGGGCCTGCACGCGGTAGCGCAGCTCCGCCAGGTGTTCACCGAGCTGCACGCCGTGCCGCTGCGGGACGGGGTGAGCCTGCCGTGCTACTGGGAGCGGTTCGCCGCCGACGGGAGCTGGCCCCGGCCGGGCGCGGTCTGCGAGGACACCGTGCGCACCGTGCTGGAGCGGCTGTGCTGGTGGGCCCGGGCCCTGCGCGAGGCCAGGCGGCGGCAGCCGTTCGTGGCGTGACCCCCGGCCCCGGCCGCATGGCCGGGCTTGATGAGAGGGCGACGATGAGCGATGTTCAGCGGCGGGTCGAGGACGTCATGGGCGAGCTGGTCGGATCCGGGCAGGAGACCGGGATCCAGGTCGCGGTTTACCGGGACGGCGAGCCGATCGTGGACGCCGTGGCCGGGATCGCCGACGTGGCGACGGGCCGCGCCATGGACCCCGCCACCCCGGTGTACGGCGCGTCCCCGGGCAAGAGAACGGCGGCTCATGACGCGGCGGGCGGGTGGATCAGCAGCGGCTCGGCGGCGGCGGGGGTGAGCGCGGCCCCGGCCATGATGCAGGCGGCGCGGCCGTCCTCGCCGAGGACCTCGGCCAGGAGTGCGGCCACCCGGTCGATGTCCTGGCGTTCGGCGGAGCCGACGGGTAGCGCGGCCGTGCGGCGCACCTCGCCCGCCGCGCCGAGCAGCCGCGCGGCGTCGCCGGGGCGTCCGGCGCACAGCAGCGCGGCGGCGGCGCCCTCCAGCGCGAGGGCCTGCGCCCTGGGCGCGCCGAGGCGGACCGCCGGCGCCAGGGCCCGGCGCAGGTAGGACAGGGCGGCCGCGGCGTCGCCGCGCCGTTCGGCCACCACGCCCAGTTCGGTGAGGACCATCGGCAGGTGCGGGGCCGGATGCTCATCGGCGTCCTCACCGGGCTCACCCTGCTGGTCGTGCCCTCCCAGGGCCAGGACGGCCCGCAGGTGCGCGTCGGCCTCCTCCAGCAGCCCCGCCCGGCGGGCCACGAACCCCAGCCCCATCCCCGTGAAGACCTCCAGGGGCCGCGAGCCCTGTTCCACGGCCAGCCGGTGCCCGCGTTCGCACAGGTCGCGGGCCCGTTCGTGGTCGCCCTCCTGCAGCGCGATCCAGCCGAGCCAGGCCAGGGACCCGGCCACCTCGGGCCACAGCCCGAGTTCCTCGGCCAGCCGCAGGCACTCGGTGTGCAGCCGGGCGGCCTCCCGCTGGTCGCCGGTCATCTCGGCCAGCGCCCCGAGCCAGGCCGTGGCCTGCTGCTCGCCCCACCGGTCGCCGATCCGGGCGAACAGGGCGGCGGCGCGCCGCCCGTCGGCTTCGAGGGTGGCCAAATCGCCCCGGATGTGGGCGAGCTTGGTGCGGGTGACCAGCACGGCGGCCAGGCCCCATTCGTCGCCGATGGCGGTGAAACCGGCCAGCGCCCGGCCGAGCAGGTCGTCGGCGGCGGCGGTGTCGCCGGCGTCGAGCCCGGCGTAGGCCAGGAACCATTCGGCCCTGGCCTGCCCGGCGGGGTCGCCGGCTCCGGCGAACAGCCGCAGACCCTGGTGCCGGGCGTCGGGGCGGTCCGCCGCCTCGCCGCGCAGCAGGGCCAGGCCCGCGCTCCACGCGGCGGCCCTGGCGCGCGCGGCGGCGGGGGCCGGGCCGGT
>NZ_JARLTC010000034.1 GCF_029382225.1 Spongiactinospora sp. TRM90649
CCCCCCGAAGCGTTAAGGTGATCCACCTAAGTCGTTTACCCATGGTGATCATTTCCACACTTAGAGTGATACCCCCGAGAAGGGCCTGGGCCGCATGACACCCGTGTACATGCCTCAGCAACCACCAGAAGGAGATCAACGGCAGTCCGCCATGGTGCGTGCTGTTCCGGGGCGTTGGTGCGCGCCAGGCAGGGGCTGGATTCGGTCGGCGTTCTCCTGATCGGGCTATCCAGACGGCCGACTTGTGGCGCGAGCGTCGGGCGAAGCCCGACATGAGGAAGAACAGGCCGAGCGCAGCGAGGACCATTTGCCGCGCGACAGCGCGGGATGGCCGAGGAACGAGAGGGGGAGGCCAAGAAGGCGGCACGACGGAGCACCGACAGGACGATGCCGTTGGCCTCATTGGGCGACAAGCGTTGTTAGTTGTTGGTGAAGAGGTCGTTGGTGGTGGTCGCCGTCAGGCTGCGGTGGAGCCAGGTGTCGAGTTGGGTCTGGTCGTCGCATGTGGTGATGCGCTGTCGGGCGGTGTCGGGGATGTGGATGCCGCGGTCGGTGAGGATGGTGATCACGGCTCGGGCGGTGCCCTCTCCGACGCCCTGCGTTCTGCCCTGCTCGATGCCTTGCTCGTGGCCTTGTTTGAGGCCTTTGCCGAAGTGTTCGCGGGCGAGGGGGCTGTAGACGGGCCATTTGCTGGACGACATGGATGTGTTCCTTCGAGGCTGACACACAGGAGGGTCCCACCGATCCGACGGTGGGACCCTCGGATGCGATATCAGCCGTTGGTGAAGAGGTCGTCGGTGGTGGTCGCCGTCAGGCTGCGGTGGAGCCAGGTGTCGAGTTGGGTCTGGTCGTCGCATGTGGTGATGCGCTGTCGGGCGGTGTCGGGGATGTGGATGCCGCGGTCGGTGAGGATGGTGATCACGGCTCGGGCGGTGCCCTCTCCGACGCCCTGCGTTCTGCCCTGCTCGATGCCCTGCTCGATGCCTTGCTCGATGCCTTGCTCGATGCCTTGCTCGTGGCCTTGTTTGAGGCCTTTGCCGAAGTGTTCGCGGGCGAGGGGGCTGTAGACGGGCCAACTGGTGGACGACATGATGGCTCCCAAGATCGCGCGAGTTTGGTCTGAGGCGAGGTTGAAACCCCGTTCATAATACAGCGGCATCTCGCTCTCCGTGAGCATCATTCCACCCTCCGTGTAGGCGTCGAGGACGCGGCGGTGGGTGCCGTGGGCCATGAGGGAGAGGGCCGCCAGTTCGGGGTGGTGGCTGGCGTAGGTGGGGTCGGTGATGGCGGGGATCTGGTCGGGGCCGAGGACGGCCGGGGGGAGGATGTAGTCGCGGAGGGTGGTGACCACGGGGTCGGCGGCCCAGGTGGCGACGGCCGTGTCGGTGCACATGACCATGACGGTGATGGGGCAGTCGAGGCGGAGCCACAGGGCGGCGGCGTAGCGGGCGAGGGTTTCGCGTTTGTTGTGTTCGCGGCGGCGTTGGATTTCGATGATCAAGGCGTGGTCGGGCTCGGCGGGGCGGCCGAGGGTGATCACTGTGTCGGCGCGGATGTCGCGGGACGGCCGGTCGTTGAACTCGTTGGGCGCCAGGGTGGCGGGCAGGTCGTCGGGCAGTTTGACGCCAAGTTGGTCGCGCAGGAGCTCGACGGCGAACTCGGGTCTGTCCTGGAAGAGCTGGTTTAGTGAGTCATGCTCAAGGGAAGGCATGTCGCCGAACGTTACGTTGCAATTACTTTACGTGAGCAAGTTTCGCTGTGGGCGAAACAGTCGGCGCGGGCGTAGCGGCGAGGTGGTTTCGGACCGCAGGCGGTCGACTTCCTCGGTGAGCTGGGCCACGCGTAGTTCCAGGCGTTGGTTGGCGGCCTTCAGGCGGGTGGCCTCGGCACGGTCGGCGCCGGTCAGGCGGAGGGCGGGGGCGTCGGCGGCGGGGAGGAAGCCCCAGGTGGCGCCGTCCAGCCAGTAGGTGCCCGCGATCTGTTCCACGACATCGTCGATCGTCTCGCCGGGGGCGGCCAGCAGGCGGGCGCGGGCGAAGGCGCCGGTGTGCTCCAGGCGGGCGGAGAGCACTGTGTCGGTCTCGTCGAGGGCGACGCTGACCAGGCCGTAGCCGTGTTCGGCGGCGAGGGCGACCAGGCGGCGGAGGGTCTCGCGGCCGGGGACCCAGCCGGGTGGGCAGACCAGCCGGTACGGCACCGGCGCCGCCGTCCTCGGTGCGAGTTCGACGTAGCGGACACGCCCGTCGTTCCGGTAGAGCCCGCTGACGAGCAGCAGGTCCAGGTTGGCGCTGTGCTGCGGCGAGCGGCGGTCCTCGGCCAGTGACTCCCATGGGCCGACCAGGGTGACCCGCAGGTCGGGTAGGTCGCTCGCGAGCACGCCGTCCACGGTCGCCCGGACGTCCTCGTAGTCGGCGCCCGCCGCCTCGACCACCACGTCCAGGTAGGGCACCAGGTACTGCCGTCGCGGGTGGGTGCGCTGCCAGCGCATGTGCGGGACCCGGTCGGGGACGAACACCCGGTTGTACCGGCTCACCGCCTCACCCTCCCGCATCATCATGGACCTGCCCAGGTGCCAGCTCCGCGCGGCGGGCTCCAGGACGAAGGCGGCGCCGTGCTGGGCCAGGCGGAAGCCCAGTTCGGTGTCCTCGCCGAGGACCAGGTCGGTGGACAGCGGGCCGGCCTCGCGCAGCAGGCGGGCGTTGACGGAGGCCGCGTTGGTGATGTGCACCCGGTAGGCCGTGTCCTTGGCGGTGCGCATGCCGTCGGTGCGTTCGGCCAGTTCGACGACCCACTGGTGGGGCTCGCTGGCGGCCAGGTCGAACAGTTTCTCCCCGGCTCCGGCGGAGACGGCCGCGTGGACCTCGGCGGGGGCGGGCCAGTCCTCGTCCACGTATCGGACGTAGCCCATCACCACCAGATAGTCGGCGAGGTGGTGCCAGCGCATGTGCGCCTCGACCTCGTCGTGGTGGGTGACCATGTCGGCGTCCAGCCAGTGGATCACGTCGCCGCCGGCCACCTCCAGCCCGGCGTTGCGGGCGTTGGAGCGGCCACGGGAGCCGGGTTCGGTGCGCAGCAGGCGGGTGTTCTCCGGCCGGATCTCACCGAGCCGCAGCGCGGGGGCGGTGCCGTCGTCCACGACGATCACTTCGAGCAGGTGGCCGGGGTAGCTCTGGGCGGCGAGCGCGGCCAGCGTGAGGTCCAGTTTGTCCTGGTGGCCGTAGGCCGCGATGACCACGCTGACCGGCAGGTACGGTTCCCACTCGCCAATACCCGGAGGAGAAAGGACGGAGTAGTCGTTGTGGCGGATACGTGGGGAAGTCACGCCTGCTCCATGATCTTGGTGGGGCGAAAGCCCCGCCACTGGTCCTTGGCCCTGTGCAGGAAGTAGCCGATCGGCTCCTGCCAGGTGTGGCGTCCCCTGGCCGATCTGCGGGCCATGAAGCCCAGGCCGTGGGTCCGGTAGATGCTGCCCCCCGCGTGCAGGAGGGCCTGGAACAGCTCGACGTCCACCGACCGGGTGACCGGGCGGAAGCCGCCGAGGGCGCGCAGCGTCTCACGGGAGATGAGGAACGTGCCGCCCGCGACGTGGTCGGACATCACCTCACTGGTCCACCGGCGGCGGATGGTGAGGTCGATCTGCTCCAGGTAGAAGAACTCGGAGGCGACGCCGACCAGGTCGGACCCGCTGTAGCGGTGGGCGAGGACGAGGTCGGACAGGTGGTCGGGGCCGTACCAGTCGTCGTCGTCCCACTTGCTGACGTGGTCGCCGGAGGCGTGGTCCACCGCGCGGTTCAGCACCTCGCCGAACGGCGTGTCCGCACCGGCCTCGACGACGGTCAGCGGCAGGGGGAAGTCCGCGACGGCGGCGGCCACCTCGGCGCGCGGGACGCCGTGCAGGGCGAGGACGACCTCGGCGTCCACTGCGCGCTGCCGGGCGATCTGCGCCAGTGCGAAGGGAACGAAGTCCGCCCTTCTGGTGCTCATCACGACGCTGATCGCGGGGTCGGGGGGGATGTGGAGCCCGGCGGTGGCGGCGAGGGCCCGCCAGCGGGCGGTGGTGCCGTGCGTCCGCAGCGCGTGCCGGCGCAGCCGTACGCTCAGCTCCTCCCGGCGCAGGTCGTCGGCGAGATCGGCCGGGCGGGCCAGGTGGCCGAGCAACTCGGCCCCGAGCAGCGACTCGGCCCAGAGAGGGACGGGCACGGCGGACGCCAGCGGGACGCCGGCGGCGGCGAGTCCCGCGACGACCCGGGCGGCGGCCACGGGCCCGGTGTGGGCGGGGCGCCAGGTCACGCGCAGGCCGCGCAGCCGTCGCAGACGGTCCACGTCGGCATCGGTGACCAGCCCCGACTCGTCGAAGGTCACCAGTTCCCTGCCCTCGGACCGGACCGCCCAGCGGCCGTCGCGCGCGGTCAGGTCGGCGATGTCCTGTGTCGGGGTGCGCAGGAAGCCGCGCGGGTTGACCGACCGTTCGTCCACGGGAGGCAGGTCGTCGAGGGTGGCCCGCGTGACGGCGCGCAGCGTCGCATACCCGCCGGGACGGCCGACCTCCGCCCACGAGGTCTCCCGCCAGGAGATCCGCTCGAAGGTGGGCACCCGTTCGTCGGGCCACTCCGTGCCCGGCCGCCGGATCGCCAGCTCGCCGGAGGGAATGCCGGACTTCTCCGGTTCGCCGCCCCACGCGGCATCGGGATCGCCCGGACGCCAGTCGGCCAGCCCCGGATCGCCCAGGCTCGACGCGGGAAGGGGGTAGGACCCCAGGTGGAACCCCGTCCCGCCCGATACGACCGCCGCCACGATGTCTCCGGCGGGCACCTCCTTGCCGAACCGCGCGGCGATCAGCCATCCGGAGGTGCGCCACCGGGTCACGTGCGACTCGCGCAGCCAGCGCTGGCCGATCCCGCGCGCGAGCGCGACGTGCGGGGTGTCGTACCAGGACGGTGTGGCGGTGATGGCCACCACGAAGCGCTTCGCCTCCGGCAGCACCGCTCGCAGCGACGCCAGCCGTCGCAGGTCGGTCGGCGTGCGGGCGAGGACGACCACGGCGTCGGGTTCGGCGACCGGCCAGGGCTTCTGCCCGGCGTCGTCGGCGGTGGTCCAGGAGACCGCCGCCTTGGGCAGCAGCGCGGTCAGCACGTCTTCGGCGTCCTCGACGCCCGCGACGACGGCGCTGACCTTCGACCCGGCGCTGACGAAGCCGCCGGGGGCCATGGGGCCGGGGGTCACAGCGCGCCCCGCTCGAACACCATCGCGCCCTTCTCCGCGGCGAACGGCGTCGCGGTCAGTTCGGGATACTCGCGCAGCCAGCGTTCGGCGACGTCGCGTTCGTCCTCACGCACGGTGTCGTCGAGCACGAGCCAGGCGCCGGGCGCGCAGTGCGGCAGCAGCAGCGGCACCGCCGGGTAGCGGGCCCCGGGCCCGAGGTTGCCGGGGGGACCGTCCACGAAGACGAGCCCGGCGTCGCCGAGGTCGTCGAACGCGGCCGGGTCGTACCACTGGTGGCCCTGCCAGTCGGTGAGCGGCGCGTGGCGCACCTCCACGACGGATTCGAGCCCGTGCGCGGTGACCAGGTCACGGGACGCGCGGGCAAAGCGCTCCTCGTGTTCGAGCGCGACGATCCGGCCGCCGCCGAACCGCTCCATCGCGTAGCCCAGCCACACCGACGACGAGCCGCTGCCGCACTCGATGACCAGCTTGGGCCGTTCGGCCGCGATCCGTTCCACCAGCAGTCGCAGCACGTCGGGCGAGGCGGCCCAGCCGCGCAGCCGGGGCAGCGGGGCCCGTGGCGCGAGCAGCAGGCGCAGGTCGATCATCGCCTCGACCTGGTGGTACTCGGTGCGCGCACGTGCACGCCTGGTCTGCTCGGCGAGCTGTTCGGCGAGCTTGTCGCCGGTCTTCCCGAGCCCGGACAGGGCGGAGGCGTGCGCGTCCAGCACGGTCCGCTGGGCGTCGAGCCGCGCTGCCTGCTCCCGAAGCAGCGCGGTGTGCCCGGCCAGCTCGGCGCGATCCTCGCCGAGTGCGGTCACCACTGTCCCGACGCCCGCGCGCTGCGCGGACTTCACCTCGTCCACCTGGGCCTTGAGCGCCCGTACGCCATCACGCAGCTCCCCGAACGCCGCGTCGTGCTTCTTGACCCGCTGGTCGATGCGCAGTGCCTTGCCGTCCGCCCGGCGCACCGTGAGCACCGCCACCGCAACCCCGGCCAGGCACACCGCGGTGAGCGCGAGCTGGATCGCGTCCGGCCACTGGACGGCTCCCGAGACCGAGAGCAGGGCCAGGCCGATGATCAGGAGACCGCCGACCAGAGTGGAGGTGAGGAGTAGTTGCCGGGTGGTTGGAGCGGGTAAACGGATCCTTTCCACTCCGAGAGGATATGAGATGTAAAACGGATGGCAAGGCGATCCCTACTGTGAGTTCGCTGGGAGCCTGCCGGGGGGCCGCCGGGTCACGTCGTTCCAGGTGGTCACATCCGACCTGGGAGAACGCTCTAAGGGATCAAGGTCCGGAATGCGTGCGCCCCGCGACCGGAACACCGGATTCGCGGGGCGCTGATCTGTCAAGACGGGTCGGATCCCCGTCGATGGAAGTGGTCAGGTGAGCTTGGTGCCCGCCGACTTCAGGTGCTGGCAGGCCTCGGCCACGCGGGCGGCCATCGCGGTCTCGGCGGACTTGCCATAGGAGCGCGGGTCGTACGCCTTCTTGTTGCCGACCTCGCCGTCCACCTTCAGCACGCCGTCGTAGTTCTTGAACATGTGGTCGGCGATCGGGCGGGTGAAGGCGTACTGCGTGTCGGTGTCGATGTTCATCTTCACCACGCCGTAGGAGATCGCCTCGTGGATCTCGCTCAGCAGCGAGCCGGAGCCACCGTGGAAGACCAGGTCGAACGGCTTCTCCCGGCCGTACTTGGCGCCCACGGCGTCCTGGATCTCCTTGAGCACGCCGGGACGCAGCTTGACGTGGCCCGGCTTGTAGACGCCGTGCACGTTGCCGAAGGTCGCGGCCAGCATGTAGCGCCCGCGGTCGCCGACGCCCACCGCCTCGGCGGTCGCCAGGGCGTCCTCCGGGGTGGTGTAGAGCTTCTCGTTGATCTCGCCGACGACGCCGTCCTCCTCGCCGCCGACGACGCCGATCTCCATCTCCATGATGATCCGGGCGGCGGCGCACTTCTCCAGCAGCTCGGCGGCGATCTGCAGGTTCTCCTCAAGCGGGACGGCCGAGCCGTCCCACATGTGGGACTGGAACAGCGGGTCCTGGCCCTTGGCGACGCGCTCCGCCGAGATGTCCACCAGCGGCCGCATGAACCCGTCGAGCTTGTTCTTGGGACAGTGGTCGGTGTGCAGGGCGATCGTCACCGGGTACTTCGCGGCGACCACCCGCGCGTATTCGGCGAGCGCCACCGCGCCGGTCACCATGTCCTTGACGGTGGTGCCGGAGAGGAACTCCGCGCCACCGGTGGAGACCTGGACGATGCCGTCACTCTCGGCCTCGGCGAAACCGCGCAGTGCGGCGTTCAGAGTCTGCGACGAGGTCACGTTGATCGCCGGGTAGGCGAATCCGCCCGCCTTGGCCCGGTCGAGCATCTCGGCGTAGACCTCGGGCGTTGCGATAGGCATCGGTCATCTCCCTGGAGACGGCTGTACTGGGCTCGGCGACGGCCATGCCGCCGGTCGATCTCGAAGCATAAAGCGCGCCGGTGGCTTTATGCCTGTCTGGCCAGTATCCCGGGTAGTCGCACCAGCGGGTAAGCGCGCCCCGCCCACTTGGGGACGAACACCGGGCGTGTCGCGCGATTCCACCTCCGGACGGCGGGCTGCCGGTAGGCTCGTGGCCTGATGAACCTCACCAACCTGCTCGACGCCGAGTGGTGGATCGTCACCTTCGGGCTGATCGGCATCCTCGCCATCATCTTCGCCGAGACCGGGCTGCTCATCGGCTTCTTCCTGCCCGGTGACTCGCTGCTCGTCGTCGCGGGCATGGGCGCGTCCACCGCGGTGGCCGCGAGCGTCGGTCTCGACGAGCCGTTTCCGCTGCCGGTGCTGCTGATCGGCGCGCCGATCTGCGCCATCGCGGGGGCGCAACTGGGCCATCTCATCGGGGCCTCCACCGGCCCGCGCCTGTTCTCAAGACCTGATTCGCGCTTGTTCAAACAGGAATATGTGGACAAGGCGCAGTATTACTTCGGCAAGTTCGGTCCCGCCAAGGCGGTGGTGCTGGCGAGGTTCATCCCCATCGTCCGCACCTTCCTCAATCCGGTGGCGGGCATGCTGGGCATGAACCGGGGCAAGTTCCTGCTGTGGAACATCGTCGGCGGCATCCTGTGGACCGACGGCCTGCTCGTGTTCGGCTACCTGATCGGCTCGCGGATCCCCAACGTAGACCGGTACATCCTGCCGGGCGCGGCGGTGATCATCCTGCTCTCGATCATCCCGATCATCAGGGAGATCATGAAGGGCCGCCGCGAGGGCGTCGCCGCGGCCTATCCCAGCGGCAAGCACCACCGCGCGTCCGCCGCCCCGACCGACACCACTCGGGCCGACGGCCCCGGGCAGCACCCTTACTGATCCGTTCAGGTCGGTACGGCGCCGCTGAGCGTGCGCGCGGCGAACGGCGGCTACCCTCCGAAATGTGGGACGCCACAGGTCGGCGCGGGGTGTCGTCAGGTCGGTCATCATCGGCCTGGCCGTACTCACCGTGCTGGCGCTCGCCGTTCTCGGTGTCCGCGCCCTGATCGGCTCTTCGAGTGAGACGGCCACTGAGACGGCCACGCCCACTCCGCCGCCCAGCGCCTCCGTGAGGCCCTCGGCGCCGCCGACCGTCTACATCGAGTGCCGCCGTGAGACGTGCGGCACCGTGTTCGTGCGGGTGCCGGGCGGCGACGTGCTGCTCGACCGCGAGCTGACCGACGGTGAGCGCGCGGTCTTCGGCGAAGAGGAACTCGACGTGGTGCTGTCGGACGGCTCGGCCGTCGTCGTCGAGGTCAACGGCAGAGCCCGCCCGCCGGGCGAACCCGGCGAGCGCGTCGCGTTCACCGCGAAGCGGACGCCCTGACCGGGAGCGGTCAGGCCGACGTGCCGAGCCCCAGGTCGGCGGTGGTGAACACGGTGCGGTACGGCAGGCCGGCCGCCACGATCGTCTCCCGGGCGCCGCGATCCACGATCGTGGCCACCCCCACGACCTCGGCCCCCGCCTCGCGCAGCGCCTCCACGGCGGTGAGCACCGAGCCGCCCGTGGTCGAGGTGTCCTCCACCGCGAGCACCCGGCGCCCGGCGATGTCGGGCCCCTCGACCCGCCGCTGCAGCCCGTGGGCCTTGCCCTCCTTGCGCACCACGAACGCGTCGAGCCGCTGCCCGCGCGCCGCCGCCGCGTGCAGCATGGCCGTGGCCACCGGGTCGGCGCCCAGGGTGAGCCCGCCCACCGCGTCGTAGCCGAGGTCGGCGGTTTCGTCCAGCAGGACGCGGCCGACCAGCGGGGCGGCCGTGCCGTCCAGGGTGACCCTGCGCAGGTCGACGTAGAAGTCGGCCTCCCGGCCCGAGCTGAGCACGACCTTGCCGTGCACCACGCCCTTTGCCTTGATCTCGGCCAGCAGCTCCTCGCGATCGCTCATGGCAAGAGCTTATCGGGGCCGCGACGCGCCGCTGACTAGTAAAGACACGACTTCGGTTTAGGCACGACGCAGTATGCGGAATCATTTGGCGGGCAACCCTGTGTAGTTACGAGGTAACAATGAGTGCGGAATCCCGGCAAAGTGATGCCGAACTGCTGGAGTCGGTGCGCACCGGCAAGGCGGCTGCCTACGGCATCCTCTACCAGCGGCACGTCTCGGCGGCCCGGTGCCTGGCCAGGCAGCTCGTGTCCAGCCACGCCGAGGCGGAAGACGCCGTCGCGGAGACGTTCGCCAAGATCCTCGATCTGGTGCGCAGGGGCGGCGGCCCGGAGATCGCGCTGCGCCCCTACCTGCTCACCGCCCTGCGGCGCACGATCTACGACCGTGCCAGGGGCGAGAGCAGACAGGTGCCCACCGACGACCTCGACTCGCACGATCCGGGGGTGCCCTTCGTCGATCCGGCGCTGGCGGGGCTGGAGCGCTCGCTGGTGGCCAGGGCGTTCATGTCGCTGCCCGACCGCTGGCGGATGGTGCTGTGGCACACCGAGGTAGAGAGCGCGCGGGCCGCCGACCTCGCCCCGATGCTGGGGCTGACCCCCAACGCGGTGGCCGCGCTCGCCTACCGCGCCAGGGAGGGCCTGCGTCAGGCGTATCTGCAGATGCACCTGAGCGACATCCCCCGGCAGGGCTGCCGCCCGGTGGTCGCCAAGATGGGCGCCTACGTGCGCGGCGGTCTGCCCAAGCGGGAGAGCCGGATCGTGGACGACCACGTCGCCGGGTGCGCCGACTGCCACGCCATCTTCATCGAGCTGAACGACGTCAACGAGGGCATGCGGCTGGTGGTCGGGCCGCTGGTCGCCGGGCCGGTGCTGCTCGGCTACCTCACCGCGCTGTCCAAGGGCGGCGGCGCGGCGGCGGGCGGCGGGCTGGGCGCGCTGTTCGGGCGGATGCGCCGGGTCCCTCGCAGGCACCGGCTCGCGGTGGCGGGGGCCGCCACCACGGCGGCGGTGGCGGTCCTGGCGTTCCACCTGGCGCCGACCGCGCCGGTCGCCGCCCCGGCCCCGAGCCAGGCGGCCCCGATCATCTCCCACGAGCGTCCCGCGATGCGGCCCACGCCACGCCCGGAGCCCAAGCCGACCCCACAGCCGGTTCCGGTGCCCGCACCCGCGGAGCCGCCCCCGGCGGCCAAGGGCAGGGCGCGGCTGGTGGCGAGCATCGAGCCGCTGGGCGCCCTGGTGCCCTCGCACCCGGGGATCGTCGGCATGCGGCTGCGCAACGAGGGCCGGCGGCCGAGCGGCGAGCTGGCCGCGACCGTGGAACTCCCCGCCGGGGTGACCCTGCAGCCCGCCGGCAGGGGCGGCCCGCGCGCGATGGGCGCCGGGCTGATCGCCCCGGTCGGCACGGTGGACGGCTGGTCGTGCCGTCCCGCCGCCGGAGGCGCGCGCTGCACGCGCGGGCCGCTCCCGGCGGGCCGGATGACGGCCGTGTTCATGCGCGTCAATGTGGCCCCCGAGGCCCCGGCGGGCATGCCGCCCACCGTGCGCGTGGCGGCGGGGAACCAGAGCGTGGCCGCGCGCGGCGCCTCCGGGGTGAGCACCAGCGGCGTGGCCGCCCGGTTCGCCACCGACGGCCGGGTGTCCGCCAAGGCCATCGGCAACACGCTGCTGAGCTGCCCGGAGAAGACCCGGGGCTGCGCCGACGCCCGGCGTGGCAAGGGCGAGCGCACCGACAACGACCTGTGGGAGATGGAGCCGGTCGACGCCGACGACGACAAGTCCACCAAGAGCTCCAGCGCGGCGCGGCTGACGCTGCCGCCGGGCGGCGAGATCGTGTGGGCGGGGCTGTACTGGTCGGGCGGCGGGAAGGCCAGGGCGTCTGGCACCGGCATCCGGCTCAAGCCGCCGGGGGCCAAGCGCTACGAGACGATCAGGGCCACCGACGTGATCGACCGCGAACTGCCCGCCGGGCACGGCTACCACGCGTTCGCCGACGTCACCCGGCTGGTGGGGGAGAAGGCCGACGGGGAGTGGTGGGCGGCCGACGCCCGGCTGCGGCCGGGGGTGTCCCGGCACGGGGGGTGGAGCCTCGCGGTGGTGGCGACCGATCCGCGCCGGCCGTACAGCCAGGTGGTGGTGCTGGACACCGCGACCGTGGTGGACGGGCGCGAGCGGCTGCGGATGCCGCTCGCCGGGCTGACCCCGGCCGCCGCGCCCGCCAGGATCGACCTGGTGACCTGGGAGGGCGACGCCGGTCTCGCGGGGGAGAAGGTGACGGCGGGCGAGGCCACGCTACGGCCGGAGGGCGGGCTGCGGCAGGCGTCCAACGGCTTTGACGGCTCGGCCAATGGCGCGTTGGGCTGGAAGAACACCTTTGGTGTGGACATTGATACTTATCGCCCGACACTCGGCGCCAAACCGGTGCTGCATCTGTCCACTGGGAAGGATGTGGTGCTTTTCGGGGTGGCCGTGGTGAGCGTGCATGCCCGCTCCTAATAGCGGGTTCCAATATTAGGACAAACTGGTACGGTCGGCGTGAACGCCCTCGCATATGGTCGGGCGCGGGCTGAATCGTCGGGATTCAGCCTCGTACGATCAGCGGCTTCACTAACCTGGGGATGGGCCGACTGTCGGCTGTCGGGGTGGCCAGAGCACAGAAGGTCCAGCCACGTAGGAAGGCGGTGTCGCGTGGATCGCTGCGCGCTGTTCGTGGACGCTGGCTATCTGCTGGCCGACGGCGCGATGGCAGTTCATGGGACCCGCCATCGTGAGGCCGTCTCCTGGGACTACCCCGGCCTCCTGCAGCTCCTCACCGCCCTCTCGCGCGAGCGCACCGGCCTGCCCATGCTGCGCTGCTACTGGTACGAGGCCACCGTCGAGGGCCGCCGCACCCCCGAGCACGACACGTTGGCCGATATCCCGGGCCTGAAGCTCCGGCTGTCCCGGATCAGGCCGGGCCGCCGCGAGGGCGTCGACGCCCAGGTCCACCGCGACCTGATGACGCTGGCCCGCAACTCGGCGATCTGCGACGCCGTGGTGGTCAGCGGCGACGAAGACCTCGCCCAGGTCGTGTGCGACGCGCAGGACCTCGGCATCCGGGTCACGGTGGTGCACATCGCGGCCGACGGCAACTGGGCGGTGTCCCGCACCCTGCGCCAGGAGTGCGACGACCTGATCGAGATGGGCGCGGGTCACCTGCGCTCCTACGTCTCCATGCTCGACGGGGGCAACGCGCAGGCCAACGGGCACCACCCGGCCACGCCGTCGGGCAACGGGCCGCCCCAGCCGGCGCAGTCCCAGCCTGGCCAGTCGCAGGGCGGGCAGGCGGCGCTGCCGGGCGGGCAGCAGACGCTCGGCCTCGGCACCCAGAACGCGGCCGCGGCCACCACGGGCGCGCTGACCCCGACCGGTCTCACATCATCTGGGCTCACATCATCTGGGCTCACGTCGTCGGGCCTGCACTCCGCACCGCTCACCACCACGAACACGGGGTCCACCGGCGCGCACAGCGCCCCCTCGGTGAACGGCGGGCCCACGGGTGGCCACGCCGCCCCGCCCACGATCGGCAACACCCAGAACGGCAACTCCCCGGCGGGCGCCTCGGCGGGGTCCACGCCCACACAGCATCCGGGGCGGGGGCAGAAGCAGGCCTCCAGCGGCCAGCACGCGAGCCAGCCGAGCGGTCAACACAGCGGTCAACACGGCGGGCAGCACACGGGCCAGCACGGCGCACAACACAGCAGCCAGACCGGCGGCCAGTCAGGCGGCCACCACAGTGGGCAGTCAGGCGGGCAGTCAGGCGGGCAGCACAGCGGGCAGACGGCCTTGCCGTCCTCGTCCTCGACCTATCCGGGCTACCCGCCGCCGGAGCCGCCGCAGGCGGCGGCCCCGCAGAGCCCGCCCGCCCAGCAACCGGCCCAGCAGCCAACACAGCAGCCGGGCCCCGGCGCCTATTCCCCGACCACCACCGGCGGCTACCCGCCCACCTCGCAGACCGGCTCTTACACCGGCCCGCAGGCAGCCCCGGTGCCCCCGCAGAGCGCGCCGGGCGGCACCACCACCCTCGCGGAGGCGGTCAAGGCCGCCCACAAGGAGGGCCACGACTTCGGGGAGTCAGTCGCCCGCGACGCTCCGGCGCTGTGGCTGGAGGCCGTGCTGGCCCGCAAGCCCCGCATGCCCTCCGACCTTGAGGCACGCCTCCTGCAGGGTTCGTCGCTCCCGATCGACTTCCTCCTCCACGACGAGGTCCGCCACGCCCTCCGCCGCGGCTTCTGGGACGCATTGGAGCGTGCCCGCCGCTGACCCCCTTTTGGAGCGTGCCCGCGACGGCGGGCCCGGGGGTCCATGGGGTCAGCTGAGGGCGTCGAAGCCTGCTCGGAGGTGGGTGACGCGTTCGGTCAGGTCGGTGAGGGGGCCGTTGATGGTGGAGTCGTTGGCCTTGCGGGCCAGTTCGCGTACTCGGGCCAGTTCGTCTTCCACGGAGGTCAGGCGGCGGGAGAGCTCGGGGAGCACCGACGCCTGCTGACCGGGCTCGCCCGGGGGGAGCTCGGAGGTGAGGCGCTCGCGCAGGAGCGCGGCCTGCTCGGTCATCCGGCGGTTCATGTTGTACAGCTCGACGAAGACGGAGACCTTGGCCCGTAGCACCCATGGGTCGAAGGGCTTGGTCAGGTAGTCCACAGCGCCCGCCGCGTAGCCGCGGAAGGCGTAGTCGGGGGCGCTGTCCACGACGGTCAGGAAGATGATCGGGATGTTCCTGGTGCGCTCGCGGCGCTTGATGTGGGCCGCCGTCTCGAAGCCGTCCATGCCGGGCATCCGCACGTCGAGCAGGATCAGCGCGAACTCGGTGCTCAGCAGCGCCTTCAGCGCCTCCTCGCCGGAGCGCGCCCGCACCGGCACGATGTCGAGTGAACTCAGGATCGCCTCCAGGGCGATCAGGTTCTCCTCCCGGTCGTCGACAAGCAGGATCTTGGCTCGATCAGGCATGACTCACGACCCTTCGTTCGACTCGGCGGGCGCGACCTTGCCCCTCGACAGCCAGCCCCGTAGGCGTTCGAGCAGGCGGTCGACGTCCACCGGCTTCGGTACATAGTCGGAGGCCCCGGAGGCGATGCTCTTCTCCCGGTCTCCTCTCATGACCTTAGCCGTCAGCGCGATGATCGGAAGATCCGCGAACTGCGGCATTCTGCGGATCGCCGAAGTCGTCGCCCAACCGTCCATCTCCGGCATCATGATGTCCATCAGCACGAGCGCCACGTCCTCGTTGCGTTCGAGCTGTTCGATGCCCTCCCGGCCGTTCTCCGCGTAGACGACCGTCGAGCCGTGCCGCTCCAGCACGCTCGTCAGCGCGAACACGTTGCGGATGTCGTCGTCGACGATCAGGATCTTCGAGCCGACCAGCGGGTCCTCGCCCTGCCAGCCCTGTGGCTCGGCGGTGGCGAGCTGCGGTATGGCCAGCGTCTCGGGGAACGGCACGCCGGTCAGCACGTCATCGTCGTCGGGCTCGCGCTGGAAGGACAGCACCTCGCTCTCGGCGGGGGTGCGCTGCCGGGCGGACGCGCCGCCGTCGCGGGCGGCCAGCGGCCCGGCGTAGGTGGGCGGCAGGTAGAGGGTGAAGGTGCTGCCCTTGCCGGGCTCGCTGTCCACGTGGATCTCGCCGCCGAGCAGGCGGGCGATCTCGCGGCAGATCGACAGGCCGAGGCCGGTGCCGCCGTACTTGCGGCTGGTGGTGCCGTCGGCCTGGCGGAACGCCTCGAAGATGACCTCCAGCTTGTCGGGCGCGATGCCGATGCCGCTGTCGCAGACCTGGAAGCCGAGCACGCCGTCGGCGTTGCGCAGCGTCTCGTCGTCGAAGTCGACGTCACCGGGGGCGGGGACCACGCGCAGGCGCACCTCGCCCTTGGGGGTGAACTTCACCGCGTTGGACAGCAGGTTGCGGAGCACCTGCTGGAGCCGCTGCTCGTCGGTGCGCAGCTCCTGCGGCACCGATTCGTCCACCTCGATGGTGAAGGCCAGGCCCTTGTCCTGGGCCAGCGGCGCGAACGTGGCCTCGACGTACTCCACCAGCTTGGGCAGCAGGAGCTGCTGCGGGTGGATGTCCATCCGGCCGGCCTCGACCTTGGAGAGGTCGAGGATGTCGTTGATCAGTTGCAGCAGCGCCGAGCCCGCGCCGTGGATGGTCCGGGCGAACTCGACCTGCTGTGGAGTCAGGTTGCCCTCGGCGTTCTCGGTGAGCAGCTTGGCCAGTACCAGCAGGCTGTTCAGCGGCGTGCGCAGCTCGTGCGACATGTTCGCCAGGAACTCCGACTTGTAGCGCGAGGAGACCGCGAGCTGCTCGGCCCGCTCCTCCAGGGTGCGCCTGGCCTGCTCGATCTGGAAGTTCTGGATCTCGATCGCGCGGTTCTGCTTGGCCAGCAGCGCCGCCTTGTCCTCCAGTTCGGCGTTGGAGCGGCGCAGCTCCTCCTGCTGGCGCTGCAGCTCGTCGGAGCGCTCCTGTAGTTCGCGGGTGAGGCGCTGGGACTCGGTCAGCAGGTCCTCGGTGCGGGAGTTGGCGATGATGGTGTTCATCGTGACGCCGATGGTCTCGACGAGCTGGGCCAGGAAGTCGAGGTGGACCTCGCTGAAGTCCTCGAACGAGGCCAGCTCCAGCACGCCGAGCACCTTGCTCTCGAACAGGATCGGCATGACCACGATCTGTGCGGGCGGCGACTGGCTGAGCCCGGTGTCCACGGTGATGTAGCCGGCGGGCACGTCGTCGAGCACGACGTGCTTGCCCTCAAGGGCGGCCTGGCCGACGATGCCCTCGCCCATGCCGAACCGGCCGCGCGGGCTGGCGCCGGGGCGCACGCCGTAGCCGGCGATGAGCAGGAGGTCCTGACCGCTCTGCGGCTCCACGCCGTAGAAGGCGCCGTAGCGGGCCGACACCAGCGGGGTCAGTTCGCTCATGATCAGCGTGGCGACCTCGATCAGGTCGCGGTGGCCCTGCATGAGCCGCTGGATGCGGGCCAGGTTCGACTTCAGCCAGTCTTGTTCCTGGTTGGCCTTGGTGGTGTCGCGCAGGTTGGACACCATCGTGTTGATGTTGTCCTTCAGGTCGGCCAGCTCGCCCTGGGCGTCGACGTCGATCTTGCGGGTGAGGTCGCCCTTGGCGACCGCGCCGGTGACCCCGGCGATCGCGCGGACCTGGGTGGTCAGGTTGCCCGCCAGCTCGTTCACGCTCTCGGTGAGGCGCTTCCAGGTGCCCTCCACGCCCTCGACGCGGGCCTGGCCGCCGAGCTGTCCCTCCGATCCCACCTCGCGGGCCACACGGGTGACCTCGGAGGCGAAGGAGGAGAGCTGGTCGACCATGCGGTTCATGGTCGTCTTGAGAGCGAGGATCTCGCCCTGGGCGTCTACGTCGATCTTGCGGGTGAGGTCGCCGGTGGCGACCGCCGTGGTGACCTCGGCGATGTTGCGGACCTGGAGGGTGAGGTTGTTGGCCATGAAGTTGACGTTGTCGGTGAGGTCCTTCCAGACTCCGGACACGCCCCGCACTCTCGCCTGCCCGCCGAGCTGGCCCTCGGTGCCCACCTCGCGCGAGACGCGGGTGACCTCGTCGGCGAACGACGAGAGCTGGTCGACCATCGTGTTCAGGGTGTCCTTGAGCTGGAGGATCTCACCCTGCGCGTCGGCGGTGATCTTCTTGGACAGGTTGCCCTGCGCGACGGCGGTGGCCACGGTGGCGATGGCGCGGACCTGGGTGGTCAGGTTGTTGGCCATCACGTTGACGTTGTCGGTGAGGTCCTTCCAGACCCCCGACACACCCCGCACCTGCGCCTGCCCGCCGAGCTGACCCTCCGTGCCCACCTCGCGGGCGACCCGGCTCACCTCGGAGGCGAAGGAGGAGAGCTGGTCGACCATGCGGTTCATGGTCGTCTTCAGGGCCAGGATCTCGCCCTGGGCGTCTACGTCGATCTTGCGGGTGAGGTCACCGGTGGCGACCGCCGTGGTGACCTCGGCGATGTTGCGGACCTGGAGGGTGAGGTTGTTGGCCATGAAGTTGACGTTGTCCGTGAGGTCCTTCCAGACCCCGGACACGCCCCGCACCCTGGCCTGGCCGCCCAGCTTGCCCTCGGTGCCGACCTCCCTGGCCACGCGGGTGACCTCGTCGGCGAACGAGGAGAGCTGGTCGACCATCGTGTTCAGGGTGTCCTTGAGCTGGAGGATCTCACCCTGCGCGTCGGCGGTGATCTTTTGTGAGAGGTCGCCCTGGGCCACGGCGGTGGCCACGGTGGCGATGGCGCGCACCTGGATGGTCAGGTTTCCCGCCATGAAGTTGACGTTGTCCGTGAGGTCCTTCCAGACCCCGGACACGCCCCGCACCTGCGCCTGCCCGCCGAGCTGCCCTTCGGTGCCCACCTCGCGGGCGACCCGGGTGACCTCCTCGGCGAACGACGAGAGCTGGTCGACCATCGTGTTGACGGTGTTCTTCAGCTCGAACATCTCGCCGACGGCCTCGACCGTGACCTTGCGGGAGAGGTCGCCCTTGGCGACCGCGGTGGTGACCTCGGCGATGTCGCGGACCTGCGCGGAGACCCGGCTCGACATGGTGTTCACCGCGTCGGTGAGGTCGCGCCAGCTTCCCGACATGCCCCGGGTGTTGGCCCGGCCGCCCAGGCGGCCCTCGGTGCCCGCCTCCCGAGCCACCCTGGTCACCTCGGAGTTGAACAGGGAGAGCTGGTCGACCATGCCGTTGATCGCCTTGCCCAGCCGCCTGACCTCGCCGCGCGCCGAGCGGTCGAGCTCGATACGGCGGGTGAGGTCGCCCTTGGCGACAGCGTCGATCACGTCGGCCGCGCCGCTGACCGGGCTGACCAGGGTGTCGATGAGCATGTTCATCGAATCGACGCCGTCGGACCATGCCCCGGAGCCGTTGCCGTGCGCGAGCCGTTCGCCGAAACGGCCCTCCTTGACCACCGCCTTCTTCACCCGCTGGAGTTCCGTCGCGACGTGCTCCTGACGGTCGGCGATCTCGTTGAGCACGGTCTGTACCTCACCGAGCGCCCCGGTGGACACCGTGGGGACGCGGCGGCGGAAATCGCCGTCGCGCCATGACATCAGTGCCTGCAGAACCGGCTTGAGCTCCGATTCCGTGTAACACCGTTCCTCGTTACCCGACACGGTGTCGGCGGTGTTCATGCGACCCTCCTCCACTCCCGGTGGGCAGCCGTGAGTGATGCCAGTCTGTCACGATGGGTAGCCTGCAGTCCTGCCCTCGAATTACCCCATGTCAGTGGAGAGTGTGGTAAGCACGAGGCAGTGACCGAATCTCCACGAGCCGTCCTCGCCGCCACGTTCGCGCCCGGTGACACGGCCGTTCCCGCCACCCGACGGTTCACACGCGAGGTCATGACCGCGTGGGCCGCCGGTGCCGTCCTGCCCGAGGCCGAGCAGGTCGCAGAGGAGCTCGCCCGGCAGGCCGAGCGGGCTCCCTTCGAGGTGGTGTGGACCCACCAGGGCGATGCCGTCCAGGTCGAGGTCCGGCAGAAGGACGTTCCCGGTGAGTATATGAACGCTCCGGGGGTGCCCGTCGAGGAGTGGGGGGTGACCTTCTCCGGCCAGGTCCGCGTGCAGTGGGCCAAGATCGGGCTACCGGGCTCGGCGACGCGGGCGGCCGCGGAATGGTCGCAGGAGTCCTCCCGTGGGTCGTTCTGGCTGGGCTTCCTGGCCGACGCGAGCGACCTGCTGGCCGGCACCCTCGACCCCGACATGGTCCCGGCCATCGTCGCGCAGATCGTGGTGCCCAGGCTGTCGTCCTGGTGCGCCGTCTACACCTCCGACTCCGGCCTCGGGCCGTTGCGCCTGGCCTACCTGTGGCACGCCGACGAGGCGCGGATCGACTCGCTGCGCGAGGAACTGGGCGCGATCCGCGTGCCGCCTCCCGAGCGCCCGCAGACCGTCTCGCTCACCATCGGTGACTCCCACGTGCTCGCCGTGCCGCTGCTGGCCAGGGGACGCGGGCTCGGAGTGATGCTGCTCGGCCGCACCGACCGGTTCCCCGACGACATCATCCAGTTCGCCGAGGACATCGGCCGCCGGGCCGCGCTGGCGATGGACAACGCCCGGCTGTACGCGCAGCAGGCCGCCGCGAACCGCGCGCTGCAGCGCAGCCTGCTGCCGCCGGACAACCCGGAGGTCCCCGAGATCGACTACGGCGTGGTCTACGAGCCCGCGGGCGAGACCAACGAGGTCGGCGGCGACTTCTACGACCTGTTCCGGGCCGGGGACGGCGGCGCCTGGCGGTTCGCGATCGGCGACGTCTGCGGCACCGGTCCGGAGGCGGCGGCCGTCACCGGGCTGGCCAGGCACACCCTGCGGCTGCTGGCCCGCGAGGGCCACAAGGTCGCGCACGTGCTCGGACGACTCAACGAGGCCATCCTGGAGGAGGGCGAGCGGGCCCGGTTCCTGACCCTGCTGCACGGTGAGATCACCCCGACCACCAGGGGCATGGAGGCGCGGCTGGTGTCGGCGGGCCATCCCGAGGCGCTGCGGCTGCGCCCGAGCGGGGCCGTGGAGGTCGTGGCCACGCCGCAGTCGCTGCTCGGCGTCTTCGCCGAGGTGACCTTCGAGGAGGACATCGTCCAGCTCAACCACGGCGACGTGCTGCTCGCGGTGACGGACGGCGTGACCGAGCGGCGCTCGGGCGGGCGGCTGCTCGACGACAACGGCGGGCTGGCCCGGCTGCTGGCCGAGTGCGTGGGGCTGTCGGCCCAGGCGGTGGCCGAGCGGATCCGCCGCCGCGTGCAGGACTTCGCGCCCGAGCCGAGCGCCGACGACCTGGCGATCCTGGTGCTGCGCGCCCCCTGAGCCCGGATCCCTCAACCCGACAGGCCCAGCCGCTTCCTGGCGAAGTCGAGCTGGGCCGCCATCTGCTCGATCTGCTCCGCGACCACGAGCGTGCCGTGCCCGGCGTCGTAGCGGTAGACCTCGTGGTCGTGCTCGCGCCCGGCCAGCCGGTCGATGTAGTTGGTCACCTGCCGGATCGGGCAGCGCGGGTCGTTCTCCCCGGCCAGGATGAGGACCGGCGCCTCCACCTGGTCCACGTAGGTGATCGGTGAGCAGGAGGCGTAGCGCTCGGGCACGTCGTCCGGCGAGCCGCCGAGCAGGGCCCGCTGGTAGGCGCGCAGTCCCTCGGTCTCGTCCTCGTAGGTGGCGACGTGGTCGGCGATCGGCACGGCGGCGATCCCGGCGGCCCAGACCTTCGGCTGCACGCCCAGCGCCAGCAGGGTCAGGTAGCCGCCCCACGACCTGCCCGCGACGACCAGGCGCGCGGGGTCGGCGACGCCGTGGGCGACCAGGTGCTCGCGCACCGCCGTGACGTCGGCCAGCTCGATGTGGCCGACGTCGCCGCGCAGCGCGTCACGCCAGGCCGAGCCGTACCCGGTGGAGCCCCGGTAGTTGACGCGGACGACGGCGAAGCCGTAGTCCACCCACGCGGCGACGCCGGGTAAGAACGAGTCGTTGTCCTGCGAGGTCGGCCCGCCGTGCAGCATGAACACCGTCGGGTACGGCCCCGCGCCGCGCTCGGGCCGCGAGACCAGCGCGTGCACGCGCCCGCCGGGACCCTCCACGTCGAAGTCCTCGACCGGCACCGACGGCGGAGCGGACGGCCCCGGCGGGTTCATCACCACGTTCCCGGCGCTGGAGCGGATCACGGGCGGGTGGGAGGAGCTCGACCACGCGTACTCCACCGCGCCGTCGTGCCGCGCGGCGGCGGCCTCGATCACGCCGTGCGGGGTGTCGATCGGCGTCATGCCGCCCCCGCCCAGGTCGTAGCGGTGCAGCCGGGTGCGTCCGCGGTCCTGCCGGATGATCAGCAGCGACCTGGCGTCCTCGAACCACTCGGCGCCGACCTCGCCGGGGTCGCGCAGGTAGACCTCGCGCTGGTCGCCGGTCACCGGGTCCCACAGCAGCGGTTCGCGCCTGCCCCGCCGCTCGTGCAGGACGAGCAGGCGGCGGTCGCCGTGGACGGGGGAGAAGCGGGCGCCGATCAGGCCCTTGCCGGGGGCGTCGCGCAGGTCGCCGACGGTGGAGCCGTTCGGGCGGACCACCCGCAGGGCCGGGTGCAGCGCGTCGCCGTGCTCGCTGTGGTTGATCGAGATGAGCGAGCCGTCCGGCGACATGGCGGTGACGTAGGCGGCCTCGGCGTGCTCGTAGATGACCGTGGGGGCCTCGCCGGGGGACACGTGCAGGATCTGGAAGCCCCGGCCGGGCCTGGCCAGGCCGATGGCGGCGGTGCCCACGGCCGACAGGCCGATCCCGGCGGGGTGGCCGTACGGGATGCCGTCCCCGGCGGGCGCCGCGACGGCCGGCTCGTCTGGGCCGCCGCCGAACGGCTGGCGCATCCACTCGCCCCACTCGTCACCGTCCGTGTCGGCGAACCACCAGATCCACTGGCCGGTCGGGTCGAGGACGGCGGTTCTCGTGCCGTTGGGCCGGGCGGTCACCTGCCTGCTCGCCCCGGTGCTGCGATCCCAGGCGTAGATCTCCCAGGAGCCGGACGCGTTGCTCTGATAGACCGCTCGGTGAGGCGCCCTTCCCGCACAAACGGGCAGCGTCATCCGCGGCGCGCGGAACCTGGACTGCCAGCGTTCCTCCGCCCTCATACGGCGCGTCCCTCCCCTATCAGGGTCTCCGACGCGGACGGTGACCCTTACGCGTTCCCTGCCCCGGGTTGGCGGTTGTGGTCCAGTATGTCGCGCGAGGACGCGGAATGTTCAAGGAATGTGGTGGAATTTGGGACTAAATGTCCCTTCAGTACCATCTTTCGCGTCAGTCAGTCAAATAACTGGCTTGATCGTGAATGGCTTTCGAGGATAGACATGGAGAATAGGTCGTCAGGACGAACGACGCCGTGACCGTCTCGGCCGGCGCCCCTGACACCCCCGACGCCTCTGGTGCATCCGCACGGTCGCGATGCCACGCGCTCGGCCCCATTCCCACGACCGCCGCCACCGCGTCGGCGTCGAGGGTCATGCCGAACTCCAGGCGCTCGCCGGACACCTCGGTGAACCACCGGCCCAGGCGCTCCTCGACCCGGCGCTCCTTGTGCTCATCCACGGACAGCAGCCCGAGGCGCTCGACCAGCGACGCCAGATGGCCCGCAGCCGGGGTGACCACGACCAGCCGTCCGCCCGGACGCAGCACGCGGGCGAACTCCGCGCCGTTGCGCGGCGCGAACACGTTGATCACCACGTCGGCCGAGGCGTCCTTGACCGGCAGCCCGTGCCACACGTCGGCCACGACCGCGCCGGCCAGCGGATGCGCGCGGGCGGCCCGCCTGATCGCGTGCTTGGAGATGTCGAGCGCGACCCCGCGCGCCCCCGTCTCGCCGAGCACCGCCGCCAGGTAGTAGCCGGTGCCCGCACCCGCGTCGAGCACCACGCCGCCGGACGGCGCGGCGGCCAGCTCGGCCAGGCGCGCGGCCAGCGGGGCGTAGTGCCCGGCCGACAGGAAGTCGTCGCGGGCCGCCACCATCGCCGCCGTGTCGGCCGTGCCGGGCGACCGCGAGCCGGACAGCAGGCTCACATAGCCCTGCCGGGCCACGTCGAAGCTGTGCCGCTGGGCGCAGCGCACCACCTGCCCCGCGACGGCGAGACCGCCGCCGCAGACCGGGCACGCGAGTACGTCGAGAACATCCCCCAGCATCCCCCCATCATCTCCCCTGCGGCCGGGTCACGCCGCCTGGGCGACCACCTGGCGCAGGAAGGCCGCGTTGGACGGGGTGTCGCCGAGCCGGTCGATGAGGAGTTCCAGGGCCTGCGGCTTGTCCAGCCCGGCCAGCGTACGGCGCAGCCGCCACACCAGCTCCCGCTCGCCCGGAGGGATCAGGATCTCCTCCCGGCGGGTGCTCGACGCGTCCAGATCGACGGCCGGGTAGAGACGACGGTCGGCGAGCGCCCGGCGGAGCCGCAGCTCCATGTTCCCGGTGCCCTTGAACTCCTCGTAGAAGTTGTCGTCCATCCGCGACCCGGTCTCCACCAGGGCGGTCGCGAGGATCGTCAGCGACCCGCCCTCGCGTACGTTGCGGGCCGCTCCGAAGAAGCGGCGGGGCGGCAGCAGGGCCTGGGCGTCGACGCCGCCGGCGGCACCACTGTGAGTCGGCCCGGGTAAAGCGGTTTGAAGGGAACACGCAAGGTGATCGCGGTCTCATGTTCCCGGACGAGGAAACCGCTTGGGGGACAGAGAGATGCGAGACCAGAGATGCCCGCGCTGCCGTACGGCCCTGGACGAGGGGCCGGTGATCTACCGCTGCGCACGCTGCCGCCGCGCCGTCTACGCGGCGGACGTCGAGCGTGACTTCGTCCCTCGCCGCACGGAACGCGACGCCCGGCACGCCGCCTGACCCGGCGCCCTTTCACCACCTTGGGTCCGTGTTCCCGCCGCTCCCCTCGCGGGCGGTGGGGCATGGCCGCTCGGCTCCCGTCGAGGGGGCGGGAGCCCTGCGGTCCAAGGTTCGAGGGCCCGAGGTCCCGAGGCCGTGGATCCGGGTCAGTCGCGGAAGGCGGCGCCGGCTTGGCGGCGGCGGTCCACGTCGAGGTGGAAGACGTCGGGGCGGTTGTAGTGGCCCGCCGGGTCGAAGTTCTGCCGTTCGCCACGCAGCGTGGCGAGGTCGATGTCGGCGACCACCAGCCGTTCCTCGCCGGACACCGGCTCGGCTATCCACCGCCCGTCGGGCCCGGCGATCGCCGAGCCGCCGTCGTAACCGGACGTGTGCGCGGCCAGTTCCTCCTTGAACGGGAACCCGGTGGGTACGTCGTCGTAGGAGATGATCGCCCCGGCGGCCAGCGAATAGACGCGGCCCTCGCGGGCGATGAACCGGGTGATGTCGGTGGTCAGCTTGGTGGAGCCGGGCCATACGGAGACGTGGACCTGCGTGCCCTGCGCGTACAGGGACTGCCTGGCCAGCGGCATCCAGTTCTCCCAGCAGTTCAGCCCGCTCACCCTGACACCGCCGACGTCGTGGGTGCGCAGGCCGTGGCCGTCGCCGGCGCCCCAGACCAGGCGTTCCTCGTAGGTGGGCATCAGCTTGCGGTGCGCGCCGGCGATGCCGTGCTCGGGGGAGATCGCGACGAGGGTGCAGTAGACGGTGCCTCCCGCGCGCTCGCTGACCCCCAGGTAGGTGAAGACCTTCAGGTCGCGGACGGCCTCGGTGATGGTCCTGAGCTGCGGGCCGTCGAGTTCGACGGCGGCGTCCAGGTAATAGGAGTACGCCGTCTTCTGGCGGGGGTCGTCGAACGCCGCGCCGCCGGTGACGCTCAGCCAGTAGGGATATCCGGACAGGAACGTCTCGGGGAAGGCCACGAGATCGATGTTCTGGCCGGCCGCCCGCCGCAGGTAGTCGAGAACCTTCTCGGTACCTGCGGCGGGGTCGAGCCAGGCACTGCGGACTTGAGCCGCCGCTATACGCATTTTTCGGACTTTAGCCGCTCTCGACGTCCGACGGACGCGCCGACAACCGCAGTTCGCCCGAAGGCATGAAATCGATGGCCGCCGCCGAAAGGACGGTTCCGACCGGCGGGAACTCGTCAGGTGTGAGGTGCTCGTCGGCGTCGGTCAGCATCACGAAGTCGATGAACGCCGGTACGTCGACCGGCGGTTCGGTGAGCCTGACCTCGACGCCGAAGCGCCCCCGATGCGCGGTGACCACGCAGCGGACCACCTGGAATCGGTGGAGTCCGCTGCGCGGCCACTCTGGTTCGCTACCGGCCACCGGCCGTCATCCTAGAAATGGACGCCTCGCTTCCATGGAATCCAGCGAACGCTTTCGACGTATTCGTTGAACAACGGGATGTCCTCCACGTCGATGATCCATTGCAGCCCGCCTTCCTTGTCATGGAATCGGCGGTACGCGCTGGGATGGAACTCGTTGGTGAAGCCCGGCTTCATCGTGTACTCATGGTAACCGTCCTCATAAACCCCCTTGCCGGCGTACTGCCGCGCCACCGCCTCGGAGTCGCCGAGATACGCGGTGCCGCCGTAGCCGTCGGACACGGGGTGGTTCGCCGGGTTGAGACCCTGCGATTCGGAGGCCCTGTTACCACGCTGGGGCGAGCGGTACAGCTTGACCGGCTCGTCCTCGCAGTTGTGGACGAGGACGGAGGTACCGCCCGCGACCACGTAGTACGTGTGGATGTCGGCGATGGTGAAGTTGTAGACGCGCTCGCGGGCGGTCCACTGCTCCACCGCGGTCACCTGGACGTGCGTCCCGGCACTGGTCCGCAGCCACATGCCCGCCTTGAGCTGGTCGGCCTCCAGCCAGGCGCGCTCGCTCTGGACCCAGAACGGGTGCCCGTCGGTGGCCACCAGCTTCTGCGGCGCCTTGCCCTTGCCGCCGTCCACGGTGACGCGGACCAGGTCCTTGGCGCCCTCGCCGAGGATCTGCCGGACCACGGGCTTGGCCGCCGTCTTCCCGGTCTCCGGGTCGGTCGCGACCACCTTCTCGCCGAGTCCGACCCGCTCGATGGCCTTGGTGGTGCCGTTGGCCATCAGCACGAGCGTGCCGGGCGCGAAGCTGTTCGGGCAGTCCTTCGGCTTGCGCTGCGGTTTGGCGGTGGACTTCGGTTTCGTCTTCGCCTTGGCCTTGGCCGCCAAGGCCTTGGCTCTCTCCGCGGCCTCCGCCGCCAGCTTCTTGGCCTGTGCCTCGGCCGCGGCCTTCGCCGCCGCCGCCTTGTCGGCCGCCGCCTTCGCCGCCTTGGCCGCCGCGGCCTTGGCCGCTTCGGCCGCCTTCTCCGCGCCTCTCAAGATGGCCTTGGCCCACTTGAGTTCCTGGAAGAAGGTGATGACGGCCTTGCCCGCGCGCCAGATGGCGGCGATGATCTTCGGAGCCTTGAAGATCTTGCCCCAGGGCAGCGCCCCGACCACGGCGGACACACACGCGCCGAGGTCGCCCTGCAGGCAGTTGACGATGTCGTTGATGCCCAGGATCTCCATCAGGATCTGGCCGCCGGCCTCCAGGATCACGTCCAGCACGGACTTGTTCTGGAGCTGCTGGGCCTTGGCCACGTCCTCCGCGCTCGGGCCCTGCTCGGCCTCCTGGCCGGGCGCGGTCTCGCCCGTGGTCGTGGGGCCTTCGTCGGGCCGCATCCCCGTCGGGTCGGTGTAGACCAGCGGGTTGTTGGACGCGTAGGTGTACGCCGAGGTGGCGCTGGTGCCGCTGGGCATCGGGTCGACGGAGCTGAACCGGCCGGTGCCCGGGTTGTAGTTGCGGTCCCGCAGGTAGTAGTTGCCGGCGCCGGTGGTCTCGTCCTGGTAGGCCCCGGTGTAGCGCAGCGGGTTCTCCGGCGCGGCCTGTTCGGCGGGCTCGGCTGACTCATCGGCCTGGTTGGCCGTGGGCGCCCCTGGCTTGTTCGCCGTGGCCGGGCTGAGCGTGGTCCCGGTGCGCGGGTTGCCGAACGGGTCGTAGTCGTAGCCCGCCTCGACCTGGCCGGTCGGGGAGAGCATGTTGGCCACGCCGCCCAGCCAGTCGTGTGTGTAGGCGTGCGCGGCGCCGCCGGTCAGCAGGGCCAGCGGCTCGTCGTCGGGACCGAAGGCGAAGCCCCGGCTCTCGATGACGGTGCCCGCGGAGTTGGTGGTGGTGTCCAGGGCGATCTGCGGGAGATTGCCGTTGACGTCCCAGCTCCACCACTGGGTGCCGGAGACCCTGGCGCTCTTCTGGGTGCCCGCACCCGTCGAGGTCGTCGCGGTCGTGGCGGCGGACAGCCGCAGCCCGGTGGCGTCGTAGGTGAACGTCGCCGTGTTGTTGCCGACGGTCGCCTTGGCCAGGCTGTTGTCCAGGTTGTACTCGAACCGGTCGGAACCCGACCGGATCTGATTGCCGTTGACGTCGTAGGCGAAGTCCTTGGACACCGTGCTGCCCGGCTTGGCGACGGTCTCCTTCAGGAGCTGGTCGGCGACGTCGTAGGTGTAGGTGGTGGTGTCGTTGCCCGCGGTGCCGGTCCGCTTCTGCGACAGGCGGTTGCCCATCAGGTCGTAGGTGTAGTCGATCCGGCCGGCGGCCTGCGTGCCGGTGCCGCACTCGGTGGCCGAGTAGCACGCCGACGTGACCCGGTTGGCCAGGTCGTAGGCGTAGGCGACGTCCTCGGTTCGGTCACCCCGGCGGGTGACGACCTTGGTGGGGTTGCCGACCTGGTCCAGCGTCAGGTTGAACGCCGACACCGGGTCCGCGTCGCCGTCCGCGGTGCGGATGGAGGTCAGCCGTCCCGCGTCGTCGTAGGCCCGCTTCTCGGTCAGCCCGCCGGTGGGCAGGGTGGTCGTCGTGCGGCGGCCGGCCACGTCGTAGCCGAACTTCCACTCGCGCGCGCCGTCGCCCGCCACGCCGCCCGCGACCGACTGCTCGGTCAGTCGGCTGTCGCCGTCGTAGGCCCCGGTGACCTTCGTGCCGTCCGGATACGTACGGGAGGTGATGTTGCCCCGCTCGTCGTAACCGTAGGTGAAGGTCTCGTCTGCCCTGCCCTGGGTCTTGCGGGTGATCGTCTTGATCTGGTCCTCGTCGTCGTAGACCACGTTCCGCACACCGGTGGGGTCACCGTAGGCGGTGGTGCGGTCCTTGCCGTCGTAACCGAACGTATAGGCCGGGCCCTGCGAGCCGAGGGCGGTCTTCGTCCGGCGGTTGAGGATGTCGTAGGTGCTGGTCACCGTGCGCTTGGCGCGCTCCTCCGGCGACACCCACTCAGGACCGTTGATGGTGATCGCGGCCAGCGGGTTGTTCTCCGCGTCGTACGTGATCTCCACCCGGCGGGACAGCGGGTCGGCCCGGGTGATCAGACGTCCGGCGTCGTCGTACGCCATCCGGGTGTAGCGGCCCAGCGGGTCGCGCACCGACTCCAGCATCCCGTCGGGGGCGTAGGAGTAGACGGTGGAGCGGACCGTCGGGTCGTTCGGGTTGTACGGCGTCTCCGGCGTGTGCACCGTCGCCAGCAGGTCGTCCTCGCGGTAGGTCGTGTGCGAGGTGCGGCCCTTGGCGTCGGTCGTGGCGATCAGCCGGTTGACGCCGTCGTACGTCGCGGTGGACGCGTTGCCCAGCGGGTCGGTGGACTTGACCTGGTTGCCCGCCCGGTCGTACTCGTACCGGGTGGTGTACCTGTCCGGGTCGGCGCCCTCGACGTTGCCGCGCGGCTCGGTCACCGCGACCAGCAGGCCGTCGTCGTCGTACTTCCAGGTGGTGACCCCGCCCTCGGCGCCGGTCTCCTTGATCCGGTTGCCCGCCTTGTCGTACTCGGTCTTGGTGGTCTTGCCGCCCGAGTCGGTGATGCCGGTCTGCCGTCCGCTGCGGTCGTACTCCATCTTCGTCGTACGGCCCAGCGTGTCCGTCGTGCTGGTCAGGTCGCCCGCGTTGTCACGCGCGAAGGACGACTGCTTGCCCAGTTCGTCGGTCCGGCTCGTGGTCCGGTCCAGCGGGTCCACCTTGATGTCCCTGTCCACGAAGCCGCCCCCGGGGTAGGGGTGACGCACCCTGACGGGGTTGTCGTTGGCGTCGTAGAAGTAGGTGGTGGTGAAGTCGGCCTTGTTCGCGCCCGCCTCGTTGCCCCGGGGCGAGGTGACCGTCTTCAGCAGGCCCTTGCCGTCGTAGGTATAGGACGTGACGATCGGCGCGCGGGTCCGCAACTGCGCCGCGGACGTCGCCTGGCGGCCGCCGTCGGTGTAGGTGTAGAGGGTGGTCCGGCGCTCGTCGTCCACCTTCTGCAGCAGGCCGTTGGCGAGATAGGTGAAGTTCTTCGTGCCGCCCGTCGGGGTCTGCTGCCGGACCAGGCGGCCGGTCTCGTCGAACCCGCTCCGCCACGCCCCGATCTTGCCCGGGTCCAGCGTGCTGAGCAGCCGGTCCTGGGCGTCGTAGGCGTACTTGGTGGTGTAGGCGGCGCGGTTGCCGCCGGTCACCGTGCCGCGCGGGTCGGTCGTCGTGATCCTGCGGCCGGTCAGGTCGTAGGTCTGCTCGGTCCTGCGGCCCTCGGGAGAGACGCGCGCCGACAGCAGGCCCGCGTTCGGGCCGCCCTGCGGCAGGTACTCGTAACGGGTGACCTTGCCGCGCTGGTCGGTGGTGGAGGTCCGCAGGCCGCGCGAGTCGTACTCGTGCGTGATCGCGTTGCCCTCGGGGTCCTCACTGCGGACCAGCTCGTTGAACTCGTTGTAGGTGTCCTTCCAGACCTGGCCGTTGGCGTCGACGTGCTCGGTCGGGTTGTTGCGCTCGTCGAACTTCGCCTTCTCGGAGAACTTCATCGGCTGGGGGGCCTTGACCTCCACCCGGTTCCCGTTGCCGTCGAAGATCGCCTCGTGCTGGTACTGGTTGCCGTTGACCACCAGATCGCGGTTGAGCGCGCGGTCGTAGCGGTGGTTGTCGGAGTCGCCGGTGCCGCGCTGGGTGTAGACCAGCGTGTTGCCCCGGTAACCGTCCCAGGTCACCACGCCGTCCGGGTCGGTCGTCGTGGCTTCCTGCTTGGCGGCGTCCCAGGCGAACGTGGTCCGCTTGCCGAGGCCGTCGCGCTGGGCGGTCATCCGGCCGTCGGCGCCGTACTCGTTGGACACCACGGCCACCCGGTGCGGGTCCACGACCTGAGAGAGCAGGCCGTTGGCGTGGTAGGTGTACCGCCACTGGAAGCCGCGCGCGTCCAGCGCCTGCGAGAGCAGGCCGGCGGCGTTGTAGGAGTAGTTGACGTTACGGCCGTCGGGCAGCTTGATCTCGCGGATCAGGCCGCCCTCGATGCGCACCTCGACCTTGCGGCCGGAGGCGTCGGTGATGTTGACGCCCAAGCCCTCGTAGGCCAGCTTGACCCCGACTCCACGGGCGTTGAGGACCGAGGTCAGGCGGCCCTGGGAGTCGAAGACGTAGCGGGCCTGGCGCGGGGTGGTGAGCACCCAGCCGCCGTCGGTCTTGCGCAGGGTGGACCGCACGCCGGGCGGACGCTTGTAGGCGCCGTCCTCGCCGGCGGCGTAGGTCGCCTGCGCGCCGTCCTCGGCCAGGACCTTGGCGCCGCCGTCCTCGGCGGGGGTCACCCGCATGCCGTACGACCAGGCCCAGCCCGGCCCGAACGGCCCGGGGGCCCGGTTCATCGAGGAGTAGGTGCGGGTCGTCGCGAACCTCGGGCCGAAGGACGCCAGGCCGAAGTCCTGCTCGGTGCGCACGTACGCGCCGGTGCCGGTGTTGACGCCCAGCGCGCGGGACGCCTGCCCGGCCGCGGTCAGCGCCAGCGCGTTGCCGCAGCCGCACCCGGCGGCCTGCTCGTTGGGCACCGGCGGCGGGTCGTAGGTCTGGCGCGGGTTGGCGTGCTCCGAGGGGTCGGAGACGACCTCACGACCGTCGTCGTAGACGGCCGCGACGGTGACGAAGTACTGCTTGCCGGTGTCCAGGACCCAGCCGTCGGCAGCGCCGAACGACCGGCAGAACTGGCCGCCCGTGCCACACCGCGAGAGGGCCAGGTCCTCCTTGGTGACCAGGCTGGACGCCTGTTCGGTCTGCGACTCCGCGTCGTACAGCCGGACCCGCGCCCCGGTCCACGTCGCGCCCGCCCCGCCGTTGTCGAAGTAGGTCACCAGCGAGGTGTCGGCGAGCACGTAGCCCGGCCGCAGGGTCACGGCGGTGAAGCCGTCCTCGGCGGCCGGCCGGGCCGCCTTGCGGGTCAGCGCGGTCCAGCGGCCTTCGGCGACCTTGACCGGCTTGCCCTCGGCCCGCGCGCCCAGCGGCACCACCGGCGGACGCTGACCGGGCTTCACCGCGTCGGACGGCCGCACTCCCGGCGGCAATGGCCGCTGGGCCGGACCCTGTCCCGGAACCGCCTGCGGCACCGGGCCGAGCTCCGCCGCGGTGGCCGTGTCGTACGGCATCAGCACCGAGGCGGTGAGCACGGAGAGGGTCAGCATGGACACAACGCGGGCACGGCGAAGCCGTAATCGTTTCAAAATGAGCATGCACTCAACCCCCGTTGAGAACTGGCAGCGAGGGGTTCGCTGAACCAGAAGCAGCAAGAGGAAAACATGCGGATCTCAGCCATCGCAACCGCGTTCCGGACGTCCCGGATTCCCTTCTAATCGTGACCGAAACGTCGCTTGAACTGCTCAGCGGGCCATTGGAACGTGCCCGGCCGGGAGGGGTATGTGGGGCATGTCCGGACATTTCGAATATCGCTGAAATTTATTATTGGGCCCTCTCGTAATCCCAGCTCAGACCGGGTGTTCGTACGGGTGTCCGAGTCGGGACGACGGGGATAGCACGGTGTGATGGAAAACTGCTATCCCCGATCGGGCAACATGGCGGCGGGCGGCTTTGGACGCTCTGGACGGCGTGCCGCCCACCCCTCCGGCGGGGTGTGACCAAAGTGACAGATGTGAACAGAGTGACGCAGTGCCGGGCGGGATCTGGGTGAGTTCTGGAGAGATCCCGGAAATCTCGCTCCCGACGCCAACTATGCCGATCCGCTTGCCGTCATATGTCAGTACGGCGGAACCGCGGACCGCCCACCAATCGGCACCCGGTAGTACAAAGGCGTAATAATGGACAATTTGCTAATGGCACTCGGAAAGGCGTCGGCATCCGCATTTCGTGAAAAAGGCTACAAGAACACTGATTTCATAGAAATCGGGCGGAGACTTGACCTGCCCCGGCACATCGGACGGCCCGCCGACGGCACCGGCCGCAGTCACGCGTGGGTGCGCAACCGCGTCGGTTCCAAGTCCTGCGCCGCGCTGCTCGCCGGCTGGGCGTCCTTCCGGCCGTTCACCGACGGTGAGAACGGCCGGCGGGTCCCAGACTCGCTGTGCTCGGTGATCGATTCCAGGGAGCTGCTCACCGGCGCGATCGGCCACCTGCTGGGCTTCCTGCGCACCGAGACGGCGCTGTTCCGCGAGATCCTCTTCGCCGTGCCCGACGCCGCCGCGGCGAAGGTCGGCCCCCTGCACCGCGACGACACCATCAGACCGATCATCCACGCCGCCCGCCACGGCTGGTGCGGGGTCTTCTCCGACTGGCTCGTCCCCGTCGTGGTCGCCGCGCACAGCCCGGTCCAGGCGCTCAGCGCCCGCGAGCTGCGCAACGACGCCGACCTGCTGTCGGACCTGGTGATCCGCACCTCCGTGCACTCCGGCGACGGCCTGCCGGTCCGGGCCGACGCGCTGTGGGGCTTCTGGTTCCAGCAGTGCGTGGTCGGCCGGGCCGGACCGCAGGCCGAGGAGCGCGAACGCGCCGAGCACGAGGTCCGCACCGGCCAGTCCGCCGGATCCCCCACCGTGCGGCTGGCCCGCAGCATGCTCGCCGGCTGCCAGGACTTCCCGGCCACCATCGACATGTTCGTCCGGGCGGCCGGAGAGTCCGCCAAGGAAGAGGACTGGCACGCCGCGGCCGACTCCCTCGGGGTCGCGGGTGTCACGGCGGTGCGGTTCGGCGACTGGCGGCGCGCGGAGGCGCTGCTCGCCGAGTCCGGCCGCGTCGCGCGCCTCCACCTCGGTGAGGACGGCTGCCGCGACGCCAGGGCCGCCGTCCACCGGGCCGAACTGCTGGCCAGGAGCGGCCGTCCGGACCGCGCGCTCAGCGAGATCCGCCGGGCCAGGGCCATCGCCCGGCCGAACGGCTGGACGGGCTGCGCCGAGCGGATCCGGATGATCGCCCTGGCCGAACACGGCCACGTCGCCCTGGCCTCCGGCGTCCGCCAGGGCCCCGCCCCGGACTGCCCCGATCACGACACATCCGTCGACACATCCGTCAAGGACACCGACCCCGACGTCCCGGCCAAGGACCCCGACCCTCCGGTTCGCGATCTGATCGCCCGCGCGCGGGTCCTGCGCCAGGCGGGCCGTCCCACCGTCGCCCTCCAGTGCCTCACCACCGCCGAGCGGGCGACCACCGCCGGAGACGACGGCATGGCCGTGTCCGAACGGCTGGAGATCGGCGTGGAACGGGCGCGGTGCGCCCTGTCCCTGGTGCGCCCCGAGCAGGCCGTCGCCGAGACGCGGCCCTTCGTCGCCAACTGGCGCTGGCACGCCAGGAGGATCTCCGCCCGCGTCACCTTCGAACTGCTCATCCTGTCCGCGCTGGCCGCGGGCTCGCCCGACAAGCTGGCCTACTACCGGGGCCAGGCCGAGTCCTGGCCCGGCATCGGGCGCGACGACCAGGTCTTCGACGAGTTCGGCTGGGCCATGGCCCAGACGCTGCGCGCGCGGCTCGACCTCGCCGGGGCGGTGGCCGAACTGGGCCGGGTCAGGGACGCGCAGGCCCGCCGGATCGCCTCCGGCGAGCTGTTCGACCGGCACCCCGCCGTGGCCGTGACCCGCCTGGAGTTCGCCGAGTGCGCCGAGGCGGGCGACCTCGACGACGAGGCCGCCGCCCACTACACCTGGATCGCCGAGAACCCGGTCCTCGACCTCGTCCACCCGGTGCGCGTCGCCGCCGTCCTCGGCCTCGTCCGCCTCGCCCGCAAGTCCCGCGACCACACCCGGGCCGCCGGGCTCCTCGACACCCTGCCCCGGTCCCGCCACTGGCCCCTCGACCCCGAACTGGAGGTCAGCGAGGAGATGACCCGCCTCCGCCGCCTCTGCGCGCCGCCCGGCCACTAGCCGGGGGTGCGCCAGGAGGGGCTGCGGAGGCGGGTGCCCTGGGCGCGGAGGGCGTGTTCGAGGCGGCTCAGGGTGCCCGGCGGGGGCACGCCGATGACCAGGAGGTCGCCGTCCCGGTCCAGGTCCACCTGGACCGGGGGGTGGTCGGCGGTGGCCGCCAGGTAGGGCGCGTAGCGGTCGCGGCCGAGCGGGGTGAGCGGGATCATCCGCTGGTTCGCCGAGCCGCGCCACAGCAGCCTGGTCGGGCGGGACGCGACGTACCGGCCGGTGACCACGGTGTCCGCGCCCGCCAGCAGGCTCCACCGGTCCTCGTCCAGTTCCTCCGGCTCGTAGCCGGTGTAGAGGAGGATGTCGGCGCCGGGCGCGCGCTCGTCGCGGACGGCCGCCGCGCGGGTCAGGAACGACGCGAGGGCGGGCTGCTGGAGGGGCTCACCGCCCGAGACGGTGAGCCCCTCCGCCCCCGCGGCCAGCGCGTCGCGCCACAGGCCGGCCAGAGCCGAGGCCCGGACGGCGCGCCCGCCGTTAGGGTCCCAGGTGTCGCGCGACATGCACCCCCGGCAGGCGAGCGAGCAGCCCTGTACCCAGATGCCGAGCCTGGTCCCCGGCCCGAGCGCGGTCACCGGGAAGTGGGCCCTGCGGATCCGCAGTTCCGTCATGACGCCCTGCCCGCTTTATCGGCTGTGTGCGGCTGTTCGGGCACGGGACGGCTCGCCGCCTCGGTCGCGCCGGGCTTGCGCATCGTCCGGGCGACGGAGTCCAGGTAGGCGGCGCAGGCCGCCTCGTACGCGGCGCGCACCTCCTCCTGGCGGTGCGCCTGCCGTTCCTCCTCGGCTCGCAGGCGCTCGTCGAGCCGGGCGAGCTGCTGCTCGGCGGCCTCGACGCCGCCGCGCCCCGCCCGGACCACGGCCTCGTCGGCCGCCTGACGGTGCGCCGCGCCCCGGTAGGCGGCGACCATCGGGTGGTCCTCGGCCATGCCGAGCAGGAACGCCAGCGCCCCCGCGAGCAGCAGCAGGGCCGCGAACATGACGCTGACCGTGAGCGGGTCGAGGTCCAGCAGGTCCACCCGCATCGGGGTGTCGCCGTACTCGGCGGGCAGCGACCACCCGTCGTCCTGGACAGGCGGCGGTTCTCCCGGCGGCATCAGCACCCGGCGGCGCAGGTCGCCGAAGAAGACGGCGAGCACCAGCCACGGCACCAGCACGACGAGCGCCAGCGGACCGCTCATCCGCTCGGTGCCGGTGGCCGCCCTGCGGCGGTAGAAGACCCCGGCCAGGTGCGGCAGGAACCCCATCAGGAACGCCACCGAGACCGCGAACGGCAGCGCCACCCGCCAGTCGGGGTCCATGTAGTTGAAGATCTGCCACTGCACCGGCAGCTCGATCGCGATCAGCAGGGTGATCAGCGTGTACTTCACCCAGTCCGGCATCCGCGCGCCGAACGGGCCCTCCCAGGGGGCGGCCGGGCCTCCCTGCGCGGACGCCGCCCGTTCGGCGCCGATCGCCTGGCCGGTCAGCTCGTTGTGCACGGTGACGGCGGACGTGCCGGACTCCATCTCCGGCGGCATGTCGTCCGGTCGTTTGGGTCCTTTACGCCGCCTGCCGCGCCGTCCGCCTTCGAGGTCGTCGCGGACCATCGCCTCGCGGGCCGCGATCCGGTCCATCTGGGCCAGCGCGCGGTCCATGAACGACCGCGCGGCGGTGATGCGCCGCTCGGCGTGCTCGATCTCCTCCCGGGCGGCCTCCGCCCGCGTGCGCGTGGCCGTCGCGCGCTCGTGGTGCATCTGCGCGGCCACGACGGCCTCGCCCCGCGCGCGGGACAGCGCGCCCTCCCGCTCGCCCGCGAGCATCCGCAGGTAGGGCAGCTCGTGGTCGTCCACGAGCGACCATTCGTCGAACATGCGGGACCGCCCCGCCGAACGGCCCGCCCAGCGGGCCCTCCTGGTCAGCGACCGGGGGTCTCCCGGCCGCCGGTTTCCGATGCCGAACACCGTGCCTCCCTCAGGCCCTCGTCTCCAGCGGCGTGCCCTTGGCCGGGCCGGTGAGCAGTTCGTTCCAGAAGGCCCGCAGCAGGTCCACCCGGTCCGGGTTGGGGGAGAACCCCGCGCCGAACCCGTAGGCGACGACCTGGGACCCGGACAGGTCGGGGACGCGGGCGTCGGCGTTGAGCCGGGCGATCAGCTCGGCCCGGTGCTCCCGGTCGCCGAGCCGCTTGTCCCGGTAGAGGTTCATGGTGCTGTCGGTCTGCGCGAAGTCGCTGATGACCAGGATCCTGCGGGGGCCCTGGCCGCCCGGCATGACGCCGACCGCGCGGCTGATGCCGCCGAGGACGTCCGAGCCCTGGCTGGCCCGCTTCTCCTCCGCCTTGGCGCATTCCAGCATCCCGGCGGCCGACCTCAGCGCGGTCACCAGCGCCCGGCGGCGGATCTCCCCGACGTTGCCGCCCGGCGGCGACGGGGGGCTGAGGTCGGCGGTCGGCTCATTGCACCGCGACGAGGCCGAGGAGCCGGTGATCGGGGAGTAGGTGAGCGTTCCGCACCCCTGTTCGCTCAGGTAGGTGGCGAGGTGCTTCTTCATCAGCTTCTCGACGTCGAGTTCGGTGCCCGAGCCGGAGCCGTCCAGCACGACGGCGCAGGGCGCGGAGAGGGCGACGGGCTCGTCTGCGCATCCGGCGAGCAGGCCGGTGAGCAGGCCGGTGAGCAGCGTGCCGGCGACCGGCGCGAACGCCGCCCGCCGGAGGGAGGTGATCATGTCGGCTCCGGTGTGATCAGGGGTCGGTGAGGAGTTCGAGCGCGCGGGTGACGACGCGGATCATCCGGGTGGCGGCCGGATCGTCCTCGTGGTGCGGGCGGAGGAAGAAGAGGATGTCCGGCTTATCCCAGATGGGGTCAAGAGTGATCTCGGCCGGTCCGCTGCCGGGCAGCTCCGCCGCGTCCCGGTGCGCCCTGACCACGTGGGTCCAGTACGTCCGCTGCTGCAGGTCGGCCTGGTAGACGGTGGCCTCGGCGCGGCTGCGGTACTCCTCGACGAGCGCCGTCCACTCGCTGAACGCGGCCAGGAACCGGCCGCGCTCCCCCCGGCTGATCCGGCCGCGCGTCGAGTGGCTGACCAGGACGGTCTCGGCCAGGCAGTAGACGGCCGGCAGCTTGCCGACCCCCTTGCGCCGGACCCGGGCCTGTAACTGGGTGGAGGCCCGGTAGGCGCGGCTTTCGAGCTGCCGCGAGTAGCCGGTCACCGGGACGCCTCCGGCGGTGGCGGTGACGGAGGGTATCCTCCGCCAGCCGTCCGCGCGCCCGTTCACGAAGGCGGAAAGGCGCTGGAGAATCGAGAGGCTCGCGCGTCGGACATCGCTCCGGACAGAGTCACTTGTGGCCATTCCCTGCCTGCCTGCATTTGTGCGGTCCGTAGGCCGAAAACGTGTGCGGTGAACACCGCCACACGCTCAAGAATGCCTATCGGCGAGGTTCCGTCGCACGCCGTGATTTATGACGGGGCGGCTAAATTCCGGGTCGTGCGTACCGGCGGGCGGCCCCCTGACAATCGGGGACGTGAGCCGACCAGTGCCACCCACCGTGCCCGATCCGCCACCGCCGCCGCCCACCGTGGCGGACGAGCCGGGCGGTCTCGCCACCGAACCGCTGCCGCCCGCGCTCGCCGGGCGGTTCGGCCCGCCCCGGCCGTTCGCGGAGTCCGGGGAGGCGCGCCTCTACCTGGCCGAGGAGCGCGGCGGCGACGGCCGAACCGTCGTGATCAAGGTCTACCGGTCGCGGTCGAAGGACCGCGCGGAGGTCTACGCGGCGCTGCGTGAGATCACCAGCCCCTACGTGGTCAAGCCGATCGAGGCGGCGCCGGACGAGGACCCGCCGTACGAGGTGAGCGAGTACCTGTCGGGGGGCAGCCTGCGCGACCTGATGGCCGAGTACGGCGGGCGCCTGCCGTACCCGCTGATCCGGGTGGTCGTCGAGCAGTGCGCGCGGGCGCTGGCCGAGCTGCACGCGGGCGGCGTCAAGCACCGCGACATCAAGCCGGACAACATCCTGGTGCACGAACGGGACCCGCTGGTGATCGGGCTCACCGACTTCGGCATCGCCAGGGGCGGGGCCGCCGAGGCCGCCGCGCGTGCGGATCGTCCGGGCGCCGTGCGCCGCACGATGAGCGGCGCGGGCACGCTCTGCTACATGTCTCCGCAGGCGGTGGCGCGGCTGGTGTCCACCGACGACGACTACTGGTCGTTCGGCGTCACCATCGCCGAACTGGCGCTCGGGCATCACCCGCTGCCGGTCGGCGACGCCGCCTACAGCGCGCACGTGATCGCGCACCCGATCGACGTGAGCGCGGTCGAGCCCGCAGACCTGCGGCTGCTGTGCCAGGGGCTGCTGCGCCGCGACCCGGACCGCCGCTGGCGGCACCGCCAGGTGCGGGCCTGGCTGGACGGCGACCCGCCGCCCGTCGAGCCCGAGACCACCGAGGAGGCCGTCCCCGGCGCGCCGCCGTTCGGTGGCGTCGCCTACGGCACGCCGCGCGACCTCGCCGTGGCGCTCTCCCGCGACTGGACGGCCGGCATCACCTGGGCCGAGGCCAACTGGAGGGCCCTGCCCGCCTGGCTGGACCGCTTCCCGCACATCGACCAGACCCCGCTGCGCCGCCACCACGACTCGCTCGACGTGCGGCAGCTCCACCTGATCCGGGCGCTGAGCCCCGGCAGCCCGCCCCGTTACCTCGCGGTGCTGGTGACGCCGGAGAGCCTGCCCGCCATCGCCAGGCGCGCCGCCGACCACTTCGGCGTGCCCACCCGGCTCGTCGGCGACCTGTGGCGCTACCGCCTGCTCAAGGTGCTCGACCAGGCGGAGGGCGGCGCGGGCCTGGCCGGTTTCGACGACGCCTGGCGGGACCACGGGCGGCGTTGGCGCGAGGTGGCCGCGACCCTGCGGGCGGCGGGCGCGCCGATGAACGAGCTGGACCACCCGGTCGTGCTGGCCGAACTGCTGCTGCTGGCCTGCGCGCGGGGCCGGGCCGCCGAGCTGCGCCGGACCGTCGCGGCCACGCGCCGCACACTGGCCGAGATGCGGGTGTCGCCGCCCTGGTTCGACGCGATCGCCGCCGCCGACGACGACGAGGTGAGCCTGCTCGCGGCGGCGCTGCTCGGCCCGGCGGCGATCGACTACGCGCTGGAGCGGCACGAGGTGTGGCGGCAGTACCTCGACGCGCGGCGGCGGGCGGCGCTGCGCGAGTGGCTGGACCGGACCCAGCGATCCACCGCGCTGGGCTGGGCGGCGCTGGCGGTGGCCGTCCCGGCGGTGCTGTGGGTGGTGGCGCTGACGGTCAGCGACCTGATCGACATCGCCCCGGCGGCGGTCGTCGGCCACTCCTGGCTGTGGGCGGCGCTGTGCGTGCTGATCATGGCGGTCACCGAGATCCCGTTCGCCGCCTGGCTGGGCCGCCGGTACCACCCGAGGCATTCGCTGGCGGCGACCATGATCACCGCGGGCGGCCGGGCCGTACGGCCGTTGCGCGGGCGGCGCTGGCTGTCGCTGCTGGTGATCGTCGTGGTGGCCGGACTGCTCGGGCTGGCGCTGTCGCTGCTGCCGGTCGTCCTGCCGGTGGCGGCGATCGTGGCGCACCTGGTCTGGCTGGTGCTCCGGGCACGCCGGTGGCGGGCCCGGCCGGAGTCACCCGACCCGGCGGGCTTGACCGCCGTCGAACACGTGAGGAGCGGATCATGAGTGGGGCCAAGCTGGGGTTCCTGTCCCTGGGGAGCATGGTGGCGGCCACCTCGTCGTCGGCGGCGGGCGCCGCCGCCCAGGCGGCGGCCCAAGCGGCGGCGCAGGCCGCCGCGCACGCGAGCCACATGGCGACGCTGAGCGCCACCGCCGCGTCCAACGCCATGGGCGTGGCGGGCGTCCAGACCGCCGCCGGGACGGCGGGCGCGCTCGGCGCCCACTCCGGCATCAGCGTGGCCGCAACGGTCGCCGCGCCAATCGCGGTCGGCGCCGCCGCCCTGCTCGTCACCTATGCCGCCGCCCGCCTGGCCGGGGCCGGCGTGGACCGCCTCGCCGAACTGGCCGAGCAGACCGCCCGCGACCGGGACCGGATGCTCGACTGGTCGCAGGCCGACGAGCTGTGGCGGGACGCGGTGGCCGAGGTGACCCGCCGAAACGCGCGGATCGCCACCCTGCGGGCCTCGCTGCCGGACGACGTGACGCCGCCGGACCTGCCGCCGCCCTGCCGGGTGGACGGCAAGACCGTCGCGGACCTGCTGGCCTGGTGCCAGGACGCCGACCGGGCGCTGGCGGCGGCCGTCCCCGAGGTCGCCAGGCTCCGCCGCCGCGCGGCCTTGGCCCTGCTGCCGCAGGGGACGGACGTGCCGCAGGAGTGGCTGGAGGCCCCTGAGGAACTGGAAGAGACGGTCGCCCCGGCGCCGGCCCGGGTTCGGGGAAGCGCCGAGGACGAGATCGCCGCCGAGCTGAGCCTGCTGGCGCCGGAGGCGAGCGCCCGCGACGTCGCCCGCGTCATGTGGACCGCCGCCCAGGTCAGGGTGAGGCAGGGGGAGGCCACCACCTGGCTGATCGAGCTGCACGACCGGGTCGAGCAGGCGAACCGGGCGGTCGCGGAGGCGCACGTGGCGGCGGCCTACCTGACCGCGCTGGACGCGCCGGACGGCGGCCCCGACCACCTGGTGGCCCGCCTGCGCGCGGTCCGCGCCGGGAACGCCCGGATGGACGACCGGCTCGCCGGGGAGGCGGAGGCCGCGCTCGCCGCGCAGACCAGGGAGCGCGAGCGGCGTTACGCGATGGAGGCGGTGGCGTCCGCGCTCACCGAGCTGGGCCTGGACGTGGACGTCACCGCGTCCGGCGATCTGCGGGCGGGGCACCGGGACTGGCGCGGGCATGCCGTCCATCTGGAGCTGGACGACCGGCTCACCATGTCGGCCAAGCTGCGCACGACCTCCGGCGCGGTGTCCTCCGATCCCGAGCACATCCAGGCGTGGCGCGCGCTGTGCGCGGAGATGGAGCAGGCCCTGGTCGGCGTGGACGTCAACCTGGAGCCCGTCGCCGAACCCACCGCCGAGCCCTTCGGCGTGCCGGAAGAGGAGTCGGCGCCCGCCGCCGAGCGGCCGAAGGCCAGGAGGATGCCGTGACGGTCCGTGTCGAGGCACCCCAGGTGCCGTCTCCTGAGATGCCTGTGATGCCGCATTTCCTGCGGGAGCTGTGCGCCACGTTGCCGGTCCACTCCCAGTTCATTCTTTACGGGAACATCAGGGACCGGTTCCTGGTCACCCCCGAGGGGGCCGCCCGCCCGGGGCTGCTGCCGTTGGTGCCGTCGCTGTGGGTCACGCTGCGCGCCCACGGCTACGACTGCCTGGTCGTCTACGACCCGGTGGACCGGCTGCTGACCGCTCCCGCGTTCGGGGCGAACCCGGAGACCGTCCGCAAGGCGGCCGAGGAGCTGCTGCCGGGGATCAGGTGGGACCACCCGCACACCCTGAAGGAACTGGAGCCGGTGCTCACGGCGGTGGCCGGCGGCGGGGCGCGGCGCCGGGCCGCGTTCGTCATCGACTACGCCTCCCGGATCGCGGTCAGCGCCTCGCAGATGCGCGAGGAGGAGCGGGTGCTGTTCCGGTTCGCGGAGAAGCTCTCCCAGGTCGCCGAGCCGATCGCGGGCCCGCCCGAACGGCCGGAGCGGCTGTTCAACCCGGTGATCTGGCTGGTGGAGGGGGAGCGGGACCTGCCGACCGGCATGGTGAAGGGCAACGAGCGGATCCGGCCGATCGGGATCCCGCTGCCCGACCTGGAACTGCGCACCGCCGCCGCCGAGCTGGAGGCGGGCCGCCTCGGGCTCGGTCCGGGCGCGCCGCAGGCCGAGGAGGTGGTGAGGCACTTCGCCGACCAGACCGACGGCATGACGCTGCGGGCCATGCACGAGGTGGGCGTACTGGCCGCCGACCGGGGCGTGGACTTCACCGGGCTGCCGCACGCCGTACGGGTCTACAAGTTCGGCATCGAGAACAACCCCTGGCAGAGCGACCACGTGCGCAAGCGGATCAAGGACGGCGAGCGCGCGGTGGCCGACCGGGTGAAGGGCCAGCCGGAGGCCATCACCAAGACCATGGACATCCTCAAGCGGGCCGCGCTCGGCCTGTCCGGCGCGCAGGCGACCTCGTCGGCCACCCGCCCGCGCGGCGTGCTGTTCTTCGCCGGGCCGACCGGGGTGGGCAAGACCGAGCTGGCCAAGGCGATCAGCGCGGTCCTGTTCGGGGCGTCGGCCAAGCTGGTGCGGTTCGACATGAGCGAGTTCTCCGCCGAGCAGGCGGCGGACCGGCTGATCGGCGCACCGCCCGGATATGTCGGATATGAGGAGGGCGGCGAGCTGACCGGGGCGATCCGCCGCAACCCCTTCCAGGTGGTGCTGTTCGACGAGATCGAGAAGGCCCACCCCAAGATCCTCGACAAGTTCCTGCAGATCCTGGAGGACGGCAGGCTCACCGACGGCCAGGGCGTCACCACCTACTTCTCCGAGTGCGTGCTCGTCTTCACCTCCAACCTCGGGATCATGGTCACCGACCCCGCCGACCCGCACGGCCGTCGCAAGATCGAGAGCGCCGCCCGCACGGACCCGTACCCGGAGCTGGCCCGCAAGGTCCGCCGGGCGGTCGCCGACCACTTCACCATGGAGCTGGGCCGTCCCGAACTGCTCAACCGGTTCGGCGACAACATCGTGGTGTTCCGCTACATCGATGAGGCCACGGCGGGGGAGATCTTCGACCTGACCCTCGGGAACATCGTGCGGCGGGTGCACGACGCGCAGCAGATCACGGTGGGGGTGGCGCCCGCCGTCCGGGAACGGCTGCGCGAGTGGTGCGTCGCCCCGGACAGCCTGGTCAACGGCGGGCGCGGGATCGGCATGGCGCTGGAGACCCGCTTCGTCAACCCGCTCGCCCGGGTGCTGTTCGACGCCGGCACGCCGTCCGGCGCGACCGTTCACGTCACCGCCGTCCGGCAGGACGGCGCGGGAACCGTCTCCCTGGAGGTCCGATGACCCGGAGATGCGCCTTCTGCGGCTTCGTCACCGACGACCACACGATCGAACTGTGCCCGACCCACTTCGCCCCGCTCGCCGCCGCGCCGTCCGGGACGCTGCGGCTGGCCTTCCACGACGGGACGGTGGTCGAGGTCCCGGCGGGCGAGGAGGTGCGCCTCGGCCGCGACCCCGACTGGTCTGAGCGGGCCGGATGGCTGAGCGCCTTCCCGCGCGTCTCGCGCCGCCACGCCACCGTCGGCCTGCGCGCCAACGGCACCGCCTGGATCCTCCCCGAGGAGGGCACCGCCAACGGCACCTACCTGGACGGCCACCGCGTCGAGCCCGGACGCTCCGCGCCGCTGCCCAACGGCTCGCTGCTGCGGCTGTCGTCCCAGCTCTCCGCGCAGATCACCATCGATCCCGGGGAATGAGCCGATGACCCCAGAAGAACGGCTCAACGAGCAACTGGAACTCGGCCGCCGGTTCGTCACCGAGGGCGGCGCCCCCGAGGAACGCGAACGGCTGATCGCCGTCCTGGAGGAGGTCCTCGCCGCCGGTGGTTTGTCGCCGCAGCGGGTCTCGGCCGCCGAATGCCTGCTCGGGCTGATGCTCATGCTGCGCGTCGTGCAGGTGCCGCTCGGCCCTCAGACCACCGTGGCCGGGGTGTTCGCCAGCCCGCCGCCGCTCGCGGACCTGACCGACTCCGAGATCATCGCCGACCTGGACCGGGCGCGGACCCTGCTGGGCCGCATCTCCGAGTCCGCCGAGATCCCGCCGAACGTGCGCAGCACCGCCGCGCTGCTCTCCGGGGCATCCGGACTGCTCGACGCCGCCGCCGACCTCAACATCGGCTCGCTCGGCGGCCTGCTGGAACGCGCGCTCGGCGACGTCGAGCCCGGCCCCGGACAGGCCGAGATGCAGGCCATCCTGGCCTGGTCCAAGGCATCCGAGGCGCTCGCGGCCGGTGAACCCGCCGACGTGGCCGTCCGCGAGGCCGAGCGGGCCGCCGACGCGCTCGGCGAGGCCCACCTGCTCCGCCCCATGCTGCTGGCCGAACTGGCGGTCGGGATAACCCGCAGGTCCGACCTCACCGAGATTGAACAGGGGCTGAGCGTCGCGGGCGACCTGATGTCCCGCGCCTGGCGCGAGATGATCCCGCACCGCGACCATCCTCTCTGGTCGCACGCGCTGCGCAGGAACGCCGGACTGACCATCATGAACTCCGCCCTCACCCCCGGCCTGGACAAGGGTGAGGAGGGCTGGCGGCTCGCCGAGCAGGTCGCGGCCCTGCCCGACGGCGAACCCGGCGAGGTCGCCGGCGACTGGTTCATGAACGGCGTCGCCCGGCTCCTGCTCGCCTACCGGGACGGCGACGAGGAGCGCTACGGCAAGGCCGTGGACGCGCTCGCCCGCGCCATGAGCGGCGTCACACCCGACGACGCGATGTGGCCCGCCACGCTCGCCATGCTCGGCGCCAGCCTCAGCGGCGAATGGCTGCGGCGGGGCGGGATGGAGGACGCCGAGGCCGCGGACGTCTACCTCAAGGTCGCCAGGGAGCACATGCGGGAGATCGCCGAGGGCACGCCGTCCGGGGGGCTCGACCTGCTGATCATGCGGGCGGTCTCCGGGCTGCTGCGGGCCGTCCGCGGCGACCTCAACGACGGGCCGGAGATCCTCGACCAGGCGGTCACCGAGCTGACCGATCTCCTGGAGCGGATCCCCGGCGGCTACCCGCTGCGCGCCATGGTCACCTCCGGGCTCGGCGCCGCCCTGCTCCGGCGCGGCATGCGCGACGGCGACCTTGAGCAGATCAAGGAGGGCGCGCGCCTGGCCATCGAGGCCGCCGAGATCGAGACGACGGTCTTCGGCCTCGGCCTCAAACTGCGCGCCATGGGCGGCATGGGCATGATGGTGGCCGGAACCGTCGCCGAGGACATCGGCCAGGTGGAACGCGGACTGGAGATGGTACGCGAGGCCACCGAGGACGACGGCATCGCGCTGCCCGGCGACCAGATCCGGATGCTGCACACCATGGGCGGCCTGCTGCTCACCCAGTACCGCGAAACCGGGACCGAGCGGTACCTCGGCGAGGGCGTGGAGTACCTGAGCCGGGCAGTGGGCCTGCTGGGGGACGACGGGACGCACCCCGTCACCGCCGCGCTGCACCGCGACCTCGCCGAGGCGCTCATGCGGCGCGACGGCCCCGGCGACCGGGACCGGGCCGTCGGATCCGGTCTCGCCGCGCTCGCCGCCCTGGAACAGGACGTGCTCATGCAGACCGACGTCGAGTACGGCCTGGCCGTCGCGGGCGGCGCCGCCGAGTTCGCCCGCCGGGTCGCCGGATGGTGCCTCGCCCGCGGCGACCACGAAGGGACGCTGACCGCCCTCGAACGCGGCCGGGGCCTGGTGCTCAACGCCGCCACCGCCGCCGCGGGCGTCCCCGACCTGCTGCGCGACGCCGGGCACGACGACCTGGCCGCGCAGTGGCGGCACACCGCGGGCGGATTCCAGACGACGGCCTGGCGGACCCTGCGCGACCGGCCGTACGAGGAGATGGTGGACGCCCTGATCTACACGCAGGCGGGCGTCATGATCCCCAGCGACCTGCGGCACCGCGTGCTCGTCGCGCTCGACCGAGCCGGACGCCGGGCGCTGCCCGAACCGTCGTCGGCGGCCATCGCCCAGGCGGTTAAACGGGCGGGCATGGACGCCCTGGTCTACCTGGTGCCGGGCGGCGACCGGCTGGTCGAGACCGTGCTCGCGCTCCGCGCCGACGGGACGTTCCACCTGGTGGAGCCCGAAGGCGACGACCCCGGCACCGGCATCGACCCCGCCGACCTGGACGGGCTCTGCGAGTGGGCCGGGCGGACCGTGCTCGCCCCGCTGCTGCGCGCGGCCCGCGCCTGGGCGGGCGACCGGCCGCCCAGGCTGGTGCTCGTGCCGATGGAGGCGGTCGGGCGGATCCCCTGGCACGCGGCCCGGCTCGACGGGCGATACGCCTGCCAGGACGCGGTGATCTCGTTCATCGCCTCCGGCAGGCAGCTCGCCGAGGTCGCGCGGCGGCCGGGCCGTCCGCTGGACGCCGACGTCGTCATGATCGCCAACCCGACGCTCACGCTGAGCATGGCCGACCCCGAGGTGCAGGCGCTGCACGCCGCCTTCTACCCGATGGCCACCGTCTACGGGCCGGAACAGCCGTTCGCCGCCGGGCCGGGCACGCCCGGCGAGGTGCTCGGCCACCTGCCCACCCGCGACCGGCGCGGGGCGTCGCTGCTGCACCTGGCCTGCCACGCCAGGACCGGCGCCACCCCCGAGCGCTCCGCCCTTGAACTGGCACTGGAACTCGCCGGGGAGTTCGACGGCGGCGGGCACTCCGATCTGGCCATCGGCAGGATCCTGCGGCAGGCGCTCGGCCGCGACCCCGGCGCTGCGGGCGGCCTGGTCGTGCTGTCCGCCTGCGAGACCGACCGCACACCCGGCGCGCACGATGAGGCGCTGACCCTCGCCACCGCCTTCCTCGCCGCAGGAGCCGCCACCGTCGTCGGCAGCCGATGGCGGGTCGGCGACCTGCGCGCCGCCGGGCTGACCTTCATGTTCCACCACCACCTGCGCACCGAACGGCCCGCCGACGCGCTGCGGCTCGCCCAGCTCTGGATGCTGGACCCCGCCCGCGTCTACCCCGCCACCATGCCCGACGCCCTGCGCGAGGACCTGTCCGCCGCCGACGCCGGCCTCGCGGACATCCGAGCCTGGGCCGCCTTCACCCACCAGGGGATGTGAACCGTGGACCCCGTACTGAAAGCCGCCGCCGACCACTGGGACGGCATCCACGCCGCCGTCGGCCCGGAACGCTCGGCCGAACTCGACGACCTCGCCGCCGAACTCGCGGGCGTTCACGAACGCTCGGCCAGGTTGCGGCTCCGCCTCAAACTGATCCGCCTGCTGCGCGAGTCGCTGCCCGCCGACCACCCCGTGCGGCAGGCCATCCGCGAAGGAGAGCGCTCCGTCGCCCCCGCCGACGAGGACCGGGACACCGCGGCCGGGCTGCTCGCCGAGACCGCCGCCCGCCGGGCCATGCGGCTGGCCGAACTCGACCTGCTCGCCGAACCCGGCTACACCCCACAGGAGGTGCGCGACCTCGGCGGCGACCCCGAACGCACCGGCCTGCTGCGGCTGCCGCTGCCCGGCGGCGGGCACCGCCTGCCCGCCTTCCAGTTCGGGGAGCGGGGCGAGGTACCGGCGGTGGTCCTGGTCATCAACGAACTGCTGCGCGCCGACACCGACCCATGGGGGGTCGCCGACTGGTGGATGTGCGGCAACAGCTGGCTCGACGCGGTGCCGGCCGGGCTCGTCGGCACCGTGCCGGACGGGGAACTGGTCGCGGCGGCGCGTGCCGTACGAGGGGAGGAGTGAGAGGTGGGGCGTGAACTTCCGCCGCTGGACTACGACGGGGCTCCGCACGGGATGCTCCTCTCGCCCGACACGGTGCTGTGGCGCGTCCACAGCGCCACCCGGGCCCCGGGATCGTTCAAACCGGCCAGGGTCGAACTGTCCACGGGACGGTTCGACTGCACCGAGGAGGACCCCTACCCGTCGCTCTACGTGGCCTTCGACAAGACGACCGCGCTGACCGAGGTGCTGCTGCGCAGCCTGCCGTTCGAACGGCGGGGGCATCGGTACCTGCCGTACGAGACGATCAGGGGACGGCGGCTGACCGCGCTACGCGTCACCGGCGAGCTGCGGCTGGTCAACCTGATCTCCGGGGGCGGGCTCGGCGCGGTGTGCCAGGACGAGTGGCTGATCCACTCCGCGGAGAAGGACTTCGCATACACGCGGCAGTGGGCGCGCTGGCTGCGCGGCGTCGACCCGGCCGCCGCCGGGATCATCTGGACCACGCGCCGCAACCTGGTACGCCGCAGCGTCGTGCTGTTCGGCGACCGCGCGTTCGGTCTCGAACCCGCCGACCTGCCCGCCGTCGATCTGGACGGCCCCGAGGGTCACCTGGAGGTGAACGAACTGCTCCGGCCGTTCCGGGCGTCGGTGAACCGGCCGGAGCCGATGGGTTTCGAGTGATATACGAACCCGCGCGTTGACAGGTCCGTCCGCTCGTGGACTGTCACCATGGTCAGGTGGCAGAGCCTCCCCTCGACCCACGCGCGCTCGCGGAGGAACTCCGGGTGCTGCGCCGCGCGGGCCTGCTGCGCCTGCGCGACCACGAACTGCCCGCCCTGACCGGCGCCGCCGACGCGGCGGGCCTGCCCATCGACGACCTGCTCGACCGCGTCGTCGCCGGACTCGACGGCAACCTCGCCCAGGCCACCGCCTACACCTTCGGACTGGCCGCGGGCACCCGCGACTGGCCCGCCCAGGAACGCCGCAAACAGGCCGCCAAACTGTACGGGGTCAGCCCCGACGCCTTCCGCAAGTCCCAGGAAGAGCTGATCCTGAAGAACCTCGCCCACGAGATCATCAAGCTGGTGGACGGCTACGGCTACACCGGGACCGGCCTCCCACTGGGCACGACCCGGCGCATCCCGGTCGGCGGCACCGCCGTGACCCTCCACCGGCGGCCGGTGGAGACGCTGCGGGGCGTCGAGGTGATCGTCTCCTCCGAGAACACCTACCTGGAGATGTCGAAGACCTACAAGTCCTCGCTGTCGGCGACGCTCCGCAACGCCGCCGCGGTGCGGAACGAGGCCGGGGACGTCGTCGACGACGTGCTGCCCCGGCAACTGCGCGCCTGGATGCGCGCCCACGGGAGGGAAGGCGGCACCGTCATCGCGGGCACCGTCGTCCCCACTTCCCCGGGCGAACTCGCCGGGAACGGCGTCCGCCGCGTCTACCACGCGGCCACGGTCGTCCCCAGACCGGGCGCCGACCGCTACGACGTCCAGCCGGTCGCGGTGGTACGCGCGGTCCGGAACGTCTTCGGACTCGCGGCACATGAGGGGATGCGGTCGATCTGCTTCCCACTGTTCGGCGCGGGCCGGGGCGGCCTGGAGGCGGGGACGGCCTTCGACTACCTGTGGAGCGCCCTGGCCCCGTACCTGGGCGAGCCGTTCGACATCCACGTGATCACCCGCAGCGACCAGGGCACCCGCGCCGCCCTGACCGGCCTCCAATCCGCCCACTGACACATCTCCCGCGCGCCTGACCTGCTACAGCCCGCCCGTGCCCGTCTCTCCGCCCGTCTGCGTGCTGCTAGGCAACCTGACTTGCATATTCGCCACTGCTTCAACGAGCAGCGTTCTCTACCTGGAGCTTGGTCGTGAAGGAGCGGCGGTAGGCGGCGGGGGTGGTGTGGAGGAGGGTGTGGAAGCGGCGGCGGAGGTTGGCGGCTGAGGATAGGCCGACCTTGGTCGCGATGGTTTCCACGGGGAGGTCGGTTTCCTCCAGTAGGGCCTGGGCCGCTCGGACGCGCTGGTGGAGTAGCCAGCGGCCGGGGCTGGTGCCGAGTTGGTCGGCGAATCTGCGGGCGAGGGTGCGGGGGGAGAGCTTGGCCTGGGCGGCGAGGTCGTCGATGGTGAGGGGTTCGTGGAGCCGTTCGGCGGTCCAGTCGAGGATCGGCGCGAGTGATTCCGGGCGGTGGTCGGTGGTGGGCACGGTGCTGTACTGCAGTTGGCCGCCCTCGCGGTGCGGGGGCATGACCATATGGCGGGCGATGTGCGCGGCGTAGGCGGCGCCGTGGTCGGCGCGGGTCAGGTGGAGGCACAGGTCGATGCCGGCGGCGGTGCCGGCGCTGGTGGCGATGTCGCCCAGGTCGATGTACAGCGTGTCGGGTTCGACGTGGACGTCGGGGAAGCGGGTCGCGAGTTCGGCGGCGAGCCGCCAGTGGGTGGTGGCCCGGCGGTGGTCCAGCAGTCCGGCCTCGGCGAGCAGGAAGGCGCCCGAGCAGATCGCGACGACGCGGGCGCCGCGCCGGTGGGCCTGCCGGATCGCGTCGATCACGGCGGGTGGCGCGGCTTCGCCGCGACGTTCCCATCCGGGGATCACCACCGTGTCGGCGGTGCGGAGCGCCGTGAGGCCTTCGGTGACCGCCATGTCGTATCCGGCCAGGGTCGGGACGGCGCCGGGGCGCTCGGCGCACACCCGGAAGTCGTAGCGGGCGGGCAGGCCGGGGCGGCGGACGCCGAAGGCCTCGGCGGCGCAGGCCAGCTCGAACGTGGACTGCGGCGGCATGACCAGGGCGACCACCCGGTGGAGGCTCATGGCAGGAAAATACCTGAAAGCGTCAATCCAGACGCTGGGCCGGGCGGTGTGCCCACGGCGACGATGGGGGCATGACGCGAGATTCGCATGACGTCCAGATCCTGAACGTGGATGAGGTCGAAGCGGTCGAGGTCGCGCCCGGGATCATCCGGCGGCGGCTGCCCGCCACGGACTGGGCGCGCGGCTGGATGTACGACTTCGCCCCGGGGACCGAATGGCCCGAGGTGGACGTACACGAGGGCGAGGAACGCTACTACGTGATCTCGGGTGAGTTCATCGACCGGGGGCATCGCCTCGGGCCCGGGAGCTATGTCGTGTTCGCTCCGGGCAGTACGCATCGTCCGCGTACGGAGATCGGCGCGCGCATGCTGGGAATCAGCATCCTCACCCGATAACTGATGGGAGCGGCCTCAGTCCTTGCCGAGGAAGTCGCGGATCTTGGCGGCGACGCGCGGGTAGCCGGGGTCGAACCAGATCATGTGGCTGTCGGCCTGGGTGTCCAGCAGTTCGGCGTTGGGCATCGTCGCCGCCAGCGACTCGGACTGGGCGAAGGACACCGAGCGGTCGTTGCGGGTGGCGATGAGCAGGGCGGGCTGGCCGACCTGGGCGGCGCAGTCCGGTACGGGGAGCATGTCGGCGACGAAGCCGCCGCCGGAACGCATCAGCGCGAACAGCCCGGTCAGGGTGGCCCGGTCGGCGGCCGACAGGCGCGTCAGGACGTGACCGGCCGGGAGGACGGACAGGTCGCGGAGCAGCATGCGCAGCGCCACGGACGGCGCGGCCCGGAGCAGTGCACGCATGGCCGTCCAGGTGCCGGCCTCCACCCGGGGGTCGAACAGCACCGAGCCGCCCAGCCGGGTCATCCGGTCGGGCCAGGGCAGGAAGCCGACCGCGCTCTGCAGGATGACGCGTTCGACCAGTTGCGGATGGCGGGCGGCCATGGTCAGTGCCGTGCGTCCGCCCGCCGAGATGCCCACGGCGGCGGCGAGGCGTTCGATGCCCAGGGTCCGGCACAGGTCGGCGACGACGTCGGCGAAGCCGGTCGCCGAGGTGCCGGTGGTCAGCGGCGTGCGGCCGTAACCCGGGCGTGAGGGCGCCAGGACGGTGAAACCGGCGTCGGCGTAGACCTCTTCGCCCAGCGCCAGCCCCGCCCGCATATGACCGCCGTGGAATACCAGGACCGTTCTGGAACCGTCGCCTTCCAGTCGATACTCCACCGGGCCCGCCGGCAGGCGCACGACCGTGGTGGGGCGCTCGGCGATGGCCGTACGGGTTGTGGAAACCATGGCACCTTCTTCGGTCGGGCCGGATGCGTCCGCTGATCAGGTTCCCCGGCACCGCACCGGCTCCGACAGGGCGAATGTCGGAAATCTCGGCACAGGTTCCGTTCCGCGGCGGAGGTCGCCGAGACGCCTCAAGTGAGCAGGCCGAGCAGGGAGCGAAGGTCGGCGGCGGCCGGGACGGTGCGGTATGCCGGGGGAACGGCGCGGAGCAGGAAAGAACCGGTCTGAGCGACGAGGGTGTTGGCGCCACCAGGGCCTCGGCCTGCCGGAGTGCGTCGATGGCCTCGTCGTGGTGTTTGAGCACGCTGGCGGCGCGGGCCTGGGCGCAGAGGACGAAGACCAGGCCCCATGAGGGGGCGTCCTTGGCCAGGGCGCGGGCCTCGCGGGTCATGTCGAGGACGGCGGGCACCGGGCGCTGGCCGTACATGCCGCAGCCGGCCTCGGTGGCGCGGATGCCGACCGCGAGGTAGGAGTCGCCCGAGAGGTCGGCGGCGCGGCGGGCGGTGCGCCACCAGCGGATGGCGGCCTCGTGCTCGCCCACCCGGCCGAGGGCGTTGGCGTAGAGGGCGGACAGCGCCGCCTGGATACGGCGCAGGTCGGTACGGCGGGCGGCGGGAACGCGCTGCCGCTGCCGCTGCAGGGCGGCGAGTTCGGCGCCGATGGCGGCGCCGGACTTGACGACCGGGCGGGTGCACAACATGTGCCGCAGGTCTTCGCAGGTGCGTTCCCAGTCGTCCACGCTGCGGGTGTCGTCGCCCATGTCGCGGGTGTGCGCGCGGCGCAGCCGCTCGCGGTCGTCGAAGACCATCGCGCTCAGCCCCACACCGGCGGCGGCCTGGAAGAGACGGCGGCGCTCCATATCTTCATCATCGCCCGGATCGCCGGGATTGATGCTCTCCTCGGCGCGCATCTTCAGTTCGACCGCGAGTTCGCGGCGGCGGATCAGCTCTCCTTCGGCCCGGAGCGCGCGGTCGAGCCGGGCGGTGGTGTCGGCGGGCGGGATGCGCAGGCCCTTCTCGAACCGCCAGAGCGCGCTGTGGTGGATGTGCGCGATCAACGCCAGCCGCCGCAGCGGCATGAGGCCCCGGTGGCGGCGGAGGGCGGCGGCCAGCGAACGGGCGGCCTCCGCTGCGGCCTCCGCCGCGGCCGATGCCGACGCGGCTGACGTTTCGTGGGGGTTGTCCGGTTGCAGCATTGTCGGCATTCCTCCGCCGCCGTTTCGCTGCCCGGATTCTACGGCGGATCGGTGACTCTTGGTGATTGTTCGGCTACCGAAGTCTGACCGGAAGGGTGCTGTGGCCGTTGGCGATGAAGGACTCCAGGGGAGGCGGGCCGTCCGGGGGCGTGGCCAGGGTCATGGCCGGGAAACCGGCGAACAGGGCGGGCAGGGCGATCAGCGCCTCCAGGCGGGCCAGCGGGGCGCCCAGGCAGTGGTGCGCGCCGTAGCCGAAGGCCAGGTGGTCGGTGGTCCGCCTGGTGAGGTCGAAGGCGGCGGCGTCGGGGCCGTGCACGTCGGGGTCGCGACCGGCCGCGCCGTAGCAGGCGAGGATCGCCTCCCCGGCGCGGATGGTGACGCCGTGGCCGGTGTCGATGTCCTCGACGGCGTAGCGCAGCGGCAGGTTCGTGATCGGGGACCGGCTGCGGAGGGTCTCCTCCACCACTTTCTCCCAGGTCGCCTCGCCCGCGCGGACCAGGGCGAGCTGGTCGGGGTGGGTCAGCAGCGCGTGGATCGCGTTGTCCAGCAGGTTGACCGTGGTCTCGTGGCCGGCGCTGAGGAACAGCACCAGCGTGTCGACCAGTTCGTCCTCCGACAGCGGAGACTCGGCTTCGTCGCGGACGGCGATCAGGGCCGACGAAAGGTCGTCGCCGGGGGTCCGGCGCTTGTCGGTGACGAGGTCGCGCAGGATCGCCTGGAGGCGGGACAGAGCGGTGGCGACCTCGTGGGGGGCCACCGAGGTGTGGAAGAAGGCGTCCACGCAGCGGCGGATCTCCTGACGGGTGTCCTCGTCGGCGACGCCGAACAGGTCGCAGATCACCCGGATCGGCAGCGGGTAGGCGTAGTGCTCCCGCAGGTCCACGACCTCGCCCGCCGGTACCCGCGCCAGTCCGGCGAGCAGTTCGGCGACGATCACCTCGACGCGCGGGCGTAACTCGGCGGTGCGGCGGGCGGTGAACGCGCTGGAGACGAGCCCGCGCAGCCGCCGGTGGTCGGGGCCGTAGGCGGTGAACATGTTGCGCACGGCGACCCACGCGAACAGCGGCGAGTCGGGGGTGATCTCGCCGTTCCGCCAGGCGGGCCAGTGCTGGTAGGCGTCCTTTGACACGCGGGGGTCGGTGAGCAGGTCGCGCAGCAGGGCCTGGCCGCTCACCGCCCAGGCGGGCACTCCGCCGGGCAGTTCGACGCGGGCGGCGGGGCCCTGCGCGCGGATGCGCTCGGCCTCGCCGTGCAGGTCGCGGCCGGTGGGGTCGATGACGACGGGGGTGAATTCGGCGGAGCCGTCCATGGTGGTCTCCCGGTTCGCACGTCGGCGCGGTCTGGTGGCCGGACCTGATGGCCCGACTCGTCGATCTTCCCGTGGACGGCGGTCGCGACCCCTGACCCCGAAGGTCTATATCCGTATGCCGAGGGCCATATGGCCCTGCTCTTCGGTGTCGCAGAACTGCATAATACGGATGATTAACGTGAATTCCCCGAGCAGTCAGGCGGCGAAGAGCACATGAAGACCATGCGTTGGGCCGCGAGCGGGATGACCCTGACCGCCGTGGCCGCCCTCACCCTCGTCTCGTCCTCGGCTCCCGCGCAGGCCCTTCCCCAGGGCTCCTGCGGGGGCTCCTACCGCAAGGTGGCCACCTACCAGTTGACGGAGGGGGCCAAGGGCGGCAAGTCCTTCGGCACGGTCAGCCTCTACCAGAGCCCCACGGCCCATCGGAAGTGCATCATCTCGCGGGTGGCGACCGAATACATCGGCAAGACCAAGTACCTTTACGCCGATCTCTTCATCGACCGGAACAAGAACAAGAAGTACGACGCCGCCGACACCGGCGTGGCCAGCGGCAGCGAGAAGTACAAGTGGTTCGCGGGGCCGGTGTTCGTGGAGTTCGCCGACAAGCTGTGCGTGCGGTTCTCCGGGGCGGTCAGGATCGGCACCAAGCCCCTCGTCCGCGGCGGCACGCCGGAAGGCAAGTGGAAGCACTGCGGCTAGCGACCCGCAAACCCAGTCAGAACCAGCCGAAAGCCTCGATCGCCGGGCGTGCGGCCGTGGCATACTCCACCGATGCCGCTGCATCCCGCCGCAGAGCCGATCGTCACCCGCTATCTGGCCGTCGCCGACCGGGTGCTGCCGGGCCGGATCACCGGCTTCTACGTCGTGGGCTCGGCCGCGCTGGGGGCGTGGCGGCCGGGGCGGAGTGACATCGACTTCGTCGCCGTCGTGGACGGGCGGGTCGGCGAGCGGGTGCGCGCGACGCACGTCCTCGGCAACCTCACGACCGTCGCGCGGGCCGTGCGCCACCGGCGGCCGTCGATCCCGGAGACGATGAACGGGGTGTTCGTGGCGGCGCACGACCTCGGGCTGCCGGTGACGCGGATCCGGCCGCTGGCCTCGCACAGTGGGTGGCGCTACCGGCGCGGGCATGGCTTCGACGTCAACCCGGTGATGTGGAAGATCCTGGCCGAGCGCGGGATCGCGGTCAGGGGGCCCGTCCCGGCGGATCTCGGGCTCGATCCGGAGCCGGGCCGGTTGCGCGCCTGGAACCTGGAGAACCTGAACGGCCACTGGCGGCGATGGGGGGAGCGGGCGATGTCGGCAAGGCCGCCGCGCAAGCCGTTGGTCCCGCCGCACCGGGTGGCGCTCGCGAGCCTGCTCGCCCCGGTTCGGCTGCACCGCACGGTGGCCACCGGAGAGGTGATCTCCAAACAGCAGGCGGGGCCGTACGCGCTCGACACGTTCCCGGCGCGGTGGCATCCGCTGATCCGGGCGGGGCTCGCCCACCTTGACGGCGAGCCGCCGCCGGGCTCGCTGTCGCCGTCCCGCGTGCCCGCGCTCGCCGGCGAGTTCGTGCTCACCGTGGTGGCGGACGCCGACCGGCCGTAATGCCGATCGAGGTGCGCTTTTTCGGATATCTAGCCGTTTCCATTCATTAGATCACACATTCGGAAATTCAGCGGCTAAGCGGGGCATCAGCCGTCTACCATCCCATTCGTCACGTTTCCCACAGGGGTGCGATTCAGCGACGAATGCGGTCTACGACGGGGTGCGAAATGTACATGACCGGCTACAACACGACGATGCTCGAACCGGAGAACAGGTTTCCCTTCTGGTGGGAGATGTCGTCACGAGCCCATGTCCGCTGCTGGATCCGCAGCGAGCATGAGCGCGACTTCGTCGCGTCCGTGCGCTCGCTGACCTTCGGCGGGCTGGTGGTGACGGCGCTCACCTATCCCTCACTCCAAGTCGAACGCACGCCCAAGCTGATCCGGCAGGACGATCCGGAGGTGTTCCAGCTCAACCTCCTCACCCAGGGGCGCGGCGGGATCGAGCACCGCGACCGGCGGGTCACGCTCTCCGGCGGCGACTTCGTGCTGTGCGACAGCTCCTACCCGCTCCAGGGCTGGCGTTCGGCCGTCGGCTCCCATGCGTCGGCCCTGCTGGTGCAGATACCGCGCCGGTGGCTGCCCTTCTCCGGTGAGGCCATCGACCGGCTCGTCGGCCGGCCCTTCTCCTCGGCCAAGGGGGGCGCGGCCCTGCTCGCCGAGCACCTTGCCACCCTGATCGCCCGCGGGGAGGAGTGCGCCGACGCTGACGAGGCGGCTCTCGCCGACGCCGTGATGGCCCTCATCCTGGTGGCGTGCTCGCAGCGCGCCGCCGTCCCGGCCCCGCTGTCTCCCGAGGCACGCAAGCGGGTCCAGCTCAAGCAGATGAAGCGGTTCATGCTTCAGCGGCTGAGCGATCCGGGGCTCTCGCCCGCGACCGTCGCCGTCGCGCACGGCATCTCGCTGCGGCAGCTGCAGAAGAGCTTCCAGGCTGAAGGGGTCGGCGTGTCGGCCTGGATCCGGCGCAAGCGCCTGGAGCGCTGCCGCCGGGACCTGGCCGATCCCCTGCTGGCCGACCGCCCCATTCACGCCATCGCCGCACGCTGGGGCATCGTCGACGGGCCGCACTTCAGCCGGCTGTTCAAGTCGGCGTTCGGGGTCACTCCCGGCGAGTACAGAAAGGTGGTCGCGATCGGACCGGATTGCGCGGATATTCAAGAGTGAGGCGCATATTGGCGATGACGCCCGGCCGCTCGCGGAGGAAGTCTGGTCCCCAACCGGGTGCGCACACGACCCGGCGTCGGACGGGGATCTACAAAGCGAGGAGCCGTGATCGTGACCCTCAGCAAGGTGAGCGAATCAATCGTTCCGGAAGTGAGTGTCGCGGTCCCCGCCGTCCGATCTGAGCAAGAGATCGCCGCATCCGGCACCGGCCGGACGAGCCCGCAGCGTGATGTGGCCGCGGAATGGCCGTGACCGTTTCCGGTGAACGACCGTCGGACGGGTCTATACCTCCAGGCCCATCCGAGCGTCGAAGGCTGCTCGGACCGGCACGGCCGTGCCAGGCTCCCCGTGACCGCCGGACCCCCGTCCCAGCGGGGCGGGTCCCTGATCTCGGCGGGCGTTGACCCCCGCCACCCACCCTCGCCGAGACCACGGCGCGGTCCGGCCCCCGCCGACGCCAACCGCCTCACCAGCCGTGGGCGCACCCGGTCCCACGACCGCCGGGCGGGCAGGGCCGGACGGATCCGCACCTCAAGGATCTCGTCCGGCCCGCCCGCTCCAACAAGGTTCCACCCCCCCACCCGAACGGGCGCGATCCGCCCTGAGAAGGAGTAGTCATGACCAAGATGATCAATCGGTTGAGCGACCGGCTCCTCACCCGGTTCGTGCCGGGAGTGACCGCCGCCGCCGCTGACGCCTGCGGATGCAACTGCTTCGAATGCCGGATGTGGAAGGACGGAAAGATCGTGTTCGGCTGGATCTGCAGGGACTGTTTCAAGGGGACTTCCTGCGGCTGCCGTTTGTGATCAAGCCCGCGACAAGGACCCGGAGGGCGGCACGTGGGCGGCTCCCGCGCCGCCCTCCGGGGCCCGCGAGACCACCTATGCCCTTACGGGAAGGCGGCCCATGCTGACCTATGTGAGCGTCGCGGGCCAGGTGGCGGCCGGGGCGGTGTACGCCGCCGGGGTGATCGGCAAGACGCGCGGCCGTACCGCGTATCGGGAGTTCGTCCGGGCGACGGGGCGGCTGCTGCCGGGAAGGATCGGTGCCCGGCGCGCAGGCGTGATCGCGCCGCTCGTGATCGCCGCCGAGGCGGCCACGGCGGTACTGACCGCGGCGCTGCCCCGCGCCGGGCTCGTGCTCGCCGCGGCGCTCGCCCTGGTGTTCACGGTCGCGGTCGCCGCCGCCCTGCGGCGCGGAGAACGGGCGCCGTGCCGTTGCTTCGGTGCGTCGGCCACCCCGCTCGGTCCCCGGCACATCGCCCGCAACGTGCTGCTGCTCGCGGTGGCCGCGACCGGTGCCGCCGCGTCGCCGCCGGGCTGGGCCTACAGCGTGTGGGCCGGTGCCTCATGGGCGGGGCTCGCGCTGGCCGCCGGATTCGCGGCCATGGTGGCCCTGCTCGTGACCCAATTCGACGCCCTGATCGAGTTGTTCGCCCCATCCCCGGCCACTGTGGATCGGCGGCGCTGAGAAGGAGAAGTCAGTGACTGTTCTCGTTGCGGCGATGGTTCTCCTCGCCGTGTTGTGCCTCTTCGACCTGGTGCTGACGTTCGGGGTGATCCGACGCCTGCGCGAGCACACCGGTCACCTGGAATTCCTGCTCAACGGCGGCGTCGGCGCGGACACGGTCCGCGCCGCGCTGCCTCGGCCGGGTTCGACGGTGTCCGAGTTCGAGGCCGTCACGACGGCCGGGCAGACCATCACGCGCGACTTCTTCACCGGCCCCACCGTGGTCGCGGTGTTCACCAACCACTGCGAGACGTGCCGCGAGCGGCTGCCCTCCTTCGTCGAGTACGCCAAGAACACGCACGGTTCCGGTGTCCTGGTCCTGCTCCAGGCCGAGGAGGGCCACGAGACGACCGATGCCATGCTGGCCGAGCTGGAGGCGGTCGGGCCGGTCGTGCTCGAAATCACCCAGGGCTCGCTCGGCCGCGCCCTGAACGTCTCGATCTTTCCCGCGTTCTGCCTGATCGACGCTGGCGGCGTGATCCGCGCCGCGGAGATCGCCCTGGACGATCTACCGCTCGCGGCGGCCCGGTCATGACACACCTCGAAGGCGTGCCGGGTACGGGACGGGCAGGCGGGGGCCGGGCGTGACGTTCGCGCCCAGGCTCGGCCGGGACGCGGCGCGAGAGACCGCACGGGCGCTCGCCCTCGCGGCCCGCGCCGCGCCCCGGCAGCTCGCCGTCCACCTCCTCGTCACGCTGGCGGCCTCGGCCGTGCCCGTGTTCGTCGCGTGGTTCACCAAGCTGACCCTGGACCGCCTCACCGCGCCCGGCCCGGCCATGGCGGTGATCGGGCTCGCGGCGGGGCTCGCCGTCGTCGGCCTGGTCTCGGCAGTGGTGCCGCAACTGTCCAGATACCTGCTGGCCGAGCTGGATCGCCGGGTCGCGCTGCACGCCCAGGACCACCTGTTCGCGGCCATCAACCGCTTCCAGGGCCTGCGCAGGTTCGAGGACCCGTCGTACCTCGACCGGTTGCGTTTCGCCAGGACCGCCACGGAGTCCACCGGCCAGATCGTCGAAGCGGTGGCCGGGCTCACCAGGGCCGTGCTGACCCTGGGCGCGTTCGTGCACTCGCTCGCCCTGATCAGCCCGGTGTTCACCGGCGTCCTGCTGATCTGCGTGATCCCCGAGGTGCTCGCCGAACTGCGCCTGGCCCGCCACCGGGCGGGGATGATGTGGCGGCTCAGCCCCTCGGAGCGGCGGCGGATCTTCTTCGGCGAGCTGCTGGCCTCGGGAGAGGCGGCCAAAGAGGTCAGGCTGTTCGCGCTCGGCGGGTTCCTGCGCGAGCGCATGAACACCGAACTGGCCGGGGCCAACGCCGTACGGCGCGCCCGCGACCGGCGCGACCTCATCGTGCAGTCCCTGTTGGCGCTGCTGTCGGCCGTGGTCTCGGGCGGCGGCCTGGTCTGGATCGTCCTCACCGCGAGCGCGGGCCAGGTCAGCGTGGGCGACGTGGCGATGTTCGTGGCGGCGGTGGCGAGCGTGCGCACCGGGCTCGATGGGGTGGTGACCTCCCTGACGGTCGCGCACCTGCAGCTCGTCACGTTCTCGCACTACAGCGCGGTACTGCGGGCCGAGCCCGATCTGCCGGTGCCGCCGGAACCGGCCCCGCTGCCCGCCCTCCGGCACGGCATCGAACTGCGCGACGTCTGGTTCCGCTACAGCGACGAGCATCCCTGGACCCTGCGCGGCGTGCGGCTGTTCATTCCCTGCGGGCGCTCCCTCGCCCTGGTCGGCCGGAACGGCGCGGGCAAGAGCACCCTGGTCAAGCTGATCTGCCGGATGTACGACCCCACGCGCGGCGCCATCCTGTGGGACGGCGTGGACATCCGCGATGTCTCGCCGGAACGGCTGCGCGAGCGGATCGGCGCGGTGTTCCAGGACTTCATGGCCTACGACCTGACCGCCGCCGAGAACATCGCGGTCGGCGACCTGCGGTTCCTCGGCGACGCGTCCCGGATCGCCGCCGGTGCGATGACCGCCGGCGTGCACGAGGACCTGACCCGGCTGCCGCGCGGCTACGACACGCTGCTCAGCCGTACCTTCTTCGGCGGCAGCGACGGCGACGACCAGGAGACAGGGGTGCTGCTCTCCGGCGGGCAGTGGCAGCGAGTGGCCCTCGCGCGGGCCTCCCTGCGGGAGGGAAGAGACCTGATGATCCTCGACGAGCCGAGCGCCGGTCTCGACCCGGAGGCCGAGCACGATATCCACACCCGGCTCCGCCGCACCCGGGAGGGCCGGACCAGCCTGCTGATCTCGCACCGCCTCGGCGCGGTGCGCGACGCCGACACGATCGTGGTGCTCGACCAGGGGCAGGTGTCCGAGCAGGGCACCCACGAGGAACTGCTCGACGCTGGGGGCACGTACGCGCGGCTGTTCACGCTGCAAGCGGCGGGCTACGCGGCGGTGCCGGAACGGGAGGCGGGATGATCGTGCTGATCCTGATCGGGGGCGTGGTGGCGGCCGGCGCGGCGGTCCTGTCGTTCCTGCGGAGCCGCTACCTCGTGGTCACCGTGTCGGGGAGCAGCATGGAGCCGACGTACCGGTCCCACGATCGGTTGCTGGCCCGCAGAACGACGCCTGACCGGCTGCGCCGCGGGCAGGTCGTCGTCTTCTCGCCGCCGAAGCCGACGCGGCGTGGCCCACGTCCGGGCTGGACGGTGAAGCGGGTCGTCGCGGCACCGGGAGATCCCGTGCCCCGGGATCAGGTGCCCGCGCTCGCGGACGTGCCGGAGACCGAGGTGCCGGAGGGCCGCCTGGCCGTACTGGGGGACAACTCAGCAGAGTCCTACGACTCCCGTTATTTCGGGTACATCCCGGCGGACAGCCGGATCGCCCTCGTCCTGCGCCCGCTCACCTCCGCCCCGTAGCCCCGGGGGCTCTCCCACGCGCGCGGGAGGGGACGGTCGCGCGGCGCGCCCCCGGCGCGTTCCCAGCTGCCGGGGGCGGTTCAGGCGGTGGGTCAGCGGCAGCTTCCCGTCTCGGGGGCGCAGATCTTCATCTCGGGGTAGCGGGACGACGGCTCGTCCAGCAGGGGTGACCGCTTGCCGCGCAGGTGCCGGTCGAGGAAGGCGCGGACATATCTGCGGGTGAGTTCGAGGGAGCGGGTCCCGGTCACCTCGGCACCGGAGTCGAGGCCCAGGGCCTCAAGCAGGATCGGGACGTCGGTGAAGGACTGGTGGACCGCGCCGGACATCACGAGCCAGCGCTTCCAGCCGGTCATGAGCCGCCAGTCGCGGTCCCAGGACACGTCGCGGGAGCCGGGGCTGTGCCGTTCCTGGTTGCCCAGCAGCATGAACGGCCGGGACAGGGCGCCCGGCGGGATCGGGGCGTAGGTCGTGCCGTCCATGTCGATCCCGGCGCGTACCCGGGAGTCGCCGAGCATGGCCGCGACCGCGCTCGCGCCGCCCAGCGACTGGCCCACCATGGCGATCCGCGACCGGTCGATCAGCGCGGCGCCCGGCCACCTGGGCTGCTTCCCGGTGAGTTCGTCGAGTACGAAGGAGACGTCGGCCGCCCGGATGGCGACGGTCTTCGGGCCGTGGTCCGGCTGCTCGTCGGTCTCGCAGGCCACGCACGTGGCGACCCGGCCGTCGGGGAAGGTCGTGGCGTAGCTCTCGTAGGTGTGGTCGACGCCGACCACGATGTGACCACGGCTGGCCAGTTCCTCGGCCAGGCCGGTGAGCGTCCGGCGGGGCTTGGTGAAGCCGGGGGACAGCACCACGAGCGGCAGCCGGCCCTCGTGCCCGGCGACGGGGGCGGCGTCCTTGATCGCGTGCGTCCGGGTGCCGCTCAGGATGTCGTACGGCACGCCGCTGATCCGCGCGCCCTTCAGGTGCAGCTCGGACTCCTTCGGCGTCAGGTACGGGAGCTTCGGGCCGCGCGCTTTCCGGCTCGCCGGGTACCAGACGGTGGCCATCAGCTCCCGCGCCTTGACCTCGGGCACCCAGGGGTCGGGCCGCGAGGTGTCCTTCAGGTAGAGGTCGGTGGCCCCTACCTGATAGGGGCCGGTCGGTGCGGGCAGCACCGGGGTCCGGGGCGTGGCCGTCGGCGTGGGGGAGGGCGGCGGGGATACTGCCGGGGAGGGGACGGGCGAGGGCGGTCCCGCAGCCGAAGCGGCGGCGGACGGCGGCGCCAGCAGGCACCCGACGGCCGCGAAGGCCAGCACCCCGGCGCCCACCGCCCGGCCACGCCGCGGGGCCGCGGCCCGGCCACGTGCGCCCGCGGCGGTCTCGTAACACCCGGCGGGGGCGGTTCGCCCCTGTCCAGAGGCCGCCATCCCATCAGTCCCGCCCGGGGTGGTTCGCCGTCGGCTGCGGGGCGCCGTTCTGGCGGGCTCGGTGGGCATGGTCGGTCCATGCCCGGTCGGGCTCTCGTGCCGAGGCTGGTGATCAGGGCGTTGTTGACTCATCAGGATGTCCCTTTCTTGAGGTTGTGGACGGCCGGTGCCATGACGGCCGGCCGGAAAGCCCGGTAGGTCAGGTGGTGGTGAGGGCCTCGGTGGGGGAGAGGCGGGCGGCGCGGCGCGCCGGGTAGAGCCCGGCCAGGGCCCCGATCAGGACGGCGAGCAGCACGCCCCCCGCGATGGCCGTCCCCGGCAGCACCGGCGGCCACCCCCGCAGCACGGCGAAGCCCAGCGTCACGGCGAGCCCGACGATCACGCCCGCCGCCCCGCCCAGCGCGGAGACGGCCACCGACTCGGTGAGGAACTGCAGGCGGATCTGCCGCCGGGTGGCGCCGAGGGAACGGCGCAGCCCGATCTCCTGGCGGCGCTCCAGCACTGAGATGATCATGATGTTGGCGATGCCGACGGCCCCCACCAGCAACGCCACGGCCCCCAGCCCCAGCAGCAGCGAGTCGAACGCGGACGCCGCCGTGAGCTGGACCATCAGCGCGTCGGACGGCCTGCTCACATCGACCTCGGTCGGATGCTCGGGATGGACGGTGGCCGCCAGGACCTCTGACACGGCGGTGACCGCCTCCTCGCTGGACCGCTCGTAGATCATGCTGGGGTGGCCGTCGAAGCCGAGCGCGGCGGCGTAGGTCCAGCCGATCAGCGCGGCCCGGTCGATCCTCGGGGCCAGGCCGGTCTCCTCCAAGATGCCGACCACGGTGAACCAGCGGCCCGCGATGAAGACCTGCTCGTCGGGTCCTGCCCGGGCGACGCCGAGCCGTTCGGCGGCCACCGAGCCGAGCACCACCGCCGGGTAGCGCTCGGTGGCCGGGTTGAGGAAGGCCCCGGACCTGACCGTGGCGCCGAGCGTCTCCAGCAGGTCGGCGCGGGCCGCCTCGACGATGACGCCGTTCGCCTCCGCCATGCCCGAAGGGTCGGCCCGGTCGGTGCGGCGCACGGTCGCGCCGGGCAACCGGCCGGTGGCGGTGACCGACTCGACGCCCGGGACGCGACGGACCATGCCCACGGCGGTCAGCGGCAGCTTGGCGGCCTCGCCTTCGAGCGACTTGCCAGGGGTGACCGTCAGCAGGTTGGTGCCGAGCCGTTCGATCTGCGCCATCAGCCCGGCCGCGCTGACGGTGCCGATGCCGAGCACGGCCACCATGGCGGCGATCCCGATGGCGATGCCGAGCGCGGACAGCGCGGCCCGCAACGGCCTGCCGCGCAGCCCGGCCAGGCCCGCGAGCACCAGATCGGCGGGACGCAGCCGCACGGGGGCGGGCAGCGGGATCATGCGGGCACCCCCGTGTCCATCCGGACCCGGCCGTCGAGGATCTCCAGGCGGCGGGGGAGGGCCGCGGCCACGGAGGCGTCGTGGGTGATGATGACCACGGCGGTGCCCAGGCCGGTGAGGACGCGCATGATCTCCGCACCGGAGGTCTGGTCCAGGTTGCCGGTGGGCTCGTCGGCCAGCAGCAGGGCGGGTTCGCCGACGATCGCGCGGGCGATGGCGACGCGCTGCTGCTCGCCCCCGGACAGCTCGCCGGGGCGGTGGCCCAGCCGGTGGCCCAGGCCGACGCGCTCCAGCGCCTCGGCCGCGCGGCGGCGGCGTTCGCGGTGCGGCACGCCGTGGTAGAGCAGGCCGGTGGCGACGTTGTCGAGCGCGCTCAGGTGCCGGGTGAGGAAGAACTGCTGGAAGATGAACCGCACCCAGCGGGCGCGGACGGCGGCCAGCCGCACGTCCGGGAGCGCGGCCACGTCGTGGCCGTGCACGCGGACCACCCCGCTGGTCGGCCTATCCAGGGTGCCCATCAGGTTGAGCAGGGTGGACTTGCCGGAGCCGGACGGCCCGACGATGGCCAGCGACTCGCCCGCCGCGACCGTCAGCGACACGTCACGCAGCGCGGCCACGCCCCCCGGGTACTCCTTGGTGACGTTCGCCACCTCCACCACCGGGCTCATGGCTTGGGCACCTGCACGTTCGCCCCCTCGGTCAGGTCGCCCTCGACCTCGACCTTCCCCTCGGCGAAGATGCCGAGTTCGACCGGGACGTCCCGCACCCCGCCCCCCGCGTCCACGACCTTCACCCGGTAGCCGCCGCCGGGCGTGGCCAGCAGCGCGCCGACCGGTACGGCGAGCACGTTCCTGCGCACCTTGGCGGCGAAGCCGACCGTCACCGGCGCGCCGTCCAGGCGTCCGGCGGCGCGCGGCCTGTCCAGCACGATCCGCACGGTGACGGTGGCGCTCTCGGTGCCCTCGCCGGTCTGCGACGTGGAGGTCGCGGTGGCGACCGAGCCGACCGACACGACCCGGCCGGTGGTCTTCACCTCGCCCGGCAGGCGGACGGTCACCCGGTCCTTCCGCTCGACCAGGTGCTGCGCGCTGACCGGCACCTTCACCTCGACCTGCCGGGCGGTCCCGGTGGCGGTGAGCACCACGCCCGCCGCGGGCGCGCCGGGGCTCGTCCTGAGCTTGGCGACGCGGATCGCCCCGGGCAGCACCACGACGTCGCCGGGGGCGACCAGGCCGGTCCGTGGCACGCCCAGGTCCCGCTGCCAGGAGAGGACGGCGTCGCGCAGCCGCCAGTCGAAGGAGCGGTCGATCGTCATGCCGTCCCCGTGGCCGAGCGCCTTCAGGTTGCGTTTGAGGATCTCGACGTCGGCCCCCTTGGCGACGCCGAGGGACAGCGACCGCCACAGCGGCGCGGACCCGTAGAACAGGGGGACGTGCTCGCCGTCCACGTCGAAGACGGCCCGGCCGCGCCTGATGACCGCGCCCTCCTTCGGCAGCCGGGTGATGCGGCCCCGGGCGTCGGCGGTCACGGTGTGGGAACCGGCGTAGCCGAGGGTGCCGTCCACCTCCGTGCGGTCGGCCAGGTCGGTGCGGACGACGGCGGCGGTGGGCAGTGCGGCGGCGTTGACGGCGGGCGTGGCGGCCGGGCCGTTCCACAGCCAGGCGGTCACCGCGCCGCCGCCGAGGGCGGCGAGCAGCACGGCCGCCGTGGTGATCGATCGGCGCATCGGCGGCTACTCCGGGTGCCGCTTGGTGTTCGCCGGCAGGTATCGCGCGCAGTCCCGCTGCGCGGTGCGGATCGCCGGGTCGTCGCCCTGCGGCATGGAGACGCTCGAATCGCCGGGCTGCGGTTCCGGCACCTTGAGGCCGTGCTGCCGGAGGCACTGCGCCAGTTTGAGCATGTTGTCCCATTCTTCGGTGCCCACCGAGGGTCCCGGCGGCGCCGGATCGAACTTCGCGCACGCCTTCTCGGCGGCCTGGAGCTTGCTCTTCTCGGGCTTCTCGCCCTGCAGGAACAGGCCCTCGCCCTCCTCGTAGGTGAAGGTCAGGCCCTGCTCGCGCATGCAGTTGACGAACTTGACCGCCTTGTCGGGGTCCAGGCCCTGCTGCTTGGTGCCGGTCGGCGCCTGGGCGGCACATCCGGCGCTTCCGGCGAGGGCGGCGACCATCAGCGCCGCGGCCAACAGGTTCTTCATGGCTGCCGAGACTGGACCTGACCCGGTTTCCGCCCGGTGACCGCGATCGTTAACCGGGGTTTCACCGGGGCCGTGCTACTCAGGAGGGATGCGGGTACTGGTGGCCGAGGACGAGCGGGTCCTCGCGGACCTCGTCGGTGAGGGCCTTCGGCGCGAATCGATGGCGGTGGACGTGGTGTACGACGGCGGAGCCGCCCTGGAACGGCTGGCCGTCAACGACTATGACGTGCTGGTCCTGGACCGCGACCTGCCTGTGGTGCACGGCGACGAGATCTGCCGCCGGCTGGCCGAGCGGGAGGCGCGGGTGCGGGTGCTGATGCTGACGGCGGCGGTCACCGTCGGCGACCGGGTCGCGGGGCTGGGCCTGGGCGCGGACGACTACCTCACGAAGCCCTTCGCGGCGGCGGAGCTGGTGGCGCGGATCCTGGCCCTCGGACGGCGCGCGGCGACCCGGCTCCCGCCGGTGCTCGAACGGTGCGGAGTGGTGCTCGACGCGCCGCACCGGCAGGCGTTCCGCGACGGCGTCTACCTGCCGCTGTCCCGCAAGGAGTACGCGGTGCTCGCGGTCCTGATGCGCGCCAAGGGCGCCGTCGTCACCACCGAGGAGCTGCTGGAACGCGCGTGGGACGAGCACGCCGACCCGTTCAGCACGGTGGTCAAGGTGACCGTGAGCAAGCTGCGGGTCAAGCTCGGCGATCCGCCGCTGATCAGGACCGCGCCCGGCGGGTACGCGCTGTGATCCGGGCGACCGTCCGTACCCGGCTGACGCTGGCGTTCGGCGGGCTGTTCCTGGTCACCTCCACGGCGGTGCTGGTGGTCGCGGGCCTCATGGTCGAGCGGGCCTTCGACGGCAGCGTCAACATCTGGACGGGCGCCCGCCAGGACGGCCCGATGCGGTTCCAGGAGGATCCGGACGCCCTGGCGCCGCCCGGTGAGCGCAAGATCAAGGTGGACACCGGCGAGGACCTCGTGCGGGCCGTCCGGTCCGACGTCGTCAGCTCGCAGTGGCGGATCACGCTGATCTCGATCGTGATCATGGGCGTGGTGGCGTTCGCGCTGTGCTGGTGGCTGTCGGGCCGGGCGCTGCGGCCGGTCCACCAGATCACCGGTACGGCACGGCGGCTGTCGCTGTCCAACCTCGGCGAGCGGATCAACATGAAGGGCCCCCGCGACGAGCTGAAGGAACTCGCCGACACCTTCGACGCCATGCTGGAGCGGCTCGCCCGCTCGGCCGACGACCAGCGGAGGTTCGTCGCCAACGCCTCGCACGAACTGCGCACGCCGCTGGCCGTGCAGCGGGCGGTGATCGAGTTCGGCCTGGCCGACCCGTCGCCGGAGCGGGTCGCCGAGATGCGCGCCGAGCTGCTGCGCAACACCGAGCGGTCCGAGCGGCTGATCGACGGGCTGCTCGCGCTCGCCCAGGGGGAACGCGCCTTGGAGGACTGGGAGGCGGTGGACCTGGCCGCAGTCGTCCGGCGTGCCGCCCCGGCCTACGAGGATTCCGGCGTTCGCCTGGACCTCGACCTGACGCCGGTGGTCGTCGACGGCGACGAGGTGCTGCTCACCCGGCTCGTGGACAACCTGCTGCAGAACGCCGTCCGCTACAACCTGCCCGGCGGCCGGGTGGAGGTGCGGCTGACGGACGAGGGCCTGTCGGTGAGCAACACCGGGCCGAAGGTGGACCCGGACCGGGTCGCGGAGCTGTTCCAGCCGTTCCGGCGCCTGCACGCCGACCGGGTGGGCACCGGGCAGGGCGTGGGGTTGGGCCTGTCCATCGTGGCGGCCATCGCCCGCGCGCACCGCGCCGCCATAACGGCCACCGCCAACCCGGAGGGGGGCCTGACCGTGCGCGTCGCGCTGCCGCCCGAAGGCGCCGCATAGGGTGATTCGCATGAGACACCAGGGCAGGACCGTGGCGGGGGTCGAGATCGCGGTGCTGTGCGACGCCGTCGGGCCGATGGGGCCGCTGCTGCGCCGTCCGCTGACCGAGATGTTCCCGGGCAGCGCCGCCGCCGACTTCGCCGAGGACCCGTGGGTCCTGCACTTCCACTGCTACCTGCTGCGCGACCCGCAGGGGCGGACGATCCTGGTGGACGCGGGGATCGGCGGGACCGGCTCCCCGGCCTCGTCGTGGGCGCCGGTGCCCGGCCGGCTGCCGGACGAGCTGGCCGCGGCCGGGGTCCGCCCCGAGGACGTGGACGTGGTGGTCCTGACGCACCTGCACAGCGATCACGTGAGCGGCGCGACGGCGGACGGGCGGCCGGTGTTCCCGAACGCCCGGCACCTGGTGCAGCGGGCCGAGGTGGCGGCGGTGGAGAAGGAGGGCGGCCCGGTCCGCACCGAGGTCCTGGACCCGCTGCGCGACCTGCTGCACGTCGTGGACGGCGACGCCGAGGTCGTCCCCGGCGTGCGCGTGGTGGCCACCCCGGGCCACACTCCGGGCCACCAGATCGTCCGGGTGGGCGAGCTGGCCATGACCGGCGACCTGCTGCACCATCCGGTGCAGCTCGCCGACCCCGGCGTGGGGTACGTCTACGACGACGACGAACCGGCCGCGACGGCCGTGCGCAAGGCGATCCTGGACGCGCTCAGGGTGGAGGGCGGCGTGATCGCCACCGCGCACTTCCCCGACCCGTTCACCCCGCTGACCTGACCGGCGGTTACTGCACGCCGGTGTCGGCGGAGTGCAGGGCCGGGGCCGTCTGCGGAACGACGAGCACGGCCGGGATGCTCACGGTCGCGGTGATCCCCCCGTACGCCGAGGGCGCCAGGGATACCCCGATGCCGTGCCGCACGGCGAGCCGCGCGACCACGAACAGCCCCAGGTGCTCGGTGTCGGCCAGGTCGAAGTCCTGGCCGCTGGCCAGCTTCCGGTTGACCGAGTCGAGCTGCGAGGGGGGCAGCCCGAGCCCGCGGTCCTCGATGTGCACCAGCAGCACGCCCACGCCCGGCTCGCTGCGGACCTGCACGTTGGTCTGCGGCGGGGAGTACAGGGTGGCGTTCTCCACGAGCTCGGCGATGAGGTGGATGGTGTCGGCGACCGCCTGGCCCGCCAGCGCGCCGTTCGGCGCGGGCAGGATGTGCACGCGGGCGTAGCCTTCGACCTCGGCGACGGCGGCGCGCAGCACGTCCATGATCGGGATCGGGCGGCTCCAGCCCCGGCCGGGCACCTCGCCGGACAGGATGATCAGGTTCTCGGCGTGCCTGCGCATCCGGGTGGTCAGGTGGTCCAGGCGGAACAGGTCGCCGAGCACCTCGGGGTCCTCGGTCTTGCGCTGCATGCCGTCCAGGTGGGCGAGCTGGCGGTGCAGCAGCGCCTGGTTGCGCCTGGCCAGGTTGACGAAGATCTTGCTGATCGCGCCGCGCAGGGTGGCCTGCTCGACCGCGGCGTCCACGGCGGTCCGCTGCACGGAGGTGAAGGCGCGGGCGATGCCGTCGATCTCGGCGGTGTGGCCGCCGGTGGTGAGCGGCTCTGGGGTCTTGGGATCGGGGTCGCCGGAGCGCAGGCGCTCGACCAGGCCGCGCAGCCGCACGTCGGCCAGCTCGCGCGCGGCGTCGCGGAGTTGGGCCAGCTCCCTGACCAGCCGTCCGCCGAAGCGGGCGGAGATCAGCACCGAGACGGCCACGGCGAGCAGGCCGATGCCGCCCGCCACGGCGATCTGCACGATGATCTCGTTGGCGGCGGGATCGACCTTGCCCACGAGAAGCTGCGCGGTTCGCGCCTGGTTGCGCTCGACGGCGGTCCAGAGCGCGTTGGCGCCGGCCACCCACGAACCGGCCTCCTGCGCGGACAGGGCGAGGCCGGGCGCGGCCGACTTGATGCGGTCCTCGATCGTCGCGAATCGGGTGTAGACGGGGGAGGCCGCGAGCCGCTGGTGCGGGGCGCTCAGCTCGGCGCCGAGGTCGGCGAGCGCCCAACTGTGCAGGAAGCGGCGGGTGGCGACCATCTCGCGGAAAGCGAGCCGTTCGGCGGAGGTCATCCGCCCGGCCAGCGCGACGCCGGTGATCAGCGCCCGCTCCCTGGCGAGGATCTCCTTGACCTCGCCGAGCGCGCTGACGGCGCGGCCCTGCTGGTACATCGTGAAGTCGGGGACCAGCACCATCGAGTCGTACATGCGGTAGACGTTGGTGATCGTTCCGCTGTAGCCCTGGATCACCGACAGGGCGTCGGCGCCGCCGCCGTCCACCTTGACGCGCAGCGCGGGCAGCCGGCTCAGGCCCTGGAGCAGCCGATCCAGGTGCGGGCGCATCGCGGCGGGGACGGCGGAGCCGGTCTCCGGCGAGGCGGCGCGGGCGCGGAAGGCGGCCACGACGGAGTCGGTGGTCTGGCGCTGCCGGTTCAGCTCGGCGCGGCCCTCGCGGTCGGACGGCTCCACGTCGCCCTCGTGCGGCGCGCGCAGCAGCTTCACCGACGCCAGCCGTTCCCGCTGGAGTTCTATGACGACCTGCTCGGATGGGTCCGCCACGGAGTCGGCCAGCGCGCTGATCTCCATGAGGCGCGCGCCGTCACCACCGGTGAGCCCGACGGCGAACGCCCACAGGGCGACCAAAGACGCAAGCGGAACCAGGAGCAGGATGACGATCCTCGTCCGGATTGGCCTGTCCATACGACCACGTCCCGAAAGCGCCGGGGTTATGCCCCGTTTGTAATCATGTGCGTGTCTAGATCGGAGTGAGGCTACACCAGGCGACAGGTGTGCGGCGGCAGGTCAGGAAAGAACGCTCTCCCGCCGCCCACGCCGTCGTGCGCGCGTGCCGTCCCGACGTCCTAGGAGGAGGTCGTGGGGGTGCGCCGGAGCTTGGCCACCATGTCCGCCTTGTATTGATATGCCTCTTCCAGTGTGGAGCCGTCGCGCAACGCGATCACCACGTCCTCCTCGGCGTCCGCGTAGGCGAGCGCGTCGCCCAGCACCTCGGTGGTGGGCAGCGCCACGACGCCGTTCCAGTCCATCACCACGGCGGTGCCGTCGTCGATCCGGACGCCCGCGATCTCCACCGGCTCGCCCACGGCGGCCACGTGCACGTCGTCGCCCGCGCTCGCGGTGGCCTCGTGCAGCGCCCACACCGGCAGGTCCAGGTCGCGGAAGGCGTCCGCGTCGCGCACGCCGCCCTCCACCAGGACGCCGAACGCGCCGCTGGCCAGCGCGGCGCGGGTGAGGATCTCACCCCACAGCGCACCGGTCGTCACCTGACCCCCGGCGATCACGAGCACCCGCCCGTCGAGGTCCTCGTCCAGGAGCCGATGCAGGGGCATCAGGCCGTCGTCGCCCGGCCCGCTCGCCAGCCGGACCGTCCTGGCGGTCCCCAGGACCCCCTGGGAGCGGTACATGGGCCGGAGCGGCGGGCTGAGCCAGCCCGACAGCCCCCGTAGCTGGAGCACGTCTGCGATCGCGGTGGTCGGGGGAACCACGAATAATCACCTCATCTAGCCGGTCACCCATGTCGAACCGCTGTGCCGATCGGCCGTGCCCGGCGGGGCGAACAGGTGCGGATCGCCCCGTCGGCCGGAACCTCGATCAGGTCACAGCGGTCCGGTGCCGTGGACCGCCTCGCGCAGGCGCTCCACGAGCTGCCGGGGCTTCTCCGAGCCCCACACGTTGCGGCCGAACGCGACCCCCGCCGCGCCCGCCTCCACGACGCCCCTGGCCACCGCCACGACGTCGTCCTCGGTCTTCATCTTCGGCCCGCCCAGTGCGACCAGCGGGACCGGGCACGCCTCGGCCACCGCGGCGAACTCCTCGGGCGGCCCGGGGCACAGCGTCTTGATGATGTCCGCGCCCAGCTCGGCGCCGATGCGGGCGGCGCGGGCGACGTTCTCGACCGTCCACGGCACCGCGCGACCCCAGCCGCCAGGGATCATCTCCGCCATCACCGGCAGCCCCAGCGTCTCCGCCTCCGCGCAGAGCCTGGCCAGCCGGACCAGCGACTTCTCCTCGTCGGGCGCGCCGGGGAACGCCAGCACGACCAGGCAGTCCGCGCCGATCCTCAGCGCCTGCTCCGCCTGATAGAGGATCGCGCTCGTGTCGTCCGTCGGCATCTCGCCGACCTCGGACGAGCCGCCGTCCACCCGCAGCACGAGCCCGGACGACCCGAAGTCACCGGCGTAGGAGCGGGCCAGGTGCCAGGTGGCCAGCACCGCGTCGGGCCGGCCCGCCGCGATCTCCCGCATCGGCTCGCCCAGCGGCGGCCCTTCGCCCATGTAGGCGGCGTGGTCGATCGCGACGAAGACGCTGCGGCCGTCCGCGCCGAACATCCGGCGCATTCGTCGCAGCTTGCCCGCCCCCACGGCGGATGAGTACTGCACTGTGCTTCCTTTCAACGACTAACGTTTTCCGGTCTGACGCTCGAACTCGGCGCCGTCCCAGTAGTCGACCCGGTGATCGATCAGCCCGTCCGACACGCGGAAGCGGAACATGCCGCGGATCGAGACCGGCGTCCCGCCGTACCTGAAGGTCATCCGGTACGGCACGGCCGCCCGGTCGCCGTCCACGAGCAGGTCCTCGACCTCGTAGCGCAGGTCCTCGAAACCGGCGAGGAACGACGCCAGCCGCTCCCGGTAGGCGTCCCTGCCGCGCACGCTGACGCCCGCGGCCGAGGTGTGCTCGTTGTGGAATCCGGGCGTGACACAGGCCGCGATCTCGTCACGGTCATGACGGTTGAGCGCCCCGATGTAGCGCTCGACCGCTCGCCTGGTCGAGAACGCGCCGGCGGCCGGGTCCCGGCTTGGATCGCCCAAGCCGTCATTCACCCCAGAGCGTGCGGACCTCTTCGAAGACCTGCTGGTCGTGGGAGATCTCGATCACGTTGCCGTCGGGGTCGGTGAGCGCGCAGACGTAACCCACCGGCGGCGGGATCTGCATGGGCTCCCAGTGCAGGCAGCCCATCTCCCGGCCCTTGGCCGCGATGGCGTCCACGTCCTCGCGGTTCGGCACCTCGATGCCCAGGTGCGCGAACGGCGTGAGCTGCGGCTGCTTCTTGCCGCTGTCCTTGTAGAACTCCACCAGGACCAGCACGAACGGGGTCTCGACCTGCTTGTCGTTCGACAGCCAGGCGTTGCGTCCGTCCTTGTCCTCGTGCGTCGCCACCACCACCAGCGGGGTCAGCGTCGTGTAGAACTCGATCGCCTTGTCCAGGTCGCTGGTGGGCAGCGCGACATGGGTCCAGCGGGCTTCGGTGAGCGTCTTGCTCAGAGCCATTTCTCTCCTCGGTCGATTCTCTTGATGGGCCTCATCATGTGTGGTGCCCTTCCGTGTCGCGTGCTCGGGGGTCCCACGCGGTGGAAGGGCGAGCGAAGGCTCCCATCCTGGGCCAGGAATGTCTGGACGCTATGTCCGCGCCGCCCGGGGCCTCCATGTGCTCACAGCCCAAAGATCCACGCATCCCCCTCATCGGGGGGTCGGCTTCCACCACATCACGATCTGATTGCCCCAAGGGTCCAGGAACGACGCGTGATGGCCGTCGAATTCTTCCCAGTAACTCTGTTCCCACAGCGCCGTCGCCCCGAGGATCACCGCACGGTTCAGATATTCGCCGGGCGGGCCGTCCACCAGGATGTACGTGCGCGGCTGGAAACCCGAACGCGGCTGCGGGGCGCGCGGCGAGGGATCCGGCACCTGCTCCCGCTCGCTCCACAGACCGAGCGCCGGTCCGTCACCGGGGAGGATCTGGTGGAACACGCCCTGCGGGCGGCCATTGATCTCCCAGCCGAACAGCTCCTTGTAGAAGGTGGTGCTGGCCTCGATGTCCGGCGTGGGCAGATCGACGAAGACGAGCGTATTCGCCACAGCGTCACTCCTTGGGGGTCACTTGGATGCTTCCAACTGGCGCAACCGCCGTTCCGCGGCGTCGCCGGACTCGACGAAGCGCCGGTAGCCGTCGCGGTAGACCTGGCGGGGGGTCGGTTTCACCACCCGTCCCGCCGGACGCGGCCACGACCCGCTCTTCGCGTCGCCGGGGACGGGCCACCATCCGGCTCCCGCGCCCGCCGACAGCGCCGCCCCGTAGGCGGCCAGGTCGGTCTCCTCGGGGACCTCCACCGGTACGTCGAGCACGTCCGCCTTGATCTGGCACCACAGCTCGCTCCGGGCGGGGGATCCCGCGCAGACCAGTACGTCCAGGCCGGGCACCCGCAGCGACTCGGCGATGTGCCGCAGGCCGTACGCGGTGCCCTCCAGCGCGGCCCGGGCGATGTGGCCGGGGCCGTGCCCCGACCCGAGCCCGGTGATCTCCGCGCGCAGCTCCCGGTTCCAGCGCGGCGCCCGCTCGCCCTCCAGGTACGGCAGGACGCGCACGCCGTCCGCGCCCGGCGGGATCAGGGCCGCGCGGTCCAGCAGTTCGGGGATCGGCCGGCCGGTGAGCCCGGCCAGCCACTCCATGATCAGGCCATGGCTGCTGACCGGGCCGCCCACGATGTCCACACCGATCGCGGCGCTGCGCATGGCGTCGGCGCCGCGCTCCTGCGGGCACTCGACCGCCACGGCGAGGCCGCCGGTCCGGCCGCCGGGGTCCATGGCCCGGCCGGGGGTGTCCACGCCGCCCGCCCAGAAGGCGAAGAACGCGTCCTGCGCGCCCGCGACCAGGGGGATGTCGGCGGGCAGGCCGAACGCGCCGTCGGTGTGCCCGATGACCTGGCCGGTGGCGGCGCGCCTGCCGTAGCCGTTCAGGGTGACGTCGCCGGGCCAGCGGGACTGGCGGATGGTCGCGCCGAGCCTGTTCATGATCCAGTCGTAGATCTGCAGGACGCCGTCGATGCCGAGGAACTCGCGCTGGGCGTAGTGCTGCCGCTCGAAGCCGAGGGTCGCCCCTGCGGGGTGCAGCACGGTGACGGCGGGACTGCCGTCCATGGGCACGGTCGTCGGGCTCTGCCCGCCGACGCAGATCGCGGCGGGCCGCACCCCGGTCTCCCGCACCGCGTCCACCACGGCCGCCAGCCACGCGGCGGGCTCCGCCCGTCCTTCGGCCCAAGCCTCCGCCCCGGCGTACTCCCCACCCCCAGTGGCCACGACCCGCCCATCCCGGTCCACCGCCACCGCCCGAGCCGAATTCGACCCGACATCAACCCCCAACACCGTGCTCGCTGTGCTCATTGCGCTCGCTCCGCTCGCGCGGCTCGGGCGCTGGTCACCGCCGCCTTCCCTCGCGGGCTCCTTCGCTCCTCAGTCCAGGCGTCGGCGCGCCCTCGCGGGGTCATGAGGGGCCTACGAGGACGCGGTAGACGGGGGTGGTGGCGGCTAGTTTGAGGGCTTCGGTGACCTCGGGGAGGGGGAAGCGGGCGGTGACCAGGGCGTCGAGGGCGGGGGCGAGGACGCCGGAGGCGATCAGGGCGGCCGACTCCTGCCAGTCCTCGGGCTCCTGGCTGTAGGCGCCGACGATGGACAGCTCGTGGTGGTGGACGGCGTCCGGGTCGATCTCGGCGCGCAGTTCCTTGGGGAAGGCCCCGTACAGGACCACGGTGCCGCCGTCGTCGCACAGTGCGATCGCGGTCTCCAGCGCGCCCGGCGCGCCCGCCGTGACGAAGACCAGGTCCTGCTTGCCGCCCCGGTCCACCGCGTCCTGCGGGGTGGCGGTCCAGGCCGCGCCCGCGTCCGCCGCCTCGATGAGGCGCTCCGCGCTGACGTCCACGACGCCGACCGGACCGGCGCCCTTGGCGCGGGCCAGCGCGAGGTGCAGCCGTCCCATGTAACCGGCGCCGATCACCGCGACCCGGTCGCCGGCGCGCAGCCCGCCCAGGCGCAGCGAGTGGACCACGCACGCCACCGGCTCGCCCATGGCCGCGTGCTCGATCGGGGCCGCGCCCGTGGCGTACGCCTGGCGGGCCTTCACCACGACCGCCTCGGACAGCCCCGCCCCGAAGGAGACCGTGCCGTCCGACAGCTTGCCGCCCTGCGGGCCCTTGCACATCGCGCTCCGCCCGCGCCGGCAGGGGTGGCAGGTGCCGCAGCGGCTGAGCAGGTCCACCGTCACCGTGTCGCCGACGCGCGGCGACCCCGGCAGGCCCTCCGCCGCCGATCCCACCCGGGTCACGCGCCCGGCGACCTCGTGGCCGGGCGCGACCGGGTAGAACCGCTTCTCACCCAGGTAGAGGCGGCGCTCCATGGTGCACAGCCCGGTGGCGCCCACCTCCACGAGGACCTCGTCGGGGCCGACCGTCGGCGCTGGCTCCTCGCGGAACTCCACGACCTCGGGAGCGGTGACCACGGCGACTCTCATTCAATGACTCCTCACGTGCGGCCAGTGACGGCGTACGGCGACGCCCGCCCGTTCGAGCAGACGGTCCGACGCCTTTCGTGCCTCGATTCGTAGCGCCTGCTCGTCCACCGTCGTGCAGCGGCCCTCGCGGACCACGATCCGCCCGCCGACCAGGACGTCCCTGACCGAGCGGCCGTCGGTGGACCAGACGAGCTGCTGCGCGACGTCGCCCCTCGGGGTCCACTGGGGCCCGGTGGCGTCGTGTATCACCAGGTCGGCGAGCTTGCCCGCCTCGACGGAGCCGATCCGCCCACCCATCCCGACCGCCTCGGCGCCCCGGATGGTGGCCATCTCCATCGCCTCCGCCGCGCCGATCGCGCCGGGGTCCATCGCCATGTCCTTGGCGAGCCCGGCCGCGAGCGCGGCGGCGCGCAGGATGTCGGCCGAGTCGCCCGCGTTGCCCGCGTCGCAGCCCAGGGCGACCCGGCCGCCCCGGGTGAAGATCTCGGCGTGCCGTCCGGCACGGGTGACGCCCTGGGCCAGGCGCAGGTACGCCCAGGGGCAGTAGGCGACGGCCGTGCCGGAGGAGAGCAGCGCCTCGACCTCGTCGTCGTCCACCCAGACGGCGTGCGCGAGCAGCAGGTGCGGCCCGAGCACGCCGAGCTCGGCGAGGTGCCGGAGTGGACGGCGGCCGGAGCGGCCGAGGTAGTGGTCCACGTCGGCGCGTCCGGGCGACATGTGCATGGTCATCCCGGCGCCGGTACGGCGGGCGACGTCGGCGGCGCCGGCGAGCAGCCCGTCGGAGGCGAGGCCATGCCCAACAAGGGTGACCCAGCCTTCGACGAGGCCGCCCGCCGGGTAGGTCTCGACCACCGCCCACAAGCGGTCGAGCACCTCTTCGGCCGGGGCGGCGTGGGGGGCGCCTTCGGCGTCCCAGCCCCACGTGCCGACCGTGCCGCGCACCCCGGCGCGGGTCATCGCGCCCGCCACCCGGTCGGCGTCGGCCACGGTTCCGGCCTCGATGATCGTGGTGACCCCGTTGCGGAGGTTCTCCACGCAGGCGAGGAGCGCGGACAGCTCCTCGTCCTCGGGGAGGTGGGCCTGGTGCAGCGGCACCGCCCACCCGTGGATCGACTCCTGGGAGTCGATGTCGTCGGGGATGCAGGCGCGGGCGAGCGGGTCCCCGGTGAGGTGCTGGTGCCCGTTGACCATCCCGGGGGTGACGACGCAGTCGGCGGCGTCCAGTTCGGGGGTCTCCGGCCAGCGGGCGCGCAGCTCCGCCGTACCGCCGACGGCGAGGATCACTTCCCCGGACACGGCGACGGCACCGCCCACGAGTACCTCGCGGCGGGGATTCATGGTCACGACGTCGCCGCCGGTGACCAGGAGATCCGGGATCAGCGCCATGCAATCGAACGCTAGGTTGACCAGGCGATCGGGTCATCTGCCCCGGAGCACAACAAGTCAGGCATAGTCCATGCCTGGAACACAATGCCCGCTGATTCGCTTATCGGAAGGCTTCCCACATGCGTTACGACCCGGTCTGGCTGGACTCCGATCCCTATCGGCAGCTCATCGATGGCAATGAGACCGGGGACGGCGACGTGCTCCCGGTGCTCGACCCGTCCACCGGGGAGACGCCCGCCTCGTACGCCGTGGCGACCGCCGCCGAGGTGGACGCGGCGATCGCCGCCGCCCGGCGCAGCCATGACGCCGGGGAGTGGTGGCGCATGCCCGGCACCCTGAAGGCGCGGCTCCTGGAGTCGGTCGCGGCCGAGATCAGGGCGAACGCCGGACGCCTGGCCGCCTTGGAAGCGCTGGACACCGGCAAGGCGGTGAGCGGGGCGGTCACCTACGACATCTACGAGGCCGCCAACGCCTTCTCCCACGCCGCCGCGCTGGCCCGCACCACCACCGGTGACGTGCGGCGCAGCTCGTACCCGCCGGAGCTGCTGCCGGGCGGCGGCCCCGAGGTGCTGACCATGCGCACGCGCGAGCCCGCCGGGGTGGTGGCCGAGCTGCTGCCGTGGAACGGGCCGCTGATGACGGGCAGCCAGCGGATCGCGATCGCGCTGGCCGCCGGGTGCTCGATCGTGGCCAAGCCGCCGGAGGAGGCGGTGATCACGCTGGTCGAGCTGGGCCGGATGCTCACCCGCGCGGGCCTGCCCGCCGGGGTGCTGAACATCGTGCTCGGCCCCGGCGAGACCGTGGGCGAGCGGCTCGTCACCGACCCCCGGGTGGACCTGGTCAGCCTGACCGGCGGCACCGCGACCGGACGTCGCGTGTCGGAACTGGCCGCGCGCAACCTCACCCCGGTCAACCTGGAACTGGGCGGCAAGTCCCCGGTCGTGGTCTTCGCCGACGCCGACCTTGAGCAGGCGGTGGGCTGGGCGATGATGGCCGCCTTCGTGAACATGGGCGAGGTCTGCGCGGCGGGCAGCAGGCTGCTGGTGGACGAGCGGGTGTACGAGGACGTCGTCAAGGGCGTGGCCGAGGCGGCGGCCGGGCTGCCGGTCGGCGACGCGCTGAGCCGCGACACCTTCATCGGCCCGCTGATCACCGACCAGCACGCCGAGCGGGTGCGCGGCTTCGTGGCACGGGCGGTGGCGGCGGGTGACGGCGAGGTGGTCGGCGCTCCGGCGTCGCGCGACGGCCGGTTCATGGCTCCGACGGTCCTCAGCCGGGTACGGCCGGGCAGCGAGGCGGAGCAGCACGAGATCTTCGGCCCGGTGCTGGCGGCCACCCCCTTCTCGACCGAGGAGGAGGCCATCGCGCTGGCCAACGGCACGCCGTACGGGCTCAACGCGACCATCTTCACCCGCGACCTGGAGCGCACCTTCCGCGTCGCGGACGCCCTGGACTGCGGCACGGTCAACGTCAACACCCACTTCGCCCCCGACATGAACGAGGGCCGGGGCGAGGCCCGGGGCGCGAGCGGCCACTCCAGGGTCGGCATCGACGCCTACACCCGCCTGAAGTCGCTCAACGTCCAGACCCGCCCCTGATCGGGCTTACGCGGCGGACGACCGGTCGGCGAAGCGGCGAAGACGCTCCACCCGCCCACCTTCCAGGAACTGCAGCCAGAACGGCCGGACCGGGCAGTGGGCGGGGTCGTCGCCCGAGTGGGTGATCTTGAACTCCCAGATCACGATCTGCCGGCTGGCGACCACGTCACCGACGCCGATCTGCATGCCCGCGTCGAGCGCGTCGTCCACCGCCTGGAGCACCGGGGGGCGGCCTCGCGTCCGGCTGCCGTCGACCCAGGTGGTCTCGACCTCCGGATGCCACAGCTCCCGCAGGACCTCGCCGAACCTGCCTTGTGCCCCCAGGCCCACGGCGGTGCGCGCCTCCCGCAGCCGCGCCCTGGACAGGGCCATCACGTCGTGATCCGGGTCGGCGGCGGTCAGCAGCTCCCGCGACAGCCGTTCCCTGGCCTTGCTCAGCCGGCTGCGGACCGTGCCGACCGGCACCTCGCACACCGCGCCGATCTGCTCGTAGGTGTTCAGGTCGGTGAAGTAGCGCAGCATCGTGACCAGGCGCAGCGGCGGGGGGAGCCGTTCCATCGCGTGCCACACCCGGTCGTTGACGTCGTGGCGCTCGGCCGTCCGCGCCGGATCGGCGGCAGCGAGCGCGTGTGACATGTCGGCCCCGAGCATCGGGCGGCGCGCGCGCAGCTCCATCCGGCAGCGGTTCCGGACGATCATCTTCAGCCAGGGGCCGACCGCCGACAGGTCGCGCAGGTCGCCGATCCGGGTCAGCGCCGTGATCATGGCGTCCTGAACCGCGTCCTCCGCCTCGGACGGGCGGTCGAGCACGGCCAGCGCCACGGCCAGCATGGGGGCGCGGTGCCGTTCGAGCAGGTAGCCCAGGGCGGTGAGGTCGCCGCCGCGCCCCAGGTGGACCAGTTCCAGGTCTGTCCGGGCGTCGAGGGTGGCCTGGGTGGTGCTGCGATGCACAGAGCTCTCCGTGGGTGGGTCCGTGAAACGTTCGCCGCCCTCCGCGACGCTAACAACCGGCCCGTCGCACAGACGGGTTTTCCCGAAATTTCGGTGCCGAACGAACTTTCCACCATCGCCCCGCATCGTGCCGGTGTGGGGCCATGCCCGGCGGGACCGGGCACGTTGCTTAACGGAAAGTGAGCGAATGGGAACCGAATATGACTACATCATCGTCGGGTCCGGCGCGGGGGGCTCGACCCTCGCCTACCGGCTGGCCCGATCGGGCCGGGTGCTGGTGCTGGAGGCCGGGGCCCCGGACGACGATCCGCTGCACCGGATGCCCAAGGGCCATTTCCTCACCATGCGGGGCGACGCCTACGCCTACAGGTATCCGACCGTGCGGGTCGCGGGCGTCGGCGACACGGGCGACTGGGTCCGTGGCAAGGTGGTGGGCGGCGGTACCACGATCAACGCGATGATCTACAGCCGTGGCGCCGAAGCCGACTTCGAGGCCCTTGCCCGGCACGCCGGTTCCGGCCACTGGGGGTGGGACTCCTTCCTGGCGGCCTACCGGGCGATGGAGGACCACGAACTGGGTGCCTCGCCCAGCCGTGGCGACGGCGGGCCCCTCGGCGTGTCCGTACCGGGTGTGGCCGACGAACTGGCCGCCCGGTTGTTCGAGGCCGGCGGCAAGCTCGGCTGGGAGCACGTCGAGGACGTCAACGACGGCGACGGCGAGCGCATCGGCTTCACCCCCTCGACCATCAGGCACGGGCGGCGCACCAGCGCGGCCGACGCCTTCCTGCGTCCCGCGCTGCGGGCCGGCGTCACCCTGGAGACCGGGGTCCGTGCCGAACGGGTGCTGTTCGCGGGCCGCCGCGCGGTCGGGGTGGCGTGCCGTCGTGGTGGCGTCGCCGTCGAATACCGCGCCCGCAAGGAGGTGATCATCGCCGGTGGCGCCGTGGAATCCCCGCTGCTGCTCGAAAGGTCCGGCATCGGCCGTCCCGATCTGCTGCGCGACCTGGGCATCGAGGTGCTGGCCGCCGCGCCCAACGTCGGCGAGCGGGTCATCGAGCAGCGCATCGCGATGGTCCAGGTCCGATTCGGGCGCGAGCTGGGCGTCGGCGCGGAGCTGCACGCGCTGTTTCGGCGGGACGACCTGGGGGCCGGTGGCGAGCCGGGGGCCGACGGGCTGCTCGGCACCTCCGGATACGACATCACCTTCCATACCAAGTCCGAACCGCATCTGGCCCGTCCCGACCTGTGCGGTGCGGTGGTCCCGTTCCCCATAGACCCGGCCGCCGACGGGTTCCAGCCCGCCGGGTATCCGGGCATGCTGATCGGCCTGTACCAGACCCGGCCGGAGACCACCGGCACGATCCACTCCTCGATGGCCGGCCCGTCGTCGCCGGTCATCGCCCCGCGCTTCCTAGAGACCGGCACCGACCAGCGCGCCGCGAGCCGCATCCTCGGGCGCATCCGCGCCTTGCTCGGGACGGCCCCGCTCGCCGAGGTCATCGAGGCCGAGGACTTCCCGACCGGCGCCGTGCTCTCCTTCCCCGAGCCCGCACTCGACTACGTGCGTCGCCACGGCACATCGTCCTCACACGCCGTCGGCTCCTGCGCCATGGGCCCGTCCGACGACGACGTCCTCGACGCCGAACTTCGCGTCCGAGGCGTCAACGGCCTGCGCGTTGTGGACGCCTCCGCCTTCCCCTTCCAAGTCTCCGCCAACATCGGCGCCCCCACCATGGCCCTGGCCTGGCTGGCCGCCGACCTCTTCGACTAACGCCCGGTGGGGGCGTCGGGGAAGATCGCGATGTGCTGAGGGTTGCCAATATGCCGCGCTCAGCACGGCGGCGCTGTCGTTTGAGGTGAGGCGGCGGGTGGCTGCGACGCGATCCGTGATGGAGGATGCCGTGGCATCGCTCGTTTCGCCGCGCGGGCCGGTACGGCGGCCGGGACGTCCCGTGGGGTGCGGGTCTGGAATCAGGTCGTCATGGTGGTGGCCGCGGGCGCGATGGCCTTCGCCGGGTGGCAGAACCGGTGGATCGCCGATGACGGGCTGATCGCGGTGCGCACGGTCCGGCAGTTTGCTCGCGGGCGACGGGCCGGTCTTCAACGCCGGGGAGCGCGTCGAGGCCAACACCAGTACCGCGTGGACTTACCTCGTGGCGGCGGTCTCCTGGGTGAGCCCGGGGCGACGTGGCCTACACCGTGGTCACCCGCGACCCGCACCCGGTCACCGCCGAGGCGTACACGGGCCCGGACCCCGCCCCGCTCAGCGGCGCGACCGGCCGGGCCTTCCGCCGCTGCCCCTGCGGGCCGATCGGCCCGCACATTGGCCGTGACCGGCCGCGTCCTGGGCACGCTGGGCTCGGCGTATCCGCTGGACGTGCTGGTGATCGACCGGCCCGGCCTGGCCAACCCGCTCGGCAGCCACCTGCGCCCGGCCTGCGGCCAGCGCGTCGGCCACGAGAAGCCGCTGCCGGACGCCTACATCCTGGCCGACAACATGGCCCCGGGCACCCCGCTGCCGGACGAGCGGCTGCGAGCCGAGGTGGACCGAATCAGAAAAGAACTCGCCGCCGGCCCCTACCGGGACGTACTCGACGCGGCCAGGGCCCCGATGACCCCCGGCAGATTCTGGGACAACCTGGTGGGCGCCTTCCCACGCACGATGTTCCGTTTCCCGGCCGGGAACAGCCCCTGCTGAACCTCAGATCACGGTTGATATGACGTAGCGCGAGTGTTCTGTCTCCAGCCACTGGTCGGTCAGATGGGTGCCGCTCATCCGGGCGGCGACGGTGAAGGCGGAGATCCGCCATTGGTCATCGGGAGTGGTCGGGAACGACAGGCCGGAGATGTGCGGGGCGACCGCGTCTTGCTGCCCGTCCACCGCCTCTGCCCGGCCCGTCTGGCGGCAAGGCGGTCTATTTCGTCTGCCGGGGCCGTCATGGGTGAGGATGGCGGCGTTTCCGGTAAGGGAAACGTGGCTATGCGGAATTTTCATGAATGGGCCTCCCTGACCGCCTGGCGCTACCGGAAGTGGTCATAATGGTGGAGCCGACCGTGTGGCGTCGTGCGACGTCGGGCGGCCTGTGACCACCATGCCGGAGCACCTTTGGGGTTGGACCTGTGATGCGGAGAACGCTGCCGCAAAGCGGCGGAGCGGCATTACCGCCGAAGCAGGAAGACCTACCCCTGGAACCTTCGCAATTTCTCCAGCTCCTGGCCGTTGACTTCGGCGGGATCTATTCGGTCTACCTCGCCGCGAAGGACGAGCGGCTGAAGATGACCCGGCTGTCGATGGCGCTGCTGTCGGCTCCGTTCGGGGCGACGGTCGCGCTGGTGCACGCCCGGGTGATCGCACCCGGGGCGCTGGCCGACTGGGACAGTGTGCCGTGGTACGTGTTCGCGTTGGTCACGGCGTTCGGGCTGCTCAACATCGTGCCGTTCCTGCGGATGATCGAGGCGGTCAGCGCGCACATGCGGGCCGCGCGGGCGATCAACAATTTCCGGCTGCTGTACGTGGTCCGGCTGAACGACCAGTTCAAGGGCCTGGGCTGGACCCCGAACCTGCCGGTGGACGCCACCTTCCCCGAGACCTACGCGCCGCTCGCCTGGCCGGGGATCAACGTGATGTCGATGGCGCTGGTCAACGGGGCGTACATCGCGGTCGGCGCGCTCGGCTTGAGCGGGAGCGATCCGGGCGCGTTCCTGCTGGTGCTGGTCGTCGGGCTGCTGGCCCTGCTGCACTACCTCATGTACTACGTGCGGGCCAACGTCTCGCGCCGGCGCCGACTCCCATCGAATCCCTACCAGTTCCCGAACATGGAGACGTGATGCCCAACCCCGACATTTCGGCGGGGATCAAACAGTGGAAGTCTTGTGGGGAGGCGTGGGTCCGGTTGCTGGACCATGTCTGGGCTACCGGAAGGCCCGCCGAGGACGATCGGGGGCCGATCATCGAGGCCCCCGCCGTGCTGTTCGAGATCGATGACGTGCGCTGGGACGACCCGGTCGTCGAGGCGTACGGCGACCAGCGGCTGATCCCGCTGTACGCCAGCAAGTTCACCACGCACGCGGTCGTGCCGCCGTTCAAGTACAGCTACGGCGCGCGCCTGCGGTGCTGGCAGGGGGTGGACCAGCTGGCGTGGGTCACCGAACTGCTCCGCGCCCGGCCGTACAGCAAGAGCGGGTGGCTTTCGCTCACCACCCCCGGGGAGCCGCTCGACGCGGTTCCGTGCCTGTCCGGCCTGGCGTTCCGGGTGCGCGACGGCCACCTCGCGGTGACCGCCGCGTTCCGCTCGCAGAACGCGTACACGAGCTACCTCAACTACCTCCCGCTGCACGACGTGCAGCGAGGCGTCGCGGAGAGCCTGGGGCTCCCGTGCGGGCCGTTGCGGATCTTCGTGGACGTGCCGCACATCTACCTGGCGGACATCGAGGCGGTCGCCGCCGTGCTCAGGGAGGTGACCGGACTACGGAAGGCCTCGTGACCTCGGGCTAGCCGTCGGCCTTGCGCTGGTAGATGGTGATCGCGAACGGCCGGTCCGACTCGTCGTCGACGTGCTCCGCCGTCCGGAGCAGCGCGGTGTCGGCGTCGAGGCACCGGTAGAGGTGACGGGCCTCCGGCCACGGGTGGGTCAGCACCAGGAGCCCGCCGGGCGCGAGCAGCGTCCGCAGCCGCGCGGAGGCCTGCCGCAGCCGCCCGGAGCGGCCCAGGTAGTACAGGGTCTCGGCGCAGAAGACCAGGTCGAACGACCCGCCCGGCGAATCGTTGAGGATGTCGAGCGCGAGGAACCTCGCGCTCGACCCGCCCGCCGCGGCCCGGCTGAGCGCCCGCTGGGAGATGTCCACCCCCAGCGTCTCGGCCTGCGGGTAGGCGGCGGACACCAGATGGGTGAAGGTGCCCTCGCTGCACCCGACGTCGAGGATGCGGGTGTACGGCCGGGCGGGCAGCACCTCGATGGTGCGCTGGTGCTTGTGCTTCTCGTACGGCTCGCCGTGGTAGTTCCATGGATCCGGTTTGCGGTGCCACCAGTCGAAGTAGCGCCCGAGAAGACGCCCCTGGCCGCGCGACGACACCACCGACATCACGCCGAACAGCATGCGGTGCAGGGCGTCTCCGGCAGCGGACATACGGTTCTCCTCCGATGTTCCCGTCGGTCGGAGATCCCAAGCTACCCCGGAGGGTCACGTCGTGAGCAGGATCTTGCCGAAGAGCTCCCCGCTCTCCAGACGGTGGTGCGACTCGGCCGCCTCCGCCAGTGGAAACACCGAGTCGAACACCGATTCGCAGTCCGCCTCCCAGTACCAGTCGAGCATCCGCCCGAACGCCTCGTGCCCGTAGGACTCCGAGCCGATCAGGGTGAGCCCGCGGTGGTAGGCGTCGGTGAGGTTGAAGGAGGCGGTCATGCCGGTGGTGTTGCCGCAGAACACCAGCCGGCCGTGGATCCGCAGCGCCGACAGCGACCGCTGGAACAGCGCGGGGCCGACGTGGTCGAGCACGATGTCGGCTCCCCTGCCGTCGGTGACCTCGCGGACCCGCTCGACCAGGTCGCCGGTGGCGTGGTTGACGGTGGCGTCCACGCCGAGCTTGGCCGTCCTGGCCAGCTTGTCGTCGGAGCCGGAGGACACGATGGTGCGCGCCCCGAGGCGGCGGGCGATCTGCACGGCGGCGATGGTGATGCCGCTGCCCGCGCCGTGCACGAGCAGCGTCTCGCCGGACCGCAGGCCGCCGTGGACGACGAGGGCCTGCCAGGCCATGCCGTACACGGTGGGGATGGTCGCGGCCTCCTCCAGGCCGATGTGCGCGGGCACCTCGTGCGCGTGCGTCTCGGGGACCGCGACCAGCTCGGCGTAGCCGCCCTGACGGGAGCCGCCGACGACCCGCATGCCGGGGCAGTAGGCCGAGTCGCCCCGCGCGCAGGCCGGGCAGGACCCGCAGTTCAGCGACGGGTCGACCAGCACGCGGTCGCCGACCGAGCGGGTGGTGACCGCGGAGCCCGTGGCGACCACCACGCCCGCCACGTCGGTGCCGGGGATGTGCGGCAGGGTGAACCCGGGCAGCAGCCCGGGCCCGCGCCGCTGCAACGCGTCGAGCCGGTTGACGGCGGCGGCCTTCACCTCGATCAGGACGTCGCCGGGCCCGCAGACCGGGTCCGGGAGCGTCACCTCACGCAGGACCTCGGGCCCGCCGTGTTCGTCGTACTGGATGGCTCTCACGTGATACCTCGTACGAAGGGTGCGCCGAGCGCGGCAGGGCCGCGATGGCTCTTGGCGAAGAAGAACATGGCGGCCAGCGCCAGCAGGTACGGCGAGGCGATCAGCAACTGGGCGTTCAGCTCGTAGCCCATCGCGGGCAGCGCCAGCCGCATGGCGTCGGCGCCGCCGAAGAGCAGGCAGCCGAGCAGCGTCCCGCGCAGCGTCCAGCCCCCGAAGATCACCGCGGCGATCACGATGTAGCCCTGGCCCGCCGTCATGTTGGTGTTGAACGCGCCGACCTCGGCCAGCGCCAGGTGCGCGCCGCCGAGCCCGGCCAGCAGGCCGCAGATCAGCAGCGCCTGCCGCCGCCGCTTGTTCACGTGGATGCCGGTGACGTCGGCCGACTGGGGGTTCTCCCCGGCCGCGCGGGCCTCCAGCCCCCACCGGCTGCGCTGGACCAGCCACCAGGCCAGCGGGATCAGCGCGACCAGCAGGTAGGTGGTCCAGCGCGCGTTGAACAGCGCGTCGCCGACCAGCGGCAGATCGGACAGGACGGGGATGGCCACCCGGTCGATCTGGTAGAAGTCCGTCTTGACCGTCAGGTAGCTGGTCAGGCCCAGCACCAGCACGTTGAGCGTGAGGCCCACCACGTAGGTGTTGACCGACAGCCGGTGGCTGAAGGTGGCGTGCACGAACGCCACCAGCAACCCGGTCACGATGCCGCACAGCAGCCCGAACTCGGCCGAGCCGGTGGCCGCCGCGCCCATCACCGAGCTGAACGCCGCCCCGAGCATCATCGCCTCAAGGGAGATGTTCAGCGTGCCCGCGCGCTCGGCGATCCACTCGCCGAGCGCGGCGAACATCAGCGGCACGGCCAGCCGGATCGCGCTGCCGAAGATCAGTTCGAAGTCTTCCACGACTCCCTCACCCCTCCGCCGTGGCCGGCCTGCGGCTCTTGCGGAGCTTGTTCAGCTCCGTGTACGCCGTGGGGAAGACGGCGGCCATCACCAGCAGGGCGGTGACCACGGACACCAGGTAACGGGGCACGCCGGTAGAGGCGAGGAACCCGCCGCCCGCGCGCAGCCCGCCGAAGAACAGCGCGATCGGGATCGCCGCCACCGGATGGTTGCGGGCCACCAGCGCCACCAGCAGTCCTTCCCAGCCGACGTTGTCGGCCATGCCGGGCTGGAAGCGGCCGACGCTGCCGCTGAGCATGATGCCGCCCGCCAGGCCGGCGAACGCGCCGGAGATCAGCAGCGCGCCGCCGCCGAGCGCCGAGGCCCGTACGCCCGACCGGCGCGCGGCGGCCGGGTTGTGCCCCAGCATCCGCAGCCGGAAGCCCCACGTGGTGTAGCGGAGCATCAGGATCGTGGCCAGGGTGAGCGCCGCGACCACGAACACGCCGTAGGTGACGTTGATGTCCGGGTACTCCCCGGCGCGGGGCAGCAGCACCCCCTCCGGGAGCGGGTCGGACTGCGCGGTGCGGGCGCCCGCCTCCCCGGCCTCCTGCAGCAGGTTCTCCTGGTTGACCGTGAACATCGCGACCTGGGCGGCGATGAAGACCATCAGCAGCGTGCTGATCACCACATCGACCCGCCGCCAGTAGAACAGGACGGCGGGCACCCCGGCCCACACCGCCCCGGCCGCCGCCGCGCCGAGCAGCGAAAGCACCATGACCAGCCAGCCGGGCCCCGGCACGAACAGGCCGACGGCGGCGCCGCCCATCGCGCCGATCAGGACCTGGCCCTCCTGGCCGATGTTGAAGATCCCGGCGCGGGCGCAGACGATCGCGCCCAGCGCGACCAGCAGCAGCGGGGCCGCCTCGTCGATGGTGAGCCCGATGGACCCGCCGCCTTCCAGGCTGCCCTGGTAGAGGGCGTAGACGGTGTCGGGCATGGAGTGCCCGCTGAGCGTCACCAGGGCGGCCGCCAAGGTGAGCGCCACCGCGAACGACACCGCGTACAGCAGCACGGTGGTGAGCGCGGCGGGCCGGAGCAGGGCGGGAATCCTCGCCGTGAGCGCGGTCATGCCGCCTGACCGCCCATCATCATTCCCAGCCGTTCCACATCAACCTCCGAGCGGTCCATCTCGCCGACGATCGCGCCCCGGTGGATCACCACGACGCGGTGCGCCAGCGTGAGGATCTCCTCCAGCTCCGTTGAGATCAGCAGGACCGCGATCCCGGACTGGGCGGCCTGCTGGATCCGCTCGGTCATGTACTCGATCGCGCCCACGTCCAGGCCCCGGGTGGGCTGGGCGACGACCAGCACCCTTGGGTCGGCGGCCAGTTCGCGGGCCAGCACGACCTTCTGCTGGTTGCCGCCGGAAAGCTGCCGCATCGGGGTGTCGGGCCCCGGCGCGGCGATGCCGAACTCGCCGATCAGCCGGTCGGCGCGGGAGCGCAGCCGGCGCGGGCTGACGAACACGCCCCTGGCCACCTCGCCGAGGTCGGCCATGGTGAGGTTCTCGGCCACGGTCATGTCCAGCACGCACCCGGAGACGTGGCGGTCCTCGGGGACCACGCCGACGCCGGCGGCGTGCATCGCGCCCGGCCGTCCGGTTCGGACGGCCTTGCCGCACACCTCGACGCCGCCCTTGTCCAGCTCCAGCAGGCTGGACAGCAGGTCGCCGAGCGCGGCCTGGCCGTTGCCCTCCACGCCCGCGAGCCCCAGGATCTCGCCGGCGCGGACCTCAAGGGACAGCCCGCGCAGCAGCGGACGGCGGTCGCGGCCGGTGGCGTGGGCGTCGGTGACGCGGAGCCGTACCTCGCGCCGCTCGGTCCCTTCGGCGGTGGCCGTGCCGGTCGCGCCCTCCGCCACCTTCTCCACCAGCGCGTCTAGCGCGCCGACGGCGGAGGTGGCGGAAAGCCTGGAGACCTCGCGGCCCACCATCTCCCTGGCCAGTTCGCGTACGTCGGTCTCGCCGGTCTTCCTGTGGGCCACCACCGCGCCGCCGCGCATGATGGTCACCCGGTCGGTGGCGTGCAGGATCTCGTCGAGCTTGTGGCTGATCAGGATGACCGTCTTGTTGTCGTCCTTGGCGACCCGCCGCAGGACGGAGAACAGCTCGCGCGACTCGTTGAGGGTCAGCACGGAGGTGGGTTCGTCCAGGATCAGCAGGTCGGGGTCGCGGCGCAGGCACTTGATCAGTTCCACCCGCTGCCGTTCGCCGGTGGTCAGGTCGGCCACGACCCGGTCGGGGTCCACCACCAGGCCGTAGCGCTCGCCGACCTCGGTGACGATGCGCCGGGCCGAGGCGCGGTCCACGTGGCCGCGTTCGCCGAGCGTCACGTTCTCCCAGACGCGCATCGGGCCGATCAGGCTGAAGTGCTGGTGGACCATGGAGATGCCGAGTTCGGCGGCGGCCAGGGGGTCGGGGATCGACACCTGCCCGCCGTCGATGGAGATCCGTCCGGAGTCCGGGCTCACCAGGCCGGTCAGGATCTTCATGAGGGTGCTCTTGCCGGCGCCGTTCTGGCCGAGCAGACCGTGGATCTCGCCCCGGTGGACGGTCAGTGTCACGTCGTCGCAGGCGACGACGTTACCGAAGCGTTTGACGATGCCGGTCAGCTCGACCGCGGGCACCGGGACCGTGGTGGCGGTCCCGGTGCCTCCGGCGTCGCCGCTATCCGTCGACGGCCTTGTCGACATCGAACGCCTCGGAGCCGATGTCGGTCATCAGCTTCTGGATCTGCTCTGCCTGGTCGTCCTTGGGGTTGCAGAACTTCACCGTGGGGACGGGGTCCCGGCCGATGATGTAGCGGCTGCCCTCGCCCATCTTCAGGTCGCCCTTCTGGAATCGCTGCAGGGCGGCGGCGAAGAACGCGCCGGGGCTGAAGACCACCGAGATCTCGTAGGCCACGGTCTTGTCCTGGCACCGGTCGGTGCCGGAGCTGAGGGCCGGAATCCCCGCCTCGTTGGCCTTCTTGGTCACCGCGTCGGTCGCGCCGCCCAGGTACGGGTAGACGACCTTGATGTCCTTGGCCTTCTGCGCGTTGAACGCCTCGACGTTCTTGGCGGCGTCGTCGAAGCTGCCGCTGAAGGTGGACAGCACCTCGACGTTCGGCACGACCTTCTTGGCACCGGCGGTGAACGCCTTGACGGCCTGCTTGGCCCAGTCCTCCTCAGGGCCGGTGATGAACCCGGCCTTGGTGGCCCCGCGCTCCTTCAGTTCGAGACCGGCGGCATATCCGGCCGTGTAGAGGGTCTGGTTGACGTCGTCGAGCGACTGGTTGAAGTACTTGGTCTGCTTGATCTGCCCGGCGCCGCCGTTCAGGTACCAGTGGGTGTCGTTGCACGTGGGTGAGGGAGCGGCCTCAAGGGCGGAGCCCAGGTCGCCGGAGCCGATGGCGATCAGGTCCACCCGCTGCCGACACAGGTTGAGCGCCTGGTTCTTGGCGTCGGAGACCTGGATCTTGTCGAGGATGCGGACCTCCCAGCCGTTGGACCTGGCGATCGTGTTGGCGTCGTCCACAAAGCTCTGGAAGTAGCCGTTGTCGTGGGTGTCGCCGACGCTCAGCACCCCGATCACGACCTTGCCGTCGCCGTTGACGTCGGGTTGTCCCTTCGCGTTCGCGTTGGCGGACGCTTTGCTCGTCGCCGGATCGCCTCCGCTACCGCAGGCGGTGAGCAGCAGTGCGGGCGCGACCAGGATCGCGAGGGTTGCCCGTGCTGGAGTTTTCATCGCAATGCCTTCCAAGGACGTGGGGGTCAGTCTGGAGGACTTGGGTTCGGCCCCCCACCGGGATGATCAAGAGGGTGGTCCCATGACATGGGCCGACGCGGGGAGGGCGCCCATCGCGGGCGCCGTGGCCGGGTGCGCCGACAGTGTTCACGTGTGCGCGTACTCGGAGGGACGAGTGATCGGGGCGAGTCCTTCGTCATTCCGCCGGGGGCTGCGCATGGCGACGTCTCCGGTGTAGACGCGACACTCGGCGCTCGACGGAATTCTGACGGGGAAGTCGACGAAACGCCACACGTGTTCTGTCATGGGTTTCTCCATCGTAGGGGTTTATACCATGAGGGCGATCATTGTGTACTACACCCGGTTAAGGCGGATTTCCGCAGTTTTTCGGGGCGGAGTCACCATCTCCTTTCAAGATCACGATGGGATCATCCGATGTGCCCCGTACGCTCGGATGATCACCTCGCGTATGGCACCCCCGACGTTTCTGTAATCGCACGGTGTGGGTAATCCAGGAAAGCGAACACATTATCGAGAACAGTTTTTTGGCATGACGGCGCCCCCGTCAGAGCGCGACGCTTGAAAACCCTCGATCACTCGCCGGAGCCCTCCGGCAGCGTGGCGTACCTGAGCCGCTCGGCGGCGAGGTCGAGCGGGCGGATGATCGCCTCGTTCTCCTCGGCGCCCCAGTGCTCGGCGGGCACCAGCCACATCACCTCGAACTCCAGTCCGTCGGGGTCCTTGGCGTACAGGCTCTTGCTCGCGCCGTGGTCGCTCGCGCCGACCAGCGCTCCCTCGGCCGCGAGGCGCTCTTTCAGCGCCGCCAGCTCCGCGAGCGTGGGGACCTCCCAGGCGATGTGGTAGAGGCCGACGGTCGCGTGTCCCGCCTGGGACTCGCGCGCGCCCGCGCCGATCGTGAACAGGGCAAGGTCGTGGTGGTTGGCGGAGTCGGGGGCCCGCAGGAACGCGTAGCGGCCGTGCGGATCGTCGATGATCACTTTGAAGTCCAGTACACGGCCGTAGAAGTCGGCCGTACGGCGCGCGTCCCGCACGTACAGCACCGCGTGGTTCATCCGCGTGACACCCATGACTCACTCCGGTAGATCTCTGGCCCGCTGGTCCTGCCAACCAGGGGTTTCGTCGTACGTTTCCACTGCCATCAGGGCCCCCGTTGGGAGAACACGTCGAGCAGTTCCCGCGCGGTCAGCGCGGTGCGCAGCCGGTGCGCGGCCTCGGGGTCCAGGGGATCGGTTCCGAGAAGCTGGCGTAACTGCCCCACGCGGTATCCCACCGAATTGCGGTGCAGATGCAACTGTTCGGCGACGTTGGCCCTGCTGCCACGGGTGGCGAGCCAGGCGTCCAGGGTGAGGATGAGTTCCGGCCGGCCCAGGATCGGCCCGAGCTGCTGGTTCACGAACGCGCGCAGCCGGTCCGGCGGTACGGCCAGCAGCAACTGCGCCAGCCCCAGCGCCGAGTGCAGCAGTTCGGTCTCGCCGGTACGGCGGCGCAGCAGCCCCAGCACCACCTCGGCGTCCCTGAACGAGCGGGCCGTCTCGCGCGGGTCGTCCACCACGGGGCCGGTCGCGGCCAGCACGGTGCCATCGCCGACCATGCCCTGCAGCCGGACGCGGATCCGGGTGATCTCCCTCGGCAGGTCGCGGCCGGACAGCACGGTCCAGCCCATGCTGTCCTCCTGGCGCACCGGCATCTCCAGCCAGGACAGCGCGGTGGACCAGGTGCGGCGGTTCGGGCCGCCGTAGTCGAACACGGCGGCGGCGTGCGGCTCGGACAGCCGCAGCCCGAACCTGGCCGCGGTGCGGGTGAGCTCCTCGGTGCCGCGCAGTGCGCCGAAGCGCAGCTCGTCGATCAGGCGGCTGGCGGTCTCGGCGGTCGCGGTGGCGGCGGCGTCGCGGCGCACGGCCTCGATGGCGACGGCGGTGGAGGATGCCTTGAGCAGGGCCAGCAGTTCGTCGTCCACGGGTTCGGCCAGCAGCAGCAGGCCGACGCGCCGCTGCCCGGCCCACACCGCGAGCGCCCGTGCCGACCAGCCGTCCTCCAGCGTGACGGTGACCGGCTCCGGCTCGGCGAAGACCTTCGCCACCTCGGCCGGGCTCAGCATCGCGTCACCGCCGTCGGTGGCGGCGAAGACCCCGCCGTGGACGCCCATCAGGCGGGCCGCCCGGCCGGTCGCCTCCGCGACCCTGGCGAGCACGGCGCGCCAGCCCTCACCGCCGAGGGCGACCTCGTTCAGGCCCGTGGCGAACCGCTCGATGTCGACGGCCTCGCGCGGCCGGTCCTCCGGCTCGGGTCGTCCGCCCCCGGCGCCGCCGTCCGGCTCCGCGGGACGCGACGCGCGACGGCCGAGCCTACGCTCGGAGCCGGCGGTGAGCCCGTCCAGCTTCCCGTCTACGCCCACCCGGTCCATGCACCCTCCATGCTCTGGCCCTCGCCTATCCATGGACGACGGTATCTATGGATAATTCTTCGCATCTATCGTCTTTACGGACATCCTTATCGAGGTGTGACAATACGTTCATGTTGGGGCAGACCAAAAGCGGCGGCCCCGGTCCTCCACGACCGGTCCGCGCTCCACTCGGGGGTATGAGGGCTGCCCATGCTCAGCACCACCTTGGCGGACGACCGAAAGCGCGTCACCGCCGGGGGCACCCCTAACGGGGGATGAGAGCGTTTTCAGGAGGGCGTGCTCGACACGGGGGGTCGGCTCACACTTGGTTTCGCCGTGCCCGCCCACTTCGAGTACCGCCACTACGTGCCCCTGCTCGCTCTCTACCGGCGTAACGCCCTGGCGCTAGGCCGGAACCTCCCCGATGTCGCCACCGCGAACGATCGCATGGCGGCATCCGCCGTCATGCCAATGTCTCGCGGGTAGTGGCGTTCATCCAGCCGCTCGTCTCCATCGGGTCGTACACCGCGGGCCGGCGTGGGGCGCGACTCGGCCCGCGCTGCCCGCGTTTCGACTGCGAAAATCCCACACGACCTGGGATGACACGCTGTGCTCTGAGCACAGAAGTCTCCAGATCGCGATGTCGCCCACTGTGACATGCCACATGACATGCGTGAACAGGATCCACCGAGATCTCATCGATGCCTAGTCGAAACCAAAACCCCGACGGCGTCGGGGTTTCCGACGATCCGGCGGGGTCTCGTAACGCGGGCGACCGCTGGGGACGGCACGGGGGCTGCCGTCCCCAGCGGTCCTTCGGCCGGGCCGGATGATCGGGCGCTCGGGGCCCGGCCGGGCCAGTGGTGGGGTTCCGGTGGGTCGGGAGTGTGGGGGCGTATCAGTGGCGGGTGCCGTCGCCGGGACGGCGGGAGCCCGCGACGAGCTTGTCGTCCTCGTGGGCGGCGGCGGCGCGCTCCTGCGGTACCGGACGCTGGGCCGGTGCGTCCTCACCCGCGGCGTGCCTGCCCGGACGCGCGTCGGGCTGGACGACGGGCATCGGGCCGGTCGCCGGGCCCTCAGAGGCGGCGGCAGGGGCGTGCGTGGGAGCGGCGGGCGCGGAACCGCCGAGGCGGCGCTCCAGCTCGCGCTTCTCCTCCTCCAGACGGCGGGCCCGGCGGGCCTCGCCGCGCGTGCGGCGCAGGTCGCGGCGGAGCATGAGGGTGCGGCGCAGCCCTCCGCTCAGCATCGACAGGCCGATCACGAAGATGACGGCCGCCACGATCCCGGCGAGGAATATCTCCGACTGACTGAGTTCCAGGGTCCTGTCCAGAACCCTGATCGGCATGGTGGTCGTCGCGGCGGTATCGGTCGTGAAAACCACGACTCCGGCCGCCACCGCGACGATCATGAAGAGCAGTCCTAGCAAGACCATCTATCCCACTCCTCGGCGTTTCCGCGTTACCGCGTGATTCCTCCGCGCTTTCTTGACACTTTCCTGACGAACGCTGTCGTTCTCTTACCGTTCCCACACACTGCCCACGGAACGGGGATCTAATCGAGAACGGGATTTTCATCGCCGCGAAGAGTCGAGTGCCGGGTCTCATGACACGCGGACAAGGCGACCGGCGTCTCGCCGGCCGCCTTGCGGTCGATGCGTCGCGCGGCGCATATGTGCCGCGCGGGACGTCTGCGGATCAAGCTTCGAGCGTGAACATGAAGGGCCGGTTACGATCGCCCATCGACCTTGGTCATCCGCAGTGCCGTCCCGGGCCGAGCCGTCATAGTTGACGCTCTGGGTGTTGCCCCGATTGACAGGAGAGGCGCACATGGCACGGACGCCGGCGTGGCGCGATCACGGCCCCACGATCACGGTCTGGCCGCCCGACCGCTTCGAGGTTCGCTGCGACTTTCCACCGCCCGACTTCACCGTCGCGGACCGTTACCACTACGCCGAGTTCGCCTACGAGGCGGCGCGCAGGCACCGGGAGGTCGGCTGGGCCCAGGCCGTCCAGGTCGTCCGCCTCAGCGACGGCGGGGTCGTGTTCGACCTGGCCTCCGCGCACGAACTGCCGCTCGACACCTGGTGACCCGGGGTCAGACCTGACCGGCCTTCTCCAGGGCCGCGCAGCAGGTGTCCACCATCAGCCGGGTGACCACGTACGGGTCGCAGTTCGCGTTCGGACGGCGGTCCTCGATGTAACCCTTCTTGTCCGCCGCGACCTGCCAGGGGATGCGCACCGAGGCGCCCCGGTCGGAGACCCCGTAGCTGTACTCACTCCACGGAGCGGTCTCGTGCATGCCGGTGAGGCGGTGCTCGATCTCCGCGCCGTAGCCCTTGATGTGCTCCTGGGCGCGCTCGCCGAGGGCGTCGCAGGCGGTGATGATCGCGTCGTAGCCCTCGCGCATGGCGCGGGTGGAGAAGTTGGTGTGCGCGCCCGCGCCGTTCCAGTCGCCCTTGACCGGCTTGGGGTCGAGGGTGGCGGAGATGCCGAAGTCCTCGGCCACGCGGTAGAGCAGCCAGCGGGCGACCCAGAGCTGGTCGGAGGCCGCGAGCGGGCTGACCGGGCCGACCTGGAACTCCCACTGTCCGGGCATGACCTCGGCGTTGATGCCGGAGATGGCGAGCCCGGCGTTCAGGCAGGCGTCCAGGTGGGTCTCGACGACCTCGCGGCCGTAGACCTCGTCGGCGCCGACGCCGCAGTAGTAAAAGCCCTGCGGGGCGGGGAAGCCGCCAGAGGGGAAGCCGAGCGGGCGGCCGTCCTTGAAGAACGTGTACTCCTGCTCGATGCCGAAGATCGGCTCCTGGTCCTCGAAACGCTCGCTCACGGCGGACAGCTCGGAGCGGGTGTTCGACGGGTGCGGGCTGCCGTCGGGCAGCAGCACCTCGCACAGCACCAGACGGTGGTCACCGCCCCTGATCGGGTCGGGACAGGTGAACACCGGGTTCAGCACACAGTCCGACGTGTGGCCCAGGGCCTGGTTCGTGCTCGACCCGTCGAAACCCCAGACCGGGGGTTCGGCCCCGTCCGCGAGGATCCTGGTCTTGGAGCGCAGCCGGGCGGTGGGCTCGGTGCCGTCGATCCAGATGTACTCAGCCTTGTAGCTCACGACGTCGATCCATTCGGGTCGGGTTGTTCGACACGCCAACAGTCGCAACGGGCGATTTCTCGGCTGTTGCCCGAATGTAACTTGCATGTGAAGTTTGTCGGTGCCTGGAAGCAAGGAGACGTGAATGACCGACCGGACCACGGCGGAGATCTGGTTCGACCCCGCCTGCCCGTACACCTGGATCACCTCCCGGTGGCTGCTGGAGGTCGCGCGGGTGCGGCCGGTGGACGTGCGCTGGCGGCTGATGAGCCTGTCCGTGCTCAACGAGGGCCGGGAGGAGGACCCGGAGGGTGACACCGAGGGCTACCTGTGGGTGCCGGTGCGCGTCTGTGCCGCCGTGCTCCAGCGGCACGGGCAGAAGGCGCTCGGGCGGTTCTACACCGCGCTGTGGACCACCGGCAGTAACGAGGGCCAGGACTGGCTCGGCGACCTGCGGGCCGCGCTGCGCGCCTGCGGGCTCCCCGAGGACCTGGCGGAGGCGGGCACGTCCACGGAGTACGACGCCGTGGTGCGCGCCTCGCACGCCGAGGGGATCGGGCTGATCGGCGAGCACGTGGGCACCCCCGTGGTGGCGGCCACCGCGCCCGACGGCGGGCGAACGGTGTTCTTCGGCCCGGTCGTCTCCCGGATCCCCAGGGGCGAGCAGGCCGGTCGCCTGTGGGACGGCACGCTCCTGGTGGCCGGCACGCCCGGGTTCCACGAGCTGAAGGGCCCTCCGCATCAGGAGCCGCGCCTGTTCGATTGAGGCCCGCGTGACATGGCACGGCCGGGTCGTCGTCGTGGACCTACTACGAGGGCGCGGCCGGGCTGCCGGTCTCGCAGAAGGCCGTGCCCACCGGGGTGTCGCACGGCGGGCCCGCGGTCTTCCGCAAGATCGCCGAGCGGGGCGACGACATCGCGCACTGGGGCGGACGGCAGAGCGCCAGCCACATGGTGGCGATGGCCGACCCGGAGGGCCTGACCGCCCACATCAGGGCGTTCTTCGGCGGGCTATGAGGCCGGTTCCACGGTCAGGGCGCGCAGGGCCTCGCGCAGGCGGCCGGCCATCGGGGCGGGCCGCAGCGTGGCGGGGTCCAGCTTGACCTGGACGCGGCGGCCCTCGGCGTGGACCACCGAGTGGTCGGCCGACAGCACGCGGAAGCCGTAGACGACGCTCGACGTGCCGATCCGCTCGATCCAGAAGTGCACGCCCGCCGTGCCGACGGTGGACAGCGGCACGTGGTAGGTGATCGTGAACTCGCGCACCACGAAGAAGATGTCGGTGAAGTGCGGGAGCGCCGGGTCGAACGGCCAGCCGCGCTCCGACCAGTAGGCCGCCAGGGCGCGCTCCAGCAGCAGGACGTAACGGGCGTTGTGCACGACGCCCATGGCGTCGAGGTCGTCGAAGTGGATCTGGACCGGTTCGATGTGCCCGGTCTGGACCGTGGTGGTGGTCAATTCACGTCCTCCGGGAGGATGGTCGGGTCGGTGGCCAGCGAGCGGAGCCGCGCCAGGACGGCCCGCCGGGCGTAGTCGTAGGTCTGCTCCACCGTCAGCAGGTGGGTGTGGCGGATGACGGCGGCGCCGAGGGCCTCGATCTCGAAGGCGAGCTGGCCGGGGTCGGCGTCGGCGGCGCGCAGCTCGCCGGTTCCGACGGCCCGCGCGGCGAGGCCGGTGAGCAGGGACATCCAGTCGTGCTTGGCGGTGGCGATGGCGTCTTGGACGGCGCCGGGCTGGTCGGCGAACTCGCCCTCGGCGGAGCCGAAGAAGCAGCCGCCGGGGAGCACGCCGTCCTGGTAGAAGCGGATGCGGTTGTCGTGCAGCGCCCACAGCCTGCGCACGCCGCGGGGGTGGCGCAGGGCGGGCCGCACGATGCGGTCCTCCCACTGACGGCGGGCGTGGCCGATGATCGCGAGCTGCAGCGTCTCCTTGTCCGGCCAGTGCGCGAACAGGCCGGACTTGCTCACGCCCAGGGTCTTGGCGAGCCCGGCGAGCGACAGGCCGTCGAGCCCGTCGACGGAGGCCATCGCCACCGCGGAGTCGAGCACGGCCTGGCGGGTGCGCTCGCCTCGCAGCAGTCGTCCGTCCCTCATGGGACGAACACTAGCAAACTACATGACCGACTGGTCGTTAATATTTCTGGCGCTACCAGGACGGCCCGGCCACCAGCACGTCGATGACCATGGCGGCCCCCACGCCCTTGTGCGCCAGGTGGCCGGCCGTCGCCATGTCGGCGAGCCCGTGGGCGGTGCAGAGCAGCGCCAGCAGGGCGGCCTTGGCGGACGGGGAGCCGTCCGGAGATTCCATGCCGAGGGCGGCGATCACCTGGTCGACCGCGCCCTCCAGCTCCGGATGGCTGCCCGCCAGGAACTCCGGCGCGAAGACCAGGCGGTACTCCTCGCTGTGCGCCATCGCGTAGCCCGCGTAGGCGGCGTAGAAGGCCCGCAACCGGTCGCGCGGATCGCTCTCCATGAAGATCGCCCGGGTGATGTGCGCGGTGAGGTCCGCGATCACCCTGGCGGCCAGGGCCGCGAGCAACGCGGTCTTGTCCTCGAAGTGACGGTAGGGGGCGGTGCGGGACACTCCGGTGAGGTCGCCGACCGCACGCAGCGTCACGGCCTCCAGCCCCTCGCTGCGCAGCAGGACGAGCGCGTTGTCGATCAGGCGGCTCCTGGTGTCGTCGGCCATGCTCCCCCCTTTCTGGTTGACAACGTCAACGTACCTGGTTGACACTGTCAACGCGATGTTGACGACGTCAACGGAAGGCGACCGGATGAAGATCACGGTTAACGGCGCCCCCACCGAGGTGGAGGGCGATTCGGACGAAGTGATCGTGGACCTGCTGCGCGAACGCCTGAGCCTCACCGGGGCCAAGGCCGTGTGCCGCACCGGGGTCTGCGGGGCCTGCACCGTCCTGGTGGACGGCACGCCGAGCGCGAGCTGCCTGATCCCGGCGACCGCCCTGGAGGGGCGCGAGGTCCTCACCCCCGAAGGACTGGACCACCCGGTGCAGCGGGCGTTCGCCGCCCACGACGGGCTCCAGTGCGGATACTGCACCCCCGGATTCGTAGTGGAGGCGGCGGCCTTCACCGACCGCTGGCGCGCCGAGCACGGCGACGTGGCCCCGCCCCGCGAGGAGATCGCCGCCGCGCTCGCCGGGCACCTGTGCCGGTGCGGAGCCTACGAGGGCATCTACGCGGCGGTCGCCGCGGCCTGCGCGGGCGAGCACGACGACGAGCACCCGCCGGACCCGGCGCGCGTCGAGAGCATGGAGAAGATCACCGGACGCGCCCGCTACACCACCGACGTGCGCCTCCCGGACCAGTTCGAAGGCGTGCTCGTCCGGTCCACCCTGGCCCACGCCCGCGTGGTGTCGGTGACCGGGCGCCCGGCCGACCGCCTGGTCGATCTGCTCGGCGACGACCGGACCGTCCGGTACGTGGGGCAGCCGATCGCCGCCGTCGCCGCGCCCACCCTGCGCGAGGCGCGGGAACTCGCGCAGGCGGTCGAGATCCGCTACGACCCGCTGCCCAACGCCCTGGACGGCTCGCCGGACGGCGCGCCCGTCTGGGAGACCGCCCGCCGCAAGAGCGCCCCTAGCTGCGCCGAGGGCTTCCTGCTCCCCGCCCGCTGGAAGGCGCCCAACCTGCGCGGGCCGTTCACCATGGCGAGCTGGCGCGGGCGCACGGCCGCCCGGCGGCTGCGGCAGGCTCAGGCCGAGGGCGACCCCCGGCTGATCGCCACCACCTACAGCGCCGCCGTCCAGTCGCACACCCCGCTGGAGCCGCACGCGGCCGTCGCCCACTGGGACGAGCGGGGCGACCTGCACCTGTACTCCTCGACGCAGGCCGTCCGGATCGCCGCCGAGCACGCGGCCCGGCGCTGGAAGCTGCCGCCGGAGCGGGTCCACGTGCGGGCCGAGCACGTCGGCGGCGGGTTCGGGGCCAAGGCGGCGCTGTCGGCCGAGGCGGTGGCCGCCGTCGAGCTGGCGCGCCTGCACCGGCGTCCGGTCCGCGTGGTCTACAGCCGCGCCGAGCAGCTCGCCTACGGCGGCAACCGGCCGGGCGCGCGCGTGGACATCGCGCTGCTCACCGACGCCAAGGGCGACCTCACCGCCCTCAACGTGGACGCCTACGGGCGCGGCGGCGTGGCCGTCAGCTCCGGCGTGGCGGCCGTCGCGCGGCTCATGTACGGCACGGCCCCGCGCCGCCTGCGCGACTTCGACGTGCTCACCAACGAGCCGCCCGGCGTGCCGTTCCGCGGCCCGTTCGCGCCGCCGCTGCTGTGGGCGCTCGAACAGTCGGTGGACGACGTCGCGCACCGCAGGGGCGAGGACCCGATCGCGCTGCGCCGCCGCTGGGACGGCAACCCCAAGCGCCAGGCCCTGTACGGCTGGGCCGAGCGCCTGCCGGTCTGGACGGACCGCCCGGCCACCGGCTCGCAGACCGGCAGGTACCGCCGGGGCGTCGGCCTGGCCACCGCGGTCTGGCAGTACATGCTGGAGCCCGGCACCGAGGTGGAGCTGACCGTCGAGGGCGACGTCGTGGTGGCCCGCACCGCGACCCAGGACATCGGCACCGGCACCCGCAGCGTGATCGCCGGGATCCTGCGCGAGGAGCTGGAGCTGCCCGCCGACCGCGTCCGCGTGGAGATCGGCAAGAGCGGCACGGCGCACGGGCCGGGCTCCGGCGGCAGCCGGGTGACCGCCTCGATCGGCCCCGCCACCAGAGACGCCGCCCGGCGGCTGCGCGAGGTCGGCGGCGTCAAGGACGGCCACCGGGCGGTCGGACGGCGGCGCGGCGACCGGCGGGGCTACCTGACCCCCATCGCCATGCAGGGCATCGCGATCGGCAGAGGGCTCGCCGGGGCCGTGCACATCACCGAGGTCGAGGTGGACACCCTGCTCGGCCGGATCCGGCCGCTGCGCGTATGGGGCGGGATCGCGGCCGGTCACATCTACCAGGAACGCCTGGCCCGCAACCAGTGCGAGGGCGGCATCGTCCAGGGCATCGGCTACGCGCTGTTCGAGGAACGCCTGGTGGACCCCGACACCGGCGTGATCCTCACGTCGAACCTGGAGGACTACCGCATCCCCGGCATCGGCGACACGCCGGAGATCGTCGTCCACTTCGAAGAGGAGGGGTGGGACCACGTCAACGGCCGGGGGATCGGCCTGGGCGAGGTCTCGACGATCGGCGTGGCGGCCTCCGTCGGCAACGCCGTCCACAACGCCACCGGCTGGCGCCCGCGCGACCTGCCGATCCGCCCGGACCGCCTGCTGGAGGGACTCGCCCGATGACCGAGCAGCACACCGTCTTCATCGCCGGGGGCACGGACCTGATGTCCCGCGCCCCCGGGGCGCGGCGGATCGACGTGCGCGACCGCGCGGAACCGGCCGGGATCACCTGGCGCCCGGACGGCTCCGCCCGGATCGGCGCGCTCACCACGCTCGCCGAACTGGCGGGCGACGAGCGGCTGCGCGCGGCCTACCCGTCGCTCGCGCTCACCGCCGCCGGACTGGCCACCCCGCAGATCAGGGCGGTCGGCACGCTCGGCGGCAACCTGCTGCAGCGCAACCGCTGCGCCTACTTCCGCAACCCCGCCTTCTCCTGCCACCAGGACGGCGGCGACTCCTGCCCGGCGAGCCGGGGCGTCACCCGCCACCTGACGGTCGTGCGCGGCGGCCCCTGCCTGGCCCCGCATCCGTCGTCGCTGGCCATGGCGCTGTTCGGCTTCGAGGCCATGGTGGACGTGGAGGGCCGCGGGCCGCTGCCGATCAACGCGCTGTACGGCGACGACCCCACCCGCGATCACCTGCTCGACCCGGGCGAGGCGCTGCTCGCGCTGGAGCTGCCGGCCCCGATGGCCGGGGAGCGGGGCGCCTACTTCCGGGCGATCGGGCGGGCCGAGGCCGAGTGGCCACTGGCCGAGGCCGCCGCGCGGGTGGTCGTCGCGGGCGGCTCCGTGGTGTTCGCGGCGGTGACGGCGGGCGGCGTCGCGCGCACGCCGCTGCGGCTGACCGAGGTGGAGGAGGCGCTGCTGGCCGGGGAGCCGGTGGCCAGCGCCGCCGCCCGCGCGGCGGCCCGGTGCGACCCGCCGAAGGACGCCCGGTACAAGGTGGCCTTGCTCACCGGCGTCGTCGAGCACGTACTTGAGGTGGCCATTTCCGGTTGAGATGAGATCCGCCTGGAATGATGACCTTGTGGACCTGGAGGAGGCGCGGTCACGGGCGGAGGAGATGTCGCGGCGGTTCGGCATCGCCGTGCCCCAGGTCGAGGAGGGGGCGACACCTCCCGGCGCGCACGTCCTGCTGGGCGTGCGCGACGGTGTCATGTGCCTGGTCATCGGCCCCGGCTACGGCGACCTGCCGCCCATCGAGCGGGAGGCGGCCTTCGCCTGGGTGATGGCGCAGGCCGGTCCCCGGCGGCCCGGCTCCGGGATCGGCCTGCGCGAGGTGCTGGCCACGATGGCCGCCGTGGTGCCGCTGGGCCTGCTGGTCGGCGCGGCCGAGCGGTACTTCGAAGTGTCGCTGCCGCTCTCCTACCCGTTCGTCGGCGTCGCGGGGTTCGTGGCGCTGCTGGCGGCGAGCATCAGGAAGCACACCTTCGCGACGGACCGGCGGGTCGCCGAGGTGTGCGGCCGGGCCACCCTGCGCGCGGCCCTCGACAGGATCAAACACGAGCCTCCGCCGGTCCGGGGCGTCTACCGCCTGGTCGCCGCGCTCACCCCGTCGCCCGACACCCGCGCCGCCCGGCTGGGCTGACCCGCCGGGCTCAGCCCGCGAAGGACGCCGCGTAGGCGGGGGCCAGCTCGTCGGCCCGGTCCCAGGGTGAGCGGGCGGGCGGGCCGCCGTCGAGCTCGGCGGCGAGGGTCTCCAGGCCCGCGTGCCAGCCGGCCGCGGCGGGCAGCGCGGTGTCGCGGTCGTCGAAGACGTTGGTGAACACCAGGCGGCAGCCGTCCGTGCCGTCCGTGTCGTCGGGGAACAGCTCCCAGCGCAGGGTCTCGCCGTCCCAGGTGTACTCCAGCAGGTGCGGCGGCTCGACCCGGACGATCTGGCCGTGGGAGACCGTGCCCGGCCCGCCGGGGGTGAGCCCGTAGCGTTCGGCCGTGGAGTCGGGCATGTCGAACCTGATCGCGGCGCCCGGGTCAGGTCGAACTCGACCGGCATCGGGAACCACGCGCGCAGCCGCGCGGGCTCGGTGACATGTCCACGCTTATGCCGATGCACCGCGCCAAAGCGGGCCGGCCGGGGTGATCGGCTTCTACGGCTACCCGGACGCGCTCGACGGCGCGGACGGCCCGACGCGGTTCGCGTCCGAGATGTCCGCGCCCATCCTGGCGCTGTGGGGCGGCGCCGACGAAAGCATCCCGGCGCCCGTCGTGACCGCCTTCGGGGACGCGCTCGGCCGCGCGGGAATCGCGCACGAGTTCGTCACCTACCCGGGCGCTCCGCACGCCTTCTTCGGCCGGGGCGCGCCGGAACACGCCGACGCCTGCGCGGACGCGTTGGCCAGGGTGATGGCTTTCCTCGGCGAACGCCGCCCGACGATAAGTCGATAATTACTGAAATGTCGGGCGCGTTGGTATCGGATTCGGCAATCGCGCGGGAATCGCCGGACAGCGAAAACGCGATATGCGGTTATGCGCGCGAACTTTACCCGTCATCGCTGCCAAAAGCAGGGGCGTCGATTTATACTGGAGGCGATTGAGAGTAATACCCGCAACCGCGCTCGGGGAGGGTCGAATATACACGATCATGCACTCGAGTCACGCCGGTGGGGCGGGCGTCCCCCCGCCTCACGAGCGTTCGCCACTGGCTCGTTTCCGCGACGGCGACGTGGAAGCCTTCATCCACCAGACAGGCGCCAGGATCTCCTACGACGCCTCCATCCTGGGCGTCGATCCCCGCACCTTCGAGCTGCAAGTCCGGCTGCACCTTCCGGCGCTGAGCCGTCGCGCGCTCACGAGCTGGCCCGCCGACCGCGTCTATGAAGCGGTCCGCATCCAGGCCCTGGTCCGCGCCGCCGAGATCCGGCTCGGCCTGGAAGACGCCGCCTACGACGCCCACACCTCGCTCCTGTGCAACGTGGACAAGGTCCACAGAGACCTCACCCTGATCCGGATCGACGGCTCGACCAGCCGCCTGCGGTTCGGCGAGGTCGATCCGTGGGCCGGTCACCGGGTCCAGGCCCGGATGCACTACCTGCGCAGCGAGCGGGCCGACACGGTGCTGCAGTTCGGGCTCTTCCTGCCCGGCGCGCAGATGCCGCTGACCTACCTGGCCTTCTCCCCGTGCGACCGGCGCTACATGCTCGACGCGCTGGCCCTGCTGGGCATCCCCGCCCACGCCGGGCGGGTGCTGGTGCTGACCCGCGTGCACGGGCTGCCCGGCATCCCGGCCAACCTGATGAGCCTGACCATCGGCCGGGCCCTGCGCGAGCTGCGGGCGCGCGGCGCCGCCGACAACGTCGTCACCGCCTTCAACCCGATGCTGGGGTTCAGCGGGGCGTCCTTCCGGGCGGCCGGGTTCGTCCCGGTGGCCTCGTGCCCGGTCACCTACTCCTACGACGCCGCCGGGTTCTTCCAGACCCGCCGCACCGCCACCGCCCCCACCGTGCAGCGCCTGGAGACCCCCGACAACATCCTGATGGTGCGCGGCGTCACCCGTACGGCCAAGCGTCGGCTGGCCGACTCCCTCACCGCCATCCACCGCGTCCCGCGCGAGACCTACGACCGCCGCGAGCCCGCCCGCCAGGGCGAGATCGACCCCGCCGACCAGGAGTGGGTGATCCGCCTGGCCGGTTACCGGGGCGTGTTGCAGTCCGCCTGGTCCTCGCGCACCGCCCACCCGCTCTACCTCGACGGTGCCCCGCCCGACGCCGCCCCGCCACGCGGCCAGTGCGGCGTGGCCTCGGTGTGGCTGGCCCGCCGGCTGCACGCCGAGCGGGGCATCGCCGCGCTCTACTGCGTGGGCAGCGTCACCTTCGCCGCGAACGACCGCCGCGCCGTCCGGCACCACTGCTGGATCGAGGTGGGCGACCCCGAAGACCCCCGTCGGGTCGTCATCGACCTCACCGCCGACCAGGCGGACGACGCGACGGAACCGGTCGTCTTCGCCAGGCACGCCGATCTCCTGGCGCGCGGCGTCTCCTACACGCCGGTCTCCCGGCAGCGGCTCGACGAGTTACCCGGCGACCGGGTATGGCGCCGCTTCCTGGCGCTCAGCGACGTGGTCGATCAGGGCGGTGCCGCCGGTCACGGTGACCCCGGCCAGGGCCGGACCACGGAGACCGGGAGGCGCCGACGCAGCAGACCAGCAATCGCCTAGCACGACTTCTCACAGCCGGGACCAGCGGGGGACACAAGGTCATGCCAAGCCCTCGGCCGTCCGTTCTCTTCCTGTCGTCCAATGCCAGGCGACGCTACGCGGAGGACATCCTCACCGCGCTGGCACTGCCCAGGGGAGCGGTCATCCAGTTCAGATACGAGGTCAAGTACGTCCTGCCCGCGTTGCAGCAGTCCATCGCGAACATGTCCGTGATCGGCCGCAGATGCGTGCTGGCCTTCGTCGCCGACATCGACTCCGTGGGCCCGTTCCTGGTGCCCGTGCGCTACGCCTTCCTGACCGACGCGGAGTGCGCCGCCGACATGTTCGTCTTCCGGCTGCGCGTGGACGACTACACCGACCTCGACGACTACCCGCTGACCGAGGACGAGATCAGGACCGAGGGGCGCCGCTACCTCGACCGCCTGATCGAGGTCAACGATCAGCAGTACTACCCGGCCACCAGCCGGTTTCCCGACCTCCACATCCGCGACACGACCTATGACGAGTTCGCCGACGAGACCCAGGGCGCCTCGCAGAACTGGCTTGGCGTCGCCCGGCGGCTCGCCCAGCACCCCACCTTCAAGGACTCCTACTTCATCCGCATCGACGAGCCGGTCCTCGACCGGGGCGGCTCGGTGTCCTTCGACGAGCAGGGCCGCCTCTCGCTGTCGGACCGGCGGGCCGCCCGGCTGCGGGTCAGCTTCTTCACGCAGAGCTACTCCGAGGAGGGAGAGAAGGTGCTGTCCTGCGCCACGGACGGCACCTTCCTGAAGATCTCCTCCGACGACTCCTACGACGTCGCGCTGCGCTACGACGCCGTGGAGTTCTGGCTCCAGCCGGTGGTGACCAGTTTCGACGCGCTGGCCAGGGTGAGCGTCGGCTTCTCGCACCGGCACCCGGACGTCCCCGTGGTCAACGCCGGGTTCCCCGTGGTGGTCAGACGCTCGCGGTCACGCATCCTGACGCGGGTCACCTCCAGCGCGCTCGGCGCGTTCCTGGTCGCGCTGCCGGCCATCCTCGGCACCGGCTTCCCACTGAACATCCGCGTCCTGTTCGCGATCATGGGGGCCGGGCTGATCTCGGTCTCCACCATCGTGATCGCCAGGGGCGACCGATGAGGCGGGCACCGCGCGCGGCCCCGGCCGGTCGGCGAACAGGTGCGGCCGGTCGGCGAAGGCCCGGCACAGCTCCTCGAACAGCGGGAGCAGGGCCGGGCAGCTCGACCCGATCTTCTGCCGGGCCACCCGCTCGGTGCGCAGGTAGTCGGCCCACGCGGGGCGCAGCGGGTGGTGGTCGCCGAGAATGATCATCGCGTGCGGGAGCATCTTGTCGAGCGCGTAGACGAACCGGCTCTCCGGGTCGGCCTGCGCGTGGTATTCGAGCAGGTCGCGCACCAGCCAGGGGAACGTCTCGCCGTACTCCGCGGCGATGATGGCCCTGGCCTGGGCCTCGCGCCTGGCCTTCTTCTCCCGCTCGGCCTCGTCGGCGTAGACCGAGACGTCGCCGGAGTAGATCTCGGCGAGGTCGTGAACCAGGGCGTAGCGGACGATCAGCCCGCCGTCGAGGGGTTCGTCCATCAGCGGGGCCAGGCAGTAGCCGACCAGGCCCAGGGAGAAGGAGTGCTCGGCGTCGTTCTCGTTCCTGCCGGGCAGGAAGGGCACCGTGGTGCTGCGGGCGACGTGGTACGGGGGCACGGCCAGCCCCTCCACCACGGTCATCAGCAGCCGCATGCCGGGGCCGGATGCCGGAGCCTCCGGGGGCTCCCGTCGTTGGAAAATGCCGCTCGTCATCTGATGCCTCCGAGGAGACCCCCGCCTTCAGGTGGGGGAGGAATCGAACTCCCGCCTCGCGGGGCAGGGCAGACAAATCCGCCGAATCGAACAACCGTGCGACCCGCGGTTGATCGCGCGATACGATGCCAGGCGTGGCGCAGGTCGTGAAGCGGGCCTTCAAGTACCGCTTCTACCCGACCCCCGGGCAGGCCGAAGAACTCGCCCGGACGTTCGGTTGCGTCCGCCTGGTGTACAACAAGGCCCTGGAGGAACGCACACGCACCTACAGGCTGGAGGGGCGTCGCGTCTCCTCTACGGAGTCCTCGGCCATGCTCACCGGGTGGAAGCGCGGCGGTGAGTTCGGGTTCCTGTCGGAGGTGTCCTGCGTGCCGTTGCGGCAGGCGCTGCGGCATTTGCTCGAGAACCAAGTGATCGCCGTGGAAGACCTTGCCGTGCGGAACGTGGTCCGCAACCGCTCGCCGGCACGGGCTGTTTCCGATGCGTCCTGGCGGGAGTTGCCTTCGATGCTGGAGTACAAGGCGGCCTGGTACGGGCGCACGCTGGTGGTGGTGGATCGCTGGTTCCCCTCCTCCAGGGTGTGCTCGGTGTGCGGGGCGCTGCGGGAGGCGATGCCACTGGAGGTCCGGGAGTGGGTGTGCGCCTGCGGCGTGGTCCATGATCGGGATGTGAACGCGGCCCGTAACGTGCTCGCCGCAGGGCTTGCGGAGAGCTGAAACGCCTGTGGAGCCGGTGTAAGACCTCATGGGGAGACCTCCTCGGCGGGCGGTCGGTGGTGAAGCAGGAATCCCCTTCCTGCGGCGCGGGGGAGGAGCCAATTGACTCGCCCATCGCCCGTCCATCGCGGTTTCGGGTCCTCAGAGTAGCTTTTCATTGACCGTCCGTCATCGCTTATGGTGACGAATTGTTGATGACTATCAACGCAGAGTCATGAAGGTCGTGAACGACGGCTCAGGCCAGGCAGCGCAGGGCCGAGACGATGCCGTCGTCGAGCGGATGGCCGGCGGGCAGGCGTCCCACGGTCGCCTCGACGAAATCGGAAGCCGAGAGCACCGCCTCGGCGCCGTCGGCCACCACGCGGACGCGCTCGCCGCCGGGCTCCACGGTGACCCCCGCGTCGCGCTCGCCGAGCGCGAACCGGCCCACCTGGACGCGCCAGGCCGTACGCCCGGCGGCCTCCTGCGGCGACACCGGCACCCCCACGTCGTCGGCGTGGGTGGCCAGCTCCGAGGCGTAGTGGAAGGTCTGCGCCCCCACCGGGTACGGCCCGGCGAGGGTCGGCAGCATGGCGTCGGCGCCCCGCTCGCGCATCCGGCGGCGGGTCTCGCCGTTCTTCTCCCGCCACTCGGCCAGCACGTCGGCGTACGGCACGCCGCGCCGCTCACGCACGCACCAGTCGTTGAAGTCGTCGAGACCGGCCACCCCCTCGCGGGCCAGCAGATCGGACATCCCCGCCAGATCGTCGTCCAGACAGGCGTGGTTGTACAGCTCCTCCCCGGCCAGATGCGCGAGCACGTCGCGGACCGACCACCCGTCCGCCCGCGAGGGACGGTCGCGGGCCTGCTCGCCCGGCCCGGCGAAGAAGCGGCCGAGCCGGGCCGCCTCGGCGTCGTAGAGGTCGAACGGGTCGAGGCCCGCGAGCGCCTGGTCGTCGATCGTCATGTTCGTCACGCTACCCGCTGACCAGGCACGTACCCGGTAATCGGTTGCCCGGCGCGGTCGCCGGTCAGCAGAATCGGCGGGTGGGGATCCGAGAGGCGGAGGCGGCCGAACTGCCGTGGCTCCGCGAGATCGAACGCGCCGCCGGGAGTCTGTTCCGCGACGCGGGCATGCCGGAGATCGCCGACGATGACCCGCCGTCGCCGGAGGTGCTGGCCGCCTACCAGCGTGCCGGGCGGGCCTGGGTGGGGCTGGACGACACCGGAGCGGTGAGCGCGTACCTGCTGGCCGATCCGCTCGACGGCAACGTCCACGTCGAGCAGGTGTCCGTCCATCCGCGCGCTGCCCGGCGCGGGCTGGGGCGGGCGCTGATCGACCACGTCGCGGGCTGGGCGGCCGGGCGTGGCGCGCCCGCGCTCACCCTGACCACGTTCAGGGACGTGCCGTGGAACGCGCCCTACTACGCGCGGTGCGGCTTTCGCGTCCTGGCCGAGGGCGAGCTGACTCCGGGGCTGCGCGAGCTGCGCGCCCGTGAGGCGGCGCACGGCCTGGACCGCTGGCCGCGCGTCTGCATGCGCCGCGACCTGTGAGCGCTAGACGAGGTCGCCGATGAGCATCCCGGCGAAGGCGGCGGCGAGCCCGGCGGCGATGCTGCCCCCGGCGTACCACGCGGCCCGCGCGCGCCCGCCGTCCGTGAACAGGCGCACGGTCTCATAGCCGAACGTGGAGTACGTGGTCAGCGCGCCGCAGAACCCGGCGCCGGCCAGGGCCGTCACCGGCCCGTCCGGCGCCGCCGCCGTGGCCAGGAACCCGAGCAGCCACGAACCGGCCAGGTTGACGGCGAACGTGCCCCACGGGAACGTCGAGGTGGTCCTGGACCGGACGATCCGGTCGGTGAGGTAGCGCAGCGGCGCGCCGACGGCGGCGCCCACGGCGACCAGCAGCAGGGTCATGGGCGGCTCCGCCCGATGCCGAACAGCCGCCTGGTCAGCACGACCGCGAGGCTCACCGCGACCAGCGCCGCGACGAGCGTGCCGCCCAGGTAGGCCAGCGCGCCCGGCACCGAGCCCGCCCGCAGCGCCGCCAGCGCGTCCACGGTGTAGGCCGAGAAGGTGGTGAACCCGCCGAGCACGCCGACGCCCAGGAACGGGCGGGCCAGCGGATGCGCCCGGCCGGTCTCGGTCACCACGATCATGAGCACGCCGATCAGGAAGCACCCGGCCACGTTGATCCAGAAGGTCACCCAGGCGAACGTGCCCGGGGCGTGCGGGAACACCTCGGTGAGCAGGTGGCGCGACATCGCGCCGATCACGCCGCCCGCGGACACCGCCGCGATCGTCGCCGCCTCGCCCGGCTTCCTGGCCGCCGCCGACCCGGCCATGGTCACTCCGTCCCGCGGGCGGCCACGCGGCGGGCCGTCCGGTCGAGGTGGGGGGACCGCGCGGCGGACATACTCCGACAGTAGTCCTGCCGACCTGGTGCTCGGGTCCGCCGCTCCGATCAGGACGCCGCCGGGACCAGCCGGGCGGGCCCCTCGGGCGCGCGGTCCGGGTGCCAGCCGGACGGCCAGACGTGCGCCTGGTCCGGGTCGCTGGCGATCGCGCCCTCGAACCGGAGCGCCGACGTGAACGCGGTGTCGGCGAACCGCACCGTGCGCATGAACGAGGCGCGGCTGAAGTCGGCGTCCCTGGCGAAGGAGGCGCCGCCGAAGTCCGCGTCGCCCGCGAACACGGCCTCCCGCAGGTCCGCCTCGCCCTCGAAGGAGCCGCCGTCGAAGCCGGCCTGCCCGCTGAAGATCGCCCTGGCGAAGCCCGCGTGCCTGCCGAACGTCACGTCGCGGAACCAGGCATCGGCGTTGAAGGACGTGCCGCCGAACCCGGCCGCGCCGCTGAAGGTCGCCCCGCGGAACCGGACCGTGCCGTCGAAGGTCACGCCGCCGAACCAGCCGCTGCCGTTGAACGCCGCGCCGCTGAAGTCGGCGGGACGCTCGAAGGTGGCGCCGCTGAACTCGGCGTTGCCCGCGAACACGGCCCGGGTGAAGGTCGCGGTGCCGAACGTGCAGGAGCTGAAGTCGGGGTCGATGAGCGTCGCGCCGGTCAGGTCCAGGCGCACCTCCGCCCAGAAGGAGCCTGGCGAGGCCGAGCGGTTCTCCCGCAGGTGGTTCGCCAGGACGCCCTGCGCGGTGAGGCGGACCTGGAGCTCCCCCTCGCGGCCGTTGCCCGTCGCGCCCGGGTGGTACGGCATGCGCAGGTACGCGCAGAGCAGGTTCACGACGGTCTGACGGTGGCCGGGGTCGGCCTCCGCCAGGCGTTCCAGGCCGTACAGGCCCGCCAGCCGGACGGCGGGCTGCGCGTGCCCCAGTTGCTCGGCGGCCCTGACGTAGAGGTCGGTGATCCGGCGTTCCGCCGCGTCGCGCTCGGCGGCGTCGGCGACCCGTTCGGCGTGCCGTGCCGTCCGGTCGGCCTCGTAGGCGGCGCGGGCGCTGTCCAGCTCGCGGTGGCGCTGACGCCGGAAGGCGAGACCCAGCACGGCCAGCGCGCCGGTCGCCGTCCCGGCGAGCAGTGCGGTGAACAGCACCACGTCCAGGCCGGGAGGGTCCGTCAAGGCCGACGGGAGGTCAAGCGACGAGAGGGGAGGCCGATTCACCCCGAGCAGCAGCAGCCAGGAGGTGGCCGCGGCGACCGCGAGGATCACGATGACGATCGGCAGGACCCACACGATCGCGGGGACGGGCCTGCGGCGTCGTGGAACGGGCTCCGGCCCGGGACGGGGTTCCGCTGAGGGGGCCTCCGCCGCTTCGGCGGGACCGGTTGAGGGCGCGGACGGACGCCGACGCCGGGCCGTAATGCGCATACCGCCCTATCCTCATTCGCCCGCCGATCGTTACGCCCGCCCTCGACCGGGCAGGTGGGAGCCGGGTCAGGCAGCGGGGCGCCGGACGCGGTAGGTGACGTGCTCGGCCGACGGGGTGGAGACCAGGCCGGTCTTCTCCAGGTCGATCCGGGGCCGTCGCCGCGCGGCGCGATGTGCACGGTCAGCAGGTCGGCCAGCCCCGCGCGCAGGTAGGCGTAGCAGAGGTCGCCGCCGCCCATGATCACGACATCCTGGAGTCCAGGCTGACGTGGCCGGGGGCGCCCGCGTACTCGAAGGTCTGCACGATCAGCTCGCCGTCGACGACGGCGTGGAAGACCCCGTGGAAGAGGCCGCCGGTGCGACGGTCAAGCGGCAATACGAAAGCCCCCAGGCGCGAGACGCGCCCGGGGGCTTGGGGGAACTTCTCAGGTCAGGAGTCGGCCCGTCCGTAGACCAGGTGCAGGACCCCGGTGGAGAAGGTCGTCGAGTCGGTCAGGCGCAGCGGCACCTGCGCGCCGTCCTCGAAGAGCCGCTTGCCGGAGCCGACCACGATCGGGTGCACCAGCAGGTGCAGTTCGTCCAGCAGGCCCGCGCGCAGCAGCGAGGCGACGAGCGTGCCGCTGCCGGTGATGGCGAGGTTGCCGCCCGGCTCCTCCTTGATCCGGGCCAGCTCCTTGACGACGTCGCCGCTGACGAGCGTGGAGTTCTGCCAGTCGGCGGAGGTCAGCGTGTTGGACACGACGTACTTGGGGGTGCCGTTCATGTGGCCGGCCAGGTCGTCGGTGGAGGTGGGCCAGTAGCCCGCGAACTCCTCGTAGGTGCGACGGCCCAGGAGCATGGCCTCGCTGTCGTTCATCATGGCCTGGACGGCGTTGCCCATGTCCTCGTCGAAGTACGGGAAGTGCCACTGGTCAGGGGCCTCGACGACGCCGTCGAGGGAGATGAAGAGGCCACTGATGATCTTGCGCATTGCGATATCTCCGTTGTTCTCAGGTGTTTTTCCGCGAAGTAGTGCTTTTTGATTCAGGCCGACAGACGGGCCAGCCACGCCTGCCACGCCTGCTCGGTCTCCCGCCGGTCCACGCCCTTCGCGAAGACGTGGTGGGTGACGACCATCGGGCGGCGGAACCCGCGGACGAATCGGTACAGCGCGTCGTCCGTGCGGACCCCGAGGGTGTCCGCGTTGGTGAAGTCGACGACGCCGTCGATCGGCGGCAGGCCCTCCGGAGCGAGCCGGGCCCGGTCGCCGAGCGCCGGGCGGCCGGTCAGCCCGAGGGCGCCGGGGACCCGGTCGAACACCGTGTCCGCATCGGGCGCCGACGGGGCCACCGCCATGATCGGCGTCGCGGTACGGCCCGCGAAGTGGCCGAGATACGCGCCGAGCGTGCCGAAGTACATCGCGCCGCCCTTGCGCATCGCGTCGTACTCGGCCTCCCAGTCGTCGCCGGGCAGGAAGCCGTCGGTCACCAGCCGCAGCACCGTGCCGGACCGCTCGCGCCCCTCGATGAGGAACTCGAACGCGATGAACCGGCCGTCCGGCGCCTCCTCACTGCGGTGGGCGAACCGCCGCAGCGGTTCCCAGGCGGTGATGGTGGACTCCATGACGAACCCGCCCAGGTCAGTGCGGACCGCCCCGCCCTCGCCCGGCTCGACCTCGGTACGCCCCATGTACCAGGAGTCGTAGCCGGGCCCGGTGGCGATCGCCTGCCACACCTGCTCCGGGGTCGCGTCGGTCTCGACCTCGTCATGCTGCTGGAACTCGCGCCCCATGTCAGGACTCCTTCGTTTCGGGCGCACGGGACGGTGCGGCGGGATGGACGGCGACGACGATCCGGTACGTGCGCCCGGCGGGGGCGTCGCCGTCGTGGTAGCGGCCGACCAGGGAAGTGACCGCCTGGCCGAGCTCCTCGGCGAAGGCGGCCCGATCGGCCGCGGAGGCGAAGCGCACCTCGCCGTCGATGGCGAAGGTCGCCACCGGCTTGCCGGCCCGCGCCGCGCCGGTGATCAGCGCCCCCACGTCACGCACGAGCTGACCCGCCAGCGCGAGCAGCCACCGCGCCGACAACCGGTCGGGCGCCCGTCCCGGATCGGGCGCCACCGAGATCAGCGCGGTGGGGGATATCACATACGACGCCGCGGTGGCCTGGAGCACCCGCTCGGTCATATTGCCCTTGCGACGCTCCTCGACCAGTTCCACCAGCCCATGCCGCTCCAGCTCGCGCAGGTGGTAGTTCACCTTCTGCCGAGCCAGCCCCACACGCTCGGCCAACCCCGCCGCCGACCCCGGCACGGCCAGTTCGGCCAGCAACCGGGCCCGCATCGGATCCAGAGAGACCGCCGCCACAGCCGGATCTTCGATCACCGCCACGTCGAACATGCATGCAGCCTCTCACCGACAAGCTCTCTTGTCAAGACAAACAAAATTGTCGGTGAGCGGCGTCGGTCCTGCGTCGGTCCTGTGTCAGTCGAAGTCCTCTATGTGCGGAGCGGCCATTCCCGTGGCGCCCTCGATCCTGGCCAGTGCCATCCGCGCGTGCTCACGGATGCCGGCCTCTCAGCCGGCATGTCGTCCAAGGCCCTGAGGCGGGCCTGGATCTCCCTGTCCGCCAGCAGGCCCACCTCGACGGCCGCCCATGAGACCCCCAGGGCGTCGCTGTACTCCAGCGCCAGTTCGTCCACCGGCAGACGCGCCCGGGCGAGGATGTCCGTCTGCCGGTCGGCGTCCAGAGCCAGCCGGGCCAGGGCGCGGACGAGCCGGCGGAGCACGAGTATCGGGTCGGGCCTTTGAGTCTCGTGGGCGGTGTTCAATCGCCGGGGCCGGGCAGGACGCCGTGGGCGACGGGCTGGGCGCCGGACCACATCAGGCCGCCGAGGACGATCAGCGCGGCCAGGGCGAACCAGCACGCGGCGCGGCCGTAGCGCAGGCCGTAGCCGCTGATCAGCCAGTAGGCCCACAGGAGCCAGCGGCCGGGGCCCGATCGGGCGTGGCGGCGCATCTCCATCTCGCCGAAGGCGAAGTCGGTGGCCGTGTGCCGGTCCTCGACCCCGGCGCGCAGGCGGGAGTAGAGGGTGGCGAGCTGTTTGGCCGTGGGCGGCGGGGCGCCGCCGGACGGCACGGGCCGGTCCCACAGGGCGCGCTCGTCGGCCAGCACCCGACGCCGCCCCCACCAGCGCAGCGGCGGCCAGCGCAACGCCACGCGCACGCCGCGCGGGGTGTCGGCGAACACGCAGTCGGACAGGCGCAGCAGCTCCGGATGGCGCAGCCCGGTGAAGCTGCATCCGGAAAGGTCGAGCCCGGAAAGGCGCAGCCCGGTGCTGGCCGCGACCTCGCGAAGGGAGACCAGCCGTACCGACTCCTTGCCGGTCAGGGACGCCGCCTCGCGGATCATCGCCCCCTCAAGGTCGGCCTGCGCCTTGCACAGGCGCACGGTCAGCGGGCCGCCCGCCACGCGCAGGCGGCGCATGTCCACCGTGCACCCGGCGGCGGTGAGCGCCAGCCCGGCCCCGGCGTCCGCGCCCGCCAGGGACAACGCGCCGCCCACCGCGCTCGGCGCGAGGTACGCCGACGCGGAGAACCGCGCCGCCGCGAACGACGCGTGCCCCGCGAAGGCCGCCCTGCGGAAGGAGACCACCCGGACGAACCGGGCCGCGCGGAAGCTGGCGTTCGCGTTGAAGCGGACGCCGTCGAAGCTGGCCAGGCCGGTGAACGCGGTGCCGTGGAACGAGGCGTCCTTGCCGAACACGGCCGAGTCGAGCACGGCGTCGCCGCTGACGGAGGCCCCGTCGAACACCGCGTATCCGCCCACCCTGGCCTCGGAGAGTGACAGATGACTGGCAAAGTGCACGTCCCTGAAGCAGACGTTTCTCGTGAAACCAGCGTTGTAGAAGGAGGCCAGCCCGTGAAAACAGGCATGGTCGAAGGAGACGTCGCCCTCGAACACCGCCCCGCCGAAGCGGGCGTCGCCGTCGAAGACCGCGTGATCGAACCGGGCGCGTCCCAGCCGCCCGCCGGTCACACTCAGCATGTGTTCCAGCAGTCTGCCTGGAACACGCACCCCGCGCAGATCGATCGCTGGGGCCAGCCCTCGGGTGAAGCCGCTCACGTCGGACAGCGTCGCTTTCAGCGCGGCGTCCAGTTCGTCGGGTTCGAGATGGGCGAGACACCGCCCGTACGGCCTCCGGGCCGCCCCCATGCACGCGGAGCATGTCGCCCAGCCGACATCCCATGGTTGCATACATCGGTCATACACGTTATGTCGCACTGCGTGAACAGTCCGTAAGGATGAATTCAGGTCGCCTCACCCTCCCCAACCTAGGAAAACACGCTTTCCAGCTCTCCGGGAGAGTGCCCCGCCGTGACGGACCGGTCACCGTGGCGAGACGGTGACCGGTCCGGGAGGGGCGGCAGAGCGGGGAGCGTGGGGTGCGGGCCGCGCTACCGGTCAGTCGGCCTTGGTGGCGTCCGGGTCGTCCAGGGCGAGGTTGAGTTCCAGGACGTTGACGGCGGGCTCGCCCATGAAGCCGAGGGCGCGGCCGGTGGTGTGGGACTCGATCAGTTCCTCCACCCGCTGGACGGGCAGGCCGCGTTCGCGGGCGACGCGTGGGGCCTGGATCCGGGCGTAGGCCGGGGAGATGTGCGGGTCGAGACCGGAGCCGCTGGCGGTGACCGCGTCGGCGGGGACCTGGGCGACGGCGTCGCCCCGCACGGGGACCGTGCGCCCGGCCGCGTAGTCCTCGCCGGGCTTGCCGCACTCGACCGGCACGCCCTGGTAGGAGGTGGTGAACGGGGTGGCCGGGCACGCCTGGTTGACCGACACCGCCCGCTTGGGCGCGCCCACGGCCGGGAAGACCTTCAGCACCGCGCCTACGCCGTCAGGGGTGCAGTACGGTCGGCCGCCGCGCACGCCGTCCAGTTCGCCCGCCGCCTTGGAGCGGGCGCAGACCTGGGTGAGCAGCGACTGACGGCCTTCGTCGGGATTGCCCTCGTCGTCCTTCTGCCCGGGCACCGGAAGCGTGTCCACCACGTCCTCAGGCCCCAGGTTACTGGCGGCGGCGGACAGCATGTCGTAGCCGTCCCCGGCCGCCGACGGGCGGCTCTGGAAGTACTTCGGTATCGGCTCGCCCTCGGCGTCGGTGAAGAGCTGCCCGATGACGGCGCTACCGATCACCTTGCCGTCCTTCTCCACCGGCGAGCCGTTGGCCTTGTCGTTGAACAGCGCCTGGGCCACTCCCGTGACCACCAGCGGGTAGATCACGCCGGTGACCAGCGTGAGCACCAGCACCGCGCGCAGCGCGGCCAGGTGCGAGCCGATCCAGGCTGGCAGACGATGCATGGTTCACATCCCCGGGAGGAACTGGACGAGCAGGTCGATGAGCTTGATCCCGATGAAGGGGGCCACGATGCCGCCCAGCCCGTACAGGTACAGGTTGCGCGACAGCAGCTTGGCGGCGCTCTCTGGGCGGTAGCGCACCCCGCGCAGCGCCAGCGGGATCAGTGCCACGATGATGATCGCGTTGAAGATCACCGCGGCCAGGATCGCCGACTGCGGGCTGGACAGGCGCATGATGTTGAGCGCGTCCAGTCCCGGATACACCGCGGCGAACATGGCCGGGATGATCGCGAAGTACTTGGCGATGTCGTTGGCGATGGAGAACGTGGTCAGCGCGCCCCGGGTGATCAGCAGTTGCTTGCCGATCTCCACGATCTCGATGAGCTTGGTCGGGTTGGAGTCGAGGTCCACCATGTTCCCGGCCTCCTTGGCGGCCGAGGTGCCGGTGTTCATCGCCACGCCGACGTCGGACTGCGCCAGGGCCGGGGCGTCGTTGGTGCCGTCGCCGGTCATCGCCACCAGCCGTCCGCCCTCCTGCTCCTTCTTGATCAGAGCGAGCTTGTCCTCGGGGGTGGCCTCGGCCAGGAAGTCGTCCACGCCGGCCTCGGCGGCGATGGCCCGGGCGGTCGCCGGGTTGTCACCGGTGATCATCACGGTCCGGATGCCCATCCGGCGCATCTCGTCGAACCGTTCGGCCATGCCCTCCTTGACCACGTCCTTGAGGTGGATCACGCCGAGCACGCGGCCCTTCTCGGCCACCACCAGCGGGGTGCCGCCGGAGGCCGACACGCCGTCCACGATGTGGCCGACCTCGTCGGTGGGGTGGCCGCCCTGGTCGCGGACCCATTTCATGACGGCGGTCGCCGCGCCCTTGCGGACCTCGCGGCCGTCCACGTTCACCCCCGACATGCGGGTCTGCGCCGTGAACGGCACCCACTCGGCGCCGGTCAGCTCGCCGGGACGGCGTTCGCGCAGGTTGTAGCGCTGCTTGGCGAACACCACGATCGAGCGGCCCTCCGGCGTCTCGTCGGCCAGGCTGGACAGTTGCGCGGCCAGCGCCAGTTCCTCCTCGCTGACGCCCGCCACCGGGACGAACTCCGACGCCTGCCGGTTGCCCAGGGTGATCGTCCCGGTCTTGTCCAGGAGCAGGGTGTTCACGTCGCCCGCGGCCTCCACCGCGCGGCCGGACATGGCCAGCACGTTGCGTTGCACCAGGCGGTCCATCCCGGCGATCCCGATCGCCGACAGCAGCGCGCCGATGGTGGTGGGGATCAGGCAGACCAGCAGCGAGACCAGCACGATCCCGGTCACGCCGTCGCCGGTCAGCGCGAGTGAGTCGGGGATGCCGGGGTTCTCGGCCTTGGCGTTGATGGCCATCGGCTGCATGGTCACCGTGGCCACCAGGAAGATGATGGTCAGCGCCGCCAGCAGGATGTTGAGCGCGATCTCGTTCGGCGTCTTCTGCCGGTCGGCGCCCTCGACCAGGGCGATCATGCGGTCGATGAAGCTCTCGCCGGGCTTCTGGGTGATCTCCACGACGATCCGGTCCGAGAGGACCTTGGTGCCGCCGGTGACCGCCGAGCGATCGCCGCCGGACTCCCGGATAACCGGGGCGGACTCGCCGGTGATCGCCGACTCGTCCACCGAGGCGATGCCCTCGACGATGTCGCCGTCGCCGGGGATGGTCTCCCCGGCCTCCACGATCACCCGGTCGCCCTGGCGGAGTTCGGCCGCGCCGACCGTCTCCCATCGCTCACCATTGGTGAGACGGCGTGCGGTGGTGTCGCGCTTGGCCGCGCGCAGCGTGGCCGCCTGGGCCTTGCCCCGGCCCTCGGCCACCGCCTCGGCCAGGTTGGCGAACAGCACGGTGAGCCACAGCCAGACCGCGATGGCCCAGGCGAAGAACGACGGATCGGTGATCGCCAGGATGGTGGTGAACACCGCGCCGATCTCCACGATCAGCATCACCGGGTTGCGCCACAGCGTGGCCGGGTTGAGCTTGCGGGCCGCGTCGGGCAGCGAGCGGAGGAGCTGACGCGGATCGAGCAGGCCGCCGCCGACCCTGCTACTGACTCTGCCGGACGGCTGCGCCGCCGGGGCAGGGCCCGTCGAACGCGTGAGCGGGGTGGACATGCTAGGAAAGCCCTTCTGCGAGCGGCCCGAGCGCGAGCGCCGGGAGGAACGTCAAGGCGACCAGGACCACGGTGACCCCCACGACCATGCCGACGAACTGCGGCCGGTAGGTGGGCAGTGTGCCCGCCGACTCGGGGACGGGGGACTGGCGGGCCAGCGACCCGGCCAGCGCCAGCACGAAGATGATCGGCAGGAACCGGCCGAACAGCATGCACAGCCCGAGCGCGATGTCGTACCAGGGGGTGTTCACGGTGACCCCGCCGAACGCCGACCCGTTGTTGTTGGACGCGCTGGTGAAGGCGTAGAGGATCTCGGAGAAGCCGTGCGGTCCCGAGTTCAGCATCGCGGCCAGGCCGGCCTCGTTGCCCATCGCCGCCGCCGTGCCGATCAGCACCAGCACCGGGGTGACCAGGAAGTACATCGAGGCGAGCTTGATCTCCCTGGCGCCGATCTTCTTGCCCAGGTACTCGGGGGTGCGGCCCACCATCAGGCCGGCCACGAAGACGGTGATGACCGCGAGGATCAGCATGCCGTACAGTCCGGAGCCGACGCCGCCCGGCGCGACCTCGCCGAGCATCATGTTGAACATGGTCATCATCCCGCCGAGCGGGGTGTATGAGTCGTGGAAGGAGTCCACCGCGCCGGTCGAGGTGAGCGTGGTCGCGGCGCCGAACGTGGCCGAGTTGGCCACGCCGAACCTGACGTCCTTGCCCTCCATCGCCGCGCCCACGGCCTGCGGCACGGTGGCGTTCCCGCTCAGCTCGAAGACGTTGGCGAGGATCACGCTGGCCACGGCGATCACGCCCATCACGGCCACGATCGCGTAGCCCTGGCGGACCTGCCCGACCATCCGGCCGAAGGTGCGCGGCAGCGCGAACGGGATCAGCAGGATGAGGAAGATCTCCACCCAGTTGGTCCAGCTCGTGGCGTTCTCGAAGGGGTGGGCGGAGTTGGTGTTGTAGAACCCGCCGCCGTTGGTGCCGAGCTCCTTGATGACCTCTTGGGAGGCCACCGGGCCGCCGGTCATGTTCTGCGTGGCGCCGCCCAGCGTGGTGATCTCGTGCGGGCCGGTGAAGTTCTGCACCAGGCCCCCGGCGACCAGCACCAGCGCGCCGACCACGGCGATCGGCAGCAGGATGCGGATGGTGCCGCGCACCAGGTCCACCCAGAAGTTGCCGAGGTCCTCGGTGCGGCTGCGGGCGAAGCCGCGCACCAGCGCCATGGCCACGGCCATGCCGACCGCCGCCGAGACGAAGTTCTGCACGGCCAGGCCGGCCATCTGCACCAGGTGGCCCATGGTGGACTCGCCGGAGTACGCCTGCCAGTTGGTGTTGGTGACGAAGCTGACCGCGGTGTTCCAGGCGATGTGGTCGGTGACCGGGGGGAAGCCCAGGCTGAGGAACAGTTCGTCCTGGAGGCGCTGCAGGCCGTACAGGAAGAGCAGCGAGATCACCGAGAAGGCCAGGACGGCACGCGCGTAGGCGCTCCAGCGCTGGCCCGCGTCGGCGTCCACGCCGAGCAGCCGGTAGATCCCGCGCTCGACGCGGCTGTGCCGTACGCCGGTGTAGACCCGGTACATGTAGTCGCCGAGCGGTTTGTGCACCGTGACCATCGCGAGGACCAGGGAGACGACGAAGACGGCCCCGGCCACGGTGGGGCTCATCAGAACCGCTCCGGGAACAGCAGCGCGGCGACCATGAAGATCACCAGCAGTGCGGCCACGCCCAGGCCGATGGCGTTGACCGCGCTCACAGTCGTTCCACCGCCCGCACGACCAGCCCGAAGATCGCGAAGATCACGACCGTCAGGGCGACGAAGATGACGTCGGCCATCCCCTTACTCCTCCAGCTCGGCTTACGACCGGCGGATCCGCCGGCTATCGGTTGAATGAAATACGGCTTCTAGAGCGATTTGGTGAATCTTGACGGCATATATACGTCGCTACGGGAAATCTTGACGCCCCGCATACAGGGCGAACGAGGCGTCAGAATCGCGTCAATATCGGCGGCATGGGCGTAGCGAACGCGTCAAGAAGGGTGTGATTATTAGAAAGTCGATATTTGCTGGCATATGTCGTACTGGGCGGGGCCGGCAGGAGTGATGATCGACGTGGGACGCGGGCGGCTACGGGTCTACCTCGGGGCGGCTCCCGGCGTGGGGAAGACCTACGCCATGCTCGGCGAGGCCCGCCGCGCCATCGAACGCGGCAAGGACGTGGTGATCGGCGTCGTGGAGACCCACGGCCGGGCGCACACCGCCGAACTCCTGGACGGCATCGAGGCGGTGCCGCTCAAGACGGTGACGCACCGGGGCGCCGTCTTCACCGAGCTGGACACCGACGCGGTCATCGCCCGCCGTCCCCGCCTCGCGCTGATCGACGAACTCGCGCACACCAACGTGCCCGGCTGCCGCAACGCCAAGCGGTGGCAGGACGTCGAAGAACTGCTCGACGCGGGTATCGACGTGATCTCGACGGTCAACGTGCAGCATCTGGAGTCCGTCAACGACGTCGTCGAGCAGATCACCGGAGTGCCGCAGCGGGAGACCGTCCCCGACGAGGTCGTACGGCGGGCCGACCAGGTCGAACTGGTGGACATGTCGCCCGAGGCGCTGCGCCGCCGGATGGCCCACGGCAACGTCTACGCCCCGGAGAAGGTGGACGCCGCGCTCGCCAACTACTTCCGCGTCGGCAACCTGACCGCGCTGCGGGAACTCGCCCTGCTGTGGGTCGCCGGGAAGGTCGACGACCAGCTCGACCGTTATCGCGCCGAACACGGCATCGCGACCACCTGGGAGGCCCGCGAAAGAGTCGTGGTCGCGCTGACCGGCGGCCCCGAGGGCGACACGCTGATCCGCCGCGCCGCGCGGATCGCCGCCCGCAGCAAGGGGGCCGACCTGCTCGCCGTCCACGTCACCCGCGCGGACGGCCTGGCCGGAGGCGACCCGGTCGCGCTGTCCCGCCAGCGCACCCTGGTCGAGAACCTCGCCGGCAGCTACCACCAGGTGATCGGCGACGACATCCCCGGGGCGCTGCTGGACTTCGCCAGGGGCGTCAACGCCACCCAGCTCGTGCTCGGGGCCTCGCGGCGCGGCCGGTTCGCCCAGTTGCTGTCGCGCGGGGTCGGCGTGGAGACCACGGCGAGGTCCGGCTCGATCGACGTGCACATGATCACGCACGCGGAGGCGAAGAAGGGACGGCAGCTCATGTCCGGATCCCGTGCCGCGCTCACTCGTGAACGGCGGATCGTCGGGTGGATCACGGCGGTCGCCGGAACCCCGGCGCTGACCGCCGCGATGATCCCCTTCCGCGACATCCTGGCCCTGCCCAGCGAGATACTGGTCTTCCTGCTGCTGGTCGTCGGGGTCGCGCTGATCGGCGGCATGTGGCCCGCGATCACCACGGCGGTCGGCGGGTCGCTGCTGCTCAACTACTTCTTCACGCCGCCGGTGGGGCAGTTCACCATCGCCGATCCGGAGAACCTGTTCGCGCTGGTGGCCTTCATGGTGGTGGCGGCGGCGGTGAGCGCGATCGTGGACCTCGCGGCACGCCGTACGCGGGAGGCGGCGCACGCCACCGCGCACGCCGAACTGCTCTCCACGCTCGCCGGGCACGTGCTGCGCGGCGACTCGGCGCTGCCGTCCCTGCTGGCGCGGATGCGCGAGACGTTCGCCCTCACCTCGGTGACGCTGCTGGAACGCGACGCCGTGGCCGGGCAGACCGCCGACGACCACTCCGACCCCGAGTCGTGGCGGATCGTCGCCACCACCGGCGGCGCGCCGTGCACCTCCCCGGCCGCCGCCGACACCGAGGTCGTCATCGACGAGACCCTGACCATGGCGGTCAGCGGGCGGCTGCTCAACGCCGCCGACCGGCGCGTCCTGGAGGCGTTCGCGGCCGAGGCCGCCGTCGCGTTGCGGCAGGCGCGGCTCAAGGAGGAGGCCGAGCAGGCCAGGCCGCTGGCCGAGGCCGACCGGATGCGCACCGCGCTGCTCGCCGCCGTCAGCCACGACCTGCGCACCCCGCTTGCCTCGGCCAAGGCCGCGGTGGACAGCCTGCGCGCCACCGACGTCACCTGGTCCGCCGACGACCGCGCCGAACTGCTCGCCACCGCCGACGAGTCGCTGAGCCGCCTGGACCGCCTGGTCGCCAACCTGCTCGACATGAGCCGCCTGCAGTCCGGCGTCCTCGGGGCGTCCTCGCACCCGCTGGCGCTGGACGAGGTCGTGCCCAAGGCGATCGACGACCTCGGGCCGCTGCGCGACCGCGTGCGCGGCGACGTCTCCGTGGAACTGCCCGAGGTGCTCGCCGACCCGGTGCTGCTGGAACGCGTCCTGGTCAACGTGATGTCCAACGCGATCCGCTACAGCCCGCCGGGCCGTCCGGTGCTCGTCACCGGGAGCCGGCACGGCGATGACGTGCAGGTGCGCGTCATAGACCGGGGGCCGGGCATCCCGGCCGAGGCCCACGACCGGGTCTTCCTGCCGTTCCAGCGGCTCGGGGACCGCGACAACCACACCGGCGTCGGCCTGGGCCTCGCGCTGTCGCGCGGGCTCGCGGAGGCCATGGGCGGCACGCTGGTGCCGGAGGAGACCCCCGGAGGCGGACTCACCATGATCCTTACCCTGCCGGTGGCGGGCGCCGTCCCGGTACGCCCATGACCCGCATCCTCGTCGTGGACGACGAGCCCCAGATCCTGCGGGCGCTGCGGATCAACCTGGCCGCCCGCCACTACGAGGTGGACATGGCCGGGGACGGCGGGTCGGCGCTGCGCCAGGCCGCCGACCGGCACCCCGACCTGGTGCTGCTCGACCTCGGCCTGCCCGACATGGACGGCGTGGACGTCATCCAAGGCCTGCGCGGCTGGACCAACGTGCCGATCATCGTCCTCTCCGGCCGCGCCGGGAACCGCGACAAGGTCGAGGCCCTGGACGCCGGGGCCGACGACTACGTCACCAAGCCCTTCGGCATCGATGAGCTGCTGGCCAGGGTCCGCGCGGTGGCCCGGCGCTCGGCCGTCACCGAGGCCGAGTTCGCGCAGATCCGCGTCGGCGACCACATGGTGGACCGGGTCGGCAAGACCGTCTCCGGCGGGGTGCGCCTGACCCCGACCGAGTGGCACATCCTTGAGATCCTGCTCCGCAACCCCGGCAAACTGGTCGGCCACCGTCACCTGCTGACCGAAGTGTGGGGGGCGCAGTTCGTCAAGGAGTCGCACTACCTGCGTCAGTACATGGCCCAGCTCCGCAGGAAGCTGGAACGCGACCCGGCCCATCCCGTCCACCTGATCACCGAACCCGGGATGGGTTATCGTTTTCTGGTCTGAGCCAGGGGTGCCGTACGCAGGGATGATCTCCCTAGGCTTGGGTCCATGAGTGACGCGCCCTTCGTACCGCACGGATTCGCCGTGCCCGCCCCACCGGCCAGCGACCGCTTCCGGCTCGAACCCTTAGGCCCGCGCCACAACCGCGCCGACCACGCCGCCTGGACCTCCAGCATCGACCACATCCGCGCCACTCCCGGCTTCGGCCGGGGCTCCTGGCCCCCGCCGTCCGGCATGGCCCTCGACGAGAACCTCGCCGACCTCCAGCGGCACGCCGACGACTTCGCCGGCCGCAAGGGCTTCACGTACACGGTCCTCGACCCGGAAGGCACCGTCGTCGGCTGCGTCTACATCTACCCCTCCCACGACCCGGGCGCCGACGCCGAGGTCCGCTCCTGGGTCGCCGCCACCCATGCCGACCTCGACCGCCCCGTCTACGACACGGTCTCCACCTGGCTCACCAAGGACTGGCCCTTCAACGCCGTCCACTACGCCTCCCGCAATGGTCACCCCTGACCCCCATCGGCGTGCATGATCGAGGTATCGACCATGTGATGGGGAAGGACCCGACATGACACCACGCACGATCACCATCGGCGGCGACCTGACGATCAACCGGCTGGGTTTCGGCGCGATGCGTCTGACCGGCCCGAACATCTGGGGGCCGCCCGCCGACTTGGACGGCGCGCTGGCGGTTGCCAGGCGTGCGGTCGAACTCGGCGTGAACCACATTGACACCGCCGACTCGTATGGACCGGGGGTCAGTGAGGAACTGCTGGCGGAGGCCCTACATCCCTACCCGGAGGGGTTGCTGATCGGCACCAAGGCCGGGCAGACCAGGCCGTCGCCCACCGAGTGGAAGCCGGTCGGCCGTCCTGAATACCTGCGTCAGCAGGTCGAACTGAGCCTGCGGCGGCTGCGGCTGGAGACCATCGACCTCTTCTGGCTGCACCGCGTCGACCCGCAGGTGCCGGCGGCCGAACAGTACGGCGCGCTGGCCCGGATGCGCGACGAGGGGAAGGTGCGCCACGTCGGCCTGTCGCAGGTCACGGTCGCGCAGATCGAGGAGGCGCGGGAGACCGTCGAGATCGTCGGCGTGCAGAACCTCTACAACCTCACCACCCGCACCGACGACGACGTGCTCGACCACTGCACGCGCGAAGGCCTGATGTTCGTGCCATGGCTGCCGATCGCGGCCGGCGCGCACGCGGCGAGCGACGGCACGCTCGCCGAGGTGGCCGCCGAGGTCGGCGCGACGCCGGTCCAGGTTTCGCTGGCCTGGATGCTGCACCGTTCGCCGGTCGTGTGCCCGATCCCCGGCACCGCCTCCGTCGCCCATCTGGAGGAGAACCTGGGCGCGGCCGACGTGACGCTGACCGACGAGCAGTACGACCGCCTGGCGAAGCTCGGCTGACGAGAAGGGCGGCCGGTCAGCTCGCGGCGCGGGCGAACAGCAGGAAGTGGTTGCCGGTGCCGATCAGCTCGCCCACTTCGGGGTCCCGCAGGGTCGGCTCCCGCACCACCAGCCGGTACTCGTGTTCCTCGAACGCGGGCAGCAGCGGCAGGGTGCGCGTCTCGACGCCGTCCACGATCTCCTCGCACGCCGTCAGGTGCGCGCCGTAGTTCGGCACGACGAGGATCAGCGGCGTGCGGATCTCGGCGAGGAAGGCGATCCACCCGGCCGCCGCCGCGTAGGGCATCTCGGAGAAGCTGTGGATGTTGACCGCCACGTCCACGTCGCCGGGTCCGATCCGCTCGCGGACCTCGTCCAGCGGAACGGTGCGGGCGACCTCCCCGGCCTGCCGGAAGCCCAGGTAGTACTCGCAGAGGTAGGTGGCCTCCGCGACGCCGTCCACGCAGGTGTAGGAGGCGAGGCCGGGTACGGCCTGAGTCATCCGGTGGGCCAGCCGGCCGTACCCCGCGCCGATGTCCAGGATCCGCACCCCGCGCCTGCCCAGCAGGCCGAGGTGCCGGTCGAGGAAGTAGATCTCGTTCACCGAGTCCAGGAGGTCCCGGCTGACCGTGGGACGGCCGGCGAAGGAGTGCGTCTCGCAGCCGAACGCGCCGTCCTCGCCGAGCCGGTCGAGCAGCCCCAGCCGGTCGAGCCCGGCCACGTAGCCGGTGTAGCGGAGGTACTTCGACCGCTCGTCCTCGCCGAAGTAGCGCCGCTGCCACACGAAACAGTTGTCGCCACGGAACGTCCCGAACGACAGCTCCCTGCCGACGAACTCGTCCGACCACTGCGAGCGCGCCGCGAGCGGCCCGTCGTACGCGGCGTACCGGCGGCGCAGCTCGGCCAGGCGAGGGTCGCCGATGGAGGGATGATCAGCCAATGGGGGCCTCCCGCGGGTTCACTGTGTCGTCGAGGTCGTCGAGGTCATCGAGGCGTCGCAGCAGGTGGGCCGCGACCGCCGCACCGGAGGTCCATTCCAGGCCGCCGGACACCTCACCCGTTGCCCTGCGGGGCCGTGCCAGGGCCGCTCGCGTCGCCGCCCACAGGGCGTCCCTCCCGGCGCCGGGCTCCACGTGCTCGATCAGCCCGGCCGAGGCCAGCAGCCCCACCCGGCGCGCGAAGGACTCCGGGTATGGCACGGCGGGGTCCGTCATCCCCACCACGGGGACGCCGTTCCAGGCCAGGTCGAAGGCGACCGTCCCATAGGCGTTGACGATCACGGCGTCGGCGGCGGCGTAGTAGAGCTCCGCCCGGTTCGTCACGCCCACCCAGACGACGTCGTCCGCGCGCGCCGCGGGCACGTCGGCGAACCTGTCGCCGAGGACGTAGAGGCGCTGCCCGGCCTCGCCGCACGCCAGCCAGGCATCCAGGGCGGCCACCGCGATCCGCCGGTTGTCGGCCTGCCCCGCCATCCCGCCGACCGTGAGCACCGCGACCGTGCGGCCGTCCGGCACGCCGAGGGCGGTCCTGGCCGCCTCGCGGGTCACGGCGAACTCGCCCACGACCGGCCCGGCCCGGCGGATCGGGGCCTTGGTCGCGTACGGGCCGGGGTGCGCGCCGGCGAAGTCCAGCACCACGATCTCCCCCGCGTGGTCGAGGAAGGCGTCCTGGGCGGGCGCGCCCAGCTCGGCGTAGAACCAGTCGGTGAGCAGGATGCCGCGCCTGCCCCAGACCCGCTCGCAGTACGGCATGGCCCACACCACCTCGTCGGAGACGGTGAGGTCCGGGCGGGGCGTCCCGGCCATCACCTCCCACACCCGCCTGGCCGCCTCGGGCGTCATGTCCTCCTCGTCGGCCACGCCCATGTCCACGTGCTCGACGCCGTGCAGGGCGAAGTACCCGGCGGCGCTGCCGGAGGCGAGGACGTCGATCTCGGCCTCAGGGCGCAGGGACCGCAGCGCGGCGATCACGCGGGCGTCGCGGGCGGCGTGCCCGAAGCCGTGGCCGCGTACCAGGAACAGGATCCGGGGCATCTCAGGAGTCCTCTCCGTCTTCGCCGCCGAGGTCGGGGGCATGGCCGGCGAGGGCGCGCCGGCGGAGTTCGACCGTGCCGAGCACGGCGGGGAAGGGGGCCGCGCCGTACGCGTCGTCCCGGCCGGTGGTCCAGCTCCTGGCCGGGGCCGGTGGCACGACGGCGATGTTGGGCCGCTCCTCCAGGGCGGTGACGTGCCGCCGCAGCAGCGGGTTGTCCCAGCCTCCCGGGGGGAAGGCGGGTGCGACCGCCACCGGCGCGCGGGTGCACTGCAGGGCCAGCAGGCTGGGCGTGTCGGCGAGGCCGAGCGCCAGGCGGCTCACGTAGTGGACCGTGGCCGGGTAGACGACGATCGCCTGCGCCCACTCGGCGAGGACGACGTGTGGGGCCGCCGTCACGGGCGCGTCCGGCCAGGTGTCCGGCTCGATGGGGTTGCCCGAGACGACCCCGAGGGCCGACGGGGACACGAACCGTTCGGCCGCCCTGGTCAGCACCACGCGTACGGCGAGATCTGGGTAGGTCGTGCGCAGCCAGGCCAGCCCCTGCGGGACGAAGGCGGCGGCCAGCGCGCCGGTGACGACCAGCAGCAACCGGTCGAACCCCACCGGGGGGAAGGCGGTGCGTCCCGCCGTCATCGAATCTCCTCCTGGAGCGGGGGCCGGGGCAGGGTGCCCACGGCGATCTCCGCGACGGACGACTCCGCCAGCGGATCGAGTCCGGTCATCTCGGCGAACAGCGCCGAGTCGCCCGCGCCGACCGCGCACGCGCCGAGGCCCATGGCCGTCGCGCACAGGTGCACGGCGTGCAGTGCAACCCCGGCGTTCATGAGTGTCAGCGTGCGGGCGATGCCCTCGTACTTCCAGCCCGACCGGGTGAATCGCGCGGCGAGGACGATGAGCGCCTGCGGCGGCGACACGGCCCCGATCCCGGTGCGCGCGACTTCGATCGCCGCGGCCGGCCTGCGGAGGTCGGCGTCGATCGGCGTCAGCGCGTGCTCGGCCGGCTCGTACCGGTACAGGCCCGGGACGAGACCGGCGCAAGCACGGCTCACCAGGTAGTACTCCAGCTCGTGCACGGCCCCCGCCGAGGGGACGGGCCGGTACGTGTGCTCGTACGGCAGGCCCGCCGCCGGGTCGGGCGGCATCGCGCGCACGACCCGGGCGACCCGGTGGAGCAGCTCGCCCACCTGCGCCATGGACAGGGGAGCCGGTCCGAAAGCCCGGACCGACCTGCGGCGCTCCATGACCTCGGCCAGCGGAGGGTCCTCTGCGACCAGCCGGGCGGTATCGGGACGCGGCAGCCGCACCGGTTCCGCCCCGCCCGGCTCCGGACGGGTGGCGGGCTCTGGCGGGAACCGCCCGGCGAACCTGAACGTGGCCCCGACCGGGGTGTCGGTCAGTCCCGCCCTGGCCCGGGCGTGGGCCCACACGTCATGGACCTCCCGCTGCGCGGTGACGGGGTCGGTGTCCTCGGCGAGCAGGCCGTCCGCGTCCACGGGGCAGGCCAGGCGGAGGTCGGCGAGCAGGTGCAGGAGGGCGTCGGCCGTCCCCGCCGGGACGGGCGAGGCCGCGCGCAGCTCCGCCGAGGTGCGCGGGCGGGCGAGCGACGCGACCAGGGCGGCGGCCCGGGGATCGGCGAGCGTGACCCGGCAACCGGCCACGGGCGATTCGAGCGCCATGTCGTCGCCGTGCCGCCGGAGCAGGGCGAAGCGGGACAGCCTGAACCGCTGCTGCGCAGGTACGCCGTCGCTCGGCCGGTATCGGCTCAGGCGCGTGGTGAGGCGGGCCACCGCCACCGCCGGTGCGGCGGCGGTTTCCCCGCACACCAGGACGGCCGCGCCCGCGCGCAGCAGCCGCAGTGCCGCCGCGCGGGCCCCGGCCGGATCGTCCAGCCGGTGGAGGTCGGCCCAGCAGGCCCCGGTCCGGATGAGCCGCACCGCCGCCGCGTGCCGGATGGGAAACCGGCCGCGCGGATCGGCGACCATGACGCCACCGTCGGCCGGGAACTCGGCCGTGACGCCGGGCGCCAGCCGCAGCAGGATCACCTGGCCTCCAACGTCACCGTGGCGAGGCGTGCGACGTAGGTTTTCGAGGGGAGCGGCCAGGCTCCCGGCGTGTCGCTCAGCGTGATCGACCCGGTGAGCGGGCCCAGCGCGGCCGTGATGACCTCCGCCGCCGTCCCGGCCGCGACCAGCAGGCTCCGGTAGGCGTGCGGGGAGTCCGGCGGTGTGCCGCCGAGGAGGACGGCGGCGTCCGCCGTGAGGTCCGTGCCGGGTTGCTCCGGCCCCGCGTGGCGTACCAGGCCCTCTCCGGCGGGGCACGTGTAGTAGCCGGGACGCAGTCCGGCGATCCGCAGGACCGCCACGCACACGGTGAGCCGGACGGACGGCGTGGGCGTCGCGGCGGTCAGCGCCGCAGCGACCGCCTCGGGAAGCGCCCGATGCAGGACGGCGGGCGGCGCGGGAGCCGGTTCCAGCGGGTGCGCCGCCGTCTCCGGGGCGGTCTCGAAGTCCAGCACGATGAGGTCGCGGTAGACGTCGTGCTCGGGAATGAGGGGCATGGCCGTCACCTCTCGTAGACGCCGACGACGGCCGCGACCTGCTCCCGGCCGTCCTGCAGCTCCAGAAGGTCGCGCAGGCCGGGGGACGTCGGGTCCGTCCGGACCAGGCGCCGCTCCCGCGCGGCCGGCGCTGCGGCCAGGCGCGCGAGGGCGCGGCCCGCGCGCAGGAACGCCCGGCGCGCGGCGGCGTCGCCGTGCGAGCCGCGCAGCCGTCCGGGCGTGGCCACCAGGACCAGGACCGCGAGCGGCTCCGGCGGGAGACCCGTCACCGGCGGGCACGCGGCCAGGTCGGCCCGGGTGGCGATCAGTTCGTCGCGCAGCGACGAGTACCGGTGGACGGGATGCGGCAGACCGGCGGCGCCGAGCACGTACGTGTCGAGCGCGGGACGGTCCGCCATCGCTCCGAGCAGCTCGGCGAGCCCGGCGGGCAGCGGGGCGTCCGCGCACGGCAGGCGGGGGGACGACGCCAGGTCGAGATCCCGCCATCGGTCGGCCTCCGCCACCTCGGGCGTCTCCCACGCCGTCCACGGTTCGTCCCGGCACAGCCACTCGTACCGCCCGTACGGCGTGCCGTACGCGTCCGGGAGGCCGCACCCCTCGCAGCCGGGCTCCGGGAGGCACGCGAACGACTCGCCCGCGAGGCCGTCCACCTCCACCCGCACCACCCGCCGCCCGGTCGACGGCCGCGTCGTCGCGGTGAGCAGGGCCACCGCCTCGCCGGTCGCCATCGCACAGGCGAGCGGCACCGCCTCGGGCGGAACGGCGCTCGCTCCCCATCCCGCCGCCTTTCTGCCCGCGCGCAGGCACGCCGAGCAGGCGGTGTGCGGGCCGAGGAACACCGGCCCCAGCTCCAGGTGACGCGCGTCCCCGCCGATCCGCAGCAGCGGGACGCCGCGCGCCGTGCACTCCCGCTCGACGTCCGTGAGCGTCGCGCTCCCGTCGTCCGCCACGATGACCAGATCCGCCGAGCCGGGCTCCGCGCATACGGTCACGCCGGTCTCCCGCAGGTCGGCGGCGAGCAGCCGACCCAATTGGCCGTCCGCCACCACGGCCACGGCCGAGGCCGCGAGCGTGCGCCGCAGGCCGTTCCCGCCCCGGGCGCGCAGCGCGGCGGGCACCGAGCGGGACAGGAAGCAGTCCGCGGGGCCTGCGGGGGCGGGCGGCGGCGCGTGGTCGATCAGACCGGCGGAGTCGAGCAGCCGGATCGCCTGGCCCACCTGGGCGGGCGTCAGCCCGAGCGCGGCGGCGACCTCCCCGGGCGACCGCGTCCCGTTGAGCGCGTCCATCAGCCGGGGCAGCACCGCCGCCGCCGCCGCGCCCGTGAACACGCGCCTGCTCGGCCCGCCCTCGACGATCAGCTCACTCTCGCCGGTCACCCAGGCCAGCCCGTACGCCGTCGCGGGCTCCCAAACCACCGCGCCGCGCGCCGTGGCAGGCCGCTCTTCAGCCGGGCTGTGGGCCGTGGCGTCCGGTTCAGGCATTCGCCGTCCTCTCCCGCAGCGCGGCGGCCGACCTTACGGCCCGCGAAACCCCGCCGTCCGTGCCCCACGCGCCGGACCCGCCGCAGCGCTCGCACCCGTGCACGGGCAGCAGTCGCTGGGTGGCCGACCTCATGGTGAGCAGGTGGGTGAGGTGCACCTGGCCGGGGACGGCGTTCGCCACCATGAGCCGGACGAGCGCCTCGGCCAGCCTGCGGTGATGCGGCAGATGCCCGTAGACGCCCAGGGCCTCGTCCCGCCGGTAGGCGTCCTCGACCTTGGCCCGCAGGCCGGCCCGCGTGTCGTGCTGCGCGCGCCGTCGTCGCAGGCAGCGCAGGCACGGGCCGCCGGGCGGGCTCGTCCACGGTCCCGCGACCAGGTAGGGGTGCTCGATCGTCACCGGAAGCCACGGCACGCCGGCCGCGAAGCAGGCGCGGTCGAGCGCCTCGCACGCGTCGGGCTCCGGTCGCCACGACAGCAGCACGGCGGCCCGCCGTCCGGTGAGGATCGGCCGGTGGGGATCCAGAGGCGTGGCCCCCTCCTCGCGCAGGACGCGCGCGACCTCGGCGCCGAAGTCCCCGATCGCGGCTACCGCGAGGTCGGCTACGCGAACGGCTGCGGCCACGGGTTCTGCTCCTCCTCGGGATACGCGGGAAAGCCCATCCGGGGCGGCGCGTCGCGCAGCCGGGGATGGGCGCGGAACTGCGCGCGCGGATGCAGCGACAGCGGCTGCAGGTCGGGCACGATGACGCTGACCTTGGTGAGCCCGGCGGCCCGCAGCTCGGCGGGGGTCCGGTCCACGGCATAGGCCCGCATGCCGGCTTCGGCCAGCCGGTCCAGCAGGACGGCGAGCGTGGCAGCCGGGTCGGCAGGGTCGGTGGGCAACGGCCGGGCGCGGTCGGCGGGCGCGCGGTCGCCGAGCCCGTCGGTCAGGAACGCGAACGCGGCGGCGCGCTCGGGCCGGGCCATGTACCGCGTCGCGTCGAGCACGGATGTGATGTCGCGGGGGATGGCGTCCGCGTCCCCGGCCCCGCCGTCGTGGCCGTCGTGGCCGTCGTGGAACCCGCTCCGGACGGTGACGGCCTCGATCAGCGCCTTCTCCGCCGCCTCGCCGAGCGTGGCGGCGGCGCACGCGGCCACGAGATTGGCGGTCCGGGCATCGTACGGCGCGCGTTGCAGCAGGTACACGGTCGGCACCCCGAGGTCTGTCGTGGCGTCGAACAGGTGGGTGGTCAGGAACCTGCGCTCGGCGCTGGCGAGCAGGTACCGCACCCGCTCTGTGTGGGCCTCCGGCGCCAGGGGCGGCAGGGGCAGCCGTTGCGTCCAGACCAGCGCCACCGCGTCCCGTTCGATGACCTCCAGCAGGCCCCCGGCCAGCGCCCGAACCGGGTCGAAGTGGATCGCGTGCCCCGTGGAGATCTGGAAGACGAACCGCTCGGCGGGCTCGGGGCGCAGCCCGTAGCAGGCCATGACGGCGGGCACCCAAGCCGGCTCGCCGTCGGACATGTCGACGCCGCGGATCCAGCGGATCGGCGCGCCTTCGTCGAAGGGGACGTGGCGGCAGTCCGGGTGGGCGTACTCCGCCGCCGAGCAGCGCGGGATGTGCGTCACGTCCAGCGCCCGTCCGGGCAGCCCGGCGAGGGGCGCGGTGATCGTGTCGGCCGCGGGGAACGAGCCCGCGTACCGTTCGGCGGCTTCGGCCACCGCGATCAGCTCGGCCAGCCGCTCGTCGTCGAGTACCCGCCCGGTGCCGGTCACGGACTCTCCGGCATGTCCGTGCTGGCCGCCCGCCACCGCGGTGAACATCTTGACGCGGTCGAAGCCGCGGCCCGGCGAGGCCGGCCGTACCGCCGACACCACGCCCAGCGCGCCCACCAGATCCGACAACGGCGTGTCCGCCACCGGCCGTACCTTGTCCTTCCTCGTCGAGTCGTTCCTGAGGGGTCCGGCGGCGGACCGGAAGCAGAAGGGCCCGCCGCCGGGGGTGGTGCGGGTCAGCAGCCGCCGCAGAAGCCGCAGTAGTTCGTCACCATCGGTACTTCGCCGTCCTCGGGGAGGCCGGTGGAGGCGTTGCCGAGCAGTTCGGCCACGAGGGTGTCCCAGTCATCCACTGGGGACTCCACGACGTCCAGGTCGAGCTTGTCCTCGGCTGCGTTGGTCGTCGGAACGGACATGTCTCCTCCTGATGAAACGAGATGGATGGGGTTCGGCACGGCGTCGGGGCGCGCGTCTCCCGCCTCTTCGCGATGAGGATGAGCCGTGCACGTATGGGGGGGTGGGGGTGCCGGTCGGCACCGTTTCACGCGGTGGCCGTCTGAGGGCCGGTCACGCGCTGGTATCCGGTCCGGACGGCCTCCAGCATGAGAGATCCAAGGTCGTCATCGAGGTCGTGGTCGTGAGGGGCGCGCCGGTCTCCCGTGGCGTGCAGCACGCCCTGGGGAAGCGTGCCGAACGCCCGCCTGACCACCGGCGACGCCAGCGCCGTCGCGAGGTCGGGCGGTCCCGCGGGCGGATGCACACGTACGGCGGGCGCGGGACCCGCCAGCACCGCACCGGCCGCGAAGGCGGCCAGCCAGGCGGTCTCCAGGAGGTGCGCGGCGAATCCGGAGCCGTGCCCGTTCGGCCCGTCGTGCAGGTCCGCGACCCGCGCGGCCGACAGGCGACCGGCCTCCGCCGGATCGACGCCCAGACGGCGGAACGCCGCGTCGGCGTCGAGGACCTCCCATGGGGCCGTCGCCCCGGCGCGGATTCCCACGGTCAGCCGGGGAGGCACCACCATCCGGCTGATGACGGGCAACCGCCACGCGGCCCCGAAAGACCCGCCGACCACCGTGTCAGCCACCGTTCCGAGTACGTCGTCCTGGAAGCACACCGACCGGCGCGGCCCGAAGGCGTCGTTGCCCGCGAGACTCTCCTGCCCATCGTGCTCGGCGAGCGTCGGTATCCCGCACAGCGTGCGCACGCCGCGCGCCCGCAGGAAGCCGGCCAGGGCGACATCGTCCTGCGCGGCCTGCGGCGGACCGCCCGCCATGTCGCCGAAGTCCCTGGCGATCGCCGTGGGCAGGACCAGCGCGACCGACGGCACGTAGTCGTCGATCACCTCCGCCCACGAGGCGCCGAACAGTGAGACCAGCCGCAGGTGGTGTGAGGTGGCGGAACCCCACTCGGTGAAGAGCGAGAGCGCCACGGTGGGAAAGCGGGTGATGGCGGCCGTCAGCCGGTCGAGGAATCCCGCGCAGAGGACGACGTCGTCCTGCAACACGAGGTGGTGGGTGCCCTCGGGATCGGCCGCCGCCCACGCGGCGAGTGCCGTCCGTATCGTCGCGGGCCCATCCTCCGGACGGGGATCGACGACGACGGAGGCCCGCAGCTCGGGATGACGGTCCCGAAGCGCTTCGGCGCGGCCCAGCCGGAGCGGATGGGTCATGATCGCCGTGGACAGACGAACGGGCGCGAGATCGATGTCACCGCTTTCCGGTGGTAACGAGCTCGCTGGCACGTCTTCTCCGTTCTGCCGAACATGATGCGCACTCAGAATTAGGTCACGCATTACGGGAAGAAATATACGTGCAAAATCCCCCTTGTGGGATATATCCCCTATCTAGAACTTTAATCGGTAGTCAAAATTCAATCTACTGTTCCTCTCGACCACTGTCCGTATAACCCGCCCGCCTTGAAGCGGGGATGCCGCGCGCAGGCCCGCTCCCCCCGGCATGTACCTACGAGCGTCACCCTCCGCACCACATGGATCCGCCGCCCCCGCTCCACCGGGCGACCATTTCCGGCTCGACCCCCCAGGTTCGCGCCATAACCGTGCCGACCGCATAGCCGCCCGCCGATGCCGTGGATGCGGCCCCCGGACCTCGTCGCCTGACCGTCGGCCCACCGTACTTTCGCCGTCGCGGCCTCCCATTCGGAGTACGCCCGGCACCCATGCGCAAATTCGAGGCCGCGGACGACTCGTGGTTGACAATTCCTTCCGCTCGTTCGGCTAACGGACTGCTCCCCTTGTGGGGGGTTCCGGGGTTGGTGGGGTGGGGGAGGAAACACGGGTACGGATCTTGAACGGTACGGAGGATGGCGACGTGTCCTTACCCCACGAAGCGATGGCCCCCGAGGACGACACCCTGCGGCCCGACCCGGCGCGGATGTACGACTACATGCTGGGCGGCGACCACTACCTGCCGGTCGATCGGGCGGCGGCGCAGTCGCTCATCGACATGTACCCCACGGTCGGGCTGACGGCCAAGGCCAACCGGGCGTTCCTGCTGCGGGCCGTGCGGGCGATCGCCGAAGCGGGGGTGGACCAGTTCCTCGACATCGGATGCGGCATACCGCACGCGCCGAACGTGCACGATGTCGTCCGTGAGGTGCGTCCCGGGGCGAAGGTCGTCTATGTGGACGCCAGTGCGGTGGTGCTGGAGCGGATCGGGGCGTCGGGGCCGCCCGAAGGGGTCGTGGGGGTGCAGGCCGACCTGCGTGACTCCCGGACGATCCTGGAGGCGGCCGGGCGGGTGCTCGACCTGTCCCGTCCGGTCGGGTTGCTGCTGGTCGCCGTCCTGCATTTCATCCGTGAGGACGAGGACATCGAGGGCATGATCGCCGCCCTGCGCGACGGGCTGGCCCCCGGCAGTCATCTGGCGATGTCCGTGGCGTGCGCGGACGAGATCCCGCAGGACAAGATCGAGTTCGGCAAGGCCGCCTACCAGGGGGCGACGCGTCCGATCCGGCCGTTCCCCGGTGATCGGATCCGAGGGTGGTTCGAGGGCTGGGACGTGCTGCCGCCGGGGCTGGTGCAGCCGTCGCTGTGGCGGCCGGAGACCGATGACCCGCCGTACATGGAGGCACGGGAGGAGGTTGTCGGAGCGGCCGTACTGCGTGCCTGAACTCAGGTGTCCGCCGATCGGCGGGATTCGAGGGCGTCCAGGATCAGATCGAGGCCGTAGCCGAATTCGGCATGGTGGTCGTAGCCGGGGCGCAGGGCGTGCTCGGCGATCATCTCCGTGAGATACGGCAGTTCGTCCGCCGGGAGGCGTTCCAGGATGTCGCCGGCCACCTCCCCGACGTCCTCCAGGGTGGTGAACGGCAGGCTGGCCTCCTGGAGGACGAACCCGCTGACGTAGCTGTCGATGAGCGAGATGGCGTGGGCCGCCATCGGCAGCGTGAACCCCGCCTCGCGCAGCACGCCGAGGACGGCGTTGTGGTGGCGTAGCGTCGCCGGGCCCGGGTTCCGCCGGGAGTCCATCAGGCCGAGGGCCCAGCTGTGCCGGGCCAGGACGGCACGCGCCGAGTGCGCCCGCGCGCGGATCGCGTCGCGCCAGTCGTCGCATCCGGCCGTGGGCAGTTCGATCGCCTCGAACACCACGTCGACCACGCCGTCGAGGATCGTGTCCTTGTTCGGCACGTGGTGGTAGAGCGACATCGCCTCCACGCCCAGCTTCTGGGCGACCCGTCGCATGGTGATCGCCTCCACGCCGCCGTGGTCGGCGACCCGGATCGCGGCCTGGAGCACCCGATCTCTGCTGAGCGGCCGTCGTGATGATGTCACGGTTGACAACCTTACACCTGTAAGCCAGCCTTACAAACGTAAGGAAAGCAGCCCGGCGAGCCGCCGGGGCGAGAGAAGGAGCTCCCGATGCCGATGCCGAAGTGGTGGGGGCACATCAACAAGCGGGTGTTCAACCCGCGCGCGGTCGCGGGCGGGAAGTGGCCGGTGCTGATCCACGTCGGTCGCGTCTCCGGCGCGACGTACCGCACGCCGCTCGACGCGCACCCCGTCGAGGGCGGCTACCTGTTCGTTCTGGTGTACGGCTCGCGCTCGGACTGGGTGCGGAACATCCTGGCGACCGGCCGCGCACGGCTCAGGGTCGACGGCAAGGAGATGGAACTCACCGCCCCCCGCCTCGTCGGCAGGGACGAGGCGTTCCAGGCCCTTCCCGCCGGGGTGGCGCGACCCCCGAAGGTGCTCCGCATCACCGAGTTCCTGCGGATGGACCTGGTCACGGGCTGACGGCGGGCGCCCGGCAGGTCGCGGTGACCAGGTAGCCGACGAACTCCATGCCGTCGGACGGCGCGGCCGGGTAGCCGTCCGCGGAGTCCACCGTGGACATGACGCCGGAACCGGGTTGCGCTCGCAGGTAGCCGTCCTCGCCGAGGGCGTAACGGCAGTGGACCGCCCCGATCGCCGTCACCACCGCCTCGGTGTACGGCACGCGGTCGAATTCGGTGTCGTGGCTCTCCTGTCGCAGGTGCACGGTCACGTCCCGCCCCAGCAGATCGGACAGGTTCTCCGAACTCATCTCGAAGAGCCGCCACGAGACCGTGGACCCGATGCGGAACGGCCGCCCGCAGCAGTGCATCTGCCATGCGTCGAGCCAGATGGTCTGTTCCATCCCGCGAGTATCGTCGAACCCGGCGGTCCGTTCTGACGGGAAGAGGGACACATGTCGCTGTACGCACTGCGATACGAGTACGACGCGCACGACGACACGGGGCGGCGTGATCAGCTCCGGCCCGCGCACGTCGACTTCGTCCGCGACCTCTTCCAGGCGGGAGTGGTCGTGCTGAGCGGGCCTCTGGTGGACCGGGAACGTCCGGGCGGCCTGCTCATCGTGCGGGCCGACGACGTGTCCGAGGTCGAACGGATCTTCGACCAGGATCCGTTCTGGACCGCCGGGCTGGTCGGGTCGCGGGACATCCGCGCCTGGAACGTGGTGTTCGCGAACAACCCGCTGGAATGACGTCTCCCGCCTGCTAGCGGACCCCCTGACCGGCGAGGTAGACGGCCTGCACGCGGGTCACGGCGGTGATGTCCTTGGTGGGCTCTCCCTCCACCACGAGCAGGTCGTCGTCCACACGGACGCCCTCGGGGGTCAGGCAGGTGCAGTGCTCGATGCCGTCCACGCCCGCCTCAAGCGCGAGCCGGACGGCCGGCAGCGCGTGCGCGTGCGCGGTGATCGGCAGCCCCGCCCGGTGCGCCTCCTCGACGGCGGCCCGTAGTTCCTCCGCCGTGAACTGCGGGCGCATGGCGCCGGTGCCCGGCGTCAGCACGCCGCCGCTCGCCATGATCTTCACGACGTCCGCGCCGAGTTCGGCGCGCTGCCGGGTCGCGCGGCGCAGTTCGTCCGTGTCGTGCACTTCGCCGCCCAGCGACCAGCAGTGCCCGCCGGGGCTGGTGATCGGCGCGCCGGAGCCACGACGGCGGGCAGCCCAGGCCCGGCCGCGGTGCGCCAGGTGAGCACGGCGTTCCGGTGGTCGCCCAGGTCGCGCACGGTGGTGACGCCCGCGGCCAGGTGAACGCGCAGGGACGCGCGTCGCACCCCGGCGATCCGGCCGTCGGTGACGAGCATCACGGTGGGGCCGTCCGTCATGTGTTCGCCGTCGAACACACCGTCCGCGTGAATCGCGAGGTCACCCATACCAGGACGCTAGTGCCGCGTCACCGAACCTTGCTAGGTCATTGATCGTTGGTGGGTGAGCACGCCAGCCTTGTCCCGGAGTAGTT
>NZ_JARLTC010000035.1 GCF_029382225.1 Spongiactinospora sp. TRM90649
GGCGCGGCCTCTTCGGGGATGAGGCCGAGCAGGTCGGTGACCAGGTCGCCCTTGGCGTCCACTACGGCGACGCCGCGTCCGGCCTGGATGTCGGAAAGGATCATCTGGGCGAGCAGCGTGCTCTTGCCGGTGCCGTTCGGGCCCAGGACGTGAACGTGGTGGCAGGAGTCGATCACGCCCAGGGCGACCGGGCGTTGGTGGCCGGCGTCGGCTACGCCGAGGGCTTTGCCGTGGTGGGCGATCTGGGGTGAGGGGGCGATGGCGTTCGCTCCGGCCCGCTGGAGTCCCGGCACGGCGGGGTCCATCGGCAGGTGGGCGAGCGCGGCGAGTTCCGGGACCGACAGCAGGAATCCCCGCCGCAGGCGACGGGCGGCGAGTTGCCGTGCCGGGCGCAGGAGGCGGCGGCGCTCCAGCCGGTTGTGTCCGGAGAACACGGCGAACGCTGAGGCGATCGCGTGCGCCCGGCCTCGGATCGCACCGCGCCGGAGTGGCTTTTCGTCGCCTTCGTCGGCCTGTACGGCATAGCGGACGGCGACCTCGTAGCGGGGTTGGACGGCCTTGTCCCGGATGGCGCGGGCCTCGGCGTAGTGCTCCAGCCGTACGGCGTGATCCAGCGAACGGTGATTTGTGCTTGGGCGTGATGCGCCAGGGGTGATGAAATCAAGAACGCCTCGGAGCAGGCTCGCGCCGCCGTGGGAGTGGCGGCGGCCGGTGGCGGGCCGGGCCAGGACCTGGATGGCGGCGTGCTGCCAGGACGGCATGCCGACCCCGGCTCCGAGCAGGGCACGGAGCGGGTCGTGATCGTGGTCGTGCTTGAGCGGCAGCCGCTCGCTGCGTGCGATAACCAGTTGCCCGCCGGTGCTCTGCCCGGTCTGCGGTACCGGCGGGCCCGCCTCCAGTACGGCGGTGCGCGCGGACGGCCACGCGGCCTCGATCGCGTGATCCACCAGGTGCTGCGGCACGGTTCCCGGAACCCACATGCGGATCCGGACGCCGCCGACGCCGAAGACGTACTCGAAGACCAGATGGGGTTGACCGAACAGGACCCGCTTCCATGCCGGTCGCAGCAGTCCGAGCAGGTTGCTCCACAGCGCCTTCGCGCCGGGCAGATCCGCCACGGGCGGAGCGAGGATCTCCAGGCAGCGGGCCCCGTCGTTCATCGCCCGATGACGCATCCGTGCGAGCAGGGACCGGGCCAGTTCGGCGGCGATCACGGCGGGCGGTGCGATGGCGGCGAGCAGCAAGCCGTAGGCGTCCAGCCAGGAGACGGCCAGGTCGATCATGACGTCGGGGTTGTTGTCGATCACAGGGCGTCCTCTTCGTCGTACTGGGCGAGTTCCTGAGGGGATGAGGTGACCAAGCGGTGCTCCTGCTCGCTGGCCAGGACGTGGAAGGCCACGCGGGACGCGCCGGCGTCGGCGGCCAGCAGGCCGGTGCCGCGCTCGGTCGACAGCAGCAGGTGCCGCTCACCGTCGGACAGGCGGAAGGCGTCGGTGATCGCGTCGATGGCCTGGGGCGCCTGGCGGAGCAGGATCTGGGTCGCCGAGTTGGCGATGATCGCCTGTCCGGCCTCGGAGCCGAGCAGGTCGGCCGCGTCCTGGGTGACGACCGACAGGCCCGCCCAGTGCTTTCGGGCCGCCTTGGCCATCCGCAGCAGGAACTTCGCGCCCTCGGGGTCCTGCATGAGCAGCCACGCCTCGTCGACCACGACTAGCCGTGGGCGGCGGTCATCTGCGTTGGAGACGCGTCGCCAGACGGCGTCCAGGGTGAGCAGTGTGCCGACGGCCTTCAGTTCCTCTGGCAGGTCGCGTAGTGAGAAGACGATCAAGTGGGAGTCGGGTCGGGTGGTGGTGTGGCCGTCGAAGAGCCTGCGGTGGCTGCCGGTCACGTAGGGGCTGAGCCCGGCGGCCACCTCGGCGGCGTTGGGATCGCCGGAATCGGTAAGCACGGCTACTAGATCGCGCATCAGCGGTGGAGGCTCGTCCCAGGTGGCGGGGTCGAAGGTGATCCCGGCCTGCTTGTAGGTGGCGAGGATCGCCCGGTCGAGCGCCGCTCTGGCGGCATTGCCGAGCGGCTCGCCGAGCATGACCGTCACCAGCGTGTGCAGGAACAACGACCGCCGGGTCAGCGGATCACCGTCCGCGCGGTGCTCCTGGGGCAGGTCGAAGGGGTTGAGCCGGACGTCCGGCGCGCCCAGGTGCAGGTAGGCCCCGCCGACCGCCGTGCACAACCGGGCGTACTCGTCCTCGGGGTCGATGACCGCGACCTCGATCCCGGCGTACAACGACCGCAGGGCTTCGAGCTTGGCCAGGTAGGACTTGCCCGCGCCGCTGCTGGCGATGATCGCCGAGTTGTGGTTGGGCTGGGCGAACCGGTCCCAGGCGACCAGCGAGGCGCTGGCGGCGTTCGCGCCGTACAGGACGGCGGTCGGGCCGAGCTCGGTGGTCAGGTCCGGGCTGGTGAACGGAAAGGCCGCCGCGAGCGCCGGGGTGTCGAACGTACGGCTCGCGCTCAGGTTGTCGAACGCCAGCGGCAATGAGGACACCCAGCCCTGGAGCTGGCGGAAGGCGACCGGCCGGGCGTCCAGCAGCAGCGCGCCGGCCAGCGCCCTGGCCTGGGCGCATGCCTCGTCCAGCTCGTCCTGGGTGGCGGCGTGGACGGTGAGGTAGATCGAGACGCGGAACAGCCTGGCCTGCCCCCGCGCGATCCGGGAAGCCAACTCCTGGGCGTCCTCGGCGGCGACTTCCGCGCCGGGGTCCAAGAGACGGCCGTGTTCGTGGTCGCTGCGCAGCCCGGATTCCAGGCGGGCGAGCTGCTTGCGCAACCGGTCGGCAGCGACCAGAGACGGGACCGGGTCGACATGGATGGAAACGTCCAGGCGGCCGGGGTGGGTGAGCAGTGGTTCGAGCCAGCCCGGCGAGACATCGCGCGGGTAGCCGCTGATGGCCAGGGTCGCGCACAGGCCGTCACCGACGTGCAGGCTCCTCGGCCGCACCCTGATCGCATGCGGCCCGAACCCGCTGACGCTTGGACGTCGGCGGTGGAGAAGTCTCATTGGCGTCCCCTCGCTGTGATGACCTCGGCGGGCTCGGAACGCAGGCCGGGCGGGGCGGCCGGGTCGAAGCAGGAGGCCACCAGCGCGCCGGCGGCGTCGCTGTCCAAGGGGCGAATCGTGAGCCCGCAGGCGGACAGCAGCCGGGCCGCCTCTTCCAGGCGCCGTACGGCCCGTGCCGCCGTTGGCTCGCGAACGATCAAGAGGACATGGCGGCGTAGCAGGTCATGCCGGGCGGACAGGTCGGTGAGGAAGGCCGCGTGCTCGTGTGCGGCGGCCGTCAGAGCGGGATGGGCGAGCGTGTCGGCGTTGGCCAAGAGGGTGCTGATCGGCCCGGTGAGATCGACGCGTTCGGCGCGGACCAGGATCTGGGCGGGGCCGGACAGCGAGTTGAGCCAGCGGCCGAACACTGCGACGAGGGCGTCTTGCTCGTCGGGGGTGCGCAGGGCGAAGCTGACCGTCGACACCTCCGCGACTGCGGCGACGCCGTCCGGGCCGAGATCGATCAGTCCGTCAGCGGTAAGGCCGCGTGCGGGCAGGCGCAGGGGCGCGGGGTGTGGGCCGGGCTTCGCCGCCACCCAAGCAGGGGCGTCGGGGATGTCCGATGACGTGGAGGCCAGGTGTTTCGGTGAACGCCCGTGGCGGATCGCGGCCAGCAGGTAGCGGTCCAGGGGCACGCCGTCGCGCCGCCCGATCGCCAGCAGGACCCCGGTCAGTGCGACCGGCAGGGCCGCGGCGGCGAAGACGGCAAGTGGCAGGCGTTCCTCGGCGAGCAGGTAGGCGGCGTAGAGCAGGGCTCCGGTGCAGCCCAGGATGGCCACCTGGCGGGCGGTGAAGCCGCCGACGATTCGGTCTTCCTGATCGACGTCGGCGGGGATGCGGACCGGGTCTGTCCAGCTCATCGCTTCCCACCGCCCTCGCTGCGCGGCGGCTTCCCGGAGTGGGGGCGGGTGCGGAGGTAGTACATCTGAGCCAGTCCGGCCGGACCGTTGGCGTAGTAGGTCTCGCGCGGGTACCCGTACACCGGCGTGGTGGGTTTGATCGGCCCCGGGGATCCCGATGGATGCGCGCCTGGGTTCGGCGAGGCCGTCCGAGGACGCCTTCCCGCCGTAGGGCTTTGTCTGCTGGGACCGGACGTGGCTCGTGCCGTGTGGCCGCCGGGGCCAGTAAGCCGCGTTGCCGCGTAGGTGGCAGCCGTTCCGGCGGGCCCTGCCGCGATGGCAGGCATGGCAACGGTGGCGCTACGGGTGGCAGTCCTGGTGGCATTGCCTTTGCCGCCCCGTCCGCCACCACGTCCGCCTCGGCCCAGGTGCAGGGCGTTCAAGATCGGGGACGTGAGCTTGTAGGCCACGGCGTACTTCACGATCCGAGTGATCGTTGAACCGCGTCCGCCGGTCTGGGCGAAGATCCGGCGGGACACCCAGCCGGGAATGCGGACCAGGATGATCAGCAGGCACAGGACCAAGACCAGGTTGACGAGCTGCCCGCTCGGCATGAGTCCGAGCGGAAGGCGGCCGTCCTGGTTGAAGAAGATCCGTACCGCTAGGATCAGCGTCAGCGACTGGGCCACCTGGGCGATCAGCAGCCCGGTGAAGGCGCGTGCCCAGAACCTGGCCAGTCCGTCGGTGTACGGCAGCGCCAGGCAGGCCAGCGCGAGCGGAGCGGCCACCACCAGCAGCAGCACCAGGGCGGCCCGCATCACGTAGGCGATCAGCAGCACGATCAGCAAGATGACCGCGACCAGGGTGAGCAGGATGTAGAAGATCGCCTGCTGCCCTCCGGTGATGATCAACAACCGGAGGGTCGCGACCGCGCGCATGCCGTCGAAGTCCTGGCCGAGCAGCGCCCGCGAGAGCGCGTTCGCCAGCTCGATCGCCTTCCCGCAGACCGTGAAGCTGGCGTTGACGGCCAGCACCGTGACCAGCAGCCGGGGCAGGACCTCTTTGACCGCGTACCGGGTCTGGACGGTCTCATGCCCCATCGCGGCGATCGCGCCGATGGTGGCCAGCACCACGAACCCGGAATCGGCGATCACGACGGTCGCCTTCCACAGGTCGAACGCCCGCTCGTTGCCGACGACGTCCGGGGTGGCCAGGAGCGTCACGGCCAAGAGTTCAAGCAGGGGCTTGATCGCCAGAGCCACCAGGTTGGTGAACCAGGCGTTGATCTGGTTGTTGATCAGGTCGCCGATGCCGAACCCGAAGCCCCCACCGTCGGGCGGCAATGGTGGCTCGGGTGTCGGGGTCGGTGCCGGGGTGGCATTCGCGGTTGCCGTCATGGCGGCAACCGCTGCGGCAGTGAGAAAGAGCGTTGCCACCGGCGGCACGGTCGTACGAAGGTTCATGGTCGCTCATCCGCCGACGACGCGCCGCAGGACACTCACGAAGAGCGGGGCCAGGATGGCCAGGGCGTACCCGAAGGCCGATGCCTTCAGCGCTGCCTTGGCCTTCTGGACCTCGCCGGGGTCACCGCCCGCGATCAGGTACCGCAGGCCGCCGACGGTCAGCATCAGCGTTGCCAGTGCGGCAAGCAGCCCGATCAGCCAGTTCCGCAGGTTGGCCAGGACGGCGTTGAGGTCTGCGGGGGCGGCAGCCGCCACGGTGGCGGCGAACGCGCCGGTTGCCACCACGGCCACCAGCAGGACCGCCACTGCCGTCAGGGCCACCACCCAGACGGCAATCCGCGGAGTGGGCTTGCCACGCCGGTGGCGGCGGTAATCGGAGGGTTGCCGCGTTGCCGCTTGTTGCCGGACGCGTCGGGCGGCTACGGAAGGATGGTTCGGCGAGATCCGCGCGGAGCCAGGGCTGGTGTCCCTGCCTCCCTTCGAGTCGGTTCCAGTGTCTGCATCCGAAGGTGCCTGGCTCCGCGCGGAAGCGAGTGGGAAGTAGGGGCAGGGCATGCCGTACCGGTTTCGTGGTCTGCGGGCCGGAACGCGCAGTGGAACGTCCTGGAGCCGGGTGAGGGCGATGAGCTCGGCGTCGTGCTCACTCAGCACGCCGTCGGTCACCGCGTCGATGAGCACCAGGTCGGGGTGGTACCAGGGGCGAGGCAGCGGTGGTGGCTCGGTTGCTGGCCGTCGGCGCTCGGCTTTGGTGATGAGGTGACGGCGGGTGGTCTCGCCCGCGTGGCGGGCCGCCGCGCACAGGTGAGAGCGGACGTAGGGCAGGTCGGTGTCGGCGCGGTGGAGCGCACGCAGGTAGCCCGCAATGATCGCGATGTCGATGTCCATGGGGTCGCCGCAGGGCAGATCACGAGTCAGTCCGAGCGCGATCCGGCGCAGGGCGGGCATCGCCATGCCGACCGCCGCGACCTTCCAAGCCGATCCGGAGTGGCGAGCGCGGGCGATGAGTTCCCGCCAGACGGCGTCTCGCGCCTCGTCGGTGACCTGGTAGCTGGTGAGCAGCAGCCGTAGGTCGCGTAGCCCGACCGGGCCTCGGGGCAGACCTGGGGCGAGCTCGGTGCAGTCCAGGGCCATGCCGCCCGGACCGGTCGTCAGCAGCCGGAACGAGGTCTCGGTGGTGTCCAGGGGCGATTCGGTGAGGCGATAGACGCTCATGTCGTGCTCCGGTCGAGAAGAGTTCGTGGTCTCGGTCCGGTTGTGCACGACGCCTCAGAAACGGCTCGGAAACGACCTGGGAACCCGGTTGGGAATTCCTCAGAAGTTCGGGTCTCTGAGCGGCTTCTGAGCAGATTCTGAGCTCGCTGCTTGCCTGGTCACACACCGCCGTTGCCGTACCTACGGCTCCGGGGGCGTGCATCCGAAGAAGTGTGTCCCGACAACAGCAATGGAGAACTGGAATGGCACAAGCGCCACGACCGGCGGGCTGACCACGTCGACAAGACGGCATCTGGCGATCACACCGGTGCGGTTGCGGACGGCACGGGCGTTCGTCACCTGGACGCACCGCTACCTCGCCCCACCGGCCGACGCCGAAATCATTCTGGGCGTTCAGGCCGGCACGAGCTTGGCCGGTGTCGTGTTCGTCGGCGCTCTGGCCTGCTGGAGGCACGACGACGGGCACACGGCCGAGATCGTGTGCCTGTCCACCGACGGCACCCCGAACGCCTGCTCGGCACTGCTGGGCGCCGCCCGGCGGGCCGCCCGCACGAAGGGCTACCGGCGGCTGATCGTCCGCACCCGGCCGGGTGAGTCGGGGGCAAGCCTGCGCGCCGCTGGCTCCCACCCCATGCCTGGGAGGGCCGTCGATGGCGCTCTGTGGGAGATCCGGACGGTCGGGGACCGCCGATGACCGTATTCAAAGGGACCTACTGGAGCGACGGCCAGGCGGCCCTCTACCACGGCGACGCACGGCAGGTGCTGGGCGAACTGCCCGCCGGGTCGGTGGACTGCATCGTGACCAGCCCGCCGTACTGGGGGCTGCGGCACTACTGCGAGGGGCAGTACGGCCAGGAGCCCACCCCGCAGGCGTACGTGGACAACCTGCGGGCCACCTTCGACCAGGCCCGCCGGGTCCTGGCCGACGATGGGACCTGCTGGCTCAACCTCGGCGACGTGTACGCGGCCAACTCCGACGGCTGCGCTCGCGGCGCCGACTACAACATCCGCCAGCCTGCCCTACGGCCCAAAGCCCGGCAGGCCCGATCGCCGAAGAACCTGCTCGGCATGCCCTGGCGAGTCGCCTTCGCACTCCAGGACGACGGGTGGATCCTGCGCAACGCGATCGTGTGGCACAAGCCGAACGCGATGCCGCAGTCGGTCCGCGACCGGCTGTCCAACCGGTACGAGCTGATCTTCCTGCTGGTCAAGCAGCGAACCTACTGGTTCGACCTGGACCCGATCCGCCGCCCCTACACCGGAGACCGATCGCTGTCCCGCCGCTCGCGCTCTGGCGGCAGCAAGCCGAACAGCATCACCACACCATGGCCGCCGAAGGGCAAGTACACCGACACCGGCGACGCCCTGGCAGACGGCAGGCACGGCACCGCCATGCGCCCCACCGGCCGACAGCATGACACCACCCACCCACAGGGAAGCAACCCCGGCGATATGTGGTCCATCTCCACCCGGCCACTACGGGCGGCGCACTTCGCGGCGTTCCCGATCGACATCCCGCTGCGGGCGATCGCCGCCGGTTGCCGCCCCGGCGGCACCGTGCTGGACCCGTTCACCGGCAGCGGCACCACCGGCCTCGCCGCCCGCCGCCTCGGCCGCCGCTTCATCGGGATCGAACTGAACGCCGCCTACTGCGACCTGGCTCGTGACCGCCTGATCTCCGAAGGAGGTCATGGTGGCTGATCGGCTACAAAAGGCCTGCTCAGGGCCTCCCGAATCCGGCCTGCGGGCGTACCCTGCAGGGCCCGGCCGTGGGCGCAAGGGCAGGCCGGGCTTGCACGTCGAGATCGTCACCTTGGGCGGAGCTGAGGGGGACGAGATCGAGGCGCGTCAACACGCCATCATCCGGGAGATCCTTCGATGTCTGTTCGAACGGCGGGAACCGTGAGCTATCCATGGGACGCGCCTGAAACCGCCGCCGCCATCGAGACCAGCGGGATTCCGCTGGCGGTGGCCTGGCTCGGGCGTACCTCTACCGATGACCAGCAAGATCCCACCCTGTCCCTGCCGCGTCAGCTCCGTAGCTGCCGGGACGCATTGCCGGACGGGTGCCTGATCGTCGCGCACTACTACGATGTCGAGTCCGGGCGGATGGATCTTGCCGCCCGGGGCCGGGGGCACGCCCACGAGGCTTTCGACATTCCTATCGCCCGTGATGGCGGCATCCAGGACCTGCTGGCCGAGGCCGAGCGGCCCGACCGCCGGTTCGCCGCCGTCATCTGTGAGTCCGTCGAGAGGGTGGCGCGGCGCACCTACTTCGGTACGAAGATCGAATACGAGCTGGAGCAGGCCGGGGTGATGCTGCTGGCGGCCGATGAGCCGATGCCGCAGCTCGACCGGCCCCGGGGCGGGCGTGCGCGCAAACGCGCCACGCCGGTGCTCACCCGGCGGGTCAAGCAGGCGGTGGCCGAGTGGTACGTGCTGCAGATGCTGGAGTTGTCGTGGGACGCCTTCTGCGAGCACACCGAGCAGGGCTGGAACGTCGGCAAGCCCTGCTACGGCTATCGCGCGAAGAAGATTCCGCATCCGGTGGCGGCCAAGCGGGCGGAGGGCAGAAGCAAGAGCCGTCTGGTCCCGCACCCGGCGGAGGGACCGACGGTCACGCACATCTTCCTGCTCCGCAGCGTCCACCGGCTCGGGTACGACGCGATCGCCGACAAGCTCAACATCGAGCCGGAGAAGTATCCACCGCCCATGCCGGTGGATCCCCGGCGGGCGCTGGGCCGCTGGAGCGGCTCGGCGGTGCGGGAGATCCTTTGCAACCCGAAGTACACCGGCTACATGGTGTGGAACCGCCGGGCCACCAAGAAAGGGGGCAAGAACAATCCGCCCGGCGAGTGGGTCTGGTCGCCTCGCCCGACGCATGAACCGCTCATCACGAAGGAGGTCTTCCAGTCGGTCACTTCGATCGGCCGCACGCGTCAGGGATCTCGAACGGCTCCGGGCGCCAACGCCCACCCGCAGACGTGCCGGACGTACCCATTGCGGTCGTATGTCGTCTGTGACATCTGTGACCGGCGGATGTACGGCAAGACTCGAGCAGGTGTCGCCTATCACGCCTGTGAGCCCGACATGCGTCATCACAAGGATCGCCGGGAGTGGTACGCCCGGCACCCCAAGAGTCTGTGGGTCCGTGAGGACGACCTGCTCGACCTGGTCCATGAGTTCTTCGCCGAACGGGTCTTCAACCCTCACCGCATCGAGGCGGTCCGCGCCGACCTGGCGCAGCGGCCGCCCCGGGACGAGACGGCCGCCAAGCGGTTGCGCCAGGAGATCGTCGATCTGGACAAGCGGCAGAACAACGTGCTCGCTCAGATAGAGGAGTACGCGCCCACCGGCGAAGAGGAGATCGATCGCGACTTTCGTGAGCGTCTTCAGCGTCGCTACACCGATCTCGCGCGTAGGCGCCAGCAGAAGGCGGCTGAGCTACAGAAGCTGACAGAGCAGGGGACCCGGCCGGCCGAGGACCACAGCCTGCTCAACGCACTACCCGACCTCGCCACCGGACTTGCCACGGTCGGGGAGGAGCTCCAGCGCCGGCTCTTCGAGGCCTTCAACCTGGAGCTGCGCTACCGCCAGACCACCCATGAAGTTCTGATCAGGATCACCGTAAAGGAGGACAACTTGCCTGCGATCAACAGCGCCACCAACAAGATCACCGAGGTTTCGCGGCCGGGACCGGCATCTAAAGCGATTCCCTACTTCAGTGTGCCCCCGGCAGGATTCGAACCTGCGGCACCCGCTTTAGGAGAGCGGTGCTCTATCCCCTGAGCTACGGAGGCTGGAGGACTGGTGCTAAGCGTAGCCGAAAGTTTGGTGGGGTGTGGGGGCGGCGGGCTGTCATGGGTGGTGTGGGGGGCGGTAAAGGCATGGCAAGTGGGAGGGAGGGGGGCGGGGGCGGAGATACTGTCACGCTCCGTGGTTACTGGGGTGCGGGGGCGTGGGGTTGTGCGGCCGGCGGTTTTGGTGGTGGCGATGGTGGCGCCTGGAGTGCTGGGTGGGGGGTTGGTGCTGGCGGAGATGGCTGGTTATGGGGGGAGTGGTGGGGGGCGGCCCAGTGTGGCAGTGGAGGGGGAGGTGGGGCCGGTTTTGGTGACGGCGTTGGCGCATGGGGAGGTGGTTTATGGGCGGGTTGTGCCTGGGCGGCGGAGTGAGGCGTCGGTGGTGCGGTCGGCTCCGGTGGTGGGGCGGGCTGCTCCGCGACGGGTGGGGGAGCGGGATGGGGGGACGCGCCATGGGAGGGGGCGGGGGTTGGGTGAGGTGGAGTCGGAGGGGGTTGAGGAGCCTGATGGGGAGTTGGGGGAGGTGGTTACGCGGAGTGAGGAGGATGAGGAGTGTCCGGAGGAGTGGCGGGGGTCGTGGATGTGGGAGTCGTGTGTGGAGCGGTGGTGGGGTGAGGAGTAAGTGAGTGGGCGTTTGCGGCCGATTGGGATGGAGGGGGTGTGGGGGTGAAGGTGGACGATTGGGGTCTGGACGTCGATGAATCCGGCAGCGGGATCTTTCTGGAGCATTACTGCTGTGGCGACTCAGGCACGGGCATCGGTGGAGCTGTAGTAACGTGCGTGCCTGGCCCAGGTCACAAGTTCGCAAACGGAGGAGTCGAAGGTGCCATCTCCTCGATCAGCGGGCCTGATCGTGGCAGTCGCGATGTTGTCTTCGCTGCTCTCCGGGGCGACGAGTCAGGCGGCGACCGACGAGCCCGGGGTGGGGGTGGAGGCCTCGCCGGGGGTGTCCGTCCGCATCGGTGATCAGGTTCGGGTGGAGGTTGGCGTTCCGGCCACCGGTGGTGCGGTGCCGAGGGCGACCTTGAGGAAGGATCCGAAGGATCTGGCGGAGCTGCGGAAGGAAGCGGAGCTGGCCGCACGGGATCTGGAGGAGGCGACCAAGGCGCTGGAGTCGCGGCGGACGCAGGTCAAAGGGGCCGACAAGGATCTGACGGCGAAGCTGCGCGAACTGCAGAGCGCCGACCAGGCGCTCGCGAAGGTGCGGCAGCCGCTCTCTGACATGGTGCAGCTGCTCTATCAGCAGGCCGGCAGCGGGGAGATCGCGCCGTTTCTGACTGGGCAGTCGGACGAGTCCACGTTGCGGGCGATGAGCAATGTGTCGCAGTTGGTGGCCCGGCAGGACCAGGTGGTGGCGGATACCGGGCAGTTGCTGGAGGGCCGGGAACGGCTGGCGGCCGAGGCGCAGGAGCTGAGGTCGGGCAAGCTGCTGGCCGAGGCGCAGATGGCCGTCGAGATCGACGTGCTGCGCAAGCGGTCGGACAAGGTCGTCAAGTCGCTCACCCAGGCGTTGGTGAAGCTCGGGATCAAGATCGACAAGGTCGGGCGGGCCGCGCTTGGGTGTGACCCGACGAAGATCAAGTCGGCGGACGGCTTCCCCAACGGGCTGATCCCGGCGGCGTATCTGTGTCCGTTGCAGCAGCGGGGCCAGGAGTTGCGGGCGGACGCGGCGATCGCGTTCATCAGCCTGAACGAGGCGTATCGCAAGCAGTTCGGTACGCCGATGTGTGTCACGGACAGTTACCGCAGCCTGGCGGCGCAGCAGTCGGTCTACTATCGCCGGCCCGGATTCGCGGCCGTGCCCGGTAGGAGCAACCACGGGCTCGGTATGGCGGTGGACCTGTGCGGTGGTGTGCAGATCTCCGGTTCGGCGCAGTTCAGGTGGCTTGAGGCCAACGGTAAGAGGTACGGGTGGATTCACCCGAAGTGGGCGTACAGCAGCCCCTTTGAGCCGTGGCATTGGGAGTACGACCCGAAGCTCGGGTCGGTGCTCTGACCGGTACGGCCCGCCGACCGGTGGCGGTGGGTCGTACGCGGGTGGCGTCGCTGGTTCAGTCGACCGGGCTGAGCTGGGTGGTGCACTGGGCGCACCGGGTCGCCGCCTTGGGGATTTCGGAGAGGCATTCCGGGCATTCGCGGGTCGCGCTGATCTCGGCGCGGGCGAAGCGGGCGCTGAGCCGTTCGTACGGCGAGACGACCAGGAAGTAGACCACGGTCGCGATGATGACGAATGAGATCAGGGCGTTGATGAAGCTGCCGTAGCGGAAGACGGCTGATCCGACCCTGAAGGTCAGGTTCTGGAAGTCGGGGAGGCCGCCGAAGGCCGAGATCAGCGGGGTGAGCAGGTCCGCGACGAACGAGTTGACGATCGAGGTGAAGGCGGCGCCGATCACTACCGCGACCGCCAGTTCGATGACGTTGCCGCGCATGAGGAACTTCTTGAACCCGCTCATCTGGGTCTCCCGGTTGGGTGGTTCTTGGTCTGGCGTTGCGCAGTATATGACTCTCCGTGTTTGAGTGATCGCTTCAGGGCTGTTGTTGTGGTCCGATCGTGATGGAGAGGCGGCCGGTGGCCTGGGCCGCGGCCAGTTTCGCCGCTTGTTCTTGGGTGGTGGCCAGGACCAGGAGTGCTCCGCCGGCACTGCCGCCGGCCGTGGTGCCGGTGCCTGTCGGTGGCCGGGGGGCGGCGATCACGCGGACGTCGTCAGCGACGGTCTGGGCCGGGAGCGCGGCCAGGGCCTCGTTCCATTCGCCGCTGCGGGCGGCGAGTACGTCGATCGTGTCTCCGGGGGTCAGGAGGGCGGCGGCGTCCGCGTCGGCGATGCGGACCGGGGTGGCGATGGTGCCGGGGATGTGGGTGGACACCAGCGGCGGGCCCACCAGGCGGACGTCGGTGAGCGGTTCGCCTCGGCGCATCGGGGCGGCGAGGGTCTTTCCGAGGGCTCGGTCGGGGGATTGGACGGCGCCGGCTGGGACCGCGGTCGTGGGGAGCGGGACGGGGATCAGGTCGCCAGGGGCGATGGGGCCGCTGCGGAGATCACGGGCGGCGGTGAGGACGCTCACGGTGAGGGGAGGGGATGGGGCCAGGATGATGAGGGCGCACGCGACCGCGGTGGCGGTGAGAGACGCCGCCACGAGACGGCGGTGGCGGATGAGCGCGCGGCTGATGGACTGCATGGCGGCTTCCCTTCGGCCGCTCCTGTCGTCCGAGTGGCGGTGGCGGCTGATGTCGCGATCTGGAGGAAGGCGGCGATGCGTGGCTTTGAGCTGTCGCCGTACGCGCCGCGCCGCGCCGTGCTCTTCGGCGCGGGTGGCCTGTGGCCTGGATGAGGGTGCTGCGGGGGCTAGGGGAGGTCGAAGGGGAGTTTGATGCCGTCGAGGGTTCGGGCGCAGGGGCAGGTGCGGTCGGTGGGGAGGGCTTGGACCGTGTCGGAGACCAGGGAGCGCATGCGGGTGATGTTGGCCGCGAAGACGGACAGGACCTCGTCTTGGGTGACGCCCTCGCCGCTCTCGACTCCGGCGTCGTGGTCGGTTATGAGGGAGATCGAGGTGTAGCAGAGGGCCAGCTCACGGGCCAGGATGGCCTCGGGGTGGCCGGTCATGCCGACGATGGTCCAGCCGTTGCCGGAGAACCAGCGGGACTCGGCGCGGGTGGAGAAGCGGGGGCCTTCGATGACGACAAGGGTGCCGCCGTCTACGGGATCAAGGCCGGACGCCTTGGCCGTCGCGACGGCGGCGGAGCGGCCGAGAGGGCAGTACGGGTCGGCGAAGGGGACGTGGACGGCGGCGGAGACGTCGTAGAAGGTCTGTTTGCGGCCGGTGGTGCGGTCGACGAGCTGGTCGGGGATGACGATGACGCCAGGGCCGTGTTCGGCGCGCAGGGAGCCGACGGCGCTGGGGGCGAGGACCTGGCGGACGCCGAGTGAGCGCAGGGCCCAGAGGTTGGCGCGGTAGGGGATGCCGTGGGGCGGGAACCGGTGGTCGCGGCCGTGGCGGGGGATGAACGCGACAGTGCGGGAGCCGATTCGGCCCACGGTGATCACATCGCTGGGCGGGCCGTAGGGGGTGGACAACTCGACCTGCTCGGCTTCGTCGAAGAGGGAGTAGAAGCCGGAGCCGCCGATGACGCCGATCTCTGCGGGATTGACCATGGCGCCGACACTAGCGTTCGGCTGGAGGCCGGGGGCCGGCCGAGCGGCGTTCTGTGGATAACCGGGGTGGGCGGGCGTGGGGAGCCTGTGGATATCGCGAGAATGCCTGCTCGCGGCTGTGTGCAGGGGTATCAGAGCGGGATATGTCTGGCAGAGATTGCCAAAGCCGGACCAGCAGGCGTCGGTGTCCTTGACAGGGTGGCCACGGCCGTGAGTTCCCGAAGAAGGGACGCATTCCGGTCGGCGGCGCGTGAGGCGTGGCTCGGTTCCGCGGTGGCGATGAGGATCATCGCTGCAACGGTGCGGGGACGGCGTGGACAGGGCGAGGATCCGCGCGCGGCATGATCGGGATGCCACTCGGTCGCGGGCGGGGTGGGGTAAGCGCTGGGCAGGTCACTGGATGACGTGCGGTCGCATCTGGCGGGTCGGCTCCGGCTCCGGTTCACTCCGGAATCCATCCTCGCGATGATCGGTCACTCATGGATGGGGAGTGTGGAGTCGAGGTCGGGGGTGGCGGTGTTCGCTGAGGCTGGTGCGGGCCAGGCGGGTGAGGATTTCTGTTGGTTCGGGGTGGTCTCGGGGGTCCAGTGTTCCACGTGTTCGCCGAGGGCCGCGGCGTGGGCGGCGATCAGGCGCTCGGCCGTACGGCGGCCCTTTGGGGTGATCACGAGGAGTTCGCCGTGGCGGGTGACGAGGCCGCCGGCGACCAGGCGGTCGGTGTGGGTGCGGCCACGGGTGGGCGGGACGCCCGCGCGGTCGGCGAGGGCGGGGCCGGTGATGTCACCCACGTCGGCGATCACGCACAGCGCCCACATGCCGCCCGGTGACAGGTCGAGGCCGGCGACGGCGGCGGGCCTGCCGTACAGCTCACGGGCGCGCTCGTCGCGGGCGGAGGAGGGCGCTCAGGGCGCGCGCCCGGCCTCGGCGGCGGAGGAGCGCTGGGCGGGGGAGCAGCCGAGGCCCTCGCCGTAGTCGGGGGCGCGGGCCGGTCCGCGCAGCGGGATCTCGCGCAGCCGCAGGGACAGCAGGAAGGCGACGACGGCCATCGGGACGCCCACAGGAAGACGGTGGTGACAGCGTCGGAGTAGGCGCCGAGGAGACCGGCGCGCACGTCGGGTGGGAGGCGCTGTAGGACGGTGGGGTCGGCCTGCGCGGCGGTCGGCTTGAAGCCGGGCGGGAGGGTGACGCCGCGCAGTGCGACGGTGAGGTCGGTGGCGAGGCGGGCGGCGAAGACGGAGCCGAACACGGCCACGCCGAAGGCTCCGCCGGTGGAGCGGAAGAAGGTCGCGCCTGAGGTGGCGACGCCGAGGTCGGCGTAGCCGACGGCGTTCTGCACGATGAGCACGAGGACCTGCATGACCATGCCCAGCCCGAGGCCGAGGAGCAGGAAGTAGACGCCCATGGTGACGGCCGGGGTCTGCGGGCTCATGGTGGACAGCAGGAGCAGCGCGATCGCGATGAGCAGGGTGCCCGCCGTCGGGAAGATCCGGTAGCGGCCGGTGCGGGTGATGATCTGGCCGCTGGTGACGGAGCCGGTCAGCATGCCCGCGACCATGGGCCACATGTACAGGCCCGAGAGCGTGGGGGTGACGCCGTGCACCACCTGCAGGACCAGGCAGGTGGCGGTGGAGGCGATGAGGACGGTGCCCGCGTAGTCGATGCGGTGCCGTTCGCGGCGAGGAACAGGCCATTGCGGCCGTACTGGTCGCCGAGTTCGCCCCACAGCGGGATGGAGGCGGTGGAGGCCAGGATGTAGGCGGTGACCACCCAGGACAGGTGCTCAAGCCCGCCGAGGTCGCTGACGATGGTGGGCAGCGCCGTCGAGACGGTGGTCTGGTCGAGCGCGGCCAGGAGCAGGCCGAGCATGAGCGCGGCGAAGACCGCCGCCAGCCCGCCCCGGCCCTGAGGCGGTGCGGTGCCCGCGGGCGCGGGCGCAGCACCCCTCGTGACCCCCCACCGAAATTGTAACTCCCCGTGGCGAGATGATTACGAGGAGCTTGACGCCGTTACGGGGGCGGTCGGCTTGGCCTTGTCGGTACCGCCGCCGCTGCCGCCGTCGGAGCCGCCCTTGTCGGAGCTCTTGGCCGGGGTGTCGGACTTGGACTCGGACGACTTGGACTTGGAGTCGCCGTTCGACGACGATGCCGGGGCCGTGCTGGACGTGCTCGAAGACCGGCTGTCGGTACGGTAGAAACCGGATCCCTTGAACACGATGCCGACGGCCGAGAACACCTTGCGCAGCGCGCCCTCGCAGCTCGGGCACTCGGTCAGCGCGGCGTCAGTGAACTTCTGGACGACCTCGAGTTGCTCGCCGCAGGCGGTACAGGCGTACTGGTAGGTGGGCACGCGCTCCTCCTCTGATGGTCCGCTCCGGCTGGCACTCCGCCGGTGCGACTGCTAATGGTACGCAGCCGACAAGCTTAAACGCCACTTTGCGCCGCGCAATTCCGGGCGATCTGGGGGAGTTCACCCTTGGCGTCCCGTCACAGAGAGTGGCCATCGCTGGTCAGGAGGAGCCGCTCTCGCCGAACCATCCGGCCAGTTTGCCCCTGCGGTTGACGGCGCGCAGGCGGCGTTCCGCGGCGTCGCGGCAGGCGGCTGTGGTGACCACCAGGAGCTGGTCCTCCTGGCGGATGCGGGTGGAGGGCGAGGGGACGAAACTGCGGCCCTCCCGCACGATCAGGGTCACCGCCGCCCCGGACGGCAGGCGCAACTCGAAGATCTCCACACCGTGCAGCAGCGACGTCGGCGGCACCCGCACCTGAAGCAGGTCGGCGTTCAGCTCTTCGAGCGGCGCGGCCTCGACTTCGAGGTCCATCGCCTCGGCCGGAGCCGAGACGCGCATGAGCCTGGCCACGAACGGCAGCGTCGGTCCCTGCACCAGGGTGAGCACCACGACGATGACGAAGACCTCGTTGAACACGAGTTCGGCCTTGGACATCGACAGCGCCCACGGGATCGTGGCGAGCACGATGGGGACGGCGCCGCGCAGCCCGGCCCACGACAGGAACGCCTGTTCGCGCCAGTTCAGGCGGTCGAGGCCCGTCAGCCGTATCAGGGCCGAGGAGGTCAGGACGGACACGGGACGGGCGACCAGGAGCAGGACCAGCCCGGCCATCAGGCCGGGAACGACCGCCGTGGACATCCCGGAGGGGCTGGCCAGCAGCCCGAGCATGACGAACAGGCCGATCTGGGCGAGCCAGGCCGCGCCCTCGGCGAAGCCCCGGGTGGCGGAGCGGTGCGGCAGGCGGGCGTTGCCGAGGACCAGCGCGGACAGGTAGACGGCGAGGAAGCCGCTGCCGTGCAGGAGGGCCGCGCCGCCGTACGCGACGATGGTCAGGGCCAGGACGGCGATCGGGTAGAGGCCGGAGGCGGGCAGGGCGACGCGGCGAAGCGTGTAGGCCCCGACAGGCCCTACGAGCAGGCCCACGGCCGCGCCGATGGCCAGCTCGAAGGTCGCCTGGCCGATGAACGACCACAGCCCCGGTATGGGGGTGACGCTGAGGAGGGTCACGGCGATGACCGTGGGGGCGTCGTTGAACCCGGACTCCGCCTCCAGGATCCCGGCGAGGCGTGGCGGCAGCGGCAGGCGGCGCAGCACGGAGAAGACCGCGGCGGCGTCGGTGGAGGCGAGGATCGCGCCGAGCAGCAGCGCGGTACGCCAGTCCATGCCGAGCAGTACCTGCGCGGCCAGCGCCACCACCGCGATGCTGACGGCCACGCCCAGCGTCGCGAGCACGGCGGCCGTCGGGACCGCGCGCCGTACGTGGTTCCACGAGGTGGTCAGACCGCCCTCGGCCAGGATCAGCGCGAGCGCGGACAGCCCGATCTGCTGGGCGAGCTGCTCGTTCTCGAAAGGAATGCCCAGGCCGGACTCGCCGAGCAGCAGGCCGAGGCCGAGGAAGACCAGGAGGCTGGGGAGTCCGCTGCGATGCGCGACGCGCACGGCCACGATGGCCGCGATGACGACGGCCGCGCCGAGAAGCAGCCAGACATCGAGCTCCACCCGGCCCCCTTCTCGGCCCCCTATTCACCTGGTGGGAATATTGTGCCCTATGCGACCCGTATTCACCCGAGTGAGATGATCCCCGAAGGCAATGCGGCGTGGCGTACGCGCCGGTCGTGCGCTTCGGCGGGTACGCCGTCGATCAGCTCGCCCTCGTGGAGCAGCGCGACCGTGGGTACGTTGGGGCCGACCCGGGCCAGGGCCCGGTCGTAGGAGCCGCCGCCTCTGCCGAGCCGTACGCCGGTCGTCCTGTCCACCGCCAGCGCGGGGACTATCACCAGCGCGGCGGTGCGCACGGCCTCGACGCCACGCCGGGTGTCGACCGGCTCCATGATCCCGAAAGGGCCGGGGGCCAGCGAGTCGGGCCCGTCGTAGACGGCCCAGTCGAGGTCGCGGTCGCCGCGCAGCACCGGGAGGATCACCGTCGTGCCGTGTTTCCACAGCGCGAAGACCAGCCCGTGGGTCGCCGGTTCCTCGTCGGTGGACCAGTAGCAGGCGACCAGTCCCGCCATCTGGACCCACGGGAGGTCCAGCAGATTCTCCCTGATCGCGGTGGCGCCCGCCCGGCGCTCGCTCTCGGGCATGGCCTGACGCGCCGTCTGTACGGCACGCCGCAGGGTCCGTTTGTCCACAGCCCCCTCCACTAGGGTTTCCTCCATGGCTGACAATGCTGGTATGGCCGACTTCGACTCCGTCACAAGAGCCGTCATTCCCGCCGCGGGCCTGGGCACCAGGTTCCTCCCGGCGACCAAGGCGACCCCCAAGGAGCTGTTGCCGATCGTCGACAAGCCAGTGATCCAGTATGTCGTCGAGGAGGCGGTCTCCGCCGGGCTGTTCGACGTGCTCATGGTGACAGGCCGTACCAAACGGCCGCTTGAGGATCATTTCGATCGCGCGATCGAGGTGGAGGGCGCCCTTGAGGCCAAGGGCGACGATCAGCGGCTCACCGCCGTCCGCGAGTCCACCGACCTTGCGACCATGCACTACGTGCGGCAGGGAGACGCCCTTGGCCTCGGGCACGCCGTCCTGTGCGCCAAGCGGCATGTCGGCGATCACCCGTTCGCGGTGCTGCTCGGCGACGACATGATCGACGAGCGCGACCACCTGCTGGAGCGGATGATCGAGGTCCGCGCGCGTTACGGCGGCAGCGTGGTGGCCCTCATGGAGGTCCCGACGGAGCAGGTGTCCATGTACGGCGTGGTCTCCATGGAGGCCACCGCCGAGGACGACGTCGTCAGGATCACCGACATGGTGGAGAAGCCGCCCATTGAGGAGGCCCCCTCCAACTGGATCATCATCGGCCGTTACGTGCTCGACCCGACCGTGTTCGAGGTGCTGGAGAAGACCCCGCCCGGGCGCGGCGGCGAGATCCAGCTCACCGACGCGCTGCGGGAGCTGGCCGACCGCGACATGTCGGGCGGCGGGCCCGTCCACGGGGTCCTGTTCAAGGGCCGCAGGTACGACACCGGGAACAAACTTGACTATCTGCGCACGGTGGTGCGGTTCGCCGCTGAGCGTCCCGACCTCGCGCCGGAGTTCGTACCCTGGCTTCGTGAGTTCCTCGGAAATCGCTGAAACCGCCGGACGATCAGAGGGGAGCACGGTCGCGTGAGATCGGTGGACGATCACCTCGCCGAGATCCTGGCGACCGTGCGTACCCTGGCGCCGCTAGAAGTGGAGCTGGAGAGATCGCTCGGCACCACTCTGGCGGAAGACGTCAAGACGCCCGTGGAGTTGCCGCCGTTCGACAACTCGGCGATGGACGGCTATGCCGTCCGCGCCGCCGACGTCGAGCGGGCCGGGCCCGACACCCCGGTCACGCTGCCGGTCGTCGAAGACGTCGCGGCGGGTGACGGCGCGCTGTACGCGGTGGGTCCGGGCCTGGCCGCCCGGATCATGACCGGGGCGCCGATGCCCGCCGGGGCCGACGCCGTGGTGCCCGTGGAATGGACCGACGCCGGCAGGACCTCCGTCACGATCAGCCGCTCCGCCCCCGAGGGGCACGCCATCCGGCGGGCGGGCGAAGACGTCCGAGAGGGTGACGTCGTCCTGCGGGCGGGCACGCTGATCGGCGCGGCCCAGCTCGGCATCCTGGCGGGCGTGGGGCGTCGCCGGGCGCTGGTACGCCCGCGCCCGAGGGTCGTCGTGCTGTCCACGGGCGCGGAGCTGGTGGAGCCGGGGCTGCCACTCGGCTCCGGCCAGATCTGGGATTCCAACAGCTACACGCTCACCGCCGCGGTGCGCGAGTCGGGCGCGGAGGGCTTTCGCGCGGGCGTCGTCCCCGACGACGCCGCCGCGTTCCTCGACCAGCTCGACGCGCAGCTCGTCAGGGCCGACGCCGTGATCACCAGCGGCGGCGTCTCGATGGGCGCCTACGAGCCGGTGAAGGAGGCGCTGACGCCGCTCGGCACCGTGCGTTTCGAGCGGGTGGCGATGCAGCCGGGCATGCCGCAGGGGTTCGGGGTGGTCGGCGACGACCAGGTGCCGATCTTCGCGCTGCCCGGCAATCCGGTGTCGTCGTTCGTCTCTTTCATGCTCTTCGTGCGGCCCGCGCTGCGGAAGATGCAGGGCCTGACCCCCGACACGGCGATGTCCACCGTACGGGCCACGACGACCACGGGCCTGCGCTCCCCGCGCGGCAAGCGCTCGTTCCTGCGGGCCACCCTCGGGCGCGGCCCCGACGGCGGCGCGGTGGTCACCCCCGTCCAGCGGCAGGGCTCGCACCAGCTCGCCGCCCTGGCCGCCGCCAACGCCCTCGTGGTGATTCCGGAAGACGTGACAGAGCTGCCCGAGGGAGTCACCGTGGACGTGATGCCGCTGTGAGCGAGCTGACGCACCTCGACGAGTCCGGCGCGGCCCGCATGGTCGACGTCTCGGCCAAGGACGTCGGCGCCCGTGCGGCCCGCGCCTCCGGCCGCGTGCTGCTGTCCGCCGAGGCCGTCGCCGTGCTGCGGTCCGGCGACGTGCCCAAGGGCGACGCGCTCGGCGTGGCCAGGATCGCCGGGATCATGGGCGTGAAGCGCACGCCCGACCTCATCCCGCTGTGCCATCCGATCGCCGTGCACGGCGTCAAGGTCGATCTGGCCGTCGTCGACACCGGCGTGGAGATCGTCGCCACGGTGAAGACCGCCGACCGCACAGGGGTCGAGATGGAGGCGCTGACCGCCGTATCGGTGGCCGCGCTCGCGCTGATCGACATGGTCAAGGCCGTCGATCCGGCCGCCGTGATCAGTGACGTGCGGGTGGAGGAGAAGATCGGCGGCAAGACCGGACACTGGACGCGCGAGTCGTGAAGGCCCTCGTGATCACCGTCTCCAACCGGGCCGCCGTCGGTGTCTATCCGGATAAGTCCGGCCCGCTGCTGGCCGATCTGCTAGCCGCCGACGCGGGCTGCGAGACCGTGGACGGCCCGCGCGTCGTCCCCGACGGCGAGGCCGTCGAGGCCGCGCTGCGGGCGGGCCTGGCCGAGGGGTACGACGTGATCGTCACCACCGGCGGCACCGGCCTCACGCCCACCGACCTCACCCCCGAGATGACCCGGCGCGTCCTCGACCGAGAGGTCCCCGGCATCGCGGAAGCCGTACGCCAGGCGAACCGTGACAAGGTGCCCGCATCGGTCCTGTCGCGCGGCCTGGCCGGTCAGGCCGGGCGCACGCTGGTCGTCAACCTGCCCGGTTCGTCCGGCGGGGTGCGCGACGGCATGGCCGTGCTCGCGCCGATCCTGCGGCACGCGGTCGAACAGATGCACGGCGGCGACCATCCGCGCCCTTCGGGGGCTTCAGGCTGAACTGTTATGGCATGGGCCGGGGATGCGGCTTCGTGCCACTAGGGGGGATGATGGGGATGTGGATCGACTACGCGGCTGGCCGGCGACCCTGACCGAAGGGCCGGTGGGGCTTCGGCCGTTGCGCCTGCGCGACGTGCGGGCGTGGCGGGAGACCCGCCTGCGAAACGCCGAGTGGCTGCGACCCTGGGAACCGAGCAACCCCGAGACCCCGCTGTTCCGCACCGGCCTCGGCCCCTACATCTCCATGACCTCCACGCTGCGCCGAGAGGCGCGTCAGGCGATGGCGATGCCGTGGGTCGTGACTTACCGGGGGGCCTTCGCCGGGCAGCTCACCGTCGGCGCGATCGTGTGGGGTTCCGCCCGTTCCGCCCAGGTCGGCTACTGGATCGACGGTGGGCTCGCCGGGCGCGGCATCATCCCGACGGCGCTCGCGATGGCCGTCGACCACTGCTTCTTCACCTCCGGCCTGCACCGCTTGGAGGCCAACATCCGGCCGGAGAACCAGGCGAGCCGCCGCGTCGTGGAGAAGCTTGGGTTTCGGGAGGAAGGCATCCGCCGCCGCCAGTTGCACATCGACGGCGCCTGGCGCGACCACATCTGCTACGCGATCACCGTGGAGGACGCCCCTCGCGGCCTTCTCGTGCAATGGAGAAGGGCCATGGAGGCGGCCTCCCATGGTGGTCCTCCCCATGAAGAGGTTTGACGATCTCGCGACACACCGCACCGAATGCTCGTCAATTAGTGACACGCGGTCTTACGGTGCGTGACGTGAGCACATCGAAGACGCCAAGAGACACCAGGTGTCTTCATGCTGCCCGGAGGTGGTCGTGAGCAGCGCCCTCCTTTACGTGGCGATCGTACTCATGTGGCTGGGCGTCCTGATCCCGATGTGGCTCAGACGCGACAGAAGCGAACTGGTCGAGCCCCGCGAACTGGGCCTTTCAGACGGCACGCCGGGCGCCAACGACCTCACCGCGCCGGTCCCGACGGCCACGATCGCCGCCGTCGAGGAGGCGGCCCACGACGCCGCCGAAGGCGCTCAGGAGGTAGGCCAGGACGCTCCAGAGGGCACCGAGGCCTCGGACGCGCCGGAGGCGCCGGACTCCCCGGATTCCTCAGCGGACCCCCAGAGGCGGGCCGCGATGCGCCGCCGCGCCGTCGTGGTCGCGACACGCCGCCGTCGTCTGTTCTGGTGCACGCTGCTCGTCCTCGCCTCGGTCATCACCGCCGCGGTCCGGGTGATCCCGTGGTGGGGCGTCGCGCCATCCGCCCTCCTCATGGTCGGTTACCTCGCGGTGCTGCGCACCGCCGTACGCGTGGACCGGGAACGTACCCGCCAGGCCGCCGAGGCACGCACCAACCGCGCCCGCCGCGAGCGCGAACGCCTCCGCGCCCTCGAACTCGCCGCCCAGCAACAACCCCAGGCCGAGATCATCGATCTCACCGCCCACCAGCAGGACGAGCTCTTCGACCAGTACGCCGACCCGCCCCGCCGCGCCGTCGGACACTGACCTACCCCGATCCGTCCCCACCGGAGCCCCCCGGATGGCGCGGGAATCCCCAAGTGTTTGCTAACCTAGTCGAGGTCCTTGGGGCTGTAGCGCAGTCCGGTAGCGCACCTCGTTCGCATCGAGGGGGTCAGGGGTTCAAATCCCCTCAGCTCCACCCAGGTCAAAGGCCACTTCCGTTGATCGGAAGTGGCCTTTTCGCTGCCGTACAGCACGGAAATACAGCTACGAGAGCGTTCGGCCGAGCTTCTTGAGCGCCTTGCGGGTGGCTTCGGAGTAGACCTCGCTGTAGACGTTCATGGTCACCGCGATCTGGCTGTGGCGCAGGATCTGCATGGCGATCCTCGGGTGGACGTCAAGGGCGACGAGGAGAGACGCGCAGGTCTTGCGGGTCGCGTGGACGGGGATGGACGGCACCGCCGCCTTCTTGATCGCCGCCGCGAAGCTGCGGTTGAAGTTGCGCGGTTCGATCGGCTGCCCGGTCCTGGTCGTGAAGACGAGGCCGTTGTCCGTCCACTGGTCGGCTGCGGCGCGGGTCGCTTCTTGCTCCTTACGGCGTTCGCGCAGCGCCGTCACGCAGACATCGACGAGCGGCAGGACGGCGTCCGACGCCTCGGTCTTGGTCTCCCGGTGCAGGAGCTTGCCGCCGACGCGCTGGAGTTGCCAGCCGACCGTCAGTTCCGCCTGGTCGAGTTCGACGTCCTGCCAGCTCAGCCCGAGCACATCCCCGCGCCGCAGGCCGACCGCCAGGATCAGGACGTAGGCGGCGTAGAGAGGATCGTGTCGCTTGCGCGCCGATTCGAGGAACCGCCGCGCCTCGTCGACCGACCAGGGCTTGACCTTCCGGCGCCTGGGCTTGGGCACGCGCATGAGCGCCGCCACGTTCCGAGTCAGGACCTCTTCCCGAATCGCGTTGTTGAGCGCGGCGCGCAGGACGGTCCAGGCGTCCCGGACCGTCCGTTCGGAGACCGTCTGGCCGCAGCATTTCCCCAAGGCACAGCACTTCTTCGGCGAACGCCGGGCGTCCTTGCCCTGCGCGCAGCACTGGCAGGCGGCGCGCAGCTTGTTGTGCCAGGTCTGGACCTCGCGGACGCCCAGCTTGTCGAGCCGCCTGTTCCCGAGCCCCGGCGAGATGTACAGGCGCACGAACATCTCGTACGTCTCGGCCGTCTTCGGGGCCAGGTTGGGTTGGACGACCTCGCGCAGCCATCGGTCCAGGTAGGCGGCAAGCGTTTCCGACTTCGTGACGACTGGTCCTTTGCGGGCGAGCTCGTGGAGCTTCAGCCATTTGTCGTGCGTCTCGTCGCGGGTCTTGCCGTACGCCCACTTCCGCTTGCGTTCGCCGGTCGGTGTGGTGACCCAGACATAGCCCGCATAACCGTTGCGGTAGGGAAAGATCGATCCCTCGTTGTTGGCACGGGTACGGCGGGACGCCTTCTTCGGGGCGGTCATCGGAGAGTCTCCTCGCAGAGCCGGGCCAGGTAGTCGTTAAGGGCGGATTCGGGGATACGGCGGCAGCGCTTGGAGACGACGACGGACGTGAGCTGGCCAGAACGCATGAGGTTGTAGAGCGTCCACCGGCTGACCTTGAGCAGCGCCATCGCTTCCCGGACCGTGAGCAGGCCGCAGCTCATGAAGGGCCTCCCCTGGACCGCTGGGCGGTGAGTGAGGTGGCGATGATCTGATCACCGGGGGAGAGGCCCTTTCCGGCGTAGCGCCAGTGGGCGATGACCAGGACGGTGTCCTCGTCGAAGAGATGGCCCGCCTGTTGGCGCATGTGGTCGAGGCGTTCGGTGCGCAGGCGGGTCATGGTGGTGGAGTAGCGGCGGGATTTGGTGGCGAAGTGGCCGCGGAAGCCGAGCATGTGGGCCCAGGCGGTGAGGCGGAGGTGGGCCAGGTCGTCGAGGTCGGCCAGGCGGAGGCATTCGGCGATGAGGCGGCGGGCGTGGTCGCGGACGGGCAGGGCGGTGAGGTCTTCCAGGCGGTTGATGCGGCGGTCGAGGGTGCCGGTGGTCTCGGCGGCCTTGGTGGCGTACTTGGCGAGGTAGGCGGCGACGGCGGTGTCGGTGAGTGCGCCGGTGGCGGTGATGGGGCGGGTGTCGAGCTGGGTTCCCCAGCGCAGGGTCCGGCCGTGGATGGGGACGGTGACGGCGTGGGCGGCTTGCCGTACGGCGTCGCTCAGCAGGTCGGTGGTGGCCCAGGCGGGCGGTGGCGCGGCCGGGCCGCCGGGGCCGTCGAGGCGGATGATGGCGTGGAAGTGGACGACGCCGCGCCGCTGGTACTCGGCGACCTTGGCGAAGGAGGTCGTCAGGTGGTCGCGCAGGGCGCTGATGGGCAGGGCGGCGGCGCGGGCGAGGCGGCGGCGCAGCGCTTCGGTGAAGCGTCGCCACAGTTCGGGGGCGACGGCGTTGAACAGGACCGTGCCGGTGTGGTCGTAGCAGTCGGGGCAGAGCGGTTCGCCGAGTCGCGGGTCGGTGGCGCTGTGGCGGGCGGTGCAGGACATGGTCCGGCCGTGCGGGCACGGCTGAGCGTCTCGGCGTGGGTGGCAGGGCTGGTTGTTGCGGTGGCTGTGGACGACGCCGAAGGAGGGGGCGGTGAGGGTGAGGAACAGGGCCGGGTGGCCGGTCACCGTCTCGGGGACGCCTTTGCCTCCGGCCAGGCCCGCGCGGATGAGGTGGTAGGTGTCGGCGCGGTAGGTCTCGGCGCAGGCCGGGCAGCGGGAGGCGCGGCGGGTCTTGCAGGGGACCCGCAGGATGCCGTCCGGTTCGGTGGCGGTGGTGTAGGTGTGCAGGCGGCGGCCGGTGGCGCGGTCGGCGTGGGTGACGTGGCCGCGCAGGTGGATGGGTTGGCGGCAGCCGCCGGTGCGGCGGATCTGTCCGGCCCAGCGGTCGTAGCCGGGATCGTTGAGGCGGGTGATGAGTTCGGCTATCGCGGGCTTGAGATCTGTTGCCATGATGGGGTGTCCCTTCCGGACGTGTTGGGTTCGGTGCGGGATGGCCCCCGACGTGACGGACGTCTTGGCGGATGTGTGGTCACGCCGGGGGCGCTCGCGGGGCTCAGCAGAAGCCGAGGCCCTCGCAGAGGCGGCAGGTGTCGCCGTGGCTGTCGATGCCGGTGCCGCCGCAGTCGCAGCACCGCCAGTGCTGGGGTTCGATCTCTTCGGTCATCGGGCCTGGCGCTCCTGTCGGGTGGGGGCGGTGTCGAGGAACACGCGCCAGGTGTGCGGACGGCCCAGGCGGATGAACGGGCTGATCCGGCGGATGGGCAGGATCGTGCGGATCCTGCCGGTCAGGTAGGTGATCTCGTCTTCGGTGCCTTCGATCCGAATGCGCATGGAACGTTCCAATTCGGTCAGTGATGAAAGGGCGAGGTGGTGAGGACGCCGACCACCCGGTAGGCGGTGGGGCCGAGGGAGAGCGCCGTGACGTAGTGGCCGTAGGGCAGGGCGTCGGCGTCGATGGTGGTGCCGAGGAGGACGGCGAGGCGGTCCACCTCCGCGCGGATCTCCTCGTCGGTGCCCTTCGGGAAGACGTGCGCCTCGATGTAGGGCGGTGTGGGCAGGTCGGGGTTGGCCTCCAAGAGCGCGGCCAGGTCGAGCAGGCCGTCGATGATGGCGGCGCGGTGGTCGGCGGAGTGGTCGGCGGGGGTCATGCGGGCTCCTCTCGCGGGTTGGGGCTGTCGGGTCGGCGGAGTGCGTGCAGGAGGTCGGAGGCGAGCTTGCTGGAGATGCCGAGCCGGGCGCGCAGGCCGTCGCGGGTGATGGGCCTGCCGTGTTGCCGGTCGTGTTCGGCGGCGATACGGCGGGCGTAGTCGAGCAGCGGGCTCGCCGTACCGGTGTCGTTCTGCGGCTCGTTCTCCTCTGAGGTGTCGTCCGGTACGGCGACGGCTGCCGGTACGGCGGCGCGGCGTTCCAGCATCGACACGGCGGTGAGGAACGCGGCGGCCGGAGTGGCGGCGGTGATCCACCCCCACGCGGACGGGTCGGCCTGGGCGAGGTTGGCCGCCAGCGACAGCACGATCCCGCCGACCAGGACGAGCGTGGGCCAGGAGATCCAGCCGTCGGCCCGCCGCCCGGTCTTCTTGTCGCGTTGCCGTTCGCGGGCGGCCATGACGCAGGTCAGGTCCACGCAGACGGCCACGGCCCAGGCCATCGGGCCGTCCTGTCCGTGCTGGGCGGCGGTGGTGCGGATGTGGGTGAAGCTGCCCGCCCCCGCGATCAGCGCGAGGATCACCACGGGGGCGGTGTCGGCCAGTCGTACCGCCGTCGTTCTGCTCATGCGGCGATCTCTCCAGGTCCGGCGGCTGCCGGGAGGTCGAGGCCCAGGCCGGCAGCGGCGAGCTGGGCCCAGGACGGGGCCATGTCGGCGTAGGCGCGGGCGGCCTCCTCGGCGGCGGTGGTGGAGACGTATCCGGAGCGGGCGCGGTACCAGCGGCCGTCCGAACCGGTCACGATGGCCACGCCAGGGGTCTCGGGCGGGATGGAGCGGGCCGCGACCAGGGCGTCGGGGTCGAGGTCGCCGAGGATCATCACGGCGGTCTCGGGGTCGTTGACGCGGTGGCAGACGCGTCCGCCGACCTGGGCGCGCAGCGCGGTGACGCCGGGGCCGAGGTCGGCCCCGATGCGCTGGCCGGACAGTACGAGATGGATGCCGAAGGCGCGGCCGAGCTGGGCGATCCGTAGCAGGGCGGTCGCCGTACGGGTGACCTCGTCCTTCTCGGCCTTGTCGGCGGTCAGGTACAGCTCGGCCAGCTCATCGACCAGGATGACGACCGGGATGGGCCGGGACTGGTCGGGAAGCTGCCAGATGTCCCGCACCCCGTGCTGGCGGCAGGCGAGCATCCGCGCGCCCATGATCGCGATCAGGTCGGCGAGCAGCGCGACGCACTCGGCGCGGGTGGTGGCCAGGGCGGTGAGGCGGTCGGTGTAGGCGGACAGCTCCACGCCGCCCTTGAGGTCGAACCCGACCAGCGCGACCGGCTGCGGGGCGAGCGCCACGAGCAGGGCGTTGACCAGGTTGGACTTGCCCGACTGGGTGGCTCCGGCGTTGATCCAGTGCGGGATGAGCCGGAAGTCCATCCGCCACGGCGTGCCGTTGTCGAGCAGGCCGACGACGGGCCGGAGCAGCTCGGCGGCGCTCCACCCGCCGGGCGGATCGGACGGCGGTACGGCGGGCGCGACGTGGCCGAGCGGGTCGTGGGTGGTGGCCTGGAGGGTGACCCGGCCGGGCCGGGAGGCGACCACGCGGACGGCCTCGATGCGCCAGGCGTGCGCGAGGCGTTCGCAGATCTTGGCGTAGTCGTCGGGGATCTGGCCGTCCAGGAGGCGGAGCGTGACGCGGAAGCCGTACCGGGTGGGCCGGGGCAGGCCCATCCACGGCTTGGTGTCCACGGCGATGCGCTGGAAGCGCCGCCGTACCCGGACCACGCCGGTGGAGGCGACCATGTTCGGCACGACGGTGAACCACCAGCGGTGCCGTTTCTTGGTCAGCCCGCAGCCGGAGGCGACGTGCCGCCAGGACCAGCGCAGCCACACGGCCTTGCGCGGGAACGCGGCGACGTACCAGTAGGAGACGGGCGCCCAGCGGCGCCAGGCCAGCAGCCCGAGCCAGACGGCCAGGGCGAGGAGCATGGGGCGGGGGAGCTCGGTCATCACTCCGCACCTCCCCGCAGGGCGAAGGAGGCGGCGCGGTAGGCGATGCCCCAGCGGTTCTGCTGTTCCCAGACGTAGCCGACGAGGCCGATCGGGACGACGGCCTGCCCGGCGGTGATCGGCGGTTCGGGGGTGACGCTGATCTTGAGCAGCTCCATGCGGCCCGACTCGTCCTCGGCGAGGAGGGTCACCTCGAACATGTCGTTGCCGTCGCGGTCGCGCTTGACCTCGCCGGTCTCCTTGCTGACCAGGCGCGGCCGGGGCGGCTTCACGCAGGTGAAGGTCAGCCTGTTGACGTCGACGGGGATGGGGATGGTTCGCATGATCGCGCCTCTCTGTAGTTCCTTGAATACATAGAACGCTTAGCATCCTAAGCTGTCAAGGAGTTCTTTGGCTGCATGGTTGGCATCACGGTGGGGGTGTGTTGAACTTGGGGGGTTGAGAGGAGCCCCCGGTGGTGGAGAAGACCGGCCGTCCGGCCTACCTGCAGATCGTCGATGAGCTGCGCGGGCAGATCCGGTCCGGTGCCCTGCCCGGCGGGACGGCGCTGCCGTCCACCGCCCAGTTGGGCACGCGCTTCGACGTGTCGGCCAGTGTCGTCAAGGCCGCCATCAGCGTGTTGCGCACCGAGGGGCTGGTCGTCGGCCAGCAGGGCAAGGGCGTCTTCGTCCGCGACGTCCTGCCGGAGGTCCCCGGCCCGGCGGGCTCTGACGGCGACGTCCTGGACCAGCTCGCCGAGGTCCGGCGGACGCTCATGGATCTGGGGGGCCGTCTCGCCGCCCTGGAGTCGGCGGTGTTCTCCGAAGAGCCGAAGCGATCTCGCTGACCCGACAGGCCATTTCCTCCAGCTCTGTCTGGATGGCGAGAAGTTCGTCCCTTATTTGCGGCAATATATCCACGGTGACCTCCTTGTCCTCCGGCTTCGGGTGGTCGCCCTTTCGGATGGCTCAAGTTCACCGTGACCAGGGGATTTCCGGTATCACGCGGCCATAGCTAAGCTTCTTCATTGCTGCCTAACGGCGATTTACACAGCCGTTTTCACATGCGCCAACCGCCCCACTCTGTGCAGGCGAAGGGAAGCGATGAAGACGACCCAGCGCACCGGCTGGACCCCCGCCCGGCTGCGGGAACACCGCGAGGCCCACGGCCTCACCCTGGAGGCCGCAGGCGAGCGGCTACGCGAGGCGGCCGGCCGGCACGGCCTGACCGTCCCCGCCGCCAACTTTCAGACCCTTTGGGGACACGAGCAGGGGACCATTTTCCCCGGGCCGCATTACCGTCGTGCCTATTGCCTCCTGTATGGGGCCACTGAACCTGAACTAGGCTTTCGTCCCGCTTTGCCCGGTGAATCACAGAAAGCGGAGATTGTGATATCGGAATTGCCGGTACCGGCCGACCCTGCCACCGACAACGCCGCCGCCCGCGTCATCGAAGAAGCCTTCACCAAGGTGTCCCTGGACGCCATCCAGACGCCCGACTCCCCGCAGGCCCTGCTGCGCACGCGCGTCGTCGACGCGTGGCGACGGCGGCACGGCGGCGGCAGCCCCCGGCCGATCCTCGTCCTGGTCGGCGGATACGCCGGATCGGGCAAGACCGAGTTCTCCCGCTTCCTGTCCGACATCACCGGCTGGGCGTTCCTGGACAAGGACTCACTCACCCGCTCCATCGTGGAACGCCTGCTGGTCTCACTCGGCGGTGACCCCAACGACCGGCACACCGAGTTGTACCTCCGCGAGGTCCGCCCGCTGGAGTACCGCTGCCTGATGGAGACCGCCTGGGACAACCTCGGCGTCGGCACCTCCACCATCCTGTCCGCGCCGTTCATCGCCGAGATGAACGACGAGGCGTGGTTCGCCCGCCTGGAGAACCGCTGCGCGGCCAAGGGCATCGACGTCGCCGCGATCTGGGTGCGCTGCGACCCCGAATCGATGCGCGAGTACATCGAGTTCCGCGCAGCCGCCCGCGACGGCTGGAAGCTGGAGAACTGGCCCGCGTACGTCGGAGCCCTGTCCGTCGACGGCAGCCCGCCCACCGCCCACCTGACCGTGGACAACCGGCTCGGCGCGGCGATCAGCCTCGCCGACCAGACCCGCGAGGCCCTCAAGCGGATCTTCACATGACCGTGCGCGGCGTCATCCTGTATGGGCCGCCCGCGAGCGGCAAGAGCACCGTCACCGCGGCCTTGACCGACCTCGACCCGCGCTTCGAACTGCTGCGCAAGCTCAAGGTGGGCACCGGGCGGGCGGAGGAGTACGACTTCGTGACCGGCGAGGAACTCGACCGGCTGCGCGCGGCCGGTCGGATCGTCACCGAGACCCACCGCTACGGCAACCGCTACGCCATCGACCGCCACCCGGTCGAACACATGGCACGGGCTGGGCTGGTGCCGGTCGCCCACGTCGGCAACTGCGCCGATCTCAAGCGCCTGGCGGTGACGGGGGAGTGGCTCGCCGTCCTGCTGTGGCTGCCCCGCGAGGTCTGCCGGGCACGTTCGCTGCGGCGCGGCGACAGCGACACCGCCGAGCGGCTCAAGGCATGGGAGGAGACCCTCACCGACCTGGAGGAACACGAGACCGAGCAGCTGTTTCACCTGCGCCTCGCCACCGACCGCATCGGCAGCGACCAAGCGGCCCGGGAGATCGCCGACGCCTTCACCGTACTTGCCTCAGGATCGCGGCGACCCGCAGGCCATACGGAAGGTGCTTGAGCACCTCGTAGGGGACCACGTCCAGCCGCCACCACGTCCCGCAGGCGAAACAGATGACCCCGGCACGCGCGTGGTGCGGCCACATGTTGGTCCACGCCACCCTCGCATGCGGGCAGTCCGAGGGGTTCGAGGTGAAAGGCCGGCCTTCCTCGGAGGCGGCGGAGTCATGCTCGCTCACAGCGGATGCACCTCCTCCCGCAAGGACGGCGGAGCCGGGTACACGGCGCGCAACCTCTCGTAGGTCGCCGCGATCCGCCCGGCGGCGCCCCGGGGATCCAGCGCCGAGTGCCAGGCATGAATCGCCCGGTAGCGGTGGCGGTCCCACCCCGTGCGCCACCAGAAGTAGCGCCCGTCGCTCCACACGATGAGTTCCTGCCACACCGAGACCAGGGCCAGGCCGTGCCCGCCATGGATGTCACCGGCGATCCCACGCTCCCCCAGCGCGGCGTGCAGCTCCTCGGCGGCCTCCAGCGCCCCCACGCTCTGCACGTCCAGCGCCCAGGCGAGATGCAACAGATCACCGCTTCCCGGTGGCGCATGCCGTCTGGCCATCATCCGCACCCTTCCCAAGGCGACATCAACCCTCGGTACGAATGTAGCTACATAGCTATGTACGTGCAAGCGGATGCTCGTACGCTGCTACGTAGCTTCATGACCCATGACGATCGACTCCAGCGCTGATCGCCCGGTCTACAAGCAACTCGCCGACTTGCTCCGCACGCAGATCCAGGCGGGAGAGCTACGGCCGGGGCAACGCCTCCTGGCTGAGAACGACTACGTGGCCGAGTACGGCATCTCCCGCGACTCGGTCCGCCGAGCCATGGCCGTCCTCAGAAGCGAGGGGTTGATCGTGACTGAACTCCGCGGCTCACGAGTCCGCGAGCCCGAAGAGTCCGTCGAGGTCCAGGTCGACGCGGGCACCACCATCGCCGCCCGCATGCCCACCGACCCCGAACGCCGCCAACTCGGCATCGGCGAGGGTATCCCCATCCTCGTCATCACCGACCCCGACGGCGAAACCCGCCTCCTCCCCGCCGACCGCACCATCCTCCACACCGGCGAACCCCTGTAGCGGTATCTGGCGGGCCAACCATGACAGCGACCCGGCTCCAGCTCAAGATCAGTGCTACTTGCCGCTCCGATGAGAACTTTCTCTTCGTCTTTAAAGGCGGTCCGCTTCGCGGCCCACCGCGCGCCTGGCGGTCGCCGCCCGCGCTGCGGCTCTCCGGCCGGTCGCGATCGGCACCGCCGTGCGCGCCAGGAGCCACGAGCGAACACCTAACGTTCAAGTCGTCCATCGAGCGCTCAGCGCAGGCCCGCCAGCAACGCGACGGCCTCGCTGACATGCCCGACCACGTGATCGACTTGCACGCGATCCGCTGCAAGCCCACCGGCATTGACCCACACCGTACGCAGCCCCGCGGCGCCCCCACCACCGATGTCCTTGACCAGGCTGTCACCTATCATCCACCCACCATCGGCCAGCGAAGCCCCGCATCGTGCCGCGGCGATCTCAAACAGCCGCCGATCCGGTTTGCTGACTCCCTCAGCCCCCGAGCACGCCCAGCCGGTGACCACCTCCGCCAACCCGCTGTGCTCGATCTTTCCGGCCTGATTGTCCGCAGTCCCGTTGGTGACGATCCCCATCCGCCATCCATCTGCCCGCAACCTCGCAAGGCTGGCCAGCACCTCAGGGGCACACCTCACCAGATGCGGCATCCGCCGCCGGTAACCCGCCCACAGTTCATCCACCTCGGGCGGCAAGGCGAACCGCTCCCGCACCCGGGCGAAGAACTCTCCCCGGTGCGCCAGCCCGGTCCCGTCCAGGGCGATCAGCCAGTCAACCGCCCCGTCCCCGAGCCGATGATCCGCAGCGAACTCCGTCGCCCAGACCCGAAACGCGTCCCGCAGGTCGATCAAGGTGTCATCCAAATCGAAAAGCGCCAACCGCTGCATGCCATCGGAGCCTAACCCTCACACCCATACGGCACTGATCATGCCCAAGCCCATCGGTCCGTAGCCGGTGGAGGTGGGACGATCGGCAGACTTCGCTTCTGGCCGTAATAGGCCGGGGCCGATCGCTGCCGCGCCGCCTCCGGTGCTCGGGCCTGGAGGCCCTGCGCTCCGGGTCCGCTTGCCACCGGGGCACCCGGCTACTCGTCAACTACAGAACCCGGAGCGATGTTACGAACCGAGACCCGTGCTCAGGACTCATCCTGTTCCCTGGTGAGGGCTTTTAGCAGGTTGATCGACGCTTCATGGCGCGCCGCGAATCGCTGTGCATCACGGTCGGCCAGGTCCCGCCACAGGTCCACCCCTTCAAGTACTAAGGGCAACGCCTCATCCAAGCGTTCCAGTTCTGCAAACGTGATGCCGAGGTTGGTCAGGGAGGTGGCGAGGTCGGGGCGGTAGCGGTCGGGGTTGGTCTCGGTCAGATCCCGGTAGATGGTGAGGGCTTCTTGGGTGGGGGGCAGGGCGTCGGCCGGGCGGCCCAATGCCGCGAACCGGACGCCGAGGTTGGACAGGGAGCGGGCGAGGTCGGGGCGGTAGCGGTCGGGGTTGGTCTCGGCCAGTTCCCGGTAGATGGTGAGGGCTTCTTGGGTGGGGGGCAGGGCGTCGGCCGGGCGGCCCAGCTCAGAGAAGGTGGTGCCGAGGTTGGACAGGGAGGTGGCGAGGTCGGGGCGGTAGCGGTCGGGGTTGGTCTCGGCCAGTTCCTGGCGGATGGTGAGGGCTTCTTGGGTGGGGGGCAGGGCGTCGGCCGGGCGGCCCAACGCCGCGAACCGGACGCCGAGGTTGGACAGGGAGTCGGCGAGGTCGGGGCGGTAGCGGTCGGGGTTGGTCTCGGCCAGCTCCCGGTAGATGGTGAGGGCTTCTTGGGTGGGGGGCAGGGCGTCGGCCGGGCGGCCCAGCTCTGAAAACTGGACGCCGAGGTTGGACAGGGAGCGGGCGAGGTCGGGGCGGTAGCGGTCGGGGTTGGTCTCGGCCAGTTCCCGGCGGATGGTGAGGGCTTCTTGGGTGGGGGGCAGGGCGTCGGCCGGGCGGCCCAACTGGGCGGTCAACGTTCCCACCGTTGTCAGCCAGGAAGCCCGCTCAGCCGTGCGTTCCCCGGCAGGAATGCTTTCCAATACCTTGCGGGCGATGATCGCATCAGCCTCGGCCAGCGCCAGCGACGGATAAGGAATCGCCGCCGAGATGGCCGCCAACGTCTCCCGCGGCGCCTCCAGCTCCGCCGCCACTCCTGCCACCAACGGCACGATCCGGTGCAACAACTGCTCCGCCGGCTCATAGTCCACCGACGCGCGACCCAGTACGATCAACGCCTGGCGCGCCTGGGCGGTGTCCAGGTCGCGCAGACACCGGAGCGCCAGCTCATCGGAGTCCGCCAGTTCCCGCGACACGTGCAACTCGGCCAGCCGGTCGGGGCGCAAGCTGCCCAGCCATTCCCCGCCGCCCGTGCTGTCGGTGCTGTCCGCATCGGGTGGATACAGGCCGCGCAGCCAGTCGGCCACCCGGCCCGAAACGGGTACCTCCGGCACCCGCCCCAGCAACGCCACCGCCTCACTGCGATCCCGTGCGCCCAGCAACGACGCCGCCGCCACCAACTGACCCAGCATCACCGGCGTCAACCCGCCCGGCCCCGCACACAGCCCGGCCGTCTCCGCGCTACGCTGCCAAAACCGCCGCTCATGCCCCAGCAACTCCGCCAAAACCTCGGCCAGATCGACATGAACCGTGCCCGTCCCCGGCACCCGTTCAGCCTCCAGAACACCCACGAGCGCTGCAGCATGCAGATCAAGAATCCGCGCCCGGCCACGCCTTTCGGAAAGCACGATCTCTGGAACATCCGCCACGTGGCGTACCCTCGCGAAATCCGCAGCCGCGGACGCCACCACTTGCGCATCGGTGAGCCCGGCCTGGACTTCGGAGGCCAATTCCATCCGCTCCACGGTGGCCCGCGCGTGCGCTTTGCGTACCGGTGGCTCACCCGCCCCCAGTCGATCCCACCACTCCCCGGCACTGCGGGCCAGCAGCAACAGCCGCACCTCCGCCCCTCGATCAGCCACTACCGAGGCCAGCAACGCCTCGAGACCGGTCCGGGTCTCGGCGTAATCCACCACCAGCAGCACCCTGCCATCAGAGGTCTGCCGGTAGCGCTCCAGCACCGTCGCCTCCTGGCGCTCCCCGACCTCTGCCACCAACCACCCGCGATCATGGATCCGCGCGGACAGCTCCAGCATCAGCCGGGTCTTGCCCACCCCGCCCGGCCCGGTCACCAGCCGCATCCGCGTCGCATCCGGATCGGCACACCAGTCCGCCAGCGCCTGCAACTCCCCGGCACGACCAATGAAATCCGCCACTGCACGGCGTGCGGTCAGCAACGTCGCGGGGCCCGCATCCAGATCCGTCAGCGCCGCCGCCGATTCCGCATCATCCATCGCGCGTCGTCGTGCCACCGCAGCGTCATAGACGGTCGGGGCGAACGCGCCCAGCGTGCCGGCGATCGCCGCTCCCAGCACAGCCGTCGACGCCTTGCCGTCGGTCACCGCACCGGCCACGCCCCCGGCCAGCGCCAGCCCGACCCCCAGCCCCAATGCGCGTCTACCGCCCATACCGCCATCAGTAGCCCACACAGCCGCCGACCGCGCGCGGAGTTACGCGATAGCAACCCAGGGTCAGGTCAGCCGTCCTGCTGTACAGCACGGGAGTACAGCAACATCCCCGCACGTTGCCTCACCCCGCCGTCCTTCCCCATACCCCAGAGCAGGGCAGCAGTTCCACGACCAGCGTCACGCAGCTAGTTCGCATCGAGGGGGTCAGGGGTTCAAATCCCCTCAGCTCCACCCAGGGCCGTTCTCTTGGGGACGGCCGGACTGAACTTACGAAATCCCGTCCGATCACTCGATCGGACGGGATTTCGGCTTTCCCGGGTCTGGAAGCGATGCTGGGGTCAGAACCAGAGGCCGCAGTGGTGAGCGCTGTTCAGGTTGATGGGTCGTACCGTGTCCGGGGCGACCTTGAGGGCACGGTCGGCGGCGTCCAGACGGGGCCATCTCGTGCTGCCCGCCCCGTTGGGGCCACCCGGTCCCGACGAACCTGCTCCAGTACCCCACGATCCGGTCGGCGACGCCGCCCGCGTCGGCGAACTGATCGACCGTCATCTGAGCCGGTCGGCGACCCGGAAAGCCCGCCGTCGACCGGCGGGGAGGCGGCTCCGGCAGCGGGATGCCGGATGGGGCTCGGTCACTGCGTGCCTACGTCTAACCGTCTCTCAGAACGTCTAACCGTCTCTCAGAACGTCTAACCGTCTCTCAGAACGTCTAACCGTCTCTCAGAACACGGTCGAGTGCTGCCCGGCCTGCGGGTCCCCACGTCGGCTTGCCGCCAGGAAGGCCGCGGTCCCCGTTCTGGCCCATGAGCATGAGGAACAGGCCCTTCAGGGCGGCCAGCCCGCGGGCGCGCCGGATCGTCCCCTCGTCTGCCTGCGCGTACGCGTCGAAGAAGGAGGAGGCGGCGCCGTCGGGAAGGATCACCCACGCGGCCGCGAGGTCCCACGCCGGATCGCCGGCGAACATGTCACCGAAGTCGATCACGCCCGAGAGCGTCCCGTCCGAGACGACGACGTTCGCGGGATGAAGGTCGCCGTGCACCCATAGCGGCGGGCCCTCCCACTCGGGCGCGGCGACGGCGTCGTCCCAGACGGCCCGGACACCGTCGGCGAGTTCGTCGGGGAGGACGGCGTGGAAGAAGTGGTCGAATCCGCCCGTGCACTTCTTGGGGTGGTCGCCGCGGTCCGCACTGATCGGCGCGTCTTCGGGCGCCTCCACATGGAGTGCCCTGAGGAAGTCCGCCAGAGTGCCGGCCGCGTGGTCGCCGCGGCTGATGGAGGTGTGGTCCAGTGGCTCGCCGGGGACCCACGTCATGATGGTCCAGGGCTTCGGGAAGCGCGCGGACGGCTCACCGATCCGTACGGGGCCGGGGACCGGAAGCGGCAGGCGCGGGGCCAGGACCGGCAGCCACCGGTACTCCTTGCGCAGGAGGTCCTGGGCGCCTTCTGTACGCGGCATGCGCACAGCCAGGTCGTCCCCAAGGCGCCACATCTGGTTGCCCCACCCGCCCGCCACTTCGCGGATGGGCAGTCCCGCGAGGTCTGGATGCTGCTCCCGCAGCAGGTCATGGACCAGGTCCGCAGTGATCTTGATCTTGGGGTCGGTCATGCGAGCCCACACTACTGGGGCGGAATTCCGGCTTCGCTCGCGGTCCGCGACCGGCCGGCCGCCCGAGCCGGTGGCCGACGGCCGGCCGAGACCGAAGTCGTCCCCTGTGCCACTCTTCGCTCAGACTCGAAGTGATCCATATCGGCGTAGGCTCGTCACTGACTGCTTGTCCGATTTATGGGGGATGAACACTGTGACGACGCTGCCATCTACTTCCGCCACGCAAGGCTTGTTCCAGGCTTGGTGAGCCGCAAGCGTGCCACCCGGCCGCTTGACGTGGCCCGTCTTCCCGAGGACGTCGTGGCACTCATCGACGCGCTGGAGCCCGGCGAGAACCTGGTGATCACGCGGGACGGCCGGTCGATCGCGGCGATCTCCAGTACGGTCGAGGTCCTCCAGGGCACCATCGTCGATCGCGAGACATCGGACGAAGCCGACGATCAGCCGCCGGTCGACTACGACGACGTGACGGTCGTCGCCACCACGATGAAGCTGTCGGCGAAGGCGCGGACGTCGCTGTCCACCCGGCTCGGCGCGGACTACATCGTGCTCGACATCAAGGCGGCCCCCGCGACGGCCGATGTGCTGCTGGTGCCGCCGGGCAGCCCGCAGTTGATCGCGAGCCTGCGGTCGATGTTCCCCAAAGCCCGTGTCATCGTCACCGAGATCGAGGACGACGAACTCGGCGTCAACTACCCGGGCCCGGTGCAGCGCCTGCTCGATGCCGGCGCCGATGCGTATCTGCCCCCGTTGACCGTCCCTCGCCTGGCCATGCAGCTCGACCACACGCTCACGCATGGGCACCAGCTCACAGGCGGGGTCGCCACGCCACTGGAGATCACACCGGCCACGGAGCCATCGGATCCAGAAGGTGACTGACCCCGCAGGGCCATCGGGAGGGAGGCCGGCGCGCCGAGCGCGAACGGATGGTTCAGAAGCCCCAAGGTGCACGGAATCGCGACGAAACTCGCACGGTCTTCGGGAGGCCGCTCAGCCGCCGGCATGGAAAGGCCAAGACCGTGATTCGCGCCGCTGGCAGGCCTTCGTTACCGATGGCGACCCCCGCACGAATACCTCGACATGATCCCCGGCTACCAGGATCCCGGCGACGGGTTCATCGAACGGCATCTCGAAGCCGCGCTCGCCTTCGCCGAGCATCGTACCGGCGTTCGCCTTGAACGTCGGCGCCTGCGATCAACGCCCTCAAACGCGTCCATCTCTCTCGCACTACTACTCGCCCGAGCATGGCGGCGAACTCGCCTGATGTCAGCGGAAGTCCAGGGCGTGGTCGTGGGCCCATTGGGTGTAGGGGCGTGGGGGGTGGCCGGTGACGTGTTCTACGTCTGGCCAGACTCGCATCAGGGCCGACCAGTCCTGGTCGGCGTAGGCGCCGTCGGCCGGGGCGGCGCCGTCGTACTCGACGAAGCCGAGCATGAGGTCGGCGGACTCGGCGGCGAAGCCGCCCTGGGCCTTCATCAGTTCGCGGGCGCGTTCGCGGGTGACCTCCTCGTAGCGGACCTCCTCGCCCAGTGCCGCGCCGATGGCCGCGACCTGTTCGCGGACGGTGATCAGGGCGGGGCCGGTCAGGGTGTAGGCCTTGCCGTGATGGCCGTCCCGTAGCAGGGCGGTGACGGCGACCGCGGCGATGTCGGCCTCGTGGATGAGGTTCATCGGCTCGTCCGCGAACGGGTAGCGCACCACCCGCTCGGCCCGGATGGCCGGTGCCCAGATCTGCAGCAGGTTCGTCATGAATTCGCATGGCCGCACATGCGTCCATTCCAGGCCGGACTCCTCCACCGCCTGCTCTACCGGATTGACGTGCAGGCCGGCGGTCACCGATGCCCCCGACAGCACCACGATGCGCCGTACGCCCGCCTGCCTGGCCAGCTCGACGACCTCGCGCGCGCTCTCCTCCACCGGGAACAGGTACATGCGGTCCACGCCGTCCAGTGCGGCGGCCACGCTCGCGGGGTCGGTGAGGTCGCCCTGAAAGACCTCCACCTGAGGCGGCAGCTTGGCCGCAGCGGGCGTGCGGGTGAGCGCACGCACGTCGGCGCCCGCTCGGAGGAGCTGGTCCACCACCTGGCGGCCGACGATTCCCGTCGCCCCGGTCACCAGGATCTTCATCTGCGTTCCTTGCGGTGTGTCGTTCATGAGAGCGACGTTAGAGTGCCTTCCGGTCACTTTCTGGCCGGAAGGTGAGGGAATCTGGAACCATGGCGAACACGAGCGCGCGCATGCTGCGACTGCTGTCCCTGCTGCAGACGCACCGCCACTGGCCCGGCCTGGAACTGGCCGATCGGCTCGCGGTCAGCGAGCGGACCCTGCGCCGCGACATCGATCGGCTGCGCGAGCTCGGCTATCCGGTGCACTCCGGCCGTGGCTCGGCCGGTGGCTACCAACTGCGGTCCGGCACTGTGATGCCGCCGCTGCTGCTCGACGACGAGGAGGCCGTCGCCATCGCCGTCGGCCTGCGCACGGCCGCCGGGGGAACCGTCGAAGGCATGGAGGAGACCGCGCTGCGGGCGCTGACCAAGGTCGTTCAGGTGATGCCGCCCCGGCTGCGCCGTCGTGTGGACGCCCTGCGGGCGTACACGGTCACGGCACCGGCGGACGGCCCGCGGATCGACGCCGTCACGCTCACCGTGATCGCCCAGGCGTGCCGCGACGACGAACGTCTCACCTTCACCTACGCCGCCCCTTCCGGCGAGGCGGCCTCCCGGCTGGTCGAACCGCATCGGCTCGTCTCGTTCAAGCGCCGGTGGTATCTGGTCGCCTGGGACCTCGGCCGCGCCGACTGGCGCGTCTTCCGCCTCGACCGGCTCACCGGCCCGGCCGTCACCGGGGCCCGCTTCCGCCCGCGCGACCTGCCCGCCGCCGACGCCGCCGCGTTCGTCCAGGAACGGCTCGGCGCCCGCCCCGCCCGCTACGACATCACCGTCCTTCTCCACGCCCCGGCGGACACGGTGGAGCGGGTCGTCGCCGTCACCGGCGGCCGGGTCGAACCCGTCGACGACCGGTCCTGTCACCTGCGCCTGCAGGTGGACGCCTTCGACTGGCCGGTGCTCATCCTCGCCGCGGTGGGCGCGGAGTTCGACGTCATCGATCCGCCCGAGTTCCGCCGATACCTGCGCGACGTCGGCCGGCTTTTCCTGCGTGCCGGCGGATGAGGGCGCGGGTCATTCCAGGCCGGGGCCGGTGGGTGGCTGTTCGACCGGGAAGGAGAGCGGGCTGAGCAGGTACTGGTTGCGGTCCGGCGCCTACTGGCTCGACCTGCGCGGCTACGACCCGGTCGCGACCGCGGCCACGCTGGACAAGCCGATGCTCATCCTGCAGGGCGGCCGCGACTACAGGTGACCGTCGCCGACGACCTCGCGGGCTGGCAGGCGGGCCTCGCCCACCGTGCGGACGTCACCATCCGCGTCTACGACGCCGACGACCATCTGTTCTTCCCCGGCTCCGGCCCGTCCGCGCCCGCCGACTACGACAAGCCCCAGCACGTCGACGCGGCCGTGATCACCGACATCGCCGACTGGCTGGCACCGCGCCGATCGCCCGGCTCGTCTCCGGCTTCGAACGCTGACCGTTGTGGGTTGCTCCACGGTCGCGTCTGAAAGGTGCCAGTGTCCGTGGCTTCGTCACTGCTTGGCTGGGTGCCGCACGCCATACGCACCTGCCTGAACGGGAGCCATGTCCACCACCACGCTCGCCCGGCCCCGATCGCCCCTCATCGGCCGGCTCGCGGTCGCCTCGCTGACGCTGGGCATCTTCGCCATCGTCACCAGCGAGATCCTGCCCATCGGGCTGCTGACCTCCATCGGCGCCGACTTCGGCGTCTCCGCCGGCACCACGGGGCTGACCATGACGCTGCCCGGCATCGTCGCCGCGGTCGCCGCGCCCACCGTCACGCTGACCACCGCGCGCCTGGATCGCCGCGTGATGCTGTGCGTCCTCATGGCGGTGCTCGCCGTGGCCGACGTGCTGGCCGCGGTGGCGACCTCCTACTGGGTCATGCTGATCGCAAGGGTGCTCGTCGGCCTCACCATCGGCGGCTTCTGGTCGATCGGGGCGGGGCTGGCCGGCCGCCTGGTGCCGCCGCAGGCCGTCGGCACCGCCACCGCTGTGATCTTCTCGGCCGTGCCGCTGGGCTCTGTGCTCGGCGTGCCGGCCGGGACCTTCATCGGCGACCTGGCCGGCTGGCGAACCGCCTTCCTGGTCCTGGCGGTGCTGGCCGTCCTGGTCCTGGCCGCGCTGCTGATGCTGCTGCCGCCGCTGCCCGCGCGCCAGGTCACCAGCCCTCGCGTCCTGCTCGACTTGCTGCGCACCCGGGGTGCCGCCATCGCCCTGACGGCCACCTTCCTCATCGTCCTAGCCCACTTCAGCACATATACCTACGTCACGCCATTTCTCCAGGACGTCACGGGCCTGTCTGCCGCGGCCGTCAGCGCCGTCCTGCTGGCGTACGGAATCGCCGGGATCGCCGGCAACTTCCTGGCCGGCAAGGCCACCGCCACGCGTTTGCGAGCCGCTTTCGTGACCTGCGGCTGCCTGATCGCGGCCACCACTCTGCTGCTGCCCTCGGTCGGCGGCTCGACCGTCGGAGCCGTGGTGTCGCTCGTGGTCTGGGGCCTGGCCTACGGGGGCGTGCCCGTCTGCTCCCAGGCGTCGTTCATCGCCGCCGCCCCGCACGCGCCCGAAGCCGCCACGGTGATCTTCACCTCCTCCTTCCAGGCGACCTTCGCGCTCGGCGCGCTCCTCGGAGGCCGCGTCGTCGACTCCTTCTCGGTCTCCACCGTGATGATCTGTGGCGGGCTGACCGCTCTGCTCATGGCGGCATCCCTGTGGACACTCACCAAATCCCGCTGAGCCGGAGCCCCGCACCCCCTGGGAGGATGCCGTGCATGTACGTGTTCGAGGCTGGTGACGCGCATGCTCCTCCCATTCTGTTGCTGCACGGCGGCGGCGTCGCTGGATGGATGTGGCGTCCGGCGCTGGAGCGGCTCGCGACGACGGCCCGTGTGATCATTCCCGACCTTCCCGGCCACGGCCGCAGTACGGCCGGAGCGTATCGATCACACGAGGAGACCACCCAGGCCCTGGCGCGAGTCCTTGAGGAACGCGCGCCTCAGGGAGCGATGGTCGCCGGGTTCTCGTTAGGTGCGCAGCTCACGATCCTGCTCGCCGCGACACGTCCCGATCTTGTCGCTGGTGCCGTCGTCGTCAGCGCGCAGGCTCGGCCTCTCCGGTCTCCGCGTGCGACGCTCGGGCTCCTCGCCGCGACGGCACCGCTCGCACGGCAACCGTGGTTCGCGAAGCTCCAGGCGCGGCAACTGTTCATCCCGGACGAACTCCTGACCGACTACCTTCGCGACAGCGCCGGCATGAGCCGTGAGACCCTTCTCGCCGCCGTCGGCGAGAACATCCGCTTCACCCTCCCCGCCGGCTGGGCCGGCTTCGAGAACCCGGTGTTGATCCTGGTGGGAGGGCAGGAGCGAAAGCTGATGCACGACTCCGCGCGCGATATCCACGGCTCCCTCCCGGGCAGCCGGCTGACCGTCGTGCCGGAATGCGGCCATGGCATACCTCTGCAACGTCCAAAGCTGTTCGCCCAGATCCTGGCCGACAGGATGTGACTACGCATGGTCATGAACGCGAACCCCTTGTAGTCGATTTACCGAAGGCGCACCATGAGGCGGACGGACCGGGCGCGTAGAGGAGAAGGAACCATGCGTTCATTCCTGGGGACGGCCGCCGCCCTGCTGCTCGCCGTGCCGGCGGCGCTGGTAGCCGGCACGCCCACGTACGCCGACCGCGCCGCACCCGGCCCGGTCGCGGTGCGGTCCGATTGGACCAGCGCCGGGCAGAACAACCACAACACCCGCGACGCCGCGACCGAGCGTGTCATCACCCCGCGCACCGTGGGCAGCTCACCGCCGACACCTGGACGATCTTCGAGCCGGGGCGGTCGCCGGACTTCGACTTCGGCGCCGGCCCCAACCTCTACACCACGGTGATCAACGGCCGGCGCACGGACGTGCTGGGCATCGGGCAGAAGAGCGGCGTGTACTGGGCGCTGAACCCGGACACCGGCGCGGTGATCTGGAACACCCAGGTCGGCCCGGGCGGCCCGCTCGGCGGCATCCAGTGGGGGACCGCGACCGACGGCGAGCACATCTACGCCGACGTCGCCAACTTCTCCCACATCCCCTGGACGCTGACGGCGGCCGACGGCACCAAGTCCGTCACCACGGGCGGCATCTTCGCGGCGCTGGACCCGGCCACCGGGAAGATCGACTGGCAGGTCCCCGACCCGCAGGCGGCCACCGGCGACTGGCTGGGCATCTCCTTCGTCTCCAGCGGGGGCGGCGTGATGTACGCGGGCTCCTCGGCTCCGTCCGGCACCAACATGTACGCCTTCGACGGCGACACCGGCGAGGTGCTGTGGAGCCACGCCAGCGGCGGCTCGGTGTTCGGTGGCGCGGCCGTGGTGGACGGCACCGTCTACTGGGGCTCCGGCTACGACACCTCGAAGTTCGGGCTGCCCTACGCCGGGGACAACGACAAGCTGTACGCCTTCACCCTCAACGGACGCTGACCGTCACTCGGCCGCGGGCGCGGGATTCTGTGGTTGCCGGTGTTTCTAGACCACGGCGCCGCTCGGCGGCGCTGCGCACCTTGCCGGCCAGGGCTTTTGGACGGCGAGCGGCGGCCTCTGGTCTCCACGAATGTGAGCCGTGGTCTGGTACCCGATCTCGTGTTGTGCCTAGCCTGCTCGTCAGGGAGGTGAGCGCCATGACACCCGGCAGATCGTCGGACCGTTCGAGTGAGACGCGCGCCCGCCTCCTCGACCTGATCCACTCGCTCCCGCAGGGAGCGCGCATAGCGTCGGAGCGTGACCTGGCCAAACGCTGGGGCGTGGCCCGCATGACGCTGCGGAAGGCGATCGACCGCCTCGTTCTGGAGGACCTCCTCGAACGGCGGCAGCGGCGGGGCACCTACACCTGCCGGCCGCGGGTCCGGCGCCCGCTGACCATCACCTCCTTCACCGAGGAGATGACCAGGCGCGGAATCAAGACCACCAGCAGAACCCTGGCCCTGCGACGGATGCGCGCGACCACCGAGGTGTCCCGGCGGCTACGGGTGCCTCAGGGGGAATCGGTCATCCGTTTCACCCGCCTGCGCCAGGGCGACGGCGAGCCGGTCGCCATTGAGACCAACTACGTGCCCGCGGGGCCGTTCCAGGACCTGACCGAGGAGGACCTGGACGGCTCGTGGTACGCGGTGATGGCGGAGAAATACGGTGTCGACATCAGCGCCGGCACCGCCGAGATCCAGCCGGCGCTTCCCGACGAGCGCACGGCCGAGCTGCTGGGAATCACCGTTGGTGACCCCTGTTTCCGGATCTGCACCACGGTCAGGGACCGCAAGGGCAGAGTGATCGAATACGGCGAGTCGATCTATCGCGGCGACTACTACACCATCACCGTCGACCTCATGCCCTCCTGAAACCGCCCAACCCCCCTGCAAGACCTGGAGGTAACCATGCCCAGGTATCGTCACTATCAGCTCCTACTGGCAGTTTCGGCTGTCCTAATATCGACAGCCTGTGGGACCACTGCAGGCGGCGGCTCCGGCGGAACGACCACGTTGACGTTCTGGACCCACACCCACCCCCCGATGGTCGAGCTGAACAAGAAGCTCATCGCCGAGTACGAGGCCAAGAACCCCAACGTCAAGATCGAGTACCAGTCCATCCCCAACACCGAGTTCGGCACCAAGATGCTGACCGCGCTCAGCACGGGGGCCGGTCCCGACATCATCAACATGGACGACAACGCCCTGCGCGGCGACTACATCCCCAAGAACCTGGTCGCGCCGGTGGACCCCGCGGGCTTCGGCAAGTCATCCGTCGCCGGCCTGGAGAGCGGGTACGTACCCGGCACCCTCGACGGGGCCAAGGACGCGAAGGGCACCCTGTACGGCGTGCCCAGCGAGTTCAACGGCACCGCCTTCGCGATCAACGCCAGGCACTTCAAGGACGCCGGGCTCGACCCCGACAGCCCGCCGAAGACCTGGCAGGAGGTGATCGCCGCCGGCAAGGCGCTCAACAAGGCGGGGCACAAGCAGGCGTTCAACTTCCTCTACCTGCACTCCGGCTGGTACAGCCAGTGGTTCCAGACCCTGGCCAACCAGACCGGCGGAGCCATCCTGTCGCCGGACGGCAAGTCGCCCGCGCTGCAGTCGCCCGGCGCCAAGCAGGCGCTGAACCTGTGGGTGGAACTGGCCAGGACGTCGGGTATCGCCGACCCGAAGACCTCCTCGCGTGACGCCACCGTGCCGTTCCAGGACCTGGCCAGTGGCACGCAGTCCATGGCCATCGTCTACCCGTGGGCGATGGAGCAGATCAGCCAGTCCAATCCCGACACCTACAAGGACCTGAAGGTGGTGCCGCTCCCGCAGGTGGATCCCGCCAAGCCGGTGAGCCGGGTCTTCGCCTACTTCTGGGCCGTCAGCAACGCCAGTAAGCAGAAGACCGAGGCATGGCGCTTCATCTCCTATCTGGCCGGCCAGCACGACCGCTGGCTCGGCGACGTCAGCTTCGTGCAGCCGGTGACCGGCTGGGAGCAGAGCGAGCCGGCCAAGAAGATGCCGTTCGTCGATGTGATCTCCACGGCGTACGGTCAGGGCCGGTATGACCAGGTCGGGCCTCGCTGGAGCGAGGTGCAGGACATCCTGCGCAAGGCCGTGGACAAGGCCGTCTTCGACGGCGAGCCGGTGGACGCGGTGCTGCGCGAGGCCGACGAGGCCGTACGGCGGAGCCTCAGTTGACCATGACGGCGGGGAGGCCGGCCACGCGCCGGCCCTCCCGGGCCCGCCGCCGGGTGAGCGGCAGGAACCTGGTCGGCGCGATGCTGTCGTGGCCGGCGCTGGCGCTGTTCGCCGCCTTCGCGATCTACCCGGGGCTGCGGGTGTTCTATCTGAGCCTGTTCGACTACAGCCTGACCGCCCCGCCCACCTTCGTCGGGCCGGCCAACTTCACGTTCCTGGCCGAGGACCCGCGCTTTCGCGAGGCGCTGCTCAACTCGCTCGTCTACACGGTCGGCACGTACGTGCCCGCGGTGGCGCTGGCGCTCGTGCTGGCGCTGGCGCTGTCGCGGAAGCTTCGCGGCTCCGGCTGGGTCAGGCTCCTGTACTTCCTGCCGGTGGCGACGAGCTGGGTCGCCATCTCCGTGGTCTGGCGGCTCGTGCTGCACCCGGACGGCCTGCTGAACCAGACCTTCGGGCTGGACGTGAACTGGCTGACGAGCTCGGCCGCCGCCACCTGGGCGCTGGTCATCATGGGGATCTGGAAGGAGACGGGCTTCTTCCTCATCCTGTTCCTGGCCGGGCTGTCCCGCCTGCCCCCCGAGGTGTACGAGGCCGCCCAGACCGACGGCGCGAACGCCTGGCAGAGCTTCTGGCGGATCACGTTCCCGTTGCTGAAGCCCATCACCGCGATCTGCTCGGTGATGGGGATCATCAGGGGCCTGCAGGCGTTCAGCCCGCAGGTCGTGCTGACCGACGGCTCGTTCGGCACCGAGGTCGTCAACCTGTTCGTCTACAAGACGGCCTTCGAGAACGCCCGCATGGGACGGGCCAGCGCCGTGGCGGTGTTCATGTTCCTCGTCCTGGTCGCCGTGACCCTGCTGCAACTGCGCGCCTTTCGCCGGGAGGACCGATGAGAGCCGTGCGGTGGCTGGTGTTCCTGGTCGTGGCCGTCGGCGGCGTCGCCTTCGCCGCGGTGCTCGGATACGCGGTGGTGTCGGCGCTGAAGCCGCCCGGCGAGGTGCTGGCCGTACCGCTGAGCTGGTGGCCCAGCCAGTGGGACTGGCACAACTTCGCCCGGCCGTTCCTGGAGACGCCCTTCGCGCGGTACTACGCCAACAGCGTGTTCGTCGGCGTCGCCGTGACCCTGCTCAACGTCGTCACCTGCACGCTCGCCGGATACAGCTTCTCCAAGTTCAGCTATCCGGGACGCAACCTGGCCTTCGTGATCGTGCTGGCCACGCTCATGGTGCCGCTTGAGGTCATCTACGTGCCGTTGTACTCGCTGATCTACGACTTGGGCTGGGTCAACAGCTTCGCCGGGCTCATCGTCCCGGCGGGGACCAGCGCCTTCGGCATCTTCCTCATGCGGCAGAGCATCGACGCCGTCCCGGACGAACTGCTGGAGGCCGCCAGGCTGGACGGCGCGGGCGCCCTGGTCAGCCTGGGGCGCATCGTCGTCCCGCTGGTGAAGGGGCCGATGGCGGCGCTGGCCCTGTTCATCTTCATGATGAACTGGGACAGCCACCTCTGGCCGCTGCTGGTGGCCTCCGACGACGAGCACCGGACCCTGCCCGTCGGCCTGGCCGCGATGCAGGCCAACAACCTGGGCGCGGCCGGGGTGCCGATGATGATGGCGGCGGCCGTCCTGGCCATGGCGCCCACGGTCGCGCTGTTCATCTCCCTGCAGCGCAGGTTCGTGGAGGGCGTGGCGATGAGCGCGGGGCTGCGATGAGCGGCGTGTACGTCGGCGTGGACGGCGGCCAGTCCACCCTGCGGCTGACGATCGCCGGCAGCGGTGTGGTCCACGAGGCGCCCGGCTTCCACCACCCCAGCCCCGATCCGGTGTCCGCCATCGCCGCGAGCGTGGGCCAGGCGTGGGCGGCGGCGGGCCACCCGGGGCCGGTCACGCGGGCCGTGCTCGGGCTGACCGGCCTGCCCGCGACGGCGAGGCCGCGCGACCTGCTCGCCGCCAAGGTCGCGAGCGTCCTGGGTGCAGGGGAGGTCGTCCTGTGCGCGGACAACGTCACCACGCACGCCGGCGCCCTGCCCGCCGGGCACGGCGTAGTGCTGACGATCGGCACCGGCGTCAACTGCCTGGCCGCCGACGCGGCCACCGGAACGAGCCTGCGCTTCGACGGGTGGGGCTACCTGTTCGGCGACGCGGGCAGCGCCTTCGCCATCGGCAGGGCGGGCATCGCGGCGGTGCTGCGCGCGCTCGACGGGCGCGGCCCGCGCACCCGGCTGTCCGAGCCCGCCCGGCTCCGGTACGGCCCGCCCGCCGAGATGCCGTCCGCCGTCTACACCTCGGGCACGCCGGTCGATCTCACGGCCAGGTTCGCGCCGGACGTCCTGGCCGCCGCCGACCTGGGCGACGAGGTGGCCCTGAACATCCTCGCGGACGCCGCCCGCGAACTCGCACACACCGCCGCGACGGGGGTGAACACGGTGTCCGGCCGGGAGCCGGTCCCCGTCGCCCACACCGGACGGCTCGTCCGGCCCGGCGGCCTGCTGGAAGAGGCGTTCCTCGCCGAGCTGGCCGCCGCCTGCCCGCGCGCCGATCCGGTGCCGGCGGCGGGCACCGGGCTGGACGGCGCGTGCCGGCTGGCCGCCGCCCCCGACGTCGCCGGCTACCGCTCTCACCTGCACATCTATCGAGGTCTGTGACCATGCTGCCCTTTCCCCCGCGATCGCTGATCGTCTCCTGCCAGGCCGCCGCGAGCAGCCCGCTGCACGGCCCCGGCCCGATGACGCTGCTGGCCCGTGCCGTCGAACAGGTCGGTGCCGCCGCCATCCGCGCCAACGGCCCCGCCGACGTCGCCGCGATCACGCGCGCCGTCGGCGTGCCCGTCATCGGAATCAACAAGCTGGGCGACCGGAACGGGGTCTTCATCACCCCCACGCCGGCCGCCGCCGGGGACGTGATCCGCGCTGGTGCCACCCTGGTGGCCCTCGACGGCACCAGGCGGCCCCGGCCGGACGGCAGCACGCTCGCGGAGCAGATCTCCGCGATCCACGACGAGTACGGCGTGCCGATCATGGCCGACGTCGACGACTACGAGGCGGGACTCGCCGCCCGCGAGGCCGGCGCCGATCTGGTGGCCACCACGCTGTCCGGCTACACCGGGCCGGGCCCGGTGCCCGGCGGGCCGGATCTGGAGCTGGTGGCCGAGCTGGCGGGGGCGCTGGACTGCCCGGTGATCGCGGAAGGGCGCTACTCCACGCCCGAGCTGTTCCGCGCGGCACTCGACGCCGGTGCGCACGCCGTCGTCATCGGCACCGCGATCACCGATCCGGCCGCGATCACCGCGCGCTTCCTGCGGGCGGCGACATGAGATCCGGATACGGCCGCAGTGCGCTGCCGGTGCCCGCCGGGACCGTGCTCGGCGGGTACGCGAACCGTGCGGGCGCCTCCACGGGCACGCTCGACGAGCTGGAGGTCTCCGCCGTGACGCTGGGGCGGCTCGCCTGGGTGGTGGCCGACCTGCCGTACGTCAACGCCGACCTGGCCGAGGCGGTTCGCCGGGCCGTGCGGCGTGAGGCCCCCGGCCACGACGTGTGGGTGTCGGCCACGCACACCCATTCGGCCCCCGACACCGCCTGCCCCGGCCACCCGGTCGACACGCCGGCCCGGTGGCCGGCCGAGGTCCCCGCCGCGGCGGCCGAGGCGGTCCGCGCCGCGCTGGCCGGCGAGCGCGACGTCGAGCTGAGCGTGCGCCGGGGGCGGCTGTCCGGCGTCGGCGGTCAGCGTTCGGGGGTGCGGCCCCGGCGCACGGTGCCCGTGGACGTGCTGTCGTTCGACCTGCCGGACGGCGGGCGCTCCGGCGTCCTGGTCGTGCTCCCCGTCCACCCGACCGTGCTCGGCGCGGACAACCTGCTGGTCAGCGCCGACCTGACGGGCGCGGTCCGGCGGGCCCTCGCCGGACGGCTCGGCGGGGCGTGGGTCGTGGTCGCCACCGGCGCGGCGGGCGACGTCAGCACCCGCCCGCACCGCCGCGAGCAGACGCCCATGGAGGTCGAGCGCCTGGGCGCGCTGGTGGCCGCCTCGGTCGTGCGCCGCCTGCGCGAACCGGCCCGGCTCACCGTTCCCGGCGACGCGGCGATGAGCGTGCGGTACGAACGGGTCGCGCTGCAGCCCAAGTCACCGGAGGCGCCGCCGACCGGCCCGCTGCGGGAGCGGCTGCGCGAGGCGGAGCGGGACGGCGATCCCGTGCTGGTCCGCACCGCCTGGACCGCGCTTCAGGCCGCCCAACTGGCCGCGGAACACCCGCCTCCCGCCGATCTGTCCTGCGCCGTGTCGGTCGCCAGGCTAGGCCCCCTGACGTTGGTGTCCATGGGCGCCGAGCCGTACCTGGACCTGGCCGCGCGGCTCGACCGCGCCGTCGACGGCCCGGCCGTCCTGATCGGCTACACCAACGACTACCTCGGCTACCTGCCCGTACGCGCTGCCTACCGCCACCCCGAGTACGAGGTGCTCCGTTCGCCGGCCGCCCCCGGCGGCGCCGAACGGGTCCTCGCCAGTGCCACCCGGCTCACAGAGAAGGATCAGCCTTGACCGTATTGGATCATCCGCTCGCGCTGCAGGTGCTACGGGAGGTCATGGACCGGGTCGTCGCCACCCAGTTGCCGGCGATCGACCGGGCGGCGCGCCTGTGCGCCGACGCGCTCGCCGCCGACGGCATCGTGCAGGCCTTCGGCACCGGGCATTCCCGCGCGTTCGCCATGGAGATCGCCGGCCGCGCGGGCGGCCTCATCCCTGCCAACCAACTGGGCATCAAGGACGTCGTCATGTTCGGCGGCGCCGACCCGTCGGAGATCCTCGACCCGACCCGTGAACGGGATCCGGCCCTCGCCCACCGCGTCTGGGAGCTGCACGACGTGCGGCCGTCCGACGTGGTCCTGATCGCCTCGAACTCGGGGATCAACGGAGCGATCGTGGAGATGGCCGAACTGGCCCGCGCCAACGGCAACCCGGTCGTCGCGATCACCTCGGTGGCCCACAGCACGTCGGCGGCCTCCAGGCACCCTTCGGGGCGGCGGCTGTTCGAGGTGGCCGACGTCGTGATCGACAACTGCGGCGTGCCCGGGGACTCGGCCTACGAGTTGCCGTCCGGCGCCAGGATCCTCCCCACCTCGACCCTGACCGGCACGCTCATCGCCCAGCTCCTCAACGCCGCGATCTGCGCCGATCTGCTGGGGCGCGGCATCGAGCCGGCGATCTACCTCTCGGCCAACATCGAGGGCGGTTCCGCTCACAACGACCGCCTCCTCGCCCACTACGGCGAAAGGGTCCGCGTCAGCGAGCCGTGACCTGACGAAAGTCGGGGTGCGGGCTGGACGATCGCGTGATGTGTGCGGCCCGCATGGGCTTCTAGCTTGGCTTCCAAGTGAGCGGACGGCTTGGAAGGAACCCGATGAGAATGCGGATGGCCAGGGTGGCCGGGGTGGCGGGGGCGCTGCTGGCCCTGGGAGCGACGACGGTGCACGCCGCCGCGACGCCTGAGCGGTCCGGAGACCTGACGGCGAGCGTGCTCGACGACTACGTGCGCGACTACGCCGAGCGGACCGGGCTGCCCGGTGCCGTCGTCGCCGTCACCAAAGGCGACCGGGTCGTGCACACGGCGGGCTACGGCCGCACGGCCGGCGGTGAGGCGATCACCAAGACCACTCCGATCTCGATCGCCTCGCTGTCCAAGTCGTTCACGGCCATGGCGGTCCTCCGGCTCGCCGAGGAGCGCAAGATCGACCTGGACGCGCCCGTGCGGAGATATCTCCCCGAGTTCACCATGGCCGACCCGCGCGCCGCGAAGATCACCGTGCGGCAGGTGCTCCAGCAGACCTCGGGGATGAGCGACATGACCTTCCCCGAGCTGACGCTCCCCGCGCCGGACACCCTCAAGGACGCCGTCGCGATGCTGCGAACCGCGCCGCTCGCCACCGAGCCGGGCACCGCGATGGCCTACCACAACCCCAACTACGCCGTCGCGGCGCGGCTCGCCGAGGTGGTGGCCGGGGTGCCGTTCGCCGACCACATGAACGCCGCGGTGTTCCGTCCGCTCGGCATGACGTCCACCACGACCGTGAACACCACCGGGGCGCTCCCCGGCCGGGGCGCGGGGTACATCCGCGCCTACGGCCGCGTCATCGAGCGCGCGCATCCGAAGTGGTTCCTCAACGGCTCCTTCGGCGTCGTCAGCACCGCCGACGACCTGGCCAGGTGGCTGATCGCGCAGAACGGCGCGAACCCGGCCCTGCCCGCGAACCTCGTGAAGACCGCACAGGCCCCCTCCGGCCTGGGCCGCAGCACGTACGGCATGGGCTGGTACGCGGGGAAGACCGCCGGTGGCGCGCCGCAGGTCCAGCACAGCGGCTGGCTGCTCACCCACAACTCCATGCAGACGGTCCTGCCCGAGAGCCGGTACGGCATCGCCGTGGTCACCAACACCGGGATGATCTCCGGCGACGACGCGCTCTTCATCACCAACGGCCTGATCGACATCATCGAGGGCCGCCCCGACGCCGGAGCGGCGCCCTTCACCATGAGCGTGGACCTCTGGCTGGCCGGGCTGAGCGTGCTCAACCTCGCGCTCGGCGCCCTGGGGGTCTGCCGTGCCCGACGATGGGCCCGCCGCCGCCAAGGCCGGGCCATCTGGCGCGCGGTGGTGAGGCTGCTTCCGTACACGATGCCGTTCGTGCTCTTCTTCGGCCTCGTGGACCTCGCCGGCTTCGTGACGCACAGGGCGGCCACGCTGGAGCTGATCACATACGTGTGGCTCGCGCTGTACGTGTGGGCCGTCACCGGCGCACTCGCGGCCGCGGCCGTCATCATCTCCCGCTCGCTGCACCTCGCCCGCACTGGTCGCCGTAGCCGGGCTTGAATGCGATGGTATTTGGCAGGAATAGCGCTGACGCCTGGCCGGAAATCGCATCTATTGTAGATTGTTTGGGTAGCTCGACAAGATATACCGAAAGCTGTTATCCGCCTTTCGTTCATGCGGGATTTCCATGATCGGCGGTGCGGGTGTGCGAATAATCAGGGCGAAGCCTTTCGTGAACCTCCGCGAGGGCATGAGCTGATATTGGAGACACCCGTGAAGAAACTCCTGGCACTCGCCGGCGTTGGAGCCGCCCTGGCCGGCGCCCTTGTCACCAGCGTTCCGGCGCAGGCCGAGACGGCCGAGACGGCGAAGACGTCGGCCGCCGCACTGTCGCCCTGGCGTTACGTCGAATCCTTCTACGGTTGGAACCGCTGGTACGACTGCCGACAGGTGGCGTACCAAGGAATTCGCAACGGATGGTGGTACAACGCCGACTGCCGTGAGGCGCCCGACCGGATCGACCTGTACGTGCAGGTGACCCCCTAACATTCTGCGCGCGGCACAAAAACGCGAAAGGCCACTTCCGATCAACGGAAGTGGCCTTTTCGGCCGCGGGTCAGGGCTGCGGGGTGAGGTCGTGCAGGATGGCCTGGGCGGAGGCGCGGTGGGTGGCCGCCGTGGACGGGTCGGTCCCGGCGAGGACGGCGGCGATGCCCTCGTGGGCCTGGGCCTCGGCGAAGCGGTAGCCGAGTCCGGGGGCCAGCTCCAGCGCGTGGCGGTGCAGCCGCAGTGCCTCGTCGGGCAGACCGGCCAGGCGGCAGGTCTCGGCGTAGCCGTTCAGGAAACGGACCTTCCAGTGTTCCTCGAACAGCTCGTCCAGCAGGGCGAACGTCCGCCGATGGCAGGCGAGCGCCTCGTCGTAGCGGCCGATCCGGCGCAGCGCGACGGCCAGGCAGTGCAGGCACCACGCCTCGTTGTGCCGGTGGCCGTCCTCGCGGGCCAGGGCGAGCGCCTGCTCCAGGTGCCCGATCGCCTCGTCGGGCTCGTCGTCGGCGATGGCCACGCCGAGGGTGAGCCGGGCCGTCAGGGTCGGGGGCCACGCGGGGTCGGCGTGCGGGACGTCCAGGGCCGCGCGGGCCAGTCGGGCCGCCTCCTCGCGGTGACCGAGCTGGAGCAACGCCCATGCCTCGTACGCGGTGGCGTGGGCCGCGCCCATCGGGCAGCCGGAGTCCGCGTACTGCCGGCCGGCCAGCCGGAAGAGGTCCAGGGGCGCTTCGACATCGCCCTCGTCCCAGAGCAGGTAGCCCCGGCGCATGGTCAGCTCCGCCCCGGACCTGGTGGCCCCGGCCTCGGAGACCAGACGGGCCGCCGCCTCGTACGCGGCGCCCGCCTCCGCCATCCGGCCCGCGTTGTATCGGGCGAAGCCGAGATCGCTGTGCGCCTCGGCCAGGTGCAGCGGATCGCCCAGGCGCTGCGCGGCGATCAGCGACCGCTCGAACAGGACGTTGAGGTGCGTCGTGCCGCAGCGCCGGGCGAAGAAGGCCCGCATGACGCGCGGCAGCTCGCACACGTGCGCGTCGGCCCCGGCGGCGGCCGCCGCCTCGAAGACGGCCATGAGATTCGCGTACTCGGTGCCGAACCAGTACAGCGCCGCGTGCTTGCCGGCGAAGGACGGCAGGTCGGCAGGGGGCGGTCCCACGGAGACCTCGTTGCTGAGGGACAGATACGACACCGCGGCGTCGGCGGCGGCCGCCGCGTGCACGTAGTAGTCGAACAGCCGCAGTAGCGCCTGCTCCAGCTCGGCGGGGGAGTCGTGTTCGGTGGCGGCGCGGCGCGCGTGCTGGCGCACCAGGTCGTGCAGCCGGTAGCGGCCGACGGCGGGCTGCTGGACGAGATGCGCGTCGAGCAGATCCTCCAGCGTCTCCCGTGCGTCGCGCAGCGGCATGCCGGTCAGCGCCGCCGCCGCGTACTCGTCGAAGGTCGAACCCGGAAACAGGCCGAGCAGGCGGAAGAAGCGGCGCCGCGCCCGGTCCAGTTGCCGGACCGACATGGCGAACGCCGTGTCGAACTCGCCGGCCCCCTCGGCCATCCGCTCGACGAGGACGCCGACCGTCCAGCCCGGCCGGTGCCGCAGGCGGGCCGCGGCCAGCCGCAGCGCCAGCGGCAGGTGGCCGCACAGCCGCAGCACCTCGGCGGCGGACTCCGGGTCGCGAGCCAGCCGGCCCTCCGACCCGCCGGGGTCGCCGCTGGCGCGCGCCAGCAGCTCGGCGCTCTCCTGCGTGGTCAGCACGTCCAGCGACACCGGGGGCACCTCGTCCAGGCCCAGCATCCGGTTGCGGCTGGTGATCAGCGCGACGGACGGCCCCGCGCCCGGCAGCAGCGGGCGGACCTGATCGGCGTCCACCGCGTTGTCGAGGACCACGACGGCCCGCCGGTGGGCCAGTTCCGACCGCCAGCAGGCGGCCAGCGGCTCGATGCCGCCCTCCTGCGGGATCTTCTCGGACGGCACGTCGAGCGCGGCGAGCAGGGTGCGCAGCGCGGCGTCGGGATCGAGGGGGTCGCGCCCGGCGGTGAATCCGTGCAGGTCCACGTAGAGCTGGGCGTCGGGGTATCCGGCGGTGAGGCCGTGCGCGGCGTGCACGGCCAGGCAGGTCTTGCCGACGCCCGCCATGCCGTCGATGGCGACCACCCGGCTGTCCTCGACCGCGGCGAGCACGGCGGCGAGCGCGGCCTGCCGTCCGGTGAAGTCGGGCACGTCGCGCGGCAGGTCGTTGCGGGGCGGGCGCGGCTCCCCGGCGGGCGGCGACGGGGGATGGACCTGACGGCTCGTCTTCGGCGGCGCGGGCAGCGGGCTCGCCGTCCGCTCCCACAGGGGTCGCAGCGGGCGGGGGTCGCGCTTGACCAGGCGGCAGAGCGCGAGCACCGCCGTCCACGGCGGCGCCGACTGGCCGCTGAGGTAGCGCGACAGCGACGACGAGCTGAGGCCCGTGTCCCGCGCGAGGGCCCGGACGCCGCGCCCGGACAGCTCCTGGAGCAGGCGCAGCCTGGCCGCCAGCTCTTCCTGTGGGTTGGTCTGTCCCGTCACCTGCCGCTGCACGACCACCGTTCCCGTCTTCCTGTCCCACCTTGGTGGAACTTCTCCGGATTGAGTTACCGCTGGTCAGAGCCGCGCCAACTGTCCCAGAGTGTCCCACCGTCGTCGTCATGCTAGGCCCCTTCCGGCTGTTATTGACCCACGCCCCCGAGGGAACGGGGCGCCGATCCGAAAGAGGAGAGATCATCATGAAGTCTCGGATGCAGAACCCCGCCGCCGTCCTGTCCGGTGCGATGCAGCCCATCCAGGACCTCTTCAAGGCCGTGCACTCCGGCGGGGTGTCGGGGGAGATCCTGGAGCTGGTGCACCTGCGGGTCAGCCAGATCAACGGCTGCAGCGCCTGCGTGGACGCCGGCACCAAGTCGGCGCGCAAGGCCGGCGTGAGCGACGAACGGCTGGCCACGGTCGTCGCCTGGCGGGAGACCCCGTACTTCACCGAGGAGGAGCGGGCGGCGCTCGCCCTGGCCGAGGCCGCCACGCGGCTGGCGGACCGTCCCGACTCGGTGAGCGACGAGATCTGGGACGCCGCGGCGACCTACTTCGACGAGAAGCAGCTGGCCGCGATCGTGCTGATGACCGGCGTCACCAACCTGTTCAACCGGCTCAACGCCACGACCCGCCAGATCGCGGGCGCCTGGGGCTGACGGCCCCGAACGCCCGGCAGTCCATGATTCACAGATAGGAGATTCCCGCCATGAGCGAAGCCCGGACGTCCACCTACGACGGATTCACCAAGAAGAGCGAGCGGCGATGAAGGAGCACGCCGCGGATCTGAAGAAGGCCGGGCGCCGGAGACCGAGCTGACCCCCGACGTCGAGGCCCGGATCGGCGACCTCCTCACCAGGGCCCTCCGCTGAACCGGTGAATGGCGGGAAACCCACGGCCGATGGCGTCGTTCCGCCTGGACGGTGACCTCCGGCCATGGCGAGGATCGGTAATGGCTGAAGGGAGAGTCATGTCCACGACAAAGCGATTGCTCGGCGGCCTGATGCTGGCGCTGACCACGGTCACCGCCACCGGAGCCGCCGGTGCGGCCACCGCGAGCGCGGAGTCCGCGGTGGCCGCTCGCGCCGATGACGTCCACGTGCAGTACTGGAGAGGAGTCGCGTTCTATCCGGGGACACCTCAGGGGTGGGCCGACTGCAACGCGGACGGAAAGCTCTGGAAGGACCGCTACAAGTGCGAGCTGTTCGATCCGGGCAACGGGCCCCGCTACCAACTGCAGATCTGGGTGAGCTGAGCCGGGCTCAGCGGGGGCCGCAGATGCCGAGGGCCTTGCCGGCCACGCCGGGGTCCTCGACCGTGTCGAGGAGCGCCATCGCGTAGTCCGCGCGGGACAGGCGCATCGCGCCGCCCGTGGCGTTGGCCTCGAAGTCGATGTGCACCCGCCCGGCGGGAGGCTTGTCGTTGAGCATCGTGGCGCGGGCGATGCTCCAATTCAGGCCGCTGACCTGGAGCATGCCCTCCGCCCTGGCCAGGTCCACGTACACCTGACGGAACATCAGCCACGCAAGGGCCAGGGGCACGCGGGGGCGGGTGGCGGGGACCGAGCGGCCGCTCGTCATCACCACTCGCCGCACCGCGTTCTCGCGCATCGCGGTGATCATGGTGCTCGCGATCAGGCTGGTGCCGACGGCGGCGAGAACCGCGTCCTGTCCTTTCACGGCGGCGCGCACGGTGTCCAGATCGTGCGCGTCGCCTTACCGATATTTCCGGCAAGGAGCTTGTCTCTGTGACCTTCTCCGCCACCCGCTGGGGAGGCTCCGGAAGCGTCGTGGTGGCCTCGCCGTTTCGGGCGGGAAGATATTGGACGGGGTGGGTGATATATCGCTGGGCGTCGATCGATATTCCGACTTGGCGTTAATGTGGATATCGAGGCGCTCTGCGGATAATCGTTCGCCCCGGTGCGGTCTATGGAACGTGTCATATCTGATTTCATACAGGTCAGACCCCGGTAAGGCGAGGTCAAGATGATTCGCCCTGGTCGGGTGCGGGCCGGCCGTCGTGCCCGGTGGTTGCGAATAAAGTTCACGATAAATGCCGCAATGTTGCCGGGGTTGTTTTTTTATGCCTTAGCCGTATAAAACCTTCACGCCATCGCTATGTGCTAGTTCAGCGGGATTCAGTACCACCTACGCTGTCTCCGGTCCGCTGATGGCAAGGGAGGTCACGTGCTCGGAATCGACACCTGCCTGGCTGAGGTCATGGCCATACCGGGAGCCCAGAACGCCATCCTGGTCGATCAGACCAGTGGCATGGCCGTGGCCTTCACCGGTGCCGTGGGGGTGGACGCCGATCGGCTGGCCGCCGCGCTGACCGAGGCGTTGCGGGCCACCACGGACGGCCTCGCCCGTTCGTGTCCCGGGGAGGCCGTCCGCATCGACGACATGCTCGTCACCACCGACCGGGGGTATCACCTGCTCCGGCCGTTGGACACGGTCGTCGAGGGGCCGCTGGTGATCCACGTCCGGCTTGATCGGGAACGTTCGAACCTGGCCCTCGCCCGCCATCGCCTGCGCTCCATCTCCGGCCAGATGACGTCGTGAGCCATGGCCAGGCTCGACGAGCTGCTGACCGGGCTCGCGCGCGAACGCGCCACCGGCGCGCTGCGCCTCGGGGCGGACGGCACGATCTTCCTTTCTGACGGACGGGTTACATACATGGAGTGCGCCCAGACGCCGGGCGTCGAGCGGATGCTCGTCGCCGCGGGACGGATGACCGAAACGGCGCTGAGGGATCTCCGGGCGGACGGCGGTTGCGAGCGGCTGCTCGCCGAGGGCCGCGTCACACGCACCGAACTGCAGTACGCCGTGCTCGGCGTGATCCTCGACGCGGCCTTCTTCCTGCTGCCGGTCAGCGGTGCGCGGCCCAAGTTCCGCCCGGGGGAGCGGCACTGGCTGGGCGGGCAGTGCTTCCTCGACGTGGCCGGGCTGCTGCGGGAGTGCCACCGCCGGGGCGTGTATCTGGCGGAGATCTGGCCGTGCGCGGACATGGACGCGGTGCCGGTACGGCCGGTCGGGCGATTACCCGGCCACGGCGTCACGCTGAGCGGGGTCGAGTGGGAGGTCCTGGTCAGGGCCGACCAGAGGACGACCCCGCTCGAACTGGCCGAGCAGGCGGGGCGGTCGGGCTACGCGGTGCTGCTGGCGGTCCGGCGGCTGGCGGCGGCGGGGCTGCTGGTACGGCCCAAGCCCGGCCCCGAGGCCATGCCCGAGTCCGAGTCCGGGTCAAAGTCCGATACCGAGCCCGGGTTCGGTCGCGGGGGTGAAAGGGGCGCGGCGGCGGGGATCTTCGCGGCGCCCACGGTGGTGGACGAGCCGGCAGAGGACGGCGGGCTGCCGCGTCGTGCGCGGCGGCCGTACGAGCGGGAGGCGGGTGGTCCCGAGACGGCGTCGGCCGTGCTCCGGCCGATCGGCCCGCCCACCAACGGGGATCCGACCGATCTGGCGCTGCTGATGCGCCTGAAGAAGGCGCTGGAGGAGCTGTCGTGAGGTTCCTCTCGCTCAGGAGGAGGCCGCGGGTGGAGTTGCAAGGAGAGGTTCTGGAGGAGATGGCGCTGCTGCGCAAGCGCGCGCCGGACGTGAGCGGCAGCGTCGTCTGCAGCGTGGACGGCCTGCGGATCGCCTCCGACCTCGCGGGAGACCACGGCGAGCAGGCCGCGGCGCTGTCGGCCGCGATGCTCGCGATGAGCGGGCGGATGCTGACCATGACCGGCCGAGGGGCCTTCGAGGAGACGCTCATCTCGGGCTCCGCCGGTTTCGTGGCCTGTTACGCCGCCGGCCCCACCGTCGTCCTCACAGTCCTGGCCGGACCCGGCGCGAACGTCGGGCTGCTGCGGCTGGAGGGCAGAAGAACGGCTGCCGGAGTGGCCGCCGTCGTAGCACGCGAACCCTGATCGAAACCCGACAACACCCAACAACACCGGAAGAAACACGTGCCCTGGCGGCACAGGAGGAGGAATCGATGGCCGGCATGGATGTCTCCCTCAAGGAGATGATGGCGATCGACGGCGCGCTCGGCGCGGTGATCGTCGATCACGGCAGCGGTATGGCACTGGGCACCCTGGGCGGCTCGAAGGACCTGGATCTGCAGGTCGCCGCCGCGGGCAACACGGAAGTGGTCAAGGCCAAGCTGCGCACGATGGACTCGCTCGGTCTCAAGGACAACATCGAGGACATCCTGATCACGCTGAGCGGTCAGTACCACATCATCCGGCCGATCACGGGGCGCGGAGGGAAGGGGTTGTTCCTCTACCTGGCGCTCGACCGCGCTCGCGCGAACCTGGCCATGGCCAGGCACCTGCTCCGGGGGATCGAGGAGCGTCTGGAGGTCTGACCCGGGTGAGAGCGTGGGCGGTTCGCCTCCATCCCAGTCAGCGGGCCGCCCACAACCCCGGAAAACGGAGACCGATATTCCGGCGGAGCCGGTAAATGATCTACCGTTCGGCGCGCCCAGATCACCGCTCGGCGCGTGAGGCACCCCGTTCATCGCGGTCCGATCGATCACCTTCTTGGCGCTGTGCAGGCGCTCGCTTAGGTTGCGGGCAGCTTTGTCCAGCGAGTGTGACGTATGCGGGGTTCGCTACTCGGTGTCACTTTAGTGGGATTCATCCCCCAAGTAATGACATCGTCCCCTCCTGCGCGCGTTCGCTGGCACGGCCAGCCGTTTAGGAGGACAGGCATGGCTCGAAGAAGCCGGGGACGACTCATCGGGGCGTCCGTCGTGAGCGTGGCGGCGTTGCTCGCCGTCACCACCGCGACGCCCGCGAGTGGCGCGAATCCCTCGTCGGACCGATCACATGGCAGCAGAACGATCAAAGTAACCGTGACCGAGGGCACCAGCATGGCGGTCACCGCCGCTTCCGGCGGCAGGACCATCGTCATGGACCTCCAGGGGATCCTGCACAGCGTCGCGGGCTCCGGGGGCACGGCCAGGGCCTTCGGTGACCCCTTGCTCGATCCTTTCTGGCCGGACTTGTCACCGGACGGCGGCAGCGTCGCCGTCCAGTCGTTCGCGGATGGCATGTTCCACATCTGGACCGTTTCCCTGAAGAACGGCACCGCCAGGCAGCTCACCAGCGGGGAGTATGACGACCTCCAGCCCGCCTGGTCCCCTGACGGAAGCAAGATCGCCTTCTCGTCCGCCAGGGCGGGCAACGGTGACATCTGGATCGTTGACGTCGCGAACGGTCAGCTCAAGCGGGTCACCTCGGCGTCCGTGGAGGAGACCCAGCCCACCTGGTCGCCCGACGGGAAGAGCATCGCCTACGTCCGCGAAAACGTCGTGGAGAGCGTCGACCTGGCGACCGGCGCGGTGAAGACGCTCGTCCCCAGCAAGACCGGCGCCCTGGCGGCCCCCTCCTGGTCGCCGGACGGCGGCAAGATCGCGTTCCTGCGCACCGAGAGCGGGGCGCGCAGGCTCAAGGTCTCCTCGGCGCCCGGCGAGGAGACGACCGTCGGCGACCTGACCGACGTCTACTCGTTCCCGCCCTCGTGGATCTCCGCCGAGGAGCTGCTCTACTCGGGCAACGGCAAGATCGTCGTGTCCAAGGCGGCCACCGGCGAGACCCGCCGGGTGCCGTTCGCCGCGACGTTCACCCTGGAGCGGCCGGTCTACGACCGCAAGGAGTACGACTTCGACTCGAACGGCCGCCGCGACGTGCGCGGCATCGTCGGGCCCGCGCTGTCCCCCGACGGCCGCGAGGTGCTCTACAAGGCGCTCAACGACCTGTGGGTGCAGCCGGTGGGGCGCGGCAACGCGCGCAAGCTGACCGACGACGACTTCTACGAGATCGACCCGGTGTGGTCGCGCGACGGCAAGAAGATCGCGTACGCCTCCGACAAGGGCGGCACGATGGACCTCTGGGTCCGCGAGCTGTCCAACGGACGTGAGCACCGGGTCACCTCGCTGCCGGGCGCGGAGATCGCCCCGGCCTGGTCGCCGGACGGCAAGCGCCTGGTCTTCCAGGACCAGGGCGGCAAGACGTTCCTGGTGAACGCCGACGGCGGCGCCGCCCCAGCCGAGCTGCTCGGCACCCGCACCGCCCCCGGACGGCCGAGCTGGTCCGCCGACGGCCGCACGGTCGCCCTGTCCGTCTCCGCCGGCTCGCGCAACCAGATCGAGCTGGTGAACGTCGAGGCCAGGACGAGCAAGGTGGTCGAGCCCGCGCCGTGGCGGTCGATCTCCGTCCGCGGTGACGACGGCCCCGCCTGGTCGCCCGACGGCCGCTGGTTCGCCTTCATCATGGAGACCACCCTGTGGGTGCTGCCGGTCAACCCCGACGGCACGCCCGCCGGTCAGGCCAGGCGGCTCACCGACAAGCCGAGCGACGCCCCCTCGTGGAGCGGCGACAGCAAGACCCTGCTCTACCTGGAGAACGGCGAGCTGCGCACGATCTCCAGGGACGGCGGCCGGTCGAACGCCGTCAAGACCGGCGTGAGCTACCAGCCCGCGCAGCCCAAGGGCCGCGTCGTCATCCACGCGGGCAAGATGTGGGACGGCAAGAGCGACAGCCTGCGCGCCAACGTGGACATCACCGTCGTCAAGAACCGGATCACCGACGTCAGCCCGCACCGGCCGGGGCCGCACCCGCCCGGCTGGAAGGTGATCGACGCCTCCGACCGGACCGTCATGCCCGGCCTCATCGACATCCACTACCACCAGCAGCTCCAGTCCAAGTTCTACGGCGACCGCCAGGGCAGGCTCCTGCTGTCCTACGGCATCACCACCACCCGTTCCACCGGCGACCAGGCGTACCGCGCGGTCGAGGACCGCGAGGCGGCGCAGGCCGGCGCGCGGATCGGCCCGAGGCACTTCCTCACCGGTGAGATGCTGGAGGGTTCCCGCCTGTCGTGGGACTTCGCCCGGCCGGTGATGAACGAGCGGCAGCTCGACCTGGAGTTCTCCCGCGCCAAGGCGCTGGACTTCGACCTGATGAAGACCTACATGCGGTTCCCGTTCAAGATGCAGGCGGAGGTCGCCAAGCGCGGCCACAAGCTGGGCATCCCGACGACCTCGCACTACCTGAGCCCGGGCATCGGGCACGGCGTGGACATGCAGGAGCACCTGTCCGGCCCGACCCGGTACAACTTCTCGTTCTCCCGCAACGTCTCGCAGGGCGTGGTGTACGACGACGTCGTCAAGCTCCTCGGCAAGGGCGGCTTCCCGCTCAGCACGACGCTGTTCGCCTCCAGCGCGCTGCTGGCGGACGACCCGGGCATGGTCGACGACCCGCGGGTCAAGTCCCTCTACACCGGCTGGGAGCAGGACATCCTGGACGGCGAGCTCAAGTGCGCCCTCGGCACGGGCCCCTGCGGGTTCCTCTCGGGCAACATGGCGTCGGCGCAGCGCTCGGTCGAGCAGTTCAAGAAGATCATGGACGCGGGCGGGACGGTGCTCGCCGGCACGGACGGCCCGCTGGACAACCCGGCGGTCAGCCTGCACCTGAACCTCCGGTCCATGGTCAAGTTCGGCATCTCGCCGGTGAAGACGCTGCAGAGCGCGACGCTGGCGAACGCCAAGGCGCTGGGCATCGAGAACGACCTCGGCAGCGTCGAGCGCGGCAAGCTGGCCGACCTGATGTTCATCGAGGGCGACCCGCTGGCGGACATCAACAGCCTCGCCAACGTGCGTGACGTGATGACCAACGGCATGGTGCACAACGTGACCGACCTGATGGCGCCGTTCTCCGGCGAGCGGGCGACCGCGTCGCCCACCGGGCTGGCGGCTCCCCAGCCGTCGGAGGAGAACCACGCGCACTGATGTGAGTCCCTGAGGGGGCGCCTCAAGGGGGCGGGGTCGTGACGGCCTCCGCCCCCTTTCCCGTACCCCGGGCAGGACCGGTATACCCCGGGGGGTACATTGAAGGCGGAGGTGAGGCACGTGGACATGGACGCGGCCGTGCTGGCCGACGCCTTGACCAGGCTCAAGCGGGCCCACGGGCAGCTTGGCGGGGTGATCGCGATGATCGAGAACGCCGATGACTGCGAGCGGGTGCTGACGCAGCTCGCGGCGGTCTCCAAGGCCATCGACCGGGCCGGTTTCAAGATCATATCGACCGGGTTGCAGCAGTGTCAGGCGGCGCGGGAGCGCGGCGAGGAACCGCCGATCGACCCCGAGCGGCTGGAGAAGCTGTTCCTGGCCCTCTCCTGAACCGCTCCGCGGGCGCCTGACGTGGCATGACCTCCGCTCACCGGGTAGGTGAGCGGAGACCGCGAAACGCGGGCGGCCGTCCCTCCTTGAAATACCCCCCCGGGTATATGCGTTAGGAAGTGAGAAATGATGACGATCCAGGTCGAGGTGATAGAGACCTTCTCGCTGGGCGACCGCAGCTACCTGGCCCACGACGGGCGGGTGGCGCTGGTGGTGGATCCGCAGCGCGACATCGACCGGATCCTGGCCCTGGCCGGACGGCTCGGCGTACGCGTGACCCACGTGGCCGAGACCCACCTGCACAACGACTACGTCTCCGGCGGCCTCGCGCTGGCCAGGGTCACCGGCGCGACCTACCTGGTCGGCGGCGCCGACGAGGTGGACTTCGACCGGCTGCCGGTGGCCGACGGCGACGAACTCGCCCTCTCGGAGGCGATGAGCCTGCGCGCCGTGGCCACGCCGGGGCACACCTTCCACCATCTTTCGTACATCCTTTCGGGTCCCGGCGGGCCGGAAGGGGTGTTCACCGGCGGCTCGCTGCTGTTCGGCACCACCGGTCGTACCGATCTGCTCGGCGCCGAGCACGCCGACACGCTGGCCCACCACCAGCACGCCTCGGTGCGTCGGCTGGCCGATCTGCTGCCCGACGGCGCGCAGGTCTGGCCCACCCATGGCTTCGGCAGCTTCTGCGCCGCGACCCAGTCCGACGCCCCGGCCTCCACCGTCGGCCGCGAGCGGCTGGCCAACCCGGCGCTGCGGCTGACGGCCGGCGACTTCGTCGCGCAGACCCTTGCCGGGCTCGACATCTACCCCGCCTACTACGCCCACATGGGGGCCCGCAACCGCGCCGGGGCCGACCTGATCGACCTGTCCCCGGCCGCCATCGCCGACCCCGCCGAGCTGCGCGAACGCATCGAGGCGGGGGAGTGGGTGGTGGACCTGCGCTCGCGCAAGGCGTTCGCGCAGCGGCACCTGGCGGGCACGCTGAGCTTCGGCCTCGACGGGCCGATGGCCACCTGGCTGGGCTGGATGGTCCCGTGGGGGACGCCGATCACGCTGCTCGGCGAGAGCCCGGAGCAGGTCGCCGCCGCTCAGCGGGAGCTGGCGCGGATCGGCGTCGATCGCCCGGCCGCCGCCGCGGCCGGGGGCCCGGAGGAGTGGGCGGCCGGTGACGAGACCCGGCTGGGCGACCTGACCGTCGCGACGTTCGCCGACCTGGCCGCCGCCCGCGCCGGGCGGGCCCCGCGCGGCCTGCCGTCGCCCGATGTGGTGCTGGACGTGCGCCTGCCGGGCGAGTGGCGGGCCGGGCACATCGAGGGCGCGGTGCACATCCCGCTGCCCGAGCTGCCGAAACGCCTGGCCGAGGTGCCGGGAGGCCCCGGCGGCCCCGGCGGCCCCGGCGGCACGGTCTGGGTGCACTGCGGCTCCGGCTACCGCGCCGCCGCCGCGGCCGGCCTGCTGGTCAGGGCCGGACGGCGTGCCGTCCACATCGACGACGCCTACGCCCACGCCGCCGAAGCCGGGCTTTGACCGGAAATCAAAAGAAGGAGAACGGTATGACCGCCGCACTGGACGCAGCCACGCTGCGCGTGCTGCTGGAGTCGGGCGATCCGCCCCGGCTGATCGACGTGCGCACGCCCGGTGAGTTCGAGACCGCCCACCTGCCCGGCTCCCGCAACGTGCCGCTCGACCTGCTGCGCGAGCACCGCGACGAGGTGCGCGCCCACCTGGACGAGCGGGCGGTGCTGCTCTGCGCCTCCGGCCAGAGGGCCGAGACGGCCGGGCGGCTGCTCGCCGAGGCGGGCCTGCCCGGCCTGCGGGTGCTGAGCGGAGGGGTCGGCGCCTGGCGGGCGGAGGGCGGCCAGGTCACCACGGGCCGCCCGCGCTGGAGCCTGGAGCGCCAGGTCCGGCTGACGGCGGGCGGCATCGTCCTCGGCTCGGTGGTGACCAGCGCGGTGCTGCCCCGGGCCAAGTGGGTCGCGGCGGCCATCGGCGGCGGGCTGACCTTCGCCGCGGTGTCCGACACCTGTGCCATGGGCTCGCTGCTGGCCAGGCTTCCGTACAACCGGGGCCCGCGGACCGACATCGCCGCCGTCCTGGCCACCCTCGCCGACGCCAGGCCCTGACCGGGGGCGGAGATGATTCCGGCGCTCCTGCTCGGAGCGGTGATCGGGGTGCTGCTGGGGCTGCTGGGCGGCGGCGGGTCGATCCTGGCGGTGCCCGCCCTCGTCTACGGCGCGGGGCTGCCGCTCGCCTCGGCGGTGCCCGCGTCGCTGCTGGTGGTGGGTGTCACCTCGGCCACCGCGCTGCTGCCCAGGATCCGCGCCCGGCAGGTGCGCTGGCGCGTCGGCGCGATCTTCGGCGGCGCGGGCGCGGTGGCCGCCTTCGGCGGGGCGGCGCTGGGACGGCTGCTGCCGCCACAGGCCGTCCTGGTCGGTTTCGCCGTGCTCATGGTGGCCGCCGGGTGGCGGATGCTGGCCGAGCGGGCCGCCATGGGCGGGGCGTGCGCGCTGCCGGGCGGCGGCGTGAACTGGCGGAGCTGCCTGCCCAAGGCCGTCGCCGCCGGTGCCGCCGTGGGCGTGCTGACCGGCCTGTTCGGGGTCGGCGGCGGTTTCCTGGTGATCCCGGCCCTGGTGCTCGGGCTGGGGCTGCCGATGACCGCCGCCATCGGCACCTCACTGCTGATCGTGCTGGTCAACGCGGTGGCGGGCTTCGCCGCCCACGTCGGCGAGGCCACCCTCGACTACGGCGTCGTCGCCGTGTTCACCGTCGCCGCCGTGGCCGGTTCCCTGGCCGCCACCCGGTTCGGCGACCGCCTCGACCCGGTACGGCTGCGCCGCTGGTTCGCTTACCTGGTCTTCGCCGTGGCCGCCTTCGTCGCCGTCGCCGCGCTGGCGAACCCGGCGGCCCTGACCGGCTGACTCAGCGCCTGGCGAGCGGCGAGTCCGCCTCGTCGGACGGCTTGGGGATGGCGTCGGCGTTCTGGTCTAGGCGGCGCAGGGAGAGTGGTAGGGCTCGCCGGGCACGTACCGCTCCCATTCCTGCCGGGTCAGCGTGCGCCCGGCCAGGTCGCAGAGCGCGTCCGCCATGTCATCCGGCCTTTCGGCCGCCACCGGCAGGGTCCACACCCGGACGGTGTCGTCCATGCTCGCGGTGACCAGCAGCCCGCCGCCAGGGGCGAAGGCGACGTCCCTCACCTCGGCGGTGTGCCCGGAGAGCGCCGGTCCGAGCCGTAGCTGGGTGGCGACGTCCCACAGCCGGACCTCGCCGCCGGTGTCGGCCGTGGCCAGCACGTTCCCGCCGGGGTCGAAGACGACGCGGGACGCGCGGGCGAACGGCTGCCCGATCTGCCGCCGGGTGGCGGCGTCCAGCACGCGGCCCGTCGTGCCGCCGACCGCGAGGAGCCTGCCGTCAGGGCTGAACGCGGCGCTCTGCACGCCCGGGACGGCGGCGCCGGTGCGGGCCTGGGTGGCGGTGTCCCAGAGCTGTAGCCCGTTCTCGCGGCCGACCGTGGCGAGGCGCTTGCCGTCGGGGGTGAACAGCAGGTCCTCGGTGGCCTCGACGGGGATGGCCCGGCCGACCTGGCGGCGGGTCCGCGCGTCCCACAGCCGCACGTCGCTCGCGGCGGTCGCCAGCAGCGTGCCGTCCGGGCTGAAGACCGTGCGATACGGGGCCAGATCACCCGGCAGGTCGGTGCCGTCGACGTACCGGCGCCTGACGGCGTCCCACCAGTCGATCCGGCCGCCGCTGACCACGGCCAGCAGCGTGCCGTCCGGGCTCAGCGCGGACGACGCGGTGACACCGTTGTTGCCCCGGGCCTTCAGCCGGGCGAGGGTTTTGCCGGAGGACGTCTCCCACAACCGGACCGCGTCCTCCGCCGTGCCGAGCAGCGTCCTGCCGTCGGGGGCGTAGGCCACCTCCAGCCCGTTGTGGTCGTCGAGGGAGTAGGGCGTTCCGCGCTGGCGGTGCACCGCCGGGTCCCAGATCCGCAGCTCGTCGAGCCCCGGCGCGGCCAGCGTGCCGTCCGCCGGGCTGAAGGCCAGTTGCTGCGCGCGGAACTCCGGACCGGCCAGTGGCCGCCCCGCTGCCCGGCGGGCGGCCACGTCCACCAGCCGGACGTCACCGTCGACGGAAACGGCGAGAGTCGTTTCGCCGGGTGCGAAGGCGACCGCACCGCCGCCGGGCAGCGGCCCGCCGACGGGACGGCGGGCGGCCACGTCCCAGAGGGTCAGATCCTTGGTCGAGACGGCCAGCAGCCCGCCGCCGAAGGCCAGCGCCGGAGTGGTGGACGCGCGCCCGGTGGGCAGCAGGGCGACCTGCTCGCGGGTGGCCGCGTCGAACAGCCGGGTGTTGGCGTCGGCGGCGTGCACGGTGGCGAACAGCTCGCCGTCCCGGGTGAAGACGATCGCGTCGGCGCGGGGGAGGGAATCGCCGACCTGACGGCGGGAGGCCACGTTCCACAGCCGCGTGCGCGTCCCGCCGGTCGCGATCCGCTTGCCGTTGTGGGAGAAGGCCACCGCCGTGTCGCCGGGCAGCGGCTCGCCGTTCGGCTGCCCGTTCGCGGCGTCCCACAGGCGGACGTCGGTGGAGGCCGCCGCCACGAGCCTGCCGTCGGGGCTGAAGGTCACGGAGGTCACGGCACCCGGAGCGCCGGTCAGCACGCGGATCCTCCGGTGCGTGGCGGCGTCCCACAGCTCCACGGGTCCCTCGTCGGTGCCGACGGCGAGCGTCCGGCCGTCGGGGCTGTAGGCGACCGAGCTGACGGACCGGGGCGCGGCGTACCGCGCGGGCTGGGCCAGGGCGTTGCGCAGGCCGTACCGGGCCTCGGGTGTGTGCGCGTACTCCCAGGCGGTCACCGCCAGCAGTTGGGCCGCGCCGGGGTCCACCTCGGCCAGGCTCGCACTGCGCAGCGCGAGCTGCCTGGACAGCGCCTGGCGCTTGGCCGCGTCGGCGGCCACCCGCTCCCGGTCGGCCCGGGAGGCGTAGAGGACGGCCGCGCCCGCGCCGACCAGGGCCACCACCAGCAGCGTGACCAGCGTGATCACGGCGGCGCGGCGCACCCGCCCCGCGCGGATCTCGGCCCGGTCGCTGGCCGCCAGGAAGTCGTTCTCCAGCGAGGTCAGCGTGATGTGCCGCCGCTCCTCCGCCGCCCAGCGCCTGGCCGACTCCAGCCTGCTGCCGCGTAGCAGGTCGCCGTCGCGGTGCCCGTGCCTCCCCCAGTGCGCGGCGGCGCCCGCCAGCTCCGCCGCGAGCGGCAGCCCGCCGCGCTCGGCGTCCACCCACGTGCGCAGGCGCGGCCAGGCGCGCAGCACCGCCGGGCGTGACAGGACGACCTTGCCGTCCCGCTCGCTGATCACGTAGGAGAACACCCGCAGGATCCGCTCGACCTGCGGCCCATTGCCCAGCCTGGACGAATCCGCCGGTACCGGCGTCTCGGCGCCGTCGTCGCCCACCGCGACCAGCCGCAGGAACACCCCGGGCACCAGTGCCCGTTCGGCCTCGGACAGCGCGGTGTACGCCTCCTCGGCGATCGCGCCGAGCCCCGGGTCGCGGTGCGCGTCCTGGCGCATCTGCCCGGCGCGGTCGCCGCCCGCGCTCAGCAGCCCGGCCTCGCCGTGCCCGCTGACCAGGGCCAGCAGCAGTTCCCGCGCGGTCGGTCTGGCCTGCGGCTCCTTGGTCAGCGCCGCCGCCACCAGGGGGCGCAGCGCGGGCGTGAGATGGCCGAGGTCCGGCGTGGCGGTCAGCACCTGGTGGATCACCGCGCCGGTGTTGCCGCCCCGGAAGACGTCGTGGCCGAGCGAGGCGAACAGGACCACCGCCCCCCAGGCGAAGACGTCGGCGGGCGCTCCCGCCCGGTGGCCGTTGAACGCCTCGGGCGCCATGTACGCCGGGGTGCCGACGACCACACCGGTCGAGGAGAGGGACATCTCGTCGGTGCGTGAGATGCCGAAGTCGATGACGCGGGGGCCGTCCGGGCCGAGCAGCACGTTGTCCGGTTTGAGGTCGCGGTGGACCACCCCCGCCTCGTGGATGGCCGCCAGCGCGGTGGCGACCGCCGTCGCCAGCCGGTGCAGGTCGTCGCCCTCGAAGGACCGGCCCTCGCGTACGGCGCGGCGCAGGCTGGGCCCCGGGACGTACTCGGTCACGATGAACGGCCGCGGCCCGTCCGTCTCGACGTCCAGCACGCGTGCCGTGCAGAAGGAGGCGACCCGGCGGGCCGCGGACGCCTCGCGGGCCAGACGTTCGCGCAGCGCGGGGTCGCCGGTCGTGTGCAGTGCCTTGAGGGCCACCCGGCCGCCCGAAGAATCGTAGGCCTCGTATACCACGCCCTGGCCGCCCTCACCAAGGCGTCCGGCGAGCCAGTACTGCCCGATACGTTCATCCACGAGAGGTTGGATGCCGGTCGTCCCCGGAAGGTTGCGCCCATCGGGCCGGATTCGCGATCAGGGTGCCACGAGGCCCGCCGAGTAGGCGATGATGACGAGCTGGACCCGGTCGCGGGCGTCGAGTTTGGCCAGCAGCCGGGTCATGTACGCCTTGACGGTGGTCACGCTGATGGACAGCTCGGCGGCGATCTCGGCGTTCGACAGGCCCCGGCCGACCAGCGTCAGCACTTCGCGCTCCCGGTCGGTCACGCCGTTCAGCGGGCGCGGTCGCGGAGCCGCGGGCTCGGCGCGGGCGGCGAACTCCGCGATCAGGCGGCGGGTGACGCCGGGCGCGAGCAGCGCGTCCCCGGCGGCCACCACGCGGATCGCGCTGAGGATGTCGTCCAGGTCCATGTCCTTGACGAGGAACCCGGACGCCCCGGCGCGCAGCGCGCCATAGACGTTCTCGTCGTCGTCGAAGGTGGTCAGCATCAGGACGCGCGTCCCCGAACCGCTGCCGGTGATCAGCCGGGTGGCGGCGACGCCGTCCATGCCGGGCATCCTGACGTCCATCAGCACGACGTCGGGGCGCAGGTCCTCGGTGAGGCGCACCGCTTCGCCGCCGGTCGCGGCCTCCCCGGCCGTCTCCAGGTCCGGGGCCTCGGCGATGACCATCCGCAGCGCGGCCCGGACCAGCGGCTGGTCGTCGGCCAGCAGGACGCGGACGGTCACCCCGCCTCCGGCAGGGGAAGCCGCGCGGCCACCCGGAACCCGCCGCCGGGGCGCGGGCCCGTGGACAGCACGCCGTTCAGCAGCGCCACCCGTTCGCGCATCCCGGCCAGGCCGTAGCCGGAGCCGCCGCCGCCCCGGCCGCGCCCGCGTCCCTCGTCCAGGACCTCGATGGACAGCTCCTCGTCGCGGTACTCGACGACCACCTCGCACGAGCCGGTTCCGGCGTGGCGGACCACGTTGGTGACCGCCTCCTGGATGAGCCGGTAGGCCGACACGTCGATCTCGCCGGGCAGCGGACGGCACTCGCCCACCCGGCGCACCTCCACGCGGACCCCGGCGCCGGTGGTCGTCGCGGCCAGCCGGTCGAGGTCGGCCAGGCCCTGGGCGTCTCCGCTGGAACCGTCCGACTCGCGCAGCGCGACGAGCATCCGGCGCAGCCCCGACAGCGTCTCCCGGCCGACCTTCTCGATCTCGCCCAGCGCGGCCTCGGCCCGCTCGGGGCGGGTCGCGATGACCCGCCGCGCCGCGCCCGCCTGCAGGGCGATGATGCCGACGCTGTGCGCCACCATGTCGTGCAGCTCGCGCGCGATCCGCAGCCGCTCGCCGGTCACCGCCTGCTCGGTGAGCTGCCTGGTGTGCTCCTGCGCTTGCCCCGCCGACCGGCCGATCAGCCAGGCGATCACGGTCACCAGCGCCACCGCCACCTCGGCCGAGGTGCCCACGGTCCACCCGATGAGCCCGCGTGTCACGACATATCCAGCCAGTACGGCGAGCGCCATCGCCAGCGCGACGACCGCGTCCCGCCGGGGGCGGGTGGCGGCGATGTAGTAGAGGGCCACGTTGACGGCCAGGTACTGGGCCATCGGGATCTCCGCCACGCTGAGCGGGATGCTCGCCAGCGCCGCCGCGGCGAGCAGGAAGGCCAGGGAGCCCAGCGGGCGGCGGGAGAGCGACACGGCGCCGACGAGCGCGGTGGCGGTGGCCAGACCGAGGTTCAGCAGGCCGTCCCAGCGGTAGAGGAGCACCCCGGGAGTCATCGAGGGGGCGACCTCGCCGGGCAGCCGGACCCGCATCAGGAACGTGAACGCCAGCCCGGCGCACCAGGCGACCATCGCCCAGGCTCCGGGCGGCACCCGCTTGAAGGCCGGCGGCGGCGGTACGGCGTCCATCCGCCGATGGTAACCAGCGCCCCCAGCCCCGGACATCGGGCCACGGTCGTACACCCACGGTCTACCCCACCAGGCCGAATGCCACCAACGGTCCGATGCGATGGTCCCCCCACTCCGGCACCGTCACTCCCATGCCCCGACCCAACCTCCCCCATCCCCCCGACACCCCCCACCCGCCACGGCCATCCCCTTCGCCCCACCGGGGCGGGGGTGTCCTGCGGCGGTGGGGGGTGGGGGGAGTCGTGGTGGTGGTGTTGGTGGTGGGGGTGGTGGGGGTGGCGCGGCCTTCGGTGGTGGGCGCTCCGGTGCCTGTGGAGGGTGGGGGGTTGGGGGCGCTCAGCGCCGGGGCGTTGGCCGGGCGGTATGACGCTGGGCGGCGTGCCGTGGTGGCGGCCGAGCGGGTGGCGGCGGCGAACGGGGACCGCTGGCGGGCCGGGATGCTCCGGGCCATGGCGGACCCGGCCCGCCACTACCTGAGCTTCGACGGGCGTGACGGCGGCCGGGTCGTGGAGGTCGTCGGCGATCTCGCGACGGCCGAGCGGATCGCCGTCCTGGTCCCCGGCTCGGACACCAACCTGGACAAGTACGGCCTGCTGCGCGGCGGTTCGGTACGGCTCGCGGAGCGGCTCGGTCCGCGCTCCGCCGTCGTCGCCTGGCTCGGCTACCGGACCCCCAGCGTGCTGAGCCTCGCCGCCCTGACCCCCGGCCGCGCCGAGGAGGCCGCCCCCGCGCTGCGCGCGTTCACGCGGGAGCTCGCCGCCGCCCGCCCCGCCGCGCGGATCTCCCTGGTGTGCCACTCCTACGGGGCCGTCGTCTGCGCCAAGGCCGCGCCGGGCGTGGGGGACGCCGCCGCGGCCGTCGTCCTCTACGGCAGCGCCGGAGTCGCTGCCGGGCACGTCGCCGCCCTCCGCACACGGGCCGCCGTCTGGACCGGCCGGGCCGCGCGCGACTGGATCGGGAACGTGCCGCACGTCAGCGTCCGGCTGCCGTTCGCCGAGGTCGGGTTCGGTCGGGACTCGGTCTCCCCGGCGTTCGGCGCGCGGGTCTTCGCGGCGGGCGGCGGCGGCCACAGCGACTACCTGCGCCCCGGCCTCGCCCTCGAGAACATCGCCCGCATTGTCATGGGCCAGGCTCCCCATGCGTGACCACCACGCCGGACCCGTCGGGGTGGCCGCGCGCGTGGCGGCGGCGACGCCGGATGACCGCGATCGCGGCGTGGACGGCCTGCGCGCGCTGGCGGTCTGCGGGGTGGTGCTCGGCCACTGGATGGTGACCGCGTTGATCGCCGACAGCGGGACGATCCGCGTCACCAGCCCGCTGAAGTTCCTCCCCCAGCTCACCCCGCTCTCCTGGATCCTCCAGACGATGGCCGTGTTCTTCCTGGTGGGCGGCTGGATGGCGGCGCGGAGCCTGGCCTCGGGCCGCCGCTCCTACCGGACCTGGCTCGCGGTCCGGATGGCCCGGTTGTTCCGGCCGGTGGCCGCGCTGGTCGCGGTGTGGGCCGTGGTGGCGTTCGCCGCGCTGGCCGCCGGGGCCGACAGTGCCACCGTCCTGGCGCTGCTCAAGCTGATGTACGGCCCGCTGTGGTTCCTGCTGGTGTTCGCCGTGCTGACGGCCACGACCCCGCTGGTGGCCAGGTTGCACCCGGCGTGGCCGCTGGCCGTCGTGGCGGTGGCGGATCTGGTCAGGTTCGGGCTCGGCGGCCCGGCGTGGGCCGGGTGGGTCAACCTGGTGGCGGGCTGGCTGGTGCCGTACTGCGTCGGGACGGCCTGCGCCCGCCAGGGGCCGCCCGGCCGTGCCACCGCCTGGACGCTCCTGCTCGGCGGCACCGCCGCCACCGCCGCGCTCGTCTTGTGGGCCGGTTACCCGGCCTCCATGGTCGGCGTGCCCGGCGCGCCGGTCTCCAACCAGTCGCCGCCCACGCTCGCCGCCGCCGCGTTCGGCCTGGCGCAGTGCGGCGCGGCACTGCTGCTGCTCGGCCCGCTGCGCAGGTGGCTGCGCCGTCCGGCGGCGTGGGCGGTGGTGGCGCTGGCCAACCTGTCCGCGATGACGATCTTCCTGTGGCACCAGACGGCGATGATCGCGGTCAGCCTCCTCACGCTGCTCGGCGGTGAGCGCCTGGAGGGCCTGCACACCGTGCCCGACCACGCGGGCTGGCCGCCGGCCCGCCTGGCCTGGCTCCCGGTGTTCGCGGCGGCCCTGCTGCTGTGCCGCGCCGCGTTCCACGCCCACGAGCGCGGGCGTATCCGGACCACCCCGACCGTGATCACTTAGAGCACTTGTGGAGCGCGCGTTCGAGTTCGTCGGCCAGCCAGGCGGCGGCCGTGCCGTCGATGCCGTCCTCGCGCCACCCGACGACCAGGTCCCATGAGCCGTCCGGCTGGGGGACGGCCTCCAGCAGCAGTTCCATGGAGGTCCTCGGCGGGCGGACACGCAGCGGGGTCAGCGTCACCCCATCGCCGAGCGGCCCGTGCGGCGGCGGGTTCTGCAGCACCGCCCACGCCTGGAACCACGGGTGCCGCTCGCGGCCCGGCCGCAGCGCCGTGGCCAGCGCGTCGAACGGCGTGCGGGAGTGCTCCAGGGCGTCGAGCACCCCCTCGGCCGAGGCGCGCAGCAGGTCCGGCGGGGTGCGATCCGGCACACCGGTCAGCGGGACGGCCAGCGGATTGACCGTGTAGCCGACCATGTTCTCCAGCTCGGGCACCATCCGGCCGGAGGTCACCGTGCCCAGGCACACGTCGTCCACGCCGAAGGTGCGCGCCAGCGCCAGCCCGGTGACGGCGAGCAGCCCCGCGACGGGCGGCCCGCCGTACCGGCCGGAGTTCTGGGCCAGCGCCGCGACGGTGCCCGGCCCGGCCCGCAGCACTCGTTCCAGCCGCCGCGCCTCGCCCTGCCCGGCCGGGGCGGGCAGGAACGGCGGCGGTGCCGACGCCAGCACCCGCCGCCAGTAGGGCAGGTCCGTCTCCGTCCACCGCGCCAGGCCGGCCCGCTCCCATTCGGTGTAGGCGGCGTAGGCGAGCGGGGGCGTCTCGCGGGGCCGCCCGGTGTAGGCGGCGCGCAGGTCGCCCGCGAACACGCCCTCCGACCAGCCGTCGAAGGCGATGTGGTGGAACCGCAGGCACAGCAGGTGCCGACCGGGCCCGAGACGGCACAGCCGGGCGCGCAGCGGGCGCTCGTCGTCCAGCCAGGACGGGGTGTCCCACCAGTCGGCGGTGATCCGCTCGGCGACCTCGCGTGGCCCGGCCGTCTCGTGGCCGTCCGAGGCCGGGACGGTCTCCAGCGCGAGATCGCCCTTGTCCAGCACCCGCGCGACCGGGTGCTCGGCCTCCCACGGGTAGACCGTCCGCAGGATCGGGTGCCGGGACGTCACGTCGTCCAGCGCGCGGGCCAGGCGGGCGGTGTCCAGCGGGCCGTCCAGCGCGTAGGCCAGCACTATCAGGTTGTCGGCCTCGCCGGGGGAGAGCTGCTCGGCCACCCAGAACCGGCGCTGGGCGTGGGACATCGGCGCCCGCTCCGCCCCTTCGCCGAAGGACGCCTGCGCGGTGTCGGGCTCGCGTCCGGCGGCCAGGATCCGCTCCGTCGTGCGCAGCCGGTAGACGTCGCGGACGGTGATCCGGCGCGCGGTCCGCCTGCTCAGGCGGGCGGCGAGGCGGACGGCGTCGAGCGAGGTCAGGCCCGCCTCGATCAGGTCGAGGTCGCCCGGCAGGTCGCGTTCCCACAGCGGCGCCCGCGCGCCGGCGCGCTCGGCGAGCAGTTCCCGCACCGCCGCCTGGTCGGTCTTGCCGGTGGCGCCGAGCGGCATCCGGGGGATGTGCAGCAGGACGGCGGGGACCATCCCGGAAAGGAGTCTGCGGGCGGCGAAGGCGCGTAGCTCGGCGGGGTCCACCGGCTCGCCGTCCGAGGTGGTGTAGGCGCAGGCGACCTCGGGGCGCTCGGGGGTGGTCTCGACGCGCAGCACGCAGGCGGTGGCGACCCTCGGGTGCGCCTCCAGCACGCCCTCGACCTCGCCTGGCTCGATCCGCAGTCCCCGGATCTTGAACTGGCGGTCGGCGCGGCCCCGGTAGCGCAGGTTCCCCTCGGCGTCGCGGACGGCCAGGTCGCCGGTGTGGTAGTGGCGCACGCCGTCGATGTCGAGGAATCGGCGCGCGGTCTCCTCCGGATCGGCCAGGTAGCCGAGCGCCAGGCCGTCGCCGGAGACGGCGATCTCGCCTTCCTCACCGGGCCGTCCGTGCTCGTCGATGAGGAGTACGCCGGTGCGCGGGACCGGCCGGCCGATCGGGATCTCGGTGGAGTCGTCGGCGATGTCGGCGGGGCGGATCACGTGGGTGGTGGTGAAGATGGTGCTCTCGACCGGGCCGTAGCCGTTGACCATGCGCAGGCCGGGGAAGCGCCGCAGGACGGCACGGGCGTGCGGCACCGAGACCCGCTCGCCGCCCACCATGAGCAGTCTGACCCCCGCGAACAGGCCGGAGTCCTCCTCGGCGAGCACGTTGAACAGCGAACTGGTCAGCCACAGGGTGTTCACGTCGCGCTCGATGGCGGCACGCAGGGTGGCGGCGTCGAGGGTGCGCGCGCCCCTGCCGACCAGCACGCACCGGCCGCCGTTGAGCAGCGGGGCCCACAGTTCGAGCGACATGCCGTCCCAGGGGAGGGGGGCGGACTGCATGAGCACGCTGGTGGCGTCGAGTGGCAGCGTGGGGCAGTTGACCAGCGTGCGGATCGTCCCACGATGCGGGGAGATCACCCCCTTTGGCCTGCCGGTGGAGCCGGACGTGAAGAACACACACGCGGCGTCCGCCCCGGTGCCGACCGGTGGGACGTTCTCGTCGGTGGGCAACTCCGTGAGCAGGCCCTCGGTCAGGACCAGGGGCGCGCCCGCCCGCGCGAGCACGTCGTCGGCGCGCTCGCGCGGCCAGTCCGGGTCCATCGCGATGTAGGACGCCCCGGCTTCGAGCACGCCGAGCAGCGCCACCACCAGCTCGGGGGACCGCTCGACGCGGACCGGCACGTGATGGCCGGGACCGACGCCGCGCCCGCGCAGCCCGGCCGCCACCCGCCCGGCGGCGGCGCGCAGCCCGGCGTAGGTGAGCGTGCGATCGTCCTGGCGCAGGGCGACGGCCTCGGGGGTGCGCGCGGCGTGGTGGTACACGGCGCGCTCGATGCGCTCGCCGTACGCGTAGGGGCCGGCCGTGCTCATGTGTCGTGCGGCCATTCGGCGATCCAGCGTCCGATGAGCGAGGCCACCGCCGAGGGCTGCTCGCCGAGCAGGAAGTGCCCGCCGTCCGTCTCGGCGAACGCGGTCTCCTTGGCGTGGACGGCCCAGCCGCGCACGGCCTCGCGGTCGCACCCCGGATCGCCGGGGGAGTGCAGCACCAGTACCGGGCGGTCCAGCGGGGGGCCGCCGGAGGTCCGGTAGGACGCCAGGGCGGCGAAGTCCGCGCGCAACGCGGGCACCAGCAGCTCCAGCAGGTCGGGCAGCTCCGCCACCTCGGCGGGGACGCCGCCGAGCCGGACCACCTCCTCGGCGAACCGCTCGTCGGGGAGCGTGGTGTCGGGGCCGGACGCCACGCCGTCCGGAGGCGGACTGGACAGCACGACCAGACCCGCCAGATCCTCCCCGCGCCTGCGCAACAGCCGCGCCGCCTCGAACGCCAGCTTCGCGCCCGAACACTGCCCGGCCAGCACCAGCGGCACACCGTGCGGCGGCATCGCGGACGCGGCGGCGACCACGTCGTCCACCATCTCCGCGAACCCGGACGGCGGGTCGTCGGCGAACCGGCTCTCCCGCCCGCCGAACAGCACCGCCCCGACCGACCAGGCGGCGGGGGCCGCGTCCCTGAACCGGTTCGCGGTGGCCGCGCCACCCCCGGCGTGCGGCACCACGAGCAGCCGGACCTTTGGGGAGTTCGGCGGATGTTCCGGCATGACCAGGGACTCCACTGGACGTTCCTCTCCTGACGCGCTCAAAGTTCCGCATCGATCAGCTCGGCCAACCGGCCGGCGGTCGGGCGACTGTACAGCTCCTTCATCGGAATCCGCAGCCCATGCTCCTTACGCAACCACCCGACCAGCCGCGCCATCGCCAACGAGTCGCCACCACAGGCGAAGAAGTCCGCGTCCCAACTCGCCGGCCCCCCACCAAGCGCCACCCCCCAGGCCCACCCCGCCAACTCCTCCGCCCGGCTCTCCCCTTCCTTCGCCGTTTGAGGGGTGGCGGTCGCGCAGGCGCTCAGGGCGGAGGTGTCCACCTTGCCGTTGGGGGTGAGGGGGATGCGGGGGACGATGGCCCATAGGGCCGGGACGGCGTATGCCGGGAGGACGGCGGTTGCCTTCTGGCGGACGTCGTCCAGCAGGTCGGGGGGTATGTGGCCGGGGCGGGCGGACGGGACCAGGGCGGCGAGGAGGCGTCGTGACTCGGCGTCTTCGCCGGTCACCGTCACCACCGCGTCGCGGACTCGCGGGTGTGTGAGCAGCTGCCTGCGCACCTCCTCCAGCTCGATCCGGAATCCCCGGATCTTCACCTGCCGGTCGCGGCGGCCGAGGTAGCGCCAGCGGCCGAGCGCGTCCAGGCGGACCAGGTCGCCGGTCCGGTACGTGCGCTCGCCCGTGTCCGGCGCGGGCAGGCCGAAGGCGGCGGCGGTCTCCTCGGGGCGGCCGAGGTAGTCGAGGGCGAGGCCGTCGCCCGTGGCGTACAGCTCGCCGATGCCTCCCGGTGGCACCGGCAGGCCGTCGGCGTCGAGGGCCAGTGCGCCACCGCCCGCGATCGGTGTGCCGATGGGCAGCGGGTCCGCGATGTCGTCCGGGCCGCGTACGTGGTGGGCGGTGGTGAACGTGGTGTTCTCGGTCGGGCCGTAGCCGTTGGTCACCCGCAGGCCCGGCCACCGGGTGAGCAGTGCGCGCACCCGTTCGGGCGGCACCACGTCGCCGCCGGTCAGCACGTGCCGCACTCCCGCGAAGCCCTCGGGGGCGAGATCGACCATCAGGCGGAACAGGCCGGAGGTCAGCCAGAGCACGGTGACGCCCCGTTCGGCGAGGAACGCCGCTAGCTCGGGCGGCGACGGTGCCACGTCGGGGTAGACCTCGACGCAGCCTCCGGCGGTGAGCGGGGCGAAGATCTCCAGTGTGGAGGCGTCGAAGGACAGCGGCGCGAGCCGCAGCATCCGCTCGCCGGGCCCGCACGCCGCGACCGCGTGCGGGCCGGGCGGTACCAGGCGCGTCACCGCCCGCCGTGGAACGCGAACCCCCTTGGGCCCTCCGGTGGAACCGGACGTGAAGGCGACATAGGCGACGGCCTCGGGCGCGGGCGAGGGGGATGCGGCGGGTGGGAGGGCGGTGAAGGGGTGTGGGGGGAAGGGGGGCCGGTCGGGTGGGGTGAGGGGGGTGCAGGGGGGTGGGGACAGGGCGGCGAGGTGCGCCGATTGGTCGTGGGTGGGGGCCAGGACGGCGGTGGAGGTGGCGAATGTGAGTAGGGCTCGCAGTCTGGCTTCGGGGAGGGTGGGGTCGAGGCCGGTGTAGGCGGCGCCGAGGCGGAGGGCGGCCAGGACCGCGACGATCTCGGCCGTGCCGCGTGGGAGGGCGATGGCGACCGTGGCGCCCGCCGTCACTCCGGCCGCGGACAGGGCGTCGGCCTGCGTGTGCACCGCCGCCAGCAGGCCCGCGTAGTCCAGGGTCCGGCCGTCGGCGTCGCGTACGGCGGGGGCCGAAGGCCAGGTTCGCGCCACCGTCGCGATCAGGTCCCACAGGTCGGTGCCGGAGTCCACGTCCGGCCCATTGCGTACGGCCAGCAGCCGCCGCGCCTGCCCCGGCGAGATGGTGCGGACCGTGCGCAGCGGGCCGTCCCCCGCCAGTTCGATCAGTGCCGTGTCCAGCGAGTCCAGCAGGTCGGCGGCCTCCGCCCGGGTCAGGTCTCCTGCGGAGGCGTCGAGCACCATCGTCGGATGCTCCCCGCTCCCGAGCAGGAGGACCGGCGGGTGCTCATCATCAAGGTCGTCGCAGGGGACCACGCACAGGAAGGCGCGGGCCGGGCCCGTGCCCGCCGCGCCGGTGACGGCCGCGCGCACCGAGGCCAGGTAGTCGCCGATGGCCAGGTGCCCGGCGACCACGCACCGCACGGTGAGCGGCCCGCCGTCATCGGCGGAGAGCCCGATCGGCAGGTCGGTGACCCCGGTACGGCGGGCCAGCACCACGGCCCACGCCCCGAGCAGCACCGTCGTGGTGTCGAGGCCGTGCCGGCCGGCGGTGTCGTGCCAGGCCCGCACCGCCCGCTCCGACAGGGAGGCCGTGACGCGCGTCCTGCCCTCCCGCCCGCCCCCCGGCAGGTCGGTCGGCAGGAACCGGGTCATCGGGCCCGCCCGGGGAAGGCGAGCAGGTCGACGGTGCGCCGCACCAGGGCCGTGACCGTCTCCGGGGCGTAATGGTCGGTGCTGAACTTGATCGTGAAGACCAGGGAGTCGTCGATCACGTCGCCCTCCAGCATCAGCCGGTAGGGCTCGGCCTGCTCGGGCGAGCGCATCCCGCGCGGCGGCAGTTCGGCCGGGCGCAGCCGCCCGGACCTGCGCTCGTTCAGCCGGGCGAACTGCCCCCGGAAGTTCATCCTGACCAGGCTGCTCGGCAGCGACCGCAGCTCGGTGCGGCCCCCCGTGAAGCGCAGCGCGTCGAAGGAGAACCGCTCGGCGGGCACCCGGGCGAGGTCGGCGGTGGCCTGGTCCCACCAGGAGTCCGGCTGCGCGCGGCGGAACACGATCGGGTAGGTCGCCTGGAGGTAGCCGATGGTCCTGGTGAGGTCGTGCGCCTCCTCCAGTTCGTCGCGGGAGTGGTGGTAGGCGTCCACGCTGACGGCGGGCAGCGAGAACCGCTCGGCGATGGCGGTCGCCGCCGCCGCCGTCAGCGCGGAGTCCACGCCGAGGCCCTCGGCGGCGCAGCGGGCGCGCAGCCGCGCGTAGTCGCCGGGGGCGAGGGCGCCGGACTCGGTGGTCATGCTCGGCAGCCGCGCCGCACCGGAGCGTTCGATCGGCACGGGCGTGACGAGGTCCCAGGACGCCCCGGCCCACTCGGCGCACGCGGCGGCGGCGCGCGGGCCCTTCAGCCAGTCCGCGACGGCCGCCGCGTAGTGCGCGGGCTGCGCGGGCCGGGCCCCGGAGGGCTCGGCGCCTTCGGTGCCGAACAGCAGTTCCTCCAGGTCGTCGGCGAGCACGCCGATGGAGTAGCCGTCCAGGGTGAGGTGGTGCACGGCGACCTGGAACAGCGCGGGGCCGGGCAGCCAGGCGGCGGAGAGCACCGCGCCCGTGGCCAGCTCGTGGTGGCGCTGGCAGGCGGCGAGCGCGGCGGGGGCCTGGTCGGGGCCGATGTCCAGGACGGTCAGCGGGAGGCCGGGGATGCCGGGCAGGACCTCGGCCGCCGCCCCCCCGCGCCCGTCGAGCAGGTAGGCGGTGCGCAGCGCCTCGTGGCGCGCGGCGAGCGCGGCCAGGGCCTCGGCCAGGCGGTCGTGGGTGAGGTCGCCGGGGAGCCGGAACACCCAGCCCAGGTTGAAGTGGTCGGGCCGGGTGAACCGGTTGCCCACCCAGCGGGCCTGGGTCGGCAGCAGGGGGACGCGGGTGCGGCCCGCCCGCGTCTCGCCGCCGGTCTCGGTCTGTTCCCGTGGCGCGCCGGCCGTGACGCGCCGCAGGATCCCGCCGAACGTGCGGCCCGCCAGGACGTCCCTGGGGCCCATCGTCACCCCGGCGCGCCGTAACCGGGCGACCATGCGGGCGATGAGCAGGGAGTCGCCGCCGGAGAGGAAGAAGTCGCTGGCGTCGTCGGGCTCCCGGCCCAGGGCGTCGCGCCAGGCGTCCCGCAGCGTCTGAGCGACGTCGCCGGAGGTGGTCAGCATGTCATCTCGCTTTCGCAGGCAGGCAGCGTCCGGTCAGGTGAACGACGTTGAGGACGCGGTTGGTCAGCCGGATGATCGGCCGGACGCCGGGGGCCGGGCGGGTCACCTCGCGGACGATCTCCGAAACGGACGGCGATTCGCCCCGGTGACGTCCCGCGCCGAACGCGTCGGTCACGGCCCGCCCGAAGCCCTTGCTGTTGCGGTGCACGATCACCAGGGAAGGTACGAAGTGGACGTCGAGCCCGAGCTTGGCCAGGTCGTCCACGAGACGGTTGTCACCGCCGGGGCCGGTCACGGACATGCCGCCCGCCGCGAGGAACGCGTCGCGCCACACCGCGCCGTTGCCGCCCGCGAAGAACGCGACCCGCTGCCCCGCGCCAAGGCCCCGGTAACGCTGCTGGTAGCGCGCCTGCCGGGCCTGGGAGACGAGGCCCGAGTCGAACGGCAGCACCCGGCCGGTGATGCCGCCCCGGTCGGGGGTCAGCTCCTCGGAGATCCGGGTCAGCCAGTCGGCCCTGGGCAGCGCGTCGTCGTCGAGGAACGCGAGCACGGGGGAGACGGCCAGCTCGGCGGCGCGGCAGCGCGAACGGGTCGCGCCGATCGGCCGGGGGTTGCGGATCAGCCGGGTGCGCAGGCCGGGCACGGCGGCGGCGTCGGAGATCCGGGGGCGGGAGCCGTCGTCCACGATGACGACCTCGTGCAGCAGCCGGGTGTCGCACTCGGCCAGGGCGTGCAGGCAGCGGCGCAGGTCGCGGAAGCGGTCGCGGCTCGGCACGATCACGGTGATCGGCCCTCCGGAGGACGCGGGAGCGGGCCCGGTGCTCAGCCGTGCGACGGGCGCGACCATTGGTCTCTCCATTCCCGGCAGAGGGACGGCCAGTGGCGTTCGTGGCCGACCGGCAGGCAGGTGCGGCGAATCAGGTGCGGGGCCGTGGCCCAGGGCAGCGGGGCGGCCTTGACCGTGCCGAAGGCCAGGGATCCGGACGGCACGACCCCCGAAGCGGTGGGCGGCAGGCCGTATGGGTAGGCCAGCGGCGGGGCGGGACCGCCGAGGCGTTCGGCGACCTCGCCCAGCGAGCCGCCGATCTCCGCGGCCTGCTCGGCGGCCGTCAGCTCGGGCAGCTTGCGGTGGGTGGTCGTGTGCGCGCCGATCCGGTGCCCGGCCGCGCCGAGCGCGGCCAGCTCGGGCCAGGTCAGCGCGGCGTCCCGGTGGGCCGGGTCGCCCGCGCGGCCGGTGATGGCGAAGAACACCGCCCGCGCGCCGTACCGGTCGAGCACCGGGACGGCGTGCTCCAGCGTGTCGCGGTGCCCGTCGTCGAAGGTGATCAGCACGGTGGGCTCGCCGGGCGGCGGGCCGTCCAGGGCGGCGGGGTCGAGCGGCGGCCCGTACAGGTCGAACACCGTGGCCAGGCCCTCGGCGAAGGCGCGCGGGGTCAGCGACGTGTAGTGGTCGAGCTCCGGATGGACGTGGTGGAAGTAGAGGACCAGCGGCCAGCCGGGGGCCGAGCCGGTGACCGCGAAGGACATCTCCTGTGGGAAGGTCGTCGCGGGCACGCCGTCACCTCCACCCCAGCGCGTCGGCGACTCCGGGGGCCACCGAGATGCCCTCGCGGCGGGCGCGAGCGGTGCCCGCGGCCTCCTTCTGGTCGGGGAAGTAGGGCATCGGCGGGTCGCCCGCGTAGCCGTCCGCGACGGCCTCGCGCAGCGCGTCCACCAGCTTGCCCGGGGCGGTGAGCCCGAAGGCGTCGAGCGACAGGCCGATGAAGAGCTGGCTGGCGTTCATCGGCTGCTCGGGGTGTTTGCGCTGCTTGGCGACGAGCGGACTGATGGTCTGACCGGCCAGCATCCCGGCCAGGACCTCGGCCATGATGGTCACGCCCAGCCCCTTGTAACCGCCGAAGACCGGCACGGATCCGCCCCGTTCCAGGTCGGCGGGGTCGGTCGTGGGGCGGCCCTCCCGGTCGAGCAGCCAGTCGGGCGGGATGCCCTCGCCCCGGTAGGCGGCGTCGCGGATCTTGCCGAGCGCGACCACCCCGGTGGCGAAGTCGACCACGAACGGCTCGTCGCCGTCGGCGGGGGTGACCATGCAGACGGCGTTGCTGCCGAGCGTTGGGCGCACCGCGCCGGGCGCGGCCAGGCTCGGGCCGGAGATGTTGTAGAGCAGGCCGATGACGCGCCGCCGCTGGAAGGGCCACCGGTAGGCGGCCATCATCCCGACGTGGTTGTTGCCGTGCACGGCGACCGCCGCGACGCCCAGTTCGGCGGCCTTGGCCGCGCACCACTCGGCCGCGCGGGCCGCCGCCACCTGGCCGAAACCGGCGCGTGCGTCGATCCTGGCGGTCGCGCCGCGCTCGGTGACGACCGGCTCGGCGGCAGGGTCGATGCCGCCCTTCTCGACGCGCTCCAGGTAGGTGGGCAGCAGGCCGACGCCGTGCGAGTGGTGGCCGCGCACGTCGGCCTCGACCAGCACGTCGGCCACCAGGCCCGCCGTGCCGGAGTCGGCGCCCGCGCCGCGCAGCGCGGTGACCGCGCGGTCGCGCACCTCGCCGGACGGCATGCGCAGCTCCGCCGGAGCGGCGGCCGGGGCGGGCTCGGGGACCAGCGCGCCCCGCGCCAGCACGTACACGCGGTCGGCGAGTGCCCGCCGCTCGGCGCTCACCTCGGTGCACATCAGGACGGTCGTCAGCCCCGCCGTCCGGCGCCTGGCCAGCAGCGCCGACAGGTGCTCGGCGGGCACGAGGTCGGCGTCGTCCATGATCAGCGCGTTGCCGCGCACCTCGCCGAAGCGGGGCCGCAGCCTGCCGCGCAGCACCGCGCCGAGCACGCTCTTGCCCGACCCTCGGGCGGCCTGGACGATCACGGTCGCGCCGGGCGGCACGTCGAGATCGGCCCCCCGCAGGATGACCACCTCGTCGTCGCGCCCGCCGACCGCGACCACGAGATCACGAAGGCTCAGCATCAGGTGGCCACCTCCGCCGGGCGCGGCCCCACCGTGCGGGGGTGACGCGCGGTCAGGTGCGCGCTGAGCAGGCTCCCGCCACTGATCAGCACGAGCAGCACGATCCAGCCGACCGACCCCAGGTCGGTGATGAGGAAGGTGACGAGCACCGGCCCGACCGCCTTGGTGGCGGAGTCGCCGAGCGCGAACACGGCCAGGTAGCGCCCCCGCAGGTGCTCCCGGGCCAGGCCGATGGAGACCGTCCACTCCCCGGCGGAGGCCGACAGCTCGGCGATGGAGTGCAGCACCACCGCGACGGCCATCACCGCGATCGCCACGTAGAGACCGGCGTACTGGGCGAGCACGTAGGCCGCCGCCGCGAGGGCGAAGGTCAGCGCCGCGCGCCGGTAGACCGGCCCGACGTCGGCCGGGCCGGACAGCCCCCGGGTGGCCCGCACCTGGAACAGCACGACCATCACGGTGTTGGCGGTGAACAGCACGCCCACCATGGCCTGCGGGATCGTGGTGTGGTGCACCAGCCACAGCGGCATGCCCACGATGAAGGCGTTGCCGTGCAGCAGCACCAGCGCGTTGAGCCCGGCCAGGCCCACGTAGCGCCAGTCGGACAGCACCTCGCGGTAGCCGCCGCGCGCGGCGGGCTCGCCGTCCTTGGGGGCGGGGACGGCCTTCGGCGGGGGCGCGGCGATGGCCGTCACCAGGATCGCCGCCACCACGAACGTCAGCACGTCGAGCACGATGGCGACGATGTAGGCCGGGCGGGTGCCGATGCCGAGCACGATGGCGGCGAGCAGGCCGCCCGCGCCGTACCCGGCGTTGCGGATCGACCGGTTGAAGGCCAGCAGCCGGTTGCGGGTCTCGCCCTCGGCGATCTGCGCGATGAAGGCGTGCTTGGCGGGCCGTCCGGTGGCGTCGGCCATCTGCGCCAGCAGGACGGCGGCGACCAGCAGGGCGAAGCCGTCGGCCAGGATGTAACCGGCGACGCCGACGGAGGCCAGCACGAACGCGCCGATCACCACCGGCTTGGCGCCGATCCGGTCGACCAGCGCGCCGCCGACCGGCACCAGCGCCACGCCGACCAGACCGGCGATGCTCATGGCCAGGCCCACCATCACCGGGCTGAGTTTGATCATCTGGGTGAAGTAGATGATCACCAGGGGCAGCATCAGGCCGGTGCCGAGCGAGTCGACCACGGCGACCCAGGCCCACCTGCGCACCGCGGGGACGTCGGGCAGGCCGACCAGTCTTCCGAGTAAGCCGGTCATGTCACCACTCCGCTGGCACGCTGGGGTCCCGCTGGATGAACTCCAGGCGGTTCCCCGAGTTGTCATGGGCGTAGAAGCGGCGGTGGCCGGGGAAGTTGTCGTCCCACGTGACCTCGACGCCACCGGCGGTCAGCCGCTCGGCCAGCTCGTCCAGGGCGGCCACGCGGATGCCCGGGTGGGCCTTGCGGGCGGGCCGGAAGTCGCCCTCCACGCCCAGGTGGATCTCCAGGGTGTCGGCCCGCACCCACAGGCCGCCCCGGGCCGCCAGGACCGGCGGCTTGGGGATCTCGGTCATCCCCAGCAGGCCGACGTAGAACGCCCGGCAGGCGTCCTCGCTGTCCGCGGCGATGGCGAGCTGCACATGGTGCAGGCTGTAGCCGAAGGGGGACTCATGGTCGGGGCCGTAGCCCTGGTCGGAAATCGGGCTCATCGCACGTGCTCCATTTCGCGAACGCTCCGCCAGACGGCGGTGATCTGTGGATCGGGCGGGGGCGCGCCGGGATGACGCCGCGACGCGCGTAGCCCGCCGAGGTAGGGGACGAGGTCCAGGCCGGTGAAGTCGCTCAGCCGCGCGGTCTCGCGGCCCGCGCACAGCTCGCGGTAGCCGATCACCAGCCGCCGGGCGGGGTCGAGCGTGGGCGCCAGGTCGAGCCAGCCCCGGTGCCAGGCCGCCCACTTGGCGTAGGCGCCCCGGAGGGTGGCCGGGCGGTAGGGGCGATCGCCGGTCCAGGCCAGCACGGACGCGGCGACCTCGCCGGGGTCGCGCACCAGCAGGACCAGGCGGGCGGTGGGGACGGCGGCCAGCAGCGCGGGGAGGTCGAGCAGGTACTCGTTGTACTTGTCGCCCCAGAACGGCCACCCGGCGTAGGACTCGGCGACGATGTCGGCGATCAGCTCGCGCGGGTCGGCGGGCTCGCCCTCGGCGACGCGGGCGGCGGCGTGGCGCAGGGTCTCGGCGACGCGGGCCGTCCAGAGGCCGGCGCCCTCGCCGCCCGGGGGCCTGCGGCTCAGGGCGAAGGTGATCTCGTCGGCGCGCAGGTGCCGGCCGTCCAGGTCGGCGCGGGTGCACCAGCGAGGCAGCAGGTAGGGCAGCTTGCCGTTCACCGTGAACAGGCCGCCGGCGTCGGCGTAGGCCCTGCTGAGCGCGTGGGCCAGTGCGGTGGTGCCGGACCGTTGCGCGCCGAGCAGCACGACGGGGGCCCCGGGGCTCATGTCGCCAGCCTGACCAGTTCGCGCATGCACTCGGCGCTGGCCTGCCGTCCGCCCCGGCTGAAGGCGTCGCCCCACGGCTCGTCGCGCTCCCGCTGGGTGAGCGTGCGGCCCTGCCGCCAGTGGGTCTCCAGCGACAGCCAGCCGGTGTAGCCGTCGGCGGCCAGCGTGCCGATGATCGCGGCCCACGGGAGGTCGCCGTCGCCGAGCCGGACGTATCCGGTGGTTCCGGCCGGATCCTTGACGTGGACGTGGCCGATCAGCTCCCGGGCGGCGAAGTACTCGCCGGGGAAGGGGACGGGCTCGGCGCCGCTGAACACGCTGTTGCCGGGATCCCACAGGACGCCCAGGTCGTCGCGGCCCAGAGCGTCGAGGAAGCGCAGCGTGAGCGCGACGGTCGGGGTGTTGGTCCGGGTGCCGGTCTCGACCAGCAGCCGGACGCCGTCGCCGGGGACCAGTCCGGAGAGGACCTCCCGCGCGACCGCCGCCGCCCCGCGCGGATCGGGCTCGCCCTCGCGGTAGAAGGTGAAGATCCGCACGTGCGGCGAGCCCAGCACGCGGGCCTGCTCTACGGACCGCGCCAGCAGCGCCCTGGCCGAGGCGACCTCGGCGTCGGTGCGCGGCAGCGGCTGCTTCAGCGCCGGCGGGCAGAACCCGGCGACCCGGAGCCCGTGCACGGCCAGGACCTCGCGGATCTCGCGGAGCCGGTCATCGGTCAGTTCGTGCGGGCGAACATTGCCGACCGACCGGATCTCGACCCCGGTGAGCCCGCGGTCGCGGACGTCGCGGGCGACGGTCAGCAGGTCCTGGTCGATCTCGTCGCCGATTATGGACAGGCGCACGTCAGGTCCCTCCACGCGCGGCCGAGCACGGCGAGGTCGGCGGCGGGCGTGCCCGCCCGGGACTCGACGGTGATGTCGGGGGCCCGCCCCGCGAAGGCGTCGAGCCAGGTCAGGTCGGTCTCGGTGAGCGCCCGGTGCCGGGGCCGCTCGCCGGGCCTGGCCGGCGTGAACCCCTTGACCTGGACGGCACGCGCCAGCGCCGCCAGCTCCCGCAGGACATGCGGGCCATGAGGGTCGTCGTCGTGGCCGGAGATCTCGTGCAGCCCCAGATTGTCGATCACCAGGGCGCAGCCGTGCCGGTGGCACAGCTCGGCCAGCTCGGCGGGCGCGGCCCCGCCCCGGTGGGTCTCGACGAGGATGTCGCGCGGCTCCCGGTCGTGGCTCAGCGTGGCGATCTGGTCGAGGGTGATCCTGGCCCGCGCGGCGCCCTCGGCCGCGAACACCTTGACCGGGCGGCCGGGGAAGCGCCTGGCGGCGGCGAGGCCGTCGGCGGCGTCGTCGCGCCCGAGCACCAGGGACACGCCGACGAAGGCCACGGGCAGGCCGTCGAGCGCGGGGATGCCGTCGTGCTCCCAGCGCTGGCCCTTGCCGGTGCGCAGATCGACCACCTCGCCGCCCCCGGCGCGGGTCAGCGCGGCCAGTTCGGCGGCGCTGAGCCGGGGGACGGACCCGGAGGAGAGCCCGAGCCGGGCGCTCATCGCGCGACCGCCTCGGCCGGGGAACCGGCGCGGCGTATCTCCTCCAGCACCACCAGGGCGGGCCTGGCCCGTGAGAGCGCGGACAGCCTCGGGCCCGCGGCGAACTCCTCGTAGACCCGCGTGCGCAGGTCGAGGGCGGTGGCGGTGGCGGCGGATCGGCGGCCGACGCCGCCCTGGCCGTCGTGCACGGTGGTGACGCCGTCGGTCACCTCGAAGCGCCGCCCGCCCTCGCCGAGCACGACGAGCTGCTCCAGCCGGGCGCCCGCGTCGGCGGCCACGCAGAAGGCGAGGGTGGCGCCGGAGCGGAACACGACGGTGCCGGACACCCGGACGTCGATGCCGGGCGCGCACTCCCGGTGGTCGCCGATCTCGACCCGCTCGACCTCGCCGAGCAACTGGCAGGCGATGTCGAGGTAGTGGACGCCCAGGTGGGCCGTGATGCCGCCGAACGCCTGGGCCGGGTCGCCGCGCCAGCCGGTGTAGTGCTCGGTGTCGCGCGGACGGCTGACCAGGAGGGTGGCGGCCGACCGGCCGTTCCAGTCGGCCGGCGCCTCCGCCGGGATCCGGAAGCGGTGCTGGAGCATGACCGCCGCCACCCCGCCGGCGGCGATCACGTCGTCGAGCTCGGCGACGGAGGTCGTCGGCGGCTTCTCCAGCAGCACGGCCTTGCCCGCGGCCAGGGCCTCGGTGGCCAGCGGCGCGTGCCGGTCGGGCGGGACGCACAGCGCGACGGCGTCGATGGCGGGATCGTCGAGGACCGCGGCCCACGAGGGCGCGCGGAGGTGAGGAGAGACGTCTACATTTTCGCTGGATTCCAGAACGGAGTGCAGGCTGACATTTCCGGCGCGATTAATCGCTTCCACATGTTGCCTGCCCGCTCGCCCAAAGCCAATGATCGCAACCCGCACAGTGCCCCCATAGGCCGGCCGGAGTACATCGGTCCCCCTGCGAACCATGCCAAATCTAAGCCGAAGTTTCGACACACCCGCAACCCTTTAGGTCGTATTGATCGCATCCAGTCTTTCTCTATCTGCCAAGAGGGATATTGATGGGGAAACGTGCAGGTAGATGGGATGTTCAGTGCTTTTGGGAGAGGCGGGGCGGCCGGAGTGGCCGCCCCTAACTCGCCCATGGACTTTCGCCAGGGGCGAACTCGCCGGGAATGTGCGGACGAATGTGACCAGGGCTCGAATGCGAGCGGGCGAATATGACCTCGGCTCTCGTTTCATGAATTTTGTAGTGACCGGGCTCGTGACGAGCCTCGGTCTGGAGCGCTCCAGGGCCATCGGTCGTGATGTCGTGACCTCGGGGAATGTGTGGTTGTATGTGCGGCCATGACCGCACATGCCGTGCTGGCCCTGGGGGTCGCCCTCGCCCTGGTCTCACCGGGGGCCTCGACCGGGCGACAAGCCGGGGCTCCGGCTCGCACGATCTCGGTGATGAGCTGGAACGTGTGCGCCGCGACCAACCCGGCCTGCGCGTTCTACCGGATGAGCCCCCAGGAACTGGCCTGGAACATCGGCCGCCAGGCGGTGACCGGCCAGATCCGGCCCGACGTGATCTTCCTCCAGGAGTCGTGCACGGGCGCGGACCTCGCGCTGGAGCTGGCCCTGGAATGGCGGACCGGGCGGCAGTGGACGGTCCGGTCGTGGGGGCTCACCACGGCGTGGGACGGCAGGCCGTACGCGTGTCACCCCGACCGGCAGAACCGCCCGCGCGGCACCCAGGGGGTCACCGTCGCGGTCGCCGGGCCGGGGGCGGTCTTCACGGTCCACCCGCTGACCGCCCCGTCCTGGTACGTGCGGCGGGCGGCGATCTGCGCGGTCGTCCCGGCGGTGCGCGTCAACGCGTGCGGCACCCACCTGTCGTCGGGGCTGTCGGTGGACGACCGGCAGGCGGGCGCGCCGTACCGGACCAGGCAGATCAGGGAGCTGCGGGCGCTGGCGGTCCGGCGCGGGTACGTGCCGATCTTCGGCGGCGACCTCAACATGACGCCACGGCGGCCCGCAGTGGCCGCGCTCTACCGTGCCTACGGCGAGTGCGACGGCGCGGCGAACGGCCGCTGGACCTACCAGCAGGCGCGGACGGGCGCACTGCGGAAGATCGACTATCTCTTCGCCCCGCGCGGGAGCGTCCGGCGCTGCCACGTGGACCACGGCGCGACCGGATCCGACCACCGCCCGATCTACGCGGAGATCGCGCTGCCCCGGCGGCCCGCCGTCCGGGGGGCCGGATCCTGACCGTCACGGCGGCCGGAAATCGCGGAATGACGATTGTTCCGACCTGGGCGTCACCAATGGCTCACCGACCGGGCCGGAGCGCGCGGCGGCCGCCCTTCGGCGTCGTCCGGTTCGGCCGTGTGGAACAGGTCGATCACCCCCATCTGCCCGAGCCGGCGCCTGATCTGCCGGGGGATCCCGGTGAGCGTCAGGCGTCCCTTGGCGCGCTTGGTGCGTTCGAGCACGCGGATCAGCGCCGCGGCGCCCGACGAGTCGCAGAAGGTGATGCCTTCGAGGTCGATCACCAGATCCTGACCGGCGCCCTCGGCGTCCGTGGGCGCGGGGAAGGCGTGCAGTTCGACCAGGGGAACGGCGGATAGGTCGAGTTCACCGGCGAGGAACAGGGTGCGGGAGCACCCATGACATTCTGTCCGGATTTCTAGGGTCGGGAAGCCGTCCAATGCCACCATGGACACACCTCCTTTGCGGCCTAGTGCCCGTGGACGAGATATTTAATCGTCAGATAGACGAAATAGTCGAAATATCACCGTTGGTGGGTCATGGTGTAACACGCGGTGATCTTTGGTGATGCCGTGAACATCCCAGGGGGGACGTGCGGGAACACAGCAGACATTGATCGCGTGGATGTCGGGGAGTGTTCGTGACTGTGTTTCGTGCCGCTGTGGGCGTGGCCATCGCGTTCGGGGTGCTGACGTACGCCAACGGCGGTATCGGCGCCAAGGACGGTGACGGCGCCAGCGTGAGCCCCAGGTCGGTCCACAAGGGCGGCGTCGCCCGCGTCACGATCCCCTGCGACGACTACTCCAACGCGTACGTGACCTCCGACGCCTTCGGCCGGGTCGACTTCAACGGCGAGCGGAGCGTCGACGTGACCGTCTCCGGCCGCCCCGGCCACCACCGGGTGCGCGGCAGGTGCGCGGAGGACGCCGACTGGGTGAACGGCGACGCGTGGCTCGACGTCGGCGACGGTGACCGCTTCCGCGGCCTGTTCGGGCTCGGCGGCGACGGCCGCTACGGCGACGGCGGTCACGGCGGGTTCGGCGACGAGAACGGCGAAGACGGCGGGTACTACGACGACGAGGACGACTACGACTCCTGGCCCGACTACGGCCCGGCGACCGGCGGCGGCTCCACCGCGATGGCTCCGGTGAGCCCGGCCGCCAGCGTCGGGGCGGGCTTCGGGGTGGTCGCCGTGGCCGGCGGCCTGGTCGCCCTGGCACGCCGCAGGCGGGCCGCCGCGCGCCGGTAGGCGGGAGTGCGGATCTCGCCAGGCGAGGCGCTGTTCAAGGCCGCCGCGTGCGCCTTCTTCGTGGCGGGCGCCGCGCTCGCGGTGGACGCCGTGGGCAACCGGGACTACGCGCCGCCGCCCGTCCCGGAGCAACAGCGGCAGGAGGAGGAGGTCGTCGCCGAGCCGGGGCCGGGGGCGAGGGTCGCGGTGCTGCGCCGGTCCGTGCCGGTGCACCTGTCGATCCCGGCGATCGGCGTCTCGGCGCCGATCGAGCCCGTGGGGCGCGGCTGGGGCGGCACGATCGCGGTGCCGTCCGTGCACGAGCCCAACCTGGTCGGCTGGTACGAGGAGGGCGCGACCCCGGGTGAGCGCGGGCCCGCCACCCTGCTCGGCCACGTGGACACCGCGTCGTCCGGGCCCGCCGTGTTCTACGGCCTGGGACGGCTACGGCCCGGCGACGAGGTGAAGATCCGCCGCGAGGACGGCAGCCTCGCCGCCTTCGAGGTGAACGCGGTCAGGGTCTACGCCAAGACCGCCTTCCCGGCCCGCCAGGTCTACGGCCCCACTCCTGCGCCGACCCTCCGCCTCGTCACCTGCGGCGGACGCTACGACCCGGCCGGCCGCGAGTACCTCGACAACATCGTCGCCTTCGCCCACGCCGTCCCGGCGCACGGGGTCAGCCGACGTTGACGTACTGGCGGGGGCGGAGGGCGTGGGCCCGGAGGGCGGCCAGGGCGGCGGACTGGCCCCAGCGGGTGAGGCGGATGTGGCCGTCGGCGGTGGGGGGCTTCGCGATCAGGCCGAAGGCGGCCAGGCGGCGCAGGAGCGCTCCGAGCGGGCCGCTCAGGTCGTTGCCGGAGGAGGGCTGCCAGCCTTCGCCGCTGACCACGCCCGCCACGCGCTCGCGCAACTCGGCCGCCGTCACCGCGGCGCCGTCGGCCAGCAGCATCAGGGCCGCCTCCCGCGCCGACACCTCGAAGTCGTGCTCGCCCCTGCCGGGCGCGAGCAGGGCCGCCGCCGCGGCGTCCCACAGCCGCGCGGGATCGTCCAGGAGGCACCGGCCGGCCGGAGTGAGGGTGAGCCGCCTGCCCTCGCGGCCGAGGGCGCTCAGCTCGCCCTGGGCGGCCTCGCGCAGGGTGGCCAGCACCGGCACGTCGGATTCGCCGCGCACCCGGCGGCCCTCGCTCCAGCCGAACCGATCGGCCGCCTCCGTGCTCAGCGCCCGCGACAGGTGGTGGTTCCTGGTCAGCGGCAGCCCGCCGGGGTCGGCCGCGCCGCGCAGCAGCCAGCGCAGCGGCCCCAGGACGTCGCCGCCCGGCAGCGGGACCGGCGCGTGCAGGCGTACCTCGAACGGCTGGGCCAGCTCGCGCCGCTGCGCGCCCCGGCCGAGCACCCAGCGGTTCAGCCGCTCGCCGTGCACGCGGTGCAGCCAGCAGTCGCCGCCGAGGTCGGTGCGCGGCTCGGTCAGCCAGCGCCGGGTCAGCGCCTCGCGCTGGTCCTTCCACGTGGGCGAGCCCGGCTCCAGCTCGCCGGACACGATCGCCAGCTCCAGGGCCGCCGAGCACGCCAGGTGCGCGCCCAGCTCCTCGGGCCCCATGATCGAACTCCACCGCAGATCGGGGACGTCCGGGGGCAGCACGCCGGTGGCGTCGAGCGCGGCCTGGTAGGCCGTGCCGCCCGCCTCGTCGCCGTCGCGGGCGTAGGTGCGCAGGATCCGCGTGGTCGTGTGCGAACGGCACAGCGCGGCGTAGCGGGTGAGACCGCCGAGGTCGAGCAGCCGCCCGAGGGCGTCGGCGATGGCGGCGTGCTCGCGTTCGTCGCCGCTGACCTTCAGCGGCAGCGTGTACCAGAGGAATTCGCAGACGTCCAACTGCGTCACGGACTCCAGCGGCTCGCCGCCCGTCAGCCACTCGACGGCGGTCCTGGCGTCTTCGACGACATCGGGTGCGGAACGCTCCAGTTCGTTGAGGAGCGCGGCGACATCCGGTGCAGGCATGCCTCGAAGTCTGCCGTATGGACCCCGGCCATGACGATGACCGAAACCAGTGCGTATCGGCTCGCCCACGTCGCCCACCTTAGGGAAACCTATATAAAGACGACGTATTCAGCTCAGATCCAGCCTTTCTTAAACAGCATGCGGGCGTGCCAGTCGTCGTACGGGATGATCTCGGCGGCCAGCACGGGATGCAGCCACCAGAAGTTGGCCAGCGCGAGCAGCGCCAATGCGCCGGTCAGCGCCGCCCCGACCATGTGCCGCCGGGGCGAGGCGTCGGGCCGTCCGATGAGCAGTCCGCAGGCCAGCACCAGGGCCAGCACCATGAACGGGATCACCGGGGCCATGTAGAACAGGAACATGGTCCGGTTGTTCAGGACGGCGAAGGCGAACCACGGCAGCCACCCCGCGGCGTAACCGAGCAGCACGGCCCCGGCCCGCCAGTCGCGGGAGGAGACGTACCAGGCGATCATGGCGACCAGCGCGACCAGCGAGGCGAACCAGATGACCGGCGTGCCCACGCCCAGCATGGCCTGCGAGCAGTTCTGCGTGCCGCACGCGTTGGGCGGCGACTCGTAGAAGAACGCCACCGGGCGCAGCAGCAGCGGCCACTCCCACGGCTCGGACTGGTAGGGGTGCTTGGAGACCAGGTCGCCGTGGAAGCTGAGCGCCTGGAGCTGGTACTGCACCCATGAACGCAGCGAGTCGAAGACGAAGTAGAACGGCCCGCCCGAGACCGCCTGGTCCCAGTTGCGGCCGTAGCCGAGTGCGGAGGTGAACCAGCCGGTCCACGACACCGTATAGACCACGGCGGGGGTGAGCGCCATCGCCGACAGCCCGGTGGGCAGGTCGTGGTGGAACGCCCCCAGGTACGGCCTGCGCAGCCCGACCGCGCGCCGGGCCCCGGCGTCCCAGAGCAGTGACATGATCGCGAAGGCGACCAGGAAGAAGATCGCGGACCACTTCACCGCGCACGCCGCGCCCAGGCACGCCCCGGCCGCGAGCCGCCAGGGGCGCCAGCCCAGCCACGGGCCCTCGTCTCCGATCGGCGAGGATTCGTACCAGGCGACGAGTCTGGCCCTGGCCGCCTCACGATCGGCGACCAGGCAGGCGAACCCGGCCAGCACCCAGAACATCAGGAAGACGTCGAGCAGCGCGGTACGGCTGAGCACGAAGTGCAGGCCGTCGAGCGCCAGCAGCAGACCGGCCAGGCAGCCCAGCACGGTGGAGCGGGTCATCCGCCGCGCCACGCGGGCCAGGATCAGGATGGACAGCGCGCCCACGAGGGCGGCGGCGAAGCGCCAGCCGTAGGGGTTCATCCCGAACAGCCACTCGCCCGCGCCGATCATCCACTTGCCCAGCGGGGGGTGGACGACGTAGTCGGGACAGGGGGCGGCGGTCGGCGGCGAGCACTGCTCCCAGATGCCGGTCTGCCCGTTCATCAGCATGCGATCGGCGATGGGATCCTCGCCGGTGCCGAGCGCCTTGCGCTCCACGCCGAAGTTGAGCAGGGACCAGGCGCCCTTGGCGTAGTAGGTCTCGTCGAAGACGATCGCCTTGGGCTGGCCGAGCTGGGAGAAGCGCAGGACCGCGCCGAAGAGCGCCACTGCGATCGGGGCCAGCCAGCCCCACAGGACGCTGCCCGGCATCGCCGGCACCAGCCGGTCGCGCAGCGACTTCGGCGGCACGTCCGGCACGGGCTCCTGCTGGGAGCCCTCGGGAGCCTGGGAAGAGAAGTCCGTCACCGCCACGCGGGCAATGTTACGGGGCCTGGAGCGACGGGAGGATAAGAAACACCACCTAAGTCCTAATTCGGAGGCCCGACCCGGTGACCTGGGCCATACCGGCAGCGGCGGCGCTGACCTGGGTGTTTTCTGGTTTTCGCGGTTCTGACAAGATCTCCGACAGGGCTGTGCCGCCTGTGTCCGGAACCGGACAGCCGTGCCGTCTTTACCCACCAGGTCAAACGATCTGGATCACGTGCTTCCCGCGCACGCCGCCCGCCTCCAGGGCGCGGTGCGCCTCGGCGACGGCGGACAGCGGATGGACGGTGTCCACGACGGGCCGTAGCGTGCCGCTCTCCACGTATTGGGTGAGCTCGGCGTACATGTCGTGGAACGGGTTCCCGCTGAAGAAGCGCACCCTGCCCGTTCCGTGCACGGCGGAGGCGGCGATGTAGCCGAGGCTGCGCGCGATGTGGGCCGTGTCGAAGGCGATGGCCACCATGCGCCCGCCGGGGGCCAGCAGCCCGCGCAGCTCGCGGTGCCGGGTGCCGGCCGCGTCCAGGATCACGTCGAAGGCGCCCAGCGCGGCCAGGGGGATCGTGGTGTGGTCAAGGGCCTCGTCGGCGCCCATCTCGCGGACGAAGTCCAGGTTGCGCGGGCGCGCGAGACCGGTGACGCGGGCGCCGAACGCCTTGCCGTACTGGACGGCGACGCTGCCCACGCCGCCGCTCGCGCCGCGCACGAGGAGGCGTTCGCCCGCCTTCAGCCGCGCCTTGTCGCGCAGCGCGGTGAGCGCGGTGGTGCCGCCCGCGAGCAGCGAGACGGCCTCGACCGGGGTCAGGTTGGAAGGGGCGAGCGCGATCTGTCTCGGCCGGACCGTGACGTACTCGGCGACGCTCCCGAAGGCGCGTGGGTTGCGGGGCATCGTGCCCCACACCATGTCGCCCTCGCGCAGGCCGCCGGCCGTCGTGACGGCGACCTCGCCGGCGAAGTCGAGGCCGACCCGCTGGGGGAAGCGGTTCCCGGTCAGCAGGCGCACCCGGCCACTCCTGGCGTGAGCCTCACCGCCGTTAACGGAGGCCGCGTGGACCCGGACCAGCACCTCACCGGGCCGGGGCGTGGGAACGGGAACCTTGCCCACGTACAGCACGTCTGGGGGACCGTAGGAGTCGAAGAGCGCCGCGCTCATCATCTTCGTCATGCCGTCACGCTAACCTGCTAAGTGGACGATGCCCTCCACTTGCGCGGAAGTGAGAGAAATGCCTGATCAGCCTTCTCATAAGACTCCTGCCGGGGAGCGTGGGTTGCGTGCTGACGCTCGCGACAACCGCGACCGCATCCTGCGGGCGGCCCGCGAGGCGTACTGCGCGCACGGCATCGACGTGCCCCTCACGGCGATCGCCAGACGGGCGGGAGTGGGGGTCGCCACCCTCTACCGCCGCTTCCCCACCCGGGCCGCCCTGGTGAGTGAGGCGTTCGCGGAGCAGCTCACCGTGTGCGCCGCCGTGCTCGACGACGCGCTCGCCGACCCCGACGCATGGCGCGGCTTCCGCTCGATGGTCGAGAAGGTGTGCGCCATGCAGGCCGCCGACCGCGGCTTCACCGCCGCCTTCCTGGCCAGATTTCCCGGCGACCCCGCCTTCGAGCGCGCCCGCGAGAGCGCCGAGGCAAGGCTGACGGAACTGGTACGGCGCGCCAAGGCCACCGGCCGCCTCCGCCCCGACTTCGAGATCGTCGACCTCATGCTGCTCTTCCGCGCCATCGCCGGCCTCGTCGACGAGTCCCCGGCGCTCACCTTGGCGTCCTCCCGCCGCCTGGTCGCCTACCTCCTCCAGGCGTTCGAGAGCGGACGGCACGCCCCGCTGCCGCCTCCCGCCCCGCTGGACCTTCGCCGGATCGCGCTGCCCGCGGCTCTGTCGGAGCACGTTCGGGAGGCCGCGCCCGTGCACCTCGAACCGCTCGATGGGTGATTCGCCGGTCAGGAATCCCGGCGCGGTGATCCGGGCCACCGTCTCTCAGTGGGAGGCCGGGACTTCGAGCGCGTCCGCCGCCGAGTGATCCTCCCAGAACATGGTGACAACGCGCCCGGTGTCACGGCGTGCGAACACCGGCCCGCGAAAGCGCCAGATCCTCGCGATCGCGTTTCGACGTCTCATCGATGAGTACTTGAGAGGCCTCGTCGCTTGTTCTTCTCACTTGGTCGCGTCGGGGTTGTGGGGGCGACTACGATCCGTCCAGCAGTGCATTGATTGGCATTTATAGGCAGTTTTGGCATCCAATTCCCCGGGCGGTGGCGGCGCGCGAGGTGTTGAACCGGGTCAACCGGAGGCCCTGCCGGGAATAGCGGGACCGGTCCGCGATGGATGGCCTGCGAACCTGGTCAGGGCGGCCCGTGGAACAGGTTCCTGGTGGCCGGCGATCGCACGCGAGCCGAATGTGGGGGGAATGGCCGGCCGGTTGACATCCGGTCGGCCGCTGTGTCGGATGCGTCGATTCGGACTGCCTGTTCGTATCCGTGCGATGGCCGGGCGGCCTGGCCGCCGGCCATGGAGAGGAGACTGTCATGACGGCGAAGCCGGGCGAGAACCGCGAGACGCGGGACGACCTCGTGGAGGTGCCGCTCTCCGACGAGGAGCTGGACACCGTCAACGGTGCCTGGGAAGGCCAGGTCGGGGAGTCCGGCCAGGACACCCTGCTGCGCATCGAGCACCGCATGCGTAACGTGATCAATAGTTACATCTGATCGATTCCTTCTTCTCTGGTTCGATGAACCTCTTTCGACCGGAACGGGTGCGATACGTCGCACGCGTTCCGGTCGGCGGCATGACGTGAAGAGGGTCGTTTTCCGCTGCGCATCGCCTTTCACCCCAGCACACCCTTTAGAGGGAAACCGTTGATTCAATTCCGTGGCGAGGCGGTGGCGGCCGCCCAGGCGTCCGATGTCCTCGATCAGCCGGTACGCCTGACCGGCCCGCGTACCTGGCTCGTCCTGGCCGCGGTGGCGGCCGTCGCCCTCGTCGGGGTCCTCTGGGCGTTCGCCGGCAGCGTTCAGATGCCGGTGGAGGCCAGGGGGCTCTTGACGGTCCCTCGGGGCAGCTTTCCCATTCAGGCGATCAGCGGTGGTCAGATCTCCGACGTCTTCGTGCGGCCGGGCGATGCGGTGCGGCCGGGCGGCCGGATCGCCGCCGTCCGCGACGGCGGCTCCACGACCGAGGTCACCGCGCCCACACGAGGTCAGGTCTTCGCGGTGCCCATCCGACACGGGCAGGTCGTGCGCCGTGGGGAGACGCTCGCCGTGGCCGAGTACGCGGGAGCGCCGGACGACCGGCTGGTGGCGGTGCTCTTCGTGCCCGTCGCGCAGGCGGCGGCCGTACGCGGCGGCCAGCGGGTGGACCTGACGATGGAGCCGCCCGCCGGCTCGTACGGCATGCTGCGGGGCCGCGTCACGGACGTCGACCCCACCATGTGGACCAAGGACGACATCGCGGCGTTCGTGGGCGACGACGACCTGGCCGGACTCGCCGGCCCCGGCGGACCTGTCCAGCGGGTGATGGTGGAACTGCCCCGATCCGCCACCGCCGAGTCCCGGCTGCGATCGCGTACCGCGGTCACCGGGGCGATCCACCAGCCCGCCCGGCGGCCGATCGACTGGATCCTGCCGTGAAGTCATTCGCCGACGGCTTGGGCCGTCTCCGACGAAGCCGGGACGGGAAGACCGCCGGTGCGACGCCCCACCGCCCGGTGCGGACTCCGACGATATTGCAGATGCAACCCGTGGAGTGCGGCGCGGCCTCGCTCGCCATGGTGCTCTCCCACTTCGGCAGGCACGCCGAGCCGCAGGAACTCCGGGTGCGATGCGGGGTCTCACGGAACGGGGCCACGGCCGGTCAGTTGCTGCGGGCCGCCCGGACCTTCGGCCTGGTGGCATCGGGCAAGAAGATGAGCCCGGCGGCGCTCGCCCGGCTTCAGCCGCCCGCCATCCTGTTCTGGGAGTTCAACCACTACGTGGTCTGGGAAGGGTCCGGGCGCCGCCGGGGCAGGCCCGTCGTGTATCTGAACGACCCCGCTCGGGGGCGCCGGGTGCTGACCGCGCAGGAGTTCAGCGACGGCTTCACCGGCGTCGTGCTCACCCTGACCCCCGGGCCCGGCTTCCGGCCCGGCGGTCACCGGTCCTCGCTCTGGCGGGACGTGCGAGACCGGCTCGGGGGCGTCCGCCCCGCCCTGGCCGCGGCGCTGCTGGCGAGCCTGCTGCTGGCGGCCTTCGCCATCGTCGTCCCGGCTCTCACCCGGGGGTTCGCCGACACCATCCTGACGGCCGGCGGCGCGCCTCCGCTCGTGTCGTTCTTCACCCTCATGGCCGGAACGATCCTGCTGACGGCATCGCTGGTGCAGATCTCGCAGACCCAGTTGCTCCAGGCGGAGATGCACGTCTCGATCGGGCACAGTGCCCGCTTCATGCGACATCTGCTCCGCCTGCCCATCGGCTTCTTCGACCACCGCGCCCCTGCCGATCTCGCCGAGCGGCTGGCGGCCCACCACCGGATCGCCGCGGCGCTCACCCGCACCGTCTCGCCTGTCATCACCGGTGTGGTCACGGCCTGCCTGTACGCCGTCCTGCTGTGGATCTACGATCCGCTGCTCGCGCTGGCCGGGATCTCGGTGGCGTCGCTCAACCTCGTCCTGGTACGGGCGGTGCTGCGGCTACGGCGCGCCGCCGTGGCCCGGCAACTGGTGGAACGGGCGAAACTGCACTCCATCGCGTTCAGCGGCCTCCAGCTCATCGAGACCATGAAGGCCAGCGGCGGTGAGAGCGGCTACTTCCGCCGGTGGGGCGACCAGCAGGCCGCCCTGCTGACCGAGCAGCAGCGCGTGTCCGTTCCGGTCGCCGGGCTGTCGGCCCTGGGGCTGTTCCTGGCCACCCTGTCCGCGGCCGCGGTTTTGTTGCTCGGCGGCCTGCGGTCCATCGAAGGGCAGCTCGCGATGGGGGCGCTCGTCGCGGCCCAGCTGCTGGTCGCGGGTCTGCAGCGGCCGGTCGGCGAGCTGGCCGGCCTGGTGCCGACGTTGCAGGACACGGCCGGCGACCTGGTTCGGATCCGGGACGTCGAGACGGCCGAGCAGGACGCCGTGTTCGGCCGGGCCTCCGCCGGCACCACCCACCGCCTGGTGGGTCATCTGCGCTTCGAGGCGGTGATGTTCGGCTACGACCGCATGTCGCCACCGCAACTGCGCGAACTGTCGTTCGAGGTGCATCCTGGGGAACAGATCGCGTTGGTGGGCGGCTCGGGCAGCGGAAAATCGACGGTCAGCAGGCTCATAGCGGGCTTCGGCGAGCCTTGGGAAGGCCGGATCACGCTTGACGGCCTGCCCCGCGAGGAGGTGGGCCGAGACGAGCTCGCCGCGTCGGTCGCGTTCGTGGATCAGGAGATCTACCTGTTCCAGGGGACCGTACGCGACAACGTCACGCTGTGGGACCCGTCGATCCCGGACGAGGACGTCTTCGCCGCCCTGCGGGACGCACGGCTAGACGAGGTCATCGCGGCCAGGCCGGGCGGCATCCACGGCGTCGTCGAACAGGACGGGCGCAACTTCTCCGGCGGGCAGCGGCAGCGCCTGGAGCTGGCGAGGGCGCTGGTCCGGGCGCCCGGCCTGCTGATCCTCGACGAGGCGACCAGCGCCCTCGACGCGGAGACGGAGGCGGAGATCATCACGAGGCTCCGCCGCCGGGGGTGTGCCTGCGTGCTGGTCGCCCACCGGCTCAGCACGGTCCGCGACAGTGACGAGATCCTGGTCCTCGACCAAGGAAGGGTCGTCGAACGCGGCACGCACCACGATCTCCTTCGTCTCGGGGCCGTCTACGCCCGCCTGATCCGGGAGAGCTGATCGTGGACGGTGAGCCGAGCCGCAGGACCCGGCAGCTGCGGGTGAGCCCGCCGCCGCCCGGTCCGCACGGCCGGGACGGGCTGCTGGCCGAGTTCGGGGAGGAACTGGGGGTCGGTGAGGCCCGGCACGTCATGCTGGGCGGCGAGCACAGTGTGTGGGTGATCGAGGGAGCGCCGGCGGACCTGTTCGCCGTCGATCCCGTCGAGCGCGGCGCGTGGCATTTCGTCGGCCGGGTGACGGCGGACACGGTGATCCCCGGCTCCGCCCGCCGGACGCGGCACGCGCTGGTGCTGCGCACGGAGCCGGGCTGCCGGGTACGGCAGGTGCCGCTGTGGCCGCTCGGGCAGGCGCGTAACCAGGAGTCGCTGCGCGAGCGGCACGAGGCGCTGAGCCGTGCGCTGGATCATGGGATCACGCTGCTGCACGACTGCGTCCGGCAGGCTTTCCCCGGCGATGATCCAGCGGCCTTCGGCGGGGTGCGGGAGGTTCACCTGCCGGCGGGCGACGTCGGAGTCCTCGGCGACGGGGTGGCCTGGGCGGTGATCGACTCAGGCCGGGTCATGCCAACGGGGATCGGCGGGCACGCGGAACGGGTGGCCGGAGAGGTGATCGCCCTGACCAAGGGGGATCGGATCGCCGCGGTCGCCGACGCGGACCTGGTCCTGCGGCGGACCGGAGAGCTGGTGGCGAAGGGGATGGTGTGGGAGATCCTGATCCGGCACCACACCGACGCGATGGTCGCCCTGGACCGATGGATCGACGACAAACGCCGGGTCGACGGCGATCGTCTCCAGGCCGGGCGTCAGGCCAGCGAGGGGGCGATGCGGCAGGCCGTGTCGGTGCTCGCGGACGCCGCGCGGGCGTCGCACGCGCGACCTCCTGCCGGCGGTGACGGCGGTGTCGGTGTCGGGGGTGTCGGGGGTGTCGCCGCATCGGCCGGAGACGTCGACGCCGCCCTGGCTGTGTGCCGTCTGGTCTGCCGGGCCGTGGGCATCACGGATGTACGGCTCCCGCACGGCCCCGCGGACGGCCGGGTGGACGCCGTGACCAGGATCGCCACGGCCTCGCGCGTCCGGACCCGGCCGGTTCGTCTGGCCGGGGCATGGTGGCTGAACGAGGCCGGCCCCCTGCTCGCCCATCGGGCGGGCGACCGGACTCCGGTCGCCCTGCTCTGGCGGCGCGGTGGCTACGACATCGTGGATCCGGACGGCACGCGCCGGCGGGCCACGGAGACGACGGCGCGGGACCTGAGCCCCGAAGCCGTGATGTTCTACCGGTCCCTGCCGCCCGAGCGCGTCGGCGGGCTGCGACTGCTGGGCTTCGGCCTGCGCGGCGCCGGGGCCGACCTGGCCCGCCTGCTGATCACCGGGCTGGCGGCCTTCGGGCTGGGCCTGGGCGTTCCCATCCTGAGCGGGCGGATCATCGGCGAGTACGTTCCGGCGGCCCGCACCGATCTCCTGGTGCAGGCATGCCTGGCGCTGGTCATGGCCGGTGTCGTGATGACCGCTTTCGCCGTGGTGAACGCGGTGGCCGTGGTGCGGCTCGAAGGACGGCTGGACGCCACGATCCAGGCGGCGGTGTGGGATCGGCTGCTCCGCCTGCCGATGACCTTCTTCCGGCGCTACTCCACAGGCGAACTCGCGAACGCGGCACTCGGGATCAACGCCATTCGCGCGCAGTTGACCGGCATCGCGACAGTCGTCTTGAACGCCGTCCTGCTCGGGGTGGTCAACCTGGCTCTCCTCATCGCCTACAGCCCTTCGCTGGGGCTGCTGGCGGTGTCGGTCGTGCTGGTCCACGGCACCGCCTTCGCGTACATCGCGGTACGGCGGCTGCGGTGGCAGCGCGAGCTGGTCGAGGTGGAGTATCGGCTTTCCGACCAGGTGTTCCACACCCTGCGAGGGCTGCCCAAGCTACGTGTCGCGGGCGCGGAGACGTACGCCTACGCGCGGTGGGCGTTCACCTTCGCCGAAAGCCGCGCGCTGTACCGCAGATTACAGCGCGGCCAGTCGGCCATCACGCTGATCAACACGGTGACGGTGCCCATCGGCACGTTCCTGCTGTTCCTGCTGCTCGCCGGACCGGCCATGGGGACTCTGTCGCTGTCCGGCTTCGTCACGTTCCTCATGGCGTTCACCACGCTGCTCGCGGCGGCGACGCAGCTGGTGACCGCTGTGTCGTCGGTCGGCCAGGTGGTTCCGATGTTCGAGAAGGTCCGGCCCCTGCTGACCGAACCGCCCGAGGTCGCCGAGGCGAGCGTCGCACCGGAGACGCTCACCGGCGACATCGAACTCTCCGGTGTCTCCCTGCGCTACGCGGACGACGGGCCGCTCGTGCTCGACGACATCTCCTTGAAGATCGGCGCCGGTGAGTTCGTCGCCATCGTCGGCCCCACCGGCTGCGGCAAGTCGAGCGTGCTGCGGCTGCTCATCGGCTTCGAGCGGCCGACCACGGGCACCGTGCGCTATGACGGAGCCGATCTCGGCCGGCTCGACCTGCTGGAGGTCCGGCGGCAGTGCGGAGTCGTCCTGCAGCACGCTCAGCCCTTCGCGGGCACCGTCTTCAGCAACATCTGCGGCGCGGAGCCGTACACGATGGATGAGGCATGGGCCGCCGCACGCGCGGCCGGGCTCGCCCAGGACATCGAACGCATGCCCATGGGCATGCGCACGCCGGTCGCCGACGGAGCCCCGGGGCTGTCCGGCGGTCAGCGGCAGCGGTTGATGATCGCCCGGGCCCTGATCCGCCAGCCCAAGATCCTCTTTTTCGACGAGGCCACCAGCGCGCTCGACAACGAGGCCCAGGCGGTCGTCACGGAAAGCACCGGCCGTCTCCGGGCCACCCGCGTGGTCGTCGCCCATCGCCTGTCCACCGTCATCCGGGCCGACCGGGTCATCGTCATGTCCGGCGGCCGGATCGTCCAGTCCGGTACCCCGGCGGAACTCATGGCACAGCGGGACGGGCTGTTCTACCGCCTCGCCCGCTCCCAGGCGGTGTGATCCCCGCTTCGTGCGCGGCAGGGGACTGGGAGGATGTAGGCGTGACGGAGTTGGGGAAGCTGGTGCTGGCCGGGGCGCCGATCGGGCAGGTGGGGGATGTCGGGCCGCGGCTCGCCGATGCGCTGGCCGGGGCCGACGTGGTGGCGGCGGAGGATACGCGGCGGCTGCGGCGGTTGGCGGCGGACCTCGGGGTGACGATCGGGGGGCGGGTGGTGTCGTACTACGACGCCAACGAGGCCGAGCGGGCGAAGGAGCTGGTCGGGGTGCTGCGCGAGGGGGCCACCGTGCTGGTGATCACCGATGCGGGGATGCCGGGCGTGTCCGACCCCGGGTTCCGGCTCACCCGGCTGGCCGTGGAGGCGGGGGTGACGGTCACCGCGCTGCCCGGCCCGTCGGCCGTGACGACCGCGCTGGCCGTGTCCGGGCTGCCCAGCGACCGCTTCTGCTTCGAGGGGTTCCCGCCGCGCAAGCCGGGCGAGCGGGCGCGCAGGCTGGCCGCCCTGGCGGGCGAGGAGCGCACGATGGTCTTCTTCGAGGCCCCGCACCGGCTCGCCGCGACCCTCGCCGCGATGGCCGAGGCGTTCGGGCCGGGCCGCAGGGCCGCCGTGTGCCGCGAGCTGACCAAGACCTACGAGGAGATTCGCCGCGACGGCCTCGCCGTGCTGGCCGCCTGGGCGGAGCCGGGCGTGAAGGGCGAGATCACCATCGTGGTCGCCGGGCACGAGCCCGACACGGGGCCGCCCGACCTCGCCGCGCTGGCCGCCGAGGTCGAGCGCCTGGCGGCGGCGGGCATGTCGCGCAAGCAGGCGGTGGCCGACGTCGCGAAGGCGGCGGGAGTGCCCAAACGGGAGTTGTACGACGTCGTTCATCGTGCTTGACGGATCATCCCCGCATAGGGTGCGTTCCGTGCCAGTTGCCGACATCTCTCCCAGACGCCTGATACCGCCGATGCCCGGCAGTCCGCTGTGGGGCTGGCTGGGACCGCTGGGCGTCACCCTGTTCGGGGCGATCCTGCGCTTCACCGATCTGGGCCGCCCGCACGCGGTCATGTTCGACGAGACCTACTACGCCAAGGGCGGGTGGGCGCTGGTCAACTTCGGTGTCGAGCGCAAGACGCTCGGCAGCAACCAGGACCCGATCGCCGACCGCGCGATCCTCAAGGGCGACCTGAACATCTGGGAGCGGTGCACACCCCCGGAGGCGTCGCCCTGCCCCGACTACGTAGCGCACCCGCCGCTGGGCAAGTGGATGATCGGCGCGGGCGAGTGGCTGTTCGGGATGAACCCGTTCGGCTGGCGGTTCGTCGCGGCGCTGGTGGGTGTGCTGTCCATCCTGATCCTGGCCCGCGTGGCGCGGCGGATGACCCGCTCCACCGTGCTGGGCTGCCTGGCCGGTCTGCTGCTGGCGCTCGACGGCCTGCACTTCGTGCTCAGCCGCAGCGCGCTGCTCGACGTCTTCCTGATGTTCTGGGTGCTGGCCGGGTTCGCCTGCCTGGTCGCCGATCGTGAGGCGGCCAGAGCCAGACTCGTCGCCTGGTACGAGTCGTCGCCGCTGAGCGCGGAAGGGCCCCGGCTGGGCGGGCGTCCGTGGCGGCTGGCGGCGGGCGTGTGCCTGGGCGCGGCCTGCGCGGTGAAATGGTCCGCGATCTTCTTCCTGATCGCCTTCGCCGTCATGTCGCTGCTGTGGGACGCCGGGGCCCGGCGCGCGGTGGGGGTGCGCAGGCCGTACGTGGGGGCGCTGCGCCGTGACCTGCCCGGCGTCTTCCCTGCCATGGCGCTGATCCCGGCGGGGGTCTACCTGGTGTCGTGGACCGGGTGGTTCGTCTCCTCGCTCGGCTACGGCCGCAACTGGGAGCAGGCCACCTCGCAGGGGCCGTACTACTTCGTCTTCGACTCCGTCCGCTCCCTGATCGAGTACCACCGCCAGGTCCTCGGCTTCCACACCGGCCTGCAGACCGGCCACGACTACATGTCGGAGCCGTGGGAGTGGCCGCTGCTGCTGCGCCCGGTGGCGTTCTTCTACAAGGGGTCGAGCAAGGCGTGTGGGGCCGACTCGTGCTCCCAGGCCATCCACGGCGTCGGCACGCAGGTCATCTGGTACGGCGCGCTGGCCGCCCTGGTGGGCCTGATCGCCTGGTACGTGGCCACGCGGGACTGGCGGGCCGGGGCCGTGCTGATCGCCTACGCCGCGGGCTGGCTGCCGTGGTTCTACTACGCCCTCGCCGACAACCGGACCATGTACCTCTTCTACATGGCCCCGCTGATCCCGTTCATGGTGCTCGCCCTGGTGCTCGTGGCGGGGCTGATCCTCGGCCCCGCCGACGCCACCGCGCGCCGGCGGGCGGTCGGCGCGGCGGCCGTCGGCGCGTTCGCCCTGCTGGCGCTGGCCAACTTCGCCTGGCTGCACCCGGTGCTGGTCGGCGACCTGCTCACTTATCAGGAGTGGCGGTCTCGGATGATGCTGCCTTCGTGGATCGGCCGGTAGAGCCAGTAGAGCCAGTAGAGCCCGTGGCACCGGGTGAGTGGGTCAGCGCCCGGCGCAGCGGGGCCGGGACGCGCACGCCGTGGCGCAGCGTGATGCCCGCCGCCAGGCAGGCCAGCGGTACGGCGGGCAGCACGTAGCGGTAGTCGAACTCGGCCGTCGCGGCGGGCGCGAGGATCAGCCCGAGCGCGGCGAGCCACGGCAGCAGCACGGGGCCGCCGAGCTTGCGCCAGCGCAGCGCCACGCCGTACAGGCCGATCAGCAGCAGCCCGCCGAGCACGATGCCCGGCAGGTGGACGGCCCGCTGGTAGCCCTGCATGAAGTCGGCCCACGGCGCGACGATCTGGGTGGCGGCCGAGCCGCGCTCGTAGATCTCGGCGTCGGAGTCGGACTTGCCCCGGTAGAGGTCCCACGAGGGCAGCGGTTTCTCCACGCGCGGGAACTCGTACTGCAGGTAGGTGCTGGCGTCGGGGAACACCGGGCGGTCCCAGCGGAAGGCGCGGAAGAAGTCGCGCGCCACCACCGCCAGGTAGTCGCCGGGCTGGGACATGATCGCCCGTGTCGCGAACCGGCTGGCGTTCTCGTTCATCTCCACGCTGAACTTGGTGCCGGCCGGGAAGATGTGGAACTTCTGCCCCTGCTGGTTCCACCACAGGAAGCCCTGGCCGGAGATGCCGCGCTTCTCCTTCGGCACGACGATGCACAGCAGCGCGAGGTCGAGATCGCGCTTGTCGACGCCCATCTTGTGGCAGTCGGCGAACAGTGCGGTGCGCATGTAGAGGATGGGACCGTCGCTGCTGGTCATCGCGAACGTGCCGTAGGTGCTGGCGAACCAGCCCATGTAGCCGAGCACCGGCACCGCGCAGGCGGTGATCATGGCCGCGATCGGCCGCCAGCCGACCCGCTTGATCAGCAGGTAGACCACGACCAGGGCCAGGATGGCCAGCCCGATGCTGCGGGTGAGCGCGGTGAAGGCGCACAGCAGGCCGACGGCCGCCCCGATGCGCCAGGACATCCGCCGGTGCCACAGCACCAGCGTGATCACCCCGACCACCAGCAGGATGAACAGCGCGTCCGACATGATCAGGTGCTCTAGCTGGATCTGGTACGCGTCGAAGAGCACCGGCACGGCGGCGAGGGTCGCCCCCCAGCCCGGCAGGCCGAACTTGCGGCTCAGCAGCAGGTACACCAGGACGGCGGTGGCCAGCCCCATCAGGTGCTGGGTGAACACCACCAGGCTGAAGCTGTGCAGCGGCTCCATGGCCAGCAGGTAGAAGCCGTAGCCGTTCGGCCGGATGGGATGCGGCCGGTAGGGGTGCAGCGCGACCGAGACGTATTCGTAAGAGTCGTTGAACCACAGCGCCGGGCGGTAGCCGAGCATGGTGATCAGCCGCAGCAGGCCGCCGAGCGCGAACGCACCGGCGAACCACCGATGACGTCGCAGTATGGCGAGCGGACGCATGCCCCTGCCTACCGCGGGCATCTTCAACCGCGGCTTGTTCACAACGCTCACCATGAGTTAAAGGATGCCAGCCGTTTGGCGGTCTTGACCCGGACACGGCCGGTCAGAGGGCATCATAGTGAAATTGCACGTGCCGCGAACGAAGGGTTGAGACGTGGAACTGACCGTGGTCATGCCCTGCCTGAACGAGGCGGAGACCGTGGAGACCTGCGTGCGCAAGGCACTGGCCTGCATGCGTGAGCATGACATCGACGGCGAGGTGGTGATCGCCGACAACGGCAGCACCGACGGATCACAGCAGATCGCCAGAGACGCGGGCGCGCGTGTCGTGCACGTCGAGGAGAAGGGCTACGGCAACGCCCTCATCGGCGGCATCCGATCCGCCCGCGGCCGGTACGTGATCATGGGCGACGCCGACGACTCCTACGACTTCACCGACCTGAACCCTTTCGTGGAGCAGCTCCGCGAGGGCGCCGACCTGGTGATGGGCAACCGGTTCAAGGGCGGCATCGCCCCCGGCGCCATGCCCCCGCTGCACCGCTACCTGGGCAACCCGGTGCTCTCCTTCATCGGCAGGCTGTTCTTCCCTTCGGCGGTCGGTGACTTCCACTGCGGGCTGCGCGGCTTCCGCCGCGACTCCATCCTCCGCCTGGGGCTGCAGACCGGCGGCATGGAGTTCGCCAGCGAGATGGTCGTCAAGTCCACCCTGCAGGGCCTCGATGTGCGCGAGGTCCCGACCACCCTGTCCCCGGACGGCCGGTCCCGGCCGCCGCACCTGCGGTCCTGGCGCGACGGGTGGCGCCACCTGCGCTTCCTGCTCCTTTACAGCCCCCGCTGGCTGTTCTTCATCCCCGGCCTGGTGATGATGGTCCTCGGCGTGGTCGCGGGCACCGCGCTGACCTTCGGCCCGGTGCGCATCGGCGAGCTGGCCTTCGACGTCGACACTCTGGTCGGCGCCTCCGCCATGGTGGTGATCGGCTTCCAGGCGGTGCTGTTCGCGCTGTTCACCAAGGTCTTCGCGGCCGAGGAGGGCTTCCTGCCGGAAGACCGGCGGATCAAGCGGCTGGTAGACGTGATCACGCTGGAACGCGGCCTGGTGGTCGGCGGGCTGCTGGCCCTGGCGGGTCTGGCGGGCCTGGTCGCCTCGCTGGTCCACTGGCAGGTCAGGGGCTTCAGCGAGCTGAACCCGCGCGAGTCGCTGCGCCTGGTCGTGCCGTCGGCCACCGCGCTCATCATGAGCTTCCAGACGATCTTCGCCGCCCTGTTCATCAGCATTCTCGGCATTCGCCGCACCAAGGAGACCCCCACCGACGTCGCCGCCTCCGCCGCGGAGGAGGCCGCCGAACAGGTCACCAGGGAGGCCCTGGCCGAGGAATCCAAGGAAACCACCTCCACCAAGGCGTAAACCGGTTCGGGAGCGGCCCGCGAGGGCTCTAGGCTTGGAAGCATGTCCCAGTCCCAGCACATATTGACGGCCGTCGCCTGGCCGTACGCGAACGGGCCCCGCCATATCGGGCACGTATCGGGCTTCGGCGTGCCCTCCGACGTATTCAGCCGCTACCAGCGGATGGCGGGCAACAAGGTGCTGATGGTCAGCGGGACCGACGAGCACGGCACGCCCATCCAGGTGCAGGCCGACAAGGAGGGGCTGACCGCCCGCGAACTGGCCGACCGCTACAACCGGGTGATCGCCGAAGACCTCACCGCGCTGGGGTTGTCCTACGACCTCTTCACGCGCACGACCACGCTCAACCACTACGCGGTCGTCCAGGAGGTCTTCAAGGGCCTCTACGACAACGGCTACATCTTCCCCCGCACCACGCTGGGGGCGATCTCGCCGTCCACCGGCCGCACCCTGCCCGACCGCTACATCGAGGGCACGTGCCCGATCTGCGGCTACGACGGCGCGCGCGGCGACCAGTGCGACAACTGCGGCAACCAGCTCGATCCGGTCGATCTGATCAACCCCAAGTCGCGCATCAACGGCGAGACCCCGAAGTTCGTCGAGACCGAGCACTTCATGCTCGACCTCCCGGCCTTCTCCGAGGTCCTGGGCACCTACCTTTCGGCGAAGCAGGGCGAGTGGCGCCCCAACGTGCTGAAGTTCGCGCTCAACCTGCTCGGCGACCTCCAGCCCCGGGCGATCAGCCGCGACCTCGACTGGGGTGTGCCCATCCCGCTCGACGGCTGGCGCGACCGCAACGACAAGCGCCTCTACGTGTGGTTCGACGCGGTGATCGGCTACCTGTCGGCCTCCATCGAGTGGGCGCGCCGCTCGGGCGACCCCGAGGCGTGGCGGCAGTGGTGGCAGAACCCCGACGCCCGTGGCTACTACTTCATGGGCAAGGACAACATCGTCTTCCACGCCGAGATCTGGCCCGCGATGCTGCTCGGCTACAACGGCCAGGGCGCCCGCGACGGCAAGCCCGGCGCGCTCGGCGCCCTCGACCTCCCCTCCGAGGTCGTCTCCAGCGAGTTCCTGACCATGGAGGGGCGCAAGTTCTCCTCCTCGCGCCAGGTCGTGATCTACGTCCGCGACTTCCTGGCCCGCTACGACGCCGACGCGCTGCGCTACTACATCGCGGTGGCCGGGCCCGAGTCCCAGGACACCGACTTCACCTGGAACGACTTCGTCAACCGGAACAACGGCGAGTTGGTCGCGGCCTGGGGAAACCTGGTCAACCGGTCGATCTCGATGGCCTCCAAGAACTTCGGCGTGATCCCGGCCGCCGGTGACCTCACCGACGCCGACCGGGCGCTGCTGGCCCGCTCCCGGGCCGCCTTCGCCCCGGTGGGCGAGGAACTCGGCCGGTCCCGGTTCAAGAACGCCGCGACGCAGGCGCTCGACGTCGTGCGCGACGCGAACCGCTACCTGGCCGAGCAGGAGCCCTGGAAGCTCAAGGGCGACCCCGAGCGGCAGAAGTCCATCCTGCACACCGCGCTCCAGGTGGTCGACGACGTCAAAACGATGCTGACGCCGTTCCTGCCCACCTCCTCCAACAAGATCCACGCCATGCTCGGCGGCGAGGGCGTCTGGTCGGGCATGCCGGAGATCCACGACGTGAGCGAAGAGGGCGGGCGCGACTACCCGATCATCACCGGCGACTACACCGGCGCGGCCCGCTGGGAGCACCGGCCGATCGCCGCCGGCGTCCCGCTGGCCCCGCCGACGCCGCTGTTCCCGAAACTCGACCCGAAGGTCGTGGATGAGGAGCTGGCCCGGATGGGCGGGTGAGCGTGCCGTGACGCGCGGCCGTTCGCAGCCTCCGCCTCCTCCCCTGGAGGCGGAGGTCTTCGACAGCCACTGCCACCTCGACGTGATGGTCGGCGAGCGGGCCGCCGCCAACGAAGACCCGCTGGCCCAGGCCGCGCAGGCCGACCGGCGCACGGTGGAGGCGATCGTCTCGCGGTCCCGCGAGGCGGGCGTGACCCGGCTGGTCACCGTCGGCTACGACCTGGCGTCCTCGCGGTGGTGCGCCGAGGCCGCCGCCGCGCACGCCGACGTCTACGCGGCGGTCGCCGTGCACCCCAACGCGGCGCATGAGGCGACCCCCGAGGTGCTGGCCGCCATCGAGGAACTGGCCGGGCTGCCCGAGGTGCGGGCGGTCGGCGAGACCGGGCTCGACTACTACCGCGACTGGGCGGAGAAGGGCGATCAGCAGGCGTCGTTCCGGGCGCATGTCGAGATCGCCAAACGCACCGGCAAGGCGCTGGTCATCCACGACCGCGAGGCCCACGACGACGTGCTTCGGGTGCTCGCCGAGGAGGGCCCGCCCGAGGTCGTGGTGTTCCACAGCTTCTCCGGCGACGCCGACCTCGCCAAGGCGTGCGCCGAGGCCGGCTACTTCATGTCCTTCTCCGGCCCGCTGACCTACAAGAACGCCGGGGGGCTGCGCGAGGCCGCCGCCGTGGCCCCCGCCGAGCTGCTGCTGGTCGAGACCGACGCGCCCTACCTGCCGCCGGTCCCGCACCGGGGCAGGCCCAACGCGCCCGCGCTGCTGCCGCTCACCGTGCGCTGCCTGGCCGAGGTCAAGTCGCTCCCGGTCGAGCGCCTCGCCGCCCACGTCAACGCGAACGGCGAGGCCGCCTTCGGCCCCTGGTAGGGCCCGCGAGGCCCCGGCGAGGCCCCGGCGAGGTCGCTCGACAGGTCGCTAGACGGGGGCCGGGCTCACCCGGCCAGCGACGCTCCGAAGTCCACCGGCGCGCCGCCCCCGCCTGGTGCGGGCGCCACCTGTGTGAACGCCCCCTCGTTGCGGCCAAGCAGCCCCACCGCGCCGCCACCGCCCGAGCCTGTGCCCGAGTCTGGCGCACCGGCCGCGAGACGGTTGCCGGTGAAGGCCACCGCCCAGCCGAAGTGCTCGTCGGGACGCGGCGTGGGGGAGGTCAGCAGCCGGTCGCCCGCCCGGTCGGCCAGCGGCACGAGCTGTACCGCGCCGCGCCGTTCCGGGCCGTCGAACGGGATTCCGGCGGCCAGCCGTACGTCCTGGGCGTCGGGGCCGGCAGTGAGCGCGACGGAGAAACCGAAGCCGTCGCCGGTGGCGGCCGTGCCCTCGGTCGAGCCGTCGCCCTGGCGGATCGTGTCGCCCTTGACCAGCTCGCGCCCGCCCGTGGAGCGGAAGACGTGGACCAGGCCCGCGTCGGGGACGCTCCCGGCGTCGGCCAGGGGAGCGCCCACCGCCAGCCGTCCCCCGGCGGCGGCCAGCGCGTAGCCGAAACGGTCGCCGGAGCCGGGCTTGACCGGTTCGCCCGCCTCGCCGAGTTCGGTGAGCCCCCACCTGACGCCCGAGCGGCCCCCGGTGAGCGGGTCGAACACGACGATGAGCGCGCCGGTGTCGAGCATGCCCTGCCCGTCCTGGCGTCCGGCGCCGTCCTCGTTCTCGTACGGCACGCCGACCGCGAGGTCCACCCCGGCGGCGTCGCCCGCCAGCCGTCCCAGGGCCAGCGCCCAGCCGAACATGTCGCCCGCCTCGCTGTTGCCCGGCACGCCTTCGCCGTTCTGGGTGATCCGCAGGGGCGCTTCGGAGGAGGAGGCGGCGGCGCGCACGTACACGGCCCCGGCGTCGCGGACCCCGGCGTCGTCCTCGTGCGGCGCGCCGATGGCCACCACGCCCTCGCCCTCGGGGGTGTAGGCGACCGACCAGCCGAAGTGCGCGTCCTGCTGCGGCTCGGGGGCGGTCAGGCGCTCGGTGCGGCGGGTGCCGCCGTACACGATGTAGGCCGCGCCCGCGTCGCGCAGCCCGCCGCTGTCCGCGTACGGCGCGCCCACCAGCAGGTCGGCGCACCGGTCGCCGTCGAAGTGGCCGATCGCCGCCGACCAGCCGAAGGAGTCGCCGGGGGCGGCCTCCGGCACGGTGATCACCGACGGCTTGGTCGCGACGGGGGTGCCCGTCGTCACCTGGACGGCGCCGGCGCCCGCCTGGCCGCCGGCGTCGGCGAACGGGTCGCCCACGACGATGTCGTCCAGGCCGTCGCCGTCGAAGTCGCGCGGTGCCTTGGTGCTCACGCAGTCGGCCGCCCGAGCCGTCCCGGCGGCCGGTGCGATCGGCAGCAGCAGGATCGCCAGCGCGGCGACCAGGGGCCGCATCACAGCCGCACCTCGATCTGGCGTCCGCCGTCGATCAGACGGCCGCTGAGCTTGGCCGGGCTCCGGCTCGGCGGCAGGTCGTAGACCAGCACGCCGTCCACCTTCGCGCCGGGGGTGAGGGCCGAGGGCAGCGTCGTGGAGACCGGTTCGGGGTCGTGGCCCGCGCCCCGGTCGTCGAACAGCGTGATCGGCCCGGGGTCGAGCGCCACCAGTTCGCCTCCGGTGTTCAGCAGCACCCACCGCACCGCGCAGAACCGGCCGCGCCGGGGGGTGGCCTCGCCGTAGCTGGTCAGGCCGCAGGACGGCGGCTGTGGGATGACCAGCTGCGGGTCCGTGACGAAGGGGCCGAGCGGCATCCTGCGGCCGACGTCGGTCACCCGGTTCGCGACCACGGGGGCGCTCTTGCCCGGCGGCGACGCGACGGTGCCGCGGCCCTGGGTGATCACCAGCACGGCCCCGGTGACGGCGAGCGCGGTGACGGCCGCGGCGGCGGCGAGCAGCCAGCGCTTGCCGCCCGTGCGCGGCGGCCTGGGATCCTTCGGGGTCGGTGCGGTGGTCGTGTACTGCACGTCCGGCAGGCCCTGCTCGAACGGGACGAGCGTGTCGGGGCCGCCCGGCGGGCTCGGCAGCCCGAGCCGACCGAGCGTTTGGGTGACCTCACCGCCGATGTTGGACGGCGGCTGCCAGGACTCGGCGAGCATCTCGTCGGCGACGAGCGTCGGCGGGCTCTCCTCGGGGACGAAGGCCGGCGCCGGGGCGGCGATGCCACCGCCGACCAGCGCGAGCACCAGTTCCTGCGCGGTCGGGCGTTCGGCCGGGTCCTGGGAGGTGGCGCGGCGCACCAGCTCGTTCAGCGGGGCGGGCAGCACACCCAGGTCGGGCTGGCCGTTCAGCACCCGGGTGGCCAGCGTGATCGCGTCGCCGCGCCCGTAGGGGTGACGGCCGTTGCCCGCGTAGGCGACCAGGCAGCCCCAGGAGAAGATGTCGGCGGCCGGGGTGATCGCCAGGCCGCGCACCTGCTCGGGAGCCCACCAGCCGGGGCTGCCGAGCAGCTCGCCGGACAGCGTGACGCCCTGCGTGCGGTCCAGGGCCCTGGAGATGCCGAAGTCGATCACTCGTGGGCCGGAGATGGAAAGGATCACGTTGGCGGGTTTCAGATCGCGGTGGACCAGCCCGGCCACGTGGATCGCGGCCAGCGCGGCGGCGACGCCGAGCGCCACGCCGTGCAGCGGGCCGGGCTCCAGCGCGCCGTACCGGGTGATCTGCCGCGACAGCGGCAGGCCCTCGATGTACTCGGTCACCATGTACGGGCGTTCGCCGTCGTCGCCGTTGTCGAGCACCTGCGCGGTGCAGAACGAGGCGACCCGGCGGGCGTTGTCCACCTCCGCGTGGAACCGGGTGGCGAAGCCGGGCACCACCGCGAACTCGGCCTTCACCACCTTCACCGCCACCAGCCGCCCCGTCGGGGCGACGGCCAGGTAGACGGTGCCCATCCCGCCTTCCCCGAGGCGGCCCAGCAGCCTGTATGGTCCGATCGTCTCGGGATCCGTCTCGTTCAGGCGTTCCGCACCAGGGTCCGTGGTCATCTTCGCGCTTGCTCCCGCTGTGGAGTTTTGGTCGTCTCCGTTGCGCCCCCGTAAGGCAACGTTATCCACGATGGATCCTTTCGTGCAGGTTCGGCCATCCGTCGGATCTACGGCCACGACTCCTTGTCCGATGGTTCGGTGCGGGACACTTGGACGGATGACATGGGGGCGACGACTGTTGGCGTGTTAGAGGTTTCTAACAATATGTAGCGCCGTATAGTTGTCGGCGTGAACTTGAAGGGAGGGGGCAGCGGTAATCGGGGTTTCGTATGTGACCGCGCGGTGGGAGTACGCGGCTGGGACGCTGCCCGTTCCAACGTACCGGTTTGGTCGGCTCATCATGGTGGTGAATTGCTGACCAGTGCGAACCCGGATGTCGGGCAGGTCTCCTCGTGCCCGCCCGTACGGTCGATGTGCCGCTGCGAACCGCCCCCGGTGCGGGCGGCCACATGGGACCGCCCAGCGTGAAGACGATTCAGGCGTATCGGTTCGCCCTGGACCTCACCCCAGGGCAGGAGCGTGACGTGCTCGCGCATGCCGGGGCCGCCCGGGTCGCGCACAACTGGGCGCTGGCGCGGGTCATGGCGGTGATGGACCAGCGGGCGGCGGAACGCACCTACCGCTGGCGGAAGGCGGCGAACCGGCTCGGCCGCGCTCACGCCCGCGTGGGAAATCTGCGCCGCGACGGCCTGCACAAGCTCACCACCCGGCTGGCCAGCGAGCACGGCACGGTCGTGGTCGAAGACCTCAACGTCGCAGGTATGCTCACCGGCCGAAGGCTGGCCCGGCACATCGCCGACGCCGGGTTCGCCGAGATCCGTCGCCAGTTGGCGTACAAGACCGCATGGAACGGCGGCCGGATGGTCGTGGCCGACCGCTGGTATCCGTCCTCGAAGACCTGCTCGGGTTGTGGCCTGGTGAAAGCCAAGCTGGCCCTGTCCGAGCGTGAGTACCCCTGTGAGACGTGCGGCCTGGTCATGGACCGGGACGTCAATGCCGCACGCAACTTGGCCGCTCTGGCGGCGCAGCTCGACACCGCCGGGAGTGGCTCGGTGGCAGCACGTGGAGCCGACCGGAAGCCCCGCCCCGGCGGGCAGGTGGCTGTGAAGCGTGAACCCGGCACGGCATCCACCGGTCAGACCGGGACCGTCCCACCGCAAGGCGGGACTGCTGCTCGTGTGCTCACTTGAGCGCACTAAAGGTAACGGAGTGACATTGTGAGCCTGCTGGGGCCGGTTGAGATACGTAGTTTGGCGGAGAAACTTGATCTGCGCCCCACGAAGAAGCTCGGGCAGAACTTCGTGATCGACGGTGGCACCGTGCGGCGGATCGTCCGTACCGCCGGGCTCGACCCGAGTGATGTCGTCATCGAGGTGGGGCCCGGGCTGGGCTCGCTCACCCTGGCGTTGCTGCCGGAGGCGGCCCGCGTGGTCGCGGTGGAGATCGATCCGGTGCTGGCCGGGCAGCTACCGGAGACGGTCGCGGCGCGCGCGCCCGAGCTGGCCGGGCGGCTCGACGTGGTGAACGCCGACGCCCTGCGGGTGGCCGCGGCGGACCTGCCAGGGCCGCCGCCTACCGCGCTGGTCGCCAACCTGCCCTACAACGTGGCCGTGCCGGTCGTGCTGCACCTGCTCGCCACGCTGCCCGGGTTGCGCAAGGGACTGGTCATGGTCCAGGCGGAGGTGGCCGACCGGCTGGCCGCGCGGCCGGGATCGCGGGTGTACGGCGTGCCGTCGGTGAAGGCCGCCTGGTACGCCGAGGTGCGCAGGGCGGGGCCGGTCGGGCGCAGTGTGTTCTGGCCGGTGCCGAACGTGGACTCCGGCCTGGTGGCGCTGGCCCGGCGGGAGCCGCCCGCGACGACGGCCTCGCGGCAGGAGGTGTTCGCGGTGGTGGACGCCGCGTTCGCGCAGCGGCGCAAGACGCTGCGGGCCGCGCTGGCGGGCTGGGCGGGGTCGCCGGCGGCGGCGGAGCGGGCGTTGCGGGCGGCGGAGGTCGATCCGGCGAACCGGGGCGAGCGGCTGACGGTGGAGGATTTCGCGAGGGTGGCGGAGCATCGTCCTTTGGCGGAGTGATTCCGCTTTTTTCTGACAGTGCTTGATATTTACGGTCTGTCGCTTTCCCTGTAAACGGCTCATTCGCGGGGTAAGACCAGGCGCATGATGATCTCACCTGGTTTCGTGTGGGCGCAGGTGGCGGCGGTCGGATCGGCGATCTGGCTGTTCGCGCCGGCCGATCCCACGCCGGTCACCGGTGACGCGCAGAACGCGGGCGGACCGATTTCGCTCGCCCTGTCGTACGCGCTGAATCGGCCGGAAACACCAGATGTGCTGCTCGCGTTCGGAGGGGTGTCGGTGCACTGGTCATACGACACCACCGCGCTGCAAACGGCCGAGGCGACGCCGGTCTCCCCGGTCTCCCCGGCCAAGGCCGCCCGCCTGGCGCGGGGCCGTCTCGCCGCCACCGCCGCGCTCAGCATGATCGGTGTGCCGTTCTCCTGGGGCGGCGGCGCAGCGAGCGGCGCCACGCGCGGCATCGGGCACGGCAGGCGCACGGTCGGCTTCGACTGCTCGGGCCTGTCCCTGTACGCCTGGGCGCAGGCGGGCGTCACGATCGGCCACTACACCGGCACCCAGTTCGGCCAGGGCCGCCGCATCCCCAGGAAGCGGCTCATGCCCGGTGACCTGGTGTTCTTCGGCGCGCCCAAGGGCGACCCCGACCATGTCGGGGTGCACCTGGGCGACGGCGTCATGGTCCACGCCCCACAGACCGGAGACGTCGTCAGGACCACCGACTACCTGGCCTCGTCGTACTACAGCCACCGTTACCGGGGCGCGGTGCGCCCGGGGCGCAAACCCGCCGCGCCGCCCGCCGGCCCGCCGCTCTGGCAGGGGCCCAAGGGACGCCCGGAAGCGCAGGCCAAGCCCCCGGCCGTCCCGGGGACGCCGAGCGCCCAGGAGCCGGTCCCGGCGAGTCCCACGCCCGGTGCGGGGGCCGCTACGATACGACGCGGCCTCGATGACGGGGCCACGGACACGGCGAGGAGTGACGAGCACCCCGATGGACTCCGTGACGGTGCGAGTACCGGCCAAGGTCAACCTGCAGCTCGCCGTCGGCCCGCTGCGCGATGACGGCTACCACGACCTCGTCAACATCTTCCACGCCGTCTCGATCTACGACCACGTCACCGCCACGGCGGCCGGGTCCTTCTCGACCGAGGTGATCGGCGACCGGTCGGAGGAGGTGCCGCTCGGCGACGACAACCTCGCGATCCGGGCCGCGCGGGCGCTCGCGGAGCGGGCGGGACGGCCGCTGGCCGCCCGGCTCACCATCCGCAAGTCGATCCCCGTCGCGGGCGGCATGGCGGGCGGCAGCGCCGACGCCGCCGGGGCCCTGGTCGCCTGCAATGAACTGTGGAAACTCGGGCTGTCCTCCGCCGAGCTGCTGGAGATCGCCGCCGGGATCGGCAGCGACGTGCCGTTCGCGCTGTTCGGCGGCACCGCCGTCGGCACCGGCCGGGGCGAGAAGCTGACCGGCGTCACCACCGGCGGCCGGTTCCACTGGGTGTTCGCCCTCGCCGAGGGCGGGCTGTCCACGCCCGCCGTCTACGGCCGCTGCGACCGCCTGCGCGAGTCCCGTGGCGAGCGGGTCGGGCCGCCCAGGGAGAGCACCGCGCTGATGGCGGCCGTGCGCGACGGCGACGCCGACGCGCTCGGCGCCGAGCTGACCAACGACCTGCAGGAGGCCGCCGTGGACCTGCGGCCCTCGCTGGCCGCCACCCTCGACGCCGGACGCGAACGCGGCGCGCTCGGCGCGATCGTCTCCGGCTCCGGCCCTACCTGCGCCTTCCTGGTCGCGAGCGAGTCCGGGGCCGACGACCTGCGCAGCGCGCTCACCGGCTCGGCCGTGTGCCGCGCCGCCGTCACCGCTCACGGCCCGGTGCGCGGCGCGCTGGGCTACGAGCCGGACGCGGTCGCCTCCGGTCGGCGATAACCTGAAACACGCCATGAATCTGGTCAATCTCGAATCGGTATCCCACGCGTACGGCCCCGCGCCGCTGCTGCGCGACGTCTCGCTCGGCATCGCCGCGGGCGAGCGGATCGGCGTCGTGGGACGCAACGGCGGCGGCAAGACCACGCTCGTCTCCGTGATCGCGGGCGTGCTGAAGCCCCACTCCGGCCGCGTCACCCACAACCGCGGGCTGCGGGTCGGGGTGCTGAGCCAGGGCGACGACCTCGACCCCGAGCGCTCGGTCGAGCAGGCGGTGCTCGGCGGGCTCGCCGAGCACGAGTGGGCGGGCGACCAGGGCACCAGGGAGATCCTGGGCGGGCTGCTCGGCGGCATCGACCTCACCGCGCGGGCGGGGAACCTGTCGGGCGGCGAGCGTCGCCGTACGGCGCTGGCCCGGCTGCTCATCGGCGAGCACGACCTGATCATCCTCGACGAGCCCACCAACCACCTCGACATCGAGGCCATCGACTGGCTGGCCGGGCACCTCACCGCGCGCAGGTCCGCGCTGCTGGTCGTCACCCACGACCGCTGGTTCCTGGACGCCGTCTCCACTCGCACCTGGGAGGTCGTGGACGGCACGGTCGAGCGCTACGAGGGCGGATACGCCGCCTACGTGCTGGCCAAGGCCGAGCGCGCGCGCATCGCCGCGGCGGCCGAGGAGCGCAGGCAGAACCTGATGCGCAAGGAGATCGCCTGGCTGCGCCGGGGGCCGCCCGCCCGCACCAGCAAGCCCAAGTTCCGGGTGGAGGCCGCCCAGGCGCTCATCGCCGACGAGCCGCCCGCGCGTGACGACGTGGAGCTCGTCCGTTTCGCGTCGGCCCGGCTCGGCCGTACGGTCTACGACCTGGAAGACGTCACGCTGCACGCGGGCGGTCCTGGCGCGGGCCCGCTGGTGCTCGACCGCTGCACCTGGCAGCTCGGCCCCGGCGACCGGATCGGCCTGATCGGCGTCAACGGCTCCGGCAAGTCCACGGTGCTGCGGCTGCTCGCCGACACCGTCCGGCCCGACAGCGGGCGGGTGGTGCGGGGCAAGACGGTCCGGCTGGCCCACCTGTCGCAGGAGCTGGCCGAGCTGGAACCCGGGCGGCGGGTGCTGGAGGTCGTCGAGGAGATCCGCAAGTACATCAAGGTCGGCAAGCGCGAGTGGACGGCCTCGCAGCTCCTGGAGCGCCTCGGCTTCCGGGGCGAGGCGCAGTGGAAGGTCATCGGCGACCTCTCTGGCGGCGAGCGGCGGCGGCTGCAGATCCTGCGGCTGCTGATGGACGACCCCAATGTGCTGCTGCTCGACGAGCCCACCAACGACCTCGACATCGAGACCCTGAACGAGCTGGAGGACCTGCTCGACGGCTGGGCGGGCACGCTGGTCGTGGTCAGCCACGACCGCTACTTCCTGGAGCGGGTCACCGACCACTCGCTGGCCCTGCTCGGCGACGGCGGGCTGTCGCTGCTGCCGGGCGGCGTGGACGAGTACCTGGCCCGCCGGGCCGCCGCCACCACCCCGTCGGCGCCTCCGGCGCCCGCTCCCGCCGCCCCGGCCCAGGAGGGCATGTCGGCCAAGGAGGAGCGCGAACTGCGCAAGGAGCTGACCCGCCTGGAGCGCCGCCTGGACCGCCTCGCCGAGCGCGAGACGGCCCTGCACACCGCGATGGCGGGCGCGGCGGACGACTACGAGCGCCTGTCGGGGCTCGACGCCGAGCTGAAGACCCTCCAGGGCGAGAAGGAGTCGGTCGAGCTCGACTGGCTCACCGTGGCCGACCGCCTGGGCGACTGAACCGCCTCAGTCCTTCGGGCGGAAGCGGTACAGCCGGGCGCGGACCCCCTCCCCGTCATCGGGCCTGGGAGGGTCGAAGACCAGCGTCACGGCCTGGCCGATGCGCACCTCGGCCGGGTCGCAGCCGACGATGTTGGTCAGGATCCTGGGCCCCTCGGCCAGCTCGACGTAGGCGACCACGTACGGCGTCAGCTCCCGGTAGTCGCCGCGCGCCTTGCGCACCACCGTGTAGGAGTAGACGGTCGCCTCGCCCGACGCCGCGAACCGGGTGAGGTCACGCCCGCCGCACTGCGGGCAGAACGGCCGCGGGTACCAGATCACCGTGGCGCACGGTTCGCAGCGGGTGAGCGTCAGCCGTCCTTCGGCGGTCGCCGCCCAGAACGCCTCGTCCGCTCCCGCCGGGGTGAACCCGGCTTCGGGAAGTGATGTGCTCATGCGTCCTCACGCCCCAGGATCAGGGTGGCGGCGGAGCTTCGGGTGGCGAGCCTGCCGCCCGAGCCGTGCACGATCGCCAGGCGGCAGTCGGGGACCTGGACCTCCGTCGCGGCCTCGCCGCGCAACTGGCGTACCGCCTCGATCATCCGTGCCATTCCTCCCCGGTTGTCGGGCTGGTTGTTGCACAGCCCGCCGCCGTCGGTGTTCATCGGCAGGCGGCCGTGCGGGGCGACCAGCGTGCCGTCCTGGACGAACGGGCCGCCCTGTCCCTTCTCGCAGAACCCCAGGTCCTCCAGCGCGAGCAGGGCGGTGATGGTGAAGGAGTCGTAGATGGAGGCGTAGTCGATGTCGGCGGGGGTCACCCCGGCCTCGGCGAAGGCCGCAGGGCCCGACCAGACCGCCCCCGTGTGGGAGAGGTCGACGCGGCCGTTGCCGGTGCCCTTGGCCGCCTCGCCGTGACCGAGGATCGCGGCGGAGCGGCGCGGGAGATCGCGGGCGACCTCCTTGGCGGCCACGACCACCGCGCCACCACCGTCGGTCATCACGCAGCAGTCCAGCCGGTGCAGCGGATCGCTGATCATCGGTGAGGCCAGCACGTCGTCCACGGTGACGGGCTTGCGCAGGAACGCGTTCGGGTTGTGCTGGGCGTGCAGCGACGCGGCCACCTTCACCTCGGCGAGCTGACGGCCGGTCGTGCCGAACTCGTGCATGTGCCGCATGGCGGCCAGCGCGTAGTTGTGCACGGTGTCGGTGATGCCCCAGTGCGTCTCGTAGGTCGTCTCCGGCGCCCCCGACAGGTCGGGGCCGGCGGCGCGCATCTGGCTGCGCGGGCGTCCGCCCATGACGCACAGCGCGACCCGGCACTTGCCCGCCGCGATCGCGGCGGCGGCGTGCCCGACGTGCGACAGGTACGACGAGCCGCCGATCTCGGTCGTGTCCAGGTAGCGGCAGCGCAGCCCCAGGTACTCCGCCATCGACAGCGGCCCCACGCCGGGGGCGTCGGAGTCGCAGAAGTAGGCGTCCACGTCCGACGGCGACAGCCCGGCGTCCGCCAGCGCGCCGAGGGCCACCTCGGCGTGGATCTCCGCCACCGACAGGTCGGGGATGTCACGGCGCGGGTGCTCGTACGCGCCGACGATGTACGCCCTGCCCCGTATGGTCATGACGCCGCCACCCCGGCGGCGTCGAAGTCGCGCACCCAGCCGTCGAAGCGCCGCGCGAAGTCGGGGATCTCCTCCATCGGGTAGTGCCCGATGCCCGGCATCAGCTCGAAGATCGCGTGCGGGATGAGGTCGGCCACGCGCCGCACCCGGCTCGGCGGCACGAAGAAGTCGTCCTCTCCGGTGAGCACCCGCACCGGGCAGATGATCTTGGTCAGTTCCGCGCGGATGTCGTGGGTGACCGCGCCGTGGATGTCGCTGACCGTGATATGCCAGTCCTCGCGGCAGTGCATCAGCGCGATCAGCTCGGCTCGCTCGGCCGGGACCGACCGGCCGCACGCCTCGATCGTGCCCAGGTAGGTGCGGTCGCGCATGCTCGGCGACCAGGAGTCCTCCAGCACCGGGGGAGACGGTGTGGGGCCGTCGGGGCCGAGCACCCCGGAGGGGTCGAGGGCCACCACGCCGGACACGTGGCCGGGCATCCGGGTGGCGATGTCCAGCGCGATGCTGCCGCCGATCGAGCAGCCCAGCAGGTAGGGACGCTCCAGCCGGAGCGCCGCCATCAGCCGGGTGCACCAGCCAGCGTACCAGGACAGGGAGCTGATCGGGCCGTCGGCGGCGGGTTCGGACCGGCCGTGCCCCGGCAGGTCGGCCACGACCACGCTGTAGCCCAGTTCGGCCAGGTCGGGGGCCACCTGGCGGTACTGCACGCCGCTCTGCCCCGCGGTGTGGATGCACAGGACGGTCGGGCCGGCGCCCGCCCAGGTCTCGACGAACGCCAGCCTGCCGTCCAGGTCGAGGTAGTCGGCGTTATGCACCGGTGGCCTCCGTGGTCGTGCCGCGAGCCAGGGCGCGGGCGTGGTCGAGAATGATCATGATCGCCTTGATCATGCGCAGGTACTGGTAGCCGCTGCCGGTGGCGCGGAACCCTCCGTCGTTGGCGCGGCGGATGAAGTCGTTGGTAGGGGCGGTGAGGAACCGGGCCCACTCCAGGTCGGTGCCCTCGACGGTGAACGTCGCACCGCTGAGCGACCTGCGGGCCACCTCGATCACCGCGCCCCGGTAGATCCGGAAGTGCACCTGGCGGTCATGGGCCGCGAACGCGATGGTGCCGTCGAAGCTGCGGGTGGCGGGGGCGAAGCGGTCGTCGGCGGCGAGCCGTTCGCGCACCCGGGCGCCCCAGCGCACCGACGCGAAGTCGGCGGCGTCCAGTTCCCGGCCTCCGCCGGGCGCGGTCGGCGCGCTCCACGCCACCGACGACCGGGCCCGCACCCGGTCGTGGTCGTCCATGACGTGCACCGCTTGGTGGATCATCGCGTGCGAGGGGTCCGCGCCGGGCGCCAACCGGGTGACGGTGGCCTCCAGCCGAACGCCGGAGTCGTCGTCCGTCCCGGGGACCGGCGGCGGCGGGGAGTGCCGGTCCCAGCTCAGCGAGACCAGTTCCGCGTCACCCGCCGGGCGGACCTGCGCGAGCAGCCGTAGCAGGACCGACAGTTCGGCGGCGTACGGCGGGTCCGCCGTGGTGTCGTGGGCTTCCACGGGATGACCGGCGACATGACGGGCGACATGACGGGCACTGCTTGAACGCGTGCCGACGGCCGGTGCGGCGTCCTGGGACATCGGGTTCCCCTCTTTGATCAAACCTGTGCTCAGGTCCGTGAACGAATCGCTCATGCCCGGGTGAGGCCGAGCGCCGCCACGGCGTAGGTCTTGACGGCGGTGAGGTAGTCGGCGACGGGCACGAACTCGTCGTCCCAGTAGCAGTCCATCGAGCCGGGGCCGTAGGTGGCCGCGCGGATGCCCGCCTCCCAGAAGATCGGGGTGTCCGGCCACGCCTTGTGGGTGTCCAGGCCGGGCGTGTGCCCGGTGACCGTCCGGTGCGCCGAGCCGAGCGTCTGAATGATCGTCTCGTCGCCGGAGATCCGCAGCGAGCTGCGGGGATTCTTCAGGCAGGTGGCCTCAAGCGCCACGTCGGCGGGGAACTCGTCCAGGTCGTCGAGGGCGCGGGCCACCGCTCCCCGGATGTCGCGGAGGACGTCGTCCTGGGTCTGGTCGGGCGGGAAGCGGACGTCGAAGGTGATCCGGCAGTGTTCGGGGACCAGGTTGTGCGCGACCCCGCCCGCGATCTGGGCGACGTTGCACACCTTCACGTCGGGCAGCACCCGCCCGGCGGCGTCGGTGATCGGCATGGCGAGGACCTCGCGGACCACTTCGGCGGCGCGGGCGACGGCGTTGACGCCGATGTCCAAGGCGGTGGTGTGGGCGGCTCTGCCGCGTACGTCCACGTTGACGTACGCGATGCCACGCTGGCCGGTGAGCACCCGCAGGTCGGAGGGCTCGCAGTTGATCGCGTAGGCGGCGCGCAGGCCGTCGCGCAGGGCCTGGCGGGTGCCCTCGCCGCCCTCGAAGTGGTTGGGGACGGCCAGCACCGTGATGTCGCGGCCGGGCCGCAGCCCCGCCTCGGCCAGCATCGTCACCGCCATGGTCATCGCGGCGGTCCCGGCCTTCATGTCGGCCACGCCCACTCCGTAGACGAGCCCGTCGGCCAGGTCGCCGCCGAACGGGTCTCTCGTCCACGATTCCGAGGGCGGATAGACCTCCATGTGGCCGTTGAAGATCAGCCCGTCGTCGCTGCCGGGTCCCCACCTGGCCAGCAGGTTCGGCATCCCGTCGGTGCCCGAGGCGGGCAGGTCGACCGGCACCGCCGCCTCGCGCAGCGGCCGGGCCAGGAACTCGGCCGCGTCGGTCAGCGCGGGGCCGTCGCCCCAGACGCTGGGGATGCGGAGGAAGTCCTGGAGGAAGCCGACGATGCGGCCGGCGTTGTCGTCGACGAGCTTTCCGACCCGTTCGACGTCCTCCCGGGGAATGTCCATGTATGTCACCATCACCTTGGTTAGTGGTCGGCCGATGCCGACGCTTCGTCGTAGTCCGGGCCCCCGAGTTCCCTGGACAGGGCCTGGGCGCGTGACGCGACCAGGTTTCCGATCTTCTGCACTTGGGCGTCGGGGAGCCGGAACGTGGGGCCGACCACGCTCATCGCCGCCGCGACGCTGCCGTCCGGCCAGTGGACGGTGGCCGCGATGGCCGTGACGCCGTCCTCCAGGGTGTGGCTCTCGGAGAAGTACCCTTGCTCGCCGCACTGGTCGCGCAGCGCGGTGCCGATCGCGGTGCCGTGCAGCGGCACGGTCTTGCCGAGCCAGCCGCGGTGCCGGATCGACTTGTCGCTCTCCGCCAGGCGCGCGTACAGCACCGTCTCCTGCGGGCCCGCGACGCCGAGGTAGGCGCTCTCGCCCGCCTCGTCGCGCAGCGCGGCGAGGTGCGGCTCGGCCAGCCGGTACAGCGGGACGCTGCTCATGAACGTCACCGCCACCTGGATCAGCCTGCTCGCGCCGTGGTAGGCGCCTTCCTCGTCGCGCCGCACGAACTCGGTCGCCTCCAGCGTGCGCAGCAGCCGCAGCGCGGTCGCGGGTGACAGATTGACCCGCCGGGCGAGATCCACCAGGCCGAGGCCGTCGTTCGTGGCGACCTCCACCAGCAGCGTCAGTGCCCGCTCTACGGTGCGCGTCGGCGCCGGGCCGTTGTCTGTGGACACCCTGTTCGTCCTCCGTGGTCGTCGTGCGCTGAGTCTTGCCCTTGCCGTCGGCCGTGTGCTTTCATCTAGTGACCTTCGGTTTTTACTAGATGATAAGGGTGGCAGATGAGCGGCGACCTGTCCAGCGGCGAGGCCCCGACACCCGTCGACCTCGTCGTCGTCCACGCCGCCGAAGTGCTCACCTGCCGCGCCGCGTCGGGGCGCGGGGTTCGCGGGGCGGCGCTGGGCCGTCCGGAACGCCTCGCCGACGGCGCGCTGGCCATCGACGGCGGCCGCATCGTGGCGGTCGGCGGCACGGCCGAGATCCTCGCCCGCCACAGCGGGCGCGAGGTGATCGACGCCACCGGACGGCTGGTCACCCCCGGATTCGTGGACGCGCACACGCACCTGGTGCACGAGGGCTTCCGGCACGAGGAGTGGGGCCGCAAGGTGCTCGGCGTCGGCGGCGGCACAGGCGGCACGCTGGGCGGCGGCATCGAGCACACCGCCCGCGTGACCGGCGCGGCCGGCGACCGGAGGCTGCGCGACGGCGCGCTGGCCCGCCTGGACACGATGCTCGCGCACGGCACGACCACCGCCGAGGCCAAGTCCGGCTACGGCCTCACCCCGGTCGCCGAACGCCGGATCCTGGAGATCACCGCAGCCCTCGATCACCCGATCGACCTGGTGGGAACGTTCCTGGGCGCGCACGTTCCGCCCAGGGGAGTGCCGCGCGACCGCCACCTCGCGGGCGTCGTCGCGCAACTGCCCGAGGTGCGCCACCTGGCCGAGTTCTGCGACGTGTGCTGCGACCCGGCCGGCTTCACCCCCGCCGAGTGCCTGCGGATCGCGAACGCCGCCCACGAGCACGGCTACCGGCTACGCGTCCACGCCGACCAGACCGGTCACGCGGGGGGCGCCGAGCTGGCGATCGAGATCGGCGCCGCGTCGGCGGACCACCTGGAGCACGTCTCCGACCGGGCCATCGGGATGTTCGGCGACTCGGCCACGGTGGCGACCCTGCTGCCCGGCGTCAGCTACCACCTGATGGACATGGTGCCCGCACCCGGCGAACCGGAGTGGTCGGAACCCCGGCGGCCATGGCTGGCCCGGCGCTACCGGCGGCTGATCGACGCGGGCGCGCTGGTCGCGCTGGCCACCGACTACAACCCCGGCAGCAGCCCCACCCTGTCCATGCAGACCGTCATGCAACTGTCGGCCCGGCTCTACCGGCTCGGGTACGGCGAGGCGTGGCACATGAGCACCATCAACGCCGCGGTCTCGCTGGGCAGGGACGCCGACATCGGCAGCCTGGAGCCGGGCAAGCGGGCCGACGTCGTGATCTGGACCGTCCCGTCGCACGAGATGGTCGTCAACCAGTTCGGAGTCAACCTCGTGGCGTCGGTGATCAAGGACGGCGCGGTGGTGCACGGCGCGGAGCGTCCGGTGCCCGTCGCGAGCAACGCGGATATGGAGTCGTGAGAATGACAGTGGGCAGGCGACGCCCGGTCCAGGCGGCACGCGGTGACCGGCTGCGCTGCCGGGGCTGGCGGCAGGAGGGTCTGCTGCGGATGCTGGAGAACACCCTTGAGAACGGCGAGCGCCCCGAAGACCTGATCATCTACGCGGCCACCGGCAAGGCCGCGCGCGACTGGAACAGCTACGCGGCGATCGTCGATACCCTGCGCGACCTGCGTGACGACGAGACGCTCGTGGTGCAGTCCGGCAAGCCGGTGGCCCGGTTCCCCACCTCGCCCGCCGCCCCGCGCGTGGTGGTCGCCAACACCAACCTGGTCGGCCAGTACGCCACCTGGGAGACGTTCTACGCCCTCCAGGAGCGCGGCCTGATCTCCTACGGCCAGTACACGGCGGGGGCCTGGCAGTACATCGGGCAGCAGGGCGTGGTGCAGACCACCTACGAGACCTTCGCCGCCGCCGCCCGCACCCACTTCGACGGCTCGCTGCGCGGCAGGTTCGTGGTGTCGGCGGGGCTTGGCGGGATGAGCGGCGCCCAGCCGCTGGCGATGAAGCTGCACGGCGCGGTCGCGGTGATCGTCGAGGTGGACGAGGCGCGGGCCGACCGCCGTCTCGCCTCGGGATACCTCGACGTCAAGGCGCACTCGGTGGACGAGGCGATGGCGGCGGCGGAGCGGGCCCTGACCGAGGGGTCAGCGCTGTCGGTGGGGCTGATCGCCAACGCCGCCGACACGCTGCCGGAGATCGTCGCGGCCCGCCGTCCTGACCTGCTGACCGACCAGACCTCGGCGCACGACATGCGCGACGGCTACATCGCCGCCGGGATGTCGCTGCCGGAGGCCCGCCGGATGCGCTGCGACGACCCGGAGGGCTACGAGCGCCTCGCCCTCTCAACGGTGCGCCGCCACGTCGAGGCCATGGTCGCCGCGCAGGACGCCGGGTCGGTGGTCTTCGAGTACGGCAACGCCATCCGCTACCAGGCCGCCCGCGCGGGCTACGACCGCGCCGGCGACTTCGACGGCTTCGTCAAGAAGTACATCCGCCCCAGCTTCTGCGTGGGCAAGGGCCCGTGCCGCTGGGTGGCGCTGTCCGGCGACGAGAACGACATCCGGCTGATCGACGAGGCGATCCTGAAGCGGTTCGTCGGAGACCGGTCGATCACCGACTGGATCGAGGTCGCCATGCGGTCCATCCCGCACCAGGGCCTGCCCGCGCGCAGCTCGTGGTTCGGCTACGGCCAGCGCCTCGCGTTCGGGCTGATGGTCAACGACATGGTCCGCGACGGCGTGCTGGCCGGCCCGGTCGCCATGTCCCGCGACCACCTCGACAGCGGAGCGGTCGCCCAGCCCACCCGCGAGACCGAGGGGATGCTCGACGGCAGCGACGCCGTGGCCGACTGGCCCATCCTCAACGCCCTGCTCAACGCCTCGGGCGGCGCGGACCTGGTGGCGGTCCACCAGGGCGCGGGCAGCGGCATGGGCGGGTCCATCTCGGCGGGCGTGACACTGATCATCGACGGCACCGAGGAGTGCCGGGCGAAGCTGTCGCGGGTGCTGCGCACCGACCCGGGCATCGGCGTGATCCGCCACGCCGACGCCGGATACCCCGAGGCGATCGCGGTGGTAGAGGACAGCGACCTCGTCGTGCCCAGGGTGGGCACCGGGGCCACCGGCCCCCGCGATCGCGGGTGACGTCATGGCCGACCAGTTCCAGGGAAACGAGGACGTCGTGCGTGAGCAGGCAGCCGCACTCGACGGCATCAGGGTGCTCGACCTCGGGCGCGTGCTGTCGGGCCCCTTCTGCGGCAGGGTCCTGGCCGACCTCGGCGCCGAAGTCATCAAGATCGAACCACCGGCCGGTGACGACGGCCGCCACTTCGGGCCGTTCTACGACGGCGTCAGCAGCTACCACCGGCTGCTCAACCGGAACAAGTACGGCATCACGCTGGACCTGAAGACCGACGAGGACCGCCGCACGTTCACCGAGCTGATCCGCCGCTCCGACGTGCTCATCGAGAACTTCCGCCCCGGCGTCATCGACCGGCTCGGCTTCTCGCCGGAACGCCTGCTGGAGCTGAACCCGCGCCTGGTCGCGGTCAGCATCAGCGGCTACGGCCGCACCGGGCCGCTGTCCGGGGAGCCCGCCTACGACCTGATCGTCCAGGCGATGTCCGGCCTGATGTCGGTGACCGGCCCGGACGGCGGGCCCGCCGCGCGCGTCGGCGTCAGCGTCGGCGACATGGTGCCCGGCATGTGGGCGGCGATCGCCGTCCTGGCCGCGCTGCGGCAGCGCGACGCCACCGGGCGCGGCCAGCACATCGACGTGGCCATGTTCGACGGCCTGCTGTCGATCCTGGAGTCCGTCGCGATGCGCGCGCTGCTCACCGACGAGCCGATCACGCCGACCGGCAGCCACCATGCGATCAGCGCGCCGTTCGGCACCTTCGCCACCCGCGACCGGCCGATCGCCATCGCCGTCGCCAACGACCCGCTGTTCACCGCGCTCGCCGCCGCCCTCGGCCACCCCGAGTGGCCCGGCGACGCCCGCTTCCGCTCCGACGCCGAACGCGGGCGGCACCGCCACGAACTGCGCAAGGAGGTCGAGGGCGCGCTGTCCGGCCTGACCCACGAAGAGGCGATCGCCACGCTCTCGGCGGCGGGCGTGCCGTGCGGCCCGGTGCTCGACGTGCGCGACACGCTGAACCACCCGCAGGTCGCCGCGCGCGGCATGGTCCGCACCGAGGCCGACGGCTTCCCAACGCTGGCCGCCGGGTTCCGGATGGCCGGCTCCCGCGAGGACGGCACCACCGCCCCCGCCCTTGGCCAGCACAACGACCTGGTCGCCGCCTGGATCGGCGAACCGGCGCGCACGCGACAGGGGAACGACGATGTTTGACCTGCTCGACGACCAGCGGCGGGAGTTCCGCGACACCCTGCGGGAGTTCTGCCGCAAGGAGGTCATGCCCGGCGCGGCCCACCGCGACGCCGCCGCCGAGTACCCCGCCACGCTGATCGCCCGGCTCGCCGACATGGGGCTGATGGGCATCACCGTCCCCGAGGAGTACGGCGGTCTGGGCCTGGACATGGTGACCCAGGTGCTCGCCATGGAGGAGGTGGCCTACGCCGACGCGTCACTGGGGTCGGTGTTCGCCGGTCACTACCTGGGCATGGAGGCCCTGCGCCAGTTCGGCTCGCCGGACCAGCGCGAACGCCACCTGCCCGGCCTGGCCACCGGGTCGTACCGGGTCTCCTTCGCGCTGACCGAACCGGACGCGGGCTCCGACGTCAGCCGGATCCGCACCCGCGCCACCGCCGGGCCGGACGGCTGGACCCTGACCGGCAACAAGACCTTCACCAGCAACGCCCGCGAGTCCGACGCGATCATCGTGTTCGCGATGACCGATCCCGGGGCGGGCATCAAGGGCATCACCGCGTTCCTCGTGCCCACCGGCGCGCCGGGTCTCGGCTTCTCCGCACCCATCGAGAAGCTGGGCATTCGCGGCGAGCACGCGTACGAGGTCTCCCTCGACGGGGTCCACGTCGGACCGGACGCCATGGTCGGCGAGTCCGGCGGCGGCGGCCGGATCGCCCTGGAGGTGCTCAACAGCGCCCGCATCGACGTGGCGGCGCTGGCCAACGGGGTCGCCATGCGCGCCCTCGACCTGGCGACCGGATACGCGTCCACGCGCGTCCAGTTCGGCCGCCCCATCCGCGAGCTGCAGGCGATCCAGCTCATGCTCGCCGAGATCGACGCCCTGGTCCAGTCCGGGCGCCTGCACGCCTACCACGCGGCGGCGCTGCGCGACCGGTCCGAGGACGTCAGGCGGGCCGGATCGCTCGCCAAGTACGTGGCCAGTGAGAACTGCTTCTCGGCCGTGGACAGGGCCCTGCAGATCCACGGGGGCTACGGCTACGTGAAAGAGAGCGAGATCGAGCGTCTCTACCGGGACTGCCGGATCTTCCGGATCTACGAGGGCACCTCGCAGATCCAGCTGCTGACCGTCGCGAAACTGCTGGGCCGGCTGCACGACGAGCACGGCACCGTGGTCTGACCCACGGGCCCTGGACCAACCCACGACGGACCGCGTGGCGCGCAGGACGCGCCCGGTCCCTGAATCGCCGATCCCCTTTTTGGAGTGCGTGATGGCAGAGATGCTGAGAGAGCCGGTGACCGGGCGGAGCGTGTGGACGGCGGCCGACATCGGCGACGAGGACTCCTACGCCCGCAGGTTCACCGAGGACGACCTCCAGGAGTTCGACCGGGCGCTGGCCGGCGTCCGCGACAGGTCCGCGCAGGAACTGTCCAAACGCGACTTCCCGCTGCCCGAGTTCACCGGAAAGGTCCGCGACCTGGTCGAGGAGCTCGAACACGGCACCGGGTTCGTGCTGCTGCGCGGGCTGCCGATCCACGACCGCTACAGCGTCGAGGAGGCCACCAAGATCTACTGGGCGATCGGCCTGCACATGGGCGAGCTGGTGCCGCAGAACCGCAAGGGCGAGCTGATCGGGCACATCCGCAACCTGGGCGCCAAAGGCCACAACGCGCGCGGCTACGCCACGGCCTCCGCCGCCGCCTTCCACACCGACCAGACCGACATCGTCGGCCTGATGTGCCTGAACCAGGCCCGCAGCGGCGGCATCAGCCTGGTCGCCAGCGCGATGTCCCTCTACAACACGGTGCTGGACGAGCACCCGGAGTGGCTCGACATCCTCTACAAGCGGTTCCCGACCGACTGGGTGAGCGAGGAGCCGCCGGGCAGCCCCGGCTGGTACTACTCGCGGCTCTACTCCTACGTGGACGGCCTGCTGTCGGCGGCCTACCGCACCGGCCGCATCCTCAGCGCCACCCGGTTCCCCGACGTGCCGAGGCTCACCGCGCGCGAGGTGTCGTGCCTGCTTTTCCTCGACGAGATCCCGACCCGGCCGGGCGTCGCGCTGGACATGACGCTGGAGGTCGGCGACATCCAGTTCGTCAACAACTTCGTGACGGTGCACAGCCGTACCGGGTTCGTGGACGACCCCGGCGACCCGATGTTCCAGCGTCACCTGCTGCGGCTGTGGGTCAGCCGTCCCGACACCGGGCGGGTCGTGTGCCCGGAATACCACTACTGGCGTAGCGGCATCTCGCGCCTTGAGTGGGCGCGGTCCGCGTGACCCCCAGAAGCGGTCAGGAGCACAGCGGCGATCAGGAGCGCATCGTGACGACGGAAGTACTGAACCGGCCGGTGACCGGCCCGAGCGTGTGGACGGCCGCCGACCTGGGGGCCGGTGAACCGTTCGTGCGGCACCTCACCGAGCCCGAGCTGGACGCGCTGGACCGGGTGCTCGACGAGCTGCCCGGCCTCCCGGACCACGCGGTCTCGCGGCGCGGCGCGCCCGCCCCCGGCCTCGCGGGCCTGGCCGCCGACCTGGTCGAACGCCTGGAGATCGGCGCGGGCTACACGGTGGTGCGCGGCCTGCCGCTGGGCACCAGGTACACGGCCGAGCAGGCGTCGCGGATCCACTGGGCGATCGCCCGGCACGTCGGCCAGATCGTGCCGCAGGACCGCGAGGGCGCGCTGGTGCGCCTCCTTGCGGACGCCCACCACCCGGCGCAGCGCGGCGGCACCTACGCCAGCAAGGCGGGCGCGCCGTTCCACACCGACCCCACCGACGTGGTCGGCTACCTGTGCCTGAGCCCGGCCAGGAGCGGCGGCGCGCGGGTCGTGGCCAGCGCCGCGACGATCTACAACGCCCTGGTGCGCGAGCACCCCGAGTGGCTGGACCTGGTCTACCGGGAGTACGCCACCGACTGGGAGGGCGCGGAGCCGCCCGGCGAGCCCGGCTGGAGCGCGCGGCCGATCTTCTCCTACGTCGGCGACGCGCTGACCTGCTCGCTGGCCACCAAGCGGATCATGAGCGCGATGCGGTTCGAGGAGGTCCCCCGGCTGAGCGCCGAGGAGATGACCTGCCTGATGTACCTGGAGTCGCTGCTGCGGCGTCCGGGGACGGCCGTGCACGTGACGCTGCGGGCGGGCGACATGGAGTTCGTCGGCAACCACACGGTGATCCACTCGCGCACCGGGTTCGTCGACGACCCGGTGGACCCGGAGCACCAGCGCCGCCTGCAACGCCTGTGGATCTCCCGTGGCGCGGACGGCCGTCCGCTGGTCCCGTCCCTGCGCAGATGGCGGGCCGGGATCGCATGAACACTCCGGCGGCACCCCGGCCCGGCCCCGGCGACGCCGAGGCGGCGGCGCACGCACTGCGCGCCGCCGGGCTCGTCCTCTCCGTGGACGAGATCGCCCGCATCGCCACCGGCTACGCCGTGCTCCGCGCCAAGGCCGCCGCCCTCCACACCCTCGACCTCCGCGACGACCCTCCGTTCGACCCCACCGCCGATGGCGAGGACCTCCGATGAGCGCGGCGTCGCCGTTGACGATCGAGGAGGCCGCGGTGGCGTTGCGGGCCGGGACGGTGACCTCGACGGCGCTGACGCGGGAGGTGCTCGACCGGGTCGCGCGGCTGGACGGGGAGCTCGGGGCCTATGTCACCGTGTGCGCCGACGAGGCGCTCGCGGCGGCGGCCGAGGCGGACGCGGACTTCGCGCGCGGGCGGGACCGGTCGCCGTTGCAGGGGGTGCCGCTGGCCGTCAAGGACATCATCGCCACGCGTGACGCGCCGACGCGGGCCAACAGCGAGGTCATCGACCCCGGCTGGGGCGGCGGCGCGGACGCCCCTGTCGTGGCGCGGCTGCGCGCGGCGGGCAGTGTGCTGCTCGGCAAGACCACCACGAACGAGTTCGCCTGCGGCCTGCCCGACCGCAGCACGCGCTTCCCGTTCCCGCGCAACCCCTGGAACCCCGCCCACACCCCGATGGGCTCCAGCTCAGGGACGGCGATCGCGGTCAGCGCGGGCCTGGCCCTGGGCGGGCTGGGCACCGACACCGGCGGGTCCGTGCGCGGCCCCGCGGGGGCCAACGGCCACACCGGGCTGAAGGTCACCTTCGGCCGGGTGCCCAAGAACGGCGTCGTCCCGTGCGCGTTCAGCCTCGACACCGTCGGCCCGATGGCCCGCAGCGCCTACGACTGCGCGCTCATCCTCGGCGTGATCGCCGGTCACGACCCCGGCGACCGGTACTCCTCGCCGCTCGCGCCCTCCCGCTACGCCGAGGAGGCGCGCGGCGGCGGGGTGGAGGGACTGCGGATCGGTGTGCCGACCGGGTACTTCCTGGACTCGCCGCTGCTCGACGCCGAGGTCCGCGCCGGGGTGCTGCGCGCCGCCGGAGAGCTGGCGCGGGCGGGCGCGACGCTCACCGACGTCGTCGTGCCCCACGCGCAGGAGGCGAACGACGCCAACAACATCACGTTCCTGTCCGAGGCGTTCGCCTTCCACCGCGAGAACCTGACCGGCCGGTGGGCCGAGTACGGCAGATCCACCCGCGAACTGCTCGCCAGGGCGGCGTTCCTCACCGGCGCCGACTACGTCCAGGCCCAGCGGGTCCGCGGCCTGTTCCGGCGGGGGCTGGCACAGGTCTTCGAGCGGGTCGACGTGCTCGTCACGCCGGTCGCGCTCACCCCGCCCGCGCCGGTCGAGACGGCCGACCTGACGGCGGCGCTGCTGCGGCCCGGCTTCCACGGCCCGTGGAACGCCGCCGGTCTGCCGGCCGCCGCCGTGCCCTGCGGGTTCACCGCCACCGGGCTGCCCCTGTCCTTTCAGGTGGTGGGCCGGCCGTTCGGCGAGAGCACGGTGCTGCGCGTCGCCGACACCTACCAGCGGCACACCGACTGGCACCGCAGGGTGCCGCCCGCCGCGCGCGACGGGATCCCACACTTCGGGGACGCCACGGTAACACCACGAGAAAGAGCAGGATGACATGTCTTCCCAGAGAACACACACCCCCCGTGGGAGGCGTGGACGGCACGGCCGCCTGGCCGTCCTGGTGGCCGGGGCGCTCGTCGCGACCGCCGCGACCGCCTGCGGGTCGGACTCCACCCCGGCGAGCGGATCGGACTCGGCGACCGCTTCCGGCGGCGCGCGGTCCCTGGTCATCGCCGGATGGGGCGGCTCGTTCACGGCCGCCAACAAGGAGGCCTTCTACGACCAGTTCGAGAAGGACACCGGCATCAAGGTGACCATCGCCACGCCCGGCGGCGGCTTCGCGGCCAAGGTCGCCGCGCAGCGCGCGGGCAACAACGTCGAGTGGGACCTGCTGGAGGCGCCCGGCGGCGACACCTCCAAGCTGGTCATGGACGGCAACCTGGAGCAGTTCCCCGCGTCGCTGGTCAGCGCCATCACCCCGCTGGTGGCCGACGGCGCGATCCGGCCCAGCCCGTCGGAGCCCTACTACCTCGACCACGGCGGCACGGTCAACCTGATCGGCTGCAACACCAAACTGGTGAAGAAGTGCCCCACGAACCCGCGTGAGTTCTTCGACACCGAGAACTTCCCCGGCACCAGGGGCATCACGGCGAACAACCCCATCTTCACCAGCCTGTTCGCGCTGGCCGGGGACGGCGTCGAGCCGAGCAAGTACTTCCCCGTGGACGTGAACCGGGCGATGGGCGCGCTGAAGAAGATCAAGCCGAAGGTGTCGGTGTGGTCCACCAGCCCGGCGCAGATGCAGCAGGCCGTCGTGGACGGCGAGGTCGCCATCATGCAGGCCCCCAACACCGTGCTGATGTCGTCACTGAAGCAGGTCCCCGACCTGAAGCTGTTCTGGGAGGGCGGGCTGCTCTTCGACGAGGGCTGGTGCGTGCCCAAGGGCGCCAAGAACAAGGAAGCGGCCTTCGAGTTCGTCAAGTGGTACGCCGAGCACCGGGAGAACCAGGCCAAGTTCACCGAGAAGCTCTACAGCGGCACCGCCGGGCGCGACATGGAGAAGTACCTGTCGCCGGAGGTGGTGGAGAACCTGCCCATCAACAAGACCGGTATCACCCTCGTCGACGGCATCGCGGGGGCCAAGCAGCAGCAGGAACTCGGTAACGCGCTGCGCGAGATCCTCGTCGGCTGACCTCGGACGTGGGGGGGGGGCGCCGGGGGGGGGGGGGCCGCCCGCCCCCCCCCCCGGGGCCGTTGGCGCGGATGGCGGCGGCACCGACCTGTTCGACGGCACGGGCCAGCAGCGTCATCGGGCCGGGGCCG
>NZ_JARLTC010000036.1 GCF_029382225.1 Spongiactinospora sp. TRM90649
GGGAGCGTCCGGCGTTGTGCACGCACAGGAACAGCACGATCGGCCGCCCGTCGTGTTTCCCCTCCACCCGGGCCAGGGCGTGCAGCCGCTGGCGGGCGAACCGCTCGGCCAGCAGCGGCAGGAAATTGGCCACCGCGGCCTTGCCGGCGAACTGGTCGTAGCTGGTGTGCAGGAACCGCTCGATCGTCTCGGTGCCGAACGTCCCGTCGAAGTCCTCCTGGAGCCGCCGCGCGGCGGTGGTCAGGGCGAGCCGCTGGTCGATCGTGAGGTCCTCGCGCTTGTAGGTGCTGGGCATCGTCTCGCTCCCGCCGTCTGTATCGATGAGACTCAATATTGACAATCATCGATGCACAGGTGGGCGAACGGCAGATGAACGATCCGTGCCGGTGTGCCGCGCCGGGTGCCCCGTTTCACGAACGGCTACGCCGGCCCACCACCGACGCCAGGCTTTCTGGCCAGCTCGTACGCGAAGCCGACCACATCGGCGAGACGGCCGTCGACCCCGATACAGATCGGACTGGAACCTGACCTCGCCGCCCACAAGACCACCATCGCCCGACGCGGCCGCTCAATTGGCCACTCGGAAGCTCCCAATGCTCAGGAAGTAGTCTCCGTAGGCCCCCGGGTAGAGGCTGGTCACCAGCCCGGCCGTGCAATCCGGGGAGAGGTACAGGCAGATCACGCTGTCGGTGACCGCGCCAGTGTTCGCACACCCGCCGCCGCCCTCGGAGGTCGAACACTTACATCACCCGTTCGGAACTGTACGTGTTTCCCCGGATACCCTGCGCCATCAATCGTGAGTGACGATGCGACTACGCAAAGTGATGCGGCGACCGCCCCCTCAACGGCGAGCGCCACTACCCACGGGGAGAAGATAGTGAGAATCCACCACCTGCTCGGCACGGCCGTCGTCGGCGCCGGTCTGCTCGCCACCATCGGCGCCGGTGCCGCCCACGCCGACCAGGCGTCCCGCCCGGCCACCGTCGCACAGCAGTCGGCCGCCGCGCCCTGCGGCACCGAGTGCCGGACGGGCTTCCGCCAGGGCTACCGCGACGGCTACCAGGACTGCCTGCGCGACACCCGCCGCGTCCCCAACCACCGGGGCCACTTCGGCGAGTGGATCCGCGGCTATGAGATGGGCTACCAGCGCGGCTTCTACGCCTGCGGCTGACGGCTCCGGCCGAACCGATCTGATCTGACCAGATCCGCTTCGGCCTCCCCGACCGGCCCGGCGCGAACCGGCGCGCCCCGGTTCCCGCCGGGCCTTTGTCCTGCGCAGCAAACCACCGTCGGAATCAGGCCGCCGAATCGAGCGTCCACAGCGACGCCATGGGCAATGCCTTGAGCCGATCGCCGAACGGCAGAGCCTGCTCCCCCGTATAGAGGACGAAGCCCGCGCGGAACCTCGCGCCCAGCCGGTCGGCGAGAACGAGCCCGACCTTAGGAAGAACGGCCGAGCGCGGAGCGAGGACCATTAGGCGCGCGGCAGCGCCGGAGGCGGGGGCGACGGCCCGCAGGATGGGCAGGCGGCCGATCCTGGGAAGGGGCCTTGGAGCCGGTGCCGTAACGGCGAGACGCGGCGCGTTCGGAAAGCGCCGGGAATCAGGGCGGCGCCGGGCACGGGCGTGCGGCCGAAGGGGGCTTGCCGTACATGGGCCCGCGCCGCACAAGATCGCCGTACACGGGCCCGCGCCGCGCGGGCTTTCCAGACACGGGCCCACCGGCAGAGGGTCGGACTAGTCGATGACGGCGGTGGCTTCCACCTCGACCAGGAGGTCGGGCTCGGCGAGGGCGGATACGCCGATGCCGGTCAGGGGGGCCACCGGGGTGATGCCGAGTTTGGCGGCGGCGCGGGCGACGCCCTCCGCGAAGATCGGCAGCTTGTCAGGGGTCAGGTCGACCGCGTAGACGGTCAGTTTGGCCACGTTGTCGAAGGAGGCGCCGACCTCGGCCAGGGCCGTGCCGATGTTGAGGTAGCACTGTTCGACCTGGGCCGCGAGGTCGCCTTCGCCGACCTTGTTACCGTCGGCGTCGCGGGCGATCTGCCCGGCGATGAAGATCAGCTTCGAGCCCGTCGCGACCGCGACCTGCCGGTAGATATCGACTTTCGGGAGCCCATCAGGGTTCACCAGATTGATAGCCATACCTACCCTCTATCCAAATTTCCGGCGGACCGTGGCGCTCAGCCCAAGTCCCACAGCAGCCGGTAGTAGGCGATCCGCTCCCGATCCGGCGCGACCCCATACGCTTCATAGAGGACGTCGGCGTACCCCGGCCCGTAGTCCCACTCCGTGCTCCACGCCGCCACCGCCAGGTCGGCCCAGCGGTCGGCCAGGCCGAGCGAGCCGAGGTCGACGTGCGCGGCGAACGTGCCGTCGTCGTGCAGCAGCGTGTTGGGCGCGCAGGCGTCGCCGTGGCAGACGACGAGCCGGTCGATCGGCGGCGGGTCGCCTATGCGCGCGCGGGCGTCGGCGAGGGCGAGGTGCTGGTGTTCCGGCGACCAGTCGGCCGGTCCTTCGCCGTCGGCAATGCGCTCGTCGGCGCGGGCGAGCCGCCGTTCGACGCTCCACTCGAACGGGCATTCCTCGACCGGCAGGGTTTCGTGGAGCACGCGCAGCCCGACCCCGATCGCCGCCGCCGCGGTCGCCGGGTCGGCGGTCCAGCGGGTGTCCACGGCCGAGCGGCCGGGCACCGTGACCGTGAGCAGCCATGCGCCGTCGGCGTCGGAGCCCTGCTCGATGACCTGCGGGACGGTCACCCACTTCCGTGCCCACGCCAGCCGTTCCGCCTCGCCCGGCAGGTCGATCTCGGGCGTGCCGGTCGCGGTCCACTTGACGTATCTGGTGCCGCCGCGCGCGTCCTCAAGCCGGAACGTCAGCCCGCCCAGTTCGTTGCGCCACACGGGAACGATGGTGTCGCCCCCGGCCAGTGTCGTCACGATGGCGGGAACGGGCACCGGGCCGGTCGGGATCTCGGCGATGACAGGAGCACTCATGAAACGAGATTCTCTCAAGCGGACCCGTGCGGTTCACAACGGTTTTTCCGTTCAGCAGGCGGCGAGAGTGTGTCGCAGCCGCTCGGCATAGGCGCGTGGGTGGCTGGTGTTGCCGTTGTGGCCGCCCGGGAACTCGACGAAGCCGCATGAACGCAGTCGACCTGTTCCTGCTGGGCCGCACGCTGATGAAGATCGGCGAGGAGGCGCTTCCCACCGAGGGCATCGGCGACCAGCCGGGCAGCGCTGCTGGAGGAACTCGCCGGCCACCTGACCCCGCAGGCCCTCGCCGGGCTACGCGGCCGAGTGCCCCGCGCCCACCAACGCGCCCACGAACGCGCACCGGCCCGCCGCTAGGCTCCCTTGATCGATTCCATTCCAGCCCAGGAGAAGATCGACCGATGGCACACCTGACACCCGCCGCACGCGCCCTGATCGACGCTCCCGAGTTCGCCACCGTGGCGACGATCGAACCGGACGGCCAGCCGCAGCTCTCCGTGATCTGGGTGAAGACCGACGGAGACGACGTGCTGTTCTCCACCGTCGCCGGTCGCCGCAAGCACACCAACCTGCTCCGCGACCCCCGCGCCACCGTGATCGTCTACTCCCGCACCGACCCCGGCCGCTACGTCGAGGTGCGCGGGCACGCCGTTCTGGTGGACGACCCCGACAAGTCGCTCATCAACGAACTGAGCCACCGCTACGAGGGCATCGACTTCCAGGACGCGCCCGGCAACCAGCGGGTCATCGTCCGGGTCACCCCGGCCAAGGTCGTCACTCGCGAGCTCTGACCTCGTATTCCGTGCGGGCGGGCTCGTCGTCTCCCGCCCAGATCATGATCAGGAGGCGTTGCAGCCCGCCCGCACGGTCGAAGTCCGGCTCGGCGTAGTGGAAGCGCAGCCGGTAGTCCCCCTTGCCGTGGAAGGCCAGGTCGGGCAGCACGGGTTCGCCCATGTCGCGGAACTCGATGTCCCCGGTGAGGCTGCGGTAGCCGAGTTCGACCACCTTGTCCCAGCCCTCGGTCTCCACGGGGGGCCGCCGCCGGTAGGTCTCCATCCGCACGCACGTCACCGTGTCGGAGTAGACGACCAGCCCGATCGAGCCGGGCCACGCCCGCACCAGGTCGTCCGGGATGTCATCGGGGATCTCCTCGGTGGGACTGTCCCAGGTCTCGACGACGCCGTGGTCCGTCCACAGTCTGCCGTCGCGCACCCGCGCAGGCTTGATCCGGGGCCGGTGCCGCATCGCCGTACGGCAGGCGCGGATCTCCTGGTCGTTGGCATGGCGGCGTTCGTCGGCCTCCTCCACCGCGAGCACCTCCTGGTACTGCGCGGCGCGCGGGCAGATGGCGGGCAGCGCGGGCGCCACGTCGAACCGTTCGCGGTCGCTCGCCGTCCGGTACATCACGTCCCGCCCGCCGTTCGTGAGGCGCTCGCACAGGTGACGGCCGATGGCGATGATCGCGCGGTCAGAGGCTCGGGACCATCCCTCCCGGTTCGCGGCCCGCACGGAGCACACGAACGCCGGCTCGCCCTTGGCCCCGTCGCACTCCCCCTCCGTGATGACCTGCCGCACCGGCCCTCCGCCGGCGGCAGGCAGCAGGACCAGCGCGGCCAGCACCGCCCCCGCGAGCACGATCCGCCGCAGGACGGCGAAGCGCCGCCCGCCGTACCAGGGAACGGTCCGGGGAGGCCGTGGCGGCCGGACGGCCGCGAGCACGCACAACGCCGCCACCAGCGGCGGCAGGTAGACGGTGGACAGCAGGTGCGCCCCCGCCCAGCCGCCCCAGTACCCGAAGCAGTACCGGTCGACCACCATGTCCACCGCGAACCCGAGCGGCCGGACACCGTAGACGAGGATCAGCAGAGCCGCCAGCACCCGCGCGACGATCCGCCCCTGCAGCGCCCCACCGAGCCGCGCGGCGGCCAGATGGACGGCGAGCGCGAGGGCCAGGACCGGCAGCCCCGCGTATCTGAAGACCGGCGACACCCCGTATACCAATTGGGTCACGGCGGTGAACTCGCCCGAAAGATCATCACCCGGGCAGTAGGCGTAGGAGAACGTCCCCGCGAACGCGATCTTTTCTCTGACCTGTGCATACGTGGCGGCGCCCGCCGCCACGACGAACGCGGCCGCCCACCATAACCACGACTTTCGCGACATGTCGCGACACAGTAGCGCTTATCCGCCCAAAGAACCTTTTCGTCAGGACTTGACGGATGAGCGATTACGTTTCACCATATTCCCTATCAGCACAGTAGGTATACTAGGAAGGGGATGTTGTGCGCGCGCTCATCCTCCTGGGCCTCGTCGGCCTAGCGGCACAACTCGTCGATGGCAGCCTCGGCATGGCCTACGGCGTTACTTCGACCACGCTGCTTCTCGCCATCGGCACCAACCCCGCGGCCGCCTCGGCCACCGTCCACCTCGCGGAGATCGGCACCACGCTGGCCTCCGGCATCTCGCACTGGCGCTTCAACAACGTCGACTGGAAGGTCGTCGCCAAGATCGGCATCCCGGGCGGCGTCGGCGCCTTCGCGGGAGCCACCTTCCTGTCCAGCCTGTCCACTGAGATCGCCGCGCCGGTGATGTCGCTCATCCTGCTGGCACTCGGCGTCTACATCATCATCCGGTTCACCGCGTTCGGCCTGCCCCGGGGCAACCTGGGCAAGCCGCTGCGCAAGCGCTTCCTCACCCCGCTCGGCCTGGTCGCCGGCTTCGTGGACGCCACGGGCGGCGGCGGCTGGGGCCCGGTCGGCACGCCCGCCATCCTGGCCAGCGGCCGTCTCGCGCCCCGCAAGGTCATCGGCTCGATCGACGCCAGTGAGTTCATCGTCGCCATCGCGGCCAGCATCGGCTTCTTCGTCGGCATCGGCGGGGAGAACATCGACTTCGCCTGGGTCGGCGTGCTGCTGCTCGGCGGCGTCATCGCCGCGCCCATCGCCGCCTGGCTGGTCCGGCACATCCCGCCGCGCATCCTCGGCTCGGCCGTCGGCGGCGTGATCATCCTGACCAACGTGCGGACCATCCTGCGCAGCGACTGGGTGGACGCCTCCACCGGCGTGCAGACCTTCGCCTACATCGCCATCGCCGTCATCTGGGTCGCGGCGATCGCCTACTCCGTCCGGCAGTACCGCGCCGACCGCGACCGCGAGTCGGTCGAGGCCGTCGAGGCCCAGCAGCGCGCCAGCCAGGAGCGGCCCGAGGAGCCCGTCGCCTCCTGAGAGCGAATCCGCTGAAGGGCCCGGCCGTTGGGGGAAGTGGCCGGGCCCTTTCGCGTCGCGTCCCGTCAGTAGGTGATCACGGGATCCGGGACCGGAGCGGCGGCGACGCCCCTGCCACCCGAGGCATCGGGGCCGCGCCTGGCGTGCCGGGCCAGCATCCAGGCGTTGAGCACGACGAGCCCCGCGAACAGGCCGGTGAAGACGAAGAAGGACAGCCGCGTCTGGCCGGGCGTCAGATCCGACAGCGCCTGCTCGGTGGTCAGCCTCCCGTAGACGACCCACGGCTGACGCCCCATCTCGCGCAGGACCCAGCCGCCGATCATCGCGAGGTACGGCAACGGCACCGCCGCGATGAGCAGCACGTGCCACACCCGCAGCCGCCGCACCGCCCACGGGAAGAACATCAGCACGAAGCTCACCACCGACACCAGGAACATCACCCCGAACGCCGTCAGCATCACCGTCCCGCCCGCCTGCACCGCCCCCAGCGGCGGCACGTAGTCGCCGGGCCCGTTCGCGGCCACGAACGCCTCCTGCAGCCTGGCGATGTCCGAGGTCTGCCCCCCGAAAGCGGCGAGCTTCATGTCCTGCGCGGTCTCGAAGTGCACCCCGCCCAGGGTCGCGGTGAGCAACAGCCCCGGCAGGGTCATCCCGACGCCCACCCGCAGCGAGCGGCGGAACAGCTCCTGCTCGGCCGTGCGGCGGAACAGGTGGTAGGCGCTCACCCCGGCCAGGAAGAACCCCGCCACCACCACCGCGCCGAACACGATGTGGCCGAACGCCACCAGCGCGGCCGGGTTGGTGTAGACGGCGAGCGGATCGGTCAGCCGCATCCGGCCGTCCACGAGTTCGTAGCCCACCGGATGCTGCAGCAGGCCGTTGGCCACCATGATGAAGTACGCGGAGACGTAGGCGGTGAGCGTGACCACCCAGATCGCCGCGAGGTGGACCCACCGGTTCAGCCGCCCCCAGCCGAAGATCCACAGCCCGAGGAACGTGGACTCGACGAAGAAGGCGAGCAGCGTCTCCAGGGCCAGCGACGCGCCGAAGGTGTTGCCGGTGTAGTCCATCAGGCCGCCCCAGTTCAGACCGAACTGGAACTCCATCACCAGGCCGGTGACGATGCCGACGGCGTAGTTGATGACGTAGAGGCGTCCCCAGAACCGGGCCATCCGCAGGTGGACCTCGCGGTGACGGCCGATCGTGGCCCGGGTGTGCGTCACCGCGACGACGATCGCGAGCCCGAGCGTCAGCGCCACGAACAGGAAGTGGCCCCCGGCGGTGAGCGCGAACTGCGCGCGGGCGAAGTCGAGCGTGCTGTCCATGCCCATGAGCGTGGCCGCACGGTACGGCCGGGCGCGTCCCGCCTGGGCTGGTCTTTCGCGTACTCCCCCAGTTGGCGCGGCGGCGTCCGCCGTACGCCCGTGGCGTTACACGACCGGCCTTCGGCCCGCCGTAATGAGGAGACCCGCCGTCATGAGGAGATCGGGATCCTGGCGGACACCCGGAAGCCGCCGTCCGGGGCGGGGCCCGCGTCCAGGGTGCCGCCGAGGGCGGTGGCGCGTTCGCGCATGCCGGTGATGCCATATCCCGGGACGGCCGGCGCCCCGCTGCCCTCGTCCTCCACCACGATGCGCAGCTCGCCGTCCGCACGGCCGATCCGGACCGTCGCGGTCGTGACACCCGAGTGCCGGGAGACGTTGGTGAGCGCCTCCTGCACGATGCGCATCGCGGCCAGGTCCACGTTCGCGGGCAGGTCGCCGAGGTCGTCGCCGGTGACCTCCGTCCGCACGTCGAGCCCGCTGCGGCCGACCAGGTCCGGCAGCCCGGCGAGGCCCGGCCGGGGCTCGCCGTCCGCCTGCCGCAGCACGCCGAGCGTGGCGCGCAGCTCACGAAGGGTCTCCCGGCTGGTCTCCTTGATCGCGCTCAGCGCGGGCGCCGCGTCCTGCGGCCGGTCCGCGATCCGGTGCAGGGCGGCCCCGGCCTGCACGTTGATCAGGGACAGGTTGTGGCCCAGTACATCGTGCAGGTCCCTGGCGATGCGCAGCCGTTCCTCCACCGCCCGCCGCCTGGCCTCCTCCTCCCGGGTGCGCTCGGCCTCCGCGACCCGGCGTTCCGCCTCCCCGAGGTAGGCCCTGCGGTTGTGGCTGACGCCGCCCATCGCGACGCACGCGGCCATCCAGCCGCCGAGCAGCGCGAGCAGGCTGTCGTTCACGTGCCGCTGGTTCCCCGCGACCTCGCCGAGCCCCATGGCCAGCAGCCCCGCGACCGCGACCACGACCGCCATCAGCACGTGCCCCTTGTCGGCGGCGGTGTAGAGGGCGCCGAACACGGCCAGGATCATCGGGCCGTCCACCGAGGAGTACGGGTAGTAGAAACCGCAGCCCAGAGCCGTCACCACCAGGACGGCGAGCGGGAACCGCCGCCGCTGGGTGAGCGCGGCGGCGACCACCGCCGGCACGAGGTAGTCCCAGGCGGAGACCGGCACCCCGGCCTTGATCACCATGAACGTGGCGGTCCCGCCGAGCACGCCGACGACCAGCACGATGGTGAAGAGAGTTTGGCGTTTTTTGAGGAGATTTGCCGGGATCCGCACACAACGCACTCTAGCCAGGCCACCGCTTTGCCCGGCCCGGCCAGGACGCCGAGACGGGCCGCGGTGACGCGCCAAGCGGCATTTGGACGGCGAAGGCACTGTTGACGAGCGGCTACTCTCCTACGTGCGGATACGTTCCCGCACGCTCGCGGCGTGCGTGTCCGGGACCGAGAACACAAATAAAGCACCGCTCCCTCATCCGTCACGAGGACGCCTCCCGGCCCCCGGAGCACGCCGGGAAGGTGGCGTCGCGCACGGATGCGGGGTTCTGACCGGCGAAGATGTGACATCCGGGAATCGGGACTGCCTGGTACGGCGTTATACGTCAATACCTGAAGTGGGACCCGCGTGTCTGGCATGGCAGATCCGGGTCCGGTCGCGCCAGGAGGTACTGTGTCGCCTGCCCGTTCGAGTCGTTCGTCGACTGCGACTACCACGCAGCTCGCCGAGCCGATCGCCGAGTCCGAAGAGGCTCGGACAGCAGAGCCCGCCGGACCCGAGGACGAGGAAACCCTCGTCCTGCTGGATGGCGATGACGACATCGGCGACGACGGCGAGCCCATCGCACAGATAGCCGCCGCGGTCGGGGCCACCGCCGACCCGGTCAAGGACTATCTCAAGCAGATCGGCAAGGTCTCCCTGCTCAACGCCGAGCAGGAGGTCGAGCTCGCCAAGCGCATCGAGGCCGGGCTGTTCGCCGAGGAGCAGCTCGCCGAAGAGAAGCAAACCCTACCGGTGGACGTGCGCGCGGAGCTGGAGTGGATCGCCGAGGACGGCCGCCGCGCCAAGAACCACCTGCTGGAGGCCAACCTCCGGCTGGTCGTCTCACTGGCCAAGCGCTACACCGGGCGCGGGATGCTGTTCCTGGACCTGATCCAGGAGGGCAATCTCGGGCTCATCCGCGCGGTGGAGAAGTTCGACTACACCAAGGGATTCAAGTTCTCGACCTACGCCACCTGGTGGATCAAGCAGGCGATCACCAGGGCGATGGCCGACCAGGCGCGCACCATCCGGATCCCGGTGCACATGGTCGAAGTGATCAACAAGCTGGCTCGCGTGCAGCGGCAGATGCTCCAGGACCTCGGGCGCGAGCCCACCCCAGAAGAGCTGGCCCGCGAGCTGGACATGCCACCGGAGAAGGTGGTCGAGGTGCAGAAGTACGGCCGTGAGCCGATCTCCCTGCACACCCCGCTCGGCGAGGAGGGCGACAGCGAGTTCGGCGACCTGATCGAGGACTCCGAGGCCATCGTGCCGGAGGACGCGGTCAGCTTCGCACTGCTGCAGAAGCAGCTCCACTCGGTGCTGGACACGCTCTCTGAGCGCGAGGCGGGCGTGGTCTCCATGCGGTTCGGGCTGACCGACGGCCAGGCCAAGACGCTCGACGAGATCGGCAAGGTCTACGGGGTGACGCGCGAGCGCATCCGGCAGATCGAGAGCAAGACGATGTCCAAGCTCCGCCACCCCTCCCGCTCCCAGGCCCTTCGCGAGTACCTCGAATAACCGACCCCCGACATCGAGCTTTCTCCGAGGCTCGCGGCGCCGTACCGATCAGGGCGCCGCGAGCCTCGGCATGTCCGGGTCAGGCGCGGCAGATCAGCTCGCCGCTCGGGAGGGACAGCCAGCCGTCCGGGTCGGCGGCCCAGGCCCGCCACCCCTCCGAGATGCGCCGCAGATCGGCCTCGGTCGCCGCGCCGGTCGCGACGGCCTGCGCCGCCATGTCGGAGCGCAGCACCCGGTCGGCCCACATGCCGCCCCACCACGCACGGTCCTCCGGAGTGGCGTAACACCAGACCGAAGCGGTGGGGGTGACGTCGGCGAACCCGGCCGCCCGTGCCCAGGACAGCAGCCGCCGCCCCGCGTCCGGCTCACCGCCGTTGCCCCGGGCGACCCGCTGGTAGAGGTCGAGCCATTCGTCCAGCTCGGGCAGCGGCGGGAACCACGCGAAGGCCGCGTAGTCGCTGTCGCGGACGGCGACCACCCCGCCCGGCCGGCACACCCGCCGCATCTCGCGCAGCGCCGTCACCGGATCGCCGACGTGCTGGAGCACCTGGTGGGCGTGGACGACGTCGAAGGAGTCGTCGGGGAAGTGGAGCGCGTGGACGTCGGCGATCACGAACTCCACCCCCTGGCCCTCCTGGTCGCGCCGGGCGGCCTCCGCCCTGGCCAGTTCGAGCGCGTCGGCGGTGACCTCCACGGCGGTGACCCGCCCGGGGGCGATCCGCGCGGCCAGGTCGAGCGTGATGGTGCCCGGACCGCAGCCGACGTCCAGCAGGGTCATCCCCGGCCGCAGGTGCGGCAGCAGGTAGCCCGCCGAGTTCTCCGCCGTGCGCCATCGGTGTGACCGCAGCACCGACTCGTCATGGCCGTGCGTGTAGACGGCGTCAACGCCCATAGCACCCTCCTCGCGACAGTTCGCTCAACAGGGACACTAATCGGTCAGTCCATATTCTGGGAATCGCATCTCACTATATGGAATACACCGTAGCCAGATCGGCCCGCAGCCGCTCCGCGTCCGTGAACAGCACGCCCTCGATGCCGAGCTCCCTGGCCGCCTCGACGTTCTCCGCCCGGTCGTCGATGAACACCACCTCGCCGGGCTCGGCCCCCAGCCGCTCGCACACCTCCTGGTAGACGCGCGGATCCGGCTTCGCCCGCCGCAGGTCGGCACTGAAGAACCGATGCGCGAACCGCGCCGCCCAGGGCTGCCCGTCGATCAGGCGGGCCATCTCCGGCGGCGCGTTGGAGAGCAACGCCAGCGGCACCCTGCGGTCGGCCAGCTCGGTGAGCACCGCCATGGTGCCCGGATTGAGGTACATCCACATCGCGAGATCGAGCGCCAGCAGCTCATCGAGCAACGCCGGGCCCGCCGTACGGCCGAGCCGCCCGCACACCTGCCCCCAGTAGCCCGCCGCGTCGACCAGCCCGAGGTCGTAGTCCTTGCGCCTCTCCCAGTAGACCTCCCAGAACGCCTCCCCCTCCGTTCCGACGGCACGCATCAGCGCGGCGGACTCACGCTCCCCCGGCGGCTCGCAGATGACCCCGCCGAAGTCGACCCAGACCCAGCTCATCGCAGCTCCTCTCGATATCTCACGTCTATCATGTGAACTCGCACATCATCAATGTGCATTCTGGTGCGGGGCCGGGGCGTCGCGGGTGTATGACATATCGGGGCATTGACCTTTGCGGCTCTCGCGGGGCGCGGACGGCGGTGACAATGGAGGCCACCGGCCATTCAGGGTCACCCGAGCGGTTCGCAGGGGGTTCTCATGAGCGAGATCGCGCCCGGCGTCTGGGACATCGATCTCGGACGCGTCCACGCCTACCTGGTCCGCGACGACGACGGCCTGATCCTGATCGACTCCGGTCTGCCCGGCCGCGCCGACACGATCGAACGGGCCGTGTCGGGCACCGGTCACCGTCCCGACGACCTGCACACCGTCCTGGTCACCCACCGGCACGGCGACCACATCGGCTCACTCGCCGAGGTGCGCCGGCGCACGGGGGCGCGCATCGTCGCGGGCGCCCTCGACGCGCCCGTCGTGGACGGCTCGATGCCCGAGCCCAAGGGCAGCCTCCCGGCCCGCCTGCTGGGCAGGCTGATGCCCGCCGTCGAACCGGTCCCGGTCGACGCGCTCATCGACACCGGCGACGAGACCCCGGTCGCGGGCCTCACCCCGCTCCACACCCCCGGCCACACACTCGGCCACATCTCGTTCCTGCTCGACCGCGCCGGCGGCGTCCTTTTCGTCGGCGACGCCGCCGTCAGCAGGCGAAAGGGCATCGCCCGCCCGCCCCGTTACCTCAACGACGACATCGCCGCCACCGAACGCAGCCTTCGCGGCCTGGCCGAACTCGACTTCGAGTTCGCCTGTTTCGGCCACGGTAGGGTGATCAAGGGCGGTGCCACCGACCGCTTCCGCGAATATGCCGTGCGAAGCTGACTCCATGCCGCCGCGCTCGTCATGGCCGCCCGATGATCCGCGCGATCAGCGCCGCAGTGGCCCAAAGGCCAGGGCGGCGCGGCAGTGCCCAGAGGGTCGGTATTAGACCGGCCTCAAACCACCAAAAATGCCCTGTATTAAATCCCATGGAGACCCATCGGGATTCACCGGGCCGCACTTCCGGGAGCCGTCCGACGTGGATTCGCCACAATCTTCGAGACAACCCCCGGCATAGCTCCAGGTCATTGGCCGTCTGTCCGTTTCTTCACTTCTTGTCCGGCCGACCTATACCCGATGCCGAACCCTCGTTCACGTAATGACAGATTTAATGATTTAGCTATACGATCGCCGTTCGTGGCCGGAGTCGACCTTTCAACAACCCGATTAGCCAACGACCTGTTCTTCGCCATGCATGACAACGTGTCCGGCCGGATGAGGCTTCATGCCCGCCTGACCGGCTTGGGGTTGGCCGCCGCCATCCTGGGAGAGCTGATGCTCGCCGGGCGGACGACCTTGGCATCGGCGGCGGGGCGGACACGGCTCGTCGTTCTCGACGCGACGCCGCCCGCCGACGCGCTCACCAGGACCGCCCTGGACCACATCATCGCGGAACCCTCACATCGATTCCGCACCTGGTTGCAGTTCCTCGCCCGTACGGCGGCCACCGACGTGGCGGCCCGGATGACCGCCGACGGGCTGCTGCGCCCGTCCGCGGTCAGACGGCTGTCGCGGAGGCAGGCACCGGTCAACGTGAACATCGCGGCGCTGCCCAGGGGACGCGTCAACCTGGCGATCCAACGCGATGAGCCGCTCAACGTCCAGGACAACGTCCTGCTGGGGCTGCTCGTCGCGACCGGAGGCAGCCGGCTCGTCCTGTGGGAGCAGAACCGGAGATACGTCTCCGATGCGATCGCCGCCCTCCCGGCGCCGCTTCAGGAACTGATCGCGCAGACCGAGGCGGCCGTAGGCGACTCCACCATCAGCCCCCGATGAACCAGCCCCCCTCATCACAAGGATGCCAATGTCAGTGACAGAACGAAGGGCCAGCGCCGTTTCCGCCGCGCTCGCCGAGGACCGTCTCGGTGTCCCATCGGTGATGTTCTTCGTCATCTCGGCGGCGGCGCCGCTGACTGTCATCGGCGGCTCGGTGACCGCCGCCTACGCCGCGACCGGCGTGACGGGCGTGCCACTCGCCTACCTCCTGATCGGGGCCATCCTGGGTCTGTTCGCCGTCGGCTACGTGACGATGGCCCGTTACGTCGTCAACGCGGGGGCGTTCTACGCGTACACCGCGAGAGGACTCGGCAGGCCGGTGGGGGTGGCGACCGCGTGGGTCGCGTTGCTGGCCTACAACCCGCTCCAACTGGGTCTCTACGGCATGATCGGTGCGGCGGGCCAGCCGCTGATCGACGACTGGTTCGGATTCGCTCCGCCGTGGTGGGTCATCGGACTGGTCGCCTGGGCGCTGACCGGGGTGCTCGGCCTCATGCGGGTCGACGTGAACGGGAAGGTCCTGGCAGTCCTGCTGCTGACGGAGATAGCCATCGTCGTCGTGTTCGACATCGCGGACCTGATCAACCCGGCGGCCTCGGGCTACAGCCTGGATGTCTTCGCCCCGTCCAGCCTTTTCGTCCCCGGGGTCGGTGCGGTGATCGCGATCTGCATGGCGTCCTTCGCGGGCTTCGAGTCGTCGGTGGTGTTCTCCGAGGAGACCAAGGACCCGAGGCGCACGGTGCCGATCGCGACCTATGTCGCACTCGCCGTCATCTCCGGACTCTACGCCGTTTCGTCCTGGGCGATGACCGTGCCGATCGGCTCGGACAAGATCGCCGAGGCCTCACGGCAGCAGAGTTCGGCCCTGTTGTTCAACCTGGCCGGGCAGCATCTGGGCGCGACCCTCGCCACCATCGGCTCCCTCCTCTTCGTGACGAGCCTCTTCGCCGCGCTGATCGCCTTCCACAACACGATCTCCCGGTACATCTTCGCCCTCGGCAGGGAGCGGGTTCTGCCCGAGGCCTTCGGTCGTACTTCCCCCCGGACCGGTGCGCCGATCAACGGCTCGCTGACGCAGAGCGTCATCGCGCTGGCCACGATCGTCATATACGCGGTCCTCGGCCTGGATCCGGTCGTCCAGCTCTTCTTCACCGTTGGCTCGTTCGGCGGCCTGGGCCTGCTCATACTGCTCGCGGCCACCTCCATCTCCGTGTTGGTCTTCTTCGCCAAGAACCACCACGAGGAGAACGCCTGGCGGGCCAGGATCGCCCCGGGCGTCTCCTCGGTCCTGCTGATCGTGGTCATCGCGCTCGTCATAGCCAACTTCGACGTCGTGCTCGGCGTGGCGCCCGACTCCCCGCTGCGCTGGATCATGCCCTTCGTCTACGTCGTCGCCGTGGGGCTCGGCGTCATCTGGGGACTCGCCCTGCGGGCCAACCGGCCACAGGTGTACGCGAACATCGGGAGGGGCGCCCAGTCGGCCCTGGGAGGGACCGAATGACAGAGATCATTCGCGTTCAGCACGGTCCCGGAGTCGCCGAGACCATCGGCGCGATCATCGCCACCTCCTTCCACGAGCAGGAGATCTCGGCCTGGACGATCCCACCGGACGACGACCGCCGCCGCGTGATGCCCCCCTTGTTCTCCATGGCCGCCGAGAGCGCCCTCGTCCACGGCGAGGTCCACGCGACGGCCGACATGTCCGCCGTGGCCGTATGGTTCCCCAACGGGGCCGAGCCGCTTCCCGAGTTCCCCGGCCGGGACGCCCGGGTGGAGGCGTTCGCCGGTCCCCACACGGAGCGCATCAGGCGGATGGAGGAGGAGATGGGCAAGCGCCACCCACAGGACCCGCACCACTACCTGGCGTTCCTCGCGGTGCTCCCTGGGCACCAGGGGCGGAGGACGGGGACCCGGCTGCTCGCGGACTACCACCGCAAGCTCGACGAAGCGCGCATGCCCGCGTATTTGGAGGCCAGCAGCACCCGCAGCCGCAGGCTCTACCTGCGCCACGGCTATCAGGACCTCGGCGACCCGATCTTCATGCCCGACGGCCCGCCGATGTTCCCGATGTGGCGCCCTTCCAGATCGGCCGCTTCGGCGCGCCTGACGTCCTGACCATCGCTGAGGCGTGGGCCTGACCATCACCGAGGCGCCGACACCTCGCCCGCTGAAGGGCGAGGTGCCGCCACGCCTGAGCTATGGGATCTCGTGCGTCGCGCGGGCCGGATTCGAACCGGCGATCTCGGGCTTATGAGGCCCGCGGGGACGGCCGGACTCCCCTACCGCGCGCAGCAAACGGAAAAACAAAAAAGCCGCCTGGGTGGCATCCCGGGCGGTCGCGGCAAATCCTCCGCTCAGAGGTCTACCGGATGACCTGCCGGGACGCGATGAACTTACGGACACGCATCACCTGCCAACGGCGATAGCGATTCCGCAAGTGGTTCATTACGCGTCGCACCTCTTGATCCCTTCCGCACGGCGACACCGGAAATCTGGTATCGCGTTCTCGGTTCACCTTCAACATTAACCCACATTTTCAGAAATGCCACCAATTTTATCCCGCCTCTGGATCTCAAGTCCGAGCGAACCGGTCAAACGACCATAAATCCGACATACACTGTCCGACGTGGGCAGGCGCTGGGTCAGCGACGACGGGCACGAGATCGAGGCGATCGTCCTCGACGCGTGCCCCCTGCTCCGCGTCGACCGCCGCTACGGCGGCCACCGCTACCACGTCGGCTACTTCCCCACCGTGGAAGCACTGGCCATGATCGTCGACATCGCCACCCTCACCGAGATCATCGACTTCCCCCGGCGTCCCGCCTGAGCGCCGCCGGAGCGCCGTGCGGGGACCACCTCCAGCACGCCCGCCGTCCCCCTGCCAGTGCCACTCCCCGCCGATGAGCTCACCGCGACAGCGTGACCTCGGGATAGCGCGGATCCGCCCCGTCGAACAACGTGGTGGGCCGCCCCTTGAGGTGCAGGTCGAAGAAGGCCGCCAGGTAATCGCGCTGAGCCGTCACCGACCGGGAGGGGGCGATCGTGCCGACGAAGTCCCTCATCCCGGGCACGAGCACCTGAAGGTCGGTGAAGGAGCCGTGCGCCGCCCCGGCCAGCCGTACCTCTCGCTTCCACCCCGTGGTGGCGGTCCAGAACGACTTCCAGCTCGGGTCGCCCGCCCGGGTGTGTTCCTGCGCGGCGAACTGCAGGATCGGCTTGCGCGCTCCCGTCCGGGCGACAGGGCCGACGTAGGACCCGTCCAGGTTGACGGCCGCGTCCACGCGGCGGTCGTCGCGGGTGAGCTGGGCGGCGACGGAGCCTCCGATGGACTGCCCGAGGATCCCGACCTTGGACAGGTCCGCCACCCCGCTCAGCCCGTCGATCCGGCCGATCCGGCCGAGGACGAACCGCAGGTCGGCGAGGCGGATCTTGGAGTGGGTGCGGAGCAGCCTGGCGATGACGGCCGGCGTCAGCTTCGCCGGCAGCGGCACCGCCCGCTCGACCCGGCCGCCGGGGAACTCGACCTGGTCGGCCTCGTAGGTGTGGTCCACGGTGATCACCAGGTAGCCGCGACCGGCCAGGTCTTCGACCAGAGCCGTGCCGAGGGTCCGGGGGCCGCCGTCCCCCGGTGTGAACAGCACGACCGGCAACCGCCCGGCGGTGCGGTCGATGGGCGCGTCCTGACGGGCGTGAGTCGTGGTGCCCGCCCAGTCCAGGGTGCCCGCCTTGATCCCCATGCCGGGCGCCGAGCGCTTGTCCCAGTCGGCCGCCGCCTTCGGTGCCATGTGCGGGGCGAAGGGTCCGTGGGACGGCGCCGCCGGATACCAGATGCTCACCATCAGCTCGCGGTACGGCTTGGCCTTGACCAGCGGGTCGCGACGGGACGAGTCCACCAGACGCACCGCGCGGGTACCGATCCGGTAGGTGCCGGTAGGAGCGGGCAGCGTGAGCTTCCGGGGCCGGACGGTCGCGTCCGCCGCAGGAGTCGTGGCATCGGCCGCGACGGGCGCGGCCATCGAAAGGACACCCGCGGCCAGGACCAAGCCTGCGGCGGCGGTCGCACGGCGAGCGGGGAAGTGAATGGACATGAGTCGGCTCCGTTCCGGTCGATGACGATGCGTCAATGGCGACGAACCGGAGCCTCGCAGCGCCGACACCCGCCGCACGAGCGCCCACAGACCGAACGGACCGTACGACTTTGGAGCTGACCCTCCTCCCTCAGGAGGAGCGGATCGCCGCTGGCAGGTGCCTTAGTGTGGCCGAATGAACGCTCGGCCGCGGCTGCCGGACGCCCTGCTCGCCGCCGCGATCTGCCTCCTCACACTCGGTCCCGGACAGGTGTTGCCGGGCGGCCTGGGAATGGTCGCGCTCCAGGCGGGGCTCACGCTGCCACTGGTGTGGCGACGGCGTGTGCCGCTCACGGCGTTCGGCGTGATCGCGACGGTGGCGGCGATCCAGTGGCTGGCCGGGGCGCAGTTGCCTGCCGACGTGGCCCTGCTGGTCGCCCTGTACACGGTGGCCGTCCACAGCACGTGGCAGTACACGCTCACGGCGGCGACCGTGGTCGAGGCCGGGGCCGTCCTGGCTTCGGTGCGGTGGGCACCGGACGGGCAGGCCGTCCTGTCGGTCGTGGCGCTGACGGCGATGAGCGCGGTCGCGGTGGCCACCGGCCTGCACCAGAGGACCCGCCGCGCCTACCTGACGGCCCTGGAGCGCGACCGCGACCAGCGGGCGCGGCTGGCGGTGGCCGAGGACCGGGCGCGGATCGCGCGGGATATGCACGACATTGTCACGCACAACCTCTCCGTCATGATCGCCCTGGCCGACAGCGCCCACTACGTCCGCGACACCGCCCCGGACAAGTCCGCCGCGGCCATCGGCCAGATCGCGGAGACCGGCCGGCAGGCCCTGGCCGACATGCGCCGCAGCCTCGCACCGCCAGACGCGGACGACAGAGCCACCGATCACCGGCCGCGATCAGGAGAGTTGCACCCCGCGCCCGGCCTGGCCCAGTTGCCCGAGCTGGCGGGTCGGCTGCGCGCCGCCGGGCTGATCACCGACCTCCAGGTGCACGGCGAGGCCGTCCGGATCCCGGCCGCCACCCAGCTCACGGTCTACCGGCTGGTGCAGGAGGCCCTGACCAACACCCTGAAACACACCACGCCCGGCACCCTCGCGGTGGTCCGCATCGATCTGTCCCCCGAGGCCGTCACCGTGGAGATCACCGACAACGGCACCGCCCGGAAGTCCCATGGCGCAGGGCACGGGCTCCAGGGAATGCGCGACCGCGTCGCCGCCCACGGCGGTTCCTTCAGGGCAGGCCCCCTCCCGGCGGAAGGCTGGCAGGTGTCCGCCCGACTCGACCTGGCCCTGGACCTTGACCGGAGCCGCACATGACAGTGCGAGTCCTGCTGGCCGACGACGAGCACCTGCTGCGCATGGCCTTCACGATGATCCTCGACGCCCAGCCCGACCTGTCCGTGGTGGGTGAGGCCGCCGACGGAGCCGAGGCGGCGGCGATGGCCAGACGGCTGCACCCCGACGTCGTCCTGATGGACGTCCGGATGCCCGGCACGGACGGCATCGAGGCCACCCGCCGGATCGTCCGGGACTGCCCGAGAACCCGAGTCCTCATCCTGACCACCTTCGACCTCGACGAATACGCCTTCGCCGCCCTCAAGGCGGGCGCCTCCGGCTTCCTCCTGAAGAACACCCGCCCCGACGACCTGCTCACCGCGATCCACACCATCGCCTCCGGCGACGCGGTGGTATCGCCCAGAGTCACCCGCCGCCTGCTGGAGACCTTCGCCCCACAACTCCTCAACGGCAGCGCCCAGGGCCAGGACAAACGCCTTGACCTGCTGACCCCCCGCGAGCGCGAGGTCCTGATCCAGGTGGGAAGGGGCCTGTCCAACACGGAGATAGCCGCGGCTCTGCACCTGTCCGAGGCCACAGTGAAAACCCACCTAGGCCGAATCCTGGACAAACTCCAACTCCGCGACCGAGTCCAGGCCGTCGTCTTCACCTACGAGTCCCGCCTGATCCACCCAACCTGACGGCTAGAGCGACCAACCCACCGACCAAAGGCATGGCCCTCGCTGCGCTCGGACGCTCTTCTCGGATCGGGCTCCGCCCGACGCCAGGGCCCCCCGTTGATCACCTGGATCTCACGGGTCACCCTCCAACGCCGTGCTCCGCGACCTCATCCTAGGAACGGCTTCATACGTTCCTCATCGAGGGCGTGACGGATGCGCAGGCGCTGTGTCGGGTGCATGTCCAGCGTGCCGATCTCCGCAGGCGGTACCCATCGAACCTCGCGTGCCTCATCGGTAGCGCGGGCCGTCCCGCCGGTCGGGCGAGCGTGCAGGCACACGTTGAACTGCTGACGCACCTCGCCGTCGCTGTAGGCGATCACATGCCGGGGATCGCTGTAGACCCCGACCAGGCCCACGATCTCCACGGTGACGCCGGTCTCCTCGGCCACCTCCCGGGCCACCGCCCCGGCGATCGTCTCGCCGACGTCCATCACTCCCCCCGGCAGCGCCCATCGGCCGTTGTCACGACGCCGATGCAGCAGCACCCGCCCTTTGCCGTCAACGACCACCGCCGAACCACCGGGCACGATCGAGTTCGGCATCGGCGCATCGGGATCGTCGTAGTAGTCGGTCCGCGCCATGCCGCGTCTCTACCCCCGGTTTCTAACCCTCAAGCGGTCGCGTGCTCTGCCAAATGTCCTCGAACTGGTCGGTGTACTGAGTGAAGATGCCGTACTCCGACAACCGTCGCATATGTAGCGCAGGATGCTGGTAGCCACGGGCTCGGTAGAGGTACGGGGTGACGATGATTTGATCGTCGAAACGGTAGATCGCCGAGTAGAGATGAATCTGGTGGAGCCCGATCTGTACGCCGTCCAGGTTCTTTACGTCGTGCAGATGGTTCAGGGCATTGCGGATTCGTCCGGGCAGTGTTCCGCCGAGCTGCTCAAGGTCGTCTCGCTCTGCCACGTGCGCACAGTTCGGATCGGCGAGTGCGACGCGCACACAAGCCCCAGTCGAACACTTCTCTTCGATGAGACGGGGCAGATTGATGTGTTGCTCCCAGATGAACAGGAAGCTGTATCCGACGATATCAATCCGCTCTTTTGTGCCCAGTAGGAGCGAGTTCCAAATTTCGTGTGGAATGTCCGCACGGTGCGCGTACGCGCCCACGATCTCACTCGTCACGATCCCGCCCGGCCCTTGATCAGGACGCGTCGTCGGCCACAACGCGCCCTCCTCCTCTCCCAGGCGACGAGCGACGGCGAGGCGGTTGTTGCGATGCGGTATCCGGCCTTCGATCCAGCGGGTGACGGTCTTGACATCCACACCGGCGGCTTCGGCGAGATCTGTTCGGCTGACGCCTGTCCGGAGGATCGCAGTCCGCAGGCGGTCGTTCACGAGGGGCATGGTGCGTTTATAGCGCCTGAGGACGTCCCGGAAACGTCACTTGAGGACGTTCTCGCGTCCCGTTCACCCGTAGAAACTGGAGACATGCATCGGCGGCGTCTACCACGCAACATGCGTGTAAGGAAGTTGTCTCCTAAATGCACCTAGGTGACATAGAGCGGCTAAAGCGTTGTTGGTGCCTCAAGCTTCCTTTTCCGCAGGAGGAGCGCGTTCTATGGGAAATGTCGATTCGGGCCCGAACGTCGGTACTATCGGGTCTGCTGCTTGCGGCGATGATGATCTCCTTTCGGTTTGGGAGGTCGAGTCCGGTTGCGCGGGGGCGAGCGGGGTGAGTGAGTCCGAGGCCGTCGCCGAGGAGGCCATGCTGGCCGCGCTTCACGGGTTCCGTCGTGGTCGCGGCCGGGTGCGGGTGGCGAGGCTCGTGCCGATTCGGTCCGGTGTCGTCTATCGGTACGGCGCGACGTTGGTGACCGCGCACCGTACCGACGGGGCGACCGTGGTGGTGGCGGGGGACGCCTGGGAGGTCGCCCCATGAGCGAGTGCAGCGGTAGGAGGGTGCCGCCACGCCGTACGGCACGGGCGGCCGGTGCCCGTGGACCCGTAGGCGCGGGCAGGCGGGCGGACTCGTTCCTCGGCCGGGCGCACACGGCCTGCCCGCCTCCCCTTGGACGCGCGGTGGCCACACCGCCGCGCGACACGAGAGCACACCGCTCTCGTGTCATCGGCGCGGACGGACCGGGCATCTGCTCCGTCCCGGCCCGTCCGCGCCCCCTGCCGGAGGGGGTGAGCGGTCGTGGATGACCTGACGGTGCGCGACCGGGCGCATCTGACGGCTTTGGAGTCGACCTTCCCCGGCTGGAGGATCACGGTCGAGGACGGCGGGTGGCATGCCGTACGGCACAGCCCGCCCACCGAGGTTCAGCGGGCGGCTGGGCTGGTCGAACACCTGAGTCGGCCGTCCCCGATCGAGATGTCGGCCGCGCTGGCGGCCCAGCTCGGCATTCTCGTCCGCATGGGAGCCGCCTGACCGTGGGCCAGCGTGTTCGGCCGGGATCGCCATTTATCTGGCGTGAACATCAGGTCTGCGTACAAGTCCCCGCCGGAGCCGGTCCGCCGGAGCCGGTCCGGCGGGGCCCTGAGGTCCGGCATGGTTCCAGTCGAACGCGATGGGCGATGAGGACGTCGCGGTTGGTGAACACCTTGGCGTACACATGGTGGAGACCCCTCGTGGGGGCGATGAGGACCCCAATGCAAAGGTGCAGGTCAGCGGTCGTCTTTCGCCTGAGGGAGAGGCGATTTGCAGTGAGCCTCCGGTCGTGCAGAAAACCCGGGAGGTCTGCTGCAGAACCATGATCACCTTGAGCATCGAGACCGCCTTGGTGGCAGGGGCTACGGTACCCGGCCCGGTACGGAGGAACCACGGGCGCGCGCTGGCGAAAGGCTGCCAGCCCCCATGAACGCGCCGCGTCGAACACATCGATGCAATGGCAGCTCGACGCTTCGTCTCGGTCACGTGTCCAGCCGATCGACCAGTGGCGCAAGCGTCGGGCGGAGCCCGACATCGGAGGAAGAGGGCCGAGCGGAGCGAGGGCGGTTGGGCGCGCGGAGCGCGGGCCCGCCGGAGGCGGGGGCATCGCCCCGGAGGGGCGGTGGGGGTGGTGGGTGGGTAACGGTGAGAAAGCAATGGCACGGACGGCGAGCCCGAGGAGGGCCCTTGTCGGCCGGTGCCGTAACGGTGAGGGGGTGGACGCTCGGTGAGCGCCGGTGGTGGGGGCGCGGTGGGTACGGGCGTCGGGCCGGAGTGGGCCTGCCGTACACGGCGCAGGCCCGCAGGCTAGACGGAGGCCGGGTCGGGGCAGACCCGCAGGCTAGATGAAGGCCGGGTGGAGGGCGCGGTCGTGGGCGAGGGGGAGGCGGGCCCAGACGGCTCGGCCGCCACCGACCTCGTGGGTGCCCCAGGTGATCGCGAGGTTTCGGACCAGCCACAGGCCGCGGCCCCCCGTGTCGCCAGGGGCGGCCTCGTGGACGGCGGGCGGAGGAGCGTTGTCGTTCTCCGGCCCGTCGTCGAAGACCTCGATCCGCAGTTCACCCGCGTCGGTGTCGTGCGCGATCTCCAAGGCCACCACTCCACCTGGCCGTCCCGAACGCGAATGCCTTATCGCATTGGCCACCAATTCCGTGACCAGTAGCAACACGTCGTCGGCCTCCGCGTGGTCGGCGGCGGCGAGGATCGCGCGGGCGCAGTGACGGGCGACCGAAGCCGAGACGGCGACGCCCGGCAGCGTGATTCTTCCGAGCATCATCGACTCACCTCGTGGATACGCCGGGACGGGCGTGGACATCGCATGCTGCCGAACGGACGGGTCGAAAGAATGACGGGCACTTTTGGAACGTTAAAAGTCTTCTCAAACACTGGTTCGCTCCAGAAGGGAGTGGCCGTGTCCCCGAACACGGCGTACGGCTGGACGCGCACACGTCGAACGCGGTGGAGGAAGCGCGTTTTGTGGAATGAGGTGCGGAGGCATGCGACTGCGCCCCGTGCTGTCTGTGCCGCCTGTGTGCCTGTCGTGCCTGTCGTGCCTGCGGTGATCCGACAGCCGATCCGGAGCCGGCCGGGTCCCTGTTGGGCGGCAGGACGATACGACGGCATGCCCGCGCGTCGGCGCGGGCCTCGCGGTGTTCCGTGTTGCGCGGCGGAATTCGCAACACAAGAATCCTTCCCCGTAAGGACTCACTTTATCGGCGATTCTGGCGCGGCCGATATCCCCAGTAGTGATGTGTAGCCACAGATTGTTAGACCTCCCCCGAGAAGTCCCTTTAATAGGCTATAACGCCCGAGCGCTCGCCGCTCACATTAAATCCACTATTTCACCCCACCCGCCCACGGATGTAGTCAGCCCGCCCCGCCACCATCGCACGGAGTACCCCAACCCGATACGCAGGGGGGATGCGCCCCCCACAGCCCCGAGCGGAGGCTGACGGGCATGGAGTTGCTTGCCGTTGGCGTCCTGGCGTTCTACGCGGCCGGGTATTTCGTGCTGGCCGGGGCCGACCTGGGAACTGGAATGTTGTTCGGATACCTGGGCCGAGGCCGGGCCGAGCGCAGGATGGTGCGGCTGGCCATCGCGCCGTTCTTCCTCACCACCGAGGTCTGGCTGGTCGCGACCGTCGGAGTGGTGGCGGGCGTGTTCCCCGCGCTGGAGAAGCCGCTGATCCACGGCCACTATGAGGCCGTGGTGCTGCTGCTGGCCGGTTGGATCATCAGAGACCTCGGCCTGTGGTTCTACGGGGGCGGCGGCCGGGTGCCGCTGGTCGCGATCACGGCGGGAAGCTGGGCCGTCGCGATCGCGTGGGGGCTGGTGTTCTCGGGGATCACCGGGCTGAGCCCGCTGGCCGGGGTGCCGGTGGTGGCCGCGCTGTTCTGCGTCCACGGCCTGACGTTCGCGGCGCTGCGGCTGAGCGGCGGGCCCCGGGAGCGGGCGCGTCGGTTGTCGGGGGCGTCGGGCGAGCGTGTCGCGTTCGCGGTGACGGCGGGGACGATGGCGCTGCTGTGCCTGATGACCGGGTCGCGGCTGCCGCTGCGGGATTCGGTCGTGGAAGGCGCGGGACTGGTGCCGGTCCTGGCGGTGGTGACGCCGCTGCTGGTCGGGGCACAGGTGTGGGTGTGGTGGATGTTCCGGCGCCGGGTGTCGCCGGACGACCCGGACCCGCTGGGTGCCATGCCCAGAGCCGCTCAGGCGTCGTCCGGGACATAGACCCAAGCCCCCGGCTCCTCATCAGGCGTCGCCGGGACGGGCCCCTGAGGCCCGGGGACCGGCTCCGGCGTGCGCCGGGGGTCGCGTTTGCCGCGGTAGCTCTCCAGCCTGTCGGCCATACAGGTTCCATACCCGGCAAAACACCGGCCACCAACCCCCCATACCGGTGCTGACCTGCGGGAAACCCGAGCATCCACCGCCTACCGTGGTGTCCATGGCCCGCGCCACGGTGGTACGCGCGATCGTGGCCCTGGCCGTGGTCGTGGGCGCGCTCGTCCTCACTCTGACCAAACCGCCCCGCCTGGGCCTCGACCTGCGCGGCGGCACCCAGCTCGTGTTCGAGACGAAAGACTCGCCGACGGTCGTCGCCGACGCCGAGTCCACCGACCGCACCCTTGAGGTGCTGCGCCGCCGCACCGACGCGCTCGGCGTGGCCGAGCCCAACCTGGCCAGGTCCGGCGAGCGCCGGATCATCGTGGAGCTGCCGGGCGTGCAGGATCCGCGTGAGGCCGCGCGGGTCATCGGCCGGACGGCCCAGCTCACCTTCCACCCGGTGCTCCCAAGCGAACAGGGCGCCACCGTCGTCCTCACCGACGAGAGCGGCACGCGGCTGCCGCTCGGCCCCGCCCGGCTGACCGGAGCCGCGGTGAGCGACGCCCGCGCCGAGACCAATCCGCAGGTGGGTCCCGGCTGGTATGTCGCGATCACCTGGCGGGAGGACGGGCGTGCGGAGTGGGCCCGGCTGACCGGCGAGGCCGCCTGTTACCCGCCGGGCGATCCGCGCCGCCGGATCGCCATCGTGCTGGACCGCGACGTCATCTCATCGCCGCAGGTCAACACCGACGTCCGCTGCGGGGTCGGGATCACGGGCGGCGCCACCCAGATCACCGGCGGGTTCGGTCCCGAGGAGGCGCAGGACCTCGCCGTGCTGATCAAGGGCGGGGCGCTGCCGGTGCCGGTGGCGATCGTCGAGCAGCGCACGGTGGGGCCGACGCTCGGCGCGGCGGCGATCGCGGCCAGCGCGCGGGCGGCGGTGGCCGGGGTGCTGCTCACCGCGCTGTTCATCATCACCGTCTACCGGCTGATGGGGGTGGCGGCGACCATCGCACTGGCCTGCTACGGGCTGATCGCCTACGCCGCTCTCGTGGGGCTCGGCGCCACGCTGACGCTGCCCGGCCTGGCCGGGTTCGTCCTCGCGATCGGCATGGCCGTGGACGCCAACGTGCTGGTCTTCGAACGCGCCAGGGAGGAGTACACCGCCGCCGGATCGCTGCGCGGCGCGCTGGACCGGGGGTTCCGCAACGCCTGGAGCGCCATCGCCGACTCCAACATCACCACGCTGCTGGCCGCCGGGCTGCTGTTCTACCTGGCCTCGGGGCCGGTGCGCGGGTTCGGGGTGACGCTGGGCATCGGCGTGCTGGCGTCGCTGGTGTCGGCGATGCTGATCACCCGGGTGCTCGGGCAGTTCGTCGTGGACCGCCGTGCCGTCCAGCGACGGCCCGCGCTGTCCGGCCTGAGCGAGCTCGGCCGGTTCCGGGAGTGGCTGAACCATCGCGATCCGGACGTCATGGGACGGCGGGCGCTGTGGCTCGCCGCCGCCGGCGCGCTGCTGGTCGCGTCGCTGGCCGGGCCGACGGTCAAGGGCCTGAACTTCGGGGTGGAGTTCACCGGCGGCCGTCTGGTGGAGTACTCCTCGGCCCGCCCGGTGAACGCCGACACCGCCCGCGAGGCGGTCGCCGGAGCCGGGTTCCCCGACGCGGTCGTGCAGACCTCCGGCGACGACATCTCCGTGCGGACCGGGCAGATCTCCAACGACGACGTGGCGCGGATCGGGGCGGCGCTCTCCCGGGTCGCGGGCGGCCAGGTGGTCAGGCAGCGCGACGAGTTCATCGGGCCGAGCCTGGGCGCGGAGCTGCGCCGCAACGCGCTGATCGCGCTGGGCGTGGCGCTGGCTGCGCAGTTGCTCTACCTGGCGTTCCGGTTCCGCTGGACGTTCGGCGCGGCGGCGGTGCTCGCGCTGTTCGTGGACGTCTCGGTGGTGGTCGGGGTGTTCGCCTGGCTGGGCAAGCCGATCGATGGGGTGTTCCTGGCGGCGATCCTGACCGTGATCGGCTATTCGGTGAACGACAAGGTGGTGGTCTTCGACCGGGTCCGGGAGACCTGGGGACGGCACCGCAAGACCCCCTTCCCCACCGTGGTGAACACCGCGATCCTGCAGACGCTCCCCCGCACGGTCAACACCGGGCTGGGCGTGCTGTTCATCCTCGCCGCGCTCGCCGTCTTCGGCGGCGACACCCTGCGCGACTTCGCGGTCGCGCTGCTGATCGGCATCGTCGTCGGCACGATCTCGTCGGCGCTGGTGGCGGGGCCGCTGGCGATCGTGTTCGAGGGCCGCCACCCGCACCCGCCGCATCCACCGAAGAAGCGAACGCCCCGGTCCCGCGAGGGGTCCGGGGCGGTCGTGTGAGCGCTGGGGCTACCCGACGGTCAGGTAGACCTGGCCGAACGCCTCGGAGAGCTTCTTCAGGTCGGCCGCGACGTCCACCTCGGGGGTGGTCGGGTTGTAGAGGGTGGCCATCCGCGGGCGCACCTCGTCGAGCTTGGTGAGCTGCTCCCACGACGCGCTGGACGCGTGCTTCTCGCCCATGATCCGGTAGACCTGCCCCTTGGAGTCCTGCCAGCGGCTCCACAGGTTGACCGATCCGGCGGCGCCGTCCACGAGGGCCTGGGAGATCCGCTCGGCGATGTTGGCGGTGCTCTGCGCGGGGGTGAGCGCGGAGGCGCCGGGGCCGGCGAAGGAGGCCTCCTCGGCGGAGACGTGGCCGTAGACGTCCCAGGCGCGGGAGCGGACCATGGCCCACTGGTTGCGCAGCGCCCGCTGGGCGTCGAGCTTGTAGGGGGCGTACTCGGTGCGCATCAGCCCGCCGTCCAGGGCGATCTGGTCCACCGCGCCGGTGGTCAGATAAGCCTCGATCTTGTCCGGCGTGAGCAGCGGGTACTTCTTGGCCATCGCGTCGCGGCAGGCCTGGTTCGCGCCGCAGCCGAACTCGGGCACCAGCGTGTGGACGGCCAGCTTCTTGCCGGGGGCCGCCACGCGCAGCGCCGCCGAGGTGGACTTGACGAACCTGGCCAGGTCGGCCGCGTCGGTGAAGGTCCCGTTGAAGCCGAGCTGGGAGCTGAACCGCACGCCCATCACGCCGGGCTGCTGGGCCAGCGCGCCGACCCGCTTGACGGCGGCGGTGAACTGCTCGGCCCCCGCCTTCCAGTCGTCGGCGAGTTCGGTGTCGATCCAGACGCGCAGCCGGGCCTGCGTGGCGGCGGCGACGGACCGGCCTTCGGCGCTCTGCGCGGCGGCCTGGGTGTCGGCCGCGCCGACCGCGAGCTTGCTGGCGTCGACCGGGGTGCCGTCGATGGAGCAGATCGCGCCGGGCGTGTCGCACTCGGGCGGGCCCTGCGGCTCCTGGTAGTCCTCAGGGGCGGCATCGCCCTCGCCGCGCGGCTGGCCGTCACCCTCGCCGTCGTTCGGGCAGACCGCGCCGGGCTCGGTGCAGTCGAGCACCGGTCCGAGGATCGGGTCGGCTTCCTTGAGGTTCTTGCCGTCGTCCTGGAGCCAGAAGCGGACGATGTCGAGGACGTCCTCCGGGTCGGCCATCTTGTCGCAGCGGATGTAGTCCGGCGCGTTCTCGCCGTCGTTGAGCTGCCGGCAGTAGTTCGGGTCGTCCTGCGAGTAGGCCGCGCCGGGTAGTCCCACGCCGAACAGGATCACACCCGCTCCCAGGGCGAGCGTCCTGCGGAGGTTCCATCGCATGTCTACTCCCGGGGGGCAGGGAACCGGTGCGGGCCGAACGACCGGTCAGGTGGGGCGGCCGGTCACATAGATCGCCAGGAAACCCTACCGATCACAAACCCGACAAGCCAGGCCCAACTGTAAAGACGGGTCATGAGGCGCGGTCACAGGTCGGTGTGACCGCTGGTCCGCAGGCCCGGGCCCGCCGTCCGCATGCCCAGGCCGAAACGGGCCTCCGGCTCGCGGCGGCCCTCCAGGATCTCCGCCACGTAGACGGCCAGCGCCGGTGCGTGCTTGAAGCCGTGCCCGGACTCGCCGCCGAGCACCCAGGTGTTCTCGGCCACCTCGGCGATGATCCACTCGGCGTTCGGGGTCAACACGTACTGGCACACCTGGCCCAGCAGCACGTGCGCCCCGGCCAGCGCCGGGAAGCGTTTGCGCAGGTAGGCGCGGGCGGCCTGCTCGCTGCGCGGGGACACCCGCCGGTCGCCCCGGTCAGGGTCGTACGGCGGGCCCTCCTCGTCCGAGGTGACCTTCATCCCGGCCCCGCCGAGGTCGCCGTGGCCGTACATCGAGCCGTCGAAGTCCACCCAGGCGGGCACCGGCGGCGTGCGCCACTCCTTCGGGACGGCGAAGTGCAGGGTGTCCTGCCGGGTCACCTCGACCTCGGCCACCTCGGGGTAGACGTCGGGCAGCCAGGCGCCGACCGCCCACACCACCCGGTCGGCCCTGATCAGCTCGGCGCCGACGCGCACCGCGCCGCCGCCGTGCGGCTCGGCCCGCCCGGTGACCAGCCGCACCCCGGCGTCCACCGCCAGCCCGGCCGTGACCTGGACGGCCCGCCGCGCCCGCAGCACCCCCGCCTTCGGCTCCCACAGTGCGAACGCCAGGTCACCGCCCCGGTAGTCGGGGAACAGCCGGGCCGGACGGCCGGGCTCCCAGATCTGGCAGGGGATGTCCAGGCGTTCCAGCGCGCGGGCGCTCTCCCGCTCCCAGCCGTCCACACGCCGGGCGAACCACAACATCCCGGACTCCACGAACAGCTCCTCGCCGACCCTGCGCCCCAGCGCCAGCCAGCGTTCCCTGGCCTGCCAGGCCATCCGCGCGTACCACTCGTCGGCCCCGTGCGCGGAGCGCAGCAGCCGGGTCTCCCCCGCGCTGGCCTGCCGCAGATGCCCCGGCTGGTACTGCTCGACAAGGGTGACCCGCCACCCTCTCTCGGCCAGGGCGAGCGCCAGCGACGTGCCCCAGATCCCCGCCCCGACGACGACGGCCGACTTCATGCGCGGCATACTCCTTCCGCACGACACTCCTCCGGGCTCGTCACCACCGTGACCCAGGGACGGTCCGATAATCAAGGAATGGCCGCGGAGTCGTCTCAGACCTTGGAACGCGGGTTGCGCCTGCTACGCCTGCTCGCCGAGGGGCACGGCGGGCGAACGCCGTCGGAACTGGCCGGGCAGCTCGGAGTGAGCCGCGCGGTCTTCTACCGCCTGCTCACCACCCTGCAACAGGAGGGGTTCGCGCGACGCGACGGGCGTGGGCGGGTGCACCTGGGGTTCGGGGTGCTCACGCTGGCGCGCGGGGTGCATCCGCTGCTTCGGGCGGCGGCCCTGCCGACGCTGCGCGCGCTCGCCGAGGGCGTCGGGGCGACGGCGCACCTGACGGTGGCGGAGGGCGACGACGGGCTGGCGGTGGCGGTGGTCGAGCCGTCGTGGACCGACATGCACGTGGCGTACCGGGAGGGCGCGCGGCATCCGCTCGACCGGGGGGCGGCCGGGCTGGCGATCCTGGCGCTGCGCGAGGGCCGGGGCGGCTACCTGGTCACGGAGGGGCAGCTCCAGGAAGGGGCGAGCGGTGTCGCGGCGCCGGTCGGCGGCCCGCCTGGCTTGGAAGCCTCAGTGGGGGTAGTGGCGTTCGGACGGCTCGACACGGCCCTGGTGGGGCCGCGGGTGGTGGCAGCGGCCGAAGAGCTTGCACGCGCGTTCGGTTGACAATCTTTTGCCCATCCTTGAGGGTCGTACGTATATAGGACAATTGAGTCCGATAACCGGACACTCAGGAGTTGTCAGGGATGCCCTACTACCGCGTGGCTGGCGAAATCCCCCGCAAGCGCCATGTCCAGTTCAGGAAGCCGGACGGCGGTCTGTACGCCGAGGAGCTGATGGGTGAGGAAGGATTCTCGTCCGACTCCTCGCTGCTCTACCACCGCCACCTGCCCACCGCGATCGTCAAGTCCGAGGCGGTCGCCGAGGGGACCCGCGGTGAGCTGGCCCCCAACCTGCCGCTCTCCCCACGCCACTTCCGCACCACCGAACTCCCCGAGACCGGCGACCTGGTCACCGGCCGCCACCTGCTCGCCGGGAACGCGGACGTCCGCATTTCGTACGCCGCCGCCCGCTCACCGAGCGAGCTGTATCGCAACTCGATGGGCGACGAGTGCGTCTACGTCGCCGGCGGACGCGTCCGGCTGGAGACCACCTACGGGGCGATCGAGGCGGGCGACGGCGACTACCTGGTCATCCCGACCGGCACGATCCACCGCTGGGTGCCGTACGGCGAGACCGTGTCGGTGCTCGCCGTCCAGGCGGCGGGGCACATCCGGCCGCCCAAGCGCTATCTGTCGCAGTTCGGCCAGTTCCTCGAACACGCCCCCTACAGCGAGCGCGACCTGCGCGCGCCCACCGAGCCGCTGCTCCAGGAGGGCACCGACGTGCCCGTGCTGGTCCGCACGCGCGGCGGGCTCACCCGGCTCACCTACAAGAACCACCCGTTCGACGTGGTCGGCTGGGACGGCTACCTCTACCCCTACGCCTTCAACATCGCCGACTTCGAGCCGATCGTGAAGCGCACCCACGCGCCGCCGCCCGTCCACCAGACGTTCGAGGGCCCCGGGTTCGTCATCTGCTCGTTCTGCCCGCGCCCGCTGGACTTCCACCCCGAGGCCATCCCGATCCCCTACAACCACCACAACGTGGACTCCGACGAGTTCATGTTCTACGTGGGCGGCGACTACAGCGCCCGCAAGGGATCGGGCATCGACGTCGGGTCGATCTCGCTGCACCCGGCCGGGTTCACCCACGGGCCGCAGCCCGGCGCGGTGGAGGCCGTCGTGGACGCGGTCGCCCGCGGGCTCACCGCGACCAGCGAGCTGGCCGTGATGATCGACACCTTCCGTCCGCTGGACCTCGCCCCCGCCGCGCTCGCCTGCGAAGACCCCGCCTACGCTTGGACATGGGCCCGATGACCGCCGCATTGGAGCACACCATGAACCGGCTTTTCGCTCGGCTGGTGGACGACGCCGGCCTGTTCCCGCCCACCTCACTGCCGATGGGCGACGCCCTGGCCAGGCACCGCGCCGACGCCGAGGCGGACGCCCCGGTGCTGACGCACCGCTTCCTGTGCCCGCTCAGCCGCGTCCCCGACCTGCGCCGCCACGACCCGGCCCCCATCCGGCTGGGGCTGATCGTCGACACCTCCGAGACGCCGGATCTCGACGGCCTCACCGTCGAGCTGGTCGAGGTCAGGCCGCCCGCCGAGGCCCTGGTGCCCGCGCCCCGGCGGCCCGACCTGCTGGTGCCCTGGCTCCCGGAGGGCGCGCGGCTGTTCGTCGAGGTCCCGCCGCACTCGCCGCCGCTGGCCGTCGGACCGGGCGTCGGGCTCAAGGTCCGCTGCGGCGGGCTGGCGCCCGAGGCGTTCCCCAGCACCCACGAGCTGGGCTCGTTCATCCGCCACTGCGTGAGCGCGGGCATCCCGTTCAAGGCCACCGCCGGGCTGCACCACGCGGTGCGCCACTTCGACCCGTCGCTCGGCGTCTACCGTCACGGGTTCCTCAACCTGGTGATGGCCGTGTGCGCGGCCGTCGAGGCGCGCGACCCGGTCCCGGTGCTCGACATGTGCGAGCCCGCCGACCTGGTGCGCCTGGCCCGCGCCACCTCCGAGTCCGTCGCCACCCGGGCGCGGGAGCTGCTCGTCTCCTACGGCTCGTGCTCCACCACCACCCCGCTGGCCGACCTGGCCGAACTCGGCCTGGTCACCGGCACCGCACGCGCGAAGGAGCACACGTGACCGACGCGACCGGGGCTTCCGGCTTCGGAACGGACCACCTCCCCTACGGTGTGTTCTCCCGCGAGGGAGAGGCGCCCAGGGTGGGCGTCAGGTTCGGCGACCAGGTCCTCGACCTGGCCGCCGCGCTGGGCGACGAGGTGTTCGCCGCGCCCTCGCTGAACCCGTTCATGGCGCGCGGGCGCGCGGCCTGGGGCGAGACCAGGGGACGGGTCCGCGACCTGCTCGCCGCCGGGAGCGCCGAACACCTGGTGCCGCTGACCGAGGTCCGGATGCACCTGCCGGTCGAGGTGGCCGACTACGTGGACTACTACTGCTCGCTGGAACACGCGTCCAACATGGGCAGGATGTTCCGGCCGCAGGACGAGCCGCTGAAGCCGAACTGGCGGCACCTGCCGGTCGGCTACCACGGGCGGTCGGGCACGATCGTGGTGTCCGGCACGCCGGTGGTGCGGCCGTGCGGGCAGCGCGGCGCCGGGGTGTTCGGGCCGTCGGCGCGGCTCGACATCGAGGCGGAGGTCGGGTTCGTGATCGGCACGCCCAGCGCGCTCGGCACACCCGCCGGGGCGTTCGAGGAACACGTGTTCGGCGTGACGCTCGTCAACGACTGGAGCGCACGAGACATCCAGGCGTGGGAGTACGTCCCGCTGGGGCCGTATCTGGGCAAGTCGTTCGCCACGTCGATCTCGCCGTGGATCACCCCGCTGGAGGCGCTGGAGGCGGCGCGGGTGGCGGGCCCGGAGCAGGACCCGGCACCGCTGGACTACCTGCGGCGCGACACCCACTGGGGGCTCGACCTTTTGTTGGCGGTCGAGCTGAACGGGGAGGTCGTCTCGCGCCCACCGTACCGGGGGATGTACTGGACGGCCGACCAGATGCTCGCACACATGACCGTCAACGGGGCCTCGCTGCGCACCGGCGACCTGTTCGCCAGCGGCACGGTCTCGGGCAGCGGCCCCGGCGAGCGCGGCTCGCTGATCGAGCTGAGCTGGAACGGCTCAGAGCCGCTGAAGCTCGCGGACGGCGAGACCCGGTCGTTCCTGGAGGACGGCGACACGGTGACCATCACCGCCACCGCGCCCGGCCCGAACGGGCCGATCAGTCTGGGCGAAGTGTCGGGGACCATTCGACCTGCACGAAATGTGACTCAGCGTGCTCAATCGATGACCGAACGGTAATCTGGGGCCGCCTACCGTCCGAACTCCCCGGCAAGGAATTCCAATGCGGCGCGCCGCGGCCCTCAGCCTCATCGTCCTGCTCCTGCTCGCGACGCCCGCCTGCGCGGCCGCTCCACGACCGGCCGCGCAGGGGCCGGACCACGCGCTGCGCATCACGCCCGCGCCGGGTCCGGCGCGGGCGGCCCCCGGCCAGCCGATCATGATCACTGCCAACGGCGGCACGCTGCGCGAGGTCCAGGTGACCTCCGGCGGCGTGCCGGTGCCCGGCCGGTTCGCCCCCGGGCGCACCTCATGGCGTTCCTCCCGGCCCGTCGTCCCCGGCAGGGCCTACCAGGTGCGCGCCGAGGGAATGAGCCCGAGCGGCGATCCCATGGCCGCAGGGGGCCGGTTCCGGGCCGCGCGTGCCGGGCAGACGCTGGGCGTCCGCTACGTCTCACCGCTGCCGGGCGAGACGGTCGGCGTGGGCGCGCCGATCATCGTGGTGTTCGACACCCCCGTCCACGAGCGGGCCGCCGTGGAGCAGGCGCTGCGCGTGCACACCTCCGGCGGGCCGGTCGCGGGCGCCTGGCGCTGGATCGACGACACCCAGGTGATCTACCGGCCGCGCGCGTACTGGCCGTCCGGCACGCGCGTGCGGCTGACCGCCGACCTCGCCGGAGTGCGCGCCGCCGACCGCACGTACGGCGTGGCCGACCACACCTCCGACTTCGCCGTCGGGCGCCGCCAGATCAGCCACATCGACACCCGCGCCAAGCGGATGACCGTCACCGTGGACGGCCGGGTCGTCCGGCGGATCCCGATCAGCGCGGGAAACGCGCGCACCCTGGAGTACACCACCACCAGCGGCACCCACCTGACCATGGAGAAGGCCAACCCGGTGCGGATGGTCTCCCCAGGCAGGAAGAAGGGCGACCCCGGTTACTACAACGTGCTCATCGACCACGCCGTGCGCATCTCCAACAGCGGCGAGTACGTGCACGCCAAGAACAACGTCTGGGCCCAGGGCCGGGTCAACGTCAGCCACGGCTGCGTCAACGTCCGCCCCGACCTCGCCGCCTGGTTCTACGACCGCTCACTGCGCGGCGACCCGGTCGTCATCACGGGAACGAACCGCCCGCTGGAGTGGTGGAACGGCTGGGGCTACTGGCAGATGCCATGGTCCCAGTGGCGCGAGGGAAGCGCCCTTCCGGAAGGCGGGCTCTCCCGATGACGGCACGATCACAATCGAGACGATGCCCCACCTTGCGGGGTTACGGTGGAATCCTGGGGGAACCTTCACGCGGGCTGGCCCGTTGTACTCTCAGGAGGGCCGAAACATGGACGACTGGGTTATCTGGTTGGTCCTTGCGGTGGTCCTGGGCGTGGCCGAGATCTTCACGCTGACGGCGGCGCTGGGGCTGCTGGGGGGCGCCGCGCTGCTCACCACGGTGGCGGCCGCGATCGGGCTACCCGTGCCGTTGCAACTGGTGGTGTTCACGATCTCCTCGGTCGCCGGGCTCGTCGTGCTCCGCCCCATAGTCGCCCGCCGCCACATCCGCCAGCCGCCGCTGCGCCGCTTCGGGGTCGAGGCCCTGGTCGGCAAGACCGCCTACGCTGTGACCGAGGTCACCGGCCGCGCCGGCAGAGTCCGGATCGGCGGCGAGGAATGGTCGGCGCGCGCCTATGACGAGACGCTCGTCATTCCCGAGGGCGCGGCCGTTGACGTCATGCAGATCGAGGGCGCGACTGCCCTCGTTTACCCTCGGGAGTGAGCGTATGGAAGCCCTACTCATAGCCGGCGTGGTGATCGTCCTCTTCGCGGTGATCACCGTGCTCCGTTCCGTGCGCATCGTGCCGCAGGCACGCGCCAGAAACGTGGAGCGTCTCGGCCGTTACCACCGCACGCTCCAGCCCGGCCTGAACTTCGTGATCCCCTACATCGACCGGGTCTACCCGGTGATCGACCTGCGCGAGCAGGTGGTCTCGTTCCGCCCGCAGCCGGTGATCACCGAGGACAACCTGGTCGTCGAGATCGACACGGTGCTCTACTTCCAGGTCACCGACCCGCGGGCGGCGGCGTACGAGATCGCGAACTACATCCAGGCGATCGAGCAGCTCACCGTCACCACGCTGCGTAACGTGATCGGCTCCATGGACCTGGAGAAGACCCTCACCTCCCGCGACACGATCAACAGCCAGCTTCGCGGCGTCCTGGACGAGGCCACCGGCAAGTGGGGCATCCGCGTCAACCGGGTCGAGATCAAGGCGATCGACCCGCCCAAGACGATCAAGGACGCGATGGAGAAGCAGATGCGGGCCGAGCGGGACAAGCGGGCCGCCATCCTCAACGCCGAGGGCCAGCGGCAGTCCCAGATCCTCACCGCCGAGGGTGAGAAGCAGAGCAACATCCTGCGCGCCGAGGGTGAGCGCACCGCCGCGATCCTCAAGGCCGAGGGCCAGTCCCAGGCCATCGACCAGGTGTTCCAGGCGGTCCACCGCAACGACCCCGATCCCAAGCTGCTGGCCTACCAGTACCTCCAGGTGCTGCCGCAGCTCGCGCAGGGCGAGAACAACACCTTCTGGGTCATTCCCAGCGAGGTCACGTCGGCGCTGCAGGGCGTCTCCAAGGCGTTCACGCAGGCGCTGCCGCCGTCCGAGGCCACCCGGCAGCAGTCGCCGGAGACCGCGCAGGCCGCGTCCGCCGCGGCGCAGGAGGCCGCCCAGGCGGCCAGGGCCGCCGAGGAGGCCGTCGCCGACGCATCCGTCCCCGAATCGGGGCCGCGCCAGCTCAACCCCGCCGCGGCCGAGGCCGACCCGTTGCAGGACCTCCAGCACCGCCCAGTGCAGCTGCCCGGGCAGCAGCCCGGGCAGCAGCCCGGGCAGCGGCCCGCTCAGCCCTGACGCAGGGTCTCCGCCAGCCGGGAGATCGCCTCGTGCCCGTGGCCCGCGTCGATCGCACGACTCGCTGATCGCTTACGCGGTGGCCATGCGCACCGGGCCGTGGCGGCCCTCGACGACGGCGACCAGCAGAGGGCGGGCGCTGGGGAAGACGTCCAGGTCGACGCCGAGCGCGGCCAGTTCGTCGCGCGCCTCCGACGGCCGGGGATGCCCCGCCGCGAAGGACACCAGCCGCACCAGCGGCAGGCCCGACGCGCCCGGATGCCGGGTTCTGCCCCACTCGATGAGGAACGGCACGACGCTCGCGGCGCGTGGCGGCGTCAGCCGCCACTCAAGCCGTATGCCGCCCACCGCGGACCGGCGGGACATGGCGATGGCGTCGCCGGGGTCGTAGCCCTCCGCCCTGGCCTTCTCGACCTGCACGTCGATGTCGTTCGCCGGCGCGGCCCAGGTGGTCAGCGACGGCTCCCGCAGGCCGTCGATCCCGAACCACCGGCCGTCCCTCGGCGCCGGCTGCTCCGGATCGGGGCCGATGATCTCCAGGTAGCGCCGCCCGCCCAGCCCGACCAGCCGGTTGCGGGTGCCGAACCCCGGATGCGCGCCCCCTTCGGCGGTGTGCACGCCGAGCCTGCCCTCCAGGTCGGCCACCGTCGCGTCGAGGTCCGGCGTGGCGTATGCGAGATGGTCGATCATCGCCTGTCCTCCTGCGCGCGTTCACTCGGGGGAATCTGCCGATCGTGAACGCCTACCCGCCTGTGCGGACGGCACGCCCCCAGGGCGTCAGGACTCGCCGTTCGCGGCCTGGGCGGCGAGGACCGCGTCGCCGTGCTCGTACGCCCACGTCCCGAACGCCTCGATCGGGCTCAGCAGGCCGCGGCCGAGCTCGGCGGGCCGCATCGGGCCGTGGCGCAGCGCCCACACCACGACGGAGTTCCAGGTGTTGGACGTCCAGTGAACCCGCGCCGGGCACGAGGTGCTGGTCGGCGGCGGCGACGGCGGCCTTCGTGATCGGCCTGTGGTTCGGCGGCGCGGACGCCCAGGCCATTCTCCCGCCGCTGTCGCACGTCACTGGGGAGAAAAACCGAATTCCTCCTACGATGGGGTGCGGTCCACTTCTCTCGCACCCCCACGGAGGCCGTCGGCATGGCGCGACGATATGACGAGAATTCGGGGATGAAAAACCGGCGGATCGGCGCCGCGCTGGCCGTTTCGATTCTGCTCCCGGCATCGGGTTGCGGCGTTCTCAACCGGCTCGCCGGGCAGCAGGGCTACACGATCCCGAACGAGGCGATGGCGCCGACCATCAATGCGGGCGACCATGTCACCGGCCGTCTGACCGACGGTGAGTACTTACCGAGGGCGGGCGACATCATCACGTTCAAGGCCCCGGACACATGGACGCGCGGGCAGGCGGGAAAAATCCTGATCTCGCGGGTGATCGGCGTGCCCGGAGTCGCGGTGAGCTGCTGCGACTCCGCCAATCGCCTGATTCTGAACGGCCGGCCGCTGGACGAGCCGTATGTGGCGGACGAGTTCTCGGCGCCCAGTCGGTTCTCTCCCGTCACTGTCCCCCCTGGCCGTTTGTGGGTCCAGGGCGACAACCGCGGCAAGGCCCTCGATTCCCGCGCCTACCGAACCTCCCCCGGCGGCGGCACCATTCCCGTGGCCAACGTCGTTTCGGTCATTGAGATAAGCGAGAAGTGAGCGAACCGAAGTGTCCTTGACATCTCCCCGCCCACCGATTGAACGCGGTGCACGGGGAGACGGTCAGGACTGCGATATGAAGTGCAGGATCACGTTGTGGACGTGATGGCTCTTCTGCTCTCCCCGGAACTCGACCTCGTAGACGTGGGTGCCCACGTTCACCGCGATGGAGCCCGAGGAGAAGAACGACCCGGCGAAGGACTTGTTGCTGACCACGCTGACGCTGGTGATCTTCGAGTAGGGGATGCTGGTGATCGCCATCTTCTTCCCGATGAAGGACTTGTCCTGAATGATCACGCGGCGGTCGGTGAGGCCGAGGAAGCCGGTGCCCGCGCCGATCGCGTCGTAGACGGCGATGATCTGCTCACCGGGCATCAGCCCGCTCTGGATCTGCTGAAGCTGTTCGGGCCTGTCGTGCGGAATGGTCTGTGTCATCTTGACCCCCGGAATACCGATCGACTACCCGAAATGGTAGATCAGCGCCTTCTCCGGGGATGCTTGGTCGGTCCGCTCGCGTGGGGCATGCGTGCGGCGGGGATCGCGCCCAGCCGTCCGGCCTGGTAGTCCTCCACGGCCTGGATCAGCTCGGCCCTGGTGTTCATCACGAACGGCCCGTAGTGCGCCACCGGCTCCTTGATCGGACGCCCGCCGAGCAGCAGCACCTCCAGGTTCGGCTCGTCGGCGGGCTGCTTGACGTCGGCCGTCACGCCGAGGCGTCCGCCGGGCCCGTCGGGGCCGCGGTCCGGCCCGAACACCACGAGCTGTCCCTTGTGCACCGGCCGGCGGTCGTCGCCGACCGCGCCCTGACCGGCCAGGATGTAGGCGAGGGCGTTGAAGTCGGGGTTCCAGGGCAGCTCAAGGGCCGCGCCGGGGCCGACCGTCGCGTGGACCACGGTGATCGGGGTGAAGGTCGCGCCGGGGCCGCTGTGCCCGGCGACCTCGCCCGCGATCACGCGGATCAGCGCGCCGCCGTCCGCGGACGACAGCAGGGCGGCCTCACCGCCGCGGATGTCCTGGTAGCGGGGCGGGTTGAGCTTGTTGGCGCGCGGCAGGTTGACCCAGAGCTGGATCCCGTGGAACAGCCCGCCGGACATCACCAGGTGCTCCGGCGGCTTCTCGATGTGCAGGATCCCGGCTCCGGCGGTCATCCACTGGGTGTCGCCGTTGGTGATCGTCCCACCGCCGCCGTTGGAGTCCTGGTGCTCGAAGACGCCGTCGATGATGTAGGTGACGGTCTCGAACCCGCGATGCGGGTGCCAGGACGTCCCCTTGGGCTCGCCGGGCGCGTAGTCCACCTCGCCCATCTGGTCCATGTGCAGGAACGGATCGAGCGTGGCCGGCGGCACACCGGCGAACGCCCGGCGTACCGGAAACCCCTCTCCCTCGAACCCGCTCGGGGCCGTGGTCACCGACAGCACTTCCCGCCGCCGGGCGGAATCGGGCTGCGGTACACGCGGCAGCGTGAGCGTATCGGCGGTGACGGCAGGCATGACCCCTCCATACAAGTTGAATATTCAACTTCAATACCAGGCAACACCGTCCACCTCGCGAGCATTCCAACCCCCCCAGGCAGTGCCCACAAGGCCATACAGGCCGATCGTAAGCCAGAGAATTCACTCCGACACGCCCCAAATCGCAAGTATTGGGGGCCGCAACCGGACAACTGCCCCGTCGGGGGGCGCTCAGACGTAGGGATCCGTGGCGATCTCATGCATCAGCCACGCGGTGAACAGCCGCAGCCGCCGTCCGATCGGACGGTCCTTGGGCCTGATGAGGTAGTAGGCGCTGCCCGGATCGACCTCGACGTCGAACGGCCGGACCAGCGCGCCGGACCGCAGGTCGTCGTGGATCAGGCCGGAGAAGAACAGCGCGGCGCCGTGGCCGTCCAGGGCTAGCCTGCGCAGGGTGTGCGAGTCGTCCACCCGCTCGGCGCGCTCGGGCACGGCCGTTCCCGCGCCCGCCGCCTCGAACCAGGCGGCCAGGTCCTCCGTGCGGAACTCGTACATGAGCCGGTGCCCGAGCAGGTCGCGCGGCGACGGCCGGGCGGGCAGTCCCCGCAGGAAGCCCGGACTGCAGACCATGGTCAGATCGCCGCGCAGGACCGGCGTACTGTGGACGTCCGGCAGGTCTCCCCGGCACCAGTTGATGCCCGCGTCGAGGTCGCCGTCGCGGAAGTCGGCCGGCTGGTAGGCGTGGTGCAGCCGCAGGCCGATGTCGGGATGGCGGGCCCAGAACCGCGCCAGGCGCGGGGTCAGCCAGCGCGCCGAGAAGTACGGGGCCACGCTGACCGTGAGCGCCTCCTGCCGATCGGCGCTCTTCACCTCGCGCACCGCGCGGCCGAGGATCCCCAGCGCCCGCGTGCACTCGGGCAGCAGCCGCACGCCGTGCGCGGTCAGCTCGATCCGCCGGTGCAGGCGCGTGACCAGCGGCACCCCGAGCTCCTCCTCCAGGTGCCGCACGTGGTGGCTGAGCGCGGCGGGCGTCACGTAGAGCTCCTGGGCGGCCCTGGCGAAGCTGAGGTTGCGCCCGACCGCCTCGAAGGCGCGGAGCCTGGTCAGCGTGCCGGTGTCCAGGTCCATCCATGCACCATATGTCGGACCCGTTCTGGTGGCGGAGCGGTCACCAGAGCATGACCCCGCCGACGCCGTCGCGCAGCGCGCGGCGGTAGGCCAGGTCGGCGGCGACCATGTCCTCCATGCCGATCCCCATCGCCTTGTAGACGGTGATCTCGGCGTCGTCGCGCCGACCGGCCGCCGGGTCGAGCGCCACCGCGCCCAGCGTGGCCGCCGTGGCCGGATCGGCGCCGGACAGCTCGGCGCAGCCGACCGGCGCGGGCCGGAAGGCGTCGGCGCACTCCACGAAGAGGCGGTGCCGTTCGGCCAGCTCGCGGGGCAGCTCGCCGTCCGGGGGGAAGTAGCCGACCGACGACACGTGCGTGCCCGGCCTGACCCAGTCCGGGTCGAGCACCGGCCTGGCCGAGTGCGTGGCCAGGCAGACGACGTCCGACTCGCGCACCGCGGCGGCGAGGTCGTCCGTGGCGTGGGCGAAGGACGTGCGGGCGGCCAGCCGTTCGGCCTCCTCCGGATAGAGGGAGCACACGTTGACCCGCTCGAAGTCGCGGACCAGCGGCAGCAGCCGCAGGTGCTCGCGGGCCTGCACGCCCGCGCCGACGATCGTGACGACCCGTGCGTCACGCCGGGCCAGCAGCCGCACGGACAGCACCGCCGAGGCGGCGGTGCGGATGCCGGTGATGTAGGTGCCGTCCATGACGCAGGTCGCGGCCCCGGTGTCCGGATCGAAGAGGTTGATCATCGCCAGGTGGCCGGGCAGGCCGAGGCCGAGGTTGCCGTCGAAGACGTTCACGATCTTCACGCAGAGCTGCGCCCCCGGGCGCCAGGCGGGCATGGCGAGCGAGAAGCCCTTGCCGGGCACGACCACCTCGGGCCGGGACGGCGAGCGGACCTCGCCGAGTTCCAGCGCGCGGAAGCCGTCCCGCAGGCCGTCCAGCAGTTCCCGCAGGTCGAGGCACTGCTCCACCTGCGCCTCTGAGAGGGTGCGGACCTCCCGCTCACCCTTGACGATCTCGAACGCGGCCCTGCTCGCCGTACCGGCCATGGCGTCTCCTCGTCGGCTCGCGCGTGTTCTGAACGCTGTGACGTCCCGAATGCTGTGACGCGTCCGATTCTGCGCACGGCGGCGAGTTCCGCTCAACCGAAAAGTTCGGCCTTCGCCTGAGCGAGACTAATCCGAGCGGGGTTGCGCGCCATGCTGCCCGTCGCCGTGGGTGTCGATCCTCGGCAGGGCGGACAGCGCGGTGGTGTAGTCGGTGCCCGTCGCCTGCAGGAGATCCACGATGACGGAGCGGAGCTGAGCAGTCAGCACGTACGCGGAGAAGTCCTCGCGGTCGGTGTGAACGCCGCGCACCCGGGCGGCGACCGAGATGATCTCCGACCTCGCCCCGACCGGCTCGCGTCCCTCGGCCAGTTCCCTGCGGATGGCCCGGGTGGCGGCGGCCAGGTCGGCGAGCGCCCCCGGGAGCTCGGTGGGGATCGTGTGCTCGACGCGCAGCGCCGAGTTGGCGCGGCGCAGCAGCACGCGGGTGTTCCGGAGGGCGTGGTCGACGTGCGTGGCCGCCGTCTGATAGCGGGCCAGGTGCTCCCGGCGGTGCCGGTAGAGCGGGGAGATCCTGGTGATCTCCTTGCTGGTCTGCAGCGCCTCGTTGAAGTCGTCCACCGTGCTCTGGGTCCGGCGCGCCTCCCCCAGGGCCTCCGCCCCCAGCTCCATGTCATGCCTGGCCAGCGCGTCTGCGGTGGCCTCCAGCGCGTCGGCCAGCGCCTCGAAGAGCGGCCCGGCGCGCCGGTGCACGATGGTGAACGGACTCGCCGGGAACAGCGCCACGGCGACGACGCCGAGCACCCCGCCGAGCAGCGCGTCCACCATCCGGTCCAAGCCACCGCTGCCCGACGGAGGCAGCAGCGTGGCCACGAGCACCGCCGAGGTCCCCGCCTGCAGCACGATCGTGGTGCCGCTGTCCAGGAAGACGGCGACGGCCATGGCCAGCGCCACCACCAGGGCGAGCTGCCACCAGCCCGAGCCGATCCGCGCGATCAGCAGGTCGCCGACGCCCACGCCCACGCTGACCCCGACCACCATCTCGGCCAGCCGCCGCAGACGCCGCCCGACCGCGACGCCGATGCACAGGACCACCGCGATCGGCGCGAAGAACGGCCGGCTGTGCGCGAGGACGTCCTTGGCGATCACCCACGCGAGGCCGGCCGCGAGCGCGGTCTGCACGATCGTCGGAGCCACGATGGACAGGCGGCGCCTGCGTTCCCGCACGTCGGCGCGCACGGCGTCGCCACTCAGCCGCACCTCGCCCACCTCCGCTCGCCCGTTGGTCCCCCGGGGTTCATACCCTCGCGAGCGGGCGGACTTCCGGCGTCAGGGGATGTCGAGGAACTCGACGAGCACCGGGGCGAGCGCCTCCGCGTCCACGTCGTGCGTCTGGCCCTCCAGCTCGCGATACTCCGCGCCGGGCACATCGGGTCGCGCCTCACCGCGCAGTGCGGCGAGGTGCTCGTCGAGGCGGTCGTGACGATCGACCCATACCTGCCGGTGGCGGGCGATCCAGCCCGCCGCGGCGTCGAGCCGCTCGGCGTCCAGCACGCACGGGCGCGACTGGGCGCTGCGGGTGCGTGAGATCAGCCGGGCGCGTTCGAGGACCCGCAGGTGCTTGGACACCGCCTGCTGGGTCATCTCGAACGGCTCCGCGAGCTGGTTCACCGTCGCCTCGCCCTCGGCGAGGCGCTCCAGGATCGCTCGCCTGGTGGGATCCGCGAGCGCCGCGAACACCAGGCTCAGTTCGTCGTCTACGACAGCCACGGCACGACCCTACACACAACCATTGAGCTGCACAACTCAATGGTTGTTTGCCGTGGTCGGAGACTACTTCCGGAGGGTCGAGGAGACCACCTGCGGCTTGCCCGCGCCGAGGAAGAAGATGCCGGGGAATCCCTCGGTCTCGAACCCGGCGCTCGGGTTGCGGCGCAGCGTGGAGCGCTCGATCCGCAGCGTGCCGGTGCGGTCGTTGCTCACGAAGAACACCGCCCCGCCGCCCTCGCGGGCGCTGTTGCCCTCGACGCGCGACCGCACGATCTTCACGGTGAAGCGGTCGCCGTCGGTGTAGATCGCCCCGCCGCTGCCACCGCCCGGCGTGCCGCGCCGGGCCGGGTTCGCGCCGCGCCCGATCGCCTTGTTGTTGGTGAACACGCTGTCGACGATCGTCCAGGAGACGTGGATGCTGCTCAGCGCCCCGCCGTTCGAGCAGATGCCGCCGGTGAACGTGCTCTTGACCACGTTGATCGGCCCGTCCCGGTAAGGGTCGAGCACCCGGATCGCCGCGCCGCCGAGGTCCGGCCCCGTGGAGTCACAGCGGTTGCCGACGAACCGGGCGTTCGTCACATCGAACCGGCCGCCCCTGACGAAGATCGCCCCTCCGCCGCCGCCGTCCTTCTGCTGCCCCGTCGCGTTGCCCCGGGCGAAGGTGATCCCGCGCACCGACAGGTACGGGGTGGACTGCGCGGTGCAGTTCGCGGCGGTCAGGGTCAGCGACCTGTCACAGGTGTTCATGTAGAGGATTCGCCGCACACCCTCACCGCTCAAGGTGACCTTGCCGCCGCCGTCGATCACCACCCGGGCACTGGTGTTGCGCACCTTTGCGGTGGCCTTCATCGCGATGGTCACGGGCTTGGAACCGCACGAGAACTTGATGACCCCGCCCCGCGCCACGGCCGCGACCACGGCCTGCGACGTGCAGCTGGCGGGCGTCCCGTTCCCGACGACCCGCGTGGGCAGCACCGCCTGCTCGACGGCCTGCTCTCGGGAGGCACTCGCCGGTTGCGCCAGCGCGGGCCCAGACGCGGGCAATAACGCACCGATCACAACAGTGGCGACAATAGGAGCGTTTCTTCCCAGACGCATGCCGCCGATCGTAGCCACGCCCCACTCCCGTGTCCCCGAAACCGAGGCGCGCCTTCCGGCACGCGGGTCCATGTCCACTCTCGGCCACACGTACGGTCCGACCCGCCGACAGAACGGTGCGCTCAGGCTGCGTCGATTCCGGCGCCTCGAAGCCTACGGACGGTCAGGCGCTCGGCCCCGCCGGGCCGGGGGACGGATCCCCCTTTTCAGCCTCCTCAGGCTTCTCTGCGACGCCGTCGAAGGGCACACCGCGCAGGCTGAGCAGCATCAGGACGGCGCAGCTCCCCACGAGCGCGATGTCGGCCACATTGCCGACGAACAGCCCGCCGTAGTCGATGAAGTCGACGACGTGCCCTTGGCCGAAGGACGGCGGCCGGAAGAGGCGGTCAAGCAAATGCGAGGTGGCCCCGCCCAGCAACGGCCCCAGCACGACGGCCCAGGCTCCCGAACGCACCCGCCGTCCGAAGTACAGTACGCCCACGACGGCGGCCCCGGCCGCCAGCGCGAACACCCACGTCATCCCCTCACCGATGGAGAACGCGGCCCCGGGGTTGAGCAACAGCCGGAACTTGATCAGCTCCGGGATCACCGCGATGGTCTCTCCGTTGGAGAGTGCCGACAGCGCCCAGTACTTGGAGGCCTGATCGACGAGCAACACTCCGGCGGCCAGCACCAGCATCCACCCGTACAGCCGCAACCCCGCCCGCGTCTCCCGCGCCCCTCGCTCGCCGGCCACCCGCCGCACCTCACAATCTCCGCCTTCTACCAGCGAATCTAACGAAAGGTACGCTCGCGCGAGCACCCGCACCGCGACCGGCACGCCTTCAGGCCGACACCATGGACTTCAGCATAGAGCGGATGGAGGCGGCTTCCAGCAGACATCGCTCCGGAACACAGGCACAGCGCACTACGAGCACCTGTCCACGTTTTGTCACGGTGAACAAGACGAAGTCGCCGGACGAGAAGCCCTGCATGTCGGTGGTGTATGAGACATATGAAGTACGCACCAGATAGCCGGGCATACCGGTACCCACTACCACTTTCTCGCTTTCCAGTAGGGCGTATTCACTGGCAATGGACTCGAAATACTCCCCTGCCGCCTCTTCCAACGTTACCCCATAGGGGAACAGGAACACCCGATACTCGGCCCACCATCCGTACGGCCACGTTGGAGGCTCCACGGCCATTACCAATGGGTAACTCAAGTCAGGGCTAACTCGCATTTCCCAGCCCGCCGGGTATCCGACTCGAATCCCCCGCCCGACGTAGTATTGTAACGGCCCGATCGTGTCGGCGACCGCGAGCAGACACACCATGACCGCCATCAAAACGGCCCGCCGGACCCGCCTCTTCTTCAGCATCGCGGCGCGCCTGGACGCCGAGCCGAGAGGTCGTACGCCCATCGAACCCACTCTCCAATTCGCCTCCGAGACATGGCAAGCCCGAGAGTCGCAGGGCTGGCGACGAGATGACGAATCCGCTCTCACTCGATCATCATCGCTATATCAGCCGAGATTCCGCTACCCACTTCGCCGCTTTTCCTGGAAATCCGCCGGCCATTCGCGAAATGAACATTCTGCTCACGGCGCTCCACTCTCGCGTAAACGGTGTTGCGGACGTGAAGACGATCAAGGTTGGCGCCCATTATGTTGGACGGGAACACCATACCGAAGGGCCGAGACGCAGGCTGTGCGGCCTGGCCTGTTGGACCGATTCGGGCCGTGTTCCCGGAAGCCGGATTCCCTGGACCGTCAGATCAGTCCGTCGAACCGGCCGCTCCTGATGCCGACGAGGAAGTCCTTCCACTCGCCCTCAGCGAAGGCGAGCACCGGACCATCAGGGTCTTGCCGTCACGGACGGCGATCACACTGGGGAGATCGCCGCCTTTCGGAGATCTTCCAAGGTCCTCTGACTGCTGTTGCTCCGCCGCCTCCTCCCACCTCCACGACGGGCACCTGGCCGCGTGGGCGCGTGCGCGGCCTGATGGTCCGAATAGCACTGTCCGAGTTGAGCGAGGGTTGTGGGCTATGAGCTCGGGCGACGTCACCGGCCGCGCGGGGTTCGGCCCAGGCCTTTCAGTTTGGAGGCGGTCGACGGAAGGTCGGGAATGGGCTGACCGGCCTTGAGGCAGTCCTTGTCCGGCCAGGAGGAGGGGTCCCACAGCTTCGAGCGGACGAAGGCCCGGCTGCAGTGCTCGATGAACCGGCGTGACTCGGCGTCGATCCGGTCGGTGGCCTTATCCCAGACGGATTGTGCGGGCGAGAAATGATCTCGTGAAAGTTCGGCTTCGCTTTGGATCACTTTCATCACGGCCTCGCGTCATCTCGCGTACGCCGATGTCCACGGCGCGCTTTACAGGTGGTTCGGTGAAGTGCCGCTGATGTGTCAGGAGGGCGGTACTGCCGGGACGACTGTGCGGCACTTTCCGCAGAGTACGTAATCAGTAACCGCCCGGTACGCACTAGGGTCCAGAACGGTCCACTCCAGAGTCTCGCCGACCGATGGCGTCCAAAAGCTAGGCCTGTATCCATTTCTGAAGAGCCGAGGGGAGGGATCGCCGCGCAGGTCAAGGCACTGAACTCCGGCCGCTGACCGACGAAGATCCGCCGCTCCTCGGACATTACGGCCATGGCTGTGACGGCTACCGCCATTTATCACGCCGACGGGCCGCCTGTTTCACGCCACATTGGCCGACTTTTCCGGTAAACCATGAATCCGAAACCACGTGGATTGCTTCATGTTTTCGCCCCTTCAGATGGTAATCGGGGAGCAGGTGGCACCGGCGTCGGGCGAGGCCCGACACGAATAGGGGCCGTCCGAGCGAAGCGAGGGCCATTTGTCCGCCGCAGGCGGAGCCGGTCCTCGCCCGCCGCACGCTGCCGCAGAGCGGCCTGAAAAGATCGACGCGTGCTCGGGAGGGCCGCCTCGGACGCGGTGCCCCCTTCGGCCACCCCCGCCACCAGGCAGGTTCTGGCAGGAGGACCGCCACGCCCCTGTCACGGGGTGGGGCTTCAGGTGGCGACGGCCCGCCGCAGTGCCATGGCAATGCCACGGCAAATGGTCTCTCGGCGTATGAGCGAGTTTGATTCGGGTCGAACCCATGACCCCGATAGGGTGCACGCCGTAAACGGGTAGAACTCCTTCACTTCGGCCAAGTCCTCGAAGATTCCCGGCCAACAGGCCAAATCGTGCTCATATCAAAGTCAACCGTCTGGACGCGCCGCTAAATCGAATCGGACGATGGTAGAACGCGTTGCCCAACTGGCATGCACTGTCAGGGACATGGCCTGCGGGCGGCGGCGGAAAGCAGGGTCCACAGCCAGAGGCCCCTCATTCGGGGGTCCGGTTCGGAAGTAGGAACTCCCCAGGTTCGTCTTCATGAGGATCGGCTCCACCAAGCCGTCCAGGGTACCGTCCGCGCCAGTCAAGGAACGGACGCCTTCATGAGGAAGGAGACGAAGATGCACGGAAAACGCCTGCTCTTCGCCAGTCCACTGATCGCCGCTCTCGCGTTCGGGTCGATCGGGACCTCGCAGGCCTCGGTCTTTCCGACAGCGTCCGTGAGCGCCGACGACAGTCGGGTCACGGCGACCTCGAGCGTGGTGCCGCCCATTTGCAAGTTCCCCGAAAAGAAGCAGAGGAAGATCTGCGCGGAGGGCTACGCCGACGGATTCGCGGAAGGAAGGAAGTGCGGCCAGCCGCGCCGGCAAGGGCGAATCTCCGACGACGAAGCATATGACATCGGCTTCAACGCAGGGTTCAACGCGGGCCAGAGAAAGTGCAGGCAGTAGGACGACGCGAGAACGGGCCTGCTCGGGTACTACCACCGAGCAGGCTCGGCCGTTCCTCCAGCTTGTGAGCCCACCACGCCGATGAACTCGTATGGCCGGAATTGCGGTAAGGCTGGATGTCTTCGTTCGCTGAGAGTGGGCGATCGGCGAGCCGGTGGCGCGGCGGGGTGGGCTGAGGTTCTGGGGTGGAGGGGAAGTCGATGTGGGGGAAAAGTGTGATCTCGGGGCGGGGGCGGGGATCGGTGTTACCTTCGATGGGTGCGTGCTGCTGATCTGGTGGAGCCGTTTCCCACGGTGGAGATCGATTCGAACGCGATGGACGCGGCACGGTTGATGGCCGAGCAGCGCCTCGTCGGGGTGATCGTGATGGGGACGGACGGCCGTCCCCACTCCGTGCTTCCCGGCTCGCAGTTGCTCCGGATGGTCGTTCCGGAGTACATCCAGGCCGATCCGGCGCTGGCCAGAGTGGTGGACGAGGGGCACGCCGATCTGATGTGCGCCGGGCTCGCCGATCGGCGGGTACGTGATGTGCTGCCGCACGACAAGGTACGGCCGGCGATCGTCGATCCCGACGCCACCGCCATGGAGATCGCCGCGCTGATGGCCCAGACGCACACCCCACTGGTGGCGGTACTCGACGGCGACACCTACATCGGCGCGATCACGGCGTCGGGCCTGTTCAGGCGGCTGCTCGCGGTGACCTGACCCCGAAAAGGGAAGGGGCTCAGCCGCGGTCGCCCGTCGCGGCGAGGGTCGCGGCTTTGACGAAACGGTCGTGGCGGTCGAGTTCGGTGTCCACCGGGGCGACGACCAGTTCCCGCGCGACCTCGTCGATTCCCGACCGAAGCGCCTTGGCCGTCCTGCGGGCCCTGCGGCGACCGCCGAGCCAGGCCAGCGCGCGGGCGGCGAGGGCGACGAGGATCCCGGCGATGACGCCGCCGAGCAGGAGTGCGGTGGGCCACGGCACGTCGCCGACCGTCGGGGTGGGCGGTTCGGGGAACCGCAGGTAGTCGAGGGCGAACAGCCCGGTGAGCCAGAGCGCGCCGCCGAGCATGACGGCGAGCAGCAGCCACTGCAGCACCCCCGTGGCCCGCCACCAGCGGGGACGCGCCGCGCCGCCGCTGGACGCCTCGCCCACGACACGGTCGAGGCGGTCGGGAAGGTCGGTGGCGTGGGAGCGGGCGGCCTGCCGTACGGCCGAGGCCCACGCCTCGGGCAGGCCGGACGAGGCGTCCTGAGCGAGGTCACGGATCGCGGTGTCGACCTGGGAGCGCTGCACGCCGGAGGCGGCGGGCAGGGAGGTCCGAGAGCCCGCGCTCCCGGCGAGGCCGAGACGGCGCAGCGGGTCGGCGCGGAAGCGCCGCAGCCAGCGGGTCACCGGCCAGCCGGTCGCGGCGATGGACCGGTGCCGGTGCGCCTTCGCGACGGCGGACACCACCAGCGGCACCCCGGCGGCCTCGGACAGCGCCCCCGTCAGCCGTTCCGTCAGGCGGCCGTGCACCGCTTCCCCTTCCCGACCGGCGTCGCCGTCGGCGGCCGGGGTGAGGAGGGACCGGGCGGTGCTGGTGATGGTGGCGGTCAGGTTGGCGGACCAGGCGTCGTGGGCGGAGATCAGGGTGTGCAGGGTGCCGCGGAGGTCGTCGAGGCCCGCGCCCGTGCGGGCGGAGACGCCCAAAACGCGGATGCCGGGCAGGCCGTCGTCGTCCAGGCGGGCGCGGAGGTCGGTCAGGCATCGTTCACCTGCGGCCGGTGACAGGCGGTCGGTCTGGTTGAGGACCACGAGCATCACGTCGCGGTGCCCGGCCAGCGGGCGCAGGTAGCGTTCGTGCAGGGCCGCGTCGGCGTACTTCTGCGGATCGACCACCCAAACCAGCAGGTCCACCAGTTCGACGAGACGGTCGGCCTCCAGGCGGTGGCCCAGTTCGATCGAGTCGTGGTCGGGCAGGTCGAGCAGCACCAGGCCGCCCAGCGCCGGGTCGGCGGTGACTTCGTGGCGGCGCGGGATCTCCAGCCAGTCGAGCAGCGGCGCCGCGCCCTCGCCGTCCCAGATGGCGGCCTGGGCCGTCGAAGTGGTGGGGCGGATCACGCCGACCTCGGCGAGGTCGCTGCCCGCCAGGGCGTTGAACAGCGAGGACTTGCCGCTGCCGGTGGCCCCGGCCAGGGCCACGACGGTGTGGTCGAGCGACAGCCGCCGGCGCGCCCCCGCCCGGTCCAGTACGGCACGCGCCCCCTCCACCGGCACCCGTCCATCGCCCGCCTCGGCGGCCTCCGCGAGAGCCGCCAGCCGTTCGTCGAGCCCCGCCCGCTTCCTCCTGAAGACCTTCACGACGGCGCTCCCCCGCCCAGCGGCCGCTCCCGCACGGCCTCGGCGGCGGCGCGCAGCGCGTCCGGGGCGTCGCCCGGCGGTTCGGTCTCGTCGAGCAGGGCGGTGAAGCGGTCCGCCTCCTCTGTGAGCAGGTCGTGGACCCGACGCCGCAGGTCGTCCCGCGCCTTGGTGGTGAGCGCGCGGACGGCCTGGTCGCCGAAGACCGCTTCGAGGACCTTCTGGCTGACCACGCTGGTGCCTCCGGCGATGCCGACCTCGATCCCGGTCAGCCCGCCGGTGGACGCGAAGACGCCGATCATCAGCAGCAGCCCGGCCCCGTTGACCCCGAACGAGGCGATCCGCGCCGTGGTACGGCGGTCCTGGCCTTCTTCGCGCACCAGGGCCAGCACGTAGGACTGCCAGTCACGCACCACGGCCTCCGCGCGTTCCGGCAGGTCGGAGGAGGCACGCGCCAGGCGGCCTGTCTGCGCGACTCCGGCGCGTTCGAGCAGGTCACGGCCGGTGTGGTCGGCCGTCCAGGCTTCCAGGGCGCGTTCGGCCGCGCCGTCTGCGGAGCCTCTGATGAGCGAGCCGACGCCGGTCTCCAGCGCGTCGCGCAGCCGGTTCTCCGGCGCGGGGCGGCCGGTGAACATGGCGGCCAGCCGGTCGCGCAGCCGTCCGACGCGGCTTTCCAGGCCGCGCATGAGGTCGCCGGTGCCGATGAAGTCCTGCCATCGGGCCAGCACCTCGCCGCGCAGCAGCGAGCCGTCGAGCATGCCTTCGTCGAAGTCGGCCATCCCGGTGTCGTAGGCGGTGGTGACCTGGCCGCGCAGCCGCGCGGCGGCGGCGAGCTGGGCCTCGACGGCGGTGGCCAGCGCGGGCACGCGGGTGGTGAGGCTGGTGAGCGCGCCGGAGAGGGTCTGCCGGACGACCTCGGCCCGCGCCTGGGTGTCGGCGGCGATGGCGGTTAGCCAGTCGGTGACGGGACGCACGACCTCCGGCGGGAGGGGGGCGTTCTCCTCGGGCAGCACCAGTTCGGGCACCTCGAAGAGCCTGGCGCCGGACAGCCCGTTCTCGGCGAGCAGGCGGCGCAGGTCGGCGGCGATGACCCCGGCCCCCTCGGACGGCACGCGGTCCAGGATCACGGCGAGCGCCGTGCTCCGCTCTCCGGCCGAGCGCAGGAAGCCCCACGGGACCTCGTCGGCGTACCGGGCGGCGGTGGTGACGAACAGCCACAGGTCGGCGGCGGCGAGGAGCTGCGCGGCGAGTTCGCGGTTGGCGGTGACGACGGAGTCGATGTCCGGGGCGTCGAGCAGGGCGAGTCCGCCGGGCAGCGTTCCGGTGGTGACGACGCGCAGGGTGCCGGGGTCGCCGCGCGCGGTGCCGGTGACGCGGGGCAGGCCGGGCAGCACGTTGCGGCCGGTGAACCACGCGGCGTCGGCCGGGGAGGTGACCAGGGTGGGCGCGAGGGTGGTCGGGCGGAGCACGCCCGCCTCGGTGACCTGGGCTCCGGCGATGGAGTTGACCAGCGTGGACTTGCCCGCGCCGGTGGAGCCGCCGACGACGGCGAGCAGCGGCGCGTCGATCGCGCGCAGCCGGGGCAGCAGGTAGTCGTCGAGCTGACCGGCGAGTTCGGCGCGCGCCGCGCGGTCGGCGACCACGTCGCGCCCGGCGACGGCGAGCGGGAACAGGCCCGCGCCGAGCCGCCGCCGCAGCTCGGTGAGCGCGCCCAGCAAGCCATCGCCCGTTGTCATGCCCCGATCATTCCCTACGCGGATGGGGCTAGGCGTCCCGGTGCGCCGGGGATCCTGATGCGGAACACCGCGCCGTGCCCGGGGGCGCTGTCCACGTCGATGGCGCCGCCGTGGGCGTGGACCAGCGCGGCGGCGATGGACAGGCCGAGCCCGCTGCCACCGCCGTCCCCGGTGCGGCTGCGCGACGGGTCCGCGCGGTAGAACCGCTCGAAGACCCGCTCGACGTCGCGCTGCGACAGGCCGGGGCCCTCGTCGGCGACCTCGGCCACCACTTCCCGGCCGGCCAGCCCGACCCGGACCACGACGGACGTGCCCGGCGGGGTGTGCCGCAGCGCGTTGCCGACCAGGTTGCCCAGCACCTGGCGGAGTTTGGCCTCGTCGCCGACGACGGTCACGGGGCCGTCCGCGTCGTCCAGCCGTACCAGGTCGATGGTCCGGTCGGGAGCGAGCGTCTGGGCGTCGAGCACCGCCCCGGCGGCGAGGCTGAGCAGGTCGACGGGATGCCGGTCGAGGGGACGCTGCTGGTCGAGACGGGCGAGCAGCAGCAGGTCGTCCACGAGCAGGCCCATCCGGGCGGCTTCGTCCTCGATGCGGCGCAGCACCCGCTGGGCCTCGGCCGCGTCGTGCGCGCCCCCCTGGCGGTACAGCTCGGCGAATCCCCTGATCGAGGTCAGCGGGGTGCGCAGCTCGTGCGAGGCGTCGGCGACGAAGCGGCGCATCCGTTCCTCGGAGCGGCGCGCGGCCTGGGCGGAGCGGCGGGCGTCGGCCTCGGAGCGGGAGCGGTCGCGCAGCGCCTTCTCGATCTGGACGAGCATGCCGTTGACGGCCCGGCCGAGCCGTCCCATCTCGGTACGGCGGTGCCGCAGCGGCACCCGGCGCGACAGGTCTCCCCCGGCGATGGCCTCGGCGGTGCGCTCGATCTCGCCGAGCGGGCGCAGGCTGCGCCGGACCAGCCAGTGGCAGGCCAGGGCGCAGGCGAGCAGGGCGGCGCTGCCCGCCCCGGCCACGATCACGACGAGCCGGGCCACGGTGTGGTCGATCTCGTCGAGGCTGACGGCGATGATCCGGCTCTCCCGGTCGCGGTCCACGACGGCGACGGCACGCCACTGCGCGCCGCCGGGCTCGACCGAGTCGAGCGTGAACGGACGGCCCTGGCGTCCGGCGAACTCCCTGGGCGACAGGTGCGGCAGCGCGGGCCGGTCTGCGTCGGTGGACTCGGCGATGGTGTGGATCACCTCGCCGCCGGAGTCCAGGACGACCATGTGGAACAGCCCGAACAGCCGCTGGGTGCGCGGGCGCGCCTCGGCGCCGCCGTCGCCGCCTCGGTCCATGAGCCGGGCGGCGGCCTTGAGCTGGTCGTCCACCCGGTCGATCAGGTACCCGTGCAGCGACCGGACGGCGAACACCCCGGTCACCCCGATGGCGGCGGCGACCAGGACCAGCGTGACGGCGACGAGCCGCAGCCACAGCGGGGTCCTGGCCAGTCGCCTCTTCAGTTCAGTGACGGGGTGCGCGAAGGACATAGCCGACGCCTCGCAGCGTGTGGATCAGGCGTGGCTCCACATTGTCGATCTTGCGCCGCAAGTAGGAGACATAGGACTCGACCACTCCGGCGTCGCCGCCGAAGTCGTAGTTCCAGACATGGTCGAGGATCTGCGCCTTGGACACGACACGTCCGGCGTTGGACATGAAGTAGTGCAGCAGCTTGAACTCGGTCGGCGACAGGCGGACCGGCCGTCCGGCGCGTTCGACCTGGTGGGCGTCCTCGTCGAGGACCAGGTCGGCGACCTGGAGGCGGGAGGGCAGTTCGAGGTCGCCCCGGGTGCGGCGGAGCACGGCCCGGATCCGCGCGACGACCTCCTCCAGGCTGAACGGCTTGGTGACGTAGTCGTCGCCGACGCCGAGGCCGTGGACCTTGTCGTCGGTGCCGTCGCGGGCGGTGAGGAACAGCACGGGCAGGCGGCGTCCTGCGCCGCGCAGCCGCCGGGCGACGGCGAAGCCGTCCAGGTCGGGCAGCATCACGTCGAGGACGACCAGGTCGGGACGCACGCGTTCGGCGAGCGCGACCGCCTCGTGGCCGTCGGCGGCGGCGACTACCTCGAACCCGGAGTAGCGCAGGCTGGCCGACAGGAGTTCCCTGATGTTGGGCTCGTCGTCCACGATGAGCAGCCGGGCCTCGGGCGTGCGCGCGGGTGTGTCGGAGTCGGCCATCTCATCGACCGCCCTGGGTGACGGCGGTGGCCTCGATGGTGCCGTCCGTGCCGCGTTCTCCCCTGACCACGATCGAGCCGCCGGGGGCGAGGTCCGCGACGCCGCCCTTCCGGGTCACCTGGACGCTGGTGCCGGAGGTGGTGGTCACGGTCACGGTGGTGCCGTCGCCGCCGATGCGGAACCCTCCGGGGAAGCCGCCCTGCTGGTCGGTGCTGGTGGACGTGGTGGCCTGGCGGACGACCTCATCGCCCTCCTCCAGGCCCGAGGTGATCTCGGTCGTGCGGTCGCCGACCACACCGGTCTCCACGATCAGCGCCCTGCGCCGCAACGACAGTTTCACAAGCCCCAACTGTGGCGACGCTCGCTGGGCCCAGGCTCAGCCGTCGCTGAGCGTTTGCTGACAGCCGCGCGCCCGGCGCGCACACACAGCAAACCCTCAGCCCGGCCCGAGCATCGGCTGACGTGGCCGGGGCCAGGATGACACGCATGAGAACGACGTGGCCGAGGGTGGCCATCGGGGGTGTGGCCGCCGTCGCGGTGGCCGGGGCGACCGTCCTGGCCGTGGCCGGATCCGGCTCGACGGTGGAGATCACCGCCGGGCTCACCGCCAACGACCGGGTCGTGCTGCCCGCGTCCGTGACCGGTTTCCCCGACCCCTCGTTCCCAACCGGCTAGTCGTCGGGTTCCATCGACTCCAGCGGCAGCAGCACGCGGAAGGTCGCGCCCTTGCCCGGCTGCGAGGTGATCGAGACCGTGCCGTCGTGGGCCTCCACGAGCGCCGCAACGATGGCCAGCCCCAGGCCCGTGCCGCCGTCGTTCTTCGCGGCGCGGGTGCGGGCGGTGTCGGCCCGATAGAAGCGCTCGAAGACCCGCTCGATCTGCTCGGGGGCCAGCCCCGGCCCCTGGTCGGCCACCTCCAGGCAGGCGAACCCGTCGGCGGCGGAGAGCCGTACGGTGATCGGGGAGCCGTCCGGCGTGTGGGTCAGCGCGTTGGTGACCAGGTTGGCGATCACCTGGCGGAGCCGTACCTCGTCACCGGAGACGATCAGCGCCGCGCCGTCCACCTGGAGGGTCAGCTCGCGGTCCGGGGCCAGGATGCGCGCGTCGTGGACGGCGTCGGCCGCCAGCGCGAGCAGGTCCACCGGATCGGTGGCCAGCGGGCGCTGCCGGTCGAGGCGGGCGAGCAGCAGCAGGTCGTCCACGAGCAGCCCCATCCGGGCGGCCTCGTCCTCGACGCGGCGCAGCAGCACGGCCGGGTCGCCCTCGGGGTTCTGCCGGTAGAACTCGGCGAACCCGCGGATCGACGTCAGCGGGGTCCGCAGCTCGTGCGAGGCGTCGGCGACGAACCTGCGCATCTTCTCCTCAGAACGGCGGGCCGCCGCCTCCGACGCCGAGCGGGCCGCGAAGGCCGCCTCGATCTGGGCGAGCATGCCGTTCAGCGCGCGGGCCAGGCGGCCGACCTCGGTGCGCGGCTCGATGTCGGGGACCCGTCGGCTCAGCTCCCCCGCCGCGATCTCGGCGGCGGTGCGCTCGATCTCGACGAGGGGGCGCAGGCTGCGCCGTACGATGGCGATCCCCACCCCGGCGAGGGTGAGCATCACCCCGCCGCCGCCCAGCGCCTCGATCAGCGCCAGCCGGGCGGTGATCTGCGAGACCTCGCTGAGGTCCATGGCCACCACCAGCGTGCGGTCGCCCTGGACGCCGCCCTGCAGCGCCTGCACCCGCCATTTGGCGTCACCACTGACCGCATCCACCGTGTACGGCCCGCCGACCTTGATCCCGGACAGGTTCGGCGGCGGCACGGTGTCGGTCTCCATGCCGTTCACGGTGAGCTGTTCCTCACCGTTCGGGCGGCGCACGGTCATCGTGGCGTCCGGGGGCAGGCGGATGTTGGCCAGCGCCACGTGCCCGCGCTGGCTGCGCCGCAGGGCCTCACCGGCGAGCAGGTGGAGCTGGGTGTCCACCCGGTCCATCAGGTAGCCCTTCAGCACGGACACGCTGACCACGCCGATCAGCGTCAGCCCGAACATCAGCAGCGCCAGCATGGCCGCGATCAGTTTGATCCGCAGCGGCGTACGGCTGAGCAGCCCATGCGCCATCAGGTCGGCGGCGCCGGAGGCTGCGGGAGGCGCAGCACGTAGCCGACGCCGCGCAGGGTGTGGATGAGCCTCGGTTCCACGTTGTCCACCTTGCGGCGCAGCACCGAGACGTAGGACTCGACGATGGCCGCGTCGCCGCGGAAGTCGTAGTTCCAGACGTGGTCGAGGATCTGCGCCTTGGACAGCACCCGCCCGGCGTTGGACATGAAGTAGTGCAGCAGCTTGAACTCGGTCGGCGACAGCGGCACGGGCTTGCCGCCCCGCCACACCTCGTGGCTCTCCTCGTCGAGTTCGATGTCGGCGAAGCCGATCCTCGGCGGCGGCCCCACCGGGTCGCCGCCCGCGCGGCGCAGCACGGCGCGGATCCGCGCGATGACCTCCTCCAGGCTGAACGGCTTGGTCACGTAGTCGTCGCCGCCGATGGTGAGGCCGCGGATCTTGTCCTCCACGGCGTCTCTGGCGGTCAGGAACACCACGGGGGTGTGCGTGCCTCCGCCGCGCAGCCTGCGCACGACGTCGAACCCGTCCATGTCGGGGAGCATGATGTCGAGCACGACGAGGTCGGGGCGGTGCCGCTGGACCGCCGCGACCGCCTCCAGCCCGGCCTTGGCCGTGGCCACCTCGAATCCGGCGAACCGCAGGCTGGCGGCCAGCAGTTCGAGGATGTTCGGCTCGTCCTCGACGATCAGCAGTCGCGCTTCTGGCGAATCGGTCACGGCACTATCTTTGCCCGCTTGGGTGAGAATCCTGTTAAAACATCAGACTACGGGACATGCAACGGTGAGTAGTCACCGTTCACCCCACCGCGGCGGCGACATACCGGGCGATGGCCAGGCTGGAGGTCGCCGCGGGCGAGGGCGCGTTGCGCACCAGCACCACCCGGCCGTGGGTGTCGATCACGAAGTCGTCCACCAGCGAGCCGTCCCGGCGGACGGCCTGCGCCCGCACCCCGCCCTCCGTCCTGACCAGGTCGGCGGCGGTCAGCTCAGGGACGTAACGGCGTGCCGCGCGCAGGAAGGAGCGCTTGACCAGCGAGCCGTAGACCTCCCTGACCCCGGTGCGCCAGTGCTTGGCCACCAGCCGCATCGTGCCAGGGAAGGACAGGATGCGCCGCAGCTCCGACGGCCGGACCCGCCGCCAGGAATAGCCCTCGAAGGCCAGCGCCATCACCGCGTTCGGCCCGACCAGCACCTCGCCGTCGATCCGGCGGGTCAGGTGGACGCCGAGGAACGGATAGCGCGGATCGGGCACCGGGTAGATCAGCCCCCGCACCAGATCCTTCGCCCCGCTGCCGAGCGCGAAGTACTCCCCACGGAATGGGACGATCCGCACGTCACCCGTGTGCCCGGCCAGCCGGGCCACCGCGTCGGTGCCCAGACCCGCGCACGACACCAGGCGGTCGAAGGTGAAGCGCTCACCTCCCGCCCGGACCTCGACCTGGTCGCCGGTCTCGCGCAGCCGGGTCACCGGACGGCCCAGCCGCACCGCCCCGCCCAGCTCGGCGACGTCCGCGGCCAGCCTGCGGGCCACGGCGGGGAAGTCGGCGATCGCGGTGTGCGGGGAATGGACGGCGGCCACCCCCACCGCGTGCGGCTCGATCTCGCGCAGGCCCAGCGCGTCCAGCTCGGCGATCCCCGGCACGCCGTTCTCCCTGGCGCGCTCGGCCAGCCCGCGCAGCGCCGTCCGCTCGGCACGCGTGGCGGCGATCACCAGCTTGCCCACCTCGTCGTACGGCAGGGCGTGCTCCGCGCAGTACTCCCGCAGCATGGCCACGCCCTCGCGGCACAGCCGGGCCTTGAGGGAGCCCGGCTGATAGTAGATGCCCGCGTGGACCACGCCGCTGTTGTGGCCGGTCTGGTGGACCGCGACCTCACGCTCCTTGTCGAGCACGGTCACCTCGGCTCCGCGGGAGCGGGCCAGCTCGCGCGCGACCGCCAACCCGAGGATGCCCGCGCCGATCACTCCGATGCGTTCGCTCACGAGACGAAAGCTAGCGCCACGGGGGCGTTCGCGCGATCGAACTGGGTTTCGATTAATATGCTGGCGTGTATGTGCCACCTGACTGGCCGGAAGGGGTCCGCCCGCCGGGCAGCCCCGACTGGGAGAGCTCGGCGGTCGCGTGGCTTCTCGACGCCGTGCCGCCCGACTACCGGGGTTACGGCGTGCTGCGCCGTCATCCGGTCGCGCTGTCCAGGATGGCGGCCCACCACGTGGGGGCGGCCATCGAGGCGGCCAGGGCCGGGTACCGGGGCGCCGCCGTCGAGCTGAAGGACCATCTGCCGCCGCACGCCGTCGAGGCCGTGCTGGAGACGTACCGGCAGGAGGGGCCGCGCCTGGTCCGGCTCGCCGCCGAGATCGACCTGGTCGATCGGGCCCTGCGCGGCGAGCCGTTCGTGCCCCGGCTCTGACGGCCTGTCCCCGACGGCCCGGCTCTGACGGCTCGCTCAGCGCATCCGGGTGAGCACGTCGCGCAGGCGCCGCACGTCCCGCTTGCGTGCCTCGTAGGTCGCGCCGACCGCGACCAGCAACGCGCCGCCCACCGCGATCGGCACCCAGCGCGGCAGCAGCAGCACCAGCTCCGAGATCCACGGCGACAGCTCGTGCAGCACCACGCACACCAGCGTGAGACCGCCCACCACCGCCGGAGCCTGCAGTCGCTTGCGCGCCCCCCACAGCAGGACGGCCAGCGACGCGCCGCCCAGCAGCAGCGGACGCCGCCAGTCCTCGTAGACGAACACCGCCACCAGGCTCGGCAGCATGGTGAACGACAGGCCCGGGCCGTAGGCCGACCACGACGACGTGCCCGGGTTCTTCCGCGCGCGCCACCAGCCGAAGGCCAGCAGCACGAGCGAGAAGGGAACCGTGTACGCCTCGACCGTGGTCACGTCCTCCACGCCGAGCCGCAGCCAGCCGGACAGCAGCAGGAGCGCGGCGGCGGCGCGCAGCGGCCCGCGGTCGCCCCGGCGGTCGCGGCGCAGCGCCGTACCGGCGGCCAGCAGCCCGGCCACCGCGCACGCCAGGCTCGTGAGGCGGAGGTCCGGCAGGGTCAGCAGCACTCCGCAGGCGACCAGTACGTAGGCGCCGACCTCGACTCCCGTCGCGGCGGCGGGGCGGGGCGTGCGCCGCGCCAGGAGCGCCGCCGCCAGCGCGGCGAGACAGGCCACGGCGAGCAGGGGGAACGCCGCGTACGCGGCCCGCCATCCGGCCGACGCGCACACCGCCAGGACCTCCGCGCCCACCAGGGCGGTGACGAGCGCGGCGGCGTGCGGCCGGAACCCCGTCACGCGGGCGGTCACCGCCACGGCGGCGGCGACCACGGCCAGCACCGGCAGCATGATCAGCGTGGCCGTCTCGTCGGCCACCGCCCAGGCGACGGCGAGCACCCCGGCCCCCCCGGCCAGGACGGCCCGAGCGGTCGCCATCCCCCGCCGCCGATCCACGACGGCCAGCCCGGCGAGCACCACCACGAGCCCGGCCACCACCCCCGTGGCGAGCGGGAACGGCAGAGCGTAGGCCACCGGGGCCACGGCGACGGCGAGCGCGGCCAGGAAGAGCGCGACCCCTTCGGCGACGTGATCAGCGGTCTGGTCGGCGGTGCCGCCACGGAAGCGGCGTGCGATAACCACGGCGGCGACGGCCAGGAGCAGCGCCGCCACCGGCGCGGCGGGCCACGCGGACGGCCACTCGGAGTTGAACCACAGGTCCGCCTGCTCCCACGGGCTCAGCACGGCCCTGCGGACGGGACTCGCGAGGGCGGCGATCGCCCCGGGCACCATCGGAAGCGCCCACAGCACCGCGAGAACGGTGGCGGTGATGCCGACGGCCCGCCGTACGACCCGCTCGGGCACAGCCTGCGCGGCCACCCCCAGCCCCATCGACATGACCATGCAGGCCACCAGCCGCCACCCGGTCTCCCACGATTCGAGCGGATACCGCAACACGGAGATGGCCGCGAGCTCCAACACCACGATCGCGGCCCCCGCCACCATCGCCGCCACGATCGCATGCCGCCCGACCCCCCGAACAGGCGGCCGGGCCCCGGCGGACCCGGTGCCTGGGGCTCCGCCATGGTCAGGGCCCTCCCCACCGATACCGCCTCCGGCCGTGGCTGGTTGGGGCCGGCGGGTGAAGGGCTGGTCGCGGGCGGCGAGGAGGAGGGCGACGATGAGGCCGGCGGCGGCGAAGAGGAAGAGCCTGAAGGACGGGCCCAGGGTGCGGGACAGGGAGCCGTCGGTCATCAGGACCTCGATGGCGCCTACCAGCGCCCCGAGCGCGCCCGCGAAGGCCGCGCAGACCGCCGCCGTACGGCGTACCGCCGCGCCCGTGCCCCCGCGGTTCAGGCGCAACCAGAGCAGCGTGTCCAGGGTGGCCGCCACCAGGCAGCCGAGGGCCGGGTAGTCCAGCTCGAAGCCCGGCAGCACCACCGCGAACTGCGCGAACACCACAGCGATCGGCAGCGGGAGCCGCAACCGCACGAACCGTGCGTACAGCACGAGCACCAGCGCGATCAGCCCGCAGACGAGCGCGATGTAGTACGGCTGGGCCAGCCGGTCAACGCCGGCCAACCCCACCCGTCTGGCCGCGTAGCCGTCCAGGACCATGAAGGCGACCCCCAGCGCGCCCATGGTCTCGGCCGTCGCGGTCAGCCCGCGTCGCAGCAGCGGCACCGGTACGGCCAGCACCAGCGCGGTCGCCCCCGCGAGCACCGCCGCCCGGCCGCCGATTCCCAAGTACCCCCAGCTCACCACGGTGAAGACCACGGCGGCCACGGCCAGCAGCAGCCCGCCCAGGATGAGCAGCAGGTTCTGCGTGGCCCGCGCCGACAGTTCCCGCCGCTCCTGCTCCGTTCGCGGCGTGCCCGGCATGACCGGCGTCACCGGCGGCGCTGGGAACGGCGGGGACGACAGGGGCGATGGGGGCGGCACCGGACGGCCCGCCCCGGCGGGGGTCCGCGCCCCCCGGAGCATCCCGACCAGTTCCACCCGACGCCCCAGCAGCCGCGTGCGTTCGGCGTCGAGGCGGGCGCGTTCGGCGTCGAGCCGCGCGAGCGCCTGGTCCAGCCGCCACAGCTCGTGCGCCACCGGCCCTCCGAGAGGCAGGCCGCACTGTGGGCACGCTTGGACTCCCGTACCAAGCGAACCCCCGCAATCAGGACATTTCATCCCGCCGGGATCATGCATAGTCGAACAATGCCGGTAAATGCCCCAGCGCGCATGCGAAGAGGTACTCAGTCCCTTTATGAGTACAAGTCATCCGCCGTCACCGGCTCCAGATAGACCACCGACACCGCAGGGACCTTCTCCCGCAACTCGGCCTTCGCCCGATCGACGGTGGCGGTGACCGTCCCCAGATCCGTACGGGACGGCAGCTTCACGGACGCGGCGACCAGCAGGTCCTCCGGCCCGAGTGCAGGGTGCGCAGGTCGCGGACCTCGCCGATGCCGCCGCTCGCCGCGAGCACGTCCCTGATCCGCGAGATCACCTCGGGAGCCGCGCCCTCCCCGATGATCACGCTCTTCGCCTCCCTGGCCAGGACCACGGCCACCACGATGAGCAGGCCTCGATGTCCGGGATCAGCTCCCGCCGGGGCGGCCGGTAGCGCTCCCGGCCCGCGATCCGGGCCAGCTCCGGTGTGATCGGCGTCCCGTGGATCCGCCGTACGGCCTGCCCGACCGCCCGCCACTGCCCGGCCGACATCCCGGCATCGACGGCCTGCACGGCCTCCAGCCTCGGGTAGAGCGCGAGCGAGAACCGCCCGCCCGCCACGCTCACGTACGCCGACCCGTCGGCGGCCGGGAGCGGCGCCAGGACGTTCGGGACGCCACGGAGGTAGAAGGCAGATCGAGATCATCTGCACGGTAACGACGGCCTTGGAGCCGCCTACACGCGCTGTTCACCATGTGCGCCAAGCGGGCGAGGCCGCGTCCCCGTCGCTCCCGCTCCTGTCGGTCGAGGTCGATCATCACGCCTTCCAGGCTTCGTCCTGGCCGGGCACTCGCAACGATCAGCTCGTTCCCGGTCTCCCGGATGGCGATTTCGCCGATCCGCTGCCATTCGCTCATGTCTCGGCCCGCCGAAAGATCGCCCACACGATCCGGCCCTGTCCCCACGGCCGATGGCCCCACTCGTCCGACAAGGCTTCGACCATGAGCAACCCTCGCCCGTGTTCGCTGTCGTCAGCCGCCGCCGAGCTGCGGGGCTCCGTGTCCGCCCCCTCATCGGTGATCTCCATGCGCACCCAGTCACGGGAGGCGATCAGAGCAAGGTCATAACACCCGCCCGGCAGGCCGGAGCGCGTGTGGGTGACGGCGTTGGCGATCAGCTCACCGAGCACAGTCATGAGATCACCCAGGGAGACGGGGCATGACCCCGTGAACAGTGATCGACTGGCCGGGCTCGATGGAGTACGGAAGGTGATCACGCTTCTGGTCGCTGCACAGGCAGAGGGAGTCGGCGGGCTGGTGCGGCAGGGATCCAGGTGTGCGCCTGGGCGTCGAGGACGCCGATGCCGGAGGCCCAGTTCATCTTGCCGAGGGGACGGGTGGGGTCGCCCATGTCAGAGGACCAGGGCAGATTCTTCTCGGTGCCGGTGTTGGACAGACGAATCTGCACGACAAGGTGCTTGCCCTTGACGCGGTTGAGGCCGACCACTTCGACCTTGAGGTCCTCGTTGTCGGTGCCACGGGTTTCGGCCAGGGCCTCGCGTGTGTCCTGGCCGGTCGCCGTAGGCGTGGGAGCCGGGGCGCGCGTAAGCGGATCGCTGGGGCTCGGTTCGGCGGCCTGCTCGACCGGCAGCACTCCACATCCGCTCGCGGCGAGCGTGAGTGCGGTGGTCAGGGCCACAATCCGGGAAAACACGGCGGAGATTCTGTCACGCCCGAAACAAATGTCCGAAAAACCCGCAATGCGGTACTTCCGGCCCTGCCGTACCCCGGTCCTCGTCCGAACCGGGGTACGGCGTGGCGGCTTATCCGATCCGGGCAGGGGTGCGACGGTTCAGCCTGCCGAATGCCGCCGCGAACGCCGACGCGGCCAGCGCGCCGAGCGCGGTGAGGACGAACACCCACCGGTAGCCGGATTCGCCGGGCAGGGCGGCGAGGATGGCGGCGACGGCCGCGCCGGACACGCACCCGCCGAAGATCCGCACCAGGGCGTTGACCCCGGCGGCGAGCGCCGTCTTGCCCGGTTCGACGTGCTCGACCGCCATCGTGCCGAGCGCCGCGTAGCCGATGCCGATTCCCAGGCCGAGCACCGAGGAGGCGAGATAGATGTCGAAGGCGGTGCCGTGCCAGAGCACCAGCCACAGCGCGCCCACGGCGACGATCGCCGATCCCGCGGAGACCATCGAGGAGGCCCGGAAGCGGCGCATCAGCCGCCCGGAGAACAGTGAGATCACCAGCATCACGACGGTGATGGGCAGCAGGAAGAAGCCGACCTCCAGGGTGCTCGCGCCGAAGCCGTAGCCCGCGCCCTCGGGGGCCTGGGTGAAGTTGGAGATGCCGGTCATGCCGCCGAAGAAGGCGAATCCGAGCAGCATGGACGACACGGTCGCGCCCACCGTGCCCCGGTGGGTGAGCATCGACATCTCGACCAGGGGTTCGGCCACCCGCCGTTCGACGGCGACCCAGGCGACCGCGCTCACGACCACGACGGCGAGCAGGCCGAGGACGGCGGGCGAGGTCCACCCCCACGCCCTGCCCTGGCTGATCGCGAGCAGCAGCGCGACGAGGCCGACGGTCATCAGCAGGGCCCCGAGCAGGTCAGGACGGCCCCGCCCGGGGGTGCCGGTGTCGCGGACCAGCGCCAGCACCAGAGCCCCGAGCACGACCCCCAGAACCGTGATGATCCAGAACAGCGTGTGGTAGTCGCCGGAGACGAGCCCGGCCATGACCATCCCGCCCCCGCCGCCGACGCCCATGGTGGCGCTCAGCACGCCGATGCCGGTGGCGAGCTGCTCGGGCGGCAGCAGGTCCCTGACGATGCCGATGGACAACGGGAGCAGGGCGGCCACGAAGCCCTGGAGCACTCTCCCGGCGATCAGCCACGGGAGGGAGGGGGCGAGGGCGGCGACGACGGAGCCGGCGGTGAGGAGGGCGAGCGCACCGATGATCACCAGGCGCCTGCCGTACATGTCGCCGAGTTTCGACAGCAGCGGCGTGGCCACCGCGCTCACCAGCAGGCTGATGGTGAGGGTCCAGGTGACGGCGGGCAGGGTCTCGTTCAGGTCGCGCTGCAGTGACGGAAGTAAGGGCAGGACCGCGGTGTTCTGCAGGGCGGCGATGGATGTGGCAATCGCCAGCGTGACCACGGCGGGCCACGGGTTCCTGCTGGACGTCGCACGGCCCTCTGACACGGCGATGGTCGCCACGGAGGGCTCCTCTTAGGTAATTTAGGTAAGTAATCGAGACCCGATACTACATACCTAAGTTAGGTAAGCAAACGGTGGACCCGGATCTGACCACGATCCTGGCGGCCTACCGCCGCCTGGTGACCACGCTCAACCGTGCCAAAACGCACGCTCAGCTCACCGAGGCCGCGGGGGTCCGGCTCGACCGTCCCGACGTGCAGATCCTCGTTCACCTGCTGGACGAGGGCGGGCCCCGCAGGATCGGCGCCATAGCCGAGGCGCTGCGGGTGGAGAGCCCCCACGTCACCCGCCACGTCTCCGCCCTGGAACGCCGTGGCCTGCTCGAACGCGTCCGCGACCCGGACGACGGCCGGGCCTGGCGCATCGCCCTCACCCAGCACGGCGCGGAGGCGGCGGACAGTTGCCGGCGCATCTCGCTCAAGTGGTTCGGCGGCGCGCTGGCCGACTGGTCCGACCACGACCGGGCCGAACTGGCCCGACTGCTCGACCGCCTCGCCGACGACATCCAGGACGAGGTTCACATCCCGTCGGGCTGACCCCTAGGCGGTCACACGGTTCGCCAGGGCGAGGGCTCGGCGATGACCGCGGTGCCGACCCGGCGGAAGCCGAGGGTCGCGTATAGCCGGGCCACGTCGTCGTCGCCCGCCGACAGGAAGATCGTGCCGATTCCGCGCGCGGTGGCGTCGGCGACGAGCGCCGCCGTCACGGCACGGCCGAGGCCGCGCCTGCGGGCGTCGGGGAGCGTGCCCACCCCGACGATCTCGGTCACCCCGCCGACCGGCTGGTGCTGGCCGGAGCTGACCGTCTGGCCGTCCTCGACGACCACCGCGACCGTGGACAGGCCGGTGCGGATGCGCTCGGCCATCCGGTCCACCGTTCCGTCGCCGCGCTGCTCGCGGACCGTCGCGGCCAGTTCGGCGGCGCCGGCCGTACCGACGGCCGTGCCGGGCTCGGCGAAGGCGATGTACGGCACCGCCAGCGCCCCGGCCAGCGCCTCCCGCTCGCCGGGCCCGATGATCCGGGCCCTGACGTCGGGCCGGGGCGCGAGGGCCGGGTCGAGGACCATCAGCGGGTGCTCGTGCGTCACCAGCCCGGTCTCCTCCACGGGCCCGCGCAGCCAGGGGGTCGTCTCCGCGACCCACTCGAAGCTCTCGGGGACCCCCAGCTCCCGCTGCCTGGCCCGGACCCGCTCGACCTCGGCGGCCGTCACCGGCGCGCCGGGCGCGCCGTTCCACCCCAGGGACGGCCGGGCGTAATACGGCCAGCCGTTCCCCTCGCGGACGAAGAGCGTCAGCGGTCCGAAAACCTCGGCTCTCGCGCCCCCGCGCGGCACCGCGTCGTAGTACGTCTCCAACTCGTCCAGCAGAATCCGCTGATCACGTTCCGACGTCACACCGAACCTTTTCCACCCAGAGAGCGTCCCGATCGGAGGCGTGCACGACCCGCACGGCCCTCAGATGCCCACGGCCGAGTCCGGTACGAAACCCCCGAACCATGAGAATAATGTCCCGCGCGAGCGCGCGGGGAGAGGCCCGCCCCAGGGGTTCACCCGACCTTTCCGCCGGTCCTTTCCGGATGTGGGTGGGACATGGGGATCCGGCGCATCCGTGAGGACCGCGTCCGGCCCGGCCGAATTCCCGGCATCCGCTCACTTTGCGTGATCCGGCTCGCGGCGAACGCGTGTCCTTCGTCACTTCTTGTATGGCTTCCGAGATTTGCCGCTTCTTTGCGGAAGGCCACCTTCGCGTTACGGTCTCCGCCGCCCGGCGGCACGGGCGAGACGGAAGCGCGGCCCCCTTCACCAACACGAAAGGCCCTCTCCGTGGAGAGGGCCTTCGACGACGGGACAGATGCGACACCGAAGGACGCCTTCCCGTCCGGGGAGCACTCCGGTTGAAATAGGTCAGTGCGCGGCCTCGTACTGCTCGACCACCGAGGAGGAGATGCGTCCCCGTTCACTCACCGCGAGCCCCTGCCGGCGCGCCCAGTCACGGATCTCCTTGGACCTCTGCCTGCTGGCGGCGCTGCCCCCGGAGATGCCCCGCGACCTGCGGCCGAGCCGTTCACGCCGAACCGGCCGCGCCGCGCTGACGAACGGCGCGAGCACCTTGCGCAGCTTGTCCTCGTTCTTCCCGGACAGGTCGATCTCATAGTCGGTGCCGTCCAGTCCGAACTTTAACGTGCCCACGGCCTCGCCGCCGTCGAGGTCGTCGATGAAGATCTCTTTAATCTGCTTTGCCATAATATCTCCAGTGCTGGTTATGAGGTTTCGCGGACTATAGCACTCACTCAGGCTTTTGCCCTCTATCCTCTTTCTTACACTTCTCACACTGGCGGTCGCAGGGGTAGCCGTCCATGTCGTAATGTCGTACAAAAATGTCCGGCGCAATCTGTGCCTAGGGCACAGTACCCGCTCGCGCCCCAGTCCATGGCGTCTTCGCGCGGTCTCTATCGCTACACCGGTGATTGCCGCTTCCCGGTAATCCGAACCCCGTTCCCCGACGTGCGGGGCACAGTGACGCGACAGCGGCTTGAACACGGTTCGGTAAGCGGTTCGCGCTTCGGTCAACCGATCGGTGGATCGGCTCTACCATGTCGCGGATGCGGCGGGTCGCGCCGCTGCGATGGGCAAGGCGTCCGGAGCCGGGAGTCGCCCGTGCCCGATGCGCCGACAACCGATATTGCCCGGGAAAGGCGCGCCGTGAACGCCGCACGCGCATCTTAGGCCGGATTTTCGGCCATCCTGGCATGATCGGCCGCACTCGGCGTGTTTCAGCCGGTCACGTTTCCGGTCGCGGGCGTCGTGTCCGTAACGCCGGAAAACCAGTGGAAAACCAGGTGCGCCCGGCCGTCCGGCGAGCGGACAATGCCGCATGCTGTCCGATCACTGGCCGCTGTGGGCGCTGCTCGTCCGCACGCCACGACTGGAGCTTCGAGTGCCCGCCGAGGCGGAGCTGGCCGAGCTGGCCGACGTCGCGGCGCACGGCATCCACGAACCGGGCCACCAGCCCTTCCTGACCCCGTGGGCGGCGGACTCCCCCACCCGCAGGGCGCGCGAGGTGCTCCAGCGGCACTGGCGCCACCACGGCACCTGGACCCCGGCCGACTGGGTCCTCGACCTCGCGGTCTTCGAGGACGGGCGCCCCTTGGGCGTGCAGACCGTCCAGGCCCGCGAATTCGGCGTGCTGCGCGAGGTGCTCACCGGGTCCTGGCTGGGCCTGGCCCACCATGGCCGGGGCGTCGGCACCGAGATGCGGCACGCCGTCCTGCAGCTGGCCTTCGCCGGGCTGAACGCGGTCGAGGCGGTGTCCGAGTCGTTCGCCGGCAACGCCCAGTCCATCGGCGTGTCGCGCAAGCTCGGCTACCGCCCCGACGGCGTCAGCGGATATGCGGTGGACGGCGAGGCGAAGCGGTCCCAGCGGTTCCGTCTCACCCGCGAAGACTGGGAGCGGTCGGCCCGCCCCGAGGTGACCGTGGACGGCCTTGAGCCGTGCCTGGAACTCTTCGGCGCCGTCCCGCCCGCCTCATAGCGGGCATCGCCCGATAGGGGCGCTAGCCGACGGGCAGCGTCCCCGAAACGGTCGTGCCGCCGCCGAGCACGTCGTTCACCGTCAGACTTCCGCCGCGCTCGGCGAACAGCGCCCGCATGCGCACCGCGCTCATCTTGTGCGCCGCCGACGTGCGCCCGTCACCATCGTCGCTCACCGTCAGGCGTAAGCCCGTGCGCCCGAGCGTGATCGCCAGCGACACCGCCCGTGGCGATCTCCCCCGCCCCAGCTCGACCCGGCCCAGCGCCTCCCGGACGACCGCCAGCACCGCCCGCGCGATCTCCTTCGGCACCTCACCGGACGGCAGCGCCCAGATCTCCACCTCGACCCCGGTACGCCGTGACCACTCCTGGCAGAAGTGGGTCAGCGCCGGCGACAGACCCTCGTCGCCGCGCAGTTCGAGTTCGTCTACCAAAGCCAGCTCCCCAGTTCCCCGTAACACCCCCGGTGCGGCCATTCACGGGTGCGGTGATGTCGGCGACGCGCCGAGTACAACACGGACAATCTACCTCTAGGAACTGGTGCCGACTAACGCCTTCCCGGCCCGGAAGGTCTAGTGCGCATAACACCGCCGTTACCCGCACGCGACCCGGCGACCAGGGGGGATCGGCGTTCTGTCAGGCTCCGGCGAGGGCCGTCCCCGCTTTCCGGCCCGCCCGGGAGACCGGCGAGCGCTCGCTTTATCGGGGGCCCATCGAATCTAATGATTAAAAGTGAGCCTTTGATTTGTTGAACATTTTGTACATTGATCAACGGACCAGGCGGACGAGGAACAGGATGACCCCGACCGCGACCGCGACGAGGGCGGCCCAGAGGGCGATCAGCCCGTAGGAGACCCCGCCGTCGGCCGGGGACTCGGCGGAGGCCGGGGCGGTGGACGGGCTGGTGCGGTGCGTGGCGCGCTCAGGAGTGGGCGTGAGCGTCGGCCTGGGCCGCAGGCCCGCCGGGAGGGGGACGCGGTAGACGGGGCTCGAAACGCCCTCAGAGCCGGTCAGCACCGCCGTTCCGTCACGGGTGTAGGTGATGGACTCGGCCTGGTTCACGGCGGGCATGGTGAGGCGGCCAATCGACTTGCCCGTGGGGTCGTAGAGGCTGGCGGAGAAGTAGGTGCGGATGACGTAGCCGGAGCCGTCGGGGGCGAAGGCGGCGTCGGTGGCCATCAGCGGGGCGGCGGCGAACCGGCGCAGCACGTTGGTCTTGGTGGTGCTCAGCCGGCGCGGCGCCACGTAGACCGAGCCGCCGAACTCCTTGCTGACGATGTAGAGGCGGCCCGTGCGCGGGTTGACCATCAGCCCCTCGGCGTTGCGGGCGCCGTCCTTGTAGCGGAACCGGTAGCGGGTGGCGGGCAGGGTGGCGTCGCGCAGCTCGGCCGGCTCCTGGACCTTGTACACGGAGATATCGGGCCACGCGCCGTCCATGTTGTCGCCGATGTCGGCGAACCACAGCACGCCCCGGCCGGTCTCGGGGTCGGTGGTCGCGGCCATGCCCTCCCAGTCGCGGGCCTCGGCGCCGCTGAGCCGGAACGTGGCGCGGGTACGGCCGCCCGGCCCAATGGCGTAGAAGGTGGGGCCGGCGTCGCTGTCGTTGTGGGTGTAGACGATGCCGCGATGGGTGGGCGAGGTCGCGAGCCCGCTCGACTCGGTGATCCGAGTGTCCTTGATGCGGAACGCCAGGCGTTCCTTGTCGTCACGAACGGAGCCGGCCAAGGCGGCGGCGGGCGCGAGAATCGGCGCCGGCACGACGAGAGCGGCGGCGAGCGCCGCGCGGATCAGGACCCCCATTCCGCCATCATGCCCTGTCACTCCCGCCACCGCTCGGACCGCTCCCCGTCGGCGTGGCCGGTGGTGAACGGCGGGAGCGGGGCGCTCGACTGGAGTGGACTCCAGGTGCCTAGGGTGATCCTCATGGAATACGTGAATCTCGGCCGCAGCGGGCTTTCCGTCAGCCGGCTGTGCCTTGGCACCATGAACTTCGGCCCGATCACCGCCGAGGAAGACGCCTTCCCCATCATGGACCGCGCCCACGAACTGGGCATCAACTTCTTCGACACGGCCGACACGTACGGCTGGCACGCCGGCTGGGGCCTGACGGAGGAGATCGTCGGGCGCTGGTTCGCGCAGGGCGGGGGCCGCCGAGACAAGACCGTCATCGCCACCAAGCTCTATGCCAGCCAGACCGACTGGCCCAATGACGGCAGGCTGTCCGCGCTGCACATACGCCGGGCCTGCGACGCCTCGCTGCGGCGTCTGCAGACCGACCACATCGACATCTACCAGGCCCACCACGTCGACCGGGACACCCCGTTCGAGGAGTTCTGGGAGGCCATGGAGGTGCTGCGGCAGCAGGGCAAGATCCTGTACGTGGGGTCCTCCAACTTCGCGGGCTGGCACATCGCCAAGGCCCAGGAGACCGCCAAGCGGCGCGGCACGTTCGGCCTGGTGTCCGAGCAGAGCCACTACAACCTGGTCTATCGCGCGGTGGAGCTGGAGGTCCTGCCCGCGTGCCAGGACTACGGCCTTGGCGTCATCCCGTGGAGCCCGCTGGCGGGCGGCCTGCTCGGCGGCATCCTGCGCAAGATCGACAAGGGGCGCACGGCCGACGAGCGGGTGACCAAGGAGCTGGCCAAGCACCGCGACAAGATCGAGCGCTACGAGGCGTTCTGCGATGAGCTGGGCCAGGACCCGGCGCTGGTGGCGCTGGCCTGGCTGCTCAAGCAGCCCGGGGTGACCGGGCCCATCATCGGCCCGCGCACCCTGGACCAGCTCGACGGCACCGCCAAGGCGCTGGAAGTCGATCTGGACGACAAGGCGCTGGCCGGACTGGACGAGATCTTCCCCGGGCACCGCACGGCGCCTGAGGACTACGCCTGGTAGCTCAGGTCAGCAACGCGCCGATGACCACGATGAGCACGAGCAGGGCGAGCACCGTGGGCAGCAGCCATCTTCTGGGACGGTCCACGCTGTGGAGCCTAGCCGTCGTCCTGACCGGTCCGTGCCAGCGGCCATGACTCAACGGTCTCGTACCTCACCCGCGCACCCAGGTGACTGCGGACCAGATGCACCTCCGACGCCTCCCACGGCACCCCTGAGAACGACCCGAGGGCGCTGACGAGAGGCCACACATCGATGTCGGCCCGGTTGTCCGCCCGCGCGCGAGCCACGCTCAGGTGCGGGCGGAACGGCTTCTCGTCCACCTGGACGGCGCCCGCCCGCCTGGCCCCCGCGCCGAGGGACGCGGCGAGCCGGTTCAGGCGCCCGATCGGGCCGGACATGCCACACCAGACCACCTTGGCGCGCCGGGCCGAGGGGAAGGCCCCCACGCCCGTGAACGACAGCGTGGCGGGCGCGTGGCGGGCGGCGGCCCGGGCCAGCCGTACGGACAGGTCGGGCAGCGCCCGCTCCGGGACCTCCCCGAAGAACGACAGCGTGACGTGCCAGCTCTCCCGGTTCAGCCAGCGCAGGCCGGGCCAGGCGTCGCGGTGGGGCCGCAGGGCCCCCTCGATCTCATCGAGCGCCTCCGGCGGCGGGGACAGCGCCGCGAACAACCGCATTCGAGCTCCTTCGCCGGATGATGGCGTTGGCCAACAGTACGGCAAGCCCGGTGCCGACGAGCGTCATCACGCCGCCGATCATCACGCCCATGCGCGGCCCTGCCAGTTCCGACACCCACCCGATGAGCGGGGCGCCGATCGGCGCGCCTCCGGTGAAGACCAGGAAGTAGATCCCCATGACGCGCCCGCGCATCTCGGCCGAGGTGCCGAGCTGGACGATCGCGTTGGCGGCGGTGTTCACGGTGATCAGCGCGATCCCGGTGGGCACGAGGAAGAGCAGGTAGGCGGCGTACCAGGGAGCGAGCCCGGCGGCGATCTGGGCGAGGCCGAAGGCCACCGCGCCGCCGAAGAGCAGCTTGCGTCCCGGGCGGACCCGCCGGGCGGCGAGCAGCGCCCCGGCGAGCGCGCCCACGGCGAAGCCGCTGGAGGCGAGCCCGAAGGACGACGCCCCGGCCTGGAAGACCTCTCTGGCCATCAGCGCGATGGACATCATGAAGCTCTGCGAGAACATCGACAGGAACGCGACCACCAGGATCGGGGTCAGCAGTTCGCGGCGGTCCAGCACGTAACGCAGGCCCTCGCGGAGCTGGCCCTTGGCGCGCGGCAGCGGCTCGGGGGTGCGCAGCTCGGAGCGGCGCATCAGCAGCAGGCTGGCGATCACTCCGGCGAACGTCAGCGAGTTGACCAGGAAGATCGGCCCGGTGCCGCCCAGGACGTAGATCAGGACTCCGGCCAGCGCGGGACCCACCACCCGCGCCAGGTTGAAGATCGAGCTGTTCAGCGCGATGGCGTTGGTCAGGTCGTCGCGGCCGACCATCTCCACCACGAACGCCTGCCGGGTCGGGATGTCCAGGCAGGAGATGACGCCGACGAGCAGCGCCATCGCGTACACGTGCCAGACCTGCGCGGCGCCGGTCACTGTGAGCAGGCCGAGAGACAGCGCCAGCACGCCCATCAGGGCCTGCGAGGCGATCAGGATCGGCCGCTTGGCGTAGCGGTCGGCGAGCATGCCGCCCCACATGCCGAGCGCGAGCTGCGGCGCGAACTGCAGGGCGGTGGTGACGCCGAGCGCGGCGGCGCTGCCGTGTGTGAGTTCGAGGACCAGCCAGTCCTGGGCGGTGCGCTGCATCCAGGTGCCGACGTTCGACACGATGCCGCCCGTGGCGTACAGCCGGTAGTTGTGGTTGCGCAGCGAGCGGAACATGCCGCCGCGCCCGTGCGCGGGCCGTACGACCTGCGCGCCGCCCGACTCGCTCGCCTGGATCTCACCGGCGGCCGCGGCTCTGGCGGCGGCCCTGCGGCGCGACAGACGCAGCCTGGAGGGCCGCGGCCGCGCACGGACCGTGTCCCCGGTCTTGGTGCTCTCGGTCTTGGTGCTCTCGGGCTTGGTGCTCTCGGCGCGCCCTCGGGTGAAGGGATGAAACCGGCGGGGGCGCACGGACTCCGCGGCGGCGGTCTCGCCGGTGGACGCCGCCGCGCCGGGTTCCTCGGGCTCGGCGGCCTCCGCGTCAGCGGATGAGGCGCCTATATCCTGCTGAGCTTCTCCAGGATTGGCGCCGCCGCCCGCAGCACGGACCTCTCCTCCACGGTCAGCTCCTTCAGGCGCTGTGTCAGCCACGCCTCCTTGCGGCGGCGCTCCTCCTTCAGCAGCGCCGATCCTTCCTCGGTCACGCTCACCGAGACCTGACGCCGGTCGGTCGGATGCGGGGCTCGGACGACCAGGCCGCGTTCGTCCAGCCCGGAGATCACCCGCGTCATTGACGGCGGGCGCATCTTCTCCAGCTCGGCGAGTTCGCCTGGGGTTATCGCGGAGTGGCGTTCGATGGCCGCCAGCGCCGCGAGCTGGGTGGGAGTCAGCGAGTCTACGGTGGCCTGCCGCCGCAACCTGCGGTTCAGCCTGGCGAGCGACACGCGCAGGGCGGACGCCAGCCCGGCGTCGCTGCGCAGGTTCACGACGGGGCTCTTGGGTGGGTTCGTTAGCATGAGTCATTACCTTTGCTAACTATATACACTCTCAACCTATTCCTCCAGAAACTTCGTCAGCCCCTACCGCATAGGGGGATCCGGGACGGACCCCCCTACAGACAACTATGCGGTGTGTCGGCCCGGTTACGCGCCGAAGACCGCCTTGATCGGCTCGACCGTGAAGTACAGCAGGAACAGCGCCGCGACCACCCAAAGCAGCGGGTGGACCTCGCGCGCCCGGCCGCGCAGAGCCTTGATCACGACGTAGCTGACGAAGCCCGCGCCCATGCCCGCCGTGATCGAGTACGTGAACGGCATCAGGACGATGGTGAGGAAGGCCGGGATCGCCACCTCGTAGTCGGTGAAGTCGATCTCGCGCACCTGGGTCATCATCAGGAAGCCCACGACCACCAGCGCCGGGGCCGCGGCCTCCGAGGGCACGATCTCGGTCAGCGGCGCGAGGAACATCGCCGCCAGGAACAGCAGGCCGGTGACCACGCTGGCCAGGCCGGTGCGGGCGCCCTCGCCGACCCCGGCCGCCGACTCGATGTAGGTGGTGTTGGAGGAGATCGAACCGGCGCCGCCGGCCGCCGCGGCGACCGAGTCGACCAGCAGGATCTGGCGGGTCCTCGGCAGCGTGCCGTCCTCGCGGACCAGGCCGGCCTGACGGCCCACGCCGACGACCGTCCCCATGGTGTCGAAGAAGTCGGCCAGCAGCAGGGTGAACACGAACAGCAGCGCGGTCAGCACCCCGGCCTTGGCCACGTCGAAGCCGCCGAACAGGCTGAACTGGCCGAGCAGCGACAGGTCGGGCAGGCCCAGGATGGTGTCGGGCACCTTCGGGGCGATCAGGCTCCACGCGGCGGGATCGACCAGCTTGCCGCCGACGATCTGGGTGCCGAGCCCGGCCACGGCCTCGACGATCACGGCCACCACGGTGGTGCCCAGGATGCCGATCAGGATCGCGCCCTTCACCCGCCGGGCCACCAGGAACGCGGTGGCCAGCAGGCCCAGCACGAAGACCAGGGTGGGCCAGCCGGTCAGCGAGCCGGTGCCGGTCGCGCCGAGCTGCACCGGGACCGAGCCGCCCGCCGTACGGCGGACGAACCCGGCGTCCACGAAGCCGATCAGCGCGATGAACAGGCCGATGCCCACGCTGATCGCGGTCTTCAGGGAGGCCGGGATGGCGTTGAACACCGCGACCCGGAAGCCGGTGAGCACCAGGACCAGGATGACCAGGCCCTCCAGGACGACCAGGCCCATGGCGTCCTCCCAGCTCATCTGGCTGGCGATGCTATGGGCCAGGAAGGCGTTCAGGCCGAGGCCGGTGGCCAGCGCGAACGGCACGCGCGCCACCACGCCCATGGCGATGGTGAGCACGCCCGCCACGAAGGCGGTGGCGGCGGCCACGAGCGGGAAGTCGGGGGCGGCTCCGTCACCGAGGTACTGGCCGGTGCGGTCCGCCACGGCGCCGATGATGATCGGGTTGAGCACCACGATGTAGGCCATCGTGAAGAAGGTGGCGAATCCGCCGCGCACCTCGGCGCCGACGGTCGATCCGCGATCGGTGATCTGAAAGTAGCGGTCGAGGGAGGCACGGAGACCGGGCCGGGGGGTGGGGGAGGCGATGTCGTTCACGGGCGCAGCGTCGCAGTCACTATCAGGAGGAGGAAAGGGCGGTTTGGGGGATTTTGATGGTACCGAGATGCGTTCGTGCTCTTCGCAGCCCCCCGCCCGGCGTCGCCTAGGCTGGAACGCGTGAACCCTCCACAGCGCCGGGAGCAGCCCGCCGAGCCCTCCCAGCGGCCGGTTCTGCAGCCGTTGCGGACCAATGACACCAGGACCATCCAGGTCGGCATGGGCCTGTGGGCCGCCGCCCTGGTGGTGCTGGTGATCGTGCAGCCCGGCGCCGACCACCGCTGGTGGATCTGGACCTGCGTGGCCGGCCTCGCCGGCGGGGTCTTCGGCCTCTGGTACGTGCGCAGGCGCGACCGCCACGCGCCCGAAGACCCCCCGGACGACGCCCCCTCTACCGCCGGTTAGCCGCCCTGGGCGTCGAGGTCGGCCTCGGCGAGCAGCAGCGGCACCGCGCCCGGATCGCGCAGCAGCGCCGCCACGGCCAGCCGGTCGCCCCACTGCCCGGCCGCCCACGCCAGGCCCCTGGCCAGCCCGTCCACCCCCGTGGCGTGCACGACGCCCTCGAAGAGACGCCAGGACGCCTCCACGCCGTCCACGAGCAGCCGCTCGTGCTCGACATAGGTCTCCGGCGCGGTCGGCAGCAGCGAGCGCACCTGCGGCGGCACGGGACGGGTCTGCCCCTCCGAGGTCACCTCACCGGGGGCGATCTCCCCCGCCAGGTCGAGGTCGAGCAGCTCGGACAGCGCCTCGGCCAGGTCGAACGGCGCCAGCACCAGCGGCCGGGCGGCCACCAGCGGAAGCAGGTCGGGGGCCTCCACCACCACGGGGCCCTCGTCGGCGTCGGCCTCGGCGACCATGATCTCGCCCTTCAGCACCGCGCGCACCCCGCTCGGCGGGGCCACCCTGGACGGCTCGACCCCGGCCAGCGCCGTCCATAGCGCCCGGAGCTGGGCGCGGTCGACCGGGCGGCCCGGATCGGCGAGCACGTCGAGCAGTTCCTCGGGGCCGCCGTGCTCGGCGAGCAGTTCGGGCAGCGTGGTGCGGACCCCGATCATGGCCAGCGCGGCGGCGTCGAGCCCGGCGGGGGCCTCGGCGTACAGGCCGAACAACAGGGCGTCGGCCCCGGCCACGCGCATCGTGGTGGGCAGCCGCCCGCCCAGCACCGGGCTGGTGCGCAGCCACCACGCCGTGTAGGACGGAACCTCCACGATCTGACCCCCGGCCAGCACCCGCAGCGGGGCCAGCGCCGCGCGCAGCGGCGGCCTGGTGAGCAGGGCGAGCGCGGCGGGCCAGTCGGCGACCAGCTCCAGGTCGCGGATGGCGGTGAACTCGGGGGCCACCGGGGGCACGTCGAGGTCGGGCAGGTAGTCGAGGACGGCGTCGAGCCATGCGTCCTCGCGGTCGAGGTCGTGGTCGCAGTCGTCGGGGTCGAGCAGCACGTCGGCGTCGTTGACCACGGCGAAGCCGTCGAGGACCCCGGCGGCGGCGAGCACGCGCGGGCCGTACTGCTCGACCAGGTCGGGCGCGGCGGTGCCGAACGGCGCGTCGTCGGCGTCGAGGTCGACCACGGCCGCCAGCGCGCCCTCGCGCAGCAGCAGCTCACCCGCCGGGTAGAGGCCGCCGTCGGCGCCGCGCAGGGCCAGCTCCGACAGCCAGGGGGCGTCGCCGGGGACCAGCCCGGCGGCCTTGACCAGCGCCAGCACGGCCTGCGCGACCACCTCGGCGTCGGGACTGTCCAGCGACTCCGACACGGCGGTGCGGGTCAGCGGGTCTTCCAGCACGGTGCGCGGCGTGGCCTCGGCCGCGCCGAGCCGCAGCAGCACCGGATGCGCCGCCTCCGGGTGCACCACCCGCAGGCCCAGCGGCACCAGCACGGCCGGGTCGAGCGAGGAACCGTCGGACAGCAGCAGCGTGCCGCGCGGGCCCCGGACCAGGCGTCCGTCGGCGAGCGGCACCGGCAGCGCGCCCACGGCCTCGGCGTCGTCGGCGGGCAGCACGTCGTACAGCGACCGCCACCACGAAGGGTCCTTGTCCTCGACGGCGTCGCCGGACAGCAGGTCGATCACGTCGGCCAGGTCGATGCGCCGCGCGCCGAGCGTGGCCAGCGCCGGATGCCTGGGCGGCCAGTGGGCGGGCAGCAGGCCCGGCACCATCGGCGCGATCCGGTCGAGGAACTCGGCGGGACCGGCCACGACGGCGGCCTCGCGGCCCGTCACCAGCGGGGTGCCTTCGTCGGTGGCGACCGGCTCGCCGTCGGGCCGCTCGGCCGGGGGCGACAGCGCGGGCAGCAGCGGCGCGGCGGGCAGCCTGCGCAGGATCGCCCGGCGGATCTCGGCGTCGAGCTCGCTCTTGCCCATCAGGCCGGGGACCAGGTCGAGCAGCGCGGGCGTGCGCGGCATCGAGCCCAGCAGCTCCACGTACAGCTCGGCGGCCCGCTCGACCAGGAAGTCGGTCAGCGGCCCGCGCGCGACGTGCCGCCGGTCGGTCGCCATCGGGAAGCTCGCGATCAGCAGCGCCCGCAGGTCGAGCGGCTCGTCGCTGGGCGTCGGCGCGTGGACCACCGGCGGGACGGCGGCGGGCAGCCGCCCGGACTCGGGCACCGCCCAGCGCACCTGCCAGTACGGCCTGGCCCGCTCCTCGGTCGGCCGGTCGGCGAACAGCTCGGCCACCTGGGCGGGGGTGAAGTCGCCGGAGGCCGCCACGAGCCGCCAGCCGTCGGCGGTGACCGTGCGCGGCTCGCCGTCGAGCTCGACCTCGATCGTCCTGAGCGCGGGCAGGCCGAGCAGCAGCGCCGGGCTGGTCTCGGCCAGCATCCGGCGCACGGCCTCCTCGGCGGTCTTGTCGCGCAGCGGCAGCCGCACGACGGTGTCGAAGCCCTCCGGGACGTCGATCGTGTCGGCCGGGAACGGCAGGCGCAGCAGCGGCACGTGGCCGGAGCGCTCGGCCAGCACGGTGGCCAGCGCGGGCTCGGCGGCGACCAGCTCGGCGGTGCTCTCGCGCGACCAGCGGACCGCGCCGCTGGCCCAGGAGCCGATCTCGGGGGCGTCGCACACGGACACCACGGCGGCGAAGCCGACGCCGAAGCGGCCGGCCGTACCGGTCTGGTCGCGTTTGGCCGACACCCGCAGGGTGGACAGACCCTCCACGCCGCCGGAGTCAAGCGGGGCGCCGGTGTTGGCGGCGACCAGCACGCCGTCGCGCAGCGTCAGCCGCAGCCTGCCGGGCACGCCGCCGCGCAGCGCGGCGTCGGCGGCGTTCTGGGCCAGCTCCACGATCAGCCGGTCGTGGTAGCCGCCGAGCGCGAAGTCCTCTTCGGCGTTGGCGTCTTCACGGAACCGGGCGGGCGAGGCCGTCCAGGCGGCGAGCACGGTGGCGCGGACGCCGGCGGTGTCGAAGATATCGGTGATGTCGGTCATCCGGTTGCCAGCTCACGATCGGTGGGGGGTGGACCATCAAGGACGCCGCCGACTGACGGCACGCCGGTCACGAGTGGCCGAACGGCTCCGAGTCCGTGTCGTCCACCGAGCCGGTGAGGTCGGGCGCGGCCTCGCCCTGTTCGGACCTGTCCTCCATGAGGTCGAAGCCGAGGTCGTCGAGGATGGGCGGGGGCTGCTCGATCGCCGGGGGCGCGGCGGACGCCTCGGAGTGGGCGCCGCAGCCGTGGTCGGCCGACACCACCCGGCCGTCGTCGGGCGCGTACTCGTTGGCGCACACGCCGAAGCCGAGCCGCAGCACACCGGCGAGCGGCCAGTAGAACCCGCAGGTGGAACACTGCGCGGGCGCCGCGTGCGCGAGCGGGGTGTGCGGGCCGGACTCGCCGGAGTGCCAGCGCCGCACGGCCTGGTCGCGGCCGCTGGGCGAGAGCACCCTGGCCCGGCCGAGACCCAGCTCGAAGATCATTTGCCGGTCGGCGTCGTCGTCGGTCGCGGTGAAGCCGGGGGTGAGCCGGTCGTCGTCGGCCGAGGTGGGCAGCAGGTCGCCGACCCCGAGGTCGCCGGGGCGCAGCCGCTCGCTCCACGGCACCCACTGGGGCGCGAGGAGGGAGTCGGCGCCGGGCAGCAACGAGGTCTCACTTACGGTGACGACCTTGGCCCGTGAGGCGCGGGTGACGGTGATGGCCCATCGCCAGCCGCGGTAGGCGCGGTCGAGACAGGCGAAATAGTGGGTGCCGGTGCGGTCGCCCTCCACCTCGAATCCGAGATGGTCGCCGACCTCACCGGGCCCGGCGAGGCCCTGAGCGGCCTCGCGGGCGAGATCGACGGCGGCCACGCAGGCGGCATCAGGTGGCGCCACGCGGGTCCGGGTGCGGCTCACGAGACCACCCCCGCCGGCAGCGGGTGCCCGCCCGGGTGACTCGGGCTGTTGGTGTTGGCTCGCCAGTTCACACTTCATTTTCCCCCATGGCGGGTGGTGCCAGCGACGTCCCCCGCCCTTCACGATTGCATTGTCGCCGCCAAGTCGCCGCGAAGTCGCCGGGAGCGGCCTGCACAAGCCACCAGGAACTCCCCGGAACAAGGGCGATAGGGGCGGTGGTGTCGGAGGGGACGAGCCGGGCAGTCGCGGCGCGGTTCGGGTAAGACTGGATGCGTGACAGGTGGTGGCTGGGAGAACGCGCGGCGCGCGGCGGGCTCCGCCTCGCGCCGGTTCGCCAGATCGGCCGCCTCGGCCGGCAGGGCGACCGTCCGCGCGGGGCGGGCGACGATGGGGGGCACTCGCGTGGCGGGCAAGGCCGCCGCGGACGGCACGCTGCGTGTCGGCCGGGCGGCCAGGCGGCTCACCCACGCCCAGGGCGCGGGACGCACAGGGCTGGGCCGGCTGATCGAGCTGAGCGCGCTCGCCGCCGCCGGCGACGCGCTGATCACGGTCGCGCTGGCGGGCACGCTCTTCTTCGGACTGCCGGTGGACGAGGCGCGCGGCCAGGTAGCGCTCTACCTGCTGATCACGATGGCGCCGTTCGCGGTGGTCGCGCCGCTGGTCGGCCCGGCGCTCGACCGGTTCCGCTCGGGCCGCCGCTACGTGATGGCGGGCACGCTCATCGCCAGGGGCCTGCTGTGCTGGTCGATGGCCGCCGCCGTGCTGTCCAACGACGCGGTCACGCTGTTCCCCGCCGCCCTCGGCGTGCTCGTGCTGTCCAAGGCGTACAACGTGAGCCGGGCGGCGATCATGCCGAGCGTGCTGCCGGCCGACATCGGCCTGGTCACCGCGAACGCCCGGGTGGCGCTGTTCACCCTGGTCTCGGCGGGCGTGGCCATTCCCGTCGGCGCGGGCCTCTCCGCCTGGCTGGGCGGCGAGTGGGTGCTGCGCGGCACGCTGGTGCTGTTCGCCGTGGTCGGCGTCTACGCGCTGCGCCTGCCGCGCCACGTGGACGCCCCCGACATCGAGCCCGATCCGGACGAAGAGCACCTACAGGAACGCCCGGCCCGCTGGCGCACCCTGCTCAACGTGGGCCCGGCCGTGGCCGAGGCGATGCGCGCCAACGCCGCGATCCGGTTCTTCTCCGGCTTCCTGCTGTTCTTCCTGCTGTTCGTGGTGCAGGAGGACCACCTGCCCGGCGACTACTCCAAGGAGCTGATCATCGCGGTGCTGGCCGGGGCGGCGGGCGCGGGCGGCCTGGCCGGGGCGGCGGTGGCCTCGTGGGTGCGCAACCGCTCCCCGCAGGTGACCGTCCTCATCACGCTGGCGCTGGCCACCGCCGTGGGCGCGGGCACCGCGTTCCTCTACAACCTGTGGACGGCGGTCGCCGTCGCGCTGGTCGCGGCCTTCGCCCAGGAGCTGGGCAAGCTCGCCCTCGACGCCATCGTGCAGCGCGAGATCGGCGAGGAGGTGCGGTCCTCGACGTTCGGGGTGGTCGAGGCGCTGCTCCAGATCGCGTGGGTGATCGGCGGGCTGGCCGGGCTGATCATGTCGCTGTACTCGCGCGGCCCGGCCGCCCTGACCGTCGTCGCCGTGGCGATGGGCGCCACCCTGGTGTGGCTGGTGGTCGGACGGCGGCGCCGGCTGCGGGTCACGGACGCGCGGGTGGAGTCGGCGCGGGCCCGTTCGTCCCGGAGTCCGGCGCCGGCACCCGCTTCCGCGTCCGCCGAGGCCGCGTCGGGCATGACGACGACCGATATCGTGCCGCGCCCACCCGCCGACCATGGCGACAAGCCCGGTCACACCAAACCACTCACAAACCCCCACGGATAACGCGAAACCTAAACACCGAAGAATTGGGAATCGCGTTACGTGTCCAGATCGTCCGCCACTCCGCGCAGGACCGCGGCGATCTTCTTGGTGTGCTGGGCGTCCGGATGCTTGCCCTTCTGATAGGAGGTCGAGACCGCGTCCAGGAGTTTGATGAGGTCTTCGATGATGACCACCATCTCGTCGGGCTTCTTCCGCTTGGCCTTGGTCTTCGTCTTGACGAGCGACGGCGGCTGGTCGATCACTCGGACAGACAGCGCCTGCTGGCCACGGCGGCCCTCGGCCACCCCGAACTCGACCTTCTGGCCGGGCTTGAGCGACTCGACGCCGCTCGGCAGCGCGGAGGAATGCACGAAAACCTCACCGCCGTCGTCGCGGGTGAGGAAGCCGAAACCCTTGTCGGCGTCGTACCACTTGACCTTGCCACTCGGCACAGGGGTGACCTCGTTCAGACTGTCGTGAAAGGTGAATGGATGTAGGTTATGCCCACCCGGACCGAAGAGCGACCATGTATTTCCGCGAGAAATCAGGCCAATGGGGGTTCGGCTCGCCACCGACGGAACCACGCGCCGAACTCCCGCAGATCCGCGAGGACTACGTCCGCTCCGTGTTCACGCAGTTCTCCTGCGGTGTAAGGGCCGGTGGCCACCGTGACGCTGACGGCATCGCCCGCCCGCGCCGCCGCGATGTCCGCGACGTGATCTCCAACATATGCGTCGGCGCCGAAGGACGCGAGCGGGACGCCTTTCCCGGCGCCGAACAGCGCCCCCTCCACGGCGTCCACGTGCAGGTCCAGAGCGGCCACCGTGCGCTTGGCGTCGGCGGTGTTCTTGCCGGTGACGACGATCACCCTGCCTCCCGCCTCCCGGACGGCGGCCACCGCCTCACGGGCCCCGGGCATGGTGGTCGTCGCCGGGACCGCGATCCGGGGATACAGCTCGCGGTAGAGGTCGGCGGCGGCCGGGATCTCCTCGGCGGGCATCCAGTACGCCAGCTCGGTCTCCAGCGGCGGGCCGAGCCGGGAGATCACCGCGTCCGTGTCGACCGGCACCCCGAGCCGTCTGGAGAGTTCTTCGAACGTGGCGCCGATCCCGGCCCGCGTATCGGCCAGCGTCAAATCCAGATCAAAACCTATCGTGCACATGACCGTAAGCATCCCAAAGGCTTGACGTAGGGACGTAACAACCTCCCCCGTGGGAGCGTTGAATCCGCGAAAGGACTTAGTTATCCCTCAGGAGTGCTCATGCCGGACCATCGGCACGTTCCCGCTCGACGGCCTCTCCGCGAGAAAGCCGGAATTCCCGCGATAGGGGTGGGGAGCCTTCTTCGGCGTCCCGGCCGGCCCACCCGCCGGCACGGGCGGCCCACCCCCTGAGCAGCCGGGTCATCTAGGGTCAGTGCGGAGGTAACCGGTCAATCATGCACAGATCTACGCGTGAGCGGATCGTCGGAGAGGCCCTGCGGCTGTTCTCCGAGCGGGGCTACGCCGCGACGTCGGTGGCCGAGATCGAGGCCGCCGCCGGCCTCTCCCCCGGTGCGGGCGGCCTCTACCGGCATTTCAAGTCCAAGTACGAGGTCCTCGCGGCCGCCGTACACCAGCACACCACACGAACCGGCGAGCAGATCACCGCCGCCCTGAACGGCACGGCGGGCCCCGAGGCGGTGGGCGCGGACGGGCCGCTCGACGCGCGCCTGGGCGAACTGTGCCGCGCCGGGATGGCCAAGGTGCGCGAGGAACGCGAGCTGACCCGGGTGTTCTTCCGCGACCTCGGCCAGTTCCCCGAACTGGTGCTGGCCGTCCGCGAGGGACTGTTCCAGCCGATGTTCGACGCCATCACGACGTGGTTCACCGCCCAGCCGGAGTACTCCGACTCGGAACTGGACTGGCCAGGCGTGGCCGCCGTGCTCGGCGGGGCCGTGGTGCACTACCAGTTGTTCCAGGAGACCGTCAGGGAGCCGCCCGCCAGGGCGGAACGCGACCGGTTCGTGGCCGCGTGGGTGCGGATGGCCCTGGGCCTGCTCACCGCGCGCGGGGGGATCAGTGCGGGAGGGACGGCCGCCGGGCGTGCCGTTCCGGCGGGTTGAGCAGGCGGTAGGAGAGGTAGAAGACCCCGGCGGCCGAGCCGAGCATGAACATGATCTCGCCCACCCTGAAGTACTCGTCCGCCAGGGCGCCGGCGTCGGTGACCCCCTGCACCCAGCGCACGGCGGTCACCAGCAGGCCGCCCACGACGTAACCGGCGACGGGCGCGCCCGCGCCCGTCAGCCGGTCGCGCGGCTCCCACCCGGTGCTCATCCACGTCACGACGGCCGCGACCGCCCACACGATCAGCGGCACCGGGAAGATCGCGATCGGGTCGAGCCGGAACGGCAGCAGCACCGCCGCCGCGACCAGCAGCAGCACCGCGATCCCCTCGCGCGGGTGCTCCTTCAGGATGGTCCGCGCGTCCCGGCCCTCGGTCGCCATCGGGTTGGCGCTCGCCATCGCCGCGCGCCGCAGCCATGCCCCCGGCAGGCCCAGCCCGCCGGAACGCCGCCGGGCCGTACCGCGCCGCGCGACTGCGCTCCGGGCGACCTGCGTGTGACGGCGGACGCCCTCCGGCACACCGGACGGCCGGATCATCGCCCGCCTGGGCTCCTCGTCATCCACCACACGGGGGAACACCGCCGTGCTGGCCTCGGCGTCGCCCGGATAGCCGGGGATGGACACCATCAGCGTGCCGTCCGCCACGGGCGGTTCGTCCGCGACGTCGGCCCGTGCGCCGTTCTGCGCCGCCAGGCGTTTCCGTTCGGCCCGCACCAGTTCGGCCGGTTCGCCCAGCCCGGCCAGGACGCGCGCCACCCGCCGTGGATCGCCGCTGCCGCCCCGCGCCTCTTCGATCCGCGCGCGTACGCGCGCGACCAGCTCCAGACGCTGATCCTGGCGCAGCACACCGTGCGCGTGGTCGCCCACCCTGCTCAGGTAGTCCAGGACGAGCCGGTCGGCACGCTCGGTCACGTGGTCACCTTCTTCCTCCCCGCCACGCGTCGCGGCACCCTATACCAGGGCGGCGCGGAACCACCGTAGCGGCACAGTGCGATCATGACCTGGTCGTTTGCCGCCATACCATGAGAAGGGGCGCTGGATGCGCCGGTGGCGACGAGAGGGGGCATGCCGGTGAGCGCGGACTTCGCCGACTGGTTGCGCGGACGCGACGACGAGGAACTGCGCGCACTCGTCACCGCGCGTCCCGAGCTGGTCACGCCGGTGCCCGCGCACATCGCCGGGCTCGCCTCCCGGGCGACCACCCCGTCCGCCGTCGGCCGCGCGATCGACCGGCTCGACCGGTTCGCGCTCGCCGTCCTGGAGACGCTCGTGCTGTTGCCGCCGCCGGTGCACCAGCGGGAGCTGCGCACGCTGATGCGCAGGGCGGCCGGAGGGGCGCGCGGGGCTTTCGAGGAGGCCCTGAACGGCACGCTGCGGCGGCTGCGCGAGCTGGCGCTCGTCTACGGCCCGGAGACCGCTCCGGCGCCCGCTCCGGGGGTCAGGGAGGCGCTGGACCCCCCGGCCGGGCTCGGGCCGCCCGCCGTCGTGGTGTTCCGCGACTACGCGCCCGAGCGGCTCGGCGAGATCGCCCACGACGTCGGCGCCGGCCCCGGCGAGCGGGTGCCCGACCTGCTGGGCGTGCCCGGCGTCGTCGAACGCCTGGTTGAAGAGGTCTCCCCGCAGGCCAGGGCGGCACTCGACGAGCTGGCCTGGGGCCCGGCCACCGGACGCCTCGCCAACGCCCGTCGCCCCGCGCGGACCGCCACCGCCCAGTCGCCCATCGAGGAGCTGCTGGCGCGCGGGCTGCTCGGCGCCACCGGCGACGAGACCGTGACGCTCCCCCGTGAGGTGGCGCTCTACCTGCGCGGCGGGCGCTTCCACCGCGACCTGCTCCCCGGGGCGCCCGCGCTGCGCGGCCCCGAGCGGACCGCCGGGCTCGCCGAGCGCACCGCCGCCGGTCAGGCGTTCGCCTTCATCAGGGTGGTGGAGGACCTGTGCGAGCGGTGGAGCGTAGAACCGCCGGGCGTGCTGCGCACCGGCGGCCTGGCCGTGCGCGACCTGAAGCGCGCCGCGCTGTCCCTCGACCTGCCCGAGTGGTCGGCGGCGCTGGTCGTCGAGGTCGCGTTCGCGGCAGGGCTGATCGTCGCGGCGGGCGGCGTGGACGGCGAATGGCTCCCCAGCGCCCTCTACGACGCCTGGCGGATCAAGCCGGGCGAAGAGCGCTGGGCCGCGCTCGCCGGTAGCTGGCTCACCATGGACCGTGTGCCCGGCCTCGCCGGGGAGCGCGACGACCGCGACCGGCTGATGAACGCGCTCACCCCCGAGCTGCGCAGAGGAGCAGCCCACGAGGTGCGCGCCGCCACGCTGGCGGTGCTGGCGTCGTCCGCCCACGACGTCGCGCCCGACGCCGCCTCCGTGCGCGAACGGCTGGCCTGGGAGCAGCCCCGCCGTCGCGGCCCCTACCGCGACCGGTTGATCGACTTCACCCTGCGCGAGGCCGAGCAGCTCGGCGTGACCGGCCTGGGCGTGCTGTCCGCGCACGGCCGCGCGCTCGCCGACGGCGACTCCGGGGCCGCGACCAAGCTGCTCGCGCCGCTGCTGCCCCAGCCTGTCGACCACGTCCTGCTCCAGGCCGACCTCACCGCCGTCGCGCCGGGCCCGCTGACCGGCGACCTGCGGCGCTGGCTCGCGCTGGCCGCCGACGTGGAGTCCACGGGGGGCGCGACGGTCTACCGGTTCGGCGAGGGCTCGGTGCGCCGGGCGCTCGACGCCGGGCACGGCGCCGAGGAGCTGCTGGCCGTCCTGGCCCGTCATTCGGCCACGCCCGTGCCGCAGCCGCTCACGTACCTGATCTCCGACGTCGCCCGCCGTCACGGACGGATCAGGGTCGGCTCGGCGGGCGCCTACATCCGCTGTGACGACCCCTCGGTGCTCGACCAGGTGATGGCCGACCGGCGGGCGCTGCCGCTGCGGTTGCGCAGGCTCGCCCCCACGGTGATCGCGTCCCGCTCGGCCAGGGCCGCCCTGGTGGACGGCCTGCGCGCGATGGGCTACGCCCCCGTCGCCGAGTCGCTGGACGGCGACGTGATCGTGAGCCGTCCCGACGCGCGCCGCGCCGAGGGCCAGCCCGCGCGCGCCGCCACCGTGGTCAACGGCCTCGACCGCGACGTGGTGGCCGCCGCGGTGCGCGCGATCCGCGCGGGCGACGCGGCGCACCAGGCCAGGAGGCCGGCCGTGGAGTCGCCGGAGGGCGAGGTGCCCCGCTCTCCCGCCACCGCCACGATCAACACGCTGCAGCAGGCGATCCGCCAGGGCGGGCGCGTGTGGATCGGCTACCTGGACAACCAGGGCCACGCCACCAGCCGCATCCTGGAACCGGCCCGCATGGAGGGCGGCTACCTCACCGCCTACGACGAGACCCGGGCGGCGGTGCACCGCTTCGCGCTGCATCGGATCACCGGGGTGTCCGATGTCACCGACTCCTCGGATACCGGGTGAGCGGGTCGTATGACGCCGTCGGCCGCCCCCAATACCCTGGTACCAGTTGACCTTTGGACGCCAGGCGGAACGGAATACGCACAGTGAGCACCCCACCCGAGGGCCAGGACAGTCCCGACGACCAGGGGCAAGGGCCCGGACACGGCCAGGTCCCCGGCCATGGTCAGCCCGGCTACGGCCCCGGATACGACCAGGCTCCGGGTTACGGCCAGGCTCCTAGTCACGGCCAGCCCGGGTACGGCCCTGGCCCCGGTTACGGGCCCGGTCCGGGTTACGGCCCGCCGGGCGGCCCTTACCCGCCGCCCGGATACGGCTACGGCCAGCCGCCGTACCGCAATCCCGAGGCGCCGCGCACGCACGCGATCGTGGCCCTGGTGATCAGCATCGTGCTCGCGCTGAGCTGCTACGTAACCCCCGGCGGCATCGCGGGAGCGGTGCTGTCCGGCATCGCGCTGAGCAAGGTCGACTGGGAGCCCGACCGGGCCCGCAACCTGCTCAAATGGGCCTGGATCAGCATCGGGATCAACATCGGGCTGATCGTCCTCGGCATCGTGGCGCTCATCGTCGCGGGGGCCAACGGCGCGTTCGACACCTGATGTTTTAACCGTTCACGGGATTGCGGGGGCCCGTCGTCTTGTTGGATAGGCGTCAGCCGCACGGACCCCTGGAGGCAGTCTTGAACGACGGTCCGCTCATCGTTCAGTCCGACAAGACCCTGCTGCTCGAAGTGGACCACCCCGGTGCCGACTCGTGCCGCAAGGCCATCGCGCCGTTCGCCGAGCTGGAACGCGCCCCCGAGCACGTCCACACCTACCGCGTCACGCCGCTGGCACTGTGGAACGCGCGGGCCGCCGGGCACGACGCCGAGCAGGTCGTCGACGCGCTGATCGCGCACAGCCGCTACCCGGTGCCGCACGCGCTGCTGGTCGACGTCGCCGAGACCATGGCCAGGTACGGCCGGCTGCGCCTGGAGGAGCACCCGGTGCACGGTCTCGCCCTGTCCTCCTCCGACCGCGCGGTGCTGGAGGAGGTGCTGCGCGCCAAGAAGATCGCGCCGATGCTCGGCCCGCGCCTCGACGCCGACACCGTGGCCGTCCACCCCTCCGAGCGCGGCACGCTGAAGCAGGCGCTGCTCAAGCTGGGCTGGCCCGCCGAGGACCTCGCCGGATACGTGGACGGCGAGGCCCACTCGATCAAGCTCAACGAGGACGGCTGGATCGTCCGCCCCTACCAGCGGGAGGCCGCCGACGCCTTCTGGCACGGCGGCTCCGGCGTCGTGGTGCTGCCCTGCGGCGCCGGAAAGACCATCGTCGGCGCGACCGCGATGGCCCACGCCGAGGCCACCACGCTGATCCTGGTCACCAACACGGTGAGCGCCCACCAGTGGAAACAGGAGCTGCTCAAGCGCACCTCGCTGACCGAGGCGGAGATCGGCGAGTACACCGGCACCAAGAAGGAGATCCGCCCGGTCACCATCGCCACCTACCAGGTGATGACGACCCGCCGTCAGGGCGTCTACCGGCATCTGGAGCTGTTCGACGCGCGCGACTGGGGCCTGATCGTCTACGACGAGGTCCACCTGCTGCCCGCGCCGATCTTCCGGATGACCGCCGACCTGCAGGCGCGGCGGCGGCTCGGCCTGACCGCCACGCTGGTCCGCGAGGACGGCCGGGAAGGCGACGTGTTCTCGCTGATCGGCCCCAAGCGCTACGACTCTCCGTGGAAGGAGATGGAGAACCAGGGCTGGATCGCCCCGGCCGACTGTGTCGAGGTGCGGGTGACGCTCAGCGACGAGGAGCGGCTGGCGTACGCGATGGCCGAGACCGAGGAGCGCTACCGGTTCTGCGCGAGCACCCCGGCCAAGACGCGGGTCACCGAGGCGCTGGTCCGCCGCCACACCGGCGAGCAGGTGCTCGTCATCGGCCAGTACATCGACCAGCTCGACGAGCTGGGCGAGCACCTCGACGCCCCGGTGATCAAGGGCGACACCCGGATCCGCGAGCGGGAGCGGCTGTTCCAGGCGTTCCGCGACAAGGAGGTCCGCGTGCTGGTGGTGTCCAAGGTCGCGAACTTCTCCATCGACCTGCCGGAGGCGGCGATCGCCATCCAGGTCTCCGGCACGTTCGGCTCACGCCAGGAGGAGGCGCAGCGGCTGGGGCGCGTGCTGCGGCCCAAGTCGGACGGCGGCGGCGCGCGGTTCTACTCGGTGGTGAGCAGGGACACCGTGGATCAGGATTTCGCGGCGCACCGGCAGCGGTTCCTGGCCGAACAGGGATACGCCTATCGAATCGTGGACGCGGACGACGTTCTCGCGGGCGAGTGAACGGCATAGTGCCAGCTTGTACGCACGGATGAACATGAACCGTACGCGCGCGTGACCGAATGGTGCTTGTGCGTGAACGGAAAACGCTCAGGTATGAACGACACTCGCGATTTCTGCGGGTCCGAAAACGGGGCGGGTACGACGCCGACGTGCCCGCCGGCGATTAGCCGGTCATCCGGCCGAAACGCTGGCGAACACGTCGCTGTTCGTCAGATCCACGAGATTCCGCGGGTCCTCGACATTCCCACCACCCCCTCGCTTTGGCCGGGTCTTGGCCAACTGCGGCATACCCCATGATCCGGTCCAATCACCGGACTGGAGCGGCTTTTTCCGGAAAATCCGTCAGAATGACGCACTGTGCAGGAATGGTTACCGGATTAGCATTCCCCCCAAGAACAACACACCCTCCGCGGCCACCCAGGCCACGACCGCCGCGATCATGAGCGGCATCAGGGCGTGCGGTGAGCGCAGCAGCCACGCGGCCACCGCGCAGCACCCGCCGACCACGGCGAAGAGCCCGGAGAACGTCGAGACGGTCTCCAGCCGCGCCGCGCAGGCGGACACCGGCTCACCGTCGGAACAGAACGCCTCCAGCCCCCAACCGGCGTACACCGACGCACCCCACAGCGCCGCCAGCAGCAGCACGGCCACCGTGGGGATGACGGGGGATATCGCCGCCCAGGTGCGTGTCACCCATCAGAATTACCCGCTCTCACACCGTCTCAGTCCAGGGAACCGACACGGGATTTTAATGCGTGGAGGCATTTGGCGTACGCCGGTAGGCTGGTTCATTCGCCACCTGGCGACCAACCTCCATTCCGACGTCGTACGCGCACGCGCGTAACCGTCCCCGATCCGGCAGGGAGGCACCTTCGCATGCCCGAACCCCGACCCGCGGACCAATCCGCGGACCATCCGGCCGACCACTCGGCCGACCACTCGGCCGATCGTCTGGCCGATCACTCGGCCCCCGACATACGCCCCGGCGACGACCCCGGTGAGATCCTCGCCGCCGAGCGCGGCCACCTCACCGCCGCCCGGGCGGCGCTGCGCGCGATGCGGGAGCACGCGCGATCGCTGTCCGCCGACGCCGCCGGCGACTGGGTCTCCCAGCAGATCCTCCAGGCCCTGCTGGACGAACGGGTGGCGGCGCTCGCCGACCACCCCGACACCCCCCTCTTCTTCGGCCGCTTGGACCGCTCGGCCCGCGACGACCTGCCCCAGACCATCTATGTCGGCCGCCGTCATATCCATGACGACCGCAGCAGGCCTCTTGTCATCGACTGGCGCGCCCCGGTCTCCAGGGCGTTCTACCAGGCCGGTCCCGCGGATCCGATGGACGTCGCCCGCCGCCGCCGCTTCGGCTACCACGGCGGCGACCTCACCGCCTTCGAGGACGAGCACCTCGACCAGGACGACGCGGTGCCGACCGCCTCGCGCATCCTCACCCAAGAGGTCGAACGCCCGCGCACCGGCCCGATGCGCGACATCGTCGCCACCATCCAGCCCGACCAGGACGACATCGTGCGGGCCGAACTCGCCCAGACGGTGTGCGTCCAGGGCGCGCCCGGCACCGGCAAGACCGCGGTCGGCCTGCACCGGGCCGCCTACCTGCTGTTCACCCACCGGGAGAAGCTGGCCCGCTCCGGCGTGATGATCGTCGGGCCCAACCGCGCGTTCCTCTCCTACATCTCATCCGTCCTGCCCGCGCTGGGCGAGGTCAAGGTGGAGCAGACCACCATCGGCGGCATCGTCGGCGAGCACGCCGCCCCCGAGGACCCCGCCGTGGCCGCGCTCAAGGGCGACGCCCGGATGGCGGCCGTGCTGGAGCGCGCGCTGTGGCTGCACATCGCCAAGCCGACCGAGGGCGTCCTCTACACGCGAGGGGCGTCCCGCTTCCGGGTGCCCGACTACGAGGTGCGCGAGATCGTCGCCTCGCTGCGCGGCACCACCCGGTACGGACCCGGGCGGGCCGCGCTGGCGCAGCGGCTCGCGCACGCCGTACTGGTCAGGATGGAACAGCGCGGCGAGTCGCCCGACGACCGCGTGCAGGACGCCGTGGCCAGGTCCAAGCCGGTCAAGCAGATCCTCGACGCCGTCTGGCCCAAGGTGACGCCCGAGCAGGTGCTGCACCGCCTGCTGTCCGACCCCGCCTTCCTGGCCGCCGCCGCCCGCTCCGCCCTCGAAACCGACGAGCTGGAGCTGCTGCCCTGGGCCAAGCCGCCGCGCTCGTGGAAGTCGGCCCGGTGGTCGGCGGCCGACGCCGCCCTCATGGACGAGCTGGCCGACCTGATCGAGCGCACGCCGTCACTCGGGCACGTCGTCGTGGACGAGGCGCAGGACCTCTCGCCGATGCAGTTGCGGGCGCTCGGGCGGCGCTGCCGTACCGGGTCGGCCACCGTGCTGGGCGACCTCGCCCAGGGCACCACCCCCTGGTCCACGCGGACGTGGGACGCCGTCCTCACCCACCTGGGCCGCCCGTCCGGCGAGGTGACCGAGCTGACGCTCGGCTTCCGGGTGCCCAGGGAGGTCCTCGACTACGCCGCGCGGCTGCTCCCCTCGGTCGCCCCCGGGCTCGCCGCCCCGCGCTCGCTGCGTCCCGGCGCGGGCTCCCTGTCCGTACGGCACGCCGCCGCCGCCGGCCTCGCCGAGGCCGTCCAGGCGGCCACCCGCGAGGCGCTCGCCAGGGAGGGCTCCGTCGGCGTGATCGTCCCCGACGCCGAGGTCCCGGCCGTGTCCAAGGCGCTCACCGCGGACGACCTGGAGCACGCCGTGCTCACCCCCGACTCCACCGGCGAGCAGCGGCTGCTGGTGATCCCCGCCACCCTCGCCAAGGGCCTGGAGTACGACCACGTGATCGTCGTCGAGCCCGCCGACATCGTGGCCGCCGAACCGCGCGGCCTGGCGCGTCTCTACGTGGTCCTCACCCGCGCGGTCACGTCGCTGACCGTGCTGCACGCCCGCGACCTGCCCGAGGCTCTGGCGGCCTGAAGGTCGTTGAATGTAGTAGCTTGCTGGGGCATGGGAGAGCGCGGGGTGGATGTCCGATCGGGCGGCATGGACGACATCGAGGGCGTACTGGCCTTCTGGCGCGAGGCCGCCGAGGGGACGGACCGGTTCGACTCCGCCGACAAGATCGTGGCGCTGGTCGAGCGCGACCCCGAGGCGCTGCTGCTGGCCGAGCTCGGCGGTGAACTGGTCGGCACACTGATCGCGGGCTGGGACGGCTGGCGCGCGCACCTCTACCGCCTCGCCGTCCACCCCGGCCACCGCCGTAAGGGCATCGCGACCACCCTGCTGCGCGCCGCCGAGACCCGGTTCGCCGCGTTCGGCGCGTTCCGCGCGGACGCCATGGTCTTGCACGACAACACCCTCGCCCACCACGCCTGGACCGCCGCCGGCTACGACCGCCAGCCCCAGTGGGGCCGCTGGGTCAAGCCCCTCCCCCCAGTGACCGGCCGGTGATCGGCCAATGATCGGCCGCTGACCGACGCGAACGGCCCACGGGTGAGATCCCGTGGGCCGGTCGCGCGAGCGGGCGGAGGCATCGGAACGCTTCGTTGCGTTACCGGCCGGCGCTCCCCATGCCCCCCGCCTGCCGTGAATCGTGTGTTCTGTTACCGATCGTGCCTTGCTACCGGTTATCAGCCGGCGACGGGCAGGTCCACCTCGGCCGGCACCGGAGCCGGAGCGGCCTCCTCGACCTTGTCGCGCCGCACGACCTCGGAGACGTCGGCCGGCCTGACGCCGTGGTCGCCCCGGCCCTGGTCGTCCGCGTCGCCGTGCGCGCCCGGCCCGTTCGAGTCGTGGTCGTTGCCGTCGTTGTGCTGGCTGGAGCTATCCGAACCGCCGGTGCCACCCGCGCCGCCGCACGCGACCGAGGCCACGTCGACCGTCTGCGACTGCCCCTCGGCCAGCGGCAAGGACACGGCCATGCCGGTCACGTTCAGTCGGCCGTCGGCGCCCCGGACCTGCTTGTTCAAGGTGACCGAAGCGGTCCCCATCTTGCCGAGGTCCACCGGGATGGTGGTGTTCGGCGCCGGGTTCGCCTCGATGGCGCGCTCGCCGAGACGGGCGCCGGTCAGCGTGGTGACGCCCCGCCCGCCCTCACAACGCGCCTTGATCACCTGGGCGGTGATGTGCCGCTCCATGGTGCGGACGTCCGCGGCGGTCGCCTCGGAGTGCGTGCCGTCGGCCGCCGCGACCAGACCGGTGGCGGTGATCAGCGAGTTCTCGTGGCTCTGCAGGGCGACCCTGCGCGCCGGCTGCCCCTCCGGCCAGACGGCCTTGGGCACCGGGTTGATGGCGACCGGCCCCGTGGCCGAGAGCACGTAGGCGATGCTGGGCGAGTCGGTGCTCGCCTGCGACGCCGAGGCCGCGGCGCCCACCAGTGTCGCGGCCACGGCGACTCCGAGAGCCGCCGCCCCCGCGACGTGTCTGCTGAGACCCATGTTCCCCCCTATGGGTAACGGATTTCGGTACGGCTAGGCGGTGCGATCCCGGGGATCCCTAGCGCGTGATGATGACGACGGTGCCGAGCGGGACCTTTGACAACGCTTCGAGGGCGCTGTCGGGCGCTCGGATGCATCCGTGACTGACGGCCCTGCCGAAGACCGACTTGTCGGGCCAGCCATGGAACGCGACGGTCCCCGGACCGCCACCGTAGGAGTCCAACGTTCGGGAATGCGTTCCCGTGGGCATGACAGGCGGACCGGCCTCTCGCTCACCGCTGAGCGAGGCGAGCAGGAAGGTCCGCCCGAGCGGAGTGGGCGTCTTGGGAGCGCCCACTCCGACGGTCCACCGGCCGATCGCCCGCCCGGACCTGTAGACCGTCAACCGCCGAGCCGACGTCTCGACCCTGACCAGGTAGGGACTGCGGGCGACCTGAAGGCCGCCGGCCGTCCCGGAGATCCACCCCGTCGCGCGGTTGGGACGCGAAGGCAGCAGGATCTTGATCCACCCTGGCACGGTCGCAACGACCGGCACCCACGTCGGGTTGCCAAGCTGCAGACTCGGCAACACCGCCACGGGACGGCCACCGGGACGCGCGCGGACCGGTGTCGCTTCCACCGGATGAACCACCACGCCCGTCCCCTCGGACAGTGGCGCGGAGTCCCGCGCCACGCCGGTGAGGGCCGTGAACGTCGTCGCGTGCGGCAGGGAGATCGTCCCCGCCGTACGCGACACGCTCGAACCCGCCGCGAACAACATGAGAACGGCGACGACGGAGACGCCGCGGTACGGTCTCCTCCTCGGCCATCGCTCGCTCATCACTGCTCCCCTGCTGGCTGTCCGACCGGGGGGACACTACCGACCGGCCGATCGGCCGATCAGCCGCGCGGCGGAGTGCAGACCCGAGGTTTACGGCCCGCTGACGCGGACGGCCCCGCCCATGCCCGCGCCATGACCCTTCTTGCCACAAACCAGGGCGGGCCGGGGGCGGCCCGCACGGGGGCTGGAGGGGGCTGGAAGGGTCCGGGAACGAGAAAAGGGCGGCCCCTACGGGGACCACCCTCTTCCTGCGCGGATTACCGGCGTGCTGGACTCAGAAGTCCATGTCGCCGCCGCCGCCCGGCATCGCCGGCGCCTTCTCCTTCTCCGGCTTCTCGGCGATGACGGCCTCGGTGGTGAGGAACAGCGCCGCGATCGACGCGGCGTTCTGCAGCGCCGAGCGAGTCACCTTGGCCGGGTCGAGAATGCCCGCCTCGAACATGTTGACGTACTCGCCGGTCGCGGCGTTCAGGCCCTCACCAGGGGTGAGGTTGCGCACGCGCTCGACGACGACGCCACCCTCAAGGCCGGCGTTGACCGCGATCTGCTTCAGCGGCTCCTCAAGCGACTTGCGGACGATCGCCGCACCGGTCGCCTCGTCGCCCTTCAGCTCCAGCTTGTCGAAGGCGTTGGTGCCCGCCTGCAGCAGCGCCACGCCACCGCCGGGGACGATGCCCTCCTCGACGGCCGCCTTCGCGTTGCGAACGGCGTCCTCGATGCGGTGCTTGCGCTCCTTCAGCTCGACCTCGGTGGCCGCGCCCGCCTTGATGACGGCGACGCCACCGGCCAGCTTGGCCAGCCGCTCCTGGAGCTTCTCACGGTCGTAGTCCGAGTCGGTGTTCTCGATCTCGGCACGGATCTGGTTCACCCGGCCGGCGATCTGCTCGGCGTCACCGGAACCGTCCACGATCGTGGTCTCGTCCTTGGTCACCACGACCTTGCGGGCGCGGCCCAGCATGTCGAGACCGGCGGTCTCCAGCTTCAGGCCCAGCTCCTCGGAGACGACCTGGCCACCGGTCAGGGTGGCGATGTCGCCGAGCATGGCCTTGCGGCGGTCGCCGAAGCCCGGGGCCTTCACCGCGACGGAGCGGAACAGGCCACGGATCTTGTTGACCACGAGGGTGGCCAGGGCCTCGCCCTCGATGTCCTCCGCGATGATGACCAGCGGCTTGCCGGCCTGCACGACCTTGTCGAGCAGGGGCAGCATGTCCTTGTTGGCGGAGATCTTGGAGTTGACGATGAGGATGTACGGGTCCTCGAACACCGCCTCCATGCGCTCCGGGTCGGTCACGAAGTAACCCGAGACGTAACCCTTGTCGAAGCGCATGCCCTCGGTGAGCTCAAGCTCCAGGCCGAAGGTGTTGCTCTCCTCGACGGTGATGACGCCTTCCTTGCCGACCTTGTCCATCGCCTCGGCGATGAGCGAGCCGATCTCGGGGTCGGCGGCGGAGATGGAGGCGGTGGAGGCGATCTGCTCCTTGGTCTCCACGTCCTTGGCCAGCTTGGAGAGCTCCTCGCTGACCCGCTCGACGGCGGCCTCGATGCCCTTCTTCAGCGCCATCGGGTTCGCGCCGGCCGCGACGTTGCGCAGCCCCTCGCGTACCAGCGCCTGGGCGAGCACGGTGGCGGTGGTGGTGCCGTCGCCCGCGACGTCGTCGGTCTTCTTGGCGACCTCCTTGACCAGCTCGGCGCCGATCTTCTCCCACGGGTCTTCGAGCTCGATCTCCTTGGCGATCGAGACACCGTCGTTCGTGATCGTGGGGGCGCCCCACTTCTTCTCCAGCACGACGTTGCGACCCTTGGGACCAAGGGTCACCTTCACGGCGTCGGCGAGCTGGTTCATACCGCGCTCGAGACCGCGCCGGGCGTCCTCGTCAAACGCGATCATCTTGGCTGCCATACGGCTAGACCTCCCAGATACAGGGTGGCTTGCAGCGGATCGAGCCGACGCCCGCGACGGCATGTGAACCCGCTTGCCCACGACACCGGTCGCCGTGGTCCGCGAGGCCCCATCGCCTCGATCCCGGTTTGTCACTCTCGACAGGAGAGTGCCAACGAACTGTTTAGCACTCTACCCACCCGAGTGCAAGCGCGAACCCTAACGACCAGCGCCGACCTGCAGTTTCTCCCCCCGCCCACCTCACGGTATGGAAAACCGCCCCCACCAGAAGCGCCCTCATGTATCACCCCCGAACCAGCCCCCAGGCCCAGACACCACCGCCCACCCCCGCGCTTCCCCACAGGGCCACCTCAGGACCAGCCCCCGCCGCCTCCGAACGGGCCACCTCAGACCGGCGTGTCCGCACCCACTCCGCCACACGGGCCGTTCCACCGACCTCCCGCCAGCCGCGTCCCCACGGCCGCCGCACCGGCCCGCCGCTTGGTCTCTGGAGCATGGCCTCTCGGGCAGAGCGCCGGCTCGCCCCGAACCTTCCGCCGGGTGGACGGGCCGACAAGCCGACGGACCGGCGAGCCGACATCAGCGAGCCATCACCGCGAAACCGCCTCAGCCCGGCACGCTACGGGGCGTCCGGGCTCACGTCGGCGTCAGCGTCCCGCCCCCGCTCCCGGCGCGGGTGGTCGCGACTGCCGTCCGCCGCACTTGACCCGCCGGCGACCGGCCTGGTGGTGCCACCGGCCGCCGACGGGCCCGGGTACGGCTGCGAATTATGCGGTTGCGGTAAGGAAAGGGACCGGCCCGCGGAAAGGGGAAGGGCCGGACCCTTGGGGCGGGCCGGGGTCATCCGGCGATTCCGCGCGGACTGCGCTGCCGCGCGGCTCCGGACACACCGGCCCACCAGACGTTCCACGTGTGGATGACCCGCGTCACCTGCCCGGCGGCTCGGGGTCCCCCTCGACGCCGACGGGCCGACTACGCGGCTCAGACCGTCCGGACGGACTCAGCCTGGGGCCCCTTCTGCCCCTGGGTGATCTCGAACTCGACCCGCTGGCCCTGCTCCAACGAACGGTAACCGTCCATCATGATTGCCGAGTAATGGACAAACACATCCTTACCACCGTCTACCGCGATGAAGCCGTAGCCCTTGTCCGCGTTGAACCACTTGACGGTGCCCTGCGCCACTTTCCGACTCCTCTTGCTGGGCTCCGGACCGTGCCCATTCCTCTGCGCGGCCCGCGATCTCCGAAGCGGGGATAGAGAGACTGAAGTATGGGACTCCCAGATACTTGGGAGACCAACTCCTTACTCCTACTCGTGCTACGTCGATCGATCTCGACCATACCTGTGGGACGGCATTGAGCAACAGAGTCAGAGCCAAAACTCGTTCTTGGCGTTCGCTCATAGCATGTTGAGGAGAATTTTCTTCCAACGAATCTATGGTTAAAACTTGCACCATTACCTATGACAGGAAAGGAACGGAGGCTCTTAGCCGCCGTCATGGGGGGCCATCCGATCACTACTTCCCCGCCCATAACCCCATTCCCCGCACGGACCGCGACGCTTCCCATACAACCCGCACACAGCGCCGCAACCCTCCCATCGCGTTATAGGTCCCACCCGCCGTGAGGGGAAGGTTCGACTTCCGTAACCGCCCCGACCTGCGGCTGGCCGGTACGGTCCGCGATGGAGGACGCTTCACCCTGCTGCGCGAAGCGGCGACAGGAGGCAGGCAACACGAATAACCCTCACCTCTTGCGCTCCGGAAATAGCGGTACGCAAACCTCGAATACCCCGTAGTCACATGGGGGTCCACCTGGCACCCGCCGGCCCCGTCGTAGGGCCTCCGCAATAGTGCCGATTAGCCGCTCCGCCACAACTCCATGTCGCCCCGGGCGGCCGGCGAGCGCAATCCCGAGGCGTCTCCGCAGCGTACGGAGCCGGTCACCGTCCTGGCGGGAATGGTCGTTCAGGAGTGCCGAATACCGTCACTCCGCCTTCAAAAGCAGACCTACTCAAGTTGCGCCATCCGTAATAGTGCCGATTACCGTGAGGCCGATCGGAACAGATACGCGAACCGCGCTATACGGCGTGTCACCAACCGTCCCAGCCCTGCAGGCCGTACCAGGGGCCGTCCAGGTGCCGGAGGGTCACGCCGTCATCCTCAGCCGTGAGATCCAGATCACTGGAAGGCGACCACCCGGTAGACCCAGTACAGCCCGAGACCACCCCAGGCGACGACCATGAAGAGGAACGTCTCGATGAACCGGAAGGACGCACTCCCCAGGTAGATGTCGAAGAGCGTCACCAGTCCGACGGCCACGAGAAACGGCCGCCCAGGCATCCTCTCAAGGCCCATACATCACTGTAACTTGATCTTTCCCCCACTATCCGGACAATCAGAACTCCCTAACTCCCAACTCCACCTTCGGAGCACCAAAACCCCACACTCCGGACATCCCACCCCCACACCCCGCCGTACATGGATGCGGTCATAGAGGGACCGCCGACCGCCATGCAGACCGGACGGCGGCGCGGGCCCTTGGAGAGCCGACAGCTCAGGCCGGACGGCGGCCCGGCCGCGGAGGGGCAACAGCGCCGGGCCGAACGTGGGCGCGGTCACAGAGGGCGGCGGTGCGGGGTTGGGTGGTGGTGGCGGTCGTACGGGGCGGTTGCGCATGCTGCGGGAACGATGAGCCTGCGGAGGGTGTCCCGTTGGGACGGCGGGCGCCCGGCTCCACGTTTGGTGGAGCGGGCGACCAAGGCCGGCGCCAGAGGAGGCTCATGGAGGGGTGACCGCTCCCGAAGGGTGGGCGAACCCCCGGTGGGGGCCGTTCTCGGAAGGGTGGGCGATCCCGGAGGGGCCGTTCCACGCCCCTTTCTTTCTTAGGCGTGGAACGATCCGGCATGGAATTCATGCCGGAAAATACCGATAATGCCCCAGAATGCGCAGACAAAGCCCGCAGACAGACCCCTTAGCGGGCTCCGCCCGCTACCGCCGGGATGACCGAGACCTGGACGCCGTCCGGGGTGGCCGTGTCGAGGCCCTCGGCGAAACGGACGTCCTCGTCGCCCACGTACACGTTCACAAAACGACGGATCTTTCCGGCCTCGTCCAGGATCCGCGGTCCGATGCCCGGGTAGTCGGCGTCCAGCTTCTGCAGCACCTCGCGCAGGGTCGCGCCCTCCCCGCCGACCTCCGCCGCCCCGTTGGTGTACGTGCGCAGGATCGTCGGAATACGCACAGAAACGCTCATGACAGGCTCACTTTCTCGTTGTATATGAAGATCACTCGGAAACGGCGGCGCGGAACGCGTCGAGGCTGGGGCGGATCACCGCGCTCGGGCGGGCCTGATCGGCCACGGCGTCGAGCGTCTTGAGGCCGTCGCCGGTGTTGAGGACCACGGTCTCGGCCTCGGGGTCGAGACGGCCCTCGCGGACCAGCTTGGCCAGGACGCCGACGGTCACGCCGCCCGCCGTCTCGGCGAAGATGCCCTCGGTGCGCGCCAGCAGCCGGATCGCGTCCACGATCTCGGCGTCCGTGACGTCGTCGATCGCCCCGCCCGTACGGCGGGCGATGTCCAGCACGTACGGCCCGTCCGCCGGGTTCCCGATGGCCAGCGACTTGGCGATGGTGTCCGGCTTGACCGGCCTGATCACGTCCTGCCCGCTGCGGAACGCCGCCGACACCGGCGAGCACCCCGCCGCCTGGGCTCCGAAGATCTTGTAGGGCTTGTCCTCCACGAGCCCCAGCTTGATCAGCTCACCGAATCCCTTGTCGATCTTGGTGAGCTGCGAGCCGGAGGCGATCGGGATCACGATCTGGTCCGGGATCCGCCACCCGAGCTGCTCGGCGATCTCGTACGCGAGGGTCTTGGACCCCTCGGCGTAGTAGGGCCGCAGGTTGATGTTGGTGAAGCCCCACTTGTCGCCGAGCGGGTCGCCGATGAGCTCGGAGCAGAACCGGTTGACGTCGTCGTAGGTGCCCTCGATGCCGACCAGCCTGCCGCCGTACACCGAGGCCATGACGACCTTGGGCTGCTCCAGGTCGGCGGGGATGAACACGCACGCGTCGAGCCCGGCCCGCGCGGCGGCGGCGGTCACGGCGCCCGCGAGGTTGCCGGTCGAGGAGCAGGACAGCGTGTGGAAGCCGAAGTTGCGCGCCGCCTCCAGGGCGATGGCGACCACGCGGTCCTTGAAGGAGTGCGTGGGGTTGCCGGAGTCGTCCTTGACGTGCAGGGAGCGCAGGCCCAGCTCGGCGGCCAGGCGGTCGGCCTTGACCAGCTTGGTCCAGCCGGGGGCGAGGTTGGGCTTGGCGGCCACGTCGGCGGGCACCGGCAGCAGCGAGCGGTATCGCCACACGTTGGCCGGGCCGGCCTCGATCTCCTCACGGGTGACCCGCCCGAAGTCGTAGGCGACCTCAAGCGGGCCGAAACACTCCAGACAGGCGAAGTTCGGGCCGAGGTCGTAGCGGGTGCCGCACTCGCGGCAGGACAGCGCGACGGCGGCGCCGAAATCAATGGAGGTGGTGGGCTTGTCGTGTGTCGCGAGCGCCATGGAAGCGAGGCCTTTCCCTCATCTTCGCCTGCGACCACCGTGATCACAGGCCGGATTTGGCACCTGTCCCGGTCGGCCTCTCGCCAGGTCGCGAGCGCTGTTTCCGGGAGGGTTGCCGGGGCTTCGCAGGGCCGGTCCCTCCACCCCTCTGGATGAGCAATATGTAGTTATAGGCGAGCATGGGGCATCCCAGCTCTATCGCACTCTACCCCGACAGGTCCGCAACCCCGCGTCGTGTATCAGCATTCGAGACATCCTGGATCAAGACACGGACAGACCCTCAGGCGCCGTAGGCGTCGCCCAGCGCGGCCTGCACGAACTTGCGCGCCTGATGGATGCGTGACTTCGCGGTGCCGAGCGGGATCTGCAACTGGTCCGCCACCTCGGCGTAGTCGAGCTGACAGATGTCGCGTAACACCAGAGCCTGGGCCAGATCGGGCTTGTCGGCCTCCAGAGCCTCCATCGCGTCGAGCAGGTCGAGCCGCGATCCCGCGATCACGCTGACCCTGCGGACGTCGGGACGCTGGGTGGGCAGCTCGTCGGAGCTCTGCTCGGCCGCGCGCCGCTTCAGCGAGCGGTAGGTCGTACGGGCGCAGTTCGCCGTCACGATGTGCAGCCAGGTGCTGAACCGGGCACGGCCCTCGAACCGGGCGATGTTGCGGGCCACGGCGAGCAGGGTGTCCTGGCACGCCTCTTCGGCGTCCTGGTAGTAGGGCAGGATACGGCCGCAGTGCCGCAACACGTCGGGCTCGATCCGCCGCAGCAGCTCGCCGAGTGCCCGGTGGTCGCCCTGTGCGGCGTCGCGGGCCAGTTGCTCGGTCGTCTCGTCCAGCGCCATTCGGGTCCCCATCAGCCGTGAGTCCTGGACATCCTATGGTCAGGGGTCAGGGTTGGTTAACCTTCCCGCAAGCGTCCCACGGCGAGGGAACGGTGGTCTAACAATGAACGCTGTCCTGGTGGCCTCCAATCGCGGCCCGGTGTCCTTCACCCTGTCGGAGGACGGCGAGCTCACCATGCGCAGAGGCGGCGGCGGGCTGGTCTCCGGCCTGTCCGGCGTGGTCAAACAGATGGACGTGCTCTGGGTGTGCGCCGCGCTGTCCGACGACGACCGCTCGGCCGTACGGCTGGCCCCCGGCGGGCGTCTCGACCAGGCCGGATACGACACGGGCGCGCTGCGCATGCTCGACATCCCGCCCGCGACGTTCCACCGCGCCTACAACGCCATCGCCAACTCCACCCTGTGGTTCATCAACCACCTGCTCTACGACACGCCCAACGCGCCCCACTTCGACGCCCGGTTCTACCGCGAGTGGGAGTCGTACCAGTCGTACAACGCGGCCTTCGCGCTCGCCCTCGCCGAAGAGGCCGGGCCTGGCGCCCGCGTGATGATCCAGGACTACCACCTGACCCTGGCGCCCGCGATGCTCCGGGGCGAGCGGCCCGACGTCCGGATCGCCCACTTCTCCCACACTCCGTGGGCCCCGCCGGAGTACTTCTCGCTGCTGCCGGACGAGGTCGGCGTCGAGGTGCTCTGCGGCATCCTCGGGGCCGACCACGCCGGGTTCCTGACCGAGCGCTGGGCCATGGCGTTCATGGACTGCTGCGAGAGCGTGCTCGGCGCCCAGGTCGACCGCGCCGGGCGTACCGTCACCCACGAGGGACGCACGACACGGATCGGCGTCCACCCGCTGGGCGTGGACGGCGAGGCCCTGTGGACGCGGGCGCTGGAGCCCGACGTCGAGTCGCACATGGCGGCGCTGCGCCAGCAGGTCGGCGACAGCCGTCTCATCGTGCGGATCGACCGCACCGAGCTGTCCAAGAACATCGTCCGGGGGCTGCTGGCCTACCGGGAGTTCCTGGCGGCGCACCCCGAGTGGCACGGCCGCGTCGTGCATCTGGCGTTCGCCTACCCGTCCCGCCACGACCTGCCGGAATACCGGGAGTACACGGCGGCGGTGCAGCGCTGCGCCAAGGAGATCGAGGACGACTACGCCAGCGAGGACTGGGACCCGCTGATCCTCAACGTCCACGACGACTACCCGCGCTCGCTCGCCGCCTACCGGCTGGCCGACGTCCTGCTGGTCAACCCCATCCGCGACGGCATGAACCTGGTCGCCAAGGAGGGGCCGGTCCTGTCGCCTAACGCGGCGCTGGTGCTGTCCCGCGAGGCGGGCGCGGCGGCCGAGCTGGGGGGTGACGCGCTGCTGGTCAACCCCTACGACGTGGCGGGGACGGCCGAGGCCCTGCACGAGGGGCTGGTGATGCCGGAGGAGGAGCGCGCCCAGCGGGGCGAACGGCTGCGCTCGGCCGCCACCGCGCTGCCACCGGACGCCTGGTTCAGCGAGCAGCTCGACGCCCTCGACGGCTGACGACTCCCCCGACCAGAGAGGGTCACCCCTGGCGAGCGGCCCCGCTCAGTGCGCGAAGCAGCGCGACGACCCCGGCCGGGCCGTCCACGACGAGGTCGGCGCGGTCGGCGAGCGCGGTCACCTCGGCCGAGCCGCTGCACACGGTCACGCCGGGCAGGCCCGATCCGCGCACCGCGTCGAAGGCCGCGAGGTCGCCCAGGTCGTCGCCCACGTACAGCACCGAGCGGGCGGACCGCTCGGCCAGGAAGGCGCTCAGCGCGTCGCCCTTGTCCGTGCCCGGCGGACGCAGCTCCAGCACGAACCGCCCGGGCTCGACGATCAGGCCGTGCCGCGCGGCCAGCGCCGCCAGCGGCTCGGCCAGCGTCTCGAACGCGCCCCTCGGGTCGGCCGCCCGCCGGGTGTGGACGGCCAGCGCCCGGCCCTTGTCCTCCACCCAGGCGTCATGCACGCCGAGGGAGGCCAGCGCCTTGGGCAGCTCCGCGCGCACGGCCTCGACGCCCTCGGGCGGCGGCGGCGAGGTCAGCTCGCCCGCCTCCCAGCGCTCCACGCCGTACTGCCCGAGCACCACCAGGCCAGGTACGTCGGCCAGGCCCACGCCGTCCGGGGCCACGCCGTACTCGATGACGGACGCGGCGGGTCGGCCGGTCAGCACCAGGATGGTCTTGACGGCCACGCCCAGCTCCGCGAGCACGGCCGGGGCGTCCGGGTGCACGCGGGCGGAGGCAGGATCGGGCACGATCGGTGACAGCGTGCCGTCGAAGTCGAGCCCGACGACCGCGCCGGACGGATCGGCCACGATCGCGTCGAGCCCCACCGATCCCGCCGCCGTGCGCGGCCATGGCAGGTCGGCCGGCAGGTCGGCGGGCGGGGCGTCACGAGGTTGGTCGGTCACGCGATTTCTCTACCCGGTCGATCAGGGACGCATGCCGAGACGGCGGGCGGCGCGCTCGCGCTGCCGCGCGGCCCGCAGCCTGCGCAGCCGCTTGATGAGCATCGGGTCATGGGCGAGGGCCTCCGGACGGTCGACCAGCTCGGCGAGCAACTGGTAGTAGCGCGTGGCGGAGAACCCGAACTCCTCACGGATGGCCTGCTCCTTGGCCCCCGCGTAACGCCACCACTGGCGCTCGAAGGCGAGGATCCCGAGGTCGCGCTCGCTGAGGCCGCCCTCGGCGGCCGGGGAGGCCGCGGACGGCTGGGAGTCCTGGGAAGCGGCGGAGGCCGTAGAAGCCGGGGAATTCAGGGGTTCTGGGGATGGTTCGTGGGTACCACTGTCACCGTGCACCGGTGCAGTGTCCATGCTCTCCTCCTTGGTCGGGCCCGCGGCGATCACGCCGTGAGCACGCGGCCCGCAGCCATCGTAGTCGGCAATTTGCGGGTGTTCACGGCGGTTGACGAGACGTACAGTCACCAGTTGTGACCCCAGTCATCACGCTTCTTACGGACTACGGGCTGGAAGACGGATATGTCGCCGCCTGCCATGGTGTGATCGTCGGCATCGCGCCGGGGGCGCGGCTCATCGACGTATGCCACCTGATCCCGGCGGGAGACGTGCGCCGGGGAGCGGCCGTCCTGGCCCAGACCGTGCCGTATCTACCGCCCGGCATCCACATCGGGGTCGTCGATCCCGGCGTAGGCGGAGCGCGGCGGGCCGTCGCGATCGAAGCGGGCGACCGGGTGTTCCTCGGACCCGACAACGGCCTGCTGTCCTGGGCGGTCAACGCGTCGGGCGGCACCACGGCCGCCTACGAGATCACCAACACCGACCTGTTCCTGTCCCCCGTCTCGCCCACCTTCCACGGACGCGACGTCTTCGCGCCCGTGGCCGCCCACCTGGGCAACGGGCTGCCGATCAGCGAACTGGGCGCGCAGGTGCCCCCCGACCGGCTCGTGCACCTGCCCGCGCCCACCTCCTACCGGCGCGAGGGCGCGGTCGAGGGCGAGGTGGTCTCCGTCGACCGGTACGGCAACGCGCAGCTCTCCATCAGCGCGGGCGACCTCGGCTCGCTCGGCGTCCGCGCGGGCGACACCCTGGCGGTGTGGCTGGGCCGCCGCCAGCTCTCCGTGCCCTTCCGGGAGACGTTCGCCTCGGTGCCGCCCGGCGACCTGGTGGCGTTCGCCGACTCGGCGGGCCTGCTGGCCTTCGCGATCAACTGTGGCGACGCCGCGCAGCGCCTCGGCATCCCGCCGGGCGCGCACGTCCGGGTATCCCCGGCGCGGTAATGCCCACACCAAAAACCTGACATGAATCTCACTACCCTGCGTATCGCCCTGTTTACCGATCCGCAGGACTACGGCGCCGCCGCATGTCAGAATGGGCGCAGCACCGGCGGATGATCGGGTGCGGGTCCGCGAACCGCGGGCCTGATCCGTTTGGCGAGGGCGCCTTGACCGAAACACGTGACAGACGTCACCGTGGCGCGCACCGCAAGAAGCGCGGTGGCCGTCCGCTGGGTGGCCGACCGCGAGGCCGCCGCCGGGTCCGGCGTGCGCGGCGCGGGCCGTACGCGCTGCCCGCCGTGCTGATCGCGGTGCTCACGTTCGCCACACTGTCCTGGCCGCCCGCGCACAGCGGCACCCGGGCCTCGGTGGGCGACCGCTGGCGGGTCTGGCCGGCGGGCCGCATCTTCCCCGCCTCGGTGCCGGGCACCAGCCCGTCGGGGGCGGCGGTCAGATACCGCCTCACCGGGGTGGCCACCGAGGTCCCGTGCGACCGGGGCCTGCAACCCGACGCGGCAAGGGCGCTGCGGCCCTTCGGGTGCCTGACCATCCTGCGGGCCACCTACGCCGACGGCACGCAGACCTACGTGGCCACGGCGGGCATCGCGGTGCTGTCCGACAAGGCGGAGGGCGCGTCCTCCTCCGCCGCCAGGCGGCTCGGCACCCGGCCGACCGGCGGGCCGCGCCTGCGCCCGCCCTCGGTCCGCCCGGCGGGCTTCGCGGGCGGCGCGGCCGAGGGGTTCGGGGAGCGGCAGTACGTCGCGGGCGCGCTGGCGGGCGGCGACGACCGTTACGTCGTGCTGACGTCGGCGGGCTACGCGGACGGCCGGCCGTACACCAGCGGCACGAGCATCGACTCCCGCCTCACCCGGGTGGCCCGCGAACTCGCCACCACCCTCCACCGAGACCTGACCCGATGACCCCACCCCCACCCCGGGCCCTCCCCCCGGCCCCGCAGCGGAACCTGACGCGGTGACCCCGGCCTTCCGGCGGCTCACGCCGCTCCTCCTGGCGACCGCACTGAGCACGGCACCATCGACGGCCCCGCCGGCCGCGTCCTCCGGCCGAAGCGCGGCCCCCTCCACCCTCCTGGTGAGGATGGGGCCGGAGGAGGATGTGGCGGCGGCGGCGCGGGCCAAGCAGTGGCCGTTGACCGCGTTGCGGGCCTCGGACGCCTGGCGCCGCAGCCGGGGGGAGGGGGTGCTGGTGGCGGTGCTCGACACCGGGGTGGACGCGCGGCATCCCGATCTGGCGGACGCGGTGACGCCCGGGCCCGACTTCACGGGCGGCCGGGGCAGGTCCCGCTACTTCGGGCATCACGGCACCTCGATGGCCAGCCTGATCGCCGGACGCGGGCACGGCAGGCAGGGTGCGAGCGGCGTGCTCGGCGTCGCCCCCGAGTCCCGGGTCCTCTCCGTGCGGGTGACGCTGGAGAACAACGACCCGCAGCGCGGGCGGGTCGCGGGCCGGGGCGGCAACGCGCTGGCGCGCGGCATCCGCTACGCGGCCGACCAGGGCGCCGAGGTGATCAGCATGTCGCTGGGCGGCGGCAGCGGCACCTGGGAGGGGTCGGCGGCCGAGGAGGAGGCCGTGCAGTACGCGCTCGACCACGGCGCGGTCCTGGTCGCCTCCTCGGGCAACGACGGCGCCGGCGGCAACCGTCGCAACTTCCCCGCCGCCTACCCCGGCGTGATCGCGGTCGGCGCGGTCGACGAGACGATGCGCGTGCCGAGGTTCTCCAACCGGCAGGAGTACCTCTCGGTCGTCGCCCCGGGCGCGCGGATCGTGAGCGCCGACGGCCCCGATTCCTACGTGGTCGGCGACGGCACCAGTTCGGCGGCGGCGATGGTGGCCGGGGTGGTGGCGCTGGTCCGGGCGGCCTATCCGGAGCTTTCGCCCGCGCAGGTGCGCAGGGCGGTGGAGCGGGGGACGGCCCGCCGTCCGGCCTCCGGCCACGACCCCTCCTACGGGCATGGGGTGGTCCGCGCCGACCTCGCGCTGGCGCAGGCCGCCCGGATGGCGCGGCGCACCCGGCCGGGCCCCACGCCCATGATCGGACGGGGTCCGGCGGCGACCGGAAACGGAAAGACCACAGCGGTCAAGCCCTCGCAGACCAGCAGATCCGGCGCCAGAAATGTGCATCCGGTCTATTTCGGCGGTGGGCCCCCGCCGCGTGATCCCGCGCCCTCGCGCTGGCTCGTGGGAGCGCTGTTGCTACTGGTCAGCGCGCTCGTCGGAGTGGGGGTCGTGATCCGCCATCACAACGCGCACCGATATGTACGACAACATTGATCAGCTACAAAATGCGTGTATAGACGGAGTTGTCAAGGGATGTTGGCGAAGGATCGCGTATGCCAATATTGGCCCCATGAGCGCGCTCCGCACCGCCCGCGTCCCGGACAGCTCCGCAGTCTTCCACGAGATCCTCGCCGAGCTGGCACGCATCGAGCAGCGGGTGTCCGCCGATCCCACGTTCGACGAACGCACCAGAGCCGAGGGCCGCACCTGGGCCTTCTCGCTGCTGCGCGTGGCACTCGACACGCAGGTATGGGCGCATCCGCACCGGCCGCGCTTCACCGACATCGTCTGGCCGTACGCGAAATGGGGCGGCGACAACGCCGACGCCTACTTCTGCTTCACTCCCCTCGACCCGGAGCGCACCTATCTGGTGACCGGCCAGCGGGCGGACGCGGCCTACATGTCCCTCACCCTGTACGGCGGGCCCGACGACGGACGCTACGCCGAGCGCATCGTGGCCACCGCCAACGACCGCACCATGCGCTTCGGCCTCGACGGCTCGTTCGAGCTGATCCTGTCCCCCGAGGAGCCCCCGGAGGACTCCACCGCCAACTGGCTCCGCCTGGAGCCCGACGTGGTGTGCGCGATCACCCGCGACTACCTGGTGGACCCCGAGACGGGACGCCGGGCGGCGTGGACCATCGAATGCCTGGACGCCCCCAGCGCGCCGCCGAAGGAGACCGACGCCGACCTCGCGCGGCGGCTCACCGCGGCGCTGACCTGGCTGCGTGAGCAGTCCACGCTGGTGCTGCCGCTGGTGGAGGAGAACGACGTCGCCGAGCCGTACCCGGTGCCGACCGAGACCTTCGGCTGGGCCGCAGGCGACGCCGCGTACGCCATGGGCTCGTTCTCCCTCGAACCGGGCGAGGCCCTGCTCATCGAGGGGCGCTCGCCGGAGTGCGCCTTCTGGAACATGTGCCTGTGGAACCCGTTTCTGCACACCTACGACTACGCGTGGGAGCGGGTGACGATCAACGGCGGGCAGGTCGAATACGAACCGGACGGCTCATGGCGAATCGTGGTCGCTGCCAACGATCCGGGCATGCCCAACTGGGTGTCCACGGCCGGGCACACCCGCGGCCGGATCTGGTTCCGCTGGTTCCTGCCGGATCGCACCCCGGAACGCCCGATCACCAAGGTGATCAAACGCTGATCGCGTCCCGGGTCACTCTTCCGCCAGGATCGCCACCGCTCGTGGTGGGTTAAGCGTCAAGTCGGTCCTGTGCCCGCCGCGGTGCTGGGATGCTTCGGGCGACACATCGCATCCACCCGGGCGGCGGGTCTATTCGCCGTGCCCGGGAGAGCTTCGGGGGAAAGAAAGTATGATCCGTCGCATTCTTGTCGCCACCGCCATCGCGGGGATGGCCGTGATCGTCCCGGCCGGCATGGCGTCGGCCCAGGCCCAGGACCCGATCAAGGACGTGCTCGGGCTGGTCTTCGGCGCGCTGCAGGAGGGCGGGCTCAGCGACCTGGCGGGCGGCGCCGCCGGCCTCGGCGGCCTGGGCGACTGAGCGCCCCACCCCAACGGACCAGGCGAGCCGCTCCGGCGGACTGAGCCGTGAAACACCTGAGCCCTCCACAAGACCGGCCTGTGGAGGGCTCAGACGTGCGTGGACCGCCTCAGCCGATGTGGACCACGTCCTGGCTCTCGGCGAAGTGGCAGGCGCTCTCGTGGGCCGTACCGGCCCGCACTTCGAGCACCGGCTCCTGCTCGGCGCAGATCTCCTGCGCCTTCCAGCACCGGGTGCGGAACCGGCAGCCGGAGGGCGGGTTCGCCGGGGACGGCGGGTCGCCCTGCAGGATGATCCGCTCACGCTGCTCGCGGCCGTCCGGGTCGGGCACCGGGACGGCCGACAGCAGCGCCTGGGTGTACGGGTGGGCGGGCTTGTCGTAGATCTCCAGGTCCTTGCCCAGCTCAACGATCTTGCCCAGGTACATCACCGCGACCCGGTCGGAGATGTGGCGCACCACCGACAGGTCGTGGGCGATGAAGATGTAAGCGAGGTCGAACTCGTTCTGCAGCCGCTCCAGCAGGTTGATCACCTGCGCCTGGATCGACACGTCGAGCGCGGAGACCGGCTCGTCACAGATGATGATCTCCGGCTGGAGCGCCAGGCCCCGGGCGATGCCGATGCGCTGGCGCTGGCCACCGGAGAACTGGTGCGGATAACGGTTGATGTGGTCGGGGTTGAGACCGACCACTTCGAGCAGGTCCTGCACCTTGCGGCGGCGCTCGCCCTTCGGGGCCACCTCGGGGTGGATCTCGAACGGCTCTCCGATGATGTCGCCGACCGTCATCCTCGGGTTGAGCGAGGTGTACGGGTCCTGCATGACCATCTGCACGTTGCGGCGCATGCGCTTCAGCTCGCGCCCCTTGGCGCGGGCCATGTCCTTGCCGTTGATCGTGACCGATCCCGACGTCGGCCGCTCCAGCGCCATCAGCACCTTGGCCAGCGTGGACTTCCCGCAACCGGACTCGCCCACCACGCCCAGGGTCTCGCCCCTGTGCAGGTCGAAGGAGACGCCGTCCACGGCCTTGATCTGCCCGATCTGCCGCTTGAAGACGATGCCCTGGGTCAGCGGGAAGTGCTTGACCAGGTCGCGGACCTCAAGGACCCGCTCACCCGTGGCTGCCATCGAGGACCTCCCTCCAGTAATGGCACGCGCTGTTGCGGTCCGGGTTGATCTCGTTGAGCTGCGGGATGTCGGTGACGCAGTTGTCCTGCCGGTAGGGGCAGCGCGGATGGAAGGCGCAACCGGTGGGCATGTCGAGCAGGTTCGGCGGCATGCCCTTGATCGCGTAGAGCTCCTGGCCCTTGAGGTCGACCCGGGGGATCGACTCCAGTAGTCCCTTGGTGTAGGGGTGGCCGGGGGTGCGGTAGATGTCGTGCACCGGGGCGTTCTCCACGATCCGCCCGGCGTACATGACGGCGATCTTGTCCGCCACGTCGGCCACCACGCCCAGGTCGTGGGTGATCAGGATCAGCCCCATGTTGCTCTCGCGCTGCAGTTCGGCGAGCAGCTCCATGATCTGGGCCTGCACCGTGACGTCGAGCGCGGTGGTCGGCTCGTCGGCGATCAGCACCTCGGGGTCGAGTGCGATGGACATCGCGATCATGATGCGCTGGCGCATGCCGCCCGAGAACTGGTGCGGATAGTCGTGCAGTCGCTGCCTGGCGGCGGGGATGCGGACCCGCTCCATCAGCTCGATGGCCTTCTTCTCCGCGTCGCGCTTGGACATGCCCCGGTGCACCCGGAACATCTCGCTGATCTGCCACCCGACGGTGAAGACCGGGTTGAGCGCGGACAGCGCGTCCTGGAAGATCATGGCGATCCGCTGGCCGCGGACCTGCGAACGCGCCTCCTCGCTCAGCGCGAGCAGGTCGGTGCCGCGAAACCGGATCTGTCCCTTGGGGATCCTCGCGGGCGGCATGTCGAGAATGCCCATGATCGCCTGCGCGGTCACCGACTTACCCGACCCCGACTCCCCGAGCACCGCCAGGCTCTCTCCGGCGTTGAGGGTGTAGGACACCCCGTTGACGGCCCTGACCAGACCGGCTCGGGTGACGAACTCCACGTGCAGACCGTCGACCTCCAGCAGCGGGTCGTTGCCCAGCCCTCCCTCGGCGGGCAACACTGCGGTGGCGGTGTTCTTCGCGGATTTCACGGATCCCCCTTATCTCAGCTTCGGGTCGAGCGCGTCGCGGACGGCGTCGCCGAGCATGATGAACGCCAGGACGGTGATGCTGAGGAAGATCGAGGGGAAGATCAGCGGGTGCCACGCCTCCAGGAAACGGTCACGCGCGTCGGCGATCATCAGACCCCAGGAGATCTCCGGTGACTGGATGCCCACGCCCAGGTACGACAGCGCCGCCTCGGCCGAGATGAAGCCGCCGAGGTTGATCATGGCGATGACGATCACGGGTGCGAGCGCGTTCGGCAGGATGTGCCGGAACATGATCCGCCCGGCCCCGGCCCCCAGCGCCCTCGCCGCCACCACGTAGTCCTGGCTCTTCGCGGTGATGACGGCCGCCCGCATGATGCGGAAGGTCATCGGCCACGAGAGCACGGCCAGCGCCAGCATGACCGTCCACACGTTGCCCCGGCCGAACACGACCAGGATGAGCAGCGCGCCCAGGATCGGCGGGATGGCGAAGAAGATCTCGGTGGTCCTGGACAGCACCACGTCGGTCGCGCCGCTGCGGAAACCGGCGATCAGGCCGAAGAGTCCGCCCCAGATCGCTGTAACGATCGTGGTGCTCACGCCGACCAGAATGGAGACGCGTGCGCCGTAGAGGGTCTTGGCATAGACGTCGCAGCCCTGGTTGTCCTGGCCGAACCAGTGGGCGGCGCTCGGCGGGTTGCGGGCCTCGGCGAGCGGACAGTTCACCGCGTCGTACGGGTCGATCGAGGTGAACAACTGGGGGAAGAGCGTCATCACCAGGAGGATGAAGATCAGGACCGCCGAGCCGATGAACAGCGGACGCCTGCGCAGGTCGTACCAGGCGTCGCTCCACAGGCTGGCCGGCTTGCCTTCCTTCTTCTTCGGCGCGGGAGCCTCGGGCGACGTGCCCGGTTCCGTGGTCTCGGGGACGACGGCCGGGGCCACCTGGTCCAGGGCGTCCTTCTCCTGGGCCTCGGGGTGCAGCGGGCCTGCGGGTCGAATGTCACTCATAGCGGATCCTCGGGTCCAGCACAGCGTAGAGCAGGTCGACGATCAGATTCGCGAGGATGTACACGAGAACCAGGATCGTCACGATGCCTACGACGACGGGTTGCTGCCGTTCGTGCACCGATCTGAACAGTTCCTGCCCGATTCCGGGGATGTTGAAGATCGATTCGGTGATCACCGCGCCGCCCATCAGCGTGCCGAGGTCGGCGCCCAGATAGGTGATCAGCGGAATCAGCGCGTTCCGCAGCGCGTGCCTGCCGATCACCCGTCTTCGAGGGAGTCCCTTCGCGACGGCCGTTCGCACGTAGTCGGCGCGCAGGTTCTCCACCAGGCTGGTACGTGTGAGCCTGGTCAGGTACGCGATCGATGTGCCCGCCAGGACGAATCCGGGCACCACATAGCTGATCCAGCCGTCGGCCACGCCGGCGATCGGGAAGATCGTCACGCCCGTCCAGCGCTTGAGCTGGACGCCCAGGACGAGCTGCAGGACGAAGCCGGTCACCAGGACGGGGACCGAGATCAGGACGAGGGTCGAGGCGAGGATCGCGGTGTCGGTGGCCTTGCCGCGGCGCAGCGCCGCCCACAGGCCGAGACCGACGCCGATCACGGCCTCCAGGAGCAGCGCGGTGATCGCCAGGTTGATGGTCACCTGGAACTTCGCGGAGATCAGCTCGGACACCTCGACGTTGGCATAGGTCCTGCCGAGGTCTCCGCGGAGCACGCCCAGAATGTAGTAGCCGTACTGGACGATGAGGGGGTCGTTCAGGTGGTACTGCTCGCGCAGAATGCCGACGACCGTGGGGTCTGTGCGCTTCTCTCCCGCCAACGCCGCGATGGGATCACCAGGCAGTGCGAAGACGGTAGCGAAGATCAACAGGGTGGCGCCCAGTAGGACTGGGATCGCCTGAATCAGACGTCTTATGACGTAGCGGCCCATTCAAAGCCTCCCATACATGCGCAAAGGGCAGCCTCGGTACCCAGGGTTGCGGTGCCAAGCAGACTGCCCTCATCGCGGTTCCCCTCAGGCCGGACGCAGCCACGCGCCCGGCCCTCGGAGGAATCCTTCTAGGCCTTCTCGACGGACTCCCACTCAACCTGGTTGAGCAGGTTAATCTTCACACCCTTGACGTGCTCTGAATACCCCGCGTTGATCTTGTAGAAGTAAACGGGAATGTATGGGAGATCCTTGTTCAGGACGTCGGCCGCCTGGCGGTAGAACTCCAGGCCCGCCTCCGGCGTGTCGGCCGTGTCGCCCTTGACGAGCAGCTCGTCGAACTCCTTGTTGGAGTAGCCGGCGTAGTTGGAGCCGGTCTTCGCGGCCTCCGTGGAGAAGATCGGCGTCAGGTAGTTCTCGGGGGACGGGTAGTCGATCGCCCAGCCCATCCGGAACATGCCGGTGTACTTCTTGGCGTCCAGCTCGTCGAGAATCGCCTGGAACTTCTCGAACGGCTTCACCGCGACCTCGACGCCGAGGCTGGCGCGCAGGTTGTTGGCGACGGCCTCGATCCACTCCTTGTGGCCGCCGTCGGCGTTGTAGCCGAGCTCCAGCTTCTTCGGGCCGTTGGCCGCGGCGTAGGTCTCCTTGGCCTTGGCCGGGTCGTAGACGCAGACCGCGCAGGCGCCCTGCTTGTAACCCGAGATGGCCGGGTTGATGAAGTCGTCGGCCGGGGCACGGGTGCCGGAGAAGACCTTGTCGGCGATCGTCTGACGGTCGATCGCCATCGAGATGGCCTCGCGGACCTTGACGTTCTCGTAGTCCTTGTTGTACTTCAGCGGGAAGCCGACGTAGCCGATGCCGGCGTCGGGCTGCTCGATGTACCGCTCGCCGAGGTCGGTCTTGGCCGTCGAGATCGACGAGGCCGCGAGCTGGTCGACGATGTCGAGCTGGCCACCGCGCAGGTCGTTGTAGGCCGTCTCGGTGCTGGTGTAGACCTTGAACTGCAGCTTGCTGAACTTCGGCTTCGCGCCCGGGTAGGCGTCGTAACGGGTCAGGTTGATCGCCTGGTCCGTGCCCTTGCCGTACGGCTTGTCGATCGAGAACTGCCCCTGGCCGATCGGCTTCTTGGCGTAGTCCTCGGTCACCTTGCCGTCGGTGCCGAAGGCGGCCTTGGGCAGCGGGTAGAACGCGGTGTAGCCGAGCATCACCGGGAACTGCGAGAACGGCTTCTCGAGCGTCACCTCAAGCGTGGTGTCGTCGACGGCCTTCAGACCCGACATCTCCTTGGTGGAGGGGGTCTTGCCCTCGCCCGGGTTCAGGTCCGCGTAGCCCTTGATGCGGCCGAAGAAGTAGCTCGCCGACTGCACGTTCTCCTGGTTGGCGGCGAAGTTCCACGCGTCGATGTAGTTCTGCGCGATCAGCTTTTCGCCGTTGTGCCAGGTATAGTTGGGCTTGAGCTTGATCGTCCAGACGGTGTTGTCCGTGGACTCGATCGACTGCGCGACCTCGTTCACGGTCTCTTTCTGGTCGTTGTAGCTCACCAGCGGGGCGAAAATGGCTGCGAGGACTTCAGCGCCCTCGGTCTCGGTGGTGTCACTCGGGTAGAACAGCTTCTGCGGCTCCCCGATCTCCATCCGGACTGGGGTGTCGCCGCCACCGCTGCTGGTGGCTCCAGGCGAGCCGCTGTCGCCGCCGCCGCCGCACGCGGCGACCGCGAGAGCGAGCAGCGCGGTACCGGCGAAAAGTTTTGCGCCCTTGGTCACACGCATTGTGGGTCTTTCCTCCCTCTCAGGTGGGCATGGTTCTTGAGCTGCGATGCTCTCCCAGCAACCGAGGAAAGGGGCCTGGTTACCCCCGCCCCGGCCGCGCGGTCGAACCAGCCGACGCCCTGCCAGTCGATCGCTACAATCCCGCACTACTTCTCACCACCAAGTCTCTGGCGCGTTGCAGTTCGGTCACACGTACGCCCGCCGGGCGTCACACGCATTCCGCTAAGTGCGCTCAAACGGGTCGTCTGCGCGACAAACCAACCAGACAGTTGGATAGCCGGATGTTGACTCGCATACACGGCGCGCGCCGTGCGCCGAAATACGCGGACGGCCTCGACACCCGCGTGCTTGCCGACACGGAACCCTCCCGTGGGCTACGGTTGACCCGGCTTCCGATTCGCGGGGCCGGTCCGGGGCAGGGCTTGCGGAACCTCGCATACGCCACGGAACCGCTCTTGGGCAGGCAACGTCCAACCCGCTGTGCACGCCGGGCCGAACAGACCACCATCGCAGGCACCCCAATCACCAGGATCCAATAGAGTCCTTGCCATGAGCCAGCCGGAATCCGCCGTCGCGGACGCCCGGGCGGGCGGCCGGAAAGACGGCACCCCCTCCCCAGGGAAGGAGTCGCTGGCCCAGCTCGCCGCGCGATACGGGCTTCGGCGTGCCATCGCACGCCCAAGTCTGCCCGCCTACCTGCGCCAGTTGTGGGAGCGCAGGCACTTCGTGCTGACCTACGCCACCTCTCGCAACATCTCCAAGTACAGCAACTCGGCGCTCGGGCAGCTCTGGCAGGTGCTGACCCCGCTGCTCAACGCCGGGATCTACTGGGTGATGTTCGGTGTGATCCTCGGCACCAGCAAGGACATCGATAACTACCCGGCCTTCCTGATCACCGGCATGTTCGTGTTCACCTACACGCAGCGGGCGGTCAGCGGCGGGGCCAAGTCGATCTCCGGCAACCTGTCGCTGATCAGGGCGCTGCACTTCCCGAGGGCCGCGTTGCCGCTCGCCTACACGGTGCAGGAGCTGCAACAGCTTTTCATCTCGATGGGCGTGCTGGGCGTGCTGGTGCTGGTCACCCAGGAGCCGATCACCTGGGCCTGGCTGCTCATCCCGGTCGCGCTGCTGCTGCAGACGATGTTCAACATCGGCGCGAGCCTGGTCCTGGCGCGGATCGGCGCCTTCGCCCGCGACATGAACCAGCTCCTGCCGTTCATCATGCGGACCTGGCTCTACTCCTCCGGCGTGTTCTTCGCGATCGGCGACAAGATCCACGCCGCGCAGCTGCCGGGGATCGTGTCCGACATCCTCTACATGAACCCGGCGGCCGCCTTCATCGAAGTGATGCGCGAGATCCTGCTCCAGCGACACGATGCCCCGCCATGGATTTGGGGTGTCTGCGTATTCTGGGCAGTGTTCGCATTGCTCGTCGGCTTCTGGTTCTTCTGGCGCGCCGAGGAGAGGTACGGCCGTGGCTGAACTGACCGAGGAGCTGTCGCACGTGAAGTCGGAGGAACCCGGCGTCCCGTCGAAGGACGTCAAGGTGCACCCGGTGGAGCCGCAGGCTCCCGCGTCCCCCGCCCCCGCCGGCACCCCCACGGTCATCGTGGACGATCTGCACATCGTCTACCGCGTGTACGGCGCGGCCTCCGACGCCGAGCGCGGCAACGCCGCCAACGCGCTGCTGCGGCTCGTCCGCCGGCAGGGCCGTCCGCAGATGCGCGAGGTGCACGCCATCAAGGGCGTGTCCTTCGTGGCCCACCACGGCGACGCCATCGGCGTCATCGGCCGCAACGGCTCCGGCAAGTCCACCCTGCTGCGGGCCATCGCGGGCCTGCTGCCGCCGCACTCCGGCGCGGTGTACACCGACGGCCAGCCGTCCCTGCTGGGCGTCAACGCGGCGCTGATGCGCGACCTCACCGGCGAGCGCAACATCGTGCTCGGCTGCTACGCGATGGGTATGAAGCCCAGCCAGGTGAAGGAGAAGTACTCCGACATCGTCGACTTCTCCGGCATCGGCGAGTTCGTGCAGTTCCCCATGTCCACGTACTCCTCCGGCATGGGCGCCCGGCTCCGCTTCGCCATCGCCTCCGCCAAGGCACACGACGTCCTCCTCATCGACGAGGCCCTGGCCACCGGCGACCGCGACTTCAAGCGCAAGAGCCAGGAGCGCATCAAGCTCATGCGCCAAGAGGCCGGCACGGTCTTCCTGGTCGCCCACAACCTCGACGTGATCGAGGAGACCTGCAACCGCGTCATCTGGCTGCACAAGGGCAAGATCAAGATGGACGGCGGCCCCAAGGAAGTCCTGGCGGCCTACAACCGTGCTTGATTGCGACGCTCCGCGTCGCGGCTCGGGCGCTTATGACCGCCGCCTTCCCTCGTCGCTCATCCGCTCGTTCCTCACTCCTTCACTCCTCAGTCCAGGCATCGGCGCGCCCTCCCGGCTTGATTGCGACGCTCCGCGTCGCGGCTCGGGCGCTTATGACCGCCGCCTTCCCTCGTCGCTCATCCGCTCGTTCCTCACTCCTTCACTCCTCAGTCCAGGCATCGGCGCGCCCTCCCGGCTTGATTGCGACGCTCCGCGTCGCGACGTCACCCGGGAGGTGTGTCCCGGGTCGCGGGGGTGGGGTGGGGCGAGCAAGATGGGGATGGTCATGAAGGATCAGAACCATCGGAGGTAGACCCGTGTCGCAGCGGCCGCCAATCCCGTATGACTTCCTGCCCCAGGTGCCCGCGCTGAGCGTGGAGAGCGACGACGTCGTCGACGGCCAGACCCTGCCGGACGCGCAGGTGTTCGACGACTGGGGCATGCCCGGACAGAACCTCTCGCCGCACCTGCGCTGGTCCCCCGGTCCCGAGGGCACCAAGAGCTACGCCGTCACGTGCTTCGACCCCGACGCCCCGACCGGCAGCGGCTTCTGGCACTGGGTGCTGTTCGACATCCCGGCCGACGTGACCGAGCTGCCCAGCGGCGCGTCCGGGTCCGGTGACGGCAAGGGCCTCCCCGAGGGCGCCGTGCACGCCCGCAACGACTTCAGCCGCAAGTCGTACGGCGGCGCCGCACCGCCCCCCGGACACCCCCACCGCTACGTGTTCGCGGTGCACGCCCTGGGCGTGGACAAGCTGGGCGTCGACTCCGACACCCCGCCCGCCGTGGTCGGTTTCAACATCACCGGCAACACGCTGGCCCGGGGTTACATCGCCCCCGTGTACGAGACCTGAGCGCGGGCAACTCCCTGACAGCGCGACCGGCGTTCCGCTATGATTCGAACGTTGTTTCGATCGGGAGACGCCGTCAACAAGGGGCGCGCGATGAGAGATCTGTCGACCGCGATCGACCACCTGGCAGCCGAGGACCCAGCAGACATCCCGCGCGCCCAGCTCGCCGAGCAGTTATTGGAGCTGCACTGGCAGATGGCGCGTCTGCAGGCCCAGATCGCCCGCCGTACCGGCCTGCGCCGGTCGGCGGTGGGGCTCTGAGGGGTCGCGGGGGTTCCTCCAGTGGCCGGTGCGCCCTGTGGGGCGCACCGGCCGCTCGCCGTACAGGCCCCGGCCCATGACCGCCGCCCGGCCCTCACAGGCCCGCCAGCGGCCTCCTGGCGGCGCCCGGAGCGGGCCTCAGGCCGACAGCCGGGCCGCCCCCACCGGCGCCGGCTCGTACGGGAACCGGTCGGCGAAGGCGGGGGTGAGGTCGGTGAGCCAGGTCGCGTGCGGGTCGTACCGCGCGAAGAACGGACGGCCCACCAGCTCCGGGTCACGCGCCTGGATGAGGTGCAGCACGAAGACCTTCTGCCCGGCCACCTCGGTCACGCCGTCCACGCAAACCTTGCCCGGAGTCGCCGACATCGACGGGCCCCGCACGGTACGGCACAGCCCCGAGACCGACGAGTACGCGTCGCGGAAGATCTCGTACGCCCTGGCCAGCGGCACCGCGAAGTAGTCCTGCGGCCCGGTGTCGCGCTCGACGAACATGTAGTACGGAACCATCCCGAGGGTGAGGTTCCGCCGCCACATCATCGCCCAGGTCTCGGCGTCGTCGTTGATGGAGCGGATCAGCGGCGCCTGCGTGCGGATCACCGCGCCGGTGTCCAGGATGCGACGCACCGCCTGCTGGACGATCTCCGGCTCGATCTCGCGCGGGTGCGAGAAGTGCGCCATGAACGCGAGGTTCTTGCCCGACTCCACCACCCGGGAGAACAGCCGCAGGGTGTCGTCGGCGTCGGGGTCGGAGATGAAGCGCTGCGGCCAGTACGCCAGCGACTTGGTGCCGATACGGATGGATTCGAGCTGTTCGACCTCGAGCAACGGCTCGATATAGCGCCGCAGCACCGGCTCTCGCATGATCATGGGGTCGCCGCCGGTGAGCAGGATGCTCGTCACCTCGGGATGCGCGCGGATGTAGCGGACGAGCTGCCCGATGTCGTCGGAGGCCATCTTCAGGTCGGGCTCGCCGACGAACTGCGCCCAGCGGAAGCAGTAGGTGCAGTAGGCGTGGCAGGTCTGCCCCTGTTTAGGGAAGAAGAGAACGGTCTCGGGGTACTTGTGCTGGAGCCCGGGAACCTGCTCCTGCCCGACGCGGGGAATGTTGAGCTGGAGCTGTCCAGCGGGGTGGGGGTTGAGCTTCATCCGCACGTCGTGGGCGACGGCGCTGATCTCGCTCTTGGCCGCCTCGGCGCGCAGAAGCCCGGCGATCCGGCTGACATCCGCCTCGGGCAGCATGTCGGCCTGGGGAAAGACCAGACGGTACATGGGGTCGTGGGGCACCGCCGTCCAGTCGATGAGCTCGTCCACGACGTAGGCGTTGGTCCGGAACGGCAGAACCGTGGCCACCGCCCGGATCCGCAAGCGCTCCTCGTCGTCGAGTCCGGCACGCTGCAACAGTTCGTCCAGGTGCTTGGTGGTGTAGGCACGGAACCCCCGACTACCGTTCTGCTTCAAGATCACTAGGCCCTTCCCTCCTTTTCTCTTCCGAGACGTAAACCTCTCGACCGGCTCGTGCGTCCTCTAATTTTCATATACCCCGACGTGAGAACCCCCTCGGGTGGTTCCAGGGAGACCCAAGTTTCTTTGGGCATCCAGCGATCCCCCTGCTCACAAGGGGTTTCACAAGGTCGCTAAGTTCAGCGTAAAGCGGACACTATCGCGACATATCTCGTTCGACGTACACTCGGACCCATGAGCAGTGCGCTACCCGGCAAAGCGGATCAACGCGCGTCCGATGCCGAGCGCGACCAAGTGGCCACGGTCCTCGCCGAGGCCCTCGCCACCGGTCGTCTCACCAGTGTCGAACACGCCGACCGGCTCGCGGCGACCTACTCGGCCGTAACAGTCGGCGATCTCGTACCGATCACCGGCGACCTCCCGGCCCCGACCGGGACCATGCCCGCCGCATCGATGGAGAGACAGCAGGTCGGAGCCATCTTCAGCAAGGTGATCAGGGGCGGCAGGTGGGTGCCCGCCCGCCATACCGAAATGCGATCGACCTTCGGCGCCCTCATCGTGGACCTCACCGAGGCCGTCCTGCCCGGCCGCGAGATCACCCTGGAGCTGAACGCGTTCTGCGGGAAGCTCATCGTCAGGGTCCCGCCCAACGCACGGGTCGTCGAGGAGGGCGGGGTGCTGTTCGGCAAGCGTCAGGTCGTCACTGCGGCGGGCCACGGGCGGGACGACGAATCGGGGCCGCTGATCCGGATCACCGGCCGGGCCGTCTTCAGCAAGATCATGGTCGTTCCCTGAGGCTTCCCCGCGCGACTCCTCCGGCGGGCGCGTCCACCGGGCCCATCCCCGCCCGACCCCGCCCGACCCTGCCCAACAGGGCCTCCCCGCTGGTAGTGACCGCGTAAGCTGCGCCTACGATGCGGTGAGACACACTCCGCACGAGGTGACCGCTTGCCCGAGACCGACCCATCCGGCCAGCCCGGCGCCGAAGCCGCCGGCGCGGCCGACGGCCGGTCAGGCACGGTCCCAGCGGCGGCACCGACAGCACCGGCGGCACCGGAAAAACCGGCCGCGCCGGTGGCCCCCATCGCCCTGGACGCCATGGGCGGCGACCACGCGCCGGTGGAGATCGTCGCGGGAGCCGTCCAGGCGCTGCGGCAATACGGCGTGCCGGTGGTCCTCGTCGGCGCCCCCCGCCCGCTCCACGAGGCCCTGATCGAGCACGACGCGGCCTGGCAGATCCCGATCGTGCGCGCCGAGGAGGCCCTCGACATGAGCGCGGGCGCGCTGGCCAGCCTGCGCCGTCCCCGGTCGAGCATCGCCGTGGCCTGCCACCTGGTGCGCAGAGGCGACGCCTCCGCCGTGGTGTCCGCCGGATCCACCGCCGGGATCGTGGCCACCGGACGCCTGCGGCTGCGCGGCCAGCAGGGCGTGCTGCGGCCCGCGCTCGCCGTCGTGCTGCCCACCCTGCCGCGTCCCACCGTCCTGATCGACGCCGGGGCGAACGCCGAGGTGAAGCCGGAAATGCTCGTGCAGTTCGCCCATCTCGGCGTCGCCTACGCCGAGACCGCGCTCGGCGTGCCGAACCCCAGGGTCGGCCTGCTCACCATCGGCAGGGAGGCCGAGAAGGGGGACAAACTCACGCGACGGGCGCATGAACTTCTGGTGTCCGCGCCCGGTCTCACCTTCGACGGCAACGTCGAGGGCCACGACCTGCTCACCGGCGCGGTGGACGTCGTCGTCACCGACGGCTTCACCGGTAACGTCGCGCTCAAGACCGTCGAGGGCGCGGTGCGCTTCACCATCGGCGAGCTCCAGGAGACCGTGGAGGGGAGCCGGCTGGCCAGGCTCGGCGCGCTGTTCCAGCGCACCCAGTTGCGACGGCTGCGGCGGCGGCTCGACCCCGAGGCGTACGGCGGCGCCGTCCTGCTCGGCCTGAACGGCACGGTCGTCATCGCGCACGGCGCGTCCAGGGCCAAGGGGATCGCCGCCGCGTGCGCCCTCGCGGCCCGGCTGGCCGCGGCCGGCACCATCGCCAGGATCGGCGAGCGGATCGCCGCCTCCCACCGCCCGCACCGCCTTTGGTCGTGAGTCCCACGCGTGACTCCCGCTTACGCTTCCCAGGACCGCGATTCGCACGGTGACCAGGGAGATCAAACCCGTTGGGGCCATGGATCGGCAGCCGATACCCTAGGGGCATGACCGACCCGCAGCTCGTCCTGACCGAGCGCGTCCAGCAGGCGCTGGCCGACGCGTTCGGGGCGGAGTTCGCCGACGCGGACCCGCTGATCCGGCCCTCGCAGTTCGCCGACTTCCAGGCGAACGTCGCGATGAGCCTGGCGCGGCGACTGCCCGATCGTCCCAAGCCCCGAGACGTGGCGCAGACGATCGCCGACCGGCTCGCCGACTTCCCAGGCACGGTCGAGGTCAGCGGCCCGGGGTTCCTCAACATCACCCTCGCCGACGAGTGGATCGCCGAACAGGCGGAGCGGATGTTCGAAGACCCGCGCGCCGGGGTCCCGACGATCACCCCGGCACAGACCGTGGTGATCGACTACTCCGCGCCCAACGCGGCCAAGGAGATGCACGTCGGCCACCTGCGCACCACGATCGTGGGCGACGCGCTGACCAGGGTCAACGAGCACCTCGGCAACCGGGTCGTCAGGCAGAACCACCTGGGCGACTGGGGCACGCCGTTCGGCATGCTGATCGAGCACCTGCTCGACATCGGCGAACAGGCCGCCGTCGCGCAGCTCGAGGCGGGTGAGGGCACGCCGTATTACCAGGCCGCCCGGCAGAAGTTCGACAACGACGAGGCGTTCAAGCGGCGGGCTCGCGAGCGGGTGACCACCCTCCAGTCCGGCGACCCCGAGACGCTGCGGCTCTGGCACGTCTTCATGGACGCCACCATCCGCTACTTCAACAAGATCTACTCCCTGCTCGGCGTCACCCTCACCGACGACGACATCGCGGGCGAGAGCATGTACAACGACATGCTCGCCCAGACCTGCGCCGACCTTGAGGCGTCCGGCGTGGCGGTGGTGAGCGAGGGCGCGCTGTGCGTCTTCCCGCCCGGTTTCACCGGCTCCGACGACAAGCCGCTGCCGCTCATCATCCGCAAGAGCGACGGCGGCTACGGCTACGCCACGACCGACCTCGCCGCCGTCCGCTACCGGGTGCACGACCTCAAGGCCGACCGCATCCTCTACGTCGTCGGCAACGACCAGTCACTGCACTTCCAGATGGTCTTCGCCGCCGCCCGGATGGCCGGGTGGCTGCCCGAGTCGGTCTCCGCCGAGCACATCCGGATCGGCATGATGCTCGGCAAGGACGGCCGGCGGTTCAAGACCCGCTCCGGCGAGTCGGTCAAGCTGATCGAGCTCCTGGAGGAGGCCGTCGACCGGGCCCGCACCGCGATCGCCGAGCGGGGCTACGACGACACCACCCGTGAGGAGATCGCGCGGGCCGTCGGCATGGGCGCGGTGAAGTACGCCGACCTGTCGCTCAGCCACGAGAGCGAATACGTCTTCGACTTCGACCGCATGCTGGCGATGACCGGCAACACCGGCCCCTACATGCAGTACGCGCAGGCCCGGATCCGCTCCATCTTCCGGCGCGGCGGCGTCGACCCCGGCACCGTCACCGGCCCCATCCACCTGGGCGAGCCCGCCGAGCGGGCGCTGGCGCTGCAACTGCTCGACTTCCCCGCGGTCGTCGAGCGGGTCGCCGAGACGGCCGAGCCGCACCGGCTGTGCGCGTTCCTGTTCGACACGGCGACGGCGTTCACCGGGTTCTTCGAGACCTGCCCGGTGGTGAAGGAGGGCGTGCCGCCCGAGGTCCGTGCCTCCCGGCTCGCCCTGTGCGCGCTCACGCTGCGGGTCCTCCACACGGGCCTCGACCTCCTGGGCGTCCCGGTCCCCGACCGCATGTGACCACCGCCGGCCGCCCGGTCGGTCGCGGTCGGTCGCCGGTCGGGACCGTTCCGGCGACCGGATGGCACCGGGTGGTCCCGGAACGCCTGCTCTGGGCGCGCCTCCGTGGACATGAAGACCTCCCGGGTTAGGCTTTGCGCGGTCATTGGAATGTCCGGCATGAGACAGCGGCGGGAGTCACCCATGTCCGGACGAACCCAGCGTCTACGGGGGGTTCCCGCTTGAGCATGGATCTGACCGCGAGCCCCCGTGCCGCGACGGAGCTCCATCGCAGCGCCGAAGCGCTCCTCGCGCACCTCGCGGCGGGCGGAGCCACCCCCACCCTGCCCGGCACGTTCACCGACCTCGACGGCTACTGGCTGCCGCCCGCGATGGAGTCGCTGGTGGCGCTCATGTCGGGTGCCGACGCCCTCGAACCCCTCGCCAGGGCGGCGCAGCGCGACGAGCGCCGCACCGCGCTGTTCCTGTGCCTGGCCCTCGCGGTGGCCGGCCAGGGCGACCGCATCCATGCCTCCTGGCTCGGCATCGCCTTCGGCGACCTGTCGGCCGAGCAGCCCGTCGCGCACGGCCAGCGGGCGCTGTGGGTCACCGCCGCGCGGGGCGCGTACGGCCCGGCCGGCAAGATCTTCGTGCTGCGCAAGCTCGACGCCGTGGACCTCCCGGTTCAAACCGATATCGACGGCTGGCTGGACTCGCTCATACCAGGCAACCCCGCGGTTGTCGTACCTCACTCGCTCGTGGACTACCCCGAGCTCGCCGAGATCCCCGAGATGGCCGCGCCCGCCCAGGCCGCCGCCAAGCTCGCCAGGTTGCACGGCCGGTGCGTGGAGATCACCTCGTCCAAGCGTCCCGACGACAGCGCCTCGCCGCCGATGCGCAACGGCTCGGGCCGTCCCGCGTCCGCCTGGGCGCACGACGAGCCGCTCGCGGTGCTCCGCGCCCTGATCGGCGCGGGCGGCCCCGAGGGCCCCATGGGCTCCCTCGTCGGTCACCTGCGCGACGACCTCAGCCCCGGGGCCGACCCCGACCTCGCGGCCGTCGCCCTGCACGTCGTCGCGCCCATCGTCCGCTCCGTCGCCGAAGATCTCGCCGAGGCGACCACGGCGACGCCGCCGTCCCGCGTCACGGTGCCCATCCTCGGCCACGACATCGTCCTGCTCCCCGAAGGCCCCGACCCCGAGTCCATGGCCGCCGCCGAACGCCGCGTCACCGAAGAGGGCGTCCCCCGCCGACGCGGCCCCTGGCCCGGCCACCTCGCCGCCGCCCTGAGCGCCATCCTGGCGGTCGCGGCCTTCGTCGTACCACTGCTGCTCCTGCTCATCCCCGGCGCCGCCCTGGCCGCCCTCGCCGCACACCTGATGTGGCGCCAGAAAGCCCAGGCCCGCACCGACGGCGAATACGTCACCGCCCGCACCACCGAACTACGCGAACTGGCGGATGGCGCGGTCTGGGCCATGCACGAATACGCCCGAGAGGCCGAAACCCGCGCCCACACCGCCGCCGACGACCTCACCGACCTGACCCGCCTAATCCGCCGAGGCCCCCGCGCGGCCTAACCCCCGGCGCCTCTTCCACTCGTACCCGCACCGCCGTACACCGTCGGGCTGCCGTGGCCGTCGTGCGGCCGCCGCGCCGTCAGGGCCGTACCGGGGCACGCCCAATGGGCCTCGCCCGGCGCTCACGCCCGGGGGCCGGTGGTGATCGACTGGGCCGATGCCAGGGAGGGGCCGCCCTCGCTGGACTGGGGGATGTCCGCTCTGATCTTGGCGGAGGTGGCGGTGGGCCCGCGGGTCGACGCGTCCCCGGCCCGGACGATCTTGGTCTCCCTGCTCGGCGACGCCGACCATGCGATCGACCTGGAGAGGGCTCTGGCAATACGGGCCGCCAACCCGACGCTGAGTCAGGCGGAGAGACGACTCCTCGACGAGGCCATGGCGCCGGCGAGTTCCCCGCACCTCACGATCCGCCACGTGGCGGATCACAAAGGCTGAAAACCGTCGCCGAGGCCCCCACCCGCCTGGACGTCTGGACTACCCGAAGGCTGATGTGCGGCGCTGCGACCGCGACGGTGAACAGGCGCACGATGGTGCGCCGCGACGCGAGGTAGGCCCTGTGGCGGGGGTCAATGAGGTTCAGCGGGTGTGGCGGCTGGGGTTCGGGCCGCCACACCGCTGGTGTGGGTTGTGACGCGGTCGGTCCTACGGTGTAGGAAGCAGGTCGCCGGGGCTCGTTGGAGGGGGGATGTCCGTTGGTGGCCTCGGCGGCCGGAGTCAGACTGCGGAGATCTCGACGTCGGCCGGGGCGAGAAGGAAGACCTTCTCCGCGATCCGTTCGATTCGGCCCTCGCAGCCGTAGGCGAGACCCGCCGCGAAGTCGACCATTCTGGTCGCCTCGGCCATCGGCATGCCGGTCACGTCCATGATGACCGTCTGGCCCTCACGGAAGTGCCTGCCAATGGTGGGCGCGTCGTTGTACTCACGCGGCTGCACCATGACGATGCGCGCGGGCTCGCCGGCCTGGTGCCACCTGCGCGCCGCCCGCTCGGACGCCGGCATCCACTCTTCGTCTTCCGTGCCTTCGTACTCATAGGGCTCGTCGTACTGATCAACGTTGCCCAGGCCAAGATAGCTGGCTACCTTGCGCACTGCCCCCATCGGCTCGTCCTTTCCTCATCAGGAACGCGCCTCATTCGGCTCGTCCCGACACAATGGACGCTAACCGACGATTCGATGCTCGCCACGCGACACGCCCAACACTTTCCTATTTTGTACGGCTCAATCCCGGAGAGCGAACGGTTATCCTCCCCCGATAACCTGTCCCCATGCGGATGTTCACTGTCGACGCCTTCACCAGGCAACCGTTCAAGGGTAACCCCGCAGCGGTCTGCCTGCTCGACTCTGATGCTGACGACACGTGGATGAGATCTGTCGCGGCGGAGATGAATCTCTCCGAGACGGCCTTCGTGACCGGCCTGGACGGCAGTCAGCCGTATTCGTTGCGCTGGTTCACACCTGCGGTGGAAGTGGCATTGTGCGGGCATGCGACCCTGGCGACGGCACATGTCCTGTATTCGATCGGCGCCGCGGTGGAGGCCATCCAATTCTCGACCCTGAGCGGAATCCTGACCGTGAATCGCGGCCCGGACAATTTGATCAACATGGATTTCCCGGCGAACCCACCCGAGTCCGCCCCCGCTCCGGAGGGGCTGACGGAGGCCCTGGGGGTCACTCCGAGATGGGTGGGCCGTAGCCAGTTCGACATCCTGGTGGAGGTGGAGTCGGCGAGCGCCGTACGCGCGCTGGCCCCCGATATCGCGGCGCTCAAAGCGGTGGAGGCCAGAGGCGTCATCGTCACCGCGGCCGCGGACGGGGAGGCGGGCGAGGCCGACTACGTGTCCCGGTTCTTCGCTCCGCGCGTCGGCGTGCCCGAGGATCCCGTGACCGGGTCCGCGCACTGTGTGCTGGCGCCGTACTGGTCGGAACGGTTCGCCAGGCCGGATCTCGTGGGAGCCCAGCTCTCGCCACGTGGCGGTTTGGTGTACACCCGCCACGTGAGCGAAAGGGTCATGCTCGGCGGACACGCCGTGATGGTCATGAGCGCCGACTTGCATGCCACTCCGATCTAACGACAGTTCCACGCTACCCGCGCGAACCACGTTAAACCCGTAGCAAGATACGAAATCTAGGACAATTAAGTAGAACGAGGTTGATCAGCGCCCAGCGCTCGCCGGGGCGGTCTCACCGTGAGTGGTGGGCCGCCCCGCGCCCCGGCGCGGGCCCTTGAGCCACATGTAGCTGCCACGCAGGCGGCGCTCCCCGCCCAGCGACCCGAACGCGAAGCGGCAGATCTGCTCCTTCACCCAGGCGGCGCTCCGTCCGGTCAGCACACGCTCGGTCGGCGAGTCGTCGCCCCGCACCATCTGGATCACGCCGTCACGACGACCGAGGCTGATGCACTGGATGATGTACCTGAAGCGGAAGTCCTGTGCCTTGCGCCCCGCCGCCCGCGCATTGATCACATCGGCGGCGTGGGCGGCGATCGGCATGCCGATCGCGCACGACATCCGTGAGATGCCCGCCCCCGGAACCTCCACCGCGCCCGCGTCTCCGACGACGTAGACATCCGGGTGCGACACCGACCTGAGCGTGCCGTCCACCCGGGCCCGGCCCTTCTTGTCGACCGCCAGCCCGGCCTCCGCCGCCACCGCCGGCACGGTGAACGAAGCCGCCCAGACGATGACATCCGCCGAGATGTGGCCGCGGTTGGTGTGCAGCACCCCTTCGTCCACCGATTCCACCCGCGTGTCCTCGTGCATGGTCACGCCCAGCCGCTCCATCGCCCCCGCGATGTGCTTGCGCCCCTTGTCCGACAGGCCCGCGCCGACCGTGGAACTCGCCACCAGCCCGACGCTCCACGACGGGTGACGCTCCGCCAGCTCGGTGGCCATCTCGATGCCCGTGAGCCCACCGCCCACCACGACCAGGTTCCCGCCGCCGGCCTGCAGGCGCCCACGCAGCTCACTCGCCCGCTCCACCGTGTAGGTGTGCTCGGCGACCCCGGGCAGGCTCATGTCCGTACGGCTGCCCAGCGCGTAGACCAGGGTGTCGTACGGCACCTCGCGTCCGCCCGCGATCCTGACGGTCTTCGCCTTCAGGTCCAGCTCCGTCACCCGGCCGGTCACCAGCTCGATGCCGGTACCGCGCGTCAGCTTCGCCAGGGGAGTGGAAACGCTCGGCCGTCCCGCCACATACTCGTGCAGCCGGACCCGCTCGGTGAAGTGCGACTCCGCGCTGATGACCGTGATCCGATGCCGACGGTTCAGCCGGAGGGCGGTCGTCATCCCCGCGTATCCGGCGCCGATCACCACGATGTTCATGCCAGCCTCCTTCGTCGTCGTCCACAGGGGAGACCGACCGGCCGACGAGAACGTCTGAGTGATGTGCCTCACACGGAGATATGCCTGAGCTTGTTGGGGTTCCGCATGACGTCGACGCGAGTGACGCGATCGTCGTCGACGGTGAACGCCACAACGGAGTCGACCTCGCCATCGGCGGTGAGCACCACCACGCCCGGAGCGCCGTTGACATCCCTGAACGCGATGGACATCCCGTCGAGCCAGCGATTGACCAGCCCGAGCACCAGCCTCGCCACCTTGGGCGCACCCGCGACCGGAACCATGGACGCGGTGACCACACCACCGCCGTCCGTGTGCCAGACCACGTCCGGGTCCAGCGCGGCCACCAGGGCGGGCAGATCGCCGGTCGTGGCCGCGGCCGTGAACGCCTCGACCACCTTCAGGTGAACCGCCCGTGGCGGCGTACGGCGCGGGCCGTACTCCCGGACCCGCCCTCTCGCCCGCGACGCGAGCTGCCGTACCGCCCCGGCGCTACGGCCGAGCACGCTCGCGATCTCCTCGAATGGCATGCCGAAGATGTCGTGCAACACGAACGCGGTCCGCTCGGCCGGCGAAAGCCGTTCGAGGACGGCCAGCAGCGCCACGCTGACCGACTCGTCCAGGGTCGCCCTGTCCTCCGGACCCGGCTCCGACACCACCGGCTCAGGGAGCCATTCACCGACATAGGACTCACGACGAGCCCGCGCGGAGGTGAGGGCGTCGTAGCAGACCCGGCTCACGACGGTCGTCAGATAGGCACGGGCGTTCTCGACGTCCGCCTGGCCGGCACGCCGCCAGCGCAGCCATGCCTCCTGAACGGCGTCGTCGGCATCGGCGACGGAGCCGAGAATGCGGTACGCGATCCCCCAGAGATGGTCGCGATGAGCTTCGAAGTCGTCCACAACGGGTCAACTGTACGGCCCGGGTCCGGACATGCAGAAGGGGAGGGGCTCCCAGCGCCGAAGCGCGGGAACCCCTCCCCTTCATATTCAAAGATCGTGCGGCGGCGACCTACT
>NZ_JARLTC010000037.1 GCF_029382225.1 Spongiactinospora sp. TRM90649
GACGCCGCGCAGGCCCGCCCCGCGCGGACGGCACGACGGCGGCGAACGCCCGCCGCCCGCCCGCAACGGCCGCCGCCGTCCCGGCTACACCGAGCGCCGCCAGGGCGGCGCGGCCACCCGGTGGATACTGGCCGCCGCCGGTCTGACCGGCGTGGTAGTGGTCGCCGTGCTGCTGGTGCGCTCCGGCGAACCGTCCGGTGAGAGCGCGACGCCGCTGGCCTCGACCGGCGTGTCCTCGCCCGCTACGGGCGGCGGGCAGGTCCCCGCCGGATACACCGTGCGCACCGGCGGAACCGTGAGTGCCGCGGTGCCCAAGGACTGGCGTGTGACGGTCAAGGGCAAGCGGGTGACCTTCAGCGCGCCGGGCGGCACCGACGAGACCGTGACGGTCGAGACCGTCGCACCGGCCGCCGACGGCGGCATCGCCGCGCTGAACCGCACCCGTGAGACCACCGAGCTGGCCGAGTACATCCAGGTCCGGCTGGAGCAGGTCGACTACGGGCAGTGGAAGGCCGCCGAGTGGGAGTACACCCACACCCAGCCGGACGGGGTGCCGATGCACACGCTCGCCCGCTACGTGACGGTGGACTCGGCGCGCGCCTACCGGATCACCTTCGCGATACCGGAGCTGCGCTGGAAGGAGGGCGCCGCGTTGCGCACCACCTTCTTCGGCACATTCGCACCGAAGGGCTGAGCCCGGACGGCGACTGGCAGACTTCCTTTGTGACAACAAGCCCGGCAAATCCCGAAAAACCTACTGACATTACCGTACAATCCCCGCCCCCGATCGACGCGGCCGAGGCCTTCTCCTCCCCGCGCGTCCGCGCCGCGCAGCGCCGCACGCTGGTGGTCCTGGCCGCGGCGCAGATCATCAGTGGGATCGGGATCGCCGTCGGGCTGGCGCTCAGCGCCTGGGTGATCTACAAGCTGTCGGGATCGGCGCCGATCAGCGGGCTGGCGGGCACGGCTTCGGTGCTGGGCGCGGCGCTGCTGGCCGTACCGGCCGCCAGGGCCGCCACGCGCGGCGGGCGCAGGCGAGGGCTCGCGCTGACCTACGGCAGCGCCCTGGCCGGCAGCCTGGTCGCGGTCGCGGGCATCGCCGTCACGTCGTGGCCGCTGCTGCTGGTCGGCCTGGTGCTGATGGGCGGGGGCAGCGCGGGCAACCTGGCCGCCCGCTACTCGGCCACCGACCTCTCCCCGCCCGGATACGCCGGGCGGCACCTGTCGCTCGTGGTGTGGTCGGCGACCATCGGCTCGGTGCTCGGCCCCAACCTCGCCCAGCCCGCCGAGGCGCTCGGGCCCGCGCTCGGGCTGCACCCGTGGACCGGGCCGTTCATGCTGGCCGCCGCCGCGTTCGCGGTGTCACTGGTGGTCGTCACCGTCGCACTGCGCCCGGACCCGCTGGTGCTGGCCCGGGGTCTCACCGTCACCGACGCCCCGCCCGCCGCCGGGGGCGCCCGCGAGCGCACGATGCGCGACGCGTGGCACGCCATCCGCGCCAGCCCGGGCGCGCGGCGCGCGCTGGCCGCCATCGCGGTCAGCCACACCGCGATGGTCTCGGTGATGTCGATGACGCCGGTGCACCTCGACCACGGCGGGGCGACCGTCTCGGTGATCGGCCTGGTGCTCAGCCTGCACATCGCCGGGATGTTCGCGCTGTCGCCGATCGTCGGATGGCTGGCCGACCGGCTCGGCGGGGTCAGGGTCCTGGTGATCGGGATGGGCCTGCTGCTGGTCTCCGCCGTGCTCGCGGGCACGGCCGGGGAGCACGGCGTCGCGCAGGTGACGGCGGGCCTGTTCGTGCTGGGCGTCGGCTGGTCGTGCGGCCTGGTGGCCGGGTCGGCGCTGCTCACCGAGTCGACGCCGATCGCGCGGCGGACCTCGGTGCAGGGCCTGTCGGACCTGCTGATGAACGTCTGCGGCGCGACCGGCACCGTCGTCGCCGGGGCGATCGTCGGCGCCCTGTCGTACGGCGCGCTGGCCCTGGCCGTGGGCGTCATGGTCACCCTGTGCGCGGCCCTGCTGCTGCGGCGCGACGATCACTTGGCGTCGGCGTAACAGCCGACGGGCACCGCGTGCATCGGGAAGCGCACCGGGGTATCGCCGAACAGCAGGCGGGTGGCCTCCTCGGCCGCCACGCCGACGGCGGCGACCACCTCGTCCGCCTGCTCGGCGGGGCAGTGCACCATCACCTCGTCGTGCTGGAAGAACACCAGCCTGGCCGGGCCGGACAGCCGCCCGCGCAGCACGGCGAGCAGGGTCAGCGCCCATTCGGCGGCCGTGGCCTGCACCACGAAGTTGCGGGTGAACCGGCCGCGGTCGCGGGCCGCGCGGGCGCCCTCGGGGCCGAGCACCAGCTCGCGCCAGCGCGCCGAGGGCGGCGGTGAGGTGCGGCCCAGCCACGACCTGACCAGCTTGCCCTCCTCTCCGGCGCGGGCGGCCTCCTCGACGAAGGCGTAGGCCCTGGGGAACCGCTGGCGCATCACGGCGAGCAGCTTGGGGGCGTCGCCGCTGGTGCCGCCGTACATGGCGGACAGCAGGGCGATCTTGGCGTTGTCGCGCAGGCCGCCGAACGCCTGCGCCAGCGCGGCGTACAGGTCGATCTCGCCCGCCGCCGCGGCCAGCCCGCGGTCACCGGCCATCGCCGCCAGCACCCGGGGTTCGAGCTGCGCGGCGTCGGCCACCACCAGGCGCCACCCCTCGTCGGCCACCACGACCCTGCGCATCACCTTGGGGATCTGCAGCGCCCCTCCCCCGCTGGTCGCCCAGCGGCCGGAGACGACGCCCGCCACGACGTACTCCGGGTGGAAGCGGCCCTCGCGCACCCACTGGTCGGCCCAGGCCCAGCCGTGGAAGCTGAACAGGCGGGCCAGCTCCTTATAGGCCAGCAGCGGCGCGACGCCCGGGTGCTCGACCTCCTTGAGCACCTGCGACCGGGTGGAGGGCACGCTGACGCCGGCCGACTTGAACGCCTTGACGATCTGCTGCGGGGAGTCGGGGTTGACCGGGCGCCCGAAGGCGGCGGAGACCTGGTCGGCCAGCGCCTGGAGGCGGGCGGGGCGCATGCCGTGGACGGGGCGCGGCCCGAGCAGGCCGGTGAGCAGCTCGTCGTGGACGTCGGCACGCCAGGGCATGCCGTCGTGGGCCAGCTCGGCGGCGACCAGCGCGCCCGCCGACTCGGCCGCGACCAGCAGCCGGAAGCGGCGCGGGTCGGCGGTGGCGGCGATGCGCGTGAGCTGGTCGGCGTGGACGGCGGCGACGACGTCGATCTCGTCGGCCGGCGGGCCGGGCTTCTCGGTCTCGAACAGGGTGGCCTGGACGGGGGCCGCGCCGGTGTGGTCGTCGGGCACGGGCAGGCCGCGCAGCCGGGCGTAGGCGGCGGCGGGCGACCTGGGCTCGCCGTAGCGGCCGTCGTGGGCCAGCAGCAGCGACTCGGTCAGCGCCAGGTCGTGGCAGCGGGCCGGGCGCACGCCCGCGGCCAGCAGCGCCGGGTAGAGCGCGCGGGCGTCGGCCCACACCCAGCGGGGGTGCTCGGGGGGCTCGCCGGCGCGGACGCCGAGCGAGCGCCCGCCCGTGCGCTCGGCGTCGCGGACGGCGCCCACCAGGTCGGGCACGACCAGATCGGGCGCGACGGGCTCGGGCCCCGGGCCCAGCGGCCGGAGCACGCCCGAGCCGCCGGGACCGGCCGCCACCGCGATGCGCACACCGAACAGCCTGCCAGGTGGGTCCGACAGTACGGCTCAGCGGAGGCTGATCGACACCTCGTCCTCCAGCGGCGGATCGAGTTCCTGGGCCAGGCACCCGGTCGCGGCGAAGCAGCGGATCCGCAGCTCATCAGCGTTGACCGAGATGTGCAGGAAGCTCTTGAAGAAGGGTGGGGTGTCCCAGTCGGACAGCTCCGACAGGTAGCGGTGGAAGACCCGCCCGACCGGCAGCCGCAGCGGCATCGGCCACGAGCCGAGCAGCCGGGCGGCCCAGCGCATCCTGCGGGTGACCCGGATCTCCTCGGTGACCGGGCGCACCGGGTCGTTGCCGATCTGCTCACGCATGATGCACGCGGCCTCGGCCGGGCGCAGGTAGAGCCACTTCATCCGCAGCCGCTTGGCGTACAGCCGGCTGTAGAAGGACAGGGAGTCGCCGCGCAGCGGGTAGCACCGGAACTCGTCCTCGTGCACCCCGCCCACCGAGATGCGGCGGATGGTGTGGGTTGCGTGGGTGAAGGCCCCCGAGCCGCCCGCGACGATGTACTGGATCACCCGGCCGCCGGCCTTCACCGGATAGCGCTGGTAGTTGTGCACGTCGCCGCCGATGGCCGCGACGTAGTTGTTGGCCGGGTCGCGGACCAGGTCGTCCACGGTGCCGCCGCCCTCGATCGGGCACGGCTTGTACTCGTCGCGCACGTAGATCGGCTTGCCCGTGACCAGCAGCTTGGGCTTGGGGCCCGCCGAGACCCGGCGCAGCCACTCGCCCTGCTCGCGGTCGAGCCCCCCGGAGATGCCGGTGTCGATGCCCACGATCACCAGGTGCTCGGACTCGATCACCCAGTACGGCCCGGGCTGCACGCCCTGCTGCTCCGGCGCCGCCCGCAGCTTCCCGGCCTCCGCCAGCCGCCGCTCGTCGATCTTCTCCGGCTTGGACCACAGCAGCCCGCGCAGCCCGGTCGGCGAGAGCCGGAAGCCCTCCTCCCGCGCCTTGAGCGGCTGGGCCCCGCAGAAGACCCGCATGAAGCCGCCGAGCCCGTCGTACCAGTCGTGGTTGCCGGGGATCGCGTAGATCGGGGCCCGGTAGTCCTTGTAGGGCCGGTAGAACTTGTCGCCGTACTCATTGCCCGATCCGGTCGGGTAGATCACGTCACTGGCGATCACCGCGAAGTCGGTGTCCTCGCCGATCTTGAGGATGCCCGGCACCGTGGAGTACTGCGAGGCGTCGCCCTCGCCGGGGTCGCCGAGCAGCAGGAAGGAGAACTCCGGCCCGAGCTCGCGGTCGATCCGGCAGCCGGGGTCGGCGCCCCGGGCCCGCTGGGCGCGCATCCAGCGTCCGCGCACCTGGCCCGAGGGGTCGCCGAACAGGGCGGAAAGGACGTCGTTGCGCGAGCGCCACAGGATGCGCGGGTTGAGCCAGGAGAAGCTGGACCGGGTGGGCTGCAGCGCGCGAAAGGTGCCGATCCGCTCGCAGTCCCATCCCGCGCCCGCTTCGGAGACCCGCGAGGACGCCTGTTTCCCGCGCTCGGCGGCGACTTCGACCATGAACACATTCTGGCCGCCGATAACTCCCCGTGCACGGATGTTCGGGGAAGGGAACGGTTGACGAGATCGTCCGGTCACGGCTCCCGGCAGGCGGTCTCAGCCCAGCCGGCTGATGGTGAAGTCGTCGAAATGCGCGCGCGTCGCCGTCTGGTCGGAGGGATGCTGCGAGACCACCAGCCCGAACGCCGGGCGTCCGGTCGCGCTCTGCACCTTGTCGTCCGCCACGTCGGCCACCGGGGTGTCCCCGGCCCACAGGGCGAGCCTGATCTCGCCCTCACCGCGGGCGCACACCGCCCGCAGCTCGCTGCCCGCCTTGTAGTCGGGGATCTCGATGTCGGCCGTCAGGTCGCTGATCAGGCCGTCGCCGACCTTCTGGATCCTGGCCTGGCCCTGCTTGCGGACGTAGAAGGAGTAGAAGAAGTCGTTCTTGTCCTCATCGTCCTTGGAGTACTCGCAGAACAGGCCGGTCCAGCCGGTGCCGCCCGCCTGGGTGACGTTCACCTTGGCGGAGACCACCACCGCCTCCGGGACCACCGCGTTCACCGGCGCGATGGCCCATCTGTCGCGGGTGACCGAGTCGGTGGCCATGGTGTAGCGCCCGTCGCCCGCGTAGCCCCGGTTGGAGGTGGCGCCGCCGATGTCGTTGCTCCAGCCGGACTCGTCGTTGTCGAACGCGTCCCGGTAGATCACGTCGGTGGTCGCGGGCGGCGAGGCGGGCAGCGCGTTCGCCAGCGCCATCCCGCCGGTGACGAGCCCGACGACCGCCGCGCCCGCCACCGCGGCGAGGGCGAGCCGCCTCCACTCCCCGCCTTTGCGCGCGGGCTCGGGGCGCCGCGCGGGTGGGGCGGCCTGCGCGGCGGGCGCTCCCCCGCTGACCGAGCTGAGGTCCAGGCGGAGCGTGCCCGCGACGTCGGCGCCGTCCACGTGGTTTCGCCCGGTAAGGGCCGTGAGCAACTGCTCGGCGGTGGGCCGCGCCGCCGGGTCCTTGCTGAGCGCCGCCTCCACCGTTCCGCGCAGCGCGGGATCGACGGCGTCGAGGGACGGCGTGTCGTGCGCCACCCGGTACAGGGCCTCGGGCACGGTCTTGGAGGCGAACGGCGAGCGCCCTGTGGCCGCCGCGACCACCACGCACCCCCAGGCGAAGATGTCGGCGGGCGGTCCCGCCTTCTCGCCGGAGACGAGCTCCGGGGCCATGTACTCGGGCGTTCCCATCAGCCGGCCGGTCGCGGTCTGCCCGATGCCGGTGTCCAGGGCTCGGGCGATGCCGAAGTCGATGACCCTCGGGCCGAGCGGCGACAGCAGCACGTTGCCCGGCTTCAGGTCGCGGTGGACGACCCCGGCGCCGTGGATGGCGGTGAGCGCGGTGGCCACGCCGACGGCGAGCGCCTCGACGTTCGACCCGCCGAGCGGGCCGCCCTCCTTGAGCACCCGGGCCAGGTCCGGGCCCGCGACGTACTCCGTCACCAGCCACAGCGGCTCGCCGTCGAGCCTGGCGTCGAGCACCGGCGCGGTGCAGAACCGGCGCACCCTGCGGGCCGCGTCCACCTCACGCCGGAACCGGGCGACGAACTCCTGGTCCCTGGCCAGATGCGGGTTGATCATCTTCACCGCCACGGGCCCCTGCGGGCCCTCGGCCAGGAACACCGTACCCATGCCTCCCATGCCCAGCCTGCCGGCGAGCCGGTAGGGACCCAGCTCGGGCGGATCACGGGGGTCGAGACCGAGGACAGAGGGAATGCCGTACGCCATCACAGCGGACGATCCTATGAGGGTTGACCTCGGACCATGACATAAGCGGCTAATCGGGTCGGCACATTATGAAAGCAGCACACCCGGATTGAGCACCCCAGAAGGGTCAAGCCTGGCCTTGACCGCCCGCACGACGTCCACTCCCAAGTCGCCGATCTCCGCCGCGTACGCCTCGCGGTGGTCGCGTCCGACCCCGTGGTGGTGGGAGATGGTCCCGCCCGTGCGGACGATCGCGTCGCAGGCGGCGCGCTTGGCCTTCGCCCACTGCTCGACGGGGTCGGCCGACTGGGCGGTGACCACGGTGAAGTAGAGCGAGGCGCCGGTCTCGTACACGTGGGAGACGTGGCACATGACCAGGGGGGAGGCCAGCTCGTCGTGGAGCGCCCGCCGCACGGCCTCGTAGAGGGCCGGCAGCTCCGACCAGAAGCAGGCCGTCTCCAGGGTCTCGGCGGTCGCGCCGGCCGCGAGCAGCGAGTCGCGCAGGTACGGCGCGGCGAACCTCCCCTTCGCCCAGGACTCCCCCGGCCCGGCGCCCAGTGCGACGCCGCCCGCCCCGGCCAGCGCGGCGGCGGCCCGCTCGCGGACCGCGCCGACCTCCTCACCGGCGCCCTCGTAGCCCGTGATCATCAGGCAGCCGCCGTCGGAAGGCGCGCCCAGTTCGCCGGGCTTGGCCAGGCCCACCATGGTCTCGGTCTCGTCCGACAGCCGCAGCACCGTGGGCAGCGGGCCGCGCTGGGCCAGCAGGCGCGCCGCCGCCGTGCCCTCGGCGAACGAGGCGAACCGCCAGCCCTCGTAGACCGTGACCTCGGGCGCGGGCCGCACCCGCAGGCGCAGCGAGGTGATGACGCCGAACGCCCCCTCCGACCCGAGCACGAGCTGCCGCAGGTCGGGCCCGGCCGCCGAGCGGGGGGCGCGGCCGAGCCGCAGCGTCCCCGACGGGGTGGCGAGCGTCAGGCCCATGACCATGTCGTCGAAGCGCCCGTACCCGGAGGACGCCTGCCCGCTGGACCGGGCGGCGGCGAACCCGCCGAGCGTGGCGTACTCGTAGGACTGCGGGAAGTGCCCCAGCGTCAGACCGTGCCCGGCGAGCATCCGCTCGGCCTCGACGGCCCGCAGCCCCGGCTCCAGCTCGGCCACCATCGAGACGGTGTCGAGGCCGACCAGCCGGTCCATCCGCCGCAGCCCGAGCGCCACCACGCCCGCGAACCCGCTCCCGGAGGCGGTCAGCCCGCCCACCACCGAGGTGCCCCCGCCGAAGGGGACCACGGCGATCCGGTTGTCGGCGCAGTAGCCGAGCAGGGCGGCGACCTCGTCGTGGGTGCCGGGGAGCACGACCGCGTCCGGGGCGTCGGAGCCGTCACCGGCGCGGATCCGCAGCAGGTCGGGAGTGGACTTGCCCCGGGTGTGCCGGATCCGCGTCTCGTCGTCGAACCGGACGTGGTCGTGCCCGACGATGTCGCTCAGCCCCGCGAGCACGAGAGGGGTCAGCGCCACCGGCCGCAGGCGCACCTGGCCGAGCTCGGCGGCGGGCACGGCCGGGGGGCGCACGCCGAGCAGGCTCGCGAGCAGCTCGCGCACCGGTTCCGGCAGGTCGGCGGCCTTGGCGGGATCGCCCCAGCCGGACCAGAGCATCGGTGCCGCGGGCGTCGTCGGAGATTCCACGCCTAAACTCTGGCATATGCCGCGAGTCCCGGATCGGCGGCCGGTGAGCCTCCACAGCACGTCGCTCAACGCCGCCCGCAGGGCGCGCGAACTGGCCGAGATCGCCGAGACGACCGTCGACGTCCTCGTCGTCGGGCTGGGGGCGACCGGGGCGGGCGCCGCGCTCGACGCCGCCTCGCGCGGGCTTTCCGTGGCCGCGATCGACGCCCACGACCTGGCCTTCGGCACGTCCAGGTGGAGTTCCAAGCTGATCCACGGCGGGCTGCGCTATCTGGCCAAGGGCCAGGTGGGCGTGGCCATGGAGAGCGCCGTGGAGCGCGGGATCCTGTTGACCACGACCGCGCCGCACCTGGTGCGCGCCCGGCCGTACCTGCTGCCGCTCACGCCGGCGGTGTCGCGGTCACAGGCGGCGACGCTGATGGCCGGGTACCGGCTCGGCGACGCGCTGCGCGCGGCCGCCCGCACCCCGCGCCGGCTGCTGCCCGGGCCGTCCGGGCTCGGGGCCGCACGCGCGCTGGAGCGCGTGCCCGGGCTCGCCCCCCGCGGCCTGCGCGGCGCGCTGCTGTCCTGGGACGGCCGGGTGATCGACGACGCCCGGCTGGTGGTCGCGATCGCCCGCACGGCCGCCGGGCACGGCGCGCGGATCCTCACCCGGTGCCGCGCGGTCGAGCTGACCGGCGACGGGGCCGAGGCGCGCGACGAGCTGACCGGCGAGCGGCTGCGCATCCGCGCGCGGACGGTGGTCAACGCGACGGGCGTGTGGGCGGGGACGCTGGACCCGTCGATCACGTTGCGGCCCTCCAGGGGCGCGCATCTGGTGCTGGGCCCCGGCGTGCTGGCGACGCCGGGGGCGGGGATGCACGTGCCGATTCCTGGCGAGAGCAACCGGTTCGTGCTGGTGCTCCCCCAGTCCGGCGGGCGGGTCTACGTGGGGCTGACCGACGAGCCCGTGGACGGGCCCGTGCCGGACGTGCCCGAGGTGCCCGAGTCGGACGTGACGTTCCTGCTGGACGTGCTCAACTCGGTGCTCGCCGTCCCGGTGCGGCGCTCCGATGTGGCGGGCGCCTACGCCGGGCTGCGCCCGCTGCTGGCCGCGCCGGATGGTGCGGAGGGGGCCACGGCGGATCTTTCGCGGCGGCACGCGGTGCGGGTGTCGCAGACGGGCGTCGTGACCGTCGTAGGCGGCAAACTGACGACATATCGGCGTATGGCCGAAGACGCCGTCGACCGCGCCGTGGCGCTGAGATCGCTCCAGGCGGGTCCGAGCCCCACCTCCGGCCTGCCGCTAGTCGGAGCCCCTGTCGGGGCGCTCAGGGCGCCCTGGTGGCTCGTCGAGCGCTACGGGGCCGAGGCGCCCGCCGTCGCGGAGCTGGCCGAGGCCGATCCCTCTCTGGCCGAGCCGGTCGCGCCGGGGGTCATCGGCGCGGAACTAGTGTGGGGCGCGCGTCACGAAGGGGCGCTGGACGCCGGAGATCTCCTCGACCGCCGCACCCGGATCGGGCTGATCCCCGCCGAGCGCGAGGCGGCCCTCCCCGCCGCCCTGGCCGCGCTGGCCGCCACGGGCGAATAGCCCGTTCCAGGGAAGATCCGTGCAAGTGCGGAGCCCTCCTGCTCAATACCCGCGAGCGTTAGGTTAGGGTTACCTAATCAAGCGATCGTGACATACGGGGGGTGTGGTGCTCAGCGGCATGGAACCGGACGGCAGGCCGAAAGGCTGCACGCACGAGCGCGGCTGCCACACCGGCGCCGTGCCCGCGCTCGCCAGCGCGACGGTCGGCGCCCGCTACTGGCTGCTGATCGAGCACGACGGCCCCTGGGCGGAACGCCTGCCCGAATGCCGCCTCCCCGCCGAGCTGCACGCCCTCATCCGGCGCGCCACGGAGGCGGGCGTGCGCGCCCAGCTCATCCGCCGCCCCGGCAGGCGGACCCGCTCGACACGCCAGGGCGCGCATGTGCTATTGGCGTACGCCGCCGGAGACTCCCCATGGCTGGCCGAGGGCGTTTTCGCTGATCCCGACGATCTTGACCTGGACGCGCTCGTGCACGGAGTGGTCCCGGAGTCCTGCATACTGGTGAGCGAGCCGGTATTTCTGGTCTGCACGCACGCCAAGAGGAATGCGTGTTGCGCCCGCATAGGTCTACCTCTCGCACGACATCTCGGTGAAAACCTCCCCGGGAAGGTGTGGGAAACGTCACACGTTGGCGGCGATCGATACGCCGCCAACCTGGTGTGCTTGCCACACGGGCTTTACTACGGCAACATGTCTGAGGCTGCCGCGCTCGCGGCGGCAAACGCGTACCGGCACGGCGAGGTGCTTCTCGATCGTTTCCGGGGACGCGCGGGCATCCCTGAGCCACTGCAGGCCGCCGAGCATTTCGTGCGTGACCATACGGGCGAACTCTCCGTCGGCGGAGTGGCCGTGGAATCCTCACGGTCGGACGGCGACGTCACCACGGCGGTCATGCGCCTTGGCGACGCGCGGTTCCGGGTCGTGGTCGAACCGATGGCGTTTCCAACGCCGTGCGGTATGGCTTGCGCCGAAACGATCGCGACCTACCGGCTGGTGTCGCTGGACAGGCTCACGCCTGTGCGCTACGCCACGCCCGCTCTGACCTGACCCTCGGGAACACCACGGGCACGTAACGCGTTGACTCAGAGACGCCACAAGCGTCCAATGCGGCAGAAACCCGAAATACCTCTCATTATAAGGTGGTTGTCTCATGTCTCAGGTACGTCGGCAGATCGCCCGCCCGCGACCAAGCTGGGGCTGGCAGGACGACGCCGCGTGCCGGGGTGAGGACCTCGTACTTTTCTTCGGCCCTGACGGCGAGCGTCAGCCCGAGCGTGACATTCGAGAGCGCAAGGCCAAGGCCATCTGCGCCCAGTGCCCCGTGCGTGTCGAGTGTCTCGACTACGCGCTGTCTCGCCCGGAGAAGTACGGCACCTGGGGCGGACTCAACGAAGACGAGCGCGCCTCCGAGCGTCGCCGTCGCATGCGCCGTGCCGCGAGCGCCGGCATCAGCGCCGCCTGACCCCCTCAAACCCGGCAGCAGCCGTTCCCCTAGCGCGTGATCATGCTCGTCATGATCACGCGTTCGGTGTGTAACGGCCCAGAATCTCCAGCACGTCCTCGTCGGTGAGCTGGCCGAAGCGCGCGTACCACTGCCCCACGGCCTGGAAGCTCGCCGGAGTGACCGGCACCACCACGTCGTCGGCGGCCGGCCACATCGACTCGACCGTCTCCGGCGCTCCCACCGGCACCGCCAGCACCAGCCGCGCGGGCCCCGCGGCCCGCACCGCCGCCAGCCCGGCCCGCGCGGTGTTCCCGGTGGCCAGGCCGTCGTCGACCACGACCACGTCGCGCCCCCGCAGCTCGGGCAGCGGCCGGTCGCCCCGGTAAACCGCCACCCGCCGCCGCAGCTCGGCCCGCTCGCTCGCGATCACCGGGGCGAGCGCGGCCCTGGACAGCCCCAGCCGGCCCATCAGCTCCTCGTCGAAGACCGGCTCCCCGCCCTCGGCGATCGCACCGACGCCCAGTTCCGGCTGCGGCGGGTAACCGATCTTCCGGGTGACCAGGACGTCGAGCACCCCGCCGAGCCGTTCGGCCACCGGAGCCCCGACCGGCAGGCCGCCGCGCGGCAGCGCCAGCACCACCGGCTCGGAGAGCCCGAGCCCGGTGAGCCGTTCGGCCAAGATCCGGCCCGCCTCCCACCGGTCGATGAAGGGGAGCCGAATACGCTCTCCACCCATGGTTTCGGACATACCCCAATGGCTCGCGCCCAGACACCGGGCCGCGCGGTGCGGCATCCGCCGCACCGCGCGCTTATACCGCACCCGAGGTCATCTCATGGGCGATTCCGGCCGCTGCGCCGCATCTCTTTGTGAATGATCTTCCACTTCCTGGTCTGCTCGCTGCGCGCCCGCGCGTCGGACCGCGACGCCATCCAGGCCGCCTCGCGCTGCAGCTTGTACCAGCTTTCCAGCCGCCGTTCAGGCAGTTCCCCGGAATCGACGGCGGCCATTACAGCGCATTCCGGCTCTGCCTGGTGCCCGCAGTCGGCGAACCGGCACTCGCGCGCCAGTTCCTCGATGTCCGCGAAAACCAGGTCGACGCCGTCGCTCATCTGGTAAAGGCCCACCCTGCGGATTCCGGGGGTGTCGATCACCAGCCCGCCGCCGGGCAGCGGGATCAGCTCGCGGTGCACGGTGGTGTGCCTGCCACGGCCGTCGCCCGCCCGGACCTGCTGGGTCTCCATCACCTCCGCCCCCGCCATGGCGTTGACCAGCGTGGACTTGCCCGCGCCCGAGGCGCCGAGCACGACCGCCGTCCCGGAGCCCGCCAGGTGGGCGCGGACCTCCGCGACGCCCTCGCCGGCCATCGCCGACACGGCGTGCACCTCGACGCCGGGCGCGGCGGCCCGCACGTCGTCGAGCAGTTCGGGCAGCCCCAGGTCGAGCAGGTCGGTCTTGGTGACGACCACGACCGGCGTGGCGCCGCTCTCCCAGGCCAGCGCGACCAGACGCTCCACGCGCCCGAGGTCGGCCAGGTCGGTCGCGTGCATCGCCGGTTCGGCGACGAACACCACGTCCACATTGGCCGCGAGCACCTGCCCCTGGCCGTCGCCGGACAGGCCACCGCGCGAGTCGCGGCTCACCCCGCCCCGCACGAACGCGGTACGGCGCGGCAGCACCGTGGCCAGCTCGTACCGGCCCTCGGGCAGCGCCCGCAGCGCGGCCCAGTCGCCCACGCAGGGCAGCGCCACCGGATCGGCCGCCGCCGCGCGCCGGATCCTGGCGCCGTACTGGACGTGGTGGTGGCCGTCGGCGGCGATGACCTCGGCCGCCCCCCGGTCGACCCGCGCGACCCGCGCGGGGACGGTGTCATGCGTGTTGTGGGTGTCATCGGTGAGCCCGGCCGCCAGGGAGTCGTCCCAGCCGAGCAGAGAAAGATCGAAAGAACCGGTGTTCGCCGGCGAAGACATCGCAGCATCCTTTGATCGCGGGATGCCTCGCGAGACGTGTCAGATGGACACGGGCATCCCAGGGGTGGGTGACATGAACGGGCACGCCGAGTAGACCCGCATGAACCTCACCTCCTCAGATGCCATGGCGCCCGGGATCGGGCGACCGCTTTCCCCGAACTCTAACATCCCGTCCCGGCTCCCTCATCCGTATTACCGCCGCGAAATTCCGGCGGTCGGTTGAACCCGCGCGAGGGGGCGGGCCGTACCGCTTGGCGGTGCCGGAGTTCGTCCGGCGACGAGTGTGGCGGATGGACGCGCGTCATGATGCGACTGAGCACCTGCCCCCCGGCCGAATCCCACGGAGCCGACGTGAAGACCACGCGAAGCCCAGTACGCGGCTGGTTACGCCGGCCGTCCGGGGACAGGCCCGACGACGAGTCGGTCGTCGCGGCGCTGTACCGGGAGTACCACCGGCCGCTGATGGGGTTCGTGATCCGGCTGACCGGAGGCGACCGCCAACTGGCCGAGGACGTGGTGCAGGAGACCATGGTGCGCGCCTGGCGCAGCGCCGACCGGCTCGACACGGAGGCGGGTTCGCTGATGCCCTGGCTGGCGACCGTGGCCAGACGTATCGTGATCGATGAGCGGCGACGCAGGGACGCCCGGCCGCCCGAGGCGGGTGAGGGACACTTGGAGAGCGTGCCTATGCCCGACCGGATGGACGATCTGCTCCGCCAGGTGGTCGTGACCGACGCACTGAAGTCGCTGTCCGAGGCCCACCGCCAGGTGCTCAACGAGACCATCCTGCGGGACCGCTCGGCCGCCGACGCCGCCGAGGTGCTCGGCATACCGGTCGGCACCGTCAAGTCCCGCGTCTACTACGCCCTGCGCGCGCTGCGCGTCGCGCTGGAAGAAAGGGGGGTGACGGCATGACCTCACGGATCGAGCACACCGATGTGGGCGCCTACGCCCTCGGGCTGCTGGACGACGACGACCGGCGCGCCTTCGCCGAACACCTGACCGGCTGCTCCCCGTGCACCGCGGAACTGTCGGAGATGACCGGCCTGGCCGGCATGCTGCGGGGAGTCGATCCGGTCGAGGACCCAAAAGAACCCCCCGGCCACGAGACGGCCGAGGACAGGGCCGAGGACACGGCCCCGGTTCCACCCGGCGAGGTCCCCGACAGCAGTGGCGTCATCGACCTCATGCGTAGGAAGAGGGCCGCCGACCGGCGGGCCAGGCGGGGCACGTTCGTGATCGGCGTCGCCGCGGCCGTCGCCCTGGTGGCCGGTGGCATGGCCGCGGGCAACGCGCTCGGCGGGCGCGCCGCCGAGCCGGTCGCCGCAGGCCACTCCCACGGCCCGGCCGAGGAGTTCTACCTGCGCGGGAAGCCCATCCCCGGAGCGGGCGCCCCCGGCGTCTCCGGCGGGCTGGTGGTCGAGGCCAAGCCCTGGGGCACCCACGCCGCGCTGCAACTCAAGGGAGTCAAGGGGCCGCTGGAGTGCGAGCTGGTCGCGGTCGCCAAGACCGGTGAACGCCGGGTGGTCACCGGCTGGGCGGTGCCCTCGGCCGGGTACGGCGTTCCCGGCCATCCGGATCCTCTCTATGTGCACGGTGGAGCCGCCCTTCCCCCCGAAGGGCTCGACCGTTTCGAGGTCGTCACCACCAGCGGAAAGACGCTTCTCACCGTTCGCGTGTGATTCGAGGAAAGGCCCTCCCGTGGATGACGGGAGGGCCTTTCCTATTACCCGGCGATAGCGGTAAAAATACCGATTCAGTGGTTGAACCGGCTTTGTCGAAGAGGCCGTACCAGAGGCCGAAGAAACCTTTACCGGAAGTCAACCACTGTGAGGTCCATCATGTCCGCCCGTGCCTTCGCCCTCCTCGCCGCGACCACGCTGACCGCACTGAGCACCCTGAACACGGGCAGCGCCGGGCACGCGGACGTGACCGACGCCACCGACGCCTACTTCGCCGCGAGCCTGAACGGCGCGAACGAGGTCCCCGCCAAGGGAGGGCCGAAGACCGGCGATCGGGACGGCTCCGCCTACGCGGTGATCCGCGTCAGCGGCGACGAGGTCTCCTACGCGGTGCGCTGGAAGGGCGTCGCCACCCCCACCGCCTTCCACGTGCACCAGGGCACGGCCGGGGCGAACGGCGCGGTGAAGGCGGGCTTCTTCGCCGGAGCGCTGCCCCGCACGGCGAGCGCGGTCTCCGGCACGGTCAGGGCGGGCGACGCGGCGCTGGCCGGCGCACTCGCCGCGAACCCCACCGGCTTCTACCTCAACCTGCACAGCGCCGAATTCCCCGGCGGCGCCGTCCGCGGCCAGTTGCACCGCCTCGACCGGGCGGTGAGCCTGGCCGGAGTCCTCATCGGCCCCGTCCCCGCGCCACTGCGAGCGCTCGCCGACGCGCGCCAGGAGGTGCCCACCCCCGGCAAGCGCACCGGTGACCGTGACGGCGGCGCCGAGTGGCTGATCCGCCCGCAGGGCACGACACTGCACTACGCCGCCGCCTGGAGCCGGGTGGACGCCCCGACCAACGGGCACGTGCACCGGGGCGCGCCCGGCGTCAACGGCCCCGTCGTGGCCGACCTGTTCGCCGCCGCGAACGGCCTGCCCGCGTCGGTGAACGGCATCGCGGGCAGCGCGCCCGTGGATCGCCGGGTCGCCGCCGGCATCCGCCGCGCCCCGGGCAACTGGTACGCCAACCTGCACACCAAGGCCTTCGACGGCGGCGCGGTGCGCGGCCGTCTCGCCCCGGCGCTGGGCACGCAGCCCAGGGCGGTGCTGGCCCCGGTCGTGCGCGGCACGCAGGTCTACGCCTGCACCCGCCAGGACGGCGGCGGCCACGCCTACACCCAGCTCGGCGTCGCGGCGCGGCTGGACCGGTCGATCGCCCACTCGTTCGTACGGCCCGCCGCCGGTCCGCCCCAGTGGGTCGCCCCGGACGGCAGCGCGGTGACCGGCAAGGTCGTCACCAAGACCGCCAACGGCGCCGGGAACATCCCCGAGCTGCTGCTCGACGCCACCCAGACCGGCGGCGACGGGCTGCTCGGCCGGGCGACCCTGATCCTGCGGCTCAACACCGCGGGCGGCGTCGCCCCGGCCGGGCCGTGCGACCCGGCGAGCCGGCCGACCGTGCGCGTGCCGTACCGGTCGGACTACCTCTACCTGGGCTGATAGCCAAGGTAGATCGCGCGAAGGGGGGCCCCCCCGCGGGGGGGGGCGGGGGGCCGGGGCGGGGGGGGGGGGGGGCCGGGCCGGGGGGGGGGGGGCCCCCCCGGGGGGGCGGGGCGGGG
>NZ_JARLTC010000038.1 GCF_029382225.1 Spongiactinospora sp. TRM90649
CGTGCGCGCGCGGGGCGCCCGCCGGCCGGGGGGCCCCCTTCGCGTTCAGTGGTCGGCCGTCGTCACAGGCCGGGGGTGGCGAAACGGCCGGTCAGCTCGCTGACCTCGTTCTTGACCCGGGTGATGATCGCCTCGGCGTCGCCCTTGGCGACCGCGCCGACGACCTCGTCCATCCAGGCGCCGATCTGCCGCATCTCGGCCTCGCCCATGCCGCGCGAGGTCACCGACGGGGTGCCGATGCGGATGCCCGAGGGGTCGAACGGCTTGCGCGGGTCGAACGGGACGGTGTTGTAGTTCGTCTCCAGACCGGCCCGGTCGAGGGCCTGCGCGGCGGGCTTGCCCGCGACGCCCCTGGAGGTCAGGTCGATCAGGATCAGGTGGTTGTCGGTGCCGCCGGAGACCAGGTCGAAGCCGCGCGCGAGCAGCTCGTCGGCGAGCGCCTTGGCGTTGGCCACCACCTGGTGGGCATAGGTCGAGAACTCCGGCTGGGCCGCCTCGTGCAGCGCCACCGCGATCGCCGCGGTGGTGTGGTTGTGCGGGCCGCCCTGCAGACCGGGGAAGACCGCCTTGTTCAGCGCGGTGGCGTGCTCGTCGGCGGAGGCCAGCAGCATCGCGCCGCGCGGGCCGCGCAGCGTCTTGTGCGTGGTCGTGGAGATGACGTCGGCGTGGCCGACCGGGCTCGGGTGCGCGCCGCCCACGACCAGACCGGCGATGTGGGCGATGTCGGCGGCCAGCACCGCGCCGGCCTCCTTGGCGATCGAGGCGAACGCCGGGAAGTCGATCTGGCGCGGGATGGCGGTGCCGCCGCAGAAGATCACCTTGGGGCGGTGCTCCAGGGCGAGCCGACGGACCTCGTCCATGTCGATGCGGCCGGTGTCCTGGCGCACGCCGTACCGGACCGGGGTGAACCACTTGCCGGTGGCCGACACCGACCAGCCGTGGGTCAGGTGGCCGCCGAACGGCAGGCCCATGCCCATGACCGTGTCGCCGGGCTGGAGGAAGGCCAGGTAGATGGCGAGGTTGGCCGGAGAGCCGGAGTAGGGCTGTACGTTGGCGTGGGCCACGCCGAACAGCGACTTGGCCCGCTCGACCGCGATCGTCTCGATCTGGTCGATGACCTGCTGGCCCTCGTAGTAGCGGCGGCCCGCGTAGCCCTCGGAGTACTTGTTGGTGAGGACGGTGCCGGTGGCCTCGAGCACGGCCTTGGAGACGTAGTTCTCCGACGGGATCAGCTTGACCGTGTCGGCCTGACGGCGCTCCTCTTCCCTGATGAGCTCGGCGATCTGCGGATCAACCTGGGCGAGACTCATTTCTCCTCCTTGAGTTGAGGTCCCGCGAAGACCCAGGCGCACGGCCTCCGCCCCTTCGCTCCCCGGTGGTTTCTCCCCACCTCGACGCGCCAGTCGCGACGCTTAGACGATAGCGGATCCGGGAACCCGCGAATCGGGCTCAGCTCCCCCCGCGTGCGGCCCGTCCCGCCCCGGCCGCAGGCCACAGGCGATCGACCTCCGCGTTGAGGGTGGCCCCGATGAGCACCGCCAGGGCGGTGATGTAGAGCCACAGCAGCACCGCGATCGGCGCGGCCAGCGAGCCGTACACCGACAGCGGCGTGAACCACGCGGCCAGCACGGCGCGCAGCACGGCCGCGCACAGGATCCAGATCACCAGCGCGAGCAGCGCGCCGGGCACCTCGCGCCACCAACGGGTGCGCACCGGCACGCTCACGTGATAGAGCACGGTCAGGAACAGCACGGAGCCGACGATCAGGACCGGCCAGTAAAGGACGTCGACCACCACCGCGTAGGGCGCCGGAATCGCCCCCACGACGAGGGTCGGCCCGACCACCAGCACCGGCATCACGATGATCGCGATGAGCAGCGCCACGATGTAGAGGCCGAAGGACATGATGCGGGTGCGGATGATGCCCCGCTCCTCGCCCAGGCCGTAGGCGACCGAGATCAGATCGACGTAGACGAACAGCGCCCGCGACCCCGACCACAGCGACAACAGGAACCCCAGCGAGATCAGGGGCACCTGGCCGCCCGCGAGCACGTCGTCGAGCAGCGGGGTCACCACGCGGTCCACCGCGTTGTCGGTGAACAGCACGTGCGCCTGTTCCTCGATGCGGTCGCGGACGTCGCGGATGACCTCGGGGCCGAGGAAGGTGGACAGATGGGCCAGGACGCCGATGAGGCCGAGCACGAACGGCGGCAGCGACAGCAGCGCGAAGAACGCGGCCTCACCCGCCAGGCCGGTGACCCGGTAGGCGACGCCCGCCAAAGTGGTGGCGCGGACCAGCGCCCACGCGCCGCTGTCGCGGACGCGCCCGAGGCCGGCCCGCGCCCGGACGGCGACCGCCCGGGGCAGACGCCGGACTCGGCGAAGCGTGGCCAGGACTTTACGTTCCGCCTTGGCCCGCGCGTTGTTTGCGCCCTGCGAGGGAGCGTCGGTCGACGTCATGGCACCCAACGGTTCTGGCACTGCGGGCGCGTGCCCGCAACGATCCCTCGCAGACTACCCGTGCACACACCCGGCTAACGACTCATCTCAGCAGGTAGTTCGGGTCGTCCACGGGCACGATCCGGGCGCCCAGGGGAAGCAGCGAGATCGGGATCATCTTGAGGTTGGCCAGCCCGAGCGGAATCCCGATGATCGACACGAACAGCGGGATCGCGGTCACCACATGGCCGATGGCCAGCCACACACCGGCCACCAGCAGCCAGATCACGTTGGCCACCGTGGTCAGGCAACCGGACGACTGATCCCGCTCCACCCTCCGGCCGAACGGCCACAGCGCATACGCCGCGATCCTGAACGAGGCGATCCCGAAGGGGATGGTGATGATCAGAACGCAGCAGATGATGCCCGCCAGGACATACCCCAGGGCGAGCCACACTCCCGCGAATATCAGCCAGATCACGTTGAGAACGGTGCGCATGCTCCGATGATGCCCCGCCCGGGCCGGGTGCCCGCGGCCCGGCGAGGAGAAATAATGGTGAAGTGATCTGCGACAAGTGCAAGGACCGGCGGCACGACGAGTGCCGGGGCGGCTCGTGGTGCGACTGTCAGCACCAGGAGCGGCCGCGTCCCGCCGAGCCGCCGGTCACCTGGCCACGCCAGGGTTGACCAGCCGTTGTCCCAAAGTATGGACCCGACATTGGACATCCGTGCCGTGGAAGGTATCGTTTAGGACATGCCAGCGGATCCGCTTCTCGTCGTGCGACGCCACGTCGACTTCCTGCGTGTCCGCAGCGCGATCTGTTTCGACGCCCGCTGACCATTGCCCTGTTCTGTTCTCTGACCTGGGCGCGTGGTCGGTCAGGCGTCTTTTTCATGAGACGGCACCCCCGCACTCGACGGTGAGGCGGAAGGGAACCTGAACCGCGCGTCCACTCCAAGATCGTTGACGCAAAGGACGCGCCATGACAACCCCGGCCAGGCCGGCGAACCGCCACCACAAGCGCCCGCGTGGCGAAGGCCAGTGGGCCCTCGGTTACCGCGAGCCGCTCAACAAGAACGAAGAGAACAAGAAGAACGACGACGGGCTCAACGTCCGCCAGCGGATCATCGACATCTACTCCAAGCAGGGCTTCGACTCGATCGACCCCGCTGACCTCCGCGGCCGGATGCGCTGGTTCGGCCTCTACACCCAGCGCAAGCCCGGCATCGACGGCGGCAAGACCGCGATCCTGGAGCCGGAGGAGCTCGACGACCGCTACTTCATGCTCCGCGTCCGCATCGACGGCGGGCAGCTCAGCGTGGAACAGCTCCGGGTGATCGCCGACATCTCCAACGATTACGCCAGGGGCACCGCCGACGTCACCGACCGGCAGAACATCCAGCTCCACTGGATCGAGATCGAGTCGGTCCCCGACATCTGGGAGCGGCTGGAGGCCGTCGGCCTGTCCAGCATGGAGGCCTGCGGCGACACTCCCCGCGTCATCATGGGCTGTCCGCTCGCCGGGATCGACGCCGAAGAGGTCATCGACGGCACCCCGCAGGTCCGCGACATCTACGACCGCTACATCGGCGACCCGGCGTTCTCCAACCTGCCGCGCAAGTTCAAGACCGCGATCAGCGGCTGCCCCGCGCACTGCACGGTCCACGAGATCAACGACGTCGCGTTCGTGGGCGTCCGGCTCGCCGACGGCAGCACGGGCTTCGACGTGTGGGTCGGCGGCGGCCTGTCCACCAACCCGATGCTGGCCAAGCGGCTGGGCGTGTTCGTACGGCCCGAGCAGGCCCACGAGGTCTGGGCCGGCGTCGCCGGAATCTTCCGCGACTACGGCTACCGCAGGCTGCGGCACCGCGCCCGGATCAAGTTCCTGATCAACGACTGGGGCGCGGAGCGCTTCCGCGAGGTGCTGGAGAAGGAGTACCTCGGCTACACCCTGCCCAACGGCCCCTCCCCGGAGCTGCCGCGCGGCGGACGGCGCGACCACGTCGGCGTCTTCCCGCAGAGCGACGGCCGCTTCTACGTCGGCTTCGCCCCCAAGGTCGGCAGGGTCAGCGGCGACCAGCTCCACCTGATCGCCGACATCGCCGAGCGGCACGGCTCCGACCGGGTCCGCACCACCGTCGAGCAGAAGATGGTCATCCTCGACATCGAGGCCGACCGCGTCGAGTCCATCGTGGCCGAACTGGAGGCCAACGACCTGCAGGTCAACCCCTCCACGTTCCGCCGCCAGACGATGGCCTGCACCGGCATCGAGTACTGCAAGCTGGCCATCGTCGAGACCAAGGGCAGCGCGGCCCGGCTGATCGACGAGCTGGAGACCCGGCTGCCCGACTTCACCGACCCGCTCACCATCAACGTCAACGGGTGTCCCAACTCCTGCGCCCGCATCCAGGTCGCCGACATCGGCCTGAAGGGGCAGCTCGTGGTGGACGGCGAGGGCAACCAGGTGGAGGGCTACCAGGTCCACCTCGGCGGCTCGGTCGGCGTCAACCCCGGCTTCGGGCGCAAGGTCCGCGGCCTGAAGGCCACGGCCGCCGAGCTACCCGACTACGTCGAGCGGGTCGTGCGCAAGTTCGAAGCGCAGAAGAAGGAAAACGAGACCTTCGCCGAGTGGGTGCAGCGGGCGGAAGAGGCCGACCTCAAATGAGCGAGCGCGCGGTGCCCTTCCACTGCCCCTACTGCGGCGAAGAGGACCTGGAGCCCTATGAGGGCGACGGCGGCTGGTTCTGCAGGTCCTGCGTCCGCGCGTTCAAGCTGAAGTTCCTCGGAATCGGAGTGGTGAACGGCCAATGAGTGTGGTGGACATAGAACTGGGGCTGCGCGAGCAGCGCGGCGCCCTCGACCTTCAGGACATCGTCGAGTCGGCCGCCAAGTTCCTGGAGGGCGCGCCCGCCCGGGAGATCATCCGCTGGGCGGCGGCGACCTTCGGCGACCGGCTGTGCCTGACCTCCTCGATGAGCGACGCGCTGCTGATCGACCTGGTCAGCCGGGTCAAGCCCGGCATCGACGTGCTCTTCATCGACACCGGGTACCACTTCGCCGAGACGATCGGCACCCGCGACGCCGTGCAGCAGGTCTACGACGTCAACGTGATCAACATCACGCCGTCGCGCACGGTCGAGGAGCAGGAGCGCGACCTCGGGCCCCGGCTGTTCGGCCGCAACCCCGACCTGTGCTGCTTCCTGCGCAAGGTGGAGCCGCTCAACCGGGCGCTGGAGCCCTACCTGGCGTGGGTCTCCGGCATTCGCCGCGACGAGTCGGTCACCCGCACCGACGCCAAGGTCGTCGAGTGGGACGCCAAGCGGCAGATGGTGAAGATCAACCCGATCGCCGCCTGGACGCAGGAGGACGTCGACAACTACGTCGCCGACAACGGCGTGCTGATCAACCCGCTGCACTACGACAACTACCCCTCCATCGGCTGCGCCCCCTGCACCCGCCAGGTCCTCGACGGCGAGGACCCCCGCAGCGGCCGCTGGTCCGGCATGGGCAAGACCGAATGCGGAATCCACCTTTGATCCCTGAGTCCACCCCCGGCACGACCCCGATCACCGCGAGCCGTCCGCGGGTTCCGCTCGTCGCGGTGGCGCACGGATCCCGCGATCCGCGCGCCGCCACGACCGTGGAGGCCCTGCTCGACCTGGTACGCCGGGAGCGACCGGGGCTGCCGGTCCGCTCCGCCTATCTCGACCACGCGCCGCCCACCCTCGGCCAGGCCCTGCACGGCCTCACCGAGGCGGTGGTGCTGCCGCTGCTGCTCACCGAGGCCTACCACAGCCGGGTGGACATCCCGGCGGCGCTGGCCGCCACGACCGCGCGCAACCCCCGGCTGCGCACCCACCGCGCGACCACCCTCGGCCCCCACCCGCTGCTGGTCGCCGCCCTGGAGCGGCGGCTCGGCGAGGCCGGGGTCACGCCCGGCGACCCGGGCACCGCCGTGGTCCTGGTGTCGGCCGGGTCCAGCGACGCCCGCGCCAACGCCGTGGTGGCGGGCATCGCCCGCGACTGGAGCCGCGAGCGCCCCTGGTGGTCCGTGGCGACCGCCTACGCCTCGGCGGGCTCCCCGACCCCGGCCGAGGCCGTCCGGCGCCTGGTCCGCGCGGGCGCGCCCAGGATCGCGGTCGCGCCCTACCTGCTGGCCCCCGGGCACTTCGCCGACAAGATCCGCCGCGACGCCCTCGCCGCCGGGGCCCACGTCGTCGCCGACGTCCTCGGCCCGGCCCCCGAGCTGGCCACCCTCGTGCTGCACCGCCACACCGAGGCCCTGTCCTCCCCCGAGCGACTCACCGGCTGACCGTCACACGTCGCTCTCGCTGCGCAGCGCGCGGAAACCGGCCGTGATGTCGACGTGGCCGTGCCGAGCATCGGGGTCGTCGCCCTGGTCTGGGCCCCGCTTGACCCATGCGCCAAGGGGCCGGGTGCCTTTACAAAGTAGAATCATGGGTCAGTCCATGGGCGGGCAGGTCGAGGAGAGCACCCGGCGGCCCGTGGGGGCGTCGGTGATGACGATCTGCTGCGGATAGGGGCAGTGGACGTACTCGTTCTCGTTGACGCTGATCCGCACGTAGATGGGGAAGGGCCGCGCGGCGGCGGCGAGCCGCGCCGCCCGATCGGCCGAGACGACCAGCGGGCCGTCCGCGGCGCGCTCCGCCGCCACGGCGGCGATCGGCAGCACGATCGCCTCGGCGGTGTCCGGCCCGGTACGGCGGCGGCCCGCACGGTCCCACCAGGTGACCATGCGCTGCACCTGGTACCCCTGCGGACCACATTCCCCCTGGTCGGCGAGCACCCCGTTGACCCACAGCAGGATGTAGCCGGTCCCCTGCGCGCACTCGACGGTGACGCCCACGCGCCTGCCCGTCCCGTCGTAGCCGAAGCGCTTCAGGCTGCCGCCCCGGTCGTACTCGGCCTGGTACAGCTCCTTGCCCGGCGAGAAGCTGTAGTAGAACGGCCGGACCTGGGCAGAGGGCCCGGTCATCGCACGGTCCCAGACGTCGCCGGAGGGCGAGGCCGCGCGCCCGGGGAGCACGACCGCGGCCACCAGGGCGATCCCCGCCATCAGCACGCCGCCCGCCGTCCGGATCCGGCGCGTGCGGATGGCGCGCACCCTGCGCCGCACGTCGGCCAGGGTGACGGCCCTCGGCGCGGGATCGTCATCGGCCTGGAGCAAAGCCCGCAGTTCCGTCTCGTCCATCGGTCAGCCCTCCCCGAGCACCGCGGCACGGGCCGCGGGGTCGATGCGGAGTTTGGCCAGGGCACGGCTGGCCTGGCTGCGTACGGTCGGTACCGAGCAGCCGAGGACGACGGCGATCTCGGCGTCGGACAGGTCGGCGAAATAGCGCAGCACCACGACGGCGCGTTGCTTGACGGGCAGCGCGGCCAGCGCCTGGCGCACGGCTTCGCGGGCGCCGAGCAGCATTGCCGTGTCGTCGTCCACGGCGCGGTCGGGCGGCGAGGAGGTGGGGATCTCGGCGCGCCAGCGTCGGCGCCACCAGGAGGCGTGGGTGTTGGCGAGGATCCGGTAGACGTAGGGGTCCGGGTTGTCGCCCACCCGCCGCCAGGCCAGCCACGCCTTGGCGAGGGCCGTCTGCACCAGGTCCTCGGCGGTCGCCCAGTCGCGGCACAGCAGGAACGCGGTCCGCAGCAGCCGGGCGGAGCGCTGCTCGACGTAGCGCTCGAAGTCGGCCCGATCCCGCATCCGGGCTCCTCACTGCCGGGGGGTGTCACCCCTTCTACGCTCCGGCACACCCCTGGCGTTGCATCCGCCCGGATCCCTTCTGCGGCGGGATCACCAGCGCGATCGAGGCGGCGGCGGGACGTGCCGGTCGCGGATGGCGCGCAGGTGGTCGCGCCAGACGGCCCAGCCGCGCTGGATGGGATCGGCGCGCGAGTCACCGATGATCTTGATGTCGCCCATCAGCGCGTACGCCTTCACGCGGATCACCGGGACGTCCGTGCCCGCCGGGGCCTCCATCACGTCGACCCGCTTGTCCCCCATGATCGCCACGCCCTCCAGCTCGACGTCGACGCCGTCGGGAACGATGATCTTCACATCGCCCATCACGGAGACGGCCATCAGATCGACCTGGTTCCCGCGCACCTCGGCCTCGCGCAGGTCGAGCAGGACGTCGCCCATCACCGCCACCGCGCCGAGCTCCCGGTCGATGCGCCACTTGCCGCGGCGCTTGGTCTCGCCCATCACCGATACGAACCAGCGCCGCTTGACCCCCTCGGCGGCGGACGCGGCGGGGGCGGGGGCGCTCTCGGGCAGGTCGGAGAGGACCGCGTCCAGTTCCGCGCGGGTGGCGGCGCCGTAGGCCACCTCGGTGCGCTCGGCCAGTTCGCCGAAGGTCAGCCTCCCGTCCACCGAGGCGGTCTTCAACCGCTCGACGACGGCTTCACGCTCGGCGTCGGAGGCTCGCATCGCATCACTCACGCCTACCAATGTAGGCCGCCGGTTCGAGAACTACCTTCCTCCTTGGGGAGGATGCCCCTTTCGAAAGGAGTACGTTCAGGGGCCGGACAGCACCGGCGCGCTGAGCAGGATGTCGCGGCCGAGTCCCTGGTCGCCCTCGATGGTGGAGGGGAAAGCGGTGGGGTCGCCCCGGCCGGCGAGCAGGAAGCAGAAGTCCTTCACCTCGCAGGTGATGTGGACGTCCGTGGCGCTCGCCGTCTCGCCGAGGCCGAGAGGCGCGTCCCATTCGCCGCCGCCGTCGCCGGTCAGGGTCACGCGGGCGGCGCGGCCCGAGCCGTCCATGCCGGAGAGCAGCATGGTCAGCGGCAGCAGCCGGACGCACAGGTCGGCAGCCGGGTGGATGTGGCCGGGCAGCGGGCGGGGCAGCCGCACGCCGACGACCCCGGCGGCGTCCTCGGTATGGATCCAGGTCTCCAGCATCCTGGCCAGGAGGTGGTCCATGGCGGGGGCGGTCATGCCGCCCTGTTCCACCATCGTGTCCGGGGCCGTCCCGGTCAGGTGGGCGCACAGGGCGTCGGCCTGGGTGCGCCAGTCCTCGCGGGTCCGCTCGCGCGGGCGGTCGCGCTCGTGCTCCTGCAACTGCGCGGTACGGCCGAGCGGATCGTCCGCCACGATCGGCGGCCCCGCGACCGGCGCCCCGACCACCGCGGCGAGCAGCCCGTCCTTGGCGGCCAGGTGCGCCACCAGTTCCTGAACGTTCCAGCCTTCGACGATCTCCTTGTCCCAGTCGTCCGGCGCCACCGAGCCGAGCAGGGCGTCCATCGCCGCCACACGCCCCGCGAAGGGCTCGGCCCACGCCGGGGCCTGCGCCATCGGCCGCCTGCGCGCCCGGGCCGCGGTCAGCAGGCGCGGCCGGACGGCGCTCTCCAGCACGGCGCCGCCCGGCGGCCCACCCTCCAGCAGGGCGTCTATGTACAGCCTTCCCTCCGGATCAGCCATGATCACACCGCCTCCTCGGTCAGGACATCGGCCAGGGTGCGTAACCCGAGCCGTATCCGTGACTTCGCCGTTCCCTCGGGCAAGCCGAGTTCGTCGGCCACTTGACGGTATGTACGGCCACCGAAGTAGGCCAGTTCGATCACCTCGCGCAAAGCCTCCGGCAATCGCCGGACGGCCTGCCGCACGCGGTCGGCCTCGTCAGCGTCCAGCACCTGGTCCTCCAGGTCCGGCGGGCGAGGCTCGGTCAGCCTCGGCCCGAGGGCCGAGACCTTGCGGCGTTCCTCGGCCCTGACGTGGTCCACCGACCTGCGGTGCGCGATGGTGGCCAGCCACGTGCGCAGCGACCCCTTGTCGGGGTCGTACGCCAGCGGCCGTTCCCACAAGGTGATGAAGACCTCTTGGGTGATGTCCTCTGCCACTGTTCTGTCACGGGTCACCCGGACCGCCATGCTGAAGATCAGCGGCCCGAGGCGATCGTAGAGTTCCCCTAGAGCGGACTCGTCTCCGCCCACGATTCGCTGGTGCAACAAGCGGTCGTCGACCACCGTGTCCGGCGCTTCCACTTAAGACCACGCTCCAGCGTCGCGGACGGAGGCCTTGCCGTGCTCACCGCCAACCGAGCATGCCACTATTCGGCGGCAAAGTTAAGCCAGATGATGACCAATGGTGACATGTCCGGACCCGCGCGCCACATGCCCATATCAGGAGGCCAGTCCCGTGACTCACGAAGTCTTCAACCAGGCTCCGCAGTTGACCGGGAACGACGTCTCGGCCGACGCGGCGCTGATCGAGGGAGTGCGCCGCGAGGGCGCCGACTGGGCGTCCGGCGAACTGCACCGGCTCGGCCTCCTGGCCGGCTCCGAACGGGCCCTGGAATGGGGACGGCTGGCCAACGACCACCCCCCGGTCCTGCGCACCCACGACCGCTACGGCAACCGCGTGGACGAGGTGGAGTTCCATCCCGCCTGGCACGAACTGATGACCGTGGCCGTGCAGAACGGGCTGCACGCCTCCCCCTGGGCGGCCAAACGCCCCGGCGCGCACGTGGCCAGGGCCGCCAAGTTCTACATTTGGTCACAGGTCGAGGCGGGCCACGGCTGCCCGGTGTCGATGACCTACGCCTCGGTCGCGGCGCTGCGCCACAGCCCGGCGCTCGCCGCCGAATGGGAGCCGCTGCTGTCCTCCCGCTCCTACGACCCCGGCCTGCGCCCGCCCGCGGGCAAGCGCGGCGTGCTGGCCGGGATGGCGATGACCGAGAAGCAGGGCGGCTCCGACGTGCGCGCCGGCACCACCACGGCCGACCGGCTCGGCGACGGCACCTACTCGCTGGTCGGGCACAAGTGGTTCAACTCCGCGCCGATGTGCGACCTGTTCCTGGTGCTCGCCCGGACGCCCGACGGGCTCTCCTGTTTCCTGCTGCCGCGCGTCCTGCCGGACGGCACGCGCAACGCGATGCGCCTGATGCGGCTGAAGGACAAACTGGGCAACCGGTCCAACGCCTCCGCCGAGGTCGAGTACGAGGGCGCGGTCGCCTGGCTGGTCGGCGAGGAGGGCCGGGGCCTGCGGACCATCCTGGAGATGGTCAACTCCACCAGGCTCGACTGCGTGATCGGGTCGGCGGCCGGGATGCGCGCGGGCGTGGTCCAGGCGATCCACCACGCGCGGCACCGCTCCGCCTTCGGCAGGCGGCTGTCGGAGCAGCCGCTGATGCGCAACGTGCTGGCCGACCTCGCGCTGGAGTCGGAGGCGGCGACCACGCTGATGACCCGGCTGACCGGCGCCACCGACCGGGCCCTTTCCGGCGACCGCGCGGAGTCGGCGCTGCGCCGTACGGCGCTGGCCGCGGCCAAGTACTGGGTGTGCAAGCGGGCCCCCGTCCACGCCGCCGAGGCGCTGGAGTGCCTGGGCGGCAACGGATACGTCGAGGAGTCGCAGATGCCCCGGCTGTTCCGCGAGTCGCCGCTGAACGGGATCTGGGAGGGCTCGGGCAACGTGGCCGCCCTGGACGTGCTGCGCTCGCTGGCCAAGGAGCCCGGCGCCCGCGACGCGTACTTCGCCGAGGTGACGCTGGCGGCGGGCGGCGACCGGCGGCTCGACGACGCGGTGGACCGGCTGCGCAAGTCGCTGGCCGACGAGGAGAACCTGGAGGTCAGGGCCCGGCGGATCGCCGAGGACATGGCCCTGGCCCTCACCGGTTCGCTGCTGGTCCGCCTGGCCCCGCACGCCGTGGCCGACGCGTTCTGCGCCTCCCGGCTCGCGGGGGACGGGGGCCGCGCCTTCGGCACTCTCCCCGCTGGGACGGATCTTGACGCTCTGACCGGGCGGGCCGTGCCGGTGTGATCTCCCCCGCCCCATAGGCTTCTGCTTCGAAGAAGGGAGAAACACATGGCTACCACGCGCAAGGCGACCGCCCACTGGAAGGGCCCGCTGCTCACCGGATACGGCTCGGTCGACCTCGAATCCTCAGGGGTCGGCAGCTTCGACGTCTCCTGGCCGTCCCGGGCCGAGCAGGCCAACGGCAAGACCTCCCCCGAGGAACTGATCGCCGCCGCCCACTCCACCTGCTTCTCCATGGCGCTGTCGCACGGCCTGGCCGGCGCGGGCACCCCGCCGCAGACGGTGGACACCAGCGCCGAGGTGACCTTCCAGCCCGGCGAGGGCATCACCGGCATCGTGCTGTCGGTCAAGGCGCAGGTGCCCGGCATCTCCGCCGAGGACTTCCAGACCGCCGCGGAGAACGCCAAGGCCAACTGCCCGGTGAGCAAGGCGCTCGCCGGCACGACCATCACGCTCAACGCCGAGTTGCTCGACTGAGATCCGCCCCGGACGCCCCTCCTTCGTGGCGGGGCGTCCGGGTCACAACTGGGGAACGGCCTGCGGGAACGACACGGACAGGAGGACAATGGGGCCACATGCGTGAGGTCTGGCCTGGGCAGGCGTATCCGCTCGGCGGCACCTGGGACGGCGTCGGCACGAGCTTCTCGGTCTTCTCCGAAGTCGCCGAGCGAGTCGAGCTGTGCCTGTTCGACGACGACGGGCGTGAGGAACGAGCCGATCTGCCGGAGGTGGATGGCTTCGTCTGGCACGGCTACTTTCCCGGGATCATGCCCGGGCAGCGTTACGGCTTTCGCGTGCACGGCCCCTATGACCCCGCCAGAGGGCACCGGTGCAACCCGGCCAAGCTGCTGCTCGATCCCTACGCCAAGGCGATCGAGGGCGACGTCACCTGGAACGAGTCGCTGTTCTCCTACCGGTTCACCGACCCGGGGCGGCTCAACCGCGACGACAGCGCGCCGTACATGCCGAAGAACGTGGTGGTCAACCCGTTCTTCGACTGGGGCGCCGACCGCAGGCCGGGCACGCCGTACCACCAGACCGTCATCTACGAGACGCACGTGCGCGGCCTCACCATGCGCCACCCCGACGTGCCGCGCGAGCAGCGCGGCACCTACGCCGGGCTGGCCCACCCCGCGGTCATCGAGCACCTGCTCGGCCTGGGCGTGACCGCCGTCGAGCTGATGCCGGTCCACCAGTTCGTGCCCGAGCACGCGATGGTGGCGCGGGGGCTGACCAACTACTGGGGCTACAACACCGTCGCCTACCTCGCCCCGCACAACGCCTACAGCTCCTCCGGGCAGGCCGGTGAGCAGGTCCAGGAGTTCAAGGCGATGGTGCGGGCACTGCACGAGGCGGGCATCGAGGTCATCCTCGACGTCGTCTACAACCACACCGCCGAGGGCGACCACATGGGCCCCACGCTCGGCTTCCGTGGCATCGACAACGCCGCCTACTACCGCCTCCACGACGGCGACCGCCGCTACTACCTCGACTACACCGGGTGCGGCAACTCGCTCAACGTGCGCTCCCCGCACGCCCTGCAGCTCATCATGGACTCCCTGCGCTACTGGGTCCTGGAGATGCACGTGGACGGCTTCCGCTTCGACCTCGCCGCCGCGCTGGCCCGCGAACTGCACGACGTCGACCGGCTCAGCGCGTTCTTCGACCTCATCCAGCAGGACCCGGTGATCTCACAGGTCAAGCTGATCGCCGAGCCGTGGGACGTCGGCCCCGGCGGCTACCAGGTGGGCAACTTCCCCCCGCTGTGGACCGAGTGGAACGGCAAGTACCGCGACTCCATGCGCGACTTCTGGCGCGGCCACGGCTCGATGCTCCCGGAGTTCGCCTCCCGGCTCACCGGCTCGCAAGACCTCTACGCCTCCTCAGGGCGCCGCCCGGTGGCGTCCATCAACTTCGTGACCTGCCACGACGGCTTCACTCTCAACGACCTGGTCTCCTACAACCGCAAGCACAACGAGGCCAACTTCGAGGGCAACCGCGACGGCACCGACGACAACCGGTCGTGGAACTGCGGGGCCGAGGGCCCGGTCGAGGACCCGGAGATCGTCCGGCTGCGGCGGCGGCAGCGGCGCAACTTCCTGGCCACCCTGTTCGTCTCGCAGGGGGTGCCGATGCTGAGCGAGGGCGACGAGTTCGGCCGCACCCAGGACGGCAACAACAACGCCTACTGCCAGGACAACGAGGTGTCCTGGCTGGACTGGTCGCTGGCGCGCACCGAATCCGGCCTGCTGGAGTTCGTCCGCTCGATCGCCGCGCTGCGCCGCGCGCACCCCGTCTTCCAGCGCCGCCGCTTCTTCCACGGCCGCCGCGCCACCGACGGCCAGCGCGACATCGTGTGGTTCACCCCGGCCGGCCGGGAGATGACCGCGGCCAACTGGCACACCGGCTACGCCAAGTCGCTGGCGGTGTTCCTGAACGGCGAGGCGATCGACGAACCCGGCCCGCGCGGCGAGAAGATCCTGGACGACTCGTTCCTGCTGCTGATCAACGCCCACCACGAAGACCTCACCTTCACCCTGCCCGGCGAGGAGTTCGGCGACGGCTGGCAGCCCGTCCTGGACACCGCCGACGACGACGGCCCGCGCGACGAGCGGTTCACCGAAGAGGCGTGTGCGCCGGGTTCGCAGGTCCCGGTCACCGGCCGGTCGATGCAGATCCTCCGCCGCCCGCGCGCCCGCTGGTGAAGGGCCCGGCCCCGGCTCACCCGCCCTTGAGGGCCGCCGCGAGCAGCACCAGCACGAACGTCGCCACCCCGGCCAGGCCGTGCAGCAGCACCGCGACCACCGGGAAGCGCTGTTCGGCCCCCCGCGCGTGGCGCCCGCCGCCGAGCCAGCGGGTGAACATCGTGAACCCGAGGAACGCCGCCACGGCCAGCACCGCGCAGGAGATCCAGGCGTAACGCGGGTCCTCGGCGAGCAGGTAGACCACCCAGCAGCCGAGCGCGGTGACGGCGAAGGCCATGTGGGAGAAGATCAGCGTCGCCGGAAACCTGGTGACCTTGGTGGCCTGCCGGCGCAGCCCGCCACCGGCGAGCCACAGGTACAGCAGATGCCCTCCGGCCAAGGCCGCCACCAACCACGTTCCGACAGCGACCAGCGGCACGAGCTCCTCCTGATGATCTCCGTCTCTCGCCTGGTACGCTACGCATATCACCCGCCCGATGACCATCCGTTACAACAAGGCGGCATCTCGGGCAGGCCCTCTAGCCTGATGACATGCGCGAGCAGACCGAACGGGTGCGCCGGGGCTACGAAGCGGCGCCCCTCGGGCGTGCTGCTGGCCACCACCGGCTGGGAGCGGTGGAGCGGCACCGAGGACGCCTGGCTGGGCGGCCCGCCCCCGATGTGGTGGAGCCAGGCCGCGTGCCGCGGGATCCTCGCGCACGCAACCGCCGCCGGGTTTCAGATTTCCAGACCCATTGCCCCCCACACTCACACCCGAACACCAGCACGAATTATCATGGAAATCGCAGGTGACGGGGAGGGTGTGACAAGGTAGGAGATGTGCGGCGTATCTATCCTGCCGAGCAAGCCGATGTGGACTTGCCCACGGCATACGCGTACCCGGACCGCCCTTGGCTACGGGTCAACATGGTGGCGAGCGCCGACGGGGCCGCCTGGACCGAGGGGCGGTCGGGCGGGTTGTCCGGGCCGCCTGACAAGCGGGCGTTCCAGGTGCTGCGCGGGCTGGCCGATGTGATCCTGGCGGGGGCCGCCACGGTCCGGGCCGAGGGATACGGGCCGGTGGCGCCGCGCGAGTCGTGGCGGGAGTCGCGGGCCGGGCGTCCGCCCACGCCGCCCATCGCCGTGGTGACGCGCGGGCTCGACCTCGACCTCGGCGGCGACTTCTTCGCCGGGTCGCCCGGCACCGCGCGGCCGATCGTGATCACCTGCGAGGCCGCGCCGCTCGACCGCAGGCAGGCCGCCTCGGCGGTGGCCGACGTGGTGGTCGCCGGAGGCGACCGGGTCGAGATGGGCCGCGCCGTCGCCGCGCTGCGTGAACGCGGCCACGACCGGATCCTGTGCGAGGGCGGGCCGCGGCTCAACGCCCAGCTCGCCGCCGACGGCCTGATCGACGAGCTGTGCCTGACGGTCAGCCCGCTGCTGCTCGGCGGCGGCGCGGCCAGGGTGCTGGACGGCCCGGCCGGCCGCACCCCGCTGCGGCTGGCCGATGTTTTGGAGGAGGACGGGTTCCTCTTCACCAGATATGTCAGGGAGGAATCGTGACCCTGCCCGTGCAACCGCCGGTGGCGCCGATGCTGGCCAAGGCGATCAAGAAGCTGCCGCCACAGGACGGCACGCTGCTCTACGAGCCGAAGTGGGACGGCTTCCGCTGCATCATCTTCCGCGACGGCGACGAGGTCTACCTGGGCAGCCGCAACGAGCGGCCGTTCACCCGCTACTTCCCCGAACTGGTCGAGGCGGCCCGGCGCGAGCTGCCGGACCGGGTGGTGATGGACGGCGAGATCGTGCTCCGCCAGGGGCAGGTGCTCGACTTCGACGCGCTGCAGTTGCGCATCCACCCGGCGGCCTCGCGCGTGAAGCTGCTGGCCGAGCAGACGCCCGCGTCGTTCATCGCCTTCGACCTGCTGGCGCTCGGCGACGAGAACCTGATGGAGACGCCCTTCGCGCGGCGCAGGGAGCGGCTGGAGGAGATCTTCGGCGAGCCGGGCGGGTCCATCCGGCTGACGCCGGTCACCGAGGACGCGCGGGTGGCCGAGCGCTGGTTCGACACCTTCGAGGGGGCGGGACTCGACGGGATCGTGGTGAAGCCCGGCGGCCTGCCGTACGAACCGGACCGGCGGACGATGTTCAAGGTCAAGCACGAGCGGACCGCCGACGTCGTGGTCGCCGGCTACCGGGAGCACAAGAGCGGGCCTATCGTCGGGTCGCTGCTGCTAGGCCTGTACGACGACACGGGGCGGCTGCATCACATCGGGGTGGCGGCGTCGTTCCCGATGGCGCGCAGGGCGGAGCTGATCGACGAGGTCAAGCCGTACCTGACCGACCTTGAGAGCCACCCGTGGGGCGCGTGGATGACCCCGGCCCGGCAGGAGGGCGACGAGGCGTCCGCTGCCGCCGCGCCGCGCCGTCCCGGCGGCAATGTGTCGCGCTGGAACGCCAAGAAGGACCTCTCGTTCGTCCCGCTGCGCCCGGAGCTGGTGGTGGAGGTCGCCTACGACCACATGGAGGGCGACCGGTTCCGGCACACCGCGCAGTTCCGCCGCTGGCGGCCGGACCGCACCCCGGAGTCGTGCACGTACGAGCAGCTCGAACGGCCGGTCTCCTACGACCTGGACGACATCCTGGCCCGGTGATCCGCAGGGCGGCGGCCCCTAGACCACATCGGGGTGATCCCTGATGAAAGCAGCCCAAATCTATGCCACCATCTCGACCATGACACCTCCCGGCACGTCCGACGAGCTGAAGGCCGCCGTCGCGGCACGCCGCGACCTTGGTCCCGACTACGAGGACGCCATCGTGGAAGGCTTCCTGGAGAAGGTGGACAGCCGCATCGAGCAGCGGGTGGCCCAGGAGATGGCCGCGCGCAACCTGCCCCGGCCGCCCGGGCAGGCGCGGGCCAACGACAACCAGGGCCTGGCGCTGGCCATCGTGTCGCTGATCTTCGGCACCGGCACCAGCACCGTGGCGATCGCCAACGACGCGCCGATCGAGATGATGCTGCTGATCTGGCTCGGCATCGTGGCGGTCAACGTCGCGTTCGTGCTCAGCCGCAGACGCACCTGACCGGCCCGGCCCCGGCCGGCGCGCTCACCTGGCGAACAGGCCCCGCTCGAAGGCGGCGGCCACCGCCGAGGCGCGATCGTTGACGCCCAGCTTGGCGTAGATGTGCAGCAGGTGGGTCTTCACCGTCGCCTCGCTGATGAACAGCCGGGCCGCGGCCTCCCGGTTGGTGGAACCCCTGGCGATCAGGCCGAGCACCTCCAGCTCGCGCGGGCTCAGCGGGTCGGCGGGCGCACGGACCTGGCCGATCAGGCGGGTGGCGACGGACGGCGACAGCACCGACTCGCCGCGCGCGGCGGCGCGGACGCCCCGGGTCAGCTCGTCGGGCATGGCGTCCTTCAGCAGGTAGCCGGTGGCCCCGGCCTCGATCGCGGGCAGCACGTCGCTGTCGGTGTCGAAGGTGGTGAGGACCAGCACCCGGGTGGGCACGCCGCGCTCGGCCAGCCGTCTGATCGCGGTCACGCCGTCGGTGCCGGGCATCCGGAGGTCCATCAGGATCACGTCGGGACGCAGCTCCTCGGCCAGCTCGACGGCACGCGCGCCGTCGGCGGCCTCCCCCACCACCTCGAAGCCGGGCTCGCCCGCGAACATGCCGCGCAGGCCGTCGCGGACCACCGGGTGGTCATCGACGATCATCAACCGGATCGGCTCGCCGTCCACCGTCACCGCCTCTCTCGTGTTCGCCGGGAATGTCATCTGGAATGTCATCTGGAATCGTGCGCCGGGACGGTGGCCGACACCGCCGTACCGGCCCCCGGCTCGGACTCGACGACCAGCGTGCCGGACAGGCTGCCGGCCCGCTGCCGCATGGAGGTCATCCCGAAGCCCCCGCCGTCCGCGACCGCGTCGGGATCGAACCCCGTTCCGTCGTCGCGGACGTCGAGGCTGACCACGTCGGGCATGTAGGAGACCGTCACCCCGACCCTGGTGGCGTCGGCGTGCTTGGCCACGTTGGACAGCGCCTCCTGGGTGATCCTGAGCAGGGTCACCTCGACCTCCGGGTGCAGCGGGCGGACGTCGCCGCTGGTCGTGACGTCGGCCCGCACGCCGTTCAGCTGCGACCACCGCGCGGCGACGTTGGACAGCGCCTCGGGCAGCCGGGCCGACTCCAGTTCGGCCGGGGCCACGGCGTGCACGGAGCGACGCGCCTCGGCCAGGCTGTGCCTGGCCACGGCCGCCGCGTTGTCGAGGTGGCGCTGCCATGTCGCGGGGTCCTCGCGCGCCAGCGAGGCGGCCTGGATCTGGGTGAGGATGCCGATGAACCCCTGGGCGAGGGTGTCGTGGATCTCGCGGGCCATCCGCTGCCGCTCGTCGGTGATCCCGGCCTCGCGGGCCTGGAGCAGGAGCTGGGCCTGCAGCCCGGCGTTCTCCCGCATCGTCTCCTCCAGCCGGGCGTTGGCCTCGGCGAGCCGCGCCACCATCCGCTGTCTGCGGCTGCTCTGCCCGGCCGTGACGTCGCCGACCTTGCTGAACAGCACCACCAGGACCACGGTGCAGAAGACCAGGGCCAGGTAGGAGAAGATCGAGGCGGGGGTGGGGTCGGGCAGTCCCCGGAAGAAGGCGGCGACGACCACCGCGGCGGTGGCGGACACCCCGGCGATCCGCCAGCGTCCCCGCAGCAGGGCCCAGGCGTGCAGGTAGCCGGTGAAGCCGAAGAACCCGGCGAACCACGCGCTGCGCGCGCTCAGCAGGCCGATCAGCACCAGCAGGCCCACGATGTAGACACCTGCTCTGCGCCCGCCCCCTACTTCGGGCTGGGGCTCGGGCTGGGGCTGGGGCTGGGGCTCGTCGTGGAATCGGGGCGGGTCGTCCGGGAGCGCCCAGCGCAGCCACGCCGCCGCCAGGAGGGCCAGGCCCAGCGTGGTCAGACGGCCGGACCAGGAGTTGTCGTCGAGCACCCAGGAAAGCCCGGTGGAGACGACCAGCAGCAGGTAGGGCGCGACCGCCACGGCCGCGGCCAGCCGTCGCTCCGCCAGATCGAGGGCGTCGCCCTGTTGCATCGCCGTCTCACTCCCAGCGGAAGAACCGTGCCGCCACGAAACCGGCGACCACCGCGTAAGCGGCCATTATGCCAAGCAGGTGCGGCTGGACCGCCGCGCCCGTCCATGCGTCGTGGACGGCCTGCCGGAACGCGCCCAGCGGGGTGAACTCACCGAGCCCGGCCAGGAACTCCGGCATCATCTCCTTGGGCTGCATGAGCCCGCCGAGGAACGCGAGGGGGAAGTACAGCAGCACCCCGATCCCGTTGGCCGCCCGCCCGCCGGGCGCCAGCGCGGCGATGACCAGACCGATCGCGAACACGCCGGCCGCGCCGACGAGGAAGATCGCGAACAGCGTCGCGGGACTCGCGGGGGGCGCGGCCCGGTACAGCAACGTCCACACCCCGACGAGGACCGCCGAGGCGGCCACCGCGAAGATCAGTTGCAGTACGAGCTGCACCCCGAGCAGCGCGCCCGGACTGACGGGCGTGGTGGACATGCGCCGCAGGATGCCACGCTCACGGTAGGTGGCCAGCGCGGTCGGCACCATGTAGAGGCCGACCAGCCCGATGGAAATCGTCATGGTCATGGCGGGCAGCGTGCCGTCACCGGGATCACCGCCGCTGCTGAAGATCACCAGGATGAACAACGGGATGATCATGGTGAAGAGCGTCGCCGGATCGCGCAGCAACAGGCTGGTCTCGATCCGGGTGAGCATCGGAAAGCCGGTCATCGGGTGACTCCAGAGTGATGGGGCGACGGTCGGTTCCTCGACCGCCGGAGCGGGGGATTCGGGGATCCCGAGGGGGGCGGGGTTCGTGCCGAGGCGGGAGTGTCGAGGCCCAGCGGGTGGCGCCGGAGAGGTGAGGACGGCGGGGCCGGTGGATCCGACCGGGGGCGACGGTTCGGGGGGCCGGGGGTGGCGGAGAGGGGGTGGGTCAGGATTCGAAGGGGCGGCCGGTGAGGGCCAGGAAGGCGTCGTCCAGAGTGCGTTGTTCGACTCGGAGGTCGGCTACCGGGACGTGGTGGCGGGCCAGGGCCGCGGTCACGGTCGTGACGAAGTCGCCGGTGCCGGTGACCGTGACCATGGATCCGCTGCGGGTGACGGAGGCGACTCCGGGCAGGGCGGCGATGAGGGCCTCGTCGAGGGGGGCGACCGGGCGGAAGCGCATGCGGTGCTCGGCGTCGAGGGAGGCGACCAGGCCGGAGGGCGTGTCGGTGGCGACCACGCGGCCACGGTCGAAGACCGCGACGCGGTCGCACAGTTCCTCGACCTCGTCCATGAAGTGGCTGACCAGGACCACGGTGACGCCCTCGTCCCGGACCCGCTTGACCAGCTCCCAGGTGGCCCGGCGGGCGGCGGGGTCGAGGCCGGTGGTCAGCTCGTCGAGGAAGGCCACGCGGGGGTCGCCGACCAGTGCCAGGGCGATGAACAGCCGCTGCTTCTGTCCGCCGGACAGCTTGCCGAAGCGGGCGTCGCGGCGGTCTTCCAGGCCCCACTGGCGCAGCAGCTCCCGCCAGTCGCGGGGCCGGTCGTAGAAGGAGGCGTAGAGCCGCAGGGCCTCGCTGACCTTGATGTTCTCCGGCAGCAGGCTCTGCTGGAGCTGCACCCCGATCCGATCGCTCAGCGCCCGCCGGTCCTTGGCCGGGTCGACGCCGAGCACGCTGATCGACCCGGAGTCGGCCCGGCGCAGGCCTTCCATGCATTCCACGGTGGTGGTCTTGCCGGCGCCGTTCGGCCCGAGGATGCCGAAGATCTCGCCCTCTTCCACGGACAGGGAGACGCCGTCGAGCGCCGTGAACGTGCCGTACTTCTTGGTGAGGTCGCGCACCTCGATGACTGCCATGGGGAAATCCTCGCCTCGGAGGCCCCCTTGGCGGATCGACCGCGCGGTTACGTTCCGGCGCGGCTCCGGCTGACGCGGAAATCAACCGATCGGTCGATGCCGCTCCCCCGTCCCCGGCCGCTATCGGCCCATGGCGCGATGCAACGTTGATGCCACCCCCGCTGTCGCATCATTGTGCGCGCAGCCCCCTAGCACCGGGTTCGCCCGCACAGGTCCGACCGTGCACGCCACGCGCCTACCCCCCGGGGGCACGCTGGCGCGGCCACTGCGGGCGAACCCGGTCCGTGTCCCGACCCGTGTCCCGACCCGTGTCCGGTCCGGATCACAGGGTCGGCTTGGACCCGCCCCCGGACGCCAGTTCGGCGAGGCGCTGCCAGGCGGGAGACGTCGCGCCCGCCGAGGCGGCGGCGAACCGGACGGCGTCGGGTCGCCGACCGGGAGTCGCGAGCCGTCGTACCTGGCCTGGGTCCAGCGGCGGGCGCGCTCGGCCAGTTCGGGGAGCCGGGGGTCGTCCGGAGACCAGTCGAAGGCGGCGTCGTAGCCGAGGTAGATGGCGCGGAACTCGGGGTCCTCGATGGCGTCGAGCTTGTCCTCGATCCAGACGGCGGCCTCGACGGGCGAGACCGACTGCAGCAGGATCCAGACGTCGCGTTCCATCCGCACCGCGCGGTCGCTGACGCCGATCTCGCTCAGCCGTTCGAGGTAGCCGGCGACGTCGGCGGAGACGAACAGCCGGTCGCCGGCGCCGAGCGCGGCGACGCGCTCGCGGACGCGCAGCAGTTCCTCGACGCGCCGTGCGAGGGCGCGGTCGATCTCGGCGACCGCGGCGGCGAACCCCTCGGGGTCGGCGGCCAGCATCGCCTTGACGCGGGCGAGCGGGACGCCCGCCTCGGCCAGCGTCCTGATCTCGATGAGCCGGACGGCGTGCCCCGCGTCGTACCGCCGGTAGCCGGAGGCGTCGCGCGGCGGCTCCTCCAGCAGGCCCAGCCGGTGGTAGTGCCGGACGGCCTTGATCGTCACCCCCGCGTAGGCGGCGAGCCTGCCGATGGTGATCACGCGTCCTTCCTCTCTGACGAGCCGGTCGTGGCACCGAAGATGCGACCCTGCCCCTGGGGCAGGGTCAAGCGTCCCGGCGGGAGGTGCCCTCGCGGGCGCGGAAGGCGGCGGCCTTGACGCGGTTCTGGCAGGCGGTGGAGCAGAACCGGCGGGTTCCGTTGCGCGAGGTGTCCACGAAGACGCGGTCGCACGCCGGGGCCGTGCAGATGCCGAGCCGGTCGTGCAGTTCGCCGCCGAGCACCACGGCCAGGCCGGTGGCGCAGCTCGCGCCCCATTCGACGGCGTTGCTGCCGCCGGGGCCGTGGAAGTGCAGGTGCCACGGCTCGCCGTCGTGGCGGTCGAGGTACGGCCTGGCCCGGTACAGCGCCAGCAGCCCGTTGACGTGCCCCGCGGCCCGGTCGACGTCTCCGGCGTCCACGGCCTCGAAGACCACGCGCAGTTCGGCGGCCACGCCCATCAGTTCGTCCGCGACCTCCCCGCTCACCCCGGGATGACGGCCGACCCCGAGGCGCAACGTCTCCGTGACCGCCTCGCACAGCTCGGCGCCCTGCGGCGCGCGGTACGGCCGGCCGCGCCGCTCCCCCGGCGTCAGGACGTTCACCAGCCCCACCGCCACCGCCACCACACGATCCCCGTGACTGTTGAAATTCACTTGACCAGTCACCTCCCCTGAGATAGCTTCATCACTGTCGAAAGCATAGACGACAGTGACAAGGAGACGCCCGTGCCGTCACTCACCCCGCAGACCGCACACGACTGGATCGCCCGCTGGGACCTGCAGCAGGAGGGCTACCTCCCGGACCGGGAGGAGCGCTTCACCGCCCTCGTGGACGCCGTCGAGGCCGCGGCCGGGCGTCCCGACCCGCTCGTGCTCGACCTGGGGTGCGGCCCCGGCTCGCTGGCCGTCCGGCTGCTCTCCCGCCTGCCCAGGGCCACCGTGATCGCGCTCGACGTCGATCCGCTGCTGCTCTCCCTCGGCCGGTCCGGATACTCGCACGTCAAGGGCCTGCGCTTCACCGACGTCGATCTGCGCGTACCGGGCTGGAGCGGCTCCCTGGAACTCAGCCGCCCGGCCGACGTGGCGGTCAGCACCACCGCCCTGCACTGGCTGTCCGAGGAGAACCTGCGGTCCGTCTACACCGAGGTGCTCTCCCTGCTGCGTCCCGGCGGGATCCTGCTCAACGGCGACCACATGCAGGTGGAGGACGAGAACCCCGTGCTCAGCCGCCTGGAGCGAGCGCTGCACGACACCGAGAAGCGGCGCAAATTCAACGACGGCCCGCCCGAGGACTGGGAGCAGTGGTGGGCCGCGACGGCGTCCGAACCGGCCCTCGCCGGGCCGCTGGCCGAGCGCGCGCGGGTGTTCCAGAGCACCGGCGCGGACCACTCGGAGTCGCTGCTGCTGTCCATCCACCTGCGCACGCTGCGCGAGGCCGGATTCGCCGAGATCGGCACGCTATGGCAGCGCGGCGACAATCGCCTCCTGGCGGCGGTCGCCCCCGGAACCGCCGGCTAGCGGCCGGCTAGACGCGACGGCGCAGCAACAGGGCCAGAGCCGCCCCGGCCAACGCGCATGCCACGGCCACCGCGAAGGCCGCGGAAGGACCCGACTCCTCCCCCACCACCCCGGCCACCGCCGCCCCTCCCGCACCACCGGCGCCGATCGCCGTGGACAACCAGCCGAACGCCTCGGCCCGCGAATCCGGGACCAGTTCGTCCACGATCAGCGAAGTGGTGGTCAGGGCCGGGGTGAGGGTGATCCCCGCGACCAGCAGCACGGCGCCCGCCGCCACCAGCGGAACCTGTACGACCAACGGCGCCATCGCCGTGCCCAGCCACCCCATCAGCCACACGAGCCGCACGGCGGGGCGGGCCGACCAGCGCCGCATGCCGTACACGGCGGCGCCCACGATCCCGCCCGCCGACAGCGTCGCGACCAGCACCCCCGCCACGGCGGGGGCACCGTGCGCGGACGCCAGCGCGGGCAGGCCCACCTCCAGGGCGCCGATCGCCCCGCCGAGCATCAGGTCCACGCCGAGCAGGACGAGCATGCCGGGCCTGCCCAGGACCCGGCCGCGCGCACCGCCGCCGCCCCGCGGCCGGGCGGCGTGCAGCGCCCGCGCGAGGGCCAGCGTGCCCGCCCCCGCCAGGGCCGCGACACAGCCGAGCGCCAGGGACGCCGAGGCCACCGCGACCAGCGCCCCGAACATCAGCGGCCCGGTCAGGATGGCCAGCTCCTGCACCAGGAACACCAGGCTGTAGACGGTGGTCCGGCTGTCCGGCGCGGTGCGCGCGCTCCAGTCCACCCGCATGCTCACCGACACCGGCGGCAGTCCCACTCCGGCGGCGAACGCGAGGGCGACCAGCGCCCAGGCGGGTCCGCCCGCGCCCGCCGCCAGCACGATCCCGGCCAGCGCTCCCACGTGCAGGATCGCGGTGGCCACCAGCACGCCCCGCACGCCCCGCCGGTCGATGATCCGGCCCTGCACCGGCCTGGCCAGCCCGGCTCCCAGGGAGATCGCCGCCGCCACCACGCCGCCGAGTGTCAGTGAGCCGGTGGCCTCCTTGACGACGAGCACCGTGCCGATGGCCGCGACCTGCTGGGTGAGCTGGGCCACCAGACCGTACACCGCCTGCGCGGGAACGCCGGGCGAACGTAACAGCTCCCGTGCGGAGGGGGGATGATCAGTCATGCCGCGAGGCTAAGGGCCCGCGCGGCGCTCAGTCGCCGGTGGACGGCCTGGCCTTGCTCGGCTGCACCCGCTTTGGTTCGCCGGGCATCTTAGGGTAGTTGGGCGGATACGGCATGTCACCGCGATCGTCCTGTTCGTACCACTCGATCAGCGTCTCCAGTGAGTACGCCTGATCGTCGATGGCCGCGTGGACGTCTCCGAGCTTGGCGAAGCGCACGGGAACCGTGCGGATGTCGAACTCGGCGGGATCGACGCCGGGCAGTTCCTCCCAAGTGACCGGGGTGGACACCGGCGCGTGCGGCTTCGCGCGCACCGAGTAGGCGGCGACGACGGTGCGGTCCAGGGCGTTCTGGTTGAAGTCGATGAAGACGCGCTCGCCGCGCTCCTCCTTCCACCAGGCGGTGGTGGCGAGGTCGGGCGCGCGGCGCTCGACCTCGCGGGCCAGGGCGATGGCGGCGTGGCGCACCTGGACGAAGTCCCAGCGCGGCTCGATCCGCACGTTGATGTGCACGCCCCGGCTGCCGGAGGTCTTCGGGAAGCCGGTGATGCCCAGCTCGCCGAGCACGTCGCGGACCACCAGGGCGACCTCCCTGGCCTGCTCGAACCCGGTGCCCGGCTGGGGGTCGATGTCGATGCGCAGCTCGTCGGGATGCGCGAGGTCGGCGGCGCGGGCCTGCCAGGGGTGGAAGTCGATGGTGCCCAGGTTGGCGCAGTAGGCCAGGTCGGCCACCTCGGTCACGAGCAGCGCCTCGGCAGTGCGCCCGCTGGGGAAGCGGACGGTCACGCCGCGCACCCACTCGGGGCGCTTGGCGGGCAGCCGCTTCTGGTAGATGGCGTCGTTCTGCACGCCGTCGGGGTGGCGCTTGATGTAGGTGGGCCGGTCGCGAAGCGCGCGCAGCGCGCCCTCGCCGACGCTGACGTAGTACTCGACCAGCTCCCGCTTGGTCGCACCGACCTGCGGGAAATACACCTTGTCAGGGTTCGTGACCTTGACGGTGCGTTCCCCGACTTCGAGCTCAATGTACGGCGAAGCCATGCTCCCGACCGTACATCCAGATTGAACCCCCCAGGTCGCGACGGGCCGGGGTGAGCGAAAGGGCGGGTCCGTCCCGGAGCCGCCCAGTGGCGGGACCGGGCGCTACGACGGGACGGACCACGACAACCACCCGCAGTGCCGTTTCATCCGCCGGGCGCTGGCGCGTCACCCGGTCGGCGGCGATCTGCCCGGCCTGCCGGCGGGCGCCCAGCACGGGCGAGGGCCGGCGCCGTCCTGGCAGGCCGCACGAGCGGTCTCCCCATCTTTCGATGGAAGGCGATACACCCCCCACATCTACAAAGACGCCAAATCCACCCCGAAAGGATGCTTCGCCCATCGGGCAGATCCGAGGAGCGCCGCGCGAGGCCCGCTCGTAGGCTGGACTCATGGACAAAGTGGTCAAGAGCGATGCCGAGTGGCGAGTCGAGCTCTCGCCCGACGAATTCCGTGTGCTCCGCGAGGCCGGCACCGAGCGGCCGTTCACCGGGGAGTACGTCGACACCAAGACGGTCGGCGTCTACTCCTGCCGCGCGTGCGGGCAGGAACTGTTCCGCTCGGGTACCAAGTTCGAGTCGCACTGCGGCTGGCCGTCGTTCTACGAGCCGTCCGAGTCGGACGCCGTCGTCCTGATCGAGGACCGGTCGCTGGGCATGGTCCGCACGGAGGTGCGCTGCGCCCGCTGCGACTCCCACCTGGGCCACGTCTTCCACGGGGAGGGCTATCCGACCCCGACGGACGACCGCTACTGCATCAACTCCGTCGCGCTTCGGCTGGAGCCTTCGGAACAACCCGCGAGGTAGCCATATCCGGTCACGCTTAGGTCTTGCGCGCCCGGTCTCGGCGACTGGAAGCTTGAGGTGCAGCCGGCGATACGTGGGGGCCTCTCATGCCAGGGGACGCACAGGGCGGCAGACCGGGGGAAGTGGTATCACTCTGCCGTCGTCTCGACGAAACGATCGCCCGCGGCGCGCGGCGGCCCCATGGCCGCGCGGGCGCCGGGGTGCTCGGTGAACCGTTCGAATCCGCGTTCCCGCGCATCGTCAAGGCCCCACGGAACTAGCGTCCGATGCTCGCCGCCCACCCACCGCCGCCGCCGGGGTCTTTCCGGCGGCCGGGCCGGGCGCCGATACCGGTGACGTGCCGCCGGGCCAGGCGCCCGGCTGATCGGAGGTAGCGGTCAACGGCGGCGATATGGTCACGCTCCGGGGGCTGGGGGCGTGCTTGCGATCGGTGGCACCGGCCTTGTGGCCACGGGTGCATGTCCGGCACCGATGGGAGGTCATCGAGGTCATCGGCCGCGTGGTCACCCAGCGGTGCAGGCTGTGCGGCAAGACGAGGGTCCGCGTCAGGTGAGGCTTCAGTCCTGTGGCTCGGGGTGGCTGACGCGGCAGTTGGCGTCGTCGGGGCCGATGATGTTGGCGAGCACCGGGTTGCCGTTCTCGCCGAACTCCGCCTGGACGAACACCACCGGGTCGGCCACGCCTCGTTCCTCGATGAGGTAGCGCAGCCCGCGCTGGCACAGCTCGATCGCGTCGCGCGAGTTGTCCGCTGTGTCCGGAAGGTCGGTGTAGATCCGCAGATAGCCACCGACCGAGCGGACGTCCTTGACCCGTTTGGCTGGGGTGTCGTCGTCGCGCTTCAGGTAGTCGGCCGCCTGGGCGTCGGTGTGCTTGGAGGGCCCGGACGCCTGCTCGTCGGCGTCGCGCTTCTTCTTGGTCTGCTTCGCGCCCGCGTCGGCGGCCTCGACCTCGGCGCGGGCGCCCTCGTCGCCCGGCTCCGGCGGCGCGGCGCCCTCGGCGGGGGCGGTCGTCACGGGCGAGGCGGACGGCGGAGCCGCCACGACGGCGGGCCGTCCGCCCCCGGTCAGCGTGTGCGCCAGGGCGACCGACCCGAGGCCGGCGAGGGCGGCCGCGCAGGCCGCCGCCACCCAGCCGAGCCCGCTGCGGCGCCGCGCGCGGTGTTCCCTGCGGCGTCCGCCTCCATGACGGTTTCTGGACCGTGACACCCCACTACCGCCAGCTATCACCCTTTTGCCTCACTACGCCGGGATTCTTGATTGAGTATGACAAATCCCCGGCGGTTCGGCCCGCCCTTCGCCGAAGCGACCGTGCCTTCCGTGCCTTCCGTGCCCTCCGTGCCCTCCGTGCCCTCTATGCCCGTTAGGGCAGGGCGGCCACCAGCTCGGCGACCGGCTTGCGCACGCCGGTGTAGAAGGGGATCTCGATCCGGGTGTGCCTGCGCGCCTTCGCGCCGCGCAGATGACGCATCAGGTCGACGATGCGGTGCAGCTCGTCGGCCTCGAAGGCGAGCATCCACTCGAAGTCGTTGAGCGCGAAGCAGGAGACCGTGTTGGCCCGCACGTCGGGGTAGTCGCGGGCCATCAGGCCATGCTCGGCGAGCATGGCCCGGCGCTCGGCGTCGTCGAGGAGGTACCACTCCAGCGAGCGCACGAACGGGTACACGCTCACGTAGGCACGCGGCTCCTCCTCGGCCAGGAAGGCCGGGATGTGCGACTTGTTGAACTCGGCGGGCCGGTGCAGCGCCATCGCCGACCACACCGGCTCGCTGCGGCGGCCGAGCGCGGTGCGCCGGAAGCGCGAGTAGATCTCCTGCAGGTCTTCGGCGGTCGGCGCGTGCCACCAGAACATGAAGTCGGCGTCGGCGCGGAACCCGGCCACGTCGTAACAGCCCCTGGTCACCACGTCCTTGCCCGCCGCCTGCGCCAGCAGGTCGGAGACCTCGGCGGCCAGCGCGTCGCGCTCGCCCTCGCAGGAGTCGCGCAGCCGGAAGACCGACCACATCGTGTAGCGGATCACCTGGTTCAGGTCGCGCGCCTTGGGCCGCGCCGCCCCCTCGCTCGCCATGTCAGCACACCCTCCGAAAGACCTGCGCCGCGAACCGCCTCATACGGAACCGGCCGACTGCCATTCTCTCGCGGGGTCGAGGTGGTCCAGCACCCGGGCGGCGGCGGTGCGGGCGGTGGCCACGCAGGCGGGAACGCCGACGCCGTCGTAGGCGGACCCGCACACGGCGAGGCCGGGGGACGCCGCCACCGCCGCGCGGATCCTGGCCACCCGGTTCAGGTGCCCCACCTCGTACTGCGGCAGCGAGCCGCCCCAGCGGGTGACGCGGGTGTCCAGCGGCAGCCCGCGCACCCCCATCAGCTCCGACATCTCCGCCATGCCCAGGGCGACCAGCTCGTCGTCCTCGCGCTGCAGGATCAGCTCCTCGCCGATCCGGCCGACGGAGCAGCGCAGGATGATGCTGTTCGGGTCGGCGGCGGCCAGGTGCGGCCACTTGACCGAGCTGAACGTGGCGGCCTTCACCGGGCGGCCCTCCACCGGCGGCACCAGGTAGCCGCTGCCCGTCGGCGGCTCGGGGAACGCGGCCCTGGGGTAGGCGAGGGTCACGATGGCCATGCTCGCGTACTCGATCGCGGCCAGCTCGGCCGCCGCCGCCGGCGCCTCCTCGGCCAGCAGCCGTCCGGCGGGCCCGGCGGGCACCGCGAGGATCACCGCGTCCGCCTCCAGCGTCTGCGGGGCGGGCACGGGGCCGGTGACCAGGCTCCACCCCGAGGGCGTACGGCGCAGCTCGCGGACCGGCACGCCGGTGCGTACGTCGGCCCCCGACGCGGCGGCGACGGCACGGGGCAGGCCGCCCATTCCGCCGCGCAGCGTGGTGAAGACCGGTTCGCCGTCCTTGGGGGCCTCACCGGCGATGGCCCGCGCGGCGTTCGCCAGCGACCGCTCGGAACGCGCCGCGGAGGCGATCCTCGGCATGGTCGCGTCGAGGGACAGCGCCTCCGCCCGCCCGGCGTAGACGCCGCCGAGCATCGGCTCGATCAGCCGGTCCACTATCTCGCCGCCCATCCGCGCCCGGACGTAGGCGGCGACCGACACGTCGGTGGTCACGAGGGTCGGCGGCAGCACCTGGTCGAGCAGCGCGCGGGCGATCCCGCCGGGGCTCACCACGCCCGACCTGCCGAGCGCGATCATGTCGGAGGGCACGCCCATCACCTGGCCGGAGGGGAACGGCCGCAGCGCTCCCCTGCTCAGCACGGAGGCCTTGGTGGTGCCGGGGTAGACCAGGTCGTCGCCGAGGCCGGTCAGCCTGGCCAGCTCCTTGCCCTCGGGCCGCCTGGCCAGCATGGCCTCGGCGCCCGCGTCCACCGTGACGCCGGCCACCTCGCTCGCGTGCAGCTTGCCGCCGATCCTCGGGGCGCCCTCCAGTACGGTCACGCGGATCGCGTCGCCCGCCTGCCGTCGCAGGAAATAGGCCGCGGCGAGACCCGAGATCCCGCCCCCGACCACCACCACATGCCGTCCGTTGCCGCTCATGGGATCCGACGCTACAACCCCCGGAACGTGACGTCATCGTGACGCCACCGGTTCAACCGCGTCACCGCTCCGCCCGTCAATGAGGTCATGAGCGAATTCACGCACAGCCTGCGGCTCGCGGCGCCGATCCTAGCCTGCCTGCTGCTCGGTACGGCCTGCGGCGGCGGCGAGTCCTCGGCTCCCGCGCTCGGCTCCCAGGGCGCGGCGCGCGACGACGCGGGAGGCGGGAACGCCGCCAGGGAACCCGCGCCCGAATCAAAGGCAAAGGCACAGGCGGACACGGATGAGGGCAAGACCGGCGAGCCGACCGACATCACCCCGCAGGAACGCGCGGTCATCTATGTGTCCGAGCTGACGGTCCGGGTCAAAGAGGTCGCGACGGCCGCGGACAAGGCCAAGCAGATCGTCACCGCCGCCCAGGGCCACCTGGCGCGGGAGGAGAGCGACTCCTTCCGTCCCGGCGACGCCTCGGCGAGACTTGAGTTCAAGATCCCTCCCCCGGCCTATCCCGCCGTGCTGAACCGGCTGCAGAAGGAGCTGGGCACCCGCGAGTCGATCCGCCAGGGCACCCAGGACGTCACGCAGAAGGTCGCCGACGTCGAGAGCCGGCTGAAGTCCGCGCAGTCCGCGCTGGACTCGCTGCGCACCCTGCTCAAGCGGGCGGACACCATCGGCGAGGTGCTCCAGGTCGAACGCGAGATCAGCAGCCGCGAGGCGGGCCTGGAGTCGCTCCAGGCCCGGCAGAAGTCGCTGGCCGCGCGGACCGGCATGGCCACGGTGACGCTCAACCTGATCGGCCCCGCGGCGCCGCCCACCGTGCAGGAGGACGAGTCGGCGGGGTTCTTCGGCGGCCTGCGCGCGGGCTGGGAGTCACTGGTGGACTTCACCAAGGTGGCGGTGACCGTCCTCGGGGTGCTGCTGCCGTGGATGATCCTGATCGTGCCCGTGGTGGCCGGTCTGTTCTACCTGCGCGGACGCCGCCGCCGGGCCCGCCAGGGGCGGATCCGTGAGGAGGCGCCCGCCGTCCCGGCCGAGGTGGGCGCCGCCGAGGACTGAGCCGCCGGGAGGCGGGGCGTCAGCGTGCCGACTCGGCGTGCACCAGGTCGGTCAGCCGCGCGAGCTGGTCGGGATCGGTGGACGGAAGCACGCCGTGGCCGAGGTTGAACACGTGGCCCTCGGCCGCGCGGCCCCGCTCCAGCACCTCGCGGGCGCGCGGCTCGACGACCTCCCAGGGGGCCAGCAGCAGGGCGGGGTCGAGGTTGCCCTGCAGCGCCCGGCCGGGGCCGACCCGCTCGGCGGCGCGGTCGAGCGGCACCCGCCAGTCGACGCCGACGACGTCGGCGCCCGCCTCGCCGAGCAGGCCGAGCAGTTCGCCGGTGCCGACGCCGAAGTGGATGCGCGGCACGTCGAGCTCCGCCAGGGCGGCGAAGATCCGGCCGGTGTACGGGAGCACGAAGGCGCGATAGTCGTCGGGGGCCACCGCGCCCACCCAGGAGTCGAAGAGCTGCAGCGCCGACGCCCCGGCCTCGGCCTGGATCCGCAGGTACTCGATGGTGATCTCGGTGAGGCGGTCCATGAGGTCGTGCCACAGGTCGGGCCTGCCGTACATCATGGCCTTGGTGTGGTCGTGGTTCTTGGACGGCCCGCCCTCGATGAGGTAGGACGCGAGCGTGAACGGCGCCCCGGCGAACCCGATCAGCGGCACCGGCCCCAGTTCCTTGACCAGGATCCGCACGGCCTCGGTGACGTAGGGGACGTCGCCGGGCTCGATGGGACGCAGCGCGCCGAGCGCCTCGGCCGACCTGATCGGCTCGGCCACCACCGGGCCGACGCCCGGCTTGATGTCGAGATCGACGCCGATCGCCTTGAGCGGGACCACGATGTCGCTGAAGAAGATGGCCGCGTCGACCCCGTAGCGCCGCACCGGCTGCATGGTGACCTCGACGATGAGGTCGGGCGTCGCGCAGGCCGTCAGCATCGGGACGCCCTCGCGCACCGCGCGGTACTCGGGCAGCGAGCGGCCCGCCTGGCGCATGTACCACACCGGGGTGTGGGGCACCGGCAGCCGCTTGCAGGCACGGACGAACGGGGACTCGGCTGGATTCACCTTCAAAGGGTCCCACGGACGAGTCGCGGTCCGCGCAACGGACGCCACCCGGCGGGGGCGGGATGTCGGAAAAGTGGGCATGGCCGAGTCCAAGTGATAATCAGTGGCCCGACCATGGGTTTAGGGCCTTCATCCGGTTCGGCGGCGCGGCGCGAGAGGTGGTCGGCCGCGTGGCGCGGGCCTTGAATGCCGCTTGAACGCCGCATGAAGAGTACAGTGCGCGTTATGGGTGTGCCGTGACGAGCTATCGACTGGTTCAAATGTTCGCCAAGTCACCGCGCGGCATCGATTCGGGTACCACTTTCGGGACACGCCGAGTGCGTTGCGCGGAATTGTCGGTCGGGCGTGCCAACGTTCGGAGCACGACGCGACGAAAGGCCCGTGAGATGACCGCGATGTGGAGTTCCCCCGAGCGCCGCACTGAGCGCTGTGCCTCATGTGCCGACGACCGGGTCTTCGAACGGCCGCCATGCCTCGACGGGCATGATCCGGGCGAGTGTCCCGGGTGGGCGTGCACCGAGTGCGGCCACGCCGTGCTCATCGCCGATCCCGGCCCGTCCGTCCCGCCGCCACGGCGGATCGCCGCGGCCCCCCGACGAGTGCCGGTCGCGGCTTGATCGATTCACATGGCACCTACACCTACCCCCGTGGTCCCCATGCGCCCACCTTCGACCTACTCTTCGACTATGACCATCGGTGACGCGGCTCCCGCCCCCGCGGCCTTCCGGCGCGCGGTGGACAGCATGCGCGAAACAGAGGTCAGGCCGGAGATCGAGCTGGAGGACATCCCCGCGCCGCAGCGGCTCGCGCCCTATTCGGCCGCGATCGGCGCCTCGGTCTACCGTGATGGCGACGAGCTGGCGATCGGCAGGCTGATCCTGCTCTACGACCCCGACGAGCAGCGCGGCTGGGACGGCCCGTTCCGCCTCGTGGCCTACGTCAGGGCCGACATGGAGCCGGAGATCACCTCCGACCCGCTGCTCGGCCCCGTGGCCTGGAGCTGGCTGACCGACGCCCTGGAGGCTCACCAGGCCGGTTACGCGGCGGCGGGCGGCACGGTGACCCGGGCGGTGTCCGAGGGCTTCGGCAACAAGGCGGCCGATCCCGTGACCACCGAGCTGGAGTTGCGCGCCTCCTGGTCCCCCAGGGACGACGACCTCTCCGGCCATGTCGCCGCCTGGTGCGATCTGATGTGCCTCGCGGCGGGTATGCCTCCGCTACCACCCGGTGTGGCGGCCCTGTCGCCACACCGCCGCGAAGATCCGGAGTCCTTCAGGAAGTGACCGACGAGAAAACCATTCCGGCACCGGAGGCCATACCGCTGCTGGAACCGCGCGAGGGCATCCCAGACGTCATCGCCGGCCCTCGCGAGCTGGCGGAAGCCGTGGCGGCGTTCGCGCGCGGCCACGGTCCCGTCGCGGTCGACGCCGAGCGCGCCTCCGGCTACCGCTACAGCGGCAAGGCGTATCTGGTCCAGCTCCGCCGCGCGGGCGCGGGCAGCGCGCTGATCGACCCGACCGGCTGCCCCGACCTGTCCACGCTGGACGCCGCGCTCGCCGACGCCGAGATCGTGCTGCACGCCGCCTCGCAGGACCTCCCCTGCCTGGCCGAGCTGGGGCTGCGCCCGCGCAGCCTGTTCGACACCGAGCTGGCCGGCCGGCTGCTGGGCTACGAGCGCGTCGGCCTGGGCACCATGGTCGAGACGGTGCTCGGGCTGCGGCTGGAGAAGGGCCACTCGGCGGCCGACTGGTCCACCCGTCCCCTGCCGGAAGACTGGCTGCGCTACGCGGCGCTCGACGTCGAGGTGCTGGTCGAGCTGCGCGACGCGCTGCGGGCCGAGCTGGCGGAGAGCGGGAAGCTGGCGTGGGCACAGGAGGAGTTCGCCGCCGTGCTGGCCACTCCGCTGCCCGCCCCCCGGGCCGACCCCTGGCGGCGCACCTCGGGCATCCACAAGGTCAGGTCGCTGCGCGGCCTGGCGGTGGTGCGCGAGCTGTGGAACCTCCGCGACCGGCTGGCCAGGGAGGCCGACCTCGCCCCCGGGCGCGTGCTGCCCGACTCGGCGATCGTCGCGGCCGCCCTGGAGATCCCCCGCACCACCAAGGGGCTCACCGAGATCGCCCCCTTCACGGGCCGCAGCGCCCGCCGCCACCTGCGCGACTGGCTCGCCGCCATCGGCAGGGCCAGGGGGCTGGCCGAGACCCAGCTCCCGCAGCCGAGCACCCCCGGCGACGGGCCGCCCCCGGCCAACCGCTGGGCCGACCGCGACCCGGCAGCCGCCAAGCGGCTCGCCGCGGCCCGCACGGTCGTCGCGGCCCTGGCCGACGAGCACCGCATGCCCACCGAGAACCTCCTTCAGCCCGATTCGGTACGACGGCTGACGTGGGAACCCCCCGAGGAGATCGACGACGATTCGGTGGCCGAGCGGCTGCGCGGGCTCGGCGCGCGTTCCTGGCAGATCGGCCTCACCGCGCATCCCATCGCCAAAGCCTTAGCCCGCCTGGAAAACAAAGGAGAAGTCTGACCGGTTTTCAGCGGAAATATGCTGATTTAAATTGCATTCGCGGCACTAAGCCGATCGCTGATGGGATGTACGCTCCCCCACTCCCACCGTGGGAGCGCCGCTCAATCCCCACCGCGCGAATGTCCGCCGATACCGGCGATACGCCCACGCCACCTCGCCCAGAAACGCGATATCGCTTTCCAGGTCACCCCCGCCCGGAGCCCGCTCCGCCAGCGGATCCGGCCCCGAGGCCGTGCCGTGCGCGTCTTGCGACCGGTCCCGCGTCATCGCCACGGCGAGCATCCCCGCCTCGGCCAGTGCCTCCTCCCGGGCCATCGTGCCGTCTTCAAGTGGTGCCATCGACCCGGTCAGCCGTCGCGCCGCCGCCCCGACGCCCGCGTCGAAGTACGGCGACAGCGCCAGCCGCGCGTCCCTGATCTCGATCACCCTGCGGTACAGCCGCAGCCGCAGATCGGCCGGGGACAGGTCGGCCGCCGCCGAGACCGGCGGCACCAGGGCGATCTCCGGAACGGCCCGGTAGAGGGCGAGCCACAGCGGGCGCAGCTCCCGGTAGGCGCGGTAGCGGTCCAGCCACTCCAGCGCCTGCGGCACCCGCAGTCGCGGCCCCCACCCCGGCAGCGTCGCGCCCAGCAGGACCAGAACGTGGGCGAACAGCGGCAGCAGCGCGTCCAGTGCGGCACGAGGCTCCGGAGGGTAGTCCAGCCCGAACCTCGCGGCGCCGAAGAACACCGCCTTGTGCAGCACGTAGAGCTTCGCGCACAGGGCGCCGACGATCACCAGCCGCAGCCCGAGGCGCAGCGTCGCGGACGCGGCCAGCACCGAGCAGCGCCAGCCGCGCAGGATGACCCCCCAAAACGCGGGCACGACCGCGACCAGCAACGCCAGCCAGTATTCGAGCACCCACGGGGCCGCCGCGTAGCGGGCGGCGAACCGCACGTCGTCCACAGGGGTGGGGGCCGCCGCGAACAGCGCGGCCATCACCGCGAGCGCGGCGAACAGGCCACCGGCGTATCGGACGCCGAGCGTCCCCGCCACCGGGGCGGGGTCGCTCATCAGGCGGAAGAAGGCGTAGGCCCCCCAGGCGACCAGGAGCATCCCGGCGTGGCCGAGGAGCCTGGCCAGGTTGGGCACACCGCTGAGCTCGGCGACCAGGGAGTAGACCGCCGGGGTGCCCAGCGTGGCGGAGGCGGCGAGTCCGGCGAGAATGAGCCGGACCACCCGGCGGCTGGGCTCGGACTGACGGCGGCGGCCGTGCGGCGCCCAGAGCAGCAGCGCCCAGGCCAGCACCGCCGGGCCGTACAGGCGGACGGACTCACCCACCGCCGATCAGCGGACCCGGGCCGGAGGATCCGGCACCGACCAGTCCAGGGCGGCGATCAGGCGGCGGGCGGACGCCCCGAGACGGGCGGCGCGCGGCGCGCGGCGGGCCCGCTGCTGGATCAGCGAGGCGAGCAGCTCCGCCTCCTGCTCCTCCACGGCCGTGTACGCGGTGTGGGCGGTACGGCCCAGCATCCGTAGCACCATCGCCGGGTCGAGGTTGGGCAGCAGGGCCAGCGCCTGCTCGACGGCGGGCAGCGGCTCCCGGTAGTGGTCGCACAGCAGATGGCTCAGCTCGTGCAGGATGATGTGGTCCTGGTGCGGCGGGGTGGTCGCCTCCTCGTAGAAGATCAGGTCGGCCGTCTCCGTGGCCACCCACAGCCCCAGCACCCCCGGCTTGCCGGTCATCGGCAGCAGGTGGATCGGCCGGGAGCGCTCCTCGGCCACCGAGGCGCACAGGCCCCGCACCAGGAACGGCACGGGCAGCGTGAGATCACTCAGCCGGTCCTCACACCGCCGCCGCAGTCGTTTGAAAACCGCCCCCCGCCTGCGCCTGCGCCCGACGGCGGACAAGAATGGCAGCCCACGACTCAGCCGGCATACGGATTTCGCAAGATCGTGCGGCATCACGCCCCCGTTTCCTGCTCGGCGAACGTTCCCCCGGTCGCCGGTCGACTTGAGTTTATGCGCAGACGCGAACGCCATTCGGAAAAGCCGAATTTCCCGATGGGCGTTCAGCCGCCGGTATCGGCGTCGCCGTCCTGGCCGTTCCTGCCGCCGTCGCCGAGTCCTTCGAGTTCACGCACGCGTTCGAGCATCTCGGTGATGGCGTCGAGGCTCTTGCCGGACAGGCCGGAGGCGCGCAGCGCGATCTGCCGGACGGAGGAGTCGCGCAGCGCGGTGAGGAGGGCGAGCTCGGCGTCGATCCGCTCGGCGGCGGTGTCGTCGAAGAAGTAGGCGGGCGGGACGCCGAAGAAGCTCGCCAGCGCCTCCAGGTGCCGCATGGTCGGGTTGTCCCGCAGGCCCTTGCGGAGCTGCCAGATGTAGGTGCCCGAGATCGTCGGGCCGCCCCGGGCCTTCAGCGCCTCGGAGACCTCTTCGAAGGTGTACTCACCTCCCCCGCTCGGCCGCACGGTGCGGAACAGGTGATCCAGCTTGGCGGCGAGACTGCGCCGCTCCGGCGTGTCCGGCAAGGGCTCACACCTCCGGACGGGCGGGACGCGGCGTGCACGACATGCGCGGAGTCTACAGCCATCAACTCTCGTAGACGAGTCGCACACCTCACCGTCCGCCCCAGTTGACGGCTCGCGAATTCTCAGTTTATGGTTCTGACACGGCAATCAACTGAGATTAATCGCCGAGACGGGGCCCGGCGGGAGGCAAACCCGCCGTGCGGTCCGGCCATGCCAGTCGCCTATTCAAAGGGGACGAGTTTGCAATGCCTCGACAAAAGGCACGCGAATTCGGGAAAAGGCCGAGCGACACCGCCCGGAGATTCCCGCGAAATGCGCTGCACGTGATCGGCGGGCTCACCGCGCTCGCGGCCCTCGCCGCCTGCGCGCCCGCCGGCGGCGAGGCCGTCATGCCGGCACGGCCGGCCGTGCGGTTCCTGGGCGCGTCGTCCACCGGCGCCGTGCTCTACGACGCCGGCACCGGCGCGCTGTCCGGCCACGACCGGTCCGGACGCCGGGTCTGGCTGGACCGCACGTCGGCCGAGTCGGTGGTGTCGGTCAGTTGCCTGACCGAGTGCCCCGAGGTCGCGGTCTCCCAGCTCGCGTCCGCCGAGGCCGCCCCGATGGCCCCGTTCCGGCTCGGCGCGTCAGGCAGGCGTCCGTTCGCCGTGTCCGGCGCACGGCACGTGAGCGTGCTGACGGCCAGGTCCCGGAGCGACGCCGTGCTGGAGGAGACGGACGGCGAAGGCCGCACCACGGTCCGCGTGGTACGGCCCGGCCGGGACGACCGGCACCGCACCGCCCACGCGGACTACCAGTGGACGGAGTCGGCCGACGGGCGCACCGGCTTCGCCTATCCCTGGCAGGCCGACGACCCCTCCGCCGGGCTGCTGCTCCGCTTCACCCGCGACGGCGACGGCTGGCGGCGCACGACCTCCCGCGCGACGCCGATCGCCGAGACCTGTGTGCTCGCAGCCGTCACCGAGAAGGCCGAGTGCGTCCTCGGCGAGCGGGCGGCGGCCGTCGTCGCCCGCTCGACCGACGGCCGAGGGGGTTACCACACGACCGTGCGCGGCCTGGCCCCCGACGGGCGCACCGCCTGGCGGCGCGAGTTCGGCACCGAGGCGGGCGTCACCGTCCATCCGTCGCTGCCCCGCGCCGGGATCACGGACGGCGACCTCCTCACCGTGCTCGACACCACCGGGCGGACCGTGTGGACCCGGCGGCAGGTGGCCGCCGCCCGCTTCACCGAGGACGGCGAGCTGGCGGTCCTCGCCCCGGACGGCCGGCTCGACTGGCTGCCCGCCGTCCGATGACCCTGCCCGCCTGACTGCCCGTCACGAGAAGGGAGGCGCCCACCGGCCGATCGCAGGCATCCCCGATTCCAGCGAACATCCATAGAAAGGGAACATCTCATGCGTAAGCTCATCACCGGCGCAGCCGGCCTGTCCCTGATCGTCTCCGGCGCCCTGCTGGCCACCGCGCCGAGCGCGAACGCGGCCTCCGTGCGCGGTAGCTGCAGCGTCAGCGACGGCTACAGCGCCACCGGCGCCATCAACTACACCAACTCCGGCAGCAACCACCGGGTCAGCCACTACTCCTGGACCCTGCGCGGCCAGCGCGGCCGGACCTCGAACAACGTCAATGCCCAGGTCCGCAAGCACCGCAACAACCTGCCGGACCAGAGGGTGCACAGCTGGTCCACCGGCAGCGCCAGGAACGGCACCGGCCGCGCGCCGATCAACAAGACCTGGCCGAAGTCGCACACCCTGTTCGGCCAGATCCAGTTCATCTTCGACAAGAACAACGCGCCCGACCCCCGGTGCACGGTGCACACGCCCCGGTTCTGACCGGAGATCGATGACCGCCCTCGGACGGGCACGGGCCCGTCCGAGGGTCTCCGCGTGGTGGCGTGCCAGTTGTTGTTACCCGCGAGTAGCATGGTGGTGGAAGCCATCCACCGCAAGGAGCGAGGCCGTGTCATCCACTCGTGACGTCGTGTTCGTCGACGGCGTGCGCACGCCGTTCGGCAGGTCGGGGCCGAAAGGCATGTACGCGGAGACCCGCGCGGACGACCTGGTCGTCCGGGTCCTGCGCGAGCTGCTGGAGCGCAATCCCGGGCTGCCGCCCGAGCGCGTGGACGAGGTCGCCATCGCGGCCACCACGCAGATCGGCGACCAGGGGCTGACCATCGGCAGGTCCGCGGCCGTGCTGGCCGGGCTGCCCAAGAGCGTGCCCGGCTTCGCCGTGGACCGGATGTGCGCGGGCGCGATGACCGCCGTCACCAGCGTGGCCGGGGGCATCGCCTTCGGCGCCTACGACGTGGCGCTGGCCGGCGGCGTGGAGCACATGGGCAGGCACCCGATGGGCGAGGCCGTCGATCCCAACCCCCGCTTCCTGGCCGAGCGCCTGGTGGACGGCTCGGCCCTGGTCATGGGCATGACCGCGGAGAACCTGCACGACCGCTACCCGGCGATCACCCGGGAGCGGGCCGACGCCTACGCCGCCGCCTCCCAGGAGAAGGCGGCCAAGGCGTACGCGGACGAGAAGATCCAGCCCGACCTGGTGGAGATGGCGATCCGGTCGGCCGACCTGGGCTGGGGCCTGGCCACCGCCGACGAGGCCCCCCGGCCCGGCACCACCACCGAGGTCCTGGCCACGCTGAAGACGCCGTTCCGCCCGCACGGCCGGGTGACGGCCGGCAACTCCTCCGGCATCAACGACGGGGCCACCGGATGCGTCCTGGCCGCGTCCGACGTCGCCGCCGAGCTGGGGCTCCCGGCCCGGATGCGGCTCGTCTCCTACGCCTTCGCCGGAGTGGACCCCGAGGTGATGGGCATCGGCCCGATCCCCTCCACCGAGCGGGCGCTGCGCCTGGCCGGTCTGGGCATCGGCGACATCGGCCTGTTCGAGATCAACGAGGCGTTCGCCGTGCAGGTGCTGGCGTTCCTCGACCACTACGGGATCGACGGCGACGACCCGAGGGTGAACCCCTACGGCGGCGCGATCGCCTACGGGCATCCGCTGGCCGCCTCCGGGGTGCGGCTGATGATCCAGCTCGCCCGGCAGTTCGCCGAGCGCCCCGACGTCCGCTACGGCATGACCACCATGTGCGTGGGAATGGGCATGGGCGGAACCGTCATCTGGGAGAACCTGAACGAGGAGGCCAAGTGAGCCTGTCCACCTGGCGGTCCCTGCTGCTGGGGCGGGCCACCGACGAGATCGTCACCCGGGCGCTGGTGCGCGACGTGGCGCTGCCGTACGCGGCGGGCACCATGGCGCTGATCACCCTGGACAACGGCTTCGACCACACCAAGCCCAACGTCTTCGGGCCGCAGGGCCTGCTGGCGCTGAACGGCGCGCTCGACGAGATCGCCGGGCGCACCGACCTCGCGGCGGTCGGGATCACCGGCAAGCCGTTCATCTTCGCGGTGGGCGCCGACCTGAAGGGCGCGGCGGCGCTGGCCACCCGCGAGGAGGCGCTGGCGATCGCCGGGCTCGGCCACCACGTCATGCGGCGGCTGGGCGAGCTGGGCGTGCCGTCGTTCGCTTTCGTCAACGGCGCGGCGATGGGCGGCGGCCTGGAGGTCGCCCTGCACTGCGACTACCGGACGGTCTCCTCGGGTGTCCCCGCCATCGCGCTGCCCGAGTGCTTCCTCGGCCTGGTGCCCGGCTGGGGCGGCACCCAGCTCCTGCCCCGCCTGATCGGGCCGGAGAACGCGGTGAAGCTGATCATCGAGAACCCGCTGTCGCAGAACCGCATGATCAAGGGACCGGCCGCCGCCGAGCTGGGCGTCGCCGACGTCCTGCTGGAGCCCGCCGACTTCCTGGAGCGGTCGCTGCGCTGGGCCGCGCGAGTGCTGCGCGGCGAGGAGCGGGTGAACCGCCCCGACCACACCGCCGCCGACTGGGACCCAGTGCTCCGGAAGGCCCGCGAGCTGGTCGAGCTGAAGCTGCGGGGCGCCGCCCCTGCCCCCTACCGGGCCCTCGACCTGATCGAACTGGCCAGGACGGCGAGCCGCGACGAGGGCTTCGCCGCCGAGGACGAGGCCCTGGCCGACCTGCTGACCAGCGAGCAGTTGCGCTCCGGCCTGTACGCGTTCGACCTGGTGCAGCACCGGGCCAAGCGCCCCTCCGGCGCCCCCGACCGGTCCCTGGCCAAGAAGGTCACCAAGGTCGGCGTGGTCGGCGCGGGCCTGATGGCCTCCCAGCTCGCGCTGCTGTTCGTGCGGCGGCTTGAGGTGCCCGTCGTGCTCACCGACGTGGACGCCGGACGCCTGGACAAGGGCGTCGCCTACGTCCACGAGGAGATCGGCCGGCTGCACGGCAAGGGACGCCTGTCCGCCGACCAGGCCAACCGGCTCACGGCGCTGGTCACCGGTTCGCTGAGCAAGGACGCCTTCGCCGACGCCGACCTGGTGATCGAGGCCGTCTTCGAGGACCTCGCGGTCAAGCAGAAGGTGTTCGCCGAGGTCGAGGCCGTCGTGAGCGCCGAGTGCGTGCTGGCCACCAACACCTCCTCGCTGTCGGTGACCGAGATGGCCTCCGCGCTGCGGCACCCCGAGCGGGTCGTGGGCGTCCACTTCTTCAACCCGGTCGCGGTGATGCCGCTGGTCGAGGTGGTGCGGGGCGAGCGCACCGGCGACGCCGCGCTGGCGACCGCCTTCGCGCTCGGCGCGGCGCTGAAGAAGTCGTGCGTGCTGGTCAAGGACGCCCCGGCGTTCGTGGTCAACCGGCTGCTCACCAGGTTCATGGGCGAGGTCGTCGCGGCGGTGGACGAGGGCACCCCGCTGCCGGTCGCCGAGCACGCCCTGAACGACCTGGGCCTGCCGATGACGCCGTTCGCGCTGCTGCAGCTCGTCGGCCCGGCGGTCGGCCTGCACGTGGCCGAGACGCTGCACGCCGCCTTCCCCGAGCGGTTCGGGGTGTCGGCGAACCTCGCGGCGCTGGTCGCGGCGGGCAAGCCCGGGGTCTACCTGCCCGACTTCTCGCTCGACCCGGAGGCCGTGGCGCTGTTCTCGGGCGGCGCGGAGCCGTCCAGTGCCGCGCAGGTGCGCACCCGGGTGCTCCGCGCCCTCGCCGAGGAGATCCGGATCATGCTCGACGAGGGCGTGGTGGCCGAGGCCGGGGACATCGACCTGTGCATGATCCTCGGCGCGGGGTGGCCGTTCCACCTCGGCGGGATCACGCCCTACCTGGACCGCGAGGGCGTGGCCCGGCCGAGGTTCCTGGCGCGGGGCGTCGCCTCGATGCCGTCATCCTGACCCTGTCGTGGCGCGGCCGGCCCTGGAGCGAAGCACCAGGGCCGCCGCCGCGCCCGCCAGGAGCACCCCGGCGAGCAGCGGATACGGGGTGCGCCACCACGGCACGGGATCGTTGACGACCGCCACGCTGGCGACGGCCTCCGGTGTCGAGGCCGGCACGGCGGCCAGGGCCGCCGGGGTACCGGCGGGCGTCTCGGAGGGTCCCGCGACGGGGCCCGGCACGATGACGTCGCCGTCCGGGCCCGCCTTGGCCTTGCGCGCGCGCACCGGGATGCCCGGCGGGCGGATCTCCTCCCAGTAGTCGACCTTCAGGGCCGCGATCGCGCGGCGGGCCTCGACGGACGGCGGATCGACCGACAGGGCGCCGGGCACCTTCAGCGTGCCGATCGGGTGCGCCTGGAACCAGCCCTGCTGCCCCTCGACCCGGTAGTCGCCCGCGGGCAGCGCGACGGCCGCCGCGTAGTGCGCGGGCTCGCTCAGCCGGACGCCGTCGAAGGTCAGCGTCCGGCCGCCGCCCTGCGGGATGAACCGCAGCGCGACCCGGCCCAGCGACTTCTCATCCCCCCAGTACGGATGGGAGCCGTGCTGGAGCAGCCAGAAGCCGAGGGTGTAGGTCGTGCCGGCGGTGAACCGGGCGGGGACGGGGTCGAGCGTGGTCGCCGCCCACCCTCCGGCGGCGTGCGCCGCCCCGGGCAGCACCGGGGCGGCGAGGATGGTCATGGCCGTCGCGATCCGCGCGATCAGTCGTCTCATTGGGCACCTCCGGTGTTCTTACACCAGGGGGGCCTCCTTGGTTCCGGCCGCGCTGCGGCCGACGCGGCTGTGCCGCCGGCCGTACAGGAAGTAGACGACCACGCCGATGATCATCCATACGATGAACCGCAGCCAGGTCTCGACCGGCAGGTTCAGCATCAGATAGATCGACGCCAGCACCGACAGGATCGGGATCAGCGGGACCAGCGGGGTGCGGAAGGCGCGGGGCAGGTCGGGACGCGTGCGGCGGAGCACCACGACGGCGATCGAGACGATCACGAACGCGAACAGCGTGCCGATGTTGACCAGCTCGGCCAGCGCCGACAGCGGGATGAACCCGGCGAGCAGTGCGGTCACCACGCCGATGATCACGGTCACCCGGGCGGGTGTGCCGTACTTGGGGTGCACCGTGGCCAGCGGCCGGGGCAGCAGGTTGTCGCGGCTCATCGAGAACAGCACCCGGCTCTGCCCGAGCATCATGATCAGCACCACCGTGGTCAGCCCGGCGATCGCGCCGATGCTGATCACCGTGGCCAGCCACGGCTGGCCCACCTCGCGGAACGCGTCGGCGAGCGGCGCGGCCGAGCTGAGCCGCTGGTACGGCACCATGCCCACGACCACCAGCGACACCCCGACGTAGAGGGCGGTGCACACGGCCAGCGAGCCGAGGATGCCGATCGGCATGTCGCGCGGGGGGTTCTTGGTCTCCTCGGCGGCGGTGGCGACGATGTCGAACCCGATGAAGGCGAAGAACACGATGGCCGCGGCGGAGAAGATCCCGGCGACGCCGTACGCGGTGGGGGTGACCCCGAACAACACCTGGATGAGCGGCGCCCCCAGCCCTTCCACGTGCGGCGTCTCCTGGGCCGGCGGGATGAACGGGGTGTAGTTCGCGCCACGGATGAAGAAGATCCCGGCGACGATCACCAGCAGCACCACGGCGACCTTGAGGATCACCAGGGCCAGGTTGGTGCGCGCGGACACCCTGATCCCGAGGACCAGGATGAGGGTGAGGATCAGCACGATGACCATGGCCGGGATGTTGATCGTGGCGTCCTCGCCCGCCAGCGCGGGTGGTAGCTCCACCCCCAGTGTGGCCAGCAGCGTGGTGAAGTATCCCGACCAGCCCACGGAGACCACGGCCGCGCCCAGTGCCAGTTCCAGGACGAGGTCCCAGCCGATCACCCAGGCGGGGAACTCGCCGAGCGTCGCGTAGGCGAAGGTGTAGGCCGAGCCCGCGACCGGCACGGTGGCGGCGAACTCGGCGTAGCACAGCGCGGCCAGCCCGCACACGATCGCGGCGACCACGAACGAGAGCGCGACCGCCGGGCCCGCGTTGTCGCGGGCGACGCGACCGGTGAGCACGAAGATGCCGGTGCCGACGATGACACCGACGCCGAACACGGTGAGGTCCAACGCCCCGAGGTGCCTTCGCAGCCGATGCTCGGGCGCCTCTGTGTCCCGGATCGACTCCTCTACGGTTTTCGTGCGCGGCGGTCTCATTTGAGCTCCCACGGGATCGTCTGTGATCGTGGGAGGTCCTTTCCCCGCGCCGCCGCCGTCATGCCTGGGGCGCGGGGAACCCGGGTCATCGGGTGGGGTGATGCTCCAGCACGGGGCTGCGCCGGGCGATCGCCTCGGTGATCTCGCGGGCCAGGCCCTGGGCGGTCAGCCCGGCCTCGCCGAGGATCTTGGCGCGCTTGGCGTGGTCGAGGAAGGTCTGCGGGATGCCGTACGTGCGGACCGGGACGTCGACGTCGGCGTCGCGCAGGGCACGGGCCACGGCGTCGCCGACGCCGCCCACCCTGCCGCTATCCTCGACCACCGCGACCAGCTTGTGCGCGGCGGCGGCGAGCGGAAGGGCCGGGTCGATCGGCATGACCCAGCGCGGATCGACGACGGTCGCGGAGATGCCCTGGGCGTCGAGCAGGCGGGCGGCCTCCATGCACGTCTCGGCCATGCAGCCGACCGACACCAGCAGCACGTCGGGGTCGGCCGCGCGCAGCACGTCCATCTCGCCGAGCCTGCCCACCGCCTCGATGTCGTCGGCCACCGGGCCCTTGGGATAACGCACCACGGTGGGCGCGTCGTTCACCTCGACGGCCTCCGACAGCAGCTCGCGCAGCCGGGCGCCGTCGCGCGGGGCGGCCAGGCGCAGGCCGGGGATCACCTGGAGGATGGAGAGGTCCCACATGCCGTTGTGGCTGGGGCCGTCGTCGCCGGTGACGCCCGCGCGGTCGAGGACCACGGTGACCGGCAGGCGGTGCAGCGCAACGTCCATCAGCAACTGGTCGAAGGCGCGGTTGAGGAACGTGGAGTAGAGAGCCACCACCGGGTGCACGCCGCCCATGGCCAGACCGGCGGCGGAGGTCAGCGCGTGCTGCTCGGCGATGCCCACGTCGTAGATGCGGTCGGGATACGCCTCGGCGAAGGACGCCAGGCCGACCGGGTGCAGCATGGCGGCGGTGATCGCCACCACGTCGGGGCGCTCGCCGCCGATCCGGACGATCTCCTCGCCGAACACGTCGGTCCAGCCGCGTGCCTTGGGGCGCTCCTGGCCGGTGGCAGGGTCGAAGGGCTGCGGGGAGTGGAAGCAGTCCTCGTCGTGGTTCTCGGCGGGGGTGTAGCCGTAGCCCTTGCGGGTGATCACGTGCACGATGACCGGGCCACGGAAGCCCCTGGCCTTGCGCAGCGCCGTCTCCACGGCCTGCTCGTCGTGGCCGTCGATCGGCCCGACGTACTTGAGCCCGAGGTCCTCGAACATCGCCTGCGGGGCCAGGATGTCCTTCAGGCCCTTCTTGACGCCGTGCAGGGTCTCGTAGAAGGGCGACCCGACGACGGGGACCCGCGCCAGGGTCTCCTTGACGAACTCCAGCGCCTCCTCGTAGCCGCGGGTCATCCGCAGCGAGCCGAGGTGCCTGGCCAGGCCGCCGATCGTCGGGGAGTAGGACCTGCCGTTGTCGTTGACGACCATGATCAGCGGCAGGTCGCGGCAGGCGGCGATGTTGTTCAGCGCCTCCCAGGCCATGCCGCCGGTCAGCGCGCCGTCGCCGATCACCGCGACCACCGACCGGTCGGACTCGCCGCGCACGCGGAACGCCTTGGCCAGGCCGTCCGCGTAGGACAGGGCCGTGGAGGCGTGCGAGTTCTCGATGAGGTCGTGCTCGGACTCGGCCCGGCTGGGGTAGCCGGACAGGCCGCCCTCCTGGCGCAGCGAGCCGAAGTCGTCGGCGCGGCCGGTGAGCATCTTGTGGACGTACGCCTGGTGACCGGTGTCCCACAGCACCTTGTCGTGCGGCGAGTCGAAAACGCGGTGAATGGCGATCGTGAGTTCCACCACACCGAGATTGGGCCCCAGGTGCCCGCCGGCCTTCGATTCGGCAACCGAGTTGATCAATAGGTCGCGGATCTCCGCGGCGAGCCGGGGCAGGTCCGCCACCTCCACGTTCTTGAGGTCGCCAGGCCCCTCAATGGTCTTCAGGAGTCCAGGCAGCTCGCCCACGGAACCATCCCCTCTGCTCGCCCTCGCCGATGAGGTCGAGTCTAGTTCGCCAGTGCACCAGTGCCCCCGAATCCTTCAAAGGATCCCGAAACTGCACCGATTTACGACGGATTCGTCTAATCTCTGCATCATTATGAACACCCTCCCCATCAGGAAATTTTCCACCCTAGCCGCAGCGGCCACCGTGCTCGCCCTCCTCGGGACGGGGACCGCCGCGCAGGCGTCGGCCACCGCAGCACCGGCCGCCGTGAAGGAGGCCGAGCAGACACAGCGGGCCGTGCAGGCTTCCGTCCCCTACGGCAAGCGCGCGGCCACCCACAATCCGCTCTATCGCACGGGACGGATCAGCACCGCCAACTGCGCCGCGGGAACGCTCCGCAAGGGCAGCTCCGCGTCGTACAAGCGATTCATGACCAAGATCAACACTTGTTTGAACAACGCGTGGGCCCGCCAGTTCCGCAAGGCGCGCCTGCCGTTCGCCAAGCCCCGGCTGCGCTTTGTCACGAGCAAGGTGAGCAGCCCCTGTGGCAGGTGGCCGACCGGAGCGGGCGGCTACTACTGCTCCTCCAACCGCACCATGTACATCGGGGTGACCCGGAAGGTCGTCGGCCAGGGCTTCGGGCTCGGCTCCGCCCAGTTCATGGCGCACGAGTACGCACACCACGTGCAGACGATCAGCAAGATCGGGCCGAACTACTACTTCCCCTCGTTCAACCGGGCCAGGGGATCGGCCAAGCTCCTGCTGTCGCGGCGCTTCGAGCTGCAGGCCGACTGCCTGGCCTCGGCGTTCCTGCGGAGCGTCCAGGGCTCGCTGCCGGTGAACTCCACCGAGTGGCAGGGCATGGTGGACTGGACCCGTAAGAACGGCCACAAGGCCTGGCCGAAGAACGACCACGGCAAGGGGTACAGCCAGGCGTCCTGGATGCAGCGGGGTTTCAGCTCGGGCGGACCTGGTGGGTGCAACACCTGGACCGCGTCCCTGAGCCGCGTGGCGTGATCTGATCCGCCCCGACGACCGATGACCGAGTGTACGGCCGCGCCCGGCGGGCGCGGCCGTACGCGCGTCCGGGTTAGGAGCCGACCCTGGCCAGCGCCTCCAGCGGGTCGGCGAGCACGTGGGAGAAGGCCAGCTCCGCGGCGCCGACGAGAAGGACGTCGTCACCCAGGGCCGACGTGCGCAGCCGCAGGTTCTCGCGCGCGGCGGCCAGCGCGGTGAGCGTGATCCGGCTGCGCACCCGGGCCGCCGCGCCCAGATAGATCTCGCGCAGCATGCCGCCGAACACCACGATCTCCGGGTTGAAGATGTTGACCAGGTTGGCGACGCCGAACCCGAGCCAGTCGCCGACATGGCCGAGCGATTCCTGGACCATCACGTCGCCGCGGTCGGCAGCATCCACGATCGCGCGCACGGCCTCCCTGCCGATCTTGCCGCCGCCGAACCGCCCGGCCTGTTCGAGCAGCGCCCGCTCCCCCACCTCGGCCTCCAGGCAGCCCCGCGAGCCGCATCCGCACGGCCGTCCACCCGGGTTGACCACCATGTGGCCCACCTCGCCGCCGTAGCCCTGGTGCCCGCCGAGCAACTGGCCACCGACGATCACCCCGCCGCCGATGCCGACGTCGCCGTGCAGGTAGATGAGGTCGCGGCTGCCCACGCCGACGCCCCGGGACTGCTCGGCCAGCGCCGCCAGGTTCGCGTCGTTGCCGACGGTCACGGGCAGCCCGAGGCCGAGCCGCCTGGCCAGTTCCTCGCCCAGCGGCACGTCACTCGCGCCCATGTTGGGGGCGAACCGCACCACGCCGCCCGGGTTGCCGATCCCGCCGGGGAAGGCCGCCGCCGCTCCCACGCACACCGTGTCGTCGCGGGTCTTGCGCTGCATCTGGCGGGCGAAGGAGACCAGCGTCGCGACGTCGCCGTCGAGCGAGAAGGGGCCGCGCTCGCGGTCGGCCTCGCGGCGGTCCAGGATGACGCCGCCCAGCCCCACCCGCGCGGCCCGCAGCCGGTCGACGCCCGCGTCGAAGGCGAAGACGTACACCTTCGCCGACTCGGGCCTCACCACCAGGGAGGGCCGCCCGGCGCGGCCGGTCACCCGGGGAAGCTCCTCGCGCACCAGCCCGGCCGCGGTGAGATCTGCGGTCAGCGCCATGATGGTGCTGCGGTTCAGCCCCATCCGGCTGGTCAGCTCGGCTCGCGAGGTGGGCCCGCCGAGGTGGACATGGCGGAGCAGCGCGCCGAGGTTGTGGCGCCGGATCTCCTCCTGGGAGGGGCCTGCGCGCATGGCCGTGGGTGCCCGCCGTTCGGTTGGGGAATGGAAGTCGCCGATCACCTTAGACCAGTGGCCGACGCCCGCCTGCGCGCGAGGGCGTCCACCCCCGCGGCGAGCAGCAGCACGGACCCGGTGATCATGAATTTGACGCTGGAGCCGTAGCCCATCAGGCCCATGCCATTGTCGATCACCGCGATGACGGCGCCGCCCAGGATGGCGTCGATCACCCTGCCCTTGCCGCCGAACAGGCTGGTCCCGCCGATGATAGCGGCGCCCACGGCGTAGAGCAGCACCTGGCTGCCGCCGGTGTTGGGATCGACCGAGGCCCCTCTGGAGGCCGCGATGATCCCTCCCACGGCGGCGAGCGCGGAGCAGATCACGAACGCGCTGATCTTGATCCGGTCCACGTTGATGCCCGCCCGGCGCGCCGCCTCCGCGTTGCCGCCCACCGCGTAGATGTGCCGCCCGAACGCGGTCCGCTGGAGCACGAACGTCCACACCACGAGCAGCGCCAGGATCAGCGGGACCACGATCGGCACCCCGGTCAGCGAGGCCAGCGCGGTACGGCTGCGCTCCAGGTTCAGCGCCCACACGCCCAGCCCGGCGAACAGCGCGAGCCCGCCGACCCGCACCGCGATCAGCGACAGCGGGTCGGCGGCCAGCCCGCGCGCGGCGCGCTTACGCGCCCGGGCGAGCTGCACCACCGCGTAGCCCGCCACGCCCACGGCCAGCACCGCCCAGCCCAGCGCGGGCGGCAGGTTCTTGTTGGCGATGGCGAGGATCGTCTCGTCGCGGATGGAGATGTTGGTGCCCTCCTCGACGAGGACGAGCAGCACGCCCTGGAAGGCGAGGAACGCGGCGAGCGTCACGATGAATGAGGGGATGCCGAGCTTGGCGATCAGCAGGCCCAGCATCAGCCCGATCACCACCCCCGCCACGACGGCCGCCGCCACGCTGACGTACCAGGGCCGGCCCATGTTGGTCATCGTCACCGCGAGCACCGCCGCGCAGACGCCGCTGGCGAAGCCCGCCGACAGGTCGATCTCGCCGAGCAGCAGCACGAACACCAGGCCCATCGCGATCACGGTGACCTGGGCGCCCTGGGTGAACAGGTTCGCGAAGTTGCCCGGCGTCAGGAACACCGGGCGCAGCACGGTGAAGACCGTGCACAGCACCACCAGCCCCAGCACGGCGGGCAGCGCGCCCATCTCGCCGCCCCGGACCCGCAGCACGTAGGCGCGGGCGCTGGCGGCGATCGAGGGCGACTCCGCGGCGACGGCGAGCGCGTCGCGCGGCAGTTCCTGGTCCTTGACCCGGCTCATGAAGCGCCCCCGTTGCCGTTCCTGAGGCCGAGCTCGCCGCTGCGGCCGGCGGTGATGAGTTCCACGATCTGCGCGTGCGTGACGTCGGCGGTCTTCACCTGCGCGGCCATCCGCCCCAGGTAGAGGGCCGCGATCCGGTCGGAGACCGCGAAGACGTCGTTCATGTTGTGCGAGATCAGCACCACGGCCAGCCCCTTGTCGGCCAGCCTGCGCACGAGTTCGAGCACCTGGGCGGTCTGCGCGACGCCGAGCGCCGCGGTCGGCTCGTCCAGCACGACGACCTTGCTGTTCCACAGCACGGCCTTGGCGATGGCCACGGTCTGCCGCTGCCCTCCGGACAGGCTGGAGACGTGCTGCCTGATCGAGATGACGGATCTGACCGACAGGCTCGCGAGGGTCTGCGCGGCCATCTCCTCCATGGTGGCCTCGTCCAGGACCAGCCCGCTGCGCCGTTCCCTGCCGAGGAACATGTTCTGCACGATGTCGAGGTTGTCGCACAGCGCGAGGTCCTGGTAGACGATGTCGATGCCCAGTTCCGCGGCGTCGCGCGGGCCGCTCACATGGACCTGCCTGCCCTCGAAGAGGTACTCGCCTGAGTCGATCGGGTAGATGCCGCCGACGCACTTGACGAGTGTGGACTTGCCTGCGCCGTTGTCGCCGACGAGCGCCGTCACCTCACCCGGGTAGGCGGAGAAGGCGACGTCGTGGAGCACCTGCACGGGACCGAACCGCTTGTCGATCCCGCGTAGCTCCAGCACGGGGGTCATGGGAAGCTCCTTCGCGGAACGCCTCGGGGGACGCTCTGGCCGCCGGGCGCGGAGGGTACGGCGGGACCGCCCGCCGTACCGCTCCTACGGATTCGCTACTGGATTCCGGCCTTCGCGCACTTGTCGGCGAAGTCGCCGGTGCACAGTTCTTCCTTGGTGACGTATCCGTCCGCGACGACGTCCTTGACGTTGTCGAGGTGGATCGCCTGGGGGTCGAGCAGCACGGCCGGGACGTCCTTACCGGACTCGGTGTCCTTGACGGTGCCGGTGGCGGTGGGCTTCTCGCCCTTGGCCAGGGCCACGGCCAGCCCGGCGGCGGCGTCGGCCTCCTTCTTGATCGCCTTGTAGACGGTCATGCACTGGTCGCCGGCGAGGATGTTCTGCAGCCCCTGCACGGTGGCGTCCTGGCCGGTCACCGGCACCTTGCCGTTGAGGTTGTTCTTGCGCAGCACGGTGATCGCGGCGTTGCCCAGGCCGTCGTTGGCGGCCAGCACTCCGGCGATCTTGGGCTCGCTGGTGAGCATCTGCTCGAAGATCGTGCCGGCCTTGGCGTTGTCCCATTCGGGCACCGATTCGTCGGGGCCCTTGGCGTACTCGCCGGACTCGAACTTCGGCGCCAGCACGCCGTCGTAGCCGGCCTTGAAGAGGGTCGCGTTGTTGTCGGTGGGCGAGCCGTTGAGGTAGGCGACGATGGGCTTCTCGGCCTTGCCGTCGGTCAGGCACTTGCTGAGACCCTCGCCCTGCAACTGCCCGACCTTGGTGTTGTCGAAGCTGACGTAGAAGGCGGCGCCGCCGCCGAGGGTCAGCCGGTCGTAGTCGATCGTCGCGACGCCCTGGGCCTTGGCCTTGTCGAGGACGGCCTTGCCGGTGCCGCTGTCCAGATTGACGATCATCAGGACGGTGGCCCCGTTGGTCACCATCTGGTCGGCGATGGTCTGGAACGCGTTCTTGTCACCCTGGGCGTTCTGGATGTCGTAGGCGACGTTCGCGGCCTTGAACGCCTGCGTCAGGTACTTGCGGTCCGCCGTCTCCCAGCGGGCCGAGGACTTGCTGTCGGGCAGGATGACGCCGATCTTCCCGGCGGCCTTGGCCGACGCCGGGCCGCCGGGTTGTGCACTGGTGTCACCGCTCTGGCCCCCGCAGGCGGTGAGACCGAGGGTCAACGCCGCCAGGGCGGCAGGCAGGCTGAGGATCCCCTTGCGCATCGCATGGGTCCTTTCTGGGGGGATTTCTGTTGGGGGGTTTGAATGTTGTTTGCGGCAACGTAAACCGCCACGGCCTGCTTGGGAAGACTCCTGGAAGGTCAGTTTGTTGTTGCCAATAACAATTCAGAAACGCGGGTCACCGCACCAGGCTCTGCGCGATCAGGGCCAGGGCCGACACGGTGGCCAGGCCCAGGACCCCCGCACGAACCCGTCCGCGGTCCAGATATCGGCGCAGGCGTCCCGACAGCAGGAAGCCCGCGACCAGGCACGGGACCAGGACGACGCCGAACCGCACGGCCTCGGCGGTCAGCTCCCCCACCCACCACAGGACGACCAGTGACTGCGCGGCGCCGAGGAAGAAGTACATGGCGAGGGTCGCGCGGATCTGCGGGCCCTTGGCGTCCTGGTAGACCAGTCCCATCGGCGGGCCGCCGACGCCCGTGGCGGTGCCGGTGACACCGGAGACGAACCCCGCGGCGGCGACGGTGGCCGGGTTACGCGGCACCCCGGCCGAGCGCGCGGTGAGCGCCACCGCGACCAGCACCATGAGGCCGACGAAGACGCCGAGGGCCGAGACGGAGACGTACACGACGACGAGCGCCCCAAGGGCGCTGCCGGGCAGCCTGCCGAGCATCGCCCACAACACGCCGCGCAGGTCGGCCCGCCGCCACTCGGCCGCCAGGGTGAACAGCGGAAGCGTCATGTTCACCACCTGCAGTGCCCCGGGCACCACCTCCGGAGCCAGGATCGTCACCACGGGTGCGGCCACCAGCCCCAGCCCGAACCCGACTCCGCCCTGCACGATCGCACCAACGAATACCGCCAAACCCACAAATATCAGCACCAAAGCCTCATGATCCATGCAAATGATCAAATCATCGCCTCTGACGAGGCCGGGCCGGGGGACGCGAGGGGGCCGGACATGCGACAGGGCCGCCCGGCGGTGTGCCGGGCGGCCCTGAAGGGAGTGCGGGTGTCAGCTCTTCTTGAGAAGAGAGCGCAGGACGTACTGCATGATGCCGCCGTGGCGGTAGTAGTCGGCCTCGCCGGGGGTGTCGATACGGACTACGGCGTCGAACTCGACGTCGCCGGCGCGGACCTTCACCGTCCGGGGGATGCCGCCCTCGTTCAGCGCCTCGACGCCGATGAAGTCGAAGCTCTCCTCACCGGTGAGGCCCAGGGAGGCGACCGACGCGCCCTCGGGGAACTGCAGGGGCAGCACGCCCATGCCGATCAGGTTGGAGCGGTGGATGCGCTCGTAGGACTCGGCGATGACGACCCGGACGCCCAGCAGGGCGGTGCCCTTGGCGGCCCAGTCGCGCGAGGAGCCGGAGCCGTATTCCTTGCCTGCGAGCACCACCAGCGGCACCTGCGCGGCCTGGTAGTTGACCGAGGCGTCGTAGATGGTGGTCACGGGGGCGTCCACGGTGGTGAAGTCGCGGGTCAGGCCGCCCTCGGTGCCCGGCGCGAGCTGGTTGCGCAGGCGGATGTTGGCGAACGTGCCGCGGATCATGACCTCGTGGTTGCCCCGGCGCGAGCCGTAGGAGTTGAAGTCCTTGACCTCGACGCCGTTCTCGCGCAGGTACCGCCCGGCCGGGGAGTCGGCCTTGATCGCCCCCGCCGGGGAGATGTGGTCGGTGGTGACGGAGTCGCCGAGCAGCGCCAGCACCCTGGCCCCGGCGACGTCGGTGACCGGGGTCGGCTCGGACGGCATGCCGTCGAAGTACGGCGCCTTGCGCGCGTAGGTCGAGTCCGGGTCCCACTCGAAGGTGTCGCCCGTCGGGATCGGCAGCGAGCGCCAGGTGTCGTCGCCCTTGAAGACGTCGGCGTAGTCGCGCTTGAACATGTCCTGGCCGATCGAGGAGCCGACCACCTCGGCCACCGCCTCCGGCGTGGGCCAGATGTCCGCCAGGTACACCGGCTTGCCGTCGGTGCCGGTGCCAAGCGGCTCGGTGTCCAGGTCGATGTCCATCGTGCCGGCCAGCGCGTAGGCGACCACCAGCGGCGGCGAGGCCAGGTAGTTCATCTTGACGTCGGGGTTGATCCGGCCCTCGAAGTTGCGGTTGCCGGACAGCACCGCGGTGACCGCGAGGTCGCCGGTCTGCACGGCGGCGGAGATCTCGTCCGGCAGCGGGCCGGAGTTGCCGATGCAGGTGGTGCAGCCGTAGCCGACCAGGTTGAAGCCGAGCTTGTCCAGGTACGGCTGGAGCCCGGACCGCTCGAAGTAGCCGGTGACGACCTGGGAGCCGGGCGCGAGCGAGGTCTTCACCCACGGCTTGGTGGCCAGCCCCGCGTCCACGGCGTTCTTGGCCAGCAGGGCCGCGCCGAGCATGACGTAGGGGTTGGAGGTGTTGGTGCACGAGGTGATCGCGGCGATCACCACGGCGCCGTGGTCGAGCTCGAAGGAGCCGCCCTCGGCGGACTCGACCAGGGTGGGCTGGTGCGGCCTGCGCCCGCCGTTGGCGACGGCGTTGGACGCGGGCGGGTCGGAGGCCGGGAAGGTCTCCTTGACGGCCTCGTCCACGCCGTCCTGGTCGGCCACGAACGCGCGCACGTCGCGGCGCCAGGTCTCCTTGGCCGACGACAGGGCGATGCGGTCCTGGGGCCGCTTGGGCCCGGCGATGGAGGGGACCACGGTGCCGAGGTCGAGCTCGATGTACTCGGAGTAGACCGGCTCGTTCGACGGGTCGTGCCACAGGCCCTGGGCCTTGGCGTACGCCTCGACCAGCGCGATCTGCTCGGCGGAGCGGCCGGTCAGGGTGAGGTAGTCGATGGTCTGGCCGTCGATCGGGAAGATCGCGCAGGTGGAGCCGAACTCGGGGCTCATGTTGCCGATCGTGGCGCGGTTGGCCAGCGGCACGCTGGAGACGCCCTCGCCGAAGAACTCCACGAACTTGCCGACCACGCCGTGCTCGCGCAGCATCTCGGTGATGGTCAGCACCAGGTCGGTGGCGGTGGCGCCCGCGGGCAGCCTGCCGGTCAGCTTGAAGCCGAGCACCCTGGGGATCAGCATGGAGATCGGCTGGCCGAGCATCGCGGCCTCGGCCTCGATGCCGCCGACGCCCCAGCCGAGCACGCCGATGCCGTTCTCCATGGTGGTGTGGGAGTCGGTGCCCACACAGGTGTCGGGGTAGGCCTTGCCGTCCCGGGTCATGACGACCCTGGCCAGGTGCTCGATGTTGACCTGGTGGACGATGCCGGTGCCGGGCGGCACCACCTTGAACTCGTCGAAGGCGGTCTGCCCCCAGCGCAGGAACTGGTAGCGCTCGCGGTTGCGCTCGTACTCCCGCTCGACGTTGCGGCGGAAGGAGTCCGGCGCGCCGAAGAAGTCGACGATCACCGAGTGGTCGATGACCAGCTCGGCGGGGGCCAGCGGGTTGATCTTCGACGGGTCGCCGCCGAGGTCTCGCACGGCCTCGCGCATGGTGGCCAGGTCGACCACGCAGGGCACTCCGGTGAAGTCCTGCATGATCACGCGGGCCGGGGTGAACTGGATCTCCACGCTCGGCGCGGCCGACGGGTCCCACCCGCCGAGCGCCCTGATGTGGTCGGCGGTGATGTTCGCGCCGTCCTCCGTGCGGAGCAGGTTCTCCAGCAGGATCTTCAGGCTGTAGGGAAGGCGCGCCGATCCCTCGACAGCGTCCAGCCGGTAGATCTCGTAGGCCGCCTCACCTACGCGGAGCGTGTCACGGCTGCCGAAGCTGTTCGCGGACACGATGGGTCGCCTCCTCCATTGCCGTTGGTCTGCCGGCGGCCGCAAGCCGCCCTCAATGGAATCCTCCCGCACACGCCGGGCACGCAGGTCGGTTAGGTACGCCTAACCGGCTGGGATTCCACCAGATGTCTCGATGTCAAGATATCTCCAATGATATCTCGACATCAAGTTACAGAGGCGCCAGCCGCCAGTAGAGCAGCCCCACGATCGCCACGGACAGCACCGGGGCCAGGAACTTCTGCTCGAACGCCCGGCCCGTCTTGATCCCGATCTTGTACGGCAGGACCCACCGCTGGCGCAACGGCCACAGCACCGGACAGCCCTTCTCCGTGCAGCAGTCGCCCACCACGTGGATCAGGCTGCCGAACCCGATCGCCAGCCCCAGCCAGGCGTACTGCACACCGAGCGAGCGGAACACCGCGTACAGGCCGACGGTGAGGCCGACGTTGACCATCGCGGAGGCGGCCTTCTTGCCGGGGATGCCGATGCCGATCGCCCGCAGCGCGAGCCCGATCATCAGCACGACCAGGACGTCGCGGCCGATCGGGTAGTTGTTGGCGAGCAGATGGGCGCCGAAGCCGACGCCCACCGCGAAGAGCAGCGAGTGCGTGGCCCCCCGGTGCCCGCCGCTGATCCAGGCCACCGCCTTGCTCAGCGCCCAGGTGACCGGGCCGAAGGTCTGCGCGATGGTGGCGCTCGGATGGTCGAGGTCGGGCAGCATCGCGGCCCCCGCGCAGATCAGCGCGCCCGCGATCAGTTCGGAGGGCGTCAGCGCGGCGGCCATGATCCCGGTGTCCACGAACCGGGACGATTCGGCGAGGTAGGGCAGCGCGGCAAGGCCCGGAGCGACCGCCAGCCACGCGACCGCCCCGGTGAGGGCGTGCGTGTGCCCCATCATGTCAAGATCACGGCTGACCAGCCTACGGCAAAGTGCCGCCCATGACGCGGACGCGAGGCCCCTGAATCGGCGTGTCGCACCCCAGCCCTCCGGAAGGAGAAGGACCTCCAGAAAAGCGACAGACGGGATCGTCCCTTGCCTCGAAAGCACCCCCCAGCCCTTCCGAGGTGGGAACGATCCCGTCTATGCCCTGACAACGCGTACGTCGCCGGGCTTTGTTCCCTGACCCTGCCGATTAATCCAGTGATCTGGCTCACGCGTTACGTCTCCTTGCGGTTAACTTCTTAGCGATATATCGTAGAAGCATCGAGAGTGATCGAAGACCGATCTCCAAATCGAGGAGGAAATGATGAGTTCCACACACGCGATGGGCGGGCAATGGGCCCAGTCCGATCCCTGTGAGATGGGCCGGCAGGTCCGGCGAACCGCCAGGTCGGCCATGCGCCTGATGGCGGCGGCATGGCAGCAGGGCGGCGGCCCCGGCGGTCCGCGCGGAGGCGGCCCGCACGAGCACCGGGCGCGCGGCGGCCATCGCGGCGGCCCGTTCCCGTTCGACTTCGGCCGGGGCCTTTTCGGCCCCGGGTTCCAGCCCGGCGGGCGGCACTTCGGCCGGGCGCGCAAGGCCAAGCGCGGCGACGTTCGGGCGGCGATCCTCGCCCTGCTGGCCGAGGAGCCGCGCAACGGCTACCAGATCATCCAGGAGATCGGCGAGCGCAGCCAGGGCGGCTGGCGTCCCAGCCCCGGAGCGGTCTACCCGGCGCTGCAGCAGCTCGCCGACGAGGGCCTGGTCCGCGCCGAGGAGAGCGAGGGCCGAAAGACCTTCCAACTCACCGAGGAGGGGCGGGCCTACGTCACCGAGCACCCCGACGAGGTCCGCGCGCCGTGGGAGGAGATGGTGCCCGACGTCGACTCCGGCACCTGGGAGCTGATGGACACCGCGCGCCAGTCGGCGTTCGCGATGATGCAGATTCTGCAGACCGGCAGTGAGGCGCAGATCCGCGAAGCGAGGCAGACTCTTATCGAGACCCGGCGCAAGTTGTACCGGATCCTGGCAGAAGGTGACCCCTCGGAGGAGTGACCGGCATGACGTCTCGCGACGACCTGCGCGTCGGCGACGCCGAGCGTGACGAAACGATGTCGGCCCTGCGCGAGCACTTCGCCCAGGGCCGCCTGACCAGCGAGGAACTGGACGAGCGCCTCGGGCTCGCGCTCGGCGCGAAGACCCGCGGCGACCTCGCCAGGCTGTCCGAAGACCTGCCCCCGGCGCATGCCGTCGCGGAGCACGACCCGTCGGCGGGACCGATGTTCGATCCCCGCCGGTTCCGCCCTCCCATCCCGCCGATGCCGCCCGTTCCGCCGCTTCCGCCGCTCGCGCCGAACATGCGTCACCACCGCCACGGTTTCCCGCCGATCATCCCGATCGTGATCCTGGCCGCCATGGTGGTCATCATGACCCCCGGTGTGGCCCGTCGCCATCGGCGCGTTCGCACTGTTCTTCCTGGTCGGGGCCGGACGCTCACACCATCACCGGCACCACTGGCGGCACCATCGCGACCAGTGGCGCCGTTCCCGCCGGTGAACCGGGGCCGTGCGGCTCAGCCCATCTCTTCGAGCCTGCGGCCCTTGGTCTCCCGCACGAAGAACAGCACGAACAGGAACGACAGCACCGCGAACGTGGCGTAGCCCACGTAGGCCCCTGCCAGGTTCCACTCCGACAGGCTCGGGAACGTCACGGTGATCAGCCAGTTGGCGATCCACTGCGCCGCCGCGGCCACCGAGAGCGCGGTCGCGCGGATGCGGTTGGGGAACATCTCCCCCAGCAGCACCCAGACCACGACACCCCACGACATCGCGAAGAACAGCACGAAGACGTGCGCCGCGATCAGCGCCACCATGCCCTGCGTCTCCGGCAGGGTGACCTGCTCGCCTTTGTGCACGGCGGCGCTGAAAGCCCAGGCCGCCGTGCCGAGCGCCACCGCCATGCCGGCCGAGCCGGTCAGCAGCAGCGGCTTGCGCCCCGCCCGGTCGACCAGCGCGATCGCGATGAACGTGCCGACGATGTTGATGATCGAAGTGGAGAAGCTGATCAGCAGCGACTGCGTCTGCTCGATGCCGACCGACTGCCACAGCGACGCCGAGTAGTAGAAGATCACGTTGATGCCGACGAACTGCTGGAACATCGACAGCAGGATGCCGACCCAGACGACGCCGAGCAGCCCGAAGGCCGGTCCGCGCAGATCGCGCAGCGTGGGCCGGCGCTCCGACTTCAGCACCGAGTCGATCTCGGCGATCCGGGCCTCGGCGTCCACGTCGCCGCCCTCGACCTCGCGCAGCACCCGCCGCGCCTCGCGGGTACGGCCCGCCGCCACCAGGAACCTCGGCGACTCCGGAATGATCGTCGCGAAGAGCAGGAAGAGCAGCGCGGGCACCAGGCACGCGCCGAGCATCCACTGCCACGCCTGGATGGGCCCGAGATAGTTGTTCACGTTCCCGCCCGCGAGCTGGGCGATGACGTAGTTCACCAGCTGCGAGGTGGCGATGCCCAGCACGATCGCGAGCTGCTGGAAGGACCCCAGCCTGCCCCGGTAGGCGGGCGGCGCGACCTCGGCGATGTAGGCAGGTCCGGTCACCGACGCCATCCCGATCGCCACGCCCGCGAACACGCGCCAGATGGCGAGGTCCCAGATCGCGAACGGCAGCGCCTGCCCGATCGAGCTGACCGCGAAGACCAGCGCGGCGATCTGCATGGTGCGGGTGCGGCCCAGCCGGTCGGCGATCCGGCCCGCGAACCACGCGCCCACCGCCGAGCCGAGCAGCGCCGCGGCCACCGTCGAGCCGGTCTCGACCGGCCCCACCTCGAAGTGCTTCTGGATGCCGGTGACGGCACCGTTGATCACCGCGCTGTCGTAGCCGAACAGGAACCCGCCGATGGCGGCGGCGGCCGCGATGAACACGACGTGGCCGAGATGCTCCTGGTGGGTGCTCGCCGTAGGTCTCGCCATGCCAACCCTTACCCCGAGATCGTCCACCTATTCGGACGGTGACCTGGAGTACCTACCCAGTGCGCCTCCGTGCGCACATTCAGTCACAATCTAGGGTCGACCGGCTCCGACTCCAGCGCGAGCACCGCGAACACCGGCTCGTGGACGCGCCACAGCGGCTCGCCGTCCACCAGCCGGTGCAGCGACTCCAGGCCGAGCGCGTACTCGCGCAGCGCCAGCGAGCGCTTCCTGCCGAGCACGCGCCCCCGCAGCCGGTCCAGGCCCTCGGTGTAGTCGGGGCCGTAGACGATCCGCAGGTACTCCCGCCCGCGCACCTTGACGCCCGGCTGGATCCGGCCCCGCTGGTGACCGGCGGGCTTGACGACCATCCCCTCGCCGCCCGACGCGGTCAGCTCCTCCCACCACGCCGTCGCCGCCTCGCGGGACTCCTGGGAGGCCAGGTCCACCACCACGTTCCCGGTCGGCGCGATGAGGTCCGACTCGGCGCGGGACAGCATGGCCAGGTGCCAGGCGTGCGGCTCGGCCACGGCGGTGACGCGTCCCTCGCAGGCCAGGATCTGGAACGGCGCGAGCCGGACGCCGGTGAGCCCGTCCACCGGACGGCAGTACCGGGCATACGCGTCGCGGAATCGGGCAGCGTTGCTCTGACGGCGCCGGGCGCGACCGAGCGACCCGCTCACATCCAGGCCGCGCCCGGCCGCCGCCTCCAGCGCGGCGACGACCTCCGGCAGCGCGGCGCGGGCCGCCGCGCCGACCGACGCGTACTGCTCACGGATCAGCCCGCCCGCCTTGGCCGACCACGGCAGCAGCTCGCAGTCCAGGACCAGCCAGTCGGTGTCCAGCGTGTCGAACAGCGGCGTCAGGTCCGCGCGCAGCCGGGTCACCAGCTCGCCGGCCAGCGCCGGATCGGTGAAGAACGGGCGTCCGGTGCGGGTGTAGACGACCCCGCGGGCTCCGTCGTCCACGCCGAACCGCGCCGCCGCCGCCTCGGGCGTGCGGGCCACCACCGCCACGGCCCGCGAGCCCATGTGCTTCTCCTCGCACACGACCTCGGTGACCCCGGCGGCCCGGAACTCCTCGAACGCCTCGGCCGGATGCTCCAGGTATCCGTCGAGCGCGGAGGTCTCCGGCGGGGCCATGGTCGGCGGCAGGTAGACCAGCCAGCGCGGATCGACCGCGAACCTGCTCATGATCTCCAGCGCGGCGGCGGAGTTCTCCTCGAAGATCTTGACGCGCCCGCCGTCGCGGCAGTCCACGTACCGCCGGCCGGTGACGTCGCCGATGGCCAGCACGCCGGGGTCGCGTGCGGCCCCGCGCCCGAGCGGGCGCACCGGTTCGTACCAGACCTGCTCGGCGGGTACGGAGACCAGCTCGCGGGAGGGGTAGCGCAGCGCGGTCAGGCTGCCGCCGAAGACGCAGCCGGTGTCCAGGCAGATGGTGTTGTTCACCCAGACGGCCTCCGGGATCGGCGTGTGGCCGTAGACGACCATGGCGCGGCCCCGATACTCCTCGGCCCAGGGGTAACGCACCGGCAGGCCGTACTCGTCGGTCTCGCCCGTGGTGTCGCCGTACAGCGCGAAGGAGCGGACGCGGCCCGAGGCCCGCCCGTGGTACTCCTCCTTCAGGCCCGCGTGCGCGACCACCAGGCGCCCGCCGTCGAGCCGGTAGTGACTGATCAGGCCCTCGGTGAAGGACTTGACCAGCGCGGTGTACTCCGGCGGCTCCGCCTCCAGTTGCGCGAGCGACCGCTCCAGGCCGTGCGCGACGGTGACCTTGCGCCCGGCGAGCGCGGCGGCCAGCTTCTGCTCGTGGTTCCCGGCCACGCACAGCGCGGTCCCGGCCGCCACCATGCCCATGACCAGCCGGAGGACGCCCGGGGTGTCCGGCCCGCGGTCCACGAGATCGCCGACGAAGACGGCGGTGCGGCCCTCGGGGTGGCTCGCGCCCACGGCCCTGCCGTCCGCCCGCTCGATGACCCAGCCCAGCGTCGAGAGCAGGGTCTCCAGCTCGGCGCGGCACCCGTGGACGTCGCCGATGACGTCGAACGGGCCGGTCAGCTCGCGCCGGTCGCTCCAGGCCTTCTCCCGCGAGACGGTGACCGCGCCGATCTCTTCCACGCCGTTCAGCACGTGGACCCGGCGGAACCCCTCCTTGGCGATGCCGCGCATGGACGCGCGCAGCGCCTTGCGCTGGCGCACCACGACGTGCGGGCCGAAGTCGCGCTCGGGGCGCGCGGCGTTGCGCTCGACGGCCACCCGCTCGGGCACGTCCAGCACGATGGCGTCGGCCAGCACGTTGTGCGACCTGGCCAGGTCGATGAGCACCCGCCGGTCCTCGCGCTGCACGCTGGTGGCGTCCACCACGGTCAGCAGGCCCCTGCGCAGCCGCGTGCCGGCGATGTAGCGCAGCACGTCGAAGGCGTCGCGGGTGGCGGCCTGGTCGTTCTCGTCGTCGGCGACCAGGCCCCGGCAGAAGTCGGAGGAGATCACCTCGGTGGGCGCGAAGTGCCGGGCGGCGAACGTGGACTTGCCGCTCCCGGACACCCCGACCAGCACGATGAGCGACAGTTCGGGCACGCCGATCTCGGTGCCCGCGCGTTCCTCCGGTGCCCGCTCGGTCATGAGCCCGCTCCCTTCCCGGCGACGGCGCGTGCTTCCGCCCGCGCGAACACGGCCATCTGGGTCGGCGGCCCCAGCTCCGGGTCCTCCTCGCCGACCGGCCTGAACGTGACGCCGTAGCCGTACCGCTCGGCGGCCGCCGTGGCCCACGCGGCGAACTCGGCCCGGCTCCACTCGAACCGGTGGTCGGGGTGCCGGTGCCCGCGCAGCCCCTCGTAGCGGACGTTGTACTCGGCGTTCGGCGTGGTGACGATGACGTGCCCCGGACGGGCTGCGCCGAGCACCACTCGCTCAAGGGCGGCCAGCCGGGGCGGGTCCACGTGCTCGACGACCTCCATGAGCACCGCGGCGTCGAACCCGGTGAACCGGTCGTCGGCATAGGTCAGCGCGCCCTGGAACAGCTCCAGACGGCCTCGCTGGGAGTCCGGCGCCCGATCGGTGCGCAACCGGCGCGCGGCCATCGACAGGGCGCGTGTGGAGACGTCCACGGCCGCGATCCTGGTGAACGCCGGACGGCGCAGCAGCTCGGCGGCCAGCTCCCCCGACCCGCAGCCGAGGTCGGCCACCGTGCGGGCGCCCGTCTCCTCCAGGACGGCCAGCACCGCCTCCCTGCGCAGCACGTTCAGGGGGCGCTTCGGCTCCGGGGCCTCGGCGGCCTCGGGTTCCTCCTCGACGGGAGGGTCCAGCGTCTCCTCCACGTCGTCGCCGAGCTCGGCCAGCCGGGCGAACGCGGTGCGTTCCAGCGCGCGGCGGCGGCCCAGGTAGCGGCGGGTGATCAGGCCGCGCGCGGGGTGGGCGGCCAGCCAGCCCTCCCCGGCGCGGATGAGCTTGTCCACCTCGTCGGCGGCGATCCAGTAGTGCTTGGCGTCGTCCAGGACGGGCAGCAGCACGTACAGGTGGTTCAGGGCGTCGGCGAGGCGTACGTCGCCGCGCAGCGTGAGCCGCACGTAGCGGGAGTCGCCCCACTCGGGGAAGCCGGGGTCCAGCGGGACGGGGGACGCCTCCACCCGCCAGCCGAGCGGCTCGAACAGCCGGTGGGCGAGTTCCGGGCCGCCCCGGCAGGGCAGCGCGGGCAGGCCGATCTCCAGCGGGAGGGTTCCGGCCGCGGCCTGCGGCCTCATGTCGCAGCGCCCGGCCCGCGCGGTGCGGAAGACGTCGGCCAGGGCGACGGCCAGCAGCGACGAGGCCGCGTACGGCCGGTCGTTGACGTACTGCCCGAGCGAGAAGTCGGGCGAGGACCGGCCCCGGGTGCGCGCCAGGTGCACCGGGTCCACGTCCAGGAGCAGCGCGGCGGTGCACCGGTCGTCGCCCGCCTCGGGGTAGAAGACCGTCGCCTCGCCGAAGGACCGCGCGAAGGTCTGCACCCGGTCTGGATGCTTGTGCAGCAGGTAACCCAGATCGGTGGCGGGCGGGGCCGTCGTGGCAATCGTCAGCAGCACGCCCGACAGTCTGGCGCACTGAAATGTCGCATGCGACCGGATATGCCCGCCCGCAGCGGCCTTCCGGCCGGACGCGGGGCGGAAGCCTCCAGGGCCGGTACGGCATGCCGCACCGGCCCCGGCGGGCCTCACACGTGCGGCATGACCTCCGCCGCCAGCAACTCCAGATGGTCCAGGTCGGCCAGGTCGAGAACCTGGAGGTACATCCGCGTGGCCCCGGCCCCGGCGTAGGCGCCGATCTTCTCGACCAGTTCCTCCGGCGTGCCCGTCAGGCCGTTGGCGCGCAGTTCCTCGGGCTCGCGCCCGATCGCGGCGGCCCTGCGCACGACCTCGGCCTCGTCCCTGCCGCAGCACACCACCTGGGCGGCCGACAGGACGATCGGCGCGCGCCCGGCGGCCTCGCAGGCCGCGCGCACGTTGTCGTAGGCCGCCTTGGTCTCGTCCAGCGCGCGGAACGGCACGTTGAACTCGTCCGCGAAGGCCGCGGCCAGCCTCGGCGTCCGCCGCGCCCCGGTGCCGCCGATGATGATCGGCGGCCTGGGGCTCTGCACCGGCTTGGGCAGCGCGGGCGAGTCGGCCACGTGGTAGTGCGAGCCGTCGAAGGAGAAGGTCTTGCCCTGCGGCGTCTGCCACAGGCCGGTGATGATCTCCAGTTGCTCTTCCAGCTTCTCGAAACGCTCGCCGAGCGGCGGGAACGGGATGCCGTACGCCGTGTGCTCCTCCTCGTACCATCCGGTGCCGAGGCCGAGCTCGATCCGGCCGCCGCTCATCTCGTCCACCTGGGCCGCGCTGATCGCCAGGACGCCCGGCAGCCGGAACGTCGCCGAGCTGACCAGGGTGCCGAGCCGGATCGTGGAGGTCTCCCTGGCGAGGCCGCCGAGGGTGACCCACGAGTCGGTGGGCCCGGGCAGGGGGTCACCGCCCATGTTCAGGTAGTGGTCGGAACGAAAGAACGCGTCGAACCCCAGCCGCTCAGCGGCCTTGGCGACCTGGAGCTGGTCGTCATAGGTCGCGCCCTGCTGCGGCTCGGTGAAGATCCTCAACTTCATGGGGCTAATTATCCGGGCAGATCGGACCGTAACCGTGGAGCGACCCCCGTACAGGTACGAGTACTTGCTAACCTTCGTTCTTGACACTCTGGGTAGTCAGACCGGCACGCGGGGCGATCGCCGCTCCGGCCGGACACTAGGAGGCGGGGATGAGCGAGCGGCTGCCGGGCACTCCCCCGCGCTCGGTGGTCACGGTGGCGTTCCTGCTGCTCTTCGGCGCGACCGGCGCCGCGCTGTGGCTGCTGCCCGGCCCGGTCCCGGTGGCCGGGGCCGCCCAGGCGGTGCGCGGCGCGGTCGCGATCAACGCGGCCACCGAGCTGACCGGCATGGAGCACACCCGCAGGCTGGTCGTGCAGCCGCCCCGGCCGGGTCCCTCCGGCCTGCTGCTGTTCGCCCGCACCGCGACACGGCCCAAGTTCGACCCGGTCGCGGCCACGCGCCGCTCCGGCGCCCGCTGGGTGCTGCTTGGGCATCTCAACGCGACCGGCCCGAGCGGGTGCCAGCCCCGCTGGGGCGGTGTGCGCGACCTGGATGACGACCCGGTCGCCCGGCGGCTGGGCGCGCTGCGCGCGGCGGGCGGCCACGCCGCCCCGGCGTTCGGCGGGCACTCCGGGCGCGAACTGGCGGCGGCGTGCGCCGACCGCGCCGGCCTCATCGCCGCCTACCGGCGGGTGATCGACGCCCTCGACGCCACGCACCTCGACTTCGAGATCGCCGGGCCCGACGACCCGCGCGTCGCCGCGTACCGGGCGGACGTCCTGGGCGAGCTGCGCCGCGAGGCCGCCGAGCGGGGCCGTACGCTCACCGTCAGCTTCTCCCTGCCGCTCTCCCCGGGCGGGCTGTCGACGGCCGACCGGCGGCTGCTCGCCGCCACCGGCGACGCCGTGGACACGGTGAACCTGCTCGCGCCGCTGCGGCCGTCCGCCGACGGGCGGCACCTGCGGGAGCTGGCCTCGGCGATCCGCCAGGCCCGCGCCCAGATCGTCGAGGCCCTGGCCCTGCCCGCCGGAGACGACGGCTGGGGACACATCGCGCTGACCACGACGCTGAGCCGCACCGCCGACCTCAGCGCCGCCGACGCCCGCACGCTGGCGGGCTACGCCGAGCGCAGGAACCTGGCCTGGCTGTCGTTCCGCGGCGCGCGCCCGGGGCCGGGCGTCACCCGCGCCCTGGCCCGCCCGACGCGGTGAGCAGCGCCACGCACTCCACGTGGTGGGTCATCGGGAAGGCGTCGAAGGCGCGCAGCGACTCAAGGGTGTGACCGTGTCCGGCGAACAGCGCGATGTCCCTGGCCATGGTGGCCGGGTCGCACGAGACGTAGACGATCCGGCCGGGGGCGAGCGCGACGATCCCGGCGACCACCTCGCGGCCGAGCCCGGCGCGCGGCGGGTCGGCGACCACGAGGTCCGCGCCCTGCTCGGCGAGACGCTCCAGGACCCGCTCCACCCGGCCGCGCTCGATCCGCGCCTGGGGCAGCCCGCTCAGGTTGCGCCGGGCGTCGCGGACGGCGGGGGTCTCCGACTCGACCCCCACCACGGCGCCCTCGTGCCCGACCGCGTCGGCCAGGCCCGCGGTGAACAGCCCCGCGCCGCAGTACAGATCGACGGCGCGCTCGCCGGGACGCGGATCGGCGAAGCCGAGCACCACCCCGAGCAGGGTCTCCGCCGCCCCCGGGTGCACCTGCCAGAACCCGCTGCCGGTCACCTCGAACGAGCGCTCGCCGACCCGTTCGCGGAGCGTGCCCTTCCCCCTGACGGCCTCGGTGCGGCCCCGCCCCTCGTCGACGAGCACCGCCGCGGGCGCGTCGAGATCCGGCACTGCGACGCCCCTGCGCCCCTTCGGAGTCACCACCACGGCGCGGTCGCCCTCGGAGGAGGCGATCACCTCGACGTAGGAGGCGCCCCGCCAGGACTTCGTCTCCACCCCGGCCGCCTCGGCGTCCGGGTGCGCGATCAGGCAGGCGTCGACCGGCTCGATGTCGTGGGAGCGATGCCTGCGCAGCCCGGCCACGCCGTCCGGCCGGACGGCGAAGCGGACCCTGGTGCGCCAGCCGAGCCCCTCGGGAGCGCCGGGCACCTCCTCCACCACGACCTCGCGTTCGATCCCGGCCAGGCGGGCGAGCTGCTCGGCCACCACGGCGGCCTTGAGCGCGCGCTGGGCGGGCAGGGCGGCGTGCTGCCAGTCGCAGCCGCCACAGCGGCCCGGCCCGGCGTACGGGCAGGGCGGGGTCACCCGGTCGGGCGAGGGGTCGAGGATCTCGACGGCGTCGGCCCGCAGGAACCTCGCGGTCTCCTCGGTGACCTCGGCGCGCACGCGCTCGCCGGGGAGCGCGTGCCGCACGAAGACCACCCGGCCCTCGTGGCGGCCCACGCACCAGCCGCCGTTGGCGACGCGGTCGACGGTCATCTCCAGCAGTGTCATGAGTTCGTTCCGATGTGCTCGTCGCGGCGGGGTTCTTCCCATGGGCGGCGCACCGCTCCTGGGGCGAACGGCTCCGGTCTGCCCTTGAGCCGGAGCGAGGAGTGCAGTTGCCAGGGCACGCTGGTGACCATGACACCCGGCATGAACAGCAGGCGTCCCTTCAGGCGCAGCGCGCTCTGGTTGTGCAGGACATGTTCCCACCAGTGGCCGACCACGTACTCCGGAATGTAGACGGTCACCACGTCGCGGGGCGAGCGGCGGCGCAGCGCCTTGACGTATTCCAGGATCGGCCGGGTGATCTCCCGGTACGGCGAGTCGAGGATCTTCAGCGGCACCGGCAGGCCCAGCCGCTCCCATTCCTCCAGCAGCGCCTGCGACTCGCGGTTGTCCACCCCGACGGTGACCGCCTCCAGCGTGCTCGGCCGGGTGGCGCGCGCGTAGGCGATGGCCCGCAGGGTCGGCTTGTGGATCTTGGAGATCAGCACGATGGCGTGGTTGCGCGCGGGCAGGGTCTGCTCGCCGTCCTCGGCGTCGGCCGGCAGCGCGAGTTCCTGGGTGATGTGGTCGTAGTGCGTCCGGATGCTCCTCATGATCACGAAGAGCACCGGCATGGCGAGCACCACGATCCAGGCGCCCAGCATGAACTTGGTGATCAGGACCACGATCAGCACCAGCCCGGTGAGGATCGCGCCGAACCCGTTGATCATCCGGGAGCGCTGCATGCGCCGCCGCGCGGCCGGCTCGGTCTCCGTCCGCAGCAGGCGGGTCCAGTGGATCACCATGCCGATCTGGCTCAGCGTGAAGGAGACGAACACCCCCACGATGTAGAGGTGGACCAGGGCGCTCGGGTTGGCGTTGAAGGCGAAGATCAGCAGGCAGGCGAACGCCGCGAGCAGGATGATGCCGTTGGAGAAGGCCAGCCGGTCGCCCCTGGTGTGGAGCTGGCGCGGCAGGAAGCGGTCCTGGGCCAGGATGGAGCCGAGCACTGGGAAGCCGTTGAAGGCGGTGTTGGCCGCCAGGAAGAGGATCAGCGCGGTGATCGCGCTGATGTAGACGAACCCGATCGTGTCGTGGCCGAAGACGGCGGAGGCCACCTGGGGCAGGATCGGCTCGTTGGTGTAGCCCGGCCCCGCCGGCTGGCCGTTGATCAGCAGGTTCTTCGAAGGCACCTCGGCGGCCTTGACCCCCGACGCCAGCGCCAGCGTGACCACGCCGACGAACATCGACACCGCGATGAGGCCCATCATCAGCAGCGTGGTGGCGGCGTTCCGGCTCTTCGGCTTGCGGAACGCGGGCACGCCGTTGCTGATCGCCTCGACCCCGGTGAGCGCGGCGCAGCCGTTGGAGAACGCGCGCAGCAGCATGAAGGCCAGCGCCAGCCCGGCGAGCTCGCCCTCGTTCTCAGGGATCACCTCGAAGCCCGCGCTCGGCGCGCGCAGGGTCTCGCCCAGCACGCCGATCTGGAGCAGCCCCCAGGCGATCATCCCGAGTACGCCGATGACGAAGGCGTAGGTGGGAATGGCGAAGAAGCCGCCGGACTCCCGGATCCCGCGCAGGTTCATCAGCGTCAGCAGGACCACCATGACGATCGCGATCGCCACCTTGTGCTCGGCCACGAACGGGATGGCCGAGCCGATGTTGTCCACTCCGGAGGAGACCGAAACCGCGACGGTGAGCACGTAGTCGACCAGCAGCGCGCTGGCCACGGTCAGGCCCGCGTTCGGTCCCAGGTTGGTCATGGCGACCTCGTAGTCGCCGCCGCCGCTCGGGTAGGCGTGGACCGTCTGCCGGTACGAGGCCACCACGGTGAACATCAGCACCACGATCGCCACGGCGATCCACGGCGAGAACAGGTAGGCCGCCACCCCGCCGACCGACAGGGCGACGAGGATCTCCAGCGGGGCGTAGGCCACGGACGAGAGCGGGTCGCTCGCGAAAACCGGCAGCGCGATGCGCTTGGGCAGCAGTTGCTCATGCAACTGGGTGCTGCGCAGCGCCCTGCCCACCAGGAGGCGCTTTACGGCATCGGTCATTTTCGACACGCCTGCCGATCGTAGTCGGCCGGATGACGCACGTCTCCGGGGACACTGCCGCGCCGCTCCCAATACGCGCCATACTTACTACTGGCAGCTATTCGGACCGCCTGAAACGGATACCGGCGGGGGAGAATGCATATTGTGATCATGGGCTGTGGCCGGGTCGGTTCCACCCTGGCGCACATCCTCGAGGACAACGGCCATTCCATCGCCATCGTCGATCGGGACCCCCAGGCGTTCCGCCGTCTGCGCGCGGGCTTCCGCGGCCGGCGGGTCACCGGGATCGGCTTCGACCGCGACGTGCTGGAAGAGGCGGGCATCGGTACGGCCGGTGCCTACGTCGCGGTCAGCAGCGGCGACAACTCCAACATCATCTCGGCCCGCGTGGCGCGCGAGACCTTCGGCGTGGAGAACGTCGTCGCCCGCATCTACGACCCGCGCCGCGCCGAGGTGTACCAGCGGCTGGGCATCCCGACGGTGGCCACCGTCCGATGGACCGCCGACCAGATCCTGCGGCGCATCCTGCCCGAGGGCGCCGAGCCGCTGTGGCGCGACCCCACCGGCACCGTGGTGCTGGCCGAGGTCGCCTGCAACGCCGGTTGGATCGGCACGCGCGTGGCCGACCTGGAAGTCGCCGCGGGCACCCGGGTGGCGTTCGTCAACCGGATGGGCGAGGCGCTGTTGCCCAAGGGCGACACGGTGGTGCAGGAGGGCGACATACTGCACGTCATGGCGGCGGCGAACGACATGGACCGGATCAACAAGGTGCTCTCCGGCGCACCGGAGGGGGATCACTGATGCGCGTGGCGATCGCGGGCGCCGGTGCCGTCGGCCGTTCCATCGCGGCGGAGCTGCTGGAGAACGGCCACGAGGTGCTCCTCGTGGACAGCGACCCCAAGGCCATCAAGATCGACAGTGTGCCCCGCGCCGAGTGGCTGCTCGCCGACGCCTGCGAGATCTCCTCGCTGGACGAGGCGGGCCTGAACAACTGCCACGTGGTGATCGCGGCCAGCGGCGACGACAAGGTCAACCTGGTCGTCTCGCTGCTCGCCAAGACCGAGTACGGCGTGCCGCGCGTGGTCGCCCGGATCAACCACCCGAAGAACGAGTGGCTGTTCAACGAGTCCTGGGGCGTCGACGTCGCGGTGTCCACGCCGCGCCTGCTGTCGGCCCTGGTCGAGGAGGCGGTCAGCGTCGGCGACCTGGTCCGGCTGATGACCTTCCGCCAGGGGCAGGCCAACCTGGTCGAGCTGACCCTGCCGGAGGACGCTCCGGTGGTCGGGCAGCGCTCCGGGTCGGTGCCGTGGCCGGCCGACTCGGCGCTGGTGGCCATCCTGCGCGAGGGCCGGGTGCTGGTGCCGAGCGCCGACGACCCGCTGGAGGCGGGCGACGAGCTGCTGTTCGTGGCCTCACAGGAGGTCGAACGGGAGCTCGCCCAGTTGCTGGCGCCGCACTAACGGGCCCTCCGGGGCCCCTACGGGGTCAGGAGGGCTTCACATCGTCGGTGGACGCGGCGCCCGGCACGGCCTGGATCGGCGTGCGCCCCCTGGCGAGGACCCACACCATGGCGGCCAGCGCCGCCACCTGGAGCGGCCAGCCGAGCGCGATCTTGGCGACCCCCATCGCGGCCACCCCGCTGTTGCCCCAGATGAGGTAGATGGGGAGCTGCACGACCACCCTGATCAGGCAGGGGATCATCAGCAGCCAGGTCAGCTTGGAGCACAGCCGGACGATGCCCGGGTCCTTGCGCCAGCCGGTCGGGTCGCCGGTGACCGAGCCGATCATGAATCCGACCAGCGGCCACCGGGTCACCACCGACAGCAGCATGACCGCCGCGTAGCCGCCGTTGTACAGGATGCCCGGCAGATAGACGTCCTTGGCCTCGCCGGTGCGGCTGGCGAAGAACGCGCCGATGGCGATCCCGATCAGGCTGTTGATCACGAACTGCGGCGTGGACCGCTGGATCAGGCGCACCGCGAGCAGCACGACCGCCAGGCCGATGCTGACGATGAGCGACGTGCGGAGGTCTTCGGTGAAGATCCAGCCCACGGTGAAGGCGATGGTGGGAAGCGCCGCCTCGACGATGCCGCGCCTGCCGCCCAGGGCCTTGGTGAGCTGCGCCCGGATCACGGCCTCCACCGTGGCGTACGCAGTGCCGCCTGAGGTCGCCTCGGCCGTACTCATCGTGTCGCTCACCACTCCTTGTCAGGCGCCGCCCGCGGGGCGAAGCTCGTACCTCGGGTTGAACATCACCTTGCGGCCGTCCTGCAGGCTGACCAGCCCCTCGGCACGCAACATGCGGCCCGGCTCGATCCCGGCGATCTTCCGCCGGCCCAGCCAGACCAGGTCGATCACGTCGGAACCGTCGTAGAGCTCGGCCTCCAGCGCGGGGGCTCCGCCGCGCGGGCGCAGGGTCACCGTCCGTAGCGTACCCGCTACGCAGAACCTGCGCCGCCCGCCACACCTGGCGATGGGGGTCGCGCCGTGCCGATCGAGGTCTTCCTGAAGCTCCTCCGCCTCCAGCTCGGTCTGACTGGTCGTCAGACGTCTGAAGAACCCGCGAAGTCGACTGGGTTTATGGGGTTCTGCCGCACTCACGGCCTCTTCCTCTCACCATGATGAGCCAGCCTATGCGATGGTATGCGGGTGCCGGCGCGTCCGGAACCGGCGCGTGGTCAGCGCGTCTCGGTGATCTCGGGGCCGCGGCGGAACGGATCGAGATCGGGCCCGCCGTCGCCGTCCTGGGCGTCCTCCATGGCCTGGCGGGTCTCCGGCGGCAGCCGCAGCTCGATGGTGTCCTTGGGCGCCATCGGGCCGTCACCGCGTACCACGACGATGTCGCGCACGACCTCCTCCAGCGTGGCCGCCGCCTCCGCGTCGGTGGCCGCCTGGCCGCTGAGGACGGCGTGCAGCAGCCAGCGCGGGCCGTCCACGCCGAGGTAGCGCACGGTCTGGGTGCCCTGGCCCTCGACCGGCACCCGGCCGATCAGCTCGACGCCGAAGGCCCCCTCGCGCTCCTCGGTGGTGCCGCCCGCGCTCTTGACGCTCTCGGCCAGCTCGGCGCGGACCTCGTCCCACAGGCCCGCCGAGCGCGGCGCGGCCAGCGCGTGGACCTGCAGCGCGCTGTCGTCCACCAGCACGGCCGCGCCGACGATCTGCTCGGCCGGGACGATCAGCCGGATCTCGAACCCCTCGCGCACCGGCAGGCGCAGCCCGCCCAGGTCGATGCGCTGGTGGTCGGGGTACGGCTCGTCCGCGTCCCACGGCCCTGACTCCCTGCCGGGGGCGGGCGCCTCCCGCTCCACCGCGGCGCCCGTCTCCGGGTCCGCTTGACGGCGGCGACGTCGGAACACTTCCCTCACGCTCCTCGCAACGTTTCTCAGCGGCCCGTCGACCCGAACCCGCCGGTGCCGCGCGCCGATTCGGGCAGCCGCACGACCTCATGGAAGGCTGCCCGCTCGACACGCTGAATCACCAACTGGGCGATACGGTCGCCGCGCCGCAGCCGGACCGGCTCCTTGGAGTCGGTGTTGATCAGGTTCACCTGGATCTCGCCACGGTATCCGGCGTCGATGGTGCCGGGACCGTTGACCATGGTGACACCGTGCCTGGCGGCCAGCCCGGACCGGGGGTGCACGAACGCGGCGTAGCCGTCGGGCAGCGCGATCGCCACGCCGGTGCCGACGATCGTCCGCTCACCGGGCAGCAGCTCGATGTCGCGCACCGAGTACAGGTCGGCACCCGCGTCACCGGGGTGCGCATAGGAGGGGGCCGGCAGGCCGTCGTCGAGCCGCTTGATGAGCACCTGGACCACCGGTCATCTCTCCCGAGGCGAGGAACGCGCCGGACGGGCCGCGAACGCCGGTGGGAGGGCGTGCGCGACGGTCGCCGGCATGGAACGGGTCACGGTGCGGAACATTACCGCCACCGGGGACCGCCTCGGCCCTACTCCGTGGTCTCGCCGTGTCTCGCGTCGGCGTCGCGACCGGCCGGGGCGCCCTGCCCGCCGGGCGCGGCGGCCGGCGCGGGCGTCTCGTCACGGGGCGGTTCCGCCTCCGTCGGCGCCTGCCGGGGCCGGTCCGCGAGCGGCGGCCCGGTGCCTCCCTTCCGGACGTACGACTCTTCGGGTGGCTCCTTCGGCTGGGCGCGCCGCAGTTCAGGCAGTGCGCGGTAGATCACCGCGGCGATGGGGACGGCCACTGCCGCGCCGGTGATCCCCGCGAGCACGCCGCCGACCGCCAGCACCAGGATGACCGCCAGCGGGTGGAAGTTGACCGCCCGGCCCACGATCAGCGGCTGCAGGACGTGGTTCTCCAGTTGCTGTTCGACGACCAGGATCCCGACGAAGACGAGAGCCAGGATCGGCCCGCGCGCGCCCAGCGTGACCAGCGTGGCCAGGCCGCCCGCGAAGAAGATGCCGACGATCGGGATGAAGCTGGCGAAGAAGATGAGCACCGCGAGCGGCGCCCACAGCGGCACCCCCATGCCCGCCAGCACGATGCCCATGATGAAGCCGTGCACGGCGGCCACCGCCACGGTGCCCTGGACGTACTGCGACAGGGTCTCCCAGGCCGCCCTGCCCGCCCGGTCGACGCGGGGCGAGACCCGGCCGAAGGCGCGCAGGACCCACGACCAGATCCGCTCGCCGTCCTTGAGCAGGAAGAACGTCACGAACAGCAGCAGCACGATGGAGGCGAGCACCTCCACCGCGACCGTCGCGCCGGTCACGACGGTGTTGGTGATCAGGGCCTGCTGCGTGTTGAGCAGGGTGGTGATCTGCGTGACGTACGCCTCGATCTGCGCCTGCTGGAGTTGCAGCGGCCCGTTGATCAGCCAATCCTGCACACTCTGGACGGTCTTCTCCAACTGGGTGACCAGTCCGGGGAACTCCTCGGTGGCCCGCACCCCGACGATCCACCCGGTGCCGACGAGCACCGCGAACGCCAGCAGCATGGTCAGCCAGGTGGCCCAGATGGGCCGCAGCCCGGCCCTGCGCAGCCGCTTGGTGATCGGGAACAGCAGGGCGGCCAGCAGCAGCGCGATCGCCACCGGCAGCGCCACGAACCGCAACGTGACGACCACCTGCGCGAAGTAGTACAGCACCACGCCGAGCAGGATGAGACACACGCTCCACGCGGCCATCCTGGCCAGCGCCGGCGGAACGAGCTGCATTGGGCGGCGCGGGTCGGAGATCACGCTAACACCCTGTCACGTCAGCAAGCGGAACGCGCGCCTGTTTCCCCCCAGTCTGCTACCAACTGGGGGAGACCTTCCTCACCCGGCTACCCGGTCCGGCGGCCGATCCGGCGGATCGGTTTGCCCGCCCCGTCCTGCGGAACGACCTGGTAGTCGCCGAAGGTGACGTGCACCGTGGTGCCCTGTTCCACCATGCTCCCGCCGGCCGGTCCAGGTTGACCACGCTCCCGGACAGGGTGTTCCGTCCTGTGTGATCACCGCGGGGTCTCCTCCACGACCGGCACCCCGTTCGCCGGCGGCTTCACCTGCAGCAGAGCACGAGCGAGGGGGCTTTCGGTACCTCTCTTTCAATCGCACGAGCCTCGTACCGGGCGTACAACCATCCCGACGCCAAATCGGGATCAAGGTACGCCCGGGTAGGGCAGGTCACGAGTCGGCGAGGACGACCTCGACGGACGAGTCGGCGGAGGGAGCCAGGACGAACTCCTCGACGTGGCCGGCCTCGCACAGGTCGTCCTGGGCGGGGCGGATGCGGGTGGCGGACGGGCCGGCGACCGTGAGGCGGGCGACCTCGGCGCGCATGGACAGCTTGGCCTCGGACTTGGCCTTGCGGATCCGGCCGAGGACCTCGGCGACCGCCGTCAGGATCTCGGGGTCTCCCCCGGAGCCGGCATCGGCGGGGACGGGCCAGGGGGCGCGGTGCACGGAGCCCACGCGCCACCAGGACCAGACTTCCTCGGTGACGAACGGCATGAACGGCGCGAACAACCGCAACTGCACATCGAGCGCCCGGCGCAGTGCCACGCGCGCCGAACGGGCCCCGGCGTCGGCGCCGTAGGCCCTGCTCTTCACGAGTTCCAGGTAGTCGTCGCAGAACGCCCAGAAGAACCGCTCGACGGCCTCCAGGGCACGGGTGTGCTCGTAGCCCTCGAAGGCCGTGGTGGCCTCGTCCACGAGGTGGCCCAGCCGCGCCAGCATGGAGAGGTCGAGCGCCTCGGTCACCTCGTCGGCCGGGTCGGTCTCACCGAGGCCGAGCACGAACTTCGAGGCGTTGAGGATCTTGATCGCCAGTCGCCGGCCGATCTTGAGCTGCCCGACCTCGAACGTGGTGTCGACGCCGAGCCGTCCGCCCGCCGCCCAGTACCGCACCGCGTCGGAGCCGTGCTTCTCGATCAGCGCGAGCGGGGTGACGACATTGCCCTTGGACTTGGACATCTTCTTGCGGTCGGGGTCGAGCACCCAGCCGGAGATCGCCGCCGAGGACCACGGCAGGCGCCGGTGCTCCAGCTCGGCCCGCACCACCGTGCTGAACAGCCAGGTCCGGATGATCTCGTGCGCCTGGGCGCGGAGGTCCATCGGGGTGACCTGGTGGTAGAGCGCGTCGTCGACGCCCCAGCGGGCCGCGATCTCGGGGGTCAGCGAGGAGGTCGCCCAGGTGTCCATGACGTCGGGGTCGCCGGTGAACCCGCCCGCCTTGCCGCGCTGGTCTTCCGTGTAACCCGGCGGGACGTCGTCGGAGGGGTCGATGGGCAGCGTGCCCTCTTCGGGCAGGATCGGCCGGTCGTGCACCGGCTGCCCCGTGTCGTCGAGCGGGTACCAAACCGGGATCGGCACGCCGAAGAAGCGCTGCCTGGAGATCAGCCAGTCGCCCGCGAGCCCTTCGACCCAGTTGTCGTAGCGCACGCGCATCCGCGCGGGGTGCCAGTTCAGCTCGGCCCCGCGGCCGAGGAGCGCACGGCGCAGCTCGGGATCGCGCCCGCCGTTGCGGATGTACCACTGGCGGGTGGTGACGATCTCCAGGGGCTTCTCGCCGCGCTCGTAGAACTTCACGGGACGGCTGATCGCCCGGGGCTCCCCTTCGAGGTCGCCGCTCTCGCGGAGCATGGCGACGGCGCGCTCCTTGGCCTCGGCGACCGTATGCCCGGCCAGCTCGGAGTACGGCCCCGCCGGGACGCCCTCGGGCGGCTCGGGCAGCAGCCGGCCGTCCCAGCCGATCACCGGGCGGGTCGCCAGGCCCAGCTCGCGCCACCAGGTGACGTCGGTGATGTCGCCGAAGGTGCAGATCATCGCGATGCCCGACCCCTTGTCGGGCTCGGCCAGATGGTGGGCGAGGACCGGAACCTCCACGCCGAACACCGGCGTGGAGACCGACGTGCCGAACAGGGGCCGGTAGCGCTCGTCGTCGGGGTGGGCGACCAGCGCCACGCAGGCGGGGATCAGCTCGGGGCGGGTGGTCTCGATCCACACCCGCTCGCCGCCCGGCCGGTGGAAGGAGATCCGGTGGTAGGCGCCGGGCCACTCCCGGTCTTCCAGCTCGGCCTGGGCGACGGCGGTGCGGTAGGTGACGTCCCACAGGGTGGGGGCCTCGGCCAGGTACGCCTCGCCCCGCCGCAGGTTGCGCAGGAAGGCGCGCTGGGACACGGCCTGGGAGTGGTCGCCGATGGTGGTGTAGAGCAGCGACCAGTCGACCGACAGGCCGACGCGCCGCCACATCTCCTCGAACGCCCGCTCGTCGACCTCGGTGAGCCGGTGGCACAGCTCCACGAAGTTGCGGCGCGAGATCGGCACCTGCCGCCCGCCCGGCTTCGACGGCGGCTCGAAGTCGGGGTCGTACGGCATCGCCGGGTCGCACCGCACGCCGAAGTGGTTCTGCACCCGGCGCTCGGTGGGCAGGCCGTTGTCGTCCCAGCCGATGGGGTAGAACACGGTCTTGCCGCGCATCCGCTGGAACCGGGCGATGAGGTCGGTGTGGGTATATGACAGCACGTGGCCGATGTGCAGCGAGCCGGAGACGGTCGGCGGCGGAGTGTCGATCGAGAAGATGTCCTCACGCGGCCTGGCGCGGTCGAATCGGTAGGTGCCCTCGGCCTCCCAGCGCGCTACCAATACCGCTTCGAGCCCGCCGAGAGTGGGTTTCTCGGGCACGGCGGCATGGCGCGATCGCTGTTCGGTCATGCGTCCTTATGGTAGCCCGGTCACCTGTCCGAACGGGCTAGGGTTTTTCGCATACCTGGAAGGGGGAGGCGTTATGGCGGACAAGGCGGAGAAGCCGGATCTGGCGTGGCGCGCCATCGGAGGGCTGGTCGCCCTCGGCGTGGGGTTCGCCACCCGCAAGGCCATCGAGTTCGGCTGGCAGAAGGCCACGGGCAAGAAGCCCCCGGCCGACCCCGACTCGCTGGAGATCGGCATCGCCGAGGCGATCGGCTACGCGGTGGTCACCGCGGTCGGCATGGAGGTGGCCAGGATCGTGGCGACGCGCGCTGCGGCCAAGCGCTACAAGGCGTGGTCCGGCGCCAGGGCCGAGGCCAAGGCGATCGCCCAGGTGGCGACCCCGAAGGCGTGAGCCGTCGCGCCGGGCTTTCCCGGCGCGGCACTGAAGGCGTGAGCCGTCGCGCGGGGGTTTCCCCGGCGCGGCGCCTGGAGCGGTTCCAGGTCCGCCGTGGCGGCCTTCCCGGGCCCGGCGGGGGCACGGGAAGGCTCGCACGCTCCGGCCGGTCTCAGGGGGTCTCCAGGGCGTTCAGGAACTCCCCCGCCCAGCGGTCCACGTTGTAGGTGGCCACTCGCCTGCGCAGGGAGCGCATCCGCCTGGCCAGTTCGTGCGGGGTCGCGCGCATGCCGGCGAGCATGGCGCGTTTGAGGCCGTCCACGTCGTAGGGGTTGACCAGGAACGCCTGCCGCAGCTCGTCGGCCGCGCCGGCGAACTCACTGAGCACGAGCGCGCCGCGCAGGTCGTGACGGCAGGCGATGTACTCCTTCGCCACCAGGTTCATCCCGTCGCGCAGCGGGGTGACCACCATGACGTCGGCGGCCAGGTACAGGGCGGCCAGCTCGTTGCGCTGGTACGACTGGTGCAGGTACTGCACCGGCTGGTGCCCGATCAGCCCCTGCTCGCCGTTGATCCTGCCGACCTGCAGCTCAATGCCGTTGCGCAGCCGCCGGTACTCCTCCACCCGCTCCCTGCTGGGCGTGGCGATCTGCACGAAGACGGCGTCGCCGGCGTTGACCGCGCCGTCGGCGAGCAGTTCGCCGAACGCCTTGAGCCGCTGGCCGATGCCCTTGGTGTAGTCCAGGCGGTCCACGCCGAGCAGCACGTGCTCGGGGTCGCCCAGTTCGGTGCGGATCTCCTTGGCCCTGGCCACCACGTGCGGCTCGCGGACCAGGGTGTCCAGTTCGCCGAAGTCCACGGAGATGGGGAACGCCTCGGCGCGGATGACCCGGCCGTCCCGGTAGATCTCGTGCTTCTGGTGCTGCAGGCCGAGCTGGCGGCGGCACAGGCGGATGAAGTTGGACGCGCCGCCGGGCCGCTGGAAGCCGACCAGGTCGGCGCCGAGCAGGCCGTCCAGGATCTCCCTGCGCCAGGGCAACTGCGTGAACAGTTCCGACGGCGGGAACGGGATGTGCAGGAAGAAGCCGATCCGCAGGTCGGGCCGCAGTCTCCGGAGCATCGCCGGCACGAGCTGGAGCTGGTAGTCCTGCACCCAGACCACGGCGTTCTCCGCCGCGGCGTCGGCCGCGGCCTGCGCGAACCGCTCGTTGACCGCGCGGTAGGCGTCCCACAGCACCCGCGAGTACACGGGCGGGGCGACGACGTCGTGGTAGAGCGGCCACAGCGTGGCGTTGGAGAACCCCTCGTAGTAGAGCTCGATGTCGGAGGCGGAGAGCGGCACCGGGATGAGGTGCATGCCGTCGTGGTCGAAGGGGTCGAGCCTCTCGTCGGGCGCGCCGTGCCAGCCGAGCCAGGCGCCGTCGCGCCGCTGCATGACTGGGGCGATTGCGGTCACCAGTCCACCGGGACTGCGGCGCCACTGTGACTTCCCGTCGCGATCGACGGGAAGCCGGTTGGCGACGATGAGAAAGGAGCTGCGGCCCTGCACGCTTCCTCCAATGGTCGGCTGAATGACCACCTTACGAAAGGGACACGGGACGCTTTCGCTCGGCTACCGGACGAATGCGCAAGAACAGCATAAAACCCAGCTTCCACTCCATCCTAATCAGATGGGGGAACATGCCTTCGCGCAGGGAGGGTCCTGGAGTGCGCTTTACTTCGCGCTTTCAGCCGGGGGTGATGGAACGGGGGCCCTGAGCGGGAAGCTCGGAGGCGCCCTCTGGCGGCTCGGGCGGCGCGATCTGGCGACGGAGGTCCGCGCGCACGGCCCCGGCCAGGCGCCTGGTGGCGGTGCGGTTCAGTGCCGCTCCGGCGACGGCGCCGGTCAGGAAGGGGCCCAGGGTGGTGAGATGGCGTCCGAGCGTGCGCATCAGGCGATTGCGCAAGGCGGTCTTGGCGGCGGCGCCGAGGGCGATGGTCACCGAGCCCGGCGCGAGGGGGTCCACGCCGCGCTGCTTCGACCAGGCGACCGCGAAGGCGAGCGCGCGCTGCCCGCCGTTGCCGGGCACCTGCACGCCGTACACCTCGTGCAGTTCGGCGATGAGCTTGGTCTCGATGGCCGCGACCACCAGGGTCTCGGCGACGAGCTGGGCGGGGGCGGAAAGGAGCAGCGGCGGAGCGGCGAACTGCGCCGTCGCCAGCGCGCCGCCGACGGCGCCGACGGCGGTCGTGGCCTTGGCCGCCGTACGCACCAGGTCGTCGGCGAGGGCCTCGCCGGACAGACCGTAGTGGTGTTCCTGGAGGGTTCGCAGATCACGGACGGGCACGCGGGGAGCGGTGGCCATATAGATGTCCGCGAGCCACCTGCCACGGCCCGCTCCGGACTCCTTGGCCTTCCTCCCCGCCGTCACCAGGGCCGAGGTGAGCCTGCCCATCAGCCGCCGGCGCTCGGCGCGGTCCAGCTCGCCGGGCTCGGTCAGCCGGCCGACCAGGACCGCGACCTCGTCACCCGGCTCGGCGCCCGCACCGCCGCTCGGCTCGCCGGCGTCGTGCCGGGAACCGGGTGCCGCCGCGGGGTCGTCGGCGGGCCGGTCCGCCGGGCCCGGCTCGGCCGCCTTGGACGCCCCGGTCGTGGTCACGGGTGCGTCTGGCGTCCGGCCGGGCTCGCCGGTGTCGTCGTCGCGCGACGGTCGATCCGCTGTGCTCGCCACTCTGCGGCGCCTCCCTCAAGATCCGTCGGGTCGATCAGGCGGCGCACTCCCGGCAGATCTGCTCCCCGCCCTTCTCCGAGGCGAGCTGACTGCGGTGATGCACCAGGAAGCACCGCGAGCACGTGAACTCGTCGGCCTGGCGAGGAATCACCCGGAGCGAGAGCTCCTCGTTGGACAGGTCGGCGCCGGGCAGCTCAAGCGACTCGGCCAGATCGGTCTCGTCGATGTCGATGCTGCCCGAGGACTTGTCCGTACGGCGAGCCTGCAGTTCCTGAAGGCTGTCCTCGTTCAGGTCGTCGTCTGTCTTGCGTGGGCTGTCGTAGTCGGTAGCCATCTTCTCCATCCCCCTCATCTATCTGTCTGCGCACCGTCGCGCGCGTATAACGTCTGGGAGCCCCATCTTGTGCCCGAAAGGTCCGAAGAGATTTGTGCATCGGTACCCCGCGGGCACGGCCACTGAACCTCCCTGCACGCGTGTGAGCCGTCGCCAATGGGAGTAGTTAGCCAAATATGGCGGAAACCACAGCATTGACGCCATGCAGCACCGTGTTCGACGGCACATCCAACCACATGTGCGGCGTGAACGAGACGCCCCCCGCCGGATGAACCGCCGGATACGCCCTCCAGTTGGTCACTCCCGCCTCCCACACGGCCCTCCGGCCCCTGTGACACGGGGAATCTCAGCTCTTCCTGATCGCCGCTACCGCCTTCTGCAGCCGCAGCGTCACCACCAGTCCGCCCCCGTCACGCGGCACCGCCGTCACATTGCCGCCGTGCGCCTGCACGACCGCGCGCACGATGGACAGGCCCAGCCCGGCCCCCTTGGCCGAATCGACCCGATCGGCGTTGAGCCGCCGGAACGGCTCGAACAGACCGGAGACCTCGTACGCGGGAACGTGCGGGCCCGTATTGGCCACCTGAACAATCAGGACATCGTTCGCCATTCCCGTACGGACCCAGATCTTTCCCGATTCGGGCACGTTGTACTTGACCGCGTTCTCCACGAGATTGGCCACACAGCGCTCCAGCAGGACGGGGTCGCCGGTCGTCTCCGCGCTCAGCAGGTCGGTGGTGACGGTCACACCCGCCTCCTGGGCGACCGGCGCGAGCTGCTCAAGCGCCGTCTCCGCGACGTCCTTGACGTCGACCGGCTGCCGCACGCTCAGCTCCCGCTCGCTGCGCGCCAGCAGCAGCAGGCCCTCGATGAGCCGCTCGTTCCTGGCGTTGACCTCCAGGAGGGTGCGGCCGAGCGCCTTGAGGTCGGCCGACGCCTCCGGGTCGGCCAGCGCGATCTCCAGCACCGTCCGGTTGATGGTGAGCGGCGTGCGCAGCTCGTGCGAGGCGTTGGCCACGAACCGCCGCTGGGTGTGGAACGCCACGTTGAGCCGGGTGAGCATGGCGTCGAAGGTGTCGGCCAGCTCCTTCAGCTCGTCGTCGGCGCCCTTGAGGTCGATCCGCTGGTGGGCCAGCGTGCTCTCCGAGAGCTTGCGCGCGGTGGAGGTCATCTGCGCCACCGGGCGCAGCGCCCGGTCGGCGACGAAGTAGCCGAGGATCAGCGCGAAGATCCCCACCCCGAGCAGGGCGAGCAGCGAGCGGTCCAGCACCTGCGCGCGGGCCGCGACCTTCGTCAGGTCGCGCTGCTGATCCCACCACTGCATCAGGAACTGCGCCTGTTCCGGGTGGATGCCCTCGAAGTTGAACGGCACGGTCGGCCAGGTGCTGTCGATGGACGCGCCCACGATCGTGTACATCACGAACAGCAGCAGCGCGCCCGCGGCGAAGAACAGCGCGCCGTAGGTGAGGGTGAGCCGCCAGCGGATGCCGAGCCTGGAGGGGAAGTCGCGCATCGACTCCCACAGGCCGCGGTCGAGCGGCTGGGCGGCGACCGGCGGCGGGCCGTCCCACGCGGGCGGCCCGGTCGGCGGGGGCGGCGGCCGGTCACGGCGGCGGCCCTGGTCGAGGTCCTCGGCCGGGCCGAAGCCGTCGGCCTCGCCCCGGCGTCCCGGATGCGGGCTGATCATGGGATGCGTCGGGCCCGGCGAGCCGGTCGGCGCGGTGAAGGACGGACGAGAGCCCGTGCCCTGCTTGTGCTGCTGCGCCCCCTCCGGCCCCGGCGCCGACGGCCCCCGTGCCTCGCTCACAGCTTGTACCCGACCCCTGGCACGGTCTCGATCACCTGCGGATCGCCGAGCTTCTTGCGCAGAGTCATCATCGTCACCCGCACCACGTTGGTGAACGGGTCGATGTTCTCGTCCCACGCCTTGTCCAGCAGGTCCTCCTGGCTGACGACCGCGCCCTCGGCGCGCATCAGCTCCTCAAGGACCGCGAACTCCTTCTTGGTCAGCGCGATCTCCCTGCCGTCACGGGTGACCAGCCGCTTGGCCGGGTCGAGGCGCACGCCTTCGCGTTCGAGCACCGGCGGCAGGGCGGGAGCCGAGCGGCGGCCCAGCGCGCGGACGCGCGCGACCAGCTCGACGAACACGAACGGCTTGGCCAGGTAGTCGTCGGCGCCCAGGCCCAGCCCCTCGACCTTGTCGTCGACCTCGCCCGAGGCGGTCAGCATCAGGATCCGCGAGGCGGTGCGCCCGGCCACCAGCCGCCTGCACACCTCGTCTCCGTGCACCACAGGGAGGTCGCGGTCGAGCACGATCACGTCGTAGTCGATGTAACCGGTGCGCTCCAGCGCCCCGCCCCCGTCATAGGCCACGTCCACGGCCATCGCCTCGCGGCGAAGGCCGGTTGCGATCGCGTCGGCGAGCACCCGCTCGTCCTCGACCACAAGCACTCGCATGGGTTCTCGGCACCTCCACAGAAGATCCGCCCGGTGCGGCCCCTGACTCTCCCGGGACGGTGTCTCATTGTCACCACAGCGGCGGTAAGCGCACGGTAAGCGCTGGTCCCACCATAGGAGAGGCCGGTGACAGGAAGCACACCCGAGAGATGTGCGAATGGTGGTTTGAGGCACATACCGGGTTGGGTACAGCGTGTGCCACACCCCTGGTGAGGCCTAGCCGGGGTGGCACCGTCCCTCTCCGCCCCCGAGAAAGAAGGTGAGACATGGGCGAGTTCACGACCACCATCGAAGGCCGGCTCGACCAGGCCTACAGAGGGCTTCAGGAGGCCAGGTCCGAAGGCGACGACTTCCTCGCCGACACCCTCACCGCCGAGATCGAGGATCTGCGCCGCATCGCCGTGGACAACGGCGTCACACTCAAGCGCTGACGGTTTACCGGCCCCGCCCATGATGAAGGGCCGGTGAGAGGGCCGGTCCGCACCGGACCGGCCCCTCTCGCAGACTCCCCGGATCAGTCCCCGGATCGGTCGCGTTCCGGGTCGAGCGTGACCAGCAGCCCGCTCAGCTCCTCGAACAGCCCCGGCGCGGCGCACACCGTCATCTCCGGGCTGGGCGGGCCGCCGCGCAGGCCGCCCAGACGCGCCCCCGCCTCGGACGCCACGAGCCCGCCCGCCGCGTAGTCCCAGTACTGCGGGCCGCGTTCGTAATACGCGTCCACGCGCCCGGCCGCGACCGCGCACAGGTCGGCCGCCGCCGATCCGGCCCGCCGGATGTCACGGACCTCCGGCAGCACCTTCGCCAGCACCTCGCCCTGCACGGCGCGCCTGCCCGGCCGGTAGCCGAACCCGGTCGCCACCAGCGCCCGGGACAGCGGCACCCCCTCGTTGCAGCGCAGCCGCTCACCGGCCAGCCACGCGCCGCCGCCCAGCGACGCGGTGAACACCTCGCCGCGCGGCACGACGTTGACCACCCCGGCCACGACCCGGCCGTCCACCTCGACGGCCAGGCTCACCGCCCAGTCGGGCAGGCCGTACAGGAAGTTGACCGTGCCGTCGATGGGGTCCACGATCCAGCGCACCGCGCCGCCCTCGGTGACCCCGCCCTCCTCGCCGAGGACGGCGTCGCCCGGCCTGGCCCGGCGGATCCGGCCGCGGATCAGCTCCTCCGCGGCCCGGTCGAGCGCGGTCACCACGTCGGTCGGGCTCGACTTGGTCTCCAGGACCTCCGGACGGGCGGGACGCTTGGCCAGCAGCATCTCCCCCGCCTCGGTGGCGATCTCCACGGCGAGCGCGGTCAGCTCGGCCGGGGTCGCGCCCATCTCCGCGGCGCTCACGACAGGGATTCCGGCGCGCGCCAGTCCTCGCCGAGCACGTGCTGGGCGAGGAAGGCCAGGACGGTCTCGTACCAGGCGACGATGTTGCCCGGTTTGAGCACCCAGTGGTTCTCATCGGGGAAGTACAGGAACTTCGACTCGACGGAGGACCGCTGCAGGTCCCACCACAGGCGCAGGGCCTCGCCGACCGGCACCCGGTAGTCGCGGTCGCCGTGGATCACCAGCATGGGCGTGGTGATCTGCTCCAGGGACAGGTGCGGGGAGAGCCGCCGCAGCGTCTCGCCGCCCGGCGTGCCCAGCTCGCGCCGCCAGTAGTGCGGGGCGTCGGTGGTGCCCAGGAACTGCTCCAGGTGCCACAGCGCCGCGTGGGTCACGATGGCCTTGAACCTGCGAGTGTGACCGGCGATCCAGTTGGCCATGTAGCCGCCGAACGAGCCGCCCATCACGGCCGTGCGGGCCGCGTCGAGGTCGGGCCGCTCCAGCGCGGCGTCGGTGACGGCCAGCAGGTCGGCCTGGGTGCGCGGGCCCCAATCGCGCCAGCCCCTGCGGATCATCGCCTCGCCGTACCCGGTGGACAGGCAGGGGTCGGGCAGCAGCACGGCGTAGCCGTGCTCGGCCATGATCCACGGGTTCCACCGCCAGGACCAGTCGTTCCAGCTCGCCAGCGGCCCGCCGTGGATCCACAGCAGCAGCGGCGCCGGGTTGGCGGCGGACGCGCCCTCGGGCAGGACCAGCCAGCCGCGCACCGGCGCGCCGTCGTCGGCGGTGGCGGTCACCTCCGTGAGGGTGCCGGGCAGGCGGAGGGCCGGGGCCGGGCTGGGCAGGACCTCCTCGCGCCCGTCGGCGAGGAAGAGCCGGACCGGCACCGGGGCCTCGGCCACCCCGCTGCGCACCGCGTAGAGAGCGCGCCCGTCGGGGGCCGGGCAGATCTGCTGGTAGGAGGAGTCGGAGGCGGTCACCCGCTCGACCTCGCCGCCGTCGAGCGGTACCCGGAAGACGGGCCTGCGTCCTCCGTGGTCGGCCGCCAGGTAGATCGCGCGCGAGTCGGGCGCCCAGGCGATGGCCGCGGGCCAGAGCTCCCCGCCCGGCGCGGCGCCCTCTCCGGTGGCCAGGTCCACCACCCACAGGATGGACATCGGGACGCGGTGGTCGCGGCCGTCGCGGCCGACGCGGTCGTGCGTCTCGCGTACGCAGGCGACGTGGCGGCCGTCGGGAGAGACCTCGACCGGCCCGATGAAGTCGTAGCCCTCGGCGGAGGCCAGGACGCGCCGCTCGCCGCCGTCCACCGGGATCGCCACCAGGTCCACGCGGCGCTCGCCGCCGGGCCTGGGCAGGGCCCAGGTGGTCACGACGGCGGTGCCGTCGGGGGTGACGGCGAACGCGCCGTCGTCCAGTGCGCGGCCGGGCTCGGGCGTCAGATCCCTGATCTCCGCGAGGGTCTCGCCGCCCAGGGCCGCGGCGAACAGCCGCTGCTCGCCGGGCCCGAGATCGTGGTCCCAGAAGCGCACCGGGTGCGAGTCGTAGAGCACGCCGCTGACCCCGGCCTCCTTGCGCGCCCTGCGCCGTTCGGCGTCGCCCGCCTCGGGGCCGGGCAGCACGTCGGCCGCGAAGACGACGGTGCCACCGCCCGCCCTGACCGCTCCGACGGAGCCGGCGCGGGCGGCGATCCGGCGGGCCTCGCCGCCCCCGGCGGGCAGCAGCCACAGCGCGGACGCCTCGGTGTCATCGCCCTCCTTGACCGTGGGGTCGGGGCGCGGGGAGACGAACAGGAGGTCTCCCGCGCCGGTGAACTCGGCGCCCGCCTCCCCCTTCGCGGACCTGGTCAGACGCCTGGGCTCCCCTTCAGGGGTGAGCGGGATGTCCCACAACGCGGTCCCGTAGGACCGGCCGTCAGGGTTGAGCGCCTGCACTACACCGGCCAGTCGTGTCCCGTCGGGCGACAGCCGCAGGCCGGCGAAACGAGGAACCTGCACGTAGTCCCGAATGTCCTTGAACACATCCCTGAAGTCCGTCACGTCCCGAACCTACCGTTGGACACGTGCCCGGCGCCGCATGTCAGAGCGAGCCGGGGATCGGGTTGGATGGTGCCATGGGGAATTACGACGCGCTGGTGGTGGTGTCGTTCGGCGGGCCTGAGCAGCCCGGCGACGTCATGCCCTTTCTGGAGAACGTGGTCAGGGGACGCGGTGTGCCCCGTGCGCGGCTTCTGGAGGTGGAGGCGCATTACCAGCGGTTCGGCGGGGTGAGCCCGATCAACGGGCAGTGCCGCGACCTGGTCGCCGCGCTGCGGCCGACCCTCGACGTGCCGGTGTACTGGGGAAACCGCAACTGGCACCCGTTCCTCACCGACACGGTGCGGCAGATGGCGGCCGACGGCGTGCGCAGGGCCGCCGCGTTCGTCACCGCCGCCTACGCCGGCTATTCGAGCTGCCGGCAGTACCTCGACGACATCGCCGCCGCCGTGGCGGCCGTCGAGGGCGCGCCGGAGATCGTGAAGCTCCGCCACTACCACGACCACCCCGGGTTCATCTCCGCGATGACCGACCACACCCGCCGCGCGCTGGACGACCTGCCACCGGGCCACCGCGAGACGGCCAGGCTCGTGTTCACCGCGCACAGCGTCCCGGTGTCGATGGCGCGGACGGCCGGGCCGTCGGGCGGGGAGTACGAGGCGCAACTGCGCGCCACCGCCGGGCTCGTGGCGGAGGCCGTCGGCCGTGCCGGGGAGTGGGACCTGGTGTGGCAGAGCCGCAGCGGGCCGCCGCAGGTCCCGTGGCTGGAACCCGACGTCTGCGACCACCTGACCGATCTCTCCGGCGCGGGCGTGGAGGCCGCGGTGCTGGTGCCGATCGGGTTCGTCTCCGACCACATGGAGGTCGTCTACGACCTCGACGTCGAGGCCGCGGACCGGGCCAAGGAGCTGGGCATGCACCTCACCCGGGCGGCGACGGCCGGCGTCCATTCCCGGTTCGTGCGGATGGTGGGCGAGCTGATGGCCGAGCCGGAGCCCACCGGATGCGCGGCGGGATGCTGCCCGAGGCCGGTGCGCCCGGCGGCCCCGCCGGAGTAGGTCAGGAGTACTGGCGGGCGTAGCCGGCGGCGACGCCCATCACCTTCCTGACGTAGTCCCAGGAGTGGTTGTAGAACCAGATGGCCTTCTCCAGCTTCTTGCCGCCCTGGTTCGCGCCGTTCGCGCACAGGTAGTTCGCGGCCGAGGGCACGGCGTCGTAGGGACTCCAGATGTCGGCCTTGCCGTCGCCGTCGCCGTCCACGCCGTAGGCCTTCCAGGTCGCGGGCATGAACTGCATCGGCCCGAGCGCGCCCGCCGACGAGGGGCCGTTGTTGCGGCCGTGGGAGCTCTCCACCTGGCCGATGGCGGCCAGCACGGTCCATGACAGGCCCGGGCACACCTGGGCCGACACGCGGTACAGCTCCAGGTAGCTGCCCGGCCTGCCCACCACCACGCGGCGGGGGGCCCGCGGCTCGGCCCGGGGCGCGTTCTTCTTCTTGCCCGCGGTCACGCTCCGGCCGTCGCCCACCGTGACGACCTGGGCCCCCGAGCCGAGGGCCCGGCGCACGGCGGAGCCCATCGTGGCCGCGTTCTTCTCGTCGCCGTGGACCAGGACCGCGACCCCCGGCAGGAGCCCGAGCCTGCGTCCGGTCTCGACGCCGACGATCCCGTCGACTCCCGGCAGCCCGAGCGGGGCGGAGGCCGCGACCCGGAGCCTGGGCCCGTTGTCCACCTGGTACTCGGCGCCCAGGACGAGCCCGAGCCGCTGTACGGCCTTGCTGTCCGCGACGAACTCGCCCCTGACCAGGGCCTCCCACACGCCCGGCTGGTCGGCGACCTGCTTGGGGGTCCAGGCGCGGAACTCGGCGGGCTGGACGGCCAGCAGGCTGAGCCCGGAACCCGCGACCTTCACCGTCCCGGCGTCCACGGCCGCCGCCTTCTGCACGTGCTTCAGCCCGGAGATCTTGTGCATCGTCGCGCGCGGCACCGACGCCTGGCTGACCGCGAAGACGCGCGGCGGGGTGAGCGTGACGCCCGGCCCTCCGATCGCCGGAGCGGTGGTGGCGGACGCCGGGGGCGACGCGGGCGGGGCGTGGGGGGCGGTCGTCGGCACGAGCCGTTCCAGGCCGGTGAGGGTACGGCCGGAGGCGAGGTCGCCGCGGCCCACCGGGCGCGGGGTGACGGGCGCCCCGGAGGCGGGCGTGCGCATCAGGTAGAGCGCCCCGGCCAGGATCGTGAGCACGATCGCCGCCGTCAGCCCCGCCAGGACGGCGGGCATGGCGGCGGCACTGGGGCTGCGGGGCATCCCGTAAACGCTATCCCATCGGCCGTTCGGCCAGCGTCAAATGCGAAAATTCACTTGATTCACCTCACATCACCGCGTCATTGTCCAGACGGGCACACATGTCTCCCCACCGTGCCGGGGGAAGAGTGTCCAGACCACGCCATGGGCGTGCGGAGGGGAGAGAGTTTCGGTGGGGGCGTACCGAGGGTTGTTCGCGATGCCCGGAGTCAAGGGCTTCGTCGTCAGCGGGTTCTTCGGGCGGGCCCCGATGTCCATGCTCGGGCTGGGCATCATCCTGCTGATCTCCGCCTTCACCGGCTCGTACACGATGGCGGGCGCGGTGGCAGGGACCGTCTCGGTCGCGCTGGCCGTCGCCGCGCCGCTGACCGGCCGCCTGGCCGACCGGTTCGGGCAGGGCAGGATCCTGGTCCCGCTGGTGCTGACCCACGCCGCCGCCCTCATCGCGCTGATGCTCTGCGTCCGCTCCGGCGCCCCGCACTGGACCCTCTACGTCACCGGAACGGTGACCGGCCTCACCGCCGTGTCGCTCGGCTCCATGGTCCGGGCGCGCTGGACCCACCTGCTCGGCGGATCGCCAAAGCTGCACATCGCGTTCTCATTCGAGTCCGTGGCCGACGAGGTGATCTTCGTGGCCGGGCCCGCCCTGGTCACGGCCCTGGCCACCCTGATCAACCCGTACGCCGGGCTGATCGTGGCCCTGGCGTCCACCCTCCTGGGAACCCTGTTCTTCGCCGCCCAGCGCGGCACCGAACCACCCGTCCGGCCCGCCGGGAGGCACTCCCGCAGCCCGGTCACGGTCCCCGGCATCGCCCTGCTCTGCGGCGTCTTCCTCGCGATGGGCGCGGTCTTCGGATCGGTGGACATCATCACCGTCGGCTTCGCCGAGGAACACGGCTCCAAGGGCATGTCCGGGGGGCTGCTCGCCGCCTTCTCCGCAGGCAGCATGGTGTCGGGCCTCTGGTACGGCGCGCGGTCCTGGAAGCTCACGCTGCGCGGCCGGTTCGTCCGCGCCCTCCTGTTCTTCGCCGTCGGCCTCACGCCGATCGTGCTGATCGGCAACCTGCCGCTGATGGCCCTGGCGCTGTTCGTCGCCGGAATGGCCATCTCCCCGACCCTCATCACCGGCTACAGCATGATCGAACGGCTGGCGCCGCCGCACCTGCTCACCGAGGGCATGGCCTGGCTCTCCACCTCGGTCGGCTTCGGCGTGGCGCTCGGGGCCTGGGCCGGGGGACGCATGACCGACGCGTTCGGGGCCTCCGACGCGTACGCGATCTCGCTCGGATCCGCACTGCTCGCGGTGCTGATCGGCCTGGCCGGGTCCGGGCTGCTGCGCGCCTCGGAGGCTCCGAGCACGGCATGACGGGCGGGAACGCGGGTGAGTATGTTCGCCTTCGTGAGAGCACGGTCAGAGTTTCGTAATTGGGCGGGCAACCAGGTGAACAGGCCCGCAGAGGTCGGCGCGCCGTCGAGCGCCGAGGAGGTGGCGCACGCCGTACGGCGGGCGGCCCGCTCCGGAAGGCGCGTACGCATGGTGGGCAGCGGCCACTCCTTCACCGGGGTGGCCCTGACGGACGGCGTGCTGCTGCGCCCCGACGCCCTTACCGGCGTCCGCGCGGCCGGCGACGGATGGATCACCGTGGCCGCCGGTACGCGCCTGCGCGACCTCAACGCCGAACTCGACCGTCTCGGCCTGGCCCTCGCCAACCTGGGCGACATCGACGCCCAGACGGTCGCCGGGGCCATCCAGACCGGCACCCACGGCACCGGCAGGGACGCCGGGGGCATCGCCGACCAGGTGATCGCCCTGGAACTGGTGCTGGCCGACGGGCGGATAGCGACCGTCGCCGACGGCGGCACCGCCGACCTCGACGGCATCGCAGAACAGGACCTGTTCGACGCCGCCAGGGTCGGGCTGGGCGCGCTCGGCGTGCTCACCGCCGTCACCCTCCGGGCAGAGCCCGCGTTCCTGCTGCACCAGGTGCGCAGGCCGCTGCGGCTGAGCCGGATCCTGGACACGCTGGACGAGCTGACCTCGGGCAACGAGCACCTGGACTTCTACTGGCTGCCGCACACCGACATCTGCCTGACCAAGTTCCACAACCGTTCCAAGGGCCCCGCCGACCCGCCAGGCCCGCTGCGGTACTGGGTGGACACCCGCCTGGTGGAGAACACCCTGTTCGGCGCGGTGTGCGCGTTCGGCGCCCGGTTCCCCCAGGCCATCCCGGCCGTCAACGGACTGACGGCGCGGCTGCTGTCGGAGTCCGCGTGCGTGGACTCCTCACACCGGATCTTCATCACCCGCCGCGACGTTCGCTTCCTGGAGATGGAGTACGCCATCCCGCGCGAGCGCCTGGGCCAGGCCCTGCGCGAACTGCGGGACCTGATCGACCGGATGGACTGGAAGATCGGCTTCCCGGTCGAGGTGCGCGTCACCCCGCCGAGCGACGCGTGGCTGTCCACCGCGTACGGCAGGCCGTCGGCGTACATCGCCTGCCACGTGTACCGGACGACCCCGCACTCCGCGTACTTCGCGGGCGTGGAGGAGATCATGGTCAGGCTCGGCGGACGCCCGCACTGGGGCAAACTTCATACACGCGACGCCGCCTACCTCGCCGGGATATATCCCCGCTTCGCGGATTTCGTCGCACTGCGTGACCGTCTCGACCCGTCCCGCGTGTTCGCCAACGACTATCTGGACGCCGTGCTGGGCTGAACGCTCCCGGATTCGGTAAAGAGCACCCCCCGGGAAGGACGCGTCCGCGTGTTGCGTCGCCCTCGACACCCGCGGGCGAGGCACATTCAGGACCGCCTTCCCGCCGCCGAATCCCTAATCCGATGGAGATCCCGGAGATGGTACTCTCCCGCCGCACGGCTCCGGCCACGGCCACCGGCTCCGCAGCCGCCCTCCCCCGTCCAGCCACGCCCCACTGGCCCCGGCTCACACCCCCGTGCGCACACCCTCGCGGGGGTTCTTCGGCCAAGTTCGCCGCACGTCGCCGCGCCATCGGGAAGAATCCTTCGTGGGCGTCGGAGCTGCCCCCGAGCACCGGCGGGATGTAAGCCGATGGAATCGGCAAATGTGACGGGCGTCACATCGGATCGAGCCCCCTCCAGCAAGGCGATGTTCGGACATGCCGGGTACGGTGCTGGCAGGCAACCGGCACACGCGAGAGACTCAAGGGTCCGGGGGAAGATTGAGCTCGACGACGAAGGGACTCGCATGCAGGAGCTCCGGCTCGTCGCGGTGAGTGAGGACGGCACCTATCTCGTGCTGGCGACGGCCGGGCGAGGTACGCGGTTCACGCTTCCCGTTGACGACCGGCTCCGCGCGGCGGTTCGCGGAAACTTCTCCCGTCTCGGTCAGTACGAGATCGAAGTGGAGAGTCCGTTGCGCCCCAAGGAGATCCAGGCGCGCATCCGCGCAGGAGAGACCGCCGAGGAGATCGCCGCCACCGCGGGGATCCCGGTCGAGCGCGTCCGCTGGTTCGAAGGACCGGTCCTGCAGGAACGCGAGTACATGGCCCAGCAGGCGCAGCGCGTCGCCGTGCGAATCCCCGGCGAGTCCGCTCCCGGCCCAACGCTCGGTGAGCTGGTCGCCGAGCGGCTGACCCGGCGCGGCGTGCCCGCCGACGAGATCGACTGGGACTCCGCCAAGCGCGACGACGGCCTGTGGCGGGTCAAGCTCGGCTTCGTCTGGAACGGTCACACGCGCCACGCCGAGTGGCTGTTCGACCCGCGCCGCCGGCACATCTCCCCGCACGACGACGAGGCGCTGCGGCTGTCCGCCGCCGACTACGTCGAGCCGGGGGCCGACGTCGCCGACGCCGTCCCCGATACCACGGTCACCCCGTTCGTGCCGCGCGTCGCCAAGCTGCAGCCGGTGCCGCCGCTCGCGCCCGAGCCGCCGTCCCCGGCGCCGATGTTCCCCTCCGTGGTCCGCCACGAGCCGCCACCGCCGCCGGACAACGCGCCGCGCCCCGACGCGCCCGCGCTGCCCCGCACCGCGCCCCCGGCCCTGCCGCGCGCCGAGCCGGACTTCACCGCGTCCCGGTCCGAGCCCGGGTACTTCACACAGCGGCCCGAGCCGCAGCGTCACCCGGCCGATGGCCGGCAGGAGGAGGAGCGCCGCTCCGCTCCCCCGGCGGCCTACCTCCCGTCCACCCCGCCCCCGTCCCGCCCCGACCCCGAGCCCCGCATGCCGTGGGCCCTGGACCGGGACCCCGCGCCCCACGACCGCGCGCCCGCCGAGCCCACCGCCCCGCAGGGCACCGACACCTGGGAGACGCCCACCCACGTCGCCGGGCCCTACGACCGCGCGCCCGCAGCACCGCAGGCCACGCCCCACGGCGGCGGCACCCGGGAAGCGGCACCCCACGTCCCCACGACGCAGGAGCGCCCGCACGCAGAGCCCGCCGCCCCACAGAGCGGCGACGCCCAGGAAACGGCGACCCACGCCACCGCGCCCCAGGCACACTCGACCGCGCAAGCCGCGGCCCAGGCCCGGGTGGTGCCGGAGGCCGCGCGTGAAGAGCCCGTCGCGCGGGAGTCCACGCCCGGGGCGGCAGCGTCCTCTGAGCCGGTGGCGCGCGAGCAGGGGGCCCAGGCCGCTGAGGCCGTTCGGGGCGGGGAGCCCGCGACCGGGACGGCCGGCGGCGTGCCGTCCGCCCCTGAGGTCCCGGCCGGGAAGCCGGTCCCGGCCGAGCCGGAGACCATGCGGCCCGCGCCCGAGGTCGCGGCGGCAGCCGCGCCGCAGGCGGAGCCCCGGGCAGAGGCCGAGCCCGAGGCCGTCTCGAAGCCCGAGGCCGTCTCGAAGCCCGAGGCCGTCTCGAAGCCCGAGGCCGTCTCGAAGCCCGAAGCTAAGGGCGAGTCCAAGGCCGAGCCCGAGGCGAAGCCTGAGCCGAAGGCCGAATCCAAGGGCGAGGCGAAGCCGCAGGCGGAGGCCGCTTCCAAGGCCGAGCGGAAGGCCGAGGCCGAGCCGGAGCCGGTCGCCGAGGCCAAGCCAGAACCAAGGCCTGAGCCGAAGCCCGAGCCGAAGGCGGAGTCGAAGCCCGCGGCGAAGCAGGAGCCCAAGGCCGAACCGGAGCCGGAACCCGAGGCCGAGCCCGAGGCCGAGCCGGAGCCCGAGCCGGTGGAGAAGGCGGCCGAGGCTCCGCCGCAGCCCGCGGCGCCGCCGCCCGCTCCACCCGCGCCGAAGCCCGCTCCCGCGCGCCCGGCCAGGAAGAGCTCCAGGAGCCGCCGCGCCTCCGTGCCGTCGTGGGACGAGATCATGTTCGGCGCGCGCAAGCAGGACTGACGGGGCCGGGGTTCACTCCGAGGTCACTTCTGGGACGTGACGAACGGCGCCAGCCACTCGGGCGTGACCTCGGCCGCGAAGGCCGGGCCCGTGTCCTCGGCGACGTCGAGGGCCGCGTACCCGCCGACGCCCGCGCCGACCCCGGCGATCACGGTGAGCACCCGCGCCCGCCGCTGGAACCACGTCTGGCGCAGGGTCCACCCGACCACCGCACGCCGTTCGATCACGGCCTGCCGGCGGCGCAGCGACCCCGAGCGGACCGACAGCCAGATGCCGTCGTAGGTGTGCCCGAGCGACCGGTAGCGGTCGATGCCCAGCGGCACGCCCAGAAGGGCGAGCAGCAGCGCGGGGAGCGCCGCCGCCCACCACTGCCCGGACCCGGTCAGCAGGGCCGCCACGACCGCCACAGCCGTTACCAGGAGCCACGGAGCCACCGCGCGGAACAACCTTCGACGGCGGGCGGCGGGCGGGTGGGGCCGCAGCGGCGTGCCCACCGTGCCGATCGCGGCGGTGGTCACCGCCCGCGCCTCGCTCAGCGGGGAGGCGGGCAGGAGCTGGCCCCTGGTCTCGGAGTCGCCGAGGCCGGTGACGATCGCCCAGACCCGCGCGACGCGGGCGGCGCGCTCGGTCAGGGCCTCGACGATCTCGAACCCGCGGATCCTGCGCCGTTCGAGCGACACGCTGCGGCGGTTGATCAGCCCGCGTTCCGCGACCAGGTAGCCGTCGCGCGAGCGGAGCGTGAAGTCCCAGTTGAACACGGCGTACATGGCCGCGCCCGCGACCGGCATGGCCAGCACGAGCAGCACGGCGACGGCGATCAGCAGGTAGGGGTGGTCCCACAGCCAGGTGCCGAAGTCCCAGGCGGCGCGCTGCCCGAAGCCGAACTGCTCGCCCCACTGGAAGGCGAGCCCGATCGCCCCGGCGACCAGCGCGAACGGGGTGAGCAGGTAGGCGCCGGAGAGCGGGCCGTACAGCAGCCAGCGGCGGGGGACGCGGGCGTAGACGATCTCGGGTTCGGCGCGCTCGCCGTCCGTCTCGGATACGGCCGCCCGCTCGTCGTCCACCGCCGGTACGGCCGGGCCTCCGGCCTCCGCGTGCTCCGCCCCGGCGGGGGCGTCGGCGGGCGTCTGCCCGCGCGCGGGCCTGGCGCGGCGCAGCAGCAGCCCCTTGAGGCGTTCGGCCTCGCCGACCGTCACCCCGTTGAGCTCGCCCTCCTGCTTCTCGCCGCCGCCCCGGGCCCCGGTGTCGATGCGCAGCACCGCCAGGCCGAGCAGCCGGTGCAGCGGCGGCGTGCTGATGTCCACGCCTCTGACCCGTTCCAGCGGGATCGTGCGCACGGACCGGCTGACCAGCGCCCTGGTCAGCTCCAGCCGGTCGCCGACGACCTGGTAGGTGAAGGTGGCCCAGCGCACGACCGAGTAGACGATGGACGCGGCCACGCCGAACGCCGCCCAGCCGAACGACGCCGGGGAGAAGCCGCCGACGAACAGCACGCCGGCGAGCGGCACGAACAGCGAGGGCAGCACGCGGACCGGGTCGATCAGCAGCACCCTCGGGCTGAGCCGCGCGGGCGCCGCGACGGCGCGCTCGAACGGCGGGCCGCCGCCCGGCGGGGGCACCGCGAACCCCTCCGGACCGGCAGGCCGGTCGGGCGGCGGGTGGGCGGTCATGTGGCGTCGTCTCTGAGCGCCTCGGCGCGGTGCGCGAGCTCCTCGGACAGGCGGGCGGCGACCGGGTAGTCGAGCCCCTTGATGGTGGAGGAGCCCGCGTGGGAGGCGGTGCGGATCTCCACGGTGGCCAGGCCGAGCAGCCGCTCGAACCAGCCCTGGGCCTTGTCGACGGTCTGGATGCGGCTGACCGGGACGAACACCCACTGCCTGCTGATCCAGCCCGAGCGCGCGTAGACGACGTCGCCGGACAACTCCCAGCGGTGCACGGCGTAGCGCCAGAACGGCTCGATGACGACGAACGGCCCCATGACCACGATCACCGCCGCCGGCAGCAGCCAGGAGTCGGAGGCCAGCCAGCCGGGGACCCAGGGCCAGTCGGCGCCGTCGAGCCAGATCGCCGCGAGCACCGAGCCGCCTAGCAGCAGGGCGAACCCGAACAGCGCCTCCAGCAGCCACAGCGTGACGGCTTTCCTGGAGACGCGGTTGACCGGGTCGCGGAGCGAGACGCTCACCGCGCCTCCCCGGCGGGCCGGGACGGCGGCGCGGGGGGCGACATTCTTCGCACGGTCACCCTGTCAGCCTAAGCCGTCAGCGGGATCTCAGCGGGATCTCAGCGACCGACACCCTGCGTCGCACGGGCTCAGGGAAATGTCAGTGCCCTGCGGCAAAGTAGCGGAGGCGAACTATGAAGGAGAACTCATATGGGATACGCGATTGAGGCCGAGGGGCTGGTGAAGCACTTCGGGCAGACGAAGGCCCTCGACGGCGTCGATCTGGTGGTGCCGCAGGGCCGTCTGCTCGGAGTGCTTGGCCCCAACGGTGCGGGCAAGACCACCGCGGTCAGGGTGCTCGCCACGCTGCTGCGGCCCGATTCGGGCACCGCCAGGGTCAACGGCTTCGACGTGCTGCGCGAGGCCCATCAGGTGCGCTCGCTGATCGGCCTGACCGGGCAGTACGCCGCGGTCGACGAGATGCTGACCGGTTTCGAGAACCTGCTGATGATCGGCCGGCTGCTCGGCCTGTCCAGGGCCGACTCCAAGCAGCGGGCCGACGAGCTGCTCGAACGCTTCTCGCTGTCCGACGCGGGCGGGCGGGCCGCGAAGACCTTCTCCGGCGGCATGCGGCGGCGGCTCGACCTGGCCGCCAGCCTCGTGGGCCGGCCGCAGGTGCTGTTCCTCGACGAGCCCACCACCGGGCTCGACCCGCGCAGCCGCAACGACCTCTGGGACGTCGTGCGCGGTCTGATGTCCGACGGCGTGACGGTGCTGCTGACCACCCAGTACCTGGAGGAGGCCGACCAGCTCGCCGACGACATCGTGGTCTTCGACCACGGCAAGGTGATCGCCTCGGGCAGCTCCGACGAGCTGAAGTCCCGCACGGGGGCGCAGGTGCTCGAGGTCCGGCCGCTGCGGCCCGACCACCTCGACCTGGTGGTCCAGGTGGTGACCGACATGGTCGAGACGGCCCCCGAGGTGAGCGGCGAGAAGGTCGTGGGCGCGGTCCACGACCCGGCGGTGGTACCCGCCATCGTGCGCCGCCTCGACGACCTGGGCGTGGTGGCCTCCGAGCTGTCGCTGCGCAAGTCGAGCCTCGACGAGGTCTTCCTGGCCCTCACCGGCCACCGCGCCGAGGACGACTCCCAGGAAGACAAGGAAGGGGCGCTGGTATGACCACCACCGACGAGCGCACACCGGCGAAGTCCCGAACAGAAACGGAGCAAGGCGTGACCACCATGAGCACCGCGATGCCCGCCGTGAGCAAGCGGGTCGGGCCGGCCGCCACGGTGAGGCAGACCATGACCCTGGCCTGGCGCAGCCTGGTGCAGGTCAAGCACAACCCCTGGGAGCTGCTCGACCTCAGCATCCAGCCGATCATGTTCCTGCTGCTGTTCACCTACGTGTTCGGCGGCGCGATCTCCGGCTCGACCGGCGACTACCTGCAGTTCGCGCTGCCCGGCCTGCTGGTGCAGAACGCGCTGTTCTACACCCTGTCCACGGCGATCGGCCTGAACACCGACATCACCAAGGGCGTCTTCGACCGGCTGCGCAGCCTGCCCATCGCCCGCAGCGCGCCGCTGGCCGGCCGGATCATCGCCGACACCTTCAAGCAGGTCTGGGCGTTCGCGCTGCTGGTCGGCTTCGGCATGGTGCTCGGCTTCCGGGTGACGACGAGCGCGGCCGGGCTCCTGGCGGCACTGGCGCTGCTCGTGGTGGTGGCCCTGGCGATGTCCTGGATGGCGGTGCTGATCGGGCTGAAGGCGTCCAACCCGGAGAAGGTGCAGATGATCGCCTTCTCCACGATGATGCCGCTGACCTTCACCAGCAGCGCCCTGGTGCCTTCGCAGACCTTCCCCGGCTGGCTGGAGGCCTGGTCCGACGTCAACCCGGTCACCCACCTGGCCAACGCCATCCGCGCGATGCTGATCGGCGGCGAGGCCGGGCAGGCCACGATGATCTCGCTGCTCTGGGCGCTCGGCTTCGTGGTGATCTTCGCCCCGCTGGCCATCCGCGTCTTCCGCAACCACGCGTGACGGGCGATCAGTCCCGCCCGCCCGTGCCACGGGCGAAATCGGCGGCCTCGTCCACCTGCATCCAACGGCCGCGCTCGTAGCACCGGGAGAACTCTCCCGGGCCGAGCGCGGCCTTCGCGTTCGCGGTGATCCGCACGTGGTCGAAGTCGGCCACCTCGTCGAAGCCGCGGATGCTCGCCGCCGCGCCGAGGAGCGTCGCGGCGCGGGCTGGGTCGTCCTCGGCGAGGGCCAGGCCCGCCGTCCCGATCAGCACGCCGCCAAGGACCGGCCCGTCCTGGCAGCCCAGCGCGATGGCCAGCGCGGAATGGTGCAGGCGGCGCGAGCGCGGCAGGTCGTGCTCGGCCTCGGCGAGCAGCGCGAGCGAGCTGGTGATCAGCGCCTTGAGCTGGGGCGGGGCCTCCTCGCCCAGCATGTTCATGCCCGTGGAGTAGTGCCGCCGGGCCGCCTCCAGGTCGCCGTCCTCGCGGGCGAAGTCGCCGCGCACGCTGTGCACGCCTCCCTGGCCGACGGTGTCGCCGGAGCGGAGGACGATGGCCCAGGTCTCGTCGAGGACGGTGCCCGCCCCGGCCCGGTCGCCGATCATGTTGAGCCCGATGGCCAGGCGGGAGCGCAGGTAGACGGTGTCGTCACCGGCGCCGATCTGGTCCATCACGGAGATCGCGTCGCGCATCTCCCGCACCGAGCGGGCGGCGTCGCCGCGCATGATCCCCAGTTCGGACAGCACCGCCATGGCGTTGCCGATCCCCCACCGCTCGCCGATCTCGCGGAACCGCCACAGCGCCTCCTCGACCCTGGCCTGCCCCTCGGCGACGCGGCCCCCGTTGATCAGCAGCATGCCGCGGAACAACTGGCCGACCCCGACCACCCACGGGTCGGGGTGCCCGGACAGCCGCGCGGCCACTTCCAGGGCCTGCGGCATCGACTTCCTGATGAACAGCGCCAGGATCGTGTCGAGCACGGCGATCATCGGCGGCAGCGGGCTCGGCAGGGAATCGGTGCCGATCCTGATCGCGGTCTCCAGCGAGACCCTGGCCTCCTCCCAGCGCATGCCCACGTCGGCGGCGTTGATGCCGAACGCCGCGTGGGCGTGGGCCAGGGCGCGCGGATCGACGTCGGTCTCGCCGCCGGGGATGGCCAGCGCGGCGTGGGCCCGGTGCGCCCCCTCCAGCCGGTGCCCGACCAGCCACCAGTACCAGCCGAGCGCGCCGACCAGCCGCAGCGCCAGCGCCCGCTCGCCCTCCTCGGTGGCCCACCGCACGGCCGTGGACAGGTTGTCCTGGTCGGCGGTCAGCTCGCTGATCCGTTTGAGCTGGTCGTGGCCGCGCAGCCCCGGCTCCGCCGCCTCCGCCAGCTCGGCGTGGAAACGGGCGTGCGCCAGGCGGACGCGCCGCTCCTCTCCTGACTCGGCCAGCCGTTCCGCGGCGTAGGCGCGGACGGTCTCCAGCATCCGGTAACGGTCGGCCTCGGCGAGCACCAGCGACTTGTCCACGAGCCTGGCCAGCACGTCGAACACGTCGGCGCGCTCCAGCCCGCCCCCGGCGCATACGCTCTCGGTGCCCGCCAGGGTGGTGCCGCCGGCGAAGACGGAAAGCCGCGCGGCGAGCGTGCGCTCGGCGTCGTCGAGCAGGTCCCAGCTCCAGGAGACCACGGCGCGGAGGGTCTGGTGGCGGGGCAGCGCGGTACGGCTGCCGCCGGTCAGCAGCCGGAACCGGTCGGAGAGCCGGTCGGCGATCTGGGCGGCGGACAGCGAGCGCAGGCGGGCGGCGGCCAGCTCGATGGCCAGCGGCAGGCCGTCCAGGTCGCGGCAGATCCGCGCGATCGAACCGGTGTCGGCGGCGGGGTCGAAGCCGGGGCGCGCGGTGGCCGCCCGGTCGGTGAACAGCCGGACGGCCGGCGCGCGCAGGATCTCCTCGGCGGACCCCTCACGCGACGGCAGGGCCAGCGACCCCACCGGCCAGAGCGCCTCCCCGATGATGCCGAGCGGCTCGCGGCTGGTCGCCAGCACGCGCAGGCCGGGGCACTCGGCCACCAGCCGGTCCGCCAGCCGCGCCGCCGCGTCGATCAGGTGCTCGCAGTTGTCCAGGACGATCAGCAGTTCGCGTCTCCCGACGGCCCGCACGAGCCGCGCGGTGGCGTCGGTCTCCGCGTCGTCGGCGGGGCGGCGCACCCCGTGCGCGGTGGAGGACAAGGGGTCGCGGACGCCGAGCGCGGTGAGCACGGCCTGCGGGACCTCTCGCGGGTCGGCGACCGGCGCCAGCTCGGCCAGCCACGTGCCGCCGGGAATCCGCTCCCCCACCGCCCTGGCCGTCTCGATCGCCAGGCGGGTCTTGCCCGCGCCGCCGGGGCCGATCAGGGTGACCAGCCGGTGTTCGGCGAGCAGTCCGCCGGTCTTGGCGACCTCCGCCTCGCGCCCGACGAAGCTGGTCAGCGCGGCGCGCAGGTTGCCCCGGCGCTCGCCGGGAGCGGCGGCGGGGGCCGGTTCGTCGGCGGCGGGCTCCTGTTCCCGCGGCTCCCGCCACTCGCCGCGCAGCATCGCGGTGTGCAGGCCGGACAGCGCGGGCGACGGATCGGCGCCGAGGCGGTCGGCGAACCCGGCGCGCGCCTCCTCGTATGCGGCGAGGGCCTCGACCTGGCGGCCCTGGCCGTACAGGGCGCGCATCCGCTGGCCGTGCATCCGTTCGCGCAGGGGGTGGGCGGCGATCAGCGCGGGCGTCTCGGCCAGGACCTCGGCGTGCCGTCCGAGCCGCAGGTCGGCCTCCAGCCGGTCTTCCGTGGCGGTCAGGCGCAGCGCCTCCAGCCGGGTGATCTCGGCGGTGGCCAGGTCGTTGCCCGCGAGGTCGGCGTAGGCGGGGCCGCGCCACAGGCCGAGCGCGGAGCGCAGGATCCGCGCGGCGTCGGCGGACGCCCCCGCGGCGAGCGCGTCGCTCCCTTCGGCGGCCAGACGGGCGAACCGGTGGGCGTCGACCCGGCCGGGCTCGACGGCCAGGCGGTAACCGGAGCCGTCGCCCGTCACCAGACCGGCCCCGGCTCCCAGCGCGGAACGCAGCCGGGACACCAGGGCCTGCAGCGCGTTGCCGACCCCCGCCGGAGGGCGATCGCCCCAGACGCCGTCGATGAGGGCGTCGAGGCCGATGGTTCTGCCCGGATCGAGGAGAAGAAGTCCGAGAAGGGTGCGCAACCGCTGGCCGCCCACCTCCACCGGGCGGCCGTCGAGGCGAACCTCCAGCGTACCGAGGACGGCGAAGCTCATACGTGTGTCCAAGCTCACCCCCTCCATGTCCACGATTGTGGCGGATTACGGTGCCCTGCGTGACCACGGAACCGCGCGATCCGGTCAGGACACCTATGAGATCCGCGTAGCATCATCGGGCATGGGGCAGCGGAGGTCGTCAACGATCGCGCGCCGCGCCACCGCGTCGGCGGTGCTTGTCGCGGCGCTCGCCGTCGTCACCTCGGGCTGCGGGATTCTCGGCGGAGGCGCACCTCTCGATTCCATCAGCGTGTCCAGCTCGCGTATCAAAGAAGGTGCCCCGCTGCCCGCCGGATACTCCTGCAAGGGAACACTGGGCAGCCCGCCGCTGCGGTGGTCGGGCGTTCCCACTCCGCAGACCAAGTCGGTCGCCGTGGTCGTGGACAACAACGGCGCGGGCTTCGACGGGGAGATGCACTGGGTCCTGTACAACATCGACCCGCGCACCACCGAGCTGGGTGACAACATCGCGCAAAGCCTGCCCGCCGGAATGGGTCAGTTGCGTCTGGCCAACGGCAAGGTTGGCTACTCTCCCCCATGCCGCGCCGATGGCAACTATCGTTTCACCGTCTACGCCCTCGACCGCAAGGTCGAGATCAAGGAGAACGCCCCTCTCTCCGATGCGCTGCAACGCATCGCGGAGCGGACCATCGCTCGTGGTCGGCTGACTGCCGTCCACATCGAGTGACCCGCCGAGCACCGGAGGTAGTAATGGTTACCGATTCTTCACTTAGGGTGTGACAACGCTCATAGTGGTCCGACACAATCAGATCCGTTCGCCGAGCGTTGGTGATCAAGTCAGGCAGATCGCGTCTATGGCCGCGCGATCTCACCGGCGCCGCAGGCAGGCCATGGCCTTGAGGGTGGTGCAATGATCGCGGTCATAGCAAGCCTGGTCGCCGTCGTGCTCCTCGTGCTCGTCGTCGTGGCACTGGGCATGCGGTCGATGAACCGCCGGGAGAGCGCGCTGCCCGCGGACCGGCGCAAGAAGATGGCCGATGAGGCGGAGAGCTGCCCCGAGCTGTCCTCCGACGACTTCGCCACCCGCGAACCGAGGGTCGACTACTTCACGCCCGACTTCAGCCCGATCGACGAGCCCGAGGAGAAGCGCCAGCGCCCCCCGAGGCAGCCGGGCACGCGTGGCCGCCGCGGCGTCGACGAGTTCGGCGGAGCCGACGACTACGACGAGGACTACTGGTCCAAGGTCCGCGACGACGAGGGCGGTTTCGGCGGGTCCATCGCGGCCAGGCGCGGCGCCCCGCGCGATGACCTCTCCCAGGAAGGCGCTCCCGCGCCGCGCGAGGAGGGGCCCGGGGCCGACGAGCCGACCAGGCGCACTCCGCCCGCGTCGCGCACCGGCGGCGGCCTCGCCGACCTGGTCGAGCCTCCGAGCCGTCCCGCTCCCGCCGCAGAGCAGAAGACCGTGATGTTCACCCCGCCGGAGGGACAGGGTCCGGGCCGCGCCCCCGAGGGCGGACGCGGCGACCAGCCCCCCGGCCGCGGCCCCGCGCGTCCCGCGGGCGGGCCGCCCCGCCGTAC
>NZ_JARLTC010000039.1 GCF_029382225.1 Spongiactinospora sp. TRM90649
AGGCCCGCGAGGGGCCAGGGGCGGCGCTGGACCTGTTCGGCGACGCCCTGGGCGACCTGCCGGACGCCCTCGCCCGGCACCCCGCCCTGCTGCTGGCCGACCCCGCCGCGGCCGGATGGCTGACGCGTACGGCGCTGGCCGCCGGCCGGCGGGAGGCCGCGCGGGCCGCAGCCGAGGCCATGGGCGGCCTGGCCGCGGCCAACCCGGGATATCCGGGGCTCGGCGTGTCGGCGGCGCACGCCCTCGGCGTCCTCGCCCGTGACAGCGGGGCCCTGGCGGACGCGGCGGAAAGGGCGGACGGGACCTGGGCGCGGGCCTCGGCCGCCGAGGACCTGGGCGTGGTCCTGCTCGCCGCCGGGCAGCGCGCCGAGGCGGCCGGGGCGCTGGACCGGGCGATGGCCGCCTACCAGGACGCCGGGGCCGCCCGCGACGCGGCGCGCGTCCGCCGCAGGCTGCGGGAGATCGGCGTGCGGCACCGCCACTGGCGTTACGCCGAACGCCCGGTCACCGGCTGGGACAGCCTCACCGAGACGGAAAGGAAGATCTCCCTCCTGGTGGCCCAGGGCGAGACGAACCGGCAGGTCGCCGAGCAGATGTTCATCAGCGTGCACACGGTGGCCTTCCACCTGCGGCACGTCTACCGCAAGCTCGGCATCGCCTCGCGGGTGGAGCTGGCCGGGCTCGCCGCCCGGCGGCGCGAGAGCGGCGCCTGACCCGCGTTCACCCCTCGAAAACGCGAAGGCGTCCCTCATCCCCCACCTTGACGGGTGCACCGGCCGCGCCGCGCGCGATTGCTGCACGGGTCGGGGATGTGGCCGGCGCGAGATCACGGGGAGGCTCGATTTGGAGCCCGAAAACCGGAACCAGCGGGAACGTACGCGCTAGCAGGGGGAGACCACCGATGGCCAGAGCAGTCGGCATCGATCTCGGCACCACCAACTCCGTGATCGCGGCGACCGAGAACGGCCAGCCGACGGTCATACCCAACGCCGAGGGGTCGCGGACCACGCCGTCCGTGGTGGCCTTCACGGACGACGGCGAGCGCCTGGTCGGGCAGATGGCCCGCCGCCAGGCGATCCTCAATCCCAAGGGGACCGTGTACTCCGCCAAACGGTTCATCGGCCGCCGGTACGACGAGGTGTCCAGTGAGCTGAACGCCGTCTCCTTCGACGTGGTGGAGGGCCCGGACGGGGCCGTGCGGTTCAAGGTCGGCGGCAAGCTGTACGCGCCGGAGGAGGTCTCGGCGCTGATCCTGCGCAAACTCGTCGCCGACGCCGCCAAGTTCCTGGGCGAGAAGGTCACCGAGGCCGTCATCACCGTCCCCGCCTACTTCAACGACGCCCAGCGGCAGGCGACCAAGGACGCGGGCAAGATCGCCGGCCTGGAGGTGCTGCGGATCATCAACGAGCCGACGGCGGCGGCGCTGGCGTACGGGCTGGACAAGAAGACCAACGAGACCGTCCTGGTGTTCGACCTGGGCGGCGGTACCTTCGACGTCAGCCTGCTGGACATCGGCGAGGGCGTGGTGGAGGTCCGCTCCAGCCACGGCGACACCCACCTGGGCGGCGACGACTTCGACCGGCGGATCGTGGACTACCTGGCCGACGAGTTCCAGCGGCAGGAGGGCATCGACCTGCGCCGCGACCCGCAGGCGCTGCAGCGGCTCTTCGAGGCCGCCGAGAAGGCGAAGGCGGAGCTGTCGGCGGTGACCCAGACCACGATCAGCCTGCCGTTCGTGACGGCCGACGCCAACGGCCCCAAGCACCTGAACACCACGCTGATGCGGTCCACGTTCGAGCAGATCACCGCCGACCTGGTGGAACGCTGCGTGGAGCCGGTCAAGCTGGCGATGGCCGACGCCAAGGTCACCGCCGACGACATCGACGAGGTCATCCTGGTCGGCGGTTCGACGCGGATGCCCGCCGTGCAGGCGCTGGTGCGCAGGCTGACCGGGGGCAAGGACCCCAACATGACGGTCAACCCCGACGAGGTGGTGGCGATCGGGGCGGCGACCCAGGCGGCGATCATCAAGGGCGAGGTCAAGGACGTCCTGCTGCTGGACGTGATCCCGCTGTCGCTGGGCGTGGAGACGCTGGGCGGCCTGCTGACCAAGGTCATCGAGCGCAACACCACGATCCCGGCTCGCCGTACCGAGACGTTCAGCACGGCTGAGGACGAGCAGAGCGCCGTGGACGTCGTGGTGCTGCAGGGCGAGCGGGAACGCGCCGCCGACAACCGGGTGCTCGGGCGGTTCCGCCTGGAGAACATCCGCCCGGCCCCGCGCGGGACCCCGCAGATCGAGGTCACCTTCGACGTGGACGCCAATGGGATCCTCAACGTCTCGGCCAAGGACAAGGACACCGGCGCCGAGCAGCGCATCACCATCAGCGAGAGCTCCAACCTGGAGTCCTCCGAGATCGACCGCATGATCGCCGACGCCGAGCGGCACCGGGGCGAGGACGCCAGGCTGCGCGAGACCGTGGACGCACGCAACGAGCTGGACTCGATCGCCTACCAGGTGGAACGCCGGTCGGAGGAACTCGGCGACGCGGTGCCCGAGCACGAGAAGGCCCGCGCCGGGCACCTGGTCATGGACGCCAGGGACTCCCTGAAGGAGGAGACGCCGCTGGACCGGCTGCGCTCGCTGGCCGGCGAGTTGCAGCAGGTCTACCACGGCCTGGGCGCCGCGGCGGGAGCCGCCGCCGGCGCGGCGGGAGGCGTGCCCCCGCAGCAGCGGCCGGGCGAGAAGGCCGGTGACGAGGACGTCATCGACGCCGACTTCACCACCTCCGAGCCCGAGTGACGCGGCGGACGGCGTGAACGGCCGGGAAGAGGCCCGCGAGCCGGAGGGCGTGAACGAGGAGCCCCCGGCACGCGGCGACGAGGCGGGCGAAGCCGAACGGTCCGCGGACGACAGGCTCGCGGAACTGGAGGACCGGTGGCTGCGGGCGGTCGCCGATCTGGACAACACGCGCAAGCGTGCCGTCCGGGACGGCGAGCGGGCCCGCGCCGAGGAGCGGCGCGCGGTGGCCGTCGCGTGGCTTCCGGTCGTGGACAACCTCGAACTCGCGCTCAAACACGGCGACGGGGAGAAGGACGCGGTGCTGGAAGGGGTGCGCGCGGTCCGCGACCAGGCCGTCGGCGTGCTGGCCCGGCTGGGCTATGAGCGTCACGACGAGACCGGGGTGCGCTTCGATCCGGCGCTGCACGAGGCGGTGGCCACCGCCCCCGGCGAGGGCGCCGAGCCCGGCACCGTGCTGGAGGTGATGCGACCGGGTTACGGGGAGGGCGAGCGGCAGTTGCGGCCCGCGGTGGTCGTGGTGGCCGCGAAGGCGGAGTGATGGCCGGCAGACGCGACTTCTACGACATCCTCGGGGTGGGCAGGAACGCCGACCAGGACGAGATCCAGCGGGCGTACCGCAAGCTGGTCCGCACCTACCATCCCGACGTCAACAAGGACCCCGCGGCGGAGGACCGGTTCAAGGACATCTCCGAGGCGTACTCGGTGCTGTCCGACCCGGAGACGCGCCGCCGCTACGACGCGTTCGGGCACGACTTCCGTCAGGTCCCGCCGGACGTCGACCCCTCCGCCTACCGCAGGGCTCGGGCCGGAGCGGGAGCGGGGGCGCCCGGTGGACGGCGTACCGCCGGGCCGGGAGTGGACGTCGACTTCGAGGACCTGTTCGGCGAGATGTTCGGCGGCCGGGGACGCGGCGGCTGGGGGCCGATCCCCGGCGCCGACCAGGAGGCCGAGCTGGAGGTGACCCTGGAGGAGGCGTACCGGGGCGGGAAGCGGACGATCACGCTGCCCGGCCCCGGCGGCGGGCGGCGGCTGGATGTCGCCATCCCGCCGGGAGTCACCTCGGGGCAGCGGATCCGGCTCGCGGGCCAGGGCGGTCACGGGCAGGACGGCGCGCCGCCGGGGGACCTGTACCTGGTCGTCCGGATGGCCCCGCACCCGCGTTACCGCCTGGACGGCCGCGACGTGCACGTGCGACTGCCGCTCAGCCCGTGGGAGGCCGCGCTGGGCGCGACCGTGGCCGTGGACACCCCCGGCGGGGACACCAAACTGAAGGTCCCGCCCGGCACGTCCAGCGGGCGGCGCCTGCGGCTGCGCGGGCGCGGGCTGCCCAATCCGCGCGGCAAGGACGGCGACTTCCTGGCCGAGGCCAGGGTGATGGTCCCCGGCACGCTCTCCGACCAGGAGCGAGAGCTGTTCGAACGGCTCGCCTCGGTCTCCGGCTTCGACCCCAGGGGGCGACGATGACCCGTCCGACCCGCGCGACCCGTTCGGCCGGTTCGGCCGCCCGCGTGACGTACGCCTTGGTCCGGCCCGTCCGGCTCGACCTGGAGTCCTTCGCGCGCGCCACCGGCCTGCACCCGGAGGTGGTCAGGCGGCTGGTCGCGCTCGGCGTGCTGGAACCGGACACCGACGCCAGGGGAGACCTGTGCTTCGCGCCCGCGCAGGTGGCCGCCGCGGCCCGCGTCCAGCGGCTGCACGCCGGGCTGCCGCTCAGCTACGCCGCCATCGGCCTGGTGATGGACCTGCTCGACCGGGTCGAGCGCCTGGAGGCGGAACTGCGTGACGTCTCACGACACCAGGAGGGCATGACGTGGACCCGAACCGGCTGACCCAGAAGTCGCAGGAGGCGTTGAACGACGCGCAGACCAAGGCGCTGCGCTTCGGGCACACCGAGGTGGACGGCGAGCACCTGCTGCTGGCCCTGCTCGACCAGCCGGACGGGCTGGTGCCCCGGCTGGTCGCCGACGCCGGGGCCGACCCCCGGCGGCTGCGCGCCGACCTGGAGGACGAGCTGGAGCGGCGGCCGAAGGTCAGCGGCCCCGGCGCCGCCCCCGGGCAGGTCTACGTCACCCGGCGGCTGTCGGAGGTGCTCGACGCCGCCGAGCGGGAGGCGAACCGCCTCAAGGACGATTACGTGTCGGTCGAGCACCTGCTGCTGGCGCTGGTCGACGAGGGCACGCAGACGGCGGCCGGGCGGCTGCTGCACAACGCCGGGCTCACCAGGGACCGGGTGCTTCGGGCGCTCACCGCGATCCGCGGCAACCAGCGGGTGACCTCGGCGACGCCCGAGTCCGCCTACGAGGCGCTGGAGAAGTACGGCCGCGACCTGGTCGCCGAGGCCAGGGCCGACCGGCTCGACCCGGTGATCGGCCGCGACGGCGAGATCCGCCGGGTGATGCAGATCCTGTCGCGGAAGACCAAGAACAACCCGGTGCTGATCGGCGACCCCGGGGTCGGCAAGACCGCCATCGTGGAGGGACTGGCCCAGCGGATCGACCGGGGCGACGTGCCGGAGGGGCTGCGCGACAAGACCATCTTCAGCCTCGACCTGGGCTCGCTGGTGGCGGGCGCGAAGTACCGGGGCGAGTTCGAGGAGCGGCTGAAGGCCGTGCTGAACGAGGTCAAGGCGGCGGAGGGCCGGATCCTGCTGTTCGTGGACGAGCTGCACACCGTCGTCGGCGCGGGCGCCACCGAGGGCGCGATGGACGCGGGCGACATGCTCAAGCCCATGCTGGCCAGGGGCGAGCTGCACATGATCGGCGCGACCACGGTGCAGGAGTACCGCAAGCACATCGAGAAGGACGCCGCCCTGGAACGCAGGTTCCAGCCGGTGCTCGTGGACGAGCCCTCCGTGGAGGACGCCATCTCCATCCTGCGCGGCCTGCGCGAACGGCTGGAGATCTTCCACGGCGTGAAGATCACCGACAACGCGATCGTCGCGGCCGTCAACCTGAGCCACCGCTACATCTCCGACCGGTTCCTGCCCGACAAGGCGATCGACCTGGTCGACGAGGCGTGCGCGGTGGTCCGCACCGAGATCGACTCCATGCCCGCCGAACTCGACGAACTGACCCGCCGGGTGACGCGCCTGGAGATCGAGGAGGCCGCCCTGGCCAAGGAGGCCGAAGAAGGCGGCCCGCCGGAGTCCGCCGCGCGCCTTTCGGAACTGCGCGGCGAGCTGACCGGGCTGCGCACCGAGGCCGACGCGATGCGCGCCCAGTGGGAGGCCGAGCGCGCCGCGCTGCGCCGGGTCCAGGGCCTGCGCCAGGAGCTGGAGACGGTGCGCCGCGAGGCCGAGCAGGCCGAGCGCGACTACGACCTGAACCGCGCGGCCGAGCTGCGCCACGGCCGCCTGCCCGAGGTGGAGCGGCGGCTGGCCGCCGAGGAGGAGCGGCTCGGCTCGCGGCAGGGCCCCAGCGGGCTGCTGCGCGAGGTGGTCACCGACAACGAGATCGCCGGAATCGTCTCGCGGTGGACCGGCATCCCGGTGGCCCGCCTCCAGGAGGCCGAGCGGGAGAAGCTGCTGCGTCTGGACGAGATCCTGCACGAGCGCGTCGTCGGGCAGGACGAGGCGGTCCGGCTGGTCGCCGACGCCGTCATCCGCGCCCGCGCCGGGATCAAGGACCCCCGGCGGCCGATCGGGTCGTTCATCTTCCTCGGCCCGACGGGCGTCGGCAAGACCGAGCTGGCCAAGGCGCTGGCGGCGGCGCTGTTCGACACCGAGGACAACATGATCCGCATCGACATGAGCGAGTACCAGGAGCGGCACACGGTCAGCCGCCTGGTCGGGGCGCCGCCCGGATACGTGGGGTACGAGGAAGGCGGGCAGCTCACCGAGGCGGTGCGCCGCAAGCCGTACTCGGTGGTGCTGTTCGACGAGATCGAGAAGGCGCACCCGGACGTGTTCAACACCCTGCTGCAGGTCCTGGACGACGGGCGGCTGACCGACGCCCAGGGCCGTACGGTGGACTTCCGCAACACCGTCGTGATCATGACCTCCAACATCGGCTCGCAGTACCTGCTGGAGAGCGTGACCGCCCACGGGGAGCTCAAGCCGGAGGGCCGCGGTCGCGTCATGGCCGAGCTGCGCGCCGCCTTCCGCCCCGAGTTCCTGAACCGGGTCGATGAGATCGTGCTGTTCCGGCCGCTGACCGAGCCCGAGATCGAGCGCATCGTGGACCTGATGTTCGACGACGTCGCGAGCAGGCTCGCCGACCGGCGGCTCACCCTGCGCGTCACCGAGGAGGCCCGCCACCTGATCGCCACCGAGGGCTACGACCCGGTCTACGGGGCCCGGCCGCTGCGCCGGTTCATCTCCCGCGAGGTGGAGACCAGGATCGGGCGGGCGCTCCTGGCGGGCGACATTCCGGACGGCTCGGTCATCGTCGTGGACGCCAGGGCCGGGGAGATCATCGTCACCTTCGAGACCTGAGCCGCGGGCTAGTCCGGACCGGCGGTCACCAGCCCGCACTCGTGGGCGAACACCACGGCCTGGGCGCGGTCGCGCAGGCCCAGCGCGGCCAGCAGGCCGTTCACGCGGCGCTTGACGGTGTGCTCGCCGAGCAGCAGCTCGGCGGCGATCTCGGCGTTGGACAGGCCGCGGGCGACCAGCCGCAAAGCGTCCACCTCCCGCTCGGTCAGCTCGGCCAGCCGCCGCCGCAGCCGTGACCCGCGGGCCGTGCCCGGCGCGCCGCGACCGGCCACCGCCGCGATCAGCCGCCGGGTCACCGACGGGGCGAGCAGCGCCTCCCCCGCGTGGACCAGGCGCACGGCGCGCACCAGGTCGTCGCGGCGGGCGTCCTTGAGCAGGAAGCCGCTCGCGCCGGCGCGCAGCGCGTCGTAGACGCGTTCGTCCGGGTCGTACATGGTGAGCACGAGCACGCGGGCCGAGGTGCGGCGGCAGATCTCCGCGACGGCCTCGACGCCGTCCGGCGCGGGCAGCCGCACGTCGGTCACGACCAGGTCGGGGCGCAGCCGCAGGGCCTCGCCGACGGCCTGCTCGCCGTCGGCCGCCTCGCCGACGACGGCGATGCCGTCGTGCGCGCCGAGGATCATCCGCAGGCCGTCCCGGAACAGGGCCTGGTCGTCGGCGAGCAGCACGCGCGGCATCGGCTATCCGATCGGGAGGGTGGCGGTGACGGTGAGGCCAGGGGGATCGACGGTGAGCGTGCCGCCGCACGCGCCCGCGCGTTCGCGCATCCCGATGATGCCGTGGCCCTCGCGCAGGGCGCGCACTCCGCCGCCGTCGTCGGCCGTGCGCACGATCAGCGCCGCGTCGGTCCATTCCAGGCTGACGCGGGCGGACGGCTCGGCGGCGTGGCGCAGCGTGCTGGTCAGCGACTCCTGCACGATGCGGTAGACGGCGACCCCGGTGGCGGTCGGCAGCCCGCGCCGCTCGCCCCGCTCGACGAGCACGGCCGAGAGCCCGGCGCGACCGGCCCGGTCGATCAGGGCGGGCAGCGCGTCGATGCCCGGCGGCGGCTCACGCGGGGTGTGCCCGCGCGGGACGGCCGCGCGGAGCTGCCCGGCGGCCTCGCGCCCGGTGGCGGAGATCGTCTCGAACACCGCCTCGGCCCTTTCCGGATCGTCGCGCACCACCAGCGGCCCGGCCTCGGCCTGCACCACCATCAGCCCGACGGACCGCGCCACGATGTCGTGCACGTCGCGGGCGATCCTGGCCCGCTCGACCGCCACCGCCGCCGCGCGTTCCCCGGCCAGGCGTCCGGCGCGCTCCCGCTCGGTGGCGCGCTGGGCCCGCCGGGCGCGGGTGGCCGCTCCCACGGCGTACGCGGCGGCGTACGCCGTGAGCAGGTGGGTGTCATGTCCGTGGAGGGTGAGCGCGGCGACCACGCCCGCGCCCTGGGCGGCGATGCCGACGGCGCGGGTCACCGGCGGCACCGCCGTGGCGGCGAAGGCGCAGGTCCACACCAGAGCGCCGGCCGGCACCGGCATGGGCGCGGCCCCTTGCAGGTCGTGCCAGGCCAGGGCGAGTACGGCCGTCGCCCCGCCGAGCACCAGCCCGACGGGCAGCGGCGCCGCACGCCGCAACAGGATCGGCGCCGAGGACGCCAGCAGGAGCAGTGCCGCCCACCACGGCGGCGGGCCGGTCGCCAGCGCGGGCACGGCCGTGGCGCAGGTGACCACGGCGGCCACGGCCGCGTCCGCCAGGGTGACCCGCCCGCGACGGCGGGCGGGCACGCTCTCGGGAAGCGCCCGGCGGATGGCCCGCGGCATGTGGAGCGTGTCCGGCGGCATCCGCGGCTCCTGCACTCGTGGGGTCGTGCGCAGTATGCACGCGAGCAGGGCGTGAAGGCTTCCCCCTGTGGGCGGAACTTCACACGCCTTCGTTGTTCGGGGCACACCGGGCACGGGTCGGGTGAGGGGGCGTGGGGGGTTTGCGGCGAGGATGGGAGATGTTCCGGAACGCGGGAGACCCCCGCCGCTCGACACCCGCTGGAGGAGACATGGATCAGAGCGCTTCGCGCGAACTGGCCGGAATCGCGGCACTGGCCGCCCGGTCGGTAGGGGATCGGCTGCGGGAGGCGTTCCGCTCCCGGCCGGCCGTGCGCACCAAGCGCGACTTCCACGATCCGGTGACCGAGCACGACAGGGCGGCCGAGGACATCATCCGCGCGGTCATCGCCGCCGAGTGCCCCGACAGCGTGATCGTGGGAGAGGAGGGCGGCGTACGGCGAGCCGACGGCGGCGAGGCCGACGCCGCCGAGGAGGGCGCGGTCGACGGCCGGGTGCGCTGGTACGTCGATCCGATCGACGGGACCGCCAACTTCGCCGCCGGAGTGCCGTTCTTCTGCGTCTCGGTGGCCGCGGCGGCCGGCGACGAGGTCGTGGCGGGCGTGGTGTACGACCCGATGCGCGAGGAGGAGTTCACCGCCGGGCCCGACGGGGCCTTCCTCGGCGGGCGGCGCCTGCGCAGCGCGGGGGCGGCGAGCGACCGCGAGGCGATGCTGCTGACCAGCTATCCGAGCTCGCGCGACCTGGCGGTGGAGGGGGAGGCGGCGCTCGGCAGGTTCGGGCGGCTGGTCACCTCGTTCGCGGCGGTGCGCCGTCCGGGCAGCGCCGCGCTGAAGCTGGCGCACGTGGCCGCCGGGTGGTCCGATGTCGCCTTCGGCATGGGCGCGAGCCCGTGGGACGTGGCGGCGGGTTCGCTGCTGGTGCGTCGGGCGGGCGGGGTCTACATCCCGCTCGGGGGCTCGGTGTTCCGGGTGGGCGGCTACCTGGCGCACGTCGGCGGATTCGACCTGGCTGGCTCGGCGCTGCCGGAGGTGGCGCGGCTGCGGCCGGCGCAGATCAGCGGCTGATCTACTTTGTAAAGTCACCCGCTTGGTCGAACCCAGGACAAGACACCGTGAAACCATGACCATACTTTCTGTGACGGACGCGGCGAGTGTGAGCGAGGTAACGGTGAGCGAGAATGCCGGCCGGTGGGCGACGGGAACGCTGCCCGCCGAGACGACGAGCTTCGTGGGCCGGGCCGCTGAGCTGGCGGCGGTCAAGAACAGGCTCAAGCGGGCGCGGCTGGTCACCCTGACCGGCGTGGGCGGCGTGGGCAAGACCCGCGTGGCGGTCAGGGCGGCGAGGGAGGTGCACGAGAGCTTCCCCGACGGCGTGTGCCTGGTGCCGCTGTCGGCGCTGCGCGACCCCGCGCTGCTGCCCAACACGGTGGCGGGCGCGTTCGGGCTGCCGGAGCAGTCCGGGCGTCCCGCCATCGACCTGCTGGCCGGCCACCTGTCGGGCAAGCGGCTGCTGCTCATCCTCGACACCTGCGAGCACCTGATCGAGGACTGCGCCACGCTCGCCGACACGCTGTTGCGGGCCGTGTCCGATCTGCGGGTGCTGGCCACCAGCCGCCGCCCGCTCGACGTGCCGGGCGAGCACGCGCTGCCCATCGCGCCGCTGCCGGTGCACGCCGAGGGCGCGGACGGCGAGGCCGGGGCGGCGCGCGACGCCACGGCCCTGTTCGCCGACCGGGCGGCCGCGGCGGCGCCGGGCTTCGCGCTCACCGACGCCAACCGGGCGCAGGTCGCGGCGCTGTGCCGGCGGCTCGACGGAATCCCGCTGGCGATCGAGCTGGCGGTGGCGCGGCTGCGCGCGCTGACCGTGGAGGAGATCCTCTCCCGGCTCGACACCCGGTTCCTGCTGCTCGGCGGCGGCCGTACGACGCTGCCCCGGCATCAGACGCTGAAGACGACGATCGACTGGAGCCACGAGCTGTGCGGGCCCGACGAGCGGGTCCTGTGGGCGCGGTTGGCGGTGTTCGCCGGGGAGTTCGGCCTCGACGCGGTGGAGGAGGTCTGCGCGGGCGGCGACCTGCCCGCCGAGCGGATCATGGACGCGCTGATCAGCCTGGTCGACCAGTCGGTGGTGCTGCGCGTCGACGGCGAGACGCCGGGCGGGGCTCGTTACCGGATGCTCGACACCATCCGTGAGTACGGCGCCGAGCGGCTGGCTGCCTCGGGCGAGGCCGAGCGGTACCGGGGTCGGCACCGTGACCACTATCTGGGCAAGGTCCGTGAGTTCGAGGCCGCGTGGACGGGCCGGCGGCAGCTTCTCGCGGTGCGGGGGCTGATCGGGGAGCAGGCCAACGTGCGGCTGGCGTTGGAGACGTGCCTGGCCGACCCCGACGGCGCCGCGGCGGGCCTGGAGCTGGCGGTGAAGCTGTGGGGGTTCTGGCACTGCAGCGGGCTGCTCACCGAGGGGCGCTACTGGCTGCGGCGGGTGCTGGCGGCGGCGCCTGAGCCGTCGCCGGCGCGGGTGCTGGGGCTGTTGCTGACGGTGTGGTTCATGGACCTGCAGGGCGAGCCGGGCGACACCCGCCCGCTGGTCGAGGAGGCGGCCCGGACGGCCCGCGACATCGGTGACGAGTACGGCATGGCGTGGTGTGTCGCCTTCTCCTCACACACCAGCTTCTTCCGTGGCGATCCGCGCACGGGTATCGCGGGGTTCACCGAGGCGCGGCGGCGGCTGGCGCTGCTCGGCGATGAGACGGCGATGGTCATCACCGGTTTCCAGATGGCGTTCATGCACTTCCTGGCCGGTGACGCGGAGGCGGCGATCGAGGCGTGCGACGACGCGCTGCGCCGGATCGAGGCTCCCGACGAGTGCTGGATGCGGTCGTGGTCGCTGTGGGTGAAGGGCATCGCGCTGTGGGGGCGGGGCGACCGGCGGGCGGCGGTGGAGTGCGCGCGGGCGGCGATCGTGCTGAAGCAGCGGCTGAACGACCTGATCGGGATCGCGCACTGCCTGGAGGTGATCGCGTGGGGGGCGGCGGCGGGCGGCCGGCACGAGCGTTCGGCGGTCCTGCTCGGCGCGGCGGACCGGTTGTGGCGCAAGGCGGCGACGGAGCCGAGGTTCGGGAGCGTGCTGCTTCAGGAGTTCCTCGGCGAGGCCGTCGAGGCGTGCCGTACGGCGCTGGGGGAAGAGGAGTACGCGCAGGCCCGTGCGCGGGGGTCGGCGGCGGAGGTGTCCGAGGCGGTGTCGTGGGCCCTGGGCGAGGAGGAGGCCGGAGACGCCGAGCGTCCGTCGTGGGAACTGCTGTCACGGCGGGAGCGGCAGGTGGCGGCACTGGTGGCCGAGGGCCTGACCAACCGCGAGATCGCCGCCAAACTGGTCATCTCCAAGCGCACCGCCGACGCTCACGTGGAGCACATCCTGAGCAAGCTCGGAGTCTCCTCCCGCACCCAGGTGGCGGCGCTGGCCCCCGGCCTCGCCTCCGGTCTTGCCTCCGACCTTGCTCCCGAGCCGGCCCCGGATCGGGCCCCGGCGGAGTGATGATGGGGGAGGCGAGCGGCCCCGCGGCCGTTCCGCGCCTGGTGGTCGTGGGGCCGCGCTCGCGGAGGACGGTCCGGCGCTCGGCGGGGACAGGGCCGGGCGCGGGAACGCGGGCTTCCGGAGGCCGCCCGGGGCGCTTCCCCCTACAAGCGGGATGATCGCGGTTGCGGCTCCCGCCGATCGGCGACCTCGGGCGGCTCCGGAGAACCCTCCCGGCGCCCGGTGTGGGCGGCCGGTGGTCTCATTGTCACGGCGGGGTCCGGCGGGCGCACGACCTGCGGTGCCGAACCCGCACACCCAATTACGGCGCATGCCCAGCCCGTTCCCGGCTCGGTATACCTATGCCCGAGGCCGCGCCCCCGGGCCGGTAGCCTGGCCCGGTGGCCGAGCCGTACCTGACCGTCAGTGAGATCGCCGAGCATGAGACGGAGGCGCGCGGGTCGCGGTTCCTGTGCGCGGTGGCGCGGGTGCGCGACGAGGCCGGGGCCCGGGCGTTCGTGGAGGAGCGCAGGCGGGCGCATCCGGGGGCGGCCCATACCTGCTCGGCGTTCGCGATCGGCGGTGACCGGTCGCCGGCGCGGGGCGACGATGACGGCGAGCCGGGCGGCACGGCGGGCGCGCCGATGCTGGACACGCTGGTGCGGCGCGGGTTCAGCGACACGGTGGCGGTGGTGACGCGGTATTTCGGCGGTGTGCTGCTGGGGGCGGGCGGTCTGGTGCGGGCGTACGGCAGGGCGGTCGGGGAGACCCTTGACGCCGTGTCGCCGGTGCGGATGGTCCCGGCCGTGGTGGTGTCGGTGTCGATCGGGCACGCGCACGCCGGGCGTCTGGAGAACGACCTGCGCGCTTCGCCGTACGAGGTGCTGGGGGTCCGTTACGGGGCGGACGTCGCCATCGAGGCGGCGGTGGGCGAGCCTGAGGTCGAGGGGTTCGCCGAGTGGGTCGCCTCGGCCACGGCGGGCGGGGCGCGGCTGAGCCGGGGACCTGTGGTCTTCACCGCCGCCCGCTGAATCCTTCCGTCGCGTTCTCGCGGGTCTTGCGGCATGGGTTCATCACAGCTATGGTTCATTACTGAAGTAATGAACCAATGAGGTAGGGGCGAAGCCAGTGTTCGACGATCGGAGTCCGATCTACCGGCAGATCGCCGACAAGATCAAAACGGACGTCCTGAGCGGGGCGCTGGACGGCGACGAGCAGATCATGTCGACCAACCAGTACGCCGCCTTCTACCGGATCAACCCGGCCACGGCCGCCAAGGCGTTCCAGCAGCTTGTCGACGAAGGCGTCCTGTACAAGAAGCGAGGTATCGGCATGTTCGTCAGTCCCACCGCCCGCGACTCCCTGCGCGAGCAGCGGCGCAGGCGCTTCTTCACCGACGTGGTCGATCCGATGATGCGCGAGGCCCGCGCCATCGGCGTCCCGGTGGAGGAGATCGTCGAGCGGATGCGCGCCCTCCCCGCGGAGGGGCAGGCATGACGCCGGACATCGAGGTGTCCGGCCTGCGGCTCGCCTACGGCGACGCCGTCGCGCTGGACGGGCTGAGCTTCGGGCTGACGGGCGGCAAGATCTACGGGCTGCTCGGCCGCAACGGCGCGGGCAAGACGAGCCTGCTGTCGGTGCTGGCCGCGTTCCGCAAGGCCGGTGGGGGCGTCGTGCGGGTCGGCGGCGAGCAGGTGTGGGAGAACCCTTCGGCGACCAGGCGGATCTGCCTGGTCAGGGAGGCGGGGGAGGCGTCGGCGATCGGCACGGTGGAGGACGCCTTCTACTTCGCCGAGGCGTTGCGGCCGGGCTGGGACGCGGCGTACGCCGAGCGGCTGGTGGAGATGTTCGAGCTGCCCAAGCGCAAGAACGTCAGCGAACTGTCGCTGGGCAAGAGGTCGGCGCTCGGGGTGACGATCGGGCTGGCCTCCCGGGCGCCGCTGACCATGTTCGACGAGTCCTACCTGGGCATGGACGCGCCCTCCCGGTACGCGTTCTACGACGAGCTGCTGCGGGACTTCATCGCGAACCCGCGCACGGTGATCATGTCCACCCATCTGATCGAGGAGGTGAGCTCGCTGTTCGAGGAGGTCCTGATCATCGAGGGCGGGCGGTTGCTGCTGCACGAGGAGAGCGACGCGCTGCGCGCCAGGGGCGCGTCGGTCACCGGTCCTGAGGATGAGGTGGAGCGGTTCGTCGCGGGGCTGACGGTGCTGGGCGACAAGCGGCTGGGCCGTACGCGCTCGGCGATGGTGTACGGCGAGCTGGACGACGGGCGGCGGGAGGCGGCCGTGCGGGCCGGTCTGGACATCGGCCCGATCGCCTTGCAGGACCTGTTCATCCATCTGACCGGGCAGCGGGGGGCGGCCGTCGGCGGCGCACTCGAGGGAGGGCCGGAATGAGAGGCCTGTCCGCCGTCTTCCCGGCCCGGCTGTTCGCGGCCAATGTCCTTTTCACTCTGATGGCGTACGTCGCCCTCGTCGTCGTGGCCGCGATCATCGCGGTGGCGATCGGCCTGTTCGGCGATCTGGGCGCCAGCGTCTGGGAGCAGGCCATCCAGGCGTCCCGGTGGTTCGTGCTGGTCATCGGCACCGTGGTGGTGCGCACGTACCTGCCGGTCTACGTGGCCAACGGCCGGACGCGCCGGGAGTTCTTCGTGCACGCGGCGGTGTTCCTGTTCGCGTTCGCGCCCGTCGCCACGGTTCTGATCATGCTCGGCTATCTGATGGAGACGGGTCTGTACGGGCTCGGCGGCTGGCCCAGGGAACTGAGCGACCGGCACCTGTTCGGCGACCTCGGCCAGGTGCCGCTGGTGTTCGCCGAGTACTGGTCGCAGTACCTGGTGTGGGTGGCCGTCGGGGCGATGGCCGGCGCGGCGTTCTACCGCCTGTACGCGGGCGGGATCCTGCTGATCCCGGTGGGCGCCGCGCTGATCTTCTCGGTGCACGCCGCCACCGACCTCGTCCACGCGCTGCCGGTGATCGGGCGGCTGCCCGTGCTCGGCCTTCCCGCCACCGTCCCCGTGGCGGTCGGGGTGGGTCTCGCCGGCTTCCTGATCGCCATTGGGCTGACCTGGGCGTTCGTCCGTGACATCCCGATCCGCAACCCCAGGTGAGGCGACGGTGGGAGCGCTTTTGGAGGTCAGCGGCCTGCGCAAGTCGTACGGCGCGCGGGTGGCGGTGAACGGAGTCGGGCTGACCGTCGCGGCGGGCGAGACCTACGGGCTGCTCGGCCCGAACGGGGCGGGCAAGACGACCGCGATATCCATGATCGTGGGCATTCTGGCCCGTGACGCGGGCGAGATCCGCGTGGACGGCCGTCCCCACGGCACGTCCACGCGGGGGACCAAGGCGATGATCGGGTACGTCCCGCAGAACCTGGCCCTCTACCAGGAGCTCAGCGCCCGCCGTAACCTGCGGTTCTTCGGGCGGCTGCAGGGCATCCCGCGCGCCACGGCCGGGCGTGCCGTCCAGGACGCGCTGGAGCTGACCGGGCTGGCCGACCGCGCGGACGAGCCGGTGAGCGGGTTCTCCGGCGGGATGGCCCGCCGGTTGAACATCGCGATCGGCCTGCTGCACCGGCCCCGCCTGCTCGTCCTGGACGAGCCGACGGCCGGCGTGGACCCCCAGAGCCGCAACGCCATCCTGGACGGCGTGCGCGACCTGGCCGCGCGCGGCGTCGCGGTGCTCTACACGACCCACTACATGGAGGAGGCCGAGCGGGTGTGCGATCGGGTGGGGATCATCGACCATGGCGAGATGATCGCCGAGGGCACCCGGCGCGAGCTGGTCGGCATGGTCGGCCAGAGCGACACGCTGCGCCTCAGTGCCGAGGGCGACCTGGCGGGGGCGGTGCCGGAGCTGACCGCGCTGCCCTTCGTGGAGCGCGCGACGGCGGGGGAGGACCATCTGGAACTGCTCGTGCGCGACGCCCGCGCGTGCCTGCCCGCCGTCCTGGCGGCCCTGGGGAGCGCGGGGGCGCAGGTGCGGTCGGTGGAGGTGCGCGAACCCGGCCTGGAGTCGGTGTTCCTGCACTTGACCGGCCGCGGCACGAGGGACTGACATGCGCGCGATGACGGCCATCCTGGTCAAGGATCTGCGCCTGAGGCTGCTGGACGGCGCGCTGCTGATGTCCGCGGTGGTGCTGCCGCTCGGCCTGGCCCTGCTGCTGAACACCCTGACCGGCGGGGAGCGTGCGTTCACCGCCTCCTACGCGGTGGCCGACCTTGATCGCGGACCGGCCGCCGCCGCCTTCGCCGATGAGGTGCTGCGCCCGATGGAACGCGGCGGGAAGGTCACCGTCCGCCCGGCGGGCACCGAGGCGGAGGGCCGGGCGCTGGTCGAGCGGGGAGAGGCCGACGCGGTGTTCGTCATCCCGGCGGGGTTCTCCGCCGCGGTGGCGCAGGGCCGGGCGGCCACGATGGACCTGGTCGGCGACGCGAACTCCGGGGTGGCCGTCGGCGTGGCCCGCGAGGCGGCCCGCGCGTACGCCGCGCGGGTCGGCTCGGTGCGGCTCGCGGTGCGGGTCGCGGCGGGCGGGCGCGCGCTGGGCGAGGAGCGTGCCGGGGAACTGGCGCGGGCGGCGGCAGGGGCGCCACCCGCGATACGCCTGACCGAGGACGACTCGGCGGCGACCCGGCAGCTCGGGTCGGCCACCTACTACGCGGCGGGGATGGGGGTGTTCTTCCTGTTCTACGGGGTGATGATCAGTATCGGCGGGATTTTCGAGGAACGCGGCTCGGGCACGATGGCCCGGATGCTGGCCGCGCCGATCCCCCGGGCGGCGGTGCTGTCGGGCAAGCTGCTCGCGGGCGTGCTGGCGGCGGTGTTCGGCATGGCCGTGCTGGTGGTGGCGTCATCGGCGCTGATGGGCGCCCGCTGGGGCGATCCGCTGGGCGTCGGGGCGCTGGTGGTGGCCGGGGCGCTGGCGGCGACGGGCCTGATGGCCATGGTCGCCACCGTGGCCCGCACCGCCGAACAGGCGTCGAACTGGCAGTCGGGGCTGGTCATGGTGCTGGGACTGTTCGGCGGGGCGCTGTTCCCCGTGGGGCGGCTTGAGGGGTTCGCGGTGCTGAGCGGGTTCACTCCGCACCACTGGTTCATGACCGGCCTGGCCGAGCTGGCGGGCGGCGGCTCGGTCGAGCGGGTGCTCGTCCATCTGGCGGTGCTGCTCGGGTTCGCGGCGGTGGGCCTGGCCGTGGCGGTGGCGAGGTCGGGAAGGGTGGTGGCGGCGTGAAGGTCCTCGCGATCGCGGGCGTGGGCCTGCGCATGGCCGTCAAGGACCGCACCAGCGTCTTCTTCATGGCGGTGATGCCCTTCCTGATGGTCTTCATGATGGGGCTGATGTTCGGCGGCGGGCAGCGGCTGTCGGTGGGCGTCGCGGGCGGCGACGGCCCGCTGCCGAAGCGGCTGGCGGCGGCCCTGGCCGAGGGCGGGCGCGTGGAGGTGGTCCGCCTGGACGGCGAGGCGGCGCTGCGCGAGGCGGTGGAACGCGGCGAGGTCGGCGGCGGCCTGCTGATCCCCGCCGGGTACGCCGCCGCCGTGGGCGGGGGCGCAACAGCGGAGGTGCGGTATCTGTCCCGGCCGTCCGACCCGCAGGGGATGGAACTGGCCGCGCTGGTGCGCTCGGCCGTGCTGCGGGAAGCGGGGAGCGTGGGCGCGGCCGCGTTCGGCGCGGCGCACGGCGACGGGTCGTTCGCGGCGAACCTGGACGCGGCCGACGCGGCGCGCGCGCCGGGGATCACGGTGCGGGCCACGACGGTGGGTGAGACCGTGTTCCCCGAGGGGATGGCCGGTTTCGCCCTGTCGGCGCCGCCGTTGCTGCTGCTCTACACCTTCCTGACGTCGCTGACCGCCGCCGCCGGGCTGGTGGCGACCCGCGTCTCCGGGCTGAGCGCCCGCATGTACTCGACCCCGACCCCCGTGTGGGCGCTGCTGGCGGGGGAGGCGGCGGGCAGGATCGCCGTCGCCCTGGCCCAGGGGCTGATCATCATGCTCGGGTCGGCGCTGCTGTTCGGCGTGGCCTGGGGCGACCCGCTCGGCGCGGCGGCCCTGCTGGTGGCGTTCTCCCTGGTCGGCGGGGGCGCGGCCATGCTGCTGGGCTCGGTGTTCCGCACCCAGGGGGCGGTGACGTCGGCCGGGCTGATCCTGGGGCTGGGCCTGGCCGCGGCGGGCGGTTCCATGGCCCCGCTGGAGGCGCTCGGCGACACCGCGCGCCGCCTGGCCTACCTGACCCCGCACGCGTGGGGCTACGAAGGCTTCGCCGCGCTGGTACGGCACGGCGCCGGGTTCGCCGACGTGCTGCCGCAGGTCACGATCCTGTGTGGATACGCCGCCGTGTTCTTCGTCGCGGGCACTTTGCTCCTGCGCCGGGCGTTGATCCGGAACTGAGGTTTTCCACACCCCCTTCCTGGGGTAGCCGCCACTGGAGTCGCTGAGGCGGTCACCCGCAGGCCGTGGGGTGGGCCTCATGTTCCCTGTCCCTCTAGCCGAATAGCGTCTTGATTCATGAATCCCGCACAGTTGGACGGCATCGCCGGTTGGGCGATCGAACTGATGGAAACACTCGGCGAGCCCGGAGCGGGCATCGCCATCGCGTTGGAGAACCTGTTCCCCCCGCTGCCCAGCGAGGTGATCCTCCCGCTGGCGGGATTCGCGGCCAGCCGCGGCGACCTCAGCCTCATCGGGGCGATCGTGTGGACCACGATCGGCTCGGTGGTGGGCGCGCTGGCCCTCTACGGGCTCGGCGCGCTCCTCGGCCGCGACCGGCTCGTCCGGCTGGCGACCAGGCTGCCGCTGGTGAAGATCACCGACATCGAGAAGGCCGAGGCGTGGTTCGCCCGGCACGGTGTGAAGACGGTGTTCTTCGGAAGGATGATCCCCATCTTCCGCAGCCTCATCTCGGTGCCCGCCGGGGTCGAGCGGATGCGGCTGACCAGGTTCTTGATCTTCACCACGCTGGGTAGCCTGATATGGAACACCGCGTTCGTGTTCGCGGGTTACCTGCTGGGCGAGAACTGGGGGGTCGTCGAGCGGTACATGGGCGTGGTGTCCAAGGCCGTGCTGGGCATCTGCGTGCTGGCGGTCGTCTGGTGGGTGGTGGCGAGGGTGCTGCGCGCCAGGCGTGAGCCGGGCCGTGGCGCCGGCAGGCACCGGGAACAGGACCGCGAAAGGGTCTGAGGGTTGGCGGGTTTGGTGCGGGGCTGGCTGCTCACCTTGGCGGGCCTCATCATCGGCGGGGCGACCGCGTACGTGGGGCTCGCGTTCCTGGCGATGGCCGGGCTGGCGCTGGCCGCCTTGCGGTTCTGGCCGCGCGGGCAGGCGCTGGTGCGGGCCCGGGTCCACCGGGGCGCCCGACGGCTGGCCGAAGGCGAGCGCCGCCGGCTGATCCGCTTCCTCGACGCCGACATCTCGGGCGAGTACTCCGGTGAGCGCGCCGTCCGCTACCTGGTGGCGCGCGGCCCGGTGGGCATCCTCGGCCACGGGGTGGTGTTCCTGCTCGGCCTCGGCGTGACGGTGGCGGTGACCATGCTGCTGGCCTGGGCGAGCGGGTTCCCGTGGGCGTTGATCGAAGACGCCGGAGGGGTCACGCTGGCCACCATCCTGGGCGCCTCGGTCCCGGGCGTCCTGCTGCTCTACCTCAACCTGACCGGCATCGCCGGGGTGGCCGGGCTGGAGCGGCGGCTGGCCGCGCACTACCTCGGCCCCAGCACCACCGAACTGCTGCGGCGACGCATCACCGAGCTGTCGATCAGCCGGGCGGGCATCGTCGAGGCGGTCGACCAGGAGCGCCGCCGGATCGAGCGTGACCTCCACGACGGCGTCCAGCAGCGGCTGGTCGCGCTGGGCATGCTGCTGGGCAGGGCACGCAGGCAGGGCGACTCCGAACTGCTCGCCCAGGCCCACGAGGAGTCCCAGGAGGCGCTGCGCGACCTGCGCGAGGTGGCCTGGCGGGTCTACCCGGCCGGGCTCGACGCGGTGGGGCTGCGCGACGCGCTGGCCGCGGTCGCCGAGCGCTCGGCCGTACCGGTGTCCATCGACTACGCCCTGCCCGGCGAGCTGCCCCCGGCCGTGGAGACGGCGGTCTACTTCGTGGTGTGCGAGGCGGTGACCAACGCCGCCAAGCACTCCGGCGCGGGGCGCATCGCCGTCCGGCTGGCCGCGACCGGCCCGCTGGTCGAGGTCCGCGTCCACGACGACGGCGCGGGCGGCGCCGACCCCTACGGCGGCGGCCTTTCCGGGCTGGCCCGCCGGGTGGCCGCGCTCGACGGCCGGTTCGCCGTCCACAGCCCGCTCGGCGGGCCCACCCTGATAACCGCGGAGCTGCCGTGCGCGTGATCCTGGCCGAAGACTCCACCCTGCTGCGCGAAGGGCTCGTGCGGCTGCTCGCCGAGGAGGGCCACGAGGTCACCGCCGCCGTCGGCGACGCCGAGGCGCTGCTCGGCGCGGTCGAGCGCGAGCCGCCCGACATCGTGGTGGTCGACGTGCGGATGCCGCCCACCCACACCGACGAGGGGCTGCGGGCCGCGCTGGAGATCCGCCGCCGCAGGCCGGGCGCGGCGGTGCTCGTGCTGTCGCAGTACGTCGAGCGGCGCTACGCCGCCGAGCTGCTGTCGGCCGAACACGGCGGGGTCGGCTACCTGCTGAAAGACCGCGTCATGCAGGTCGGGGAGTTCCTGTCCGCGCTCGACCGTGTCGCGGCGGGCGGCGCCGCCTTCGACCCCGAGGTGGTGCGCCAGCTCCTGGCCCGCAGCACCCGCGTTGACCCGCTGGCCCGGCTGACCCCCCGCGAGAGCGAGGTGCTGTCGCTGATGGCCGAGGGCTACGCCAACCCGGCGGTCGCCGAGCGGCTGCACGTCTCACAGAGCGCGGTTGAGAAGCACGTCAACGCCATCTTCGAGAAACTGGAGATCCGCGCCTCCACCGGCTACAACCGCCGGGTGCTCGCCGTGCTGAGCTACCTGCGGTCCTGACCTCTCAGCGGCCCTCCAGGGCGTCCTGCATGACCCGCAGTTTCGACTGCGCCTCGGCCAGCTCGGCGGCCGGATCGGAGTCGGCCATGATGCCGCATCCGGCGAAGAGCCGGGCGCGGGAGCCCTCGATCGAGCCGCAGCGCAGCGCGATGCCCCACTCGCCGTCGCCGTGCGCGTCGATCCAGCCGACCGGGCCCGCGTAGCGGCCGCGGTCCATGCCCTCCAGTTCCCGGATGACCTCCACCGCGCGGCCGGTGGGGGTGCCGCCGACGGCGGCGGTGGGGTGCATCGCGGAGACCACGTCGAGCACCGACGCGCCGTCCGACAGGCGCCCGCTGATCGGGCTGGCCAGGTGCTGCACGTTGGACAGCACCAGCAGCTCCGGCTCCGGCGGGACGGTGAGGTCCTTGCACAGCGGCGACAGCGCGTCGCGCACGGACTCCACGGCACACGTGTGCTCGTGGCGGTCCTTCACCGAGGCCCGCAGCGCCGCGCCGCGCGCGGCGTCCTCGGCGGGTGTGGCGCCCCGGGCGGTCGTGCCGGCCAGCACCAGCGACTCCACCGCCTCGCCGATGTGGCGGACCAGCAGCTCGGGGGTGGCGCCCACCAGCCCGGCGCAGGAGAAGGTGTAGCAGGCGGGGTAGCGGCGGCCGAGCCGCGACAGCAGCAGCGGCAGGTCGATCGGGTGCTCGGCGACCGCGTTGAGGTCGCGGGCGAGGACCACCTTCTCCAGCTCGCCGTCGCGGATCCGGCGCACGGCCAAGGAGACGGCGTGCTGCCACTGCGGCGCGGTGAGGCTGCCGTCGCCGTACCGGACAGGGCCGGGGGAGCCGCCGGTGAGCGGGGCGGCGGGCGCGCCGAGCGGCGGCGGGTCGCCGATCGTGGTGAGCCACGCCCGCCCGCCGCGCCGGGCCAGCACCATCGCCGGTACGGCCAGCACCGAGCCAGGGGACTCCGGGTCGAAGGTGAAGGAGCCGAAGGCGACCGGCCCGGAGCCGGGGACCCGCACCTCGTCGTTCACGTCGGCATCGCCGAGCGCCTGCGCCAGCCATTCGCGGGCCCAGGCGAACCGCCCGGGGCCCGGCGGGACCGTGACGCGGGCGGCCTCGCCCCACGCGACCAGGCCCTCACCGTGCCGGACCCAGGCGTAGGGTGCCGGGCCCCGCAGCCGGGCCAGCAGGTCACCGGGGTCAGGGACGGCGACGGTGCGAACCAACAGTGGACGGGTCAACCCGAGCGTGACACTCACTCCACCCACTTTAGGCGTGAACTGAACGTGTTCGACGGCGACCCTGTTTCCACACGGTTGCGAAATGTCCCAGCGGCACGTGACCGGCACCTTGTCAAGGCGGCAAAACAGGTCGGTCACTTGACGTGACCGGGCGACTCCGGAGTGATACACCCGTGTAGGAGAGTGTGATCCTAATGCGGAGGTGCCATGGTTCGCACGTCGGTGGCGGCGCTCGCCGGTGCGGCGATCGTCTGCTCGGCCGTCCTCGTTCCACTGCCGGCGCGGGCGGCGGCCTGGCGGCCGGAGTCCATCGCTGCGCTCGGCGACTCGATCAGCGCGGGCCTCAACGCCTGCGGCTGGTACGTCGCCTGCCCGTCGAGGTCCTGGTCCACAGGCGACAACGCCACGGTCAACAGCCACTACCTGCGGCTGCGCCGTGACGTCGCCGCGATCTCGGGTCACAATGTCAACCTGGCCGCGTCCGGCACGGTGAGCGCCGAACTGGCCGCCCAGGCCCGCGAGGCGGTCCGCCGCGACGCCGCCTACGTCACGATCCTGGTGGGCGCCCAAGACGCCTGCGTGCGCGAGGAGCGCCTGATGACCTCCGTCGCCGCCTTCCGCAGGAACATCGACACCGCCCTGGGCGTCCTGCGCGAGGGCCTCCCGCGGGCCCGCGTGTTCGTCGCGAGCATCCCCGACATCAAACGCCTGTGGCGCGTCGGCAAGGACAACGCCCTGGCCCGCACCTTCTGGTCGGTCGGCAAGATCTGCCAGTCCATGCTCGCCAAGCCCCAGTCCACGGCCAAGGCCGACCAGACCCGCCGCGACCGTGTCCGCGACCGCGTGGTCGCCTTCAACCGCTCCCTGTCCGACGCCTGCACCGCCTACGGCCCCGCCTGCCGCACCGACGACGGCGCGGTCTTCTCCTACCCCTTCACCCTCGCCCAGGTCAGCAAATGGGACTACTTCCACCCCAACGCCGACGGCCAGCGCGTCATCGCCGCCCAGACCGCCTCCGTCCTGCGGAACTGGGACCTGCCGGTCTCCCCGCTACCGCTGGACGCCCGCTGAATGATCTCCCGGTGTTTCCGGCGGCGCCCGGGGACGTGCCAGACGGCTGCGGGTTCTACCGGTGGGTGAGCAGAGGGGCGTGGTGGTCGGTTCCGTCGGGGCCGTCGGGGTCGGCGTGGACGGTGGCGGCGGACAGCCGGGGCAGGTCGTGGATGAGCCGGTGCTCGGCCTCGACGGCGACCGCGTGGGCCTCGATCAGGGTCACGTCGTGGCGGACGGCGATGTCGACCTCGGCGCGCAGCGCGTGGCCGATCCAGCGCAGCCGGACCGCGCCAACGCTGCGCACGCCGGGCACGGTGGTGAGGATCTGCTCGGCCTGGGCGATCAGGGCGGGGTCGACGGCGTCCATCAGCCGGTGATAGATCTCGCGGGCGGCGTCACGCAGCACGAAGCAGATGGCGGCGGTGATGAGCAGGCCCACGATCGGGTCGGCCAGCGGAAACCCGAGGGCGGCGCCGCCGGCGCCGAGCAGGACGGCCAGCGAGGTGAATCCGTCGGTGCGGGCGTGCAGGCCGTCGGCGACCAGTGCGGCCGAGCCGATCTCGCGGCCGACCCTGATGCGGTAGCGGGCCACCCATTCGTTGCCGAGGAAGCCGACGAATCCGGCGGCGGCCACCAATCCCAGCGCCTGCACGTCCTGGGGGTCGATGAGGCGTTTGAGGGCCTCGTATCCGGCCAGGCCCGCGGAGGCGGCGATCAGGGCGACGATGACGATGCCGGCCAGGTCTTCGGCGCGGCCGTAGCCGTAGGTGAAGCGTCGGGTGGCGGCCCGCCGTCCCAGCGAGAACGCGATCGCCAGCGGGACCGCGGTGAGCGCGTCGGCGAAGTTGTGCAGGGTGTCGCCCAGCAGCGCCACCGACCCGGACACCGCGACGATGGCCGCCTGGACGAGCGCGGTGGCCATGAGGACCGCGAAGGAGATGCCCAGCACCCGCATGCCCCGGCTGCTGGACTCCAATGCGGTGTCGGTCTTGTCGGCGCTGTCGTGGCTGTGCGGGGTGAACGCGTGGCCCAGCCTGGCGGGCCACCGCTTGGGCCCACTACCCCCCTGCTCATGCCCGTGCCCGTGCCCGTGCCCGTGATCGTGTCCGTGCTGTGGGGGGTCGAGTTCGCTCATCGCGTCCCTCTCACTTGCCTTTGAGCCGTTCACTCGGATCATATGTAGTCATGTATGCACGCGACAACGAATCAGGTGCGAGCCGGCCGCAAGAGCAACCGACCGGCGCCCAGGTGGAGGCGGCTGTCGAGGCGTTCCGCATGCTCAGCGACGGCACCCGGCTGCGCCTGATGTGGCTGCTGTCGGCCGGGGAGTACGACGTCACCTCGCTGGCCGCCGCGATCGGCGTGGCCCGGCCCTCGGTCTCCCAGCACCTGGCCAGACTGCGCATGGGCGGGCTGGTGCGCAGCCGCCGCGAGGGGCGGCGGGTGCTGTATCGGGCCCGCGACGTACACGTGCGGACCCTGATCCACGAGGCCCTCTTCCACGCCGACCACGAGGTGTCCGGCATTCCCCGCCACGACTAGAAGCGGGGCTGAGCGTCCGCGGCCGCCCGGCCGGCCTGGGCGCGGGCCTGTTCGGCGTCGGCCACCTGCCGCGCGACGCGAGATCGACGGTGAGGAGAGCCTGCCACGAGGTCTTCGCTACGCGGGGTCACGGCAGACGGGGAGGCGGATCTCGAAGCGGCAGCCGGCCCCGTCGTTGACCACGCCGATCGTCCCGTCGTGTGCCTCGACGATGCCCTGGGCGATCGCCAGACCCAGGCCGGCGCCGCCATCATCACTCGGCGTGCGCGCCGACTCGCCCCGGAACGCCACGTCGAACAACCTGGGCAGGTCGGCCTCCGGAATACCGCCGCAGCCGTCGTCGACGACCAGGATCGCGTTGTCGTCCTGCCCGAAGGCACGGAGCGTGACAGCGCTGTCCGACGGTGTGAAGCGGATGGCATTGACCACCAGGTTGCCCAGAGCCCGGCCGAGTGCCCCGGCATCCGCCTCGACGGGGATCGGCTCGGCCGAGGCGCTCAGCCGTATTCCCTTGGCGCGGGCCAGTGGCTCGGTCGAGTCAACGGTGTCGGCGACCAGGTCGGCCAGGCCGATCCGGGTGCGCGACAACCTCAGGGCACCGGCATGGATCCGGGACAGTTCGAACAGATCGTTCACCATCCCGGTCAGCTGCTCCACCTGGATCCGGATCTGCGCGTGATAGCGCTCGACGGTCACCGGATCGGTGACCACCCCGTCCTCCAGAGCCTCGACCATGGCTCGCAGACCGGCCAGCGGGGTACGCAGATCATGGCTCACCCAGGCGACCAGCTCGCGCCGGGCCCCCTCCAGCGCTCGTTCTCGCGCGTACGACTCCTCCAGGCTGGTGGCGATTCTCCGCAGCTCGACCGGCAGTCCCCGCGGCGCGGTGTAGTCACTGGCCTGTACGGCTTCCGCCAGCCGCCTGCTCTCGGCCACGACGCGCCGTGCGGCGAAGAAGGCGGCGGCCAGTCCCACGATGCCGCCGACGGCGATCACGACCAGGACGGTGTCCCTGGCCGGCCCTTCGATGCTCATCGTGAGGATGCCGGTCACCACGCCTGACACGGTGGCGAGGATGGCCACGACCACGACCAGCATCACCATCGCCCGCAGGGTCCGCAGCCGCGACATCACGGCTATACCGGCGAGACCCACCAGTCCGGCGGTGATGGCGACGATCGTCGCGATGGTCATGGCGAGGGCTCGAATCGGTAGCCGACCCCCCACACCGTGACGATCCGCTGAGGGCTGGTCGGGTCGGGCTCGATCTTCTCGCGCAGCCGCCGTACGTGCACGGTGACGGTGGAGGTGTCGCCGAACGACCAGCCCCACACCTGGCTGAGCAGGGCCACCCGGGTGAAGGCCTGACGCGGGTTGCGCATGAGATGGGCCAGCAGCTCGAACTCGCGGGCGGTGAGCGTGATCAGCTCACCCCTCCTCCGTACCTCATGTGCTCCGACATCGACCACCAGGTCGCCGTCCCGCATCACCCCCGAGCCGCCCCGCATGGACGCGCCACGGGCTCGCCGCAATACCGACTGCACCCGCAAGGCCAGCTCACGGGGGCTGAACGGCTTGGTCACGTAGTCGTCGGCGCCGGTCTCCAGCCCGACCACCCGGTCGATCTCCTCGCCGAGCGCGGTGAGCATGATGACCGGCACGGGCCAGCGTTCCCGCAGCTTCCTGCACACCTGCAGGCCGTCGACCTTCGGCAGCATGAGGTCCAGGATCACGAGATCCGGCGGATGCGCCAGTGCGCGGCGCAGCGCCTCGGCGCCGTCACCGACGCGCTCCACCTGGTGCCCATCACGCTCAAGATATCTGGCCACGACCTCGGCGACCGTGAGGTCGTCGTCGACCACCAGGATGCGGCTGCTCACGTACTCACGGTACGGCCGGCGGCGCCGATCGAGCGATAGATGTCATCAGCTCATAAGATCCGTGCGCCGTTCCGCCGACGGCGACCCTCTGTCAGGATCGGCCTGTTGTCATCACCGCGTAAGAATTCGGCCCGTGAGCGGAACCTACGCTGACTCCCATGACCGCACTACGAGTGACGATCGCCGGCGCCGCCTCCGCTCTGCTCCTGGCCGCCTGCGGCACCGAGGCGACGCAGACAGCCCAGACAGCCGTCACCGCCACCAGCCCGCCACCGGCGACATCCGCCACCCCCCGGGTGCCGTCGGCCGCGCCGTCCGTTCCCGCGGCCCTGAAGTTCTCCGCCAAGACCTTGGACGGCAAGGCGTTCCAGGGCGAGAGCCTGGCGGGCAAGCCGGTGGTGTTCTGGTTCTGGGCACCTTGGTGTCCCAAATGCCGGGCCGAAGCTCCGCATGTCAAGTCGGCCGCCGCCACCTACAGGGACGTGGCGTTCGTCGGCGTCGCGAGCCTGGACAGCGAAGCGGCCATGAAGGAGTTCGTCCAGCGGACCGGCACCGGCGCCATCACCCACCTGTCGGATGAGAAGGGCGAGGTCTGGGCCGACCTCGGCATCGCCTCCCAGTCCACCTTCCTGTTCCTGAAACCCGACGGCACCACCACCAAGGCCAGCGGCCCGCTGGACGCGCAGGAGCTCAACGCGCACGTCGAGAAGCTGCGCGCGGGATGAACGACCTGCCGCTCGCGCTGGCCATGACCGCGGGCAGCGTGGCCGCGTTCAACCCGTGCGGCTTCGCCTTGCTGCCCGCCTACCTGAGCATGCTCCTGGCCGACGATCGTGGCGGACCGCTACGGGCCCTGACCTTGTCGGCCGCGATGACCGCCGGGTTCGTCACCGTCTTCGGCCTGTTCGGCCTCGTGGTCACCCCGCTGGCGTTGTCGCTGGGCCGTTACCTGCCCTGGGTGACGATCGCCGTCGGACTGGCCCTGCTCGCCCTGGGCGGCTGGCTGCTGTCCGGCCGCGAACTGCTGCTGCGCGTGCCTGCCCTGCGCACCGGGAACCTGTCGCAGTACGGCTATGGCCTCTCCTACGCCGTGGCCTCCCTGTCGTGCACCGTCGGCCCGTTCCTCGCCATCATCTCCGCCTCGCTGACCGGCGGTGGCATCCTCGGCGGCCTGGCGGTCTTCGTCGCATACGCTCTCGGCATGGGCCTGGTGATCACCCTGCTGTCCCTGGCGGTCGCGCTGGCCCGGGGCGCCGCCGTGGCCAGGATGCGCCGCGTGCTGCCGTACGTGCCCCGGATCAGCGGCGCGCTCCTGGTCCTGGCCGGACTCTACGTCGCCTACTACGGCTGGTACGAGCTGCGCGTCTTCGACGGCGCTGCCGTCGACGACCTGCTCATCGGCACAGTCACGAGGCTGCAAGGCACCGTCACCGGCTGGCTGGAAACGCTCGGCCCCGCCTGGATCTCCCTCGCGCTTGCCGTACTCCTGCTCATTGCCTTCGCCGCCCGCCGCGCTCTCCGCCGATGATCCCTGCCGTCTTGGAACGGTCATTCCGAGACAGCGAGGTGCGGCCGTCAGCGGGGCAGGGTGGACACATACGCCGAATCGAACAACCGTGCGACTCGCGGCCGGTCATGCGATACGATGCGGGGCGTGGCGCGGATCGTGAAGCGGCATCGTCCCGAAGTCCTGGGGCCGCGGCCTGTTCGTCCTGGCCCTGGCGCCCTGCTGATCGCCGCGCTGGCACTCGGCATCTCACCCGACCACATCCGGGCCGTTCTGGGCCGGTGAGCCCGCAGGTTGAAGTCAGCACGCCCTGACGTCACAGATGGTAGTTATGCCAACGCAATGCGTGCATGATCGAGGTTCGGCCTCCTGTGGGCCTCGCCGGTTCCCGACCAATGGGGCGACCTTGATGCGCAAAGCCCTCACCGTCATCGCGGCGCTGACCGCGGCCTGCCTGGCGCAGGCCGTCCCCGCCGCCGCTACCGCCGTTCACCACGACCAGGGCCGGGCCGCGAGCGCGTCGACGCTCGCGGCGCCGACGATCCACATCACCGATGACTCCTTCCCGGCCGACGTGCTCAACGCCTCCAAACCGGTGCTGGTGAACTTCTGCGCCGAGTGGTCCGGGGTGTGCCGGGCACTGCGGCCGGAGCTGGAGCGGGTCGCGGCCGAGCGGGACGGCAGGGTGATCGTGGGGACTCTGGACATCGACCAGCCGGATGGCGTCGGTCTCGGCGATGGTCGCACAGACCAGTTCGGCGAGGTCGAGCCGCTTCCGGTCGCCCTGAGGGCGGCAGGCCCACCGGGGTTCATGGGGGCGGGTCGTGCGGTCGCACCGGTCTGTTAGTGCCGAAAAGTAGGCCAGAGGCAATCACACTGGACAGAACCGGTTCATATATGGACACGCCGGTTGATCGAGGCCAATATGGCACCATGTCAAGATCAAAGCTGTGCTGCGCCTTACGCGATGCGCTCGTCGTCCTCGTCTCGGTAACGCTCATCGGCGCGCCGGCCGGTCCTGCGCACGCGTCGGCCTCCCGGTCGTCGGCCGGCTGGCCCGAGCCCGTTCCGGTCGTCTCCCGCGTTCAAACCACCGACCCGGTCGTGTTCGTCACCATCGACGACGGCTGGAACCACGATCCGGCCGCCGCGAAGCTGCTGCTCGATCGCCGGGTGCCCGCCTCGCTGTTTCTGCTGCCGGGTGCGTACTCCTACGATGACGCCTACTTCCGCAACCTGCTCAACCACGGGCCGGTCCGAGTCGAGAACCACAGCGTCAACCACCCCGACCTGTCCGCGCTCGACGCCGCCGGCCAGCGGGCGGAGATCTGCGGGGCACGCGACCAGCATCTCGCCAAGTTCGGCGACAGCCCGCGTCTGCTGCGTCCGCCCTACGGCACGTACTCGGAGACCACCCGGACCGCCGCTCGTGCCTGTGGCGCGGAAGCCCTGGTCACATGGACGTATGATCTCACCACCTGGGGATCGGACCCCGTTCCGGTTCCTCGCCTGAAGACCGGCGACATCATCCTGCTGCACTTCAACGGGACCGTGACGGATGACCTGCGAAGGGTCCTGGACGCGGCGGCCGCAGCCGGGCTGAAGCCCGCCCCCCTGCGGGAGTACATCGATAGATGGTGATGCCGGTATGGGAGGGGCGAATTCCGCGGCGAACCCGGCGGCGATCACTCTGACCATGGCGCGTACGACCGGCTCGCCTTGATGACGGCCCCACCTGGCGGGTGGCCCGCTGGTCACCTGGTGCGTCGCCGTCAGGGCCGCGATCGCCTCTGCGGCAGCGGCGGCCTTCCCAATTCTTCGTCGTAAATCACGCGATCCTGAGGAGCGTTCGTATGGTGAAAACATGTTCTTCGAACCTCCGACGGCTCACGAGGCATCAACTCAGCCATCCAGGCCGGGACTGCCGGCATGGTCCGCTCCGCCCGCGGAAGAGATGGGCGCGGTGCTGGTCAGCGGATTGACGCTGGCCCGCACTCCGAATGTCGCCATAACGTTGCCCACCATCCAGGCCTTCAGTAACGGCTGCCTGGTGAACGTGGACCTCGTCACGAGGCGGCGGACGCTGTCCCCCGACGACTTCCAGGCCCTGCAGTTATCCGTGTTCCCTCAGATGATCGCCGCGGTGAGGGCCGATCGGCCGTTACCGGACCAGCTACTACGGTTCGGCGTGCGCTTCGCCGACGGTGCCAAGGCCACCACCGTCGGACAACGCCTGGACAGGACACGGTTCCCGCAGGATCCACCACCAGCTCCGCACCTTTCCTTGCTGTTCCCCGGGATGTCCATGCGCAGCGGTGACGAGGATGCGGGCGTCAAGACCATGGGGCTATGGCTTTGGCCCTTGCCTCCCGAGGAGAGCTTCGAATTCGCCGTGGAGTGGCCCATCGGCGGTATCGACTTGAACATCGTCGAACTCGATGGCGCGGCCATCGCGGCCGCCGCCCGGCAGGCGGTCTCGTACTGGCCGGAACTCCCGCAGAACGGGTGACCCGGGGGAGATGGGCGGTGGGTGGCCGGGGATGATGGCTGTGTGGCTGATGATCCGGCGTTTCGCCGGCTTCGGCCGGACGGCGGGGTGTTGAGTGAGGGGGACGGCATGTCGGCCGAGGGGATGCGCGAGTTGCTGAGGGCGTTGCCGGTCTTTCCTGAGCGGTTGCCCGAGTTCGATACCTCGGCGGCTCCGGCCGAGCCGGTTGTGTTGTTCTTGTGGTGGCTGCGGGAGGCGGTGGAGACGGGGGTGCTCGGGCCGCATGCCATGACGCTGTCCACCGCCGACGCCGAGGGACGGCCGGCCTCGCGGGTGCTCATCTGCAAGGACGTCGGTGACGACGGCCGCTGGTACTTCGCGTCCTCGGCGAACAGCCTCAAGGGACGTCACCTGGCCGTCAATCCGAGCGCCGCGCTGACGTTCTACTGGCCCGCGCTGGGGCGTCAGATCCGGATCAGGGGAAGTGTCGCCCCAGCGGGGGAGACGGCCTCGGCCGCCGACTTCCTGGCGCGCCATCCCGATTCGCGTGCCGAGGCGCTGATCGGCCGTCAGTCGGAGGTCCTGGACGACCCGGCCGATCTCGACGAGGCGTCCGCGCGGGCACAGGCGATGATCGCCGCCGATCCGGGGCTGGTCGCCCCGTCCTGGACGTTGTACGCCGTCACCGCCGGCGACGTGGAGTTCTGGCAGGCCGGTCACGACCGCCGTCACATCCGCCTGCGCTACGAGCGCGGCGAGGACGCCTGGACGCGTCACCGGCTCTGGCCCTGACCGCCTGGCGGTATTGGATTCGCGCCACACGCCGGGCGTCGCGTTCCATCTATCCTGGATAACCTACAGGTATAGTTGGTTTATGTTCACGTCATCGGTCGTCATCGTCGGGGGAGGGGCGAGCGGCGCCCTGACCGCGATCCACCTGCTGCGGCTCGCCCGCGCCTCCCGCACATCGGTGACGGTCACCCTGCTCGACGAGCACGGCCGCCACGGCCTCGGCCAGGCGTACTCCACCAGCGATCCGCACCATCTGCTCAACACGCGCGCCGACCGGATGAGCGCGCTGGACGGCGAGCCGCGCCACCTGCTGGACTGGGCGCGCGGCGAGGGCCTGGACATCGGGCCCGCCGGCTTTCTCGCGCGCGGCCTGTACGGCCGATACCTGCGCGACACGCTGGCCGCCGCGCAGGAGCCGCCGGTCCGTGTGCTGCGCCGCGTCACCGCGAAGGCCGTCGGCCTGGACGGCGAGCACGCCGTCCGGCTGGCCGACGGACGGAGCGTCGAGGCCGACGCCGTCGTCCTGGCCCTCGGCAACCGCAGCCCCGCCCCCATGCCCGGCGTGGGCGCGCACCCCCGCTACGTCGCCGACCCCTGGGCGGCGGACGCACTGGACAGGATCGGCGACGGCGCCCCCGTGCTGGTCCTGGGCACCGGGCTGACCATGGTGGACGTGGCCCTGACCGTGACCCGGGCGCATCCGGGCACCGTGGTGCACGCGCTGTCCCGGCGCGCCCTGCTGCCGCGGCGCCATCTGGCCGAGCCCGCCGCGCCGGTCGCCGTGGCCGTTCCCGGCGGGCCGGTGCGGGTCGCGGACCTGCTGGCCGTCGCGCGGCGGGCCGTACGGCGCGGCGGCGGCGACTGGCAGGGCGTCGTGGAGGGCCTGCGCCCGCAGGCCCGGGCCCTGTGGCAGGCGATGGACCTGGACGAACGGCGCGTGTTCCTGCGCCGGGTGGCGCGCTACTGGGAGATCCACCGCCATCGCGTCCCGCCCGCCTCCGCCGACGCCATCGCCGAGCTGCGCGCCACCGGGCGGCTGCGCCTGCTGCGCGGCGGCCTGATCGAGGCCGCGCCCGCCGGCGACGGCCTTCGCATTCGCGCCGATCTGGACGGCGCCGCCACCGACCTGAACGTCGGCTGGCTGGTCAACGCCACCGGTCCCGGCGCCGACGTCACCGCCGACCCCTTCCTGGCGCGGCTCATCGGCGCGGGGACGGCCCGCCCCGACCCGTTCCGGCTGGGCCTGGACGCGAGCCCGGACGGCGCGGTGCTTGACGCGGCCGGACGGCCCGGCGAGCGCCTGTTCGCCTTGGGCCCGCTGCTCCGGGGAACGCTGTATGAGACGACCGCCGTCCCGGAGATCCGCGCCCAGGCCGCGGCCCTGGCCCCGCACCTGCTGCGGGCGGCCACCTCACGTGCCGTGGCCTGACCCATCGACGTCCCGCAGCGACCTGGTGACGCGCGTGACGAACTCGCTCAGCACCTCGAACGGAAGCTCCTGGCTCCCGTCGAAGAAGACGTAGGGCAGCCGCCCGATCTCCGCGTCGTGCGCGACGACCGTGACGGCGGCGGCCCCGGGCATGACCCCGCCTCCTCGCGCCTCACTGAGCTCGAAGAACCACGCCGCGTCGGAGTTCACGTACGTGGCGTGCAGGCAGTAGTGATCTCCGTCGAGCTCCCAGCTCTCCAATGACATGAGCAGATGCTCTCAGGAGTGCCGCGGGCGCGCTATGGCGCGACTATGGGCCCGGCTATTGATCGAACGTTCCATCGGGTATTCCGGCGCGCGTCTTCCCCTAGCGATCCCCCTAGTAGTGATGAGAGATCGTTTTCTCCCATTCGGCCGGTGCTATAAAAGCGATATCGACCGGATAAACGAATTGGGAGTGTGCTATGCGTTTTCTCGTGGCAGCAACCGCCGTTGCCGGGGCCCTGCTCCTCGCCCCGCCCGCGTTGGCGGAGGCGGCGCCGTCTGCGGCCTCCCTGACCTGTGGAGACCACATTGAGAAGGTGCCCGGTGGCCAGGAGTACGAGCGCAAGTTCTTCTACGGCAACTGTTCGAACACGGCCGTGAAGATCAACATCTGGTACCGCGTGTACTCGTTCCAGAACTTCGACAAGCAGGTGTGCGTGCCCGTGCGGAGTGACACGCAAATCGGTCACACCCTCAACTATGCCCTCGCCAGTTACTACGTGAAGGACACCGCCGGTTCCTGCTGAGTTATCGGTGAATTCCCGTCCGGAGCATCGGGCCCGGGCGGGAATTCCGCGTTTTGACGGGCCGTCCGGCTGATGGCCCGCCGCGCCTTCGGCGAACCCGGCGTCGAACGCCGCCCGGCCCAGGGCGGCGACGGCGGCGGCCGTGAGGCGGTCCACGTCGCCGCGTTCGGCCGCGGGCAGCGGCACCTCGACCGTCGACCTGAACCGGCCGGCGGTGGACGCCCTGATCGCCCTCAGCCGTGCGCGCGGTGTCGCCCCGGAGTGCACGGGCCGCTGAAGGCGCTGCTCGACCGGCGGTCGGCCGCCGGGCACGGCGGCGACAGCGTGTCCAGTGTCTACGAGCTGCTGCGATCCCGGCACTCCGCCCGCCGGAAATGAGGCGTGCCTTTCTGGACTTACGGGTAATGATGTAAGCATCATCGCCCGTCGAGCCCCCCGAGGAGGGCGCTGCCATGGACGCCTACTCCCAGATCGTCTCCTCCGTCGCGGCGCAGTTACTGCCCAGGGTCGCGAGCGTGCGCGCGGGGCGGGGGAGCGGATCGGCCGTGGTGTTCACGGCGGACGGTTTCCTGCTGACCAACGCGCACGTGGTCGGCAGGGCGCGGTCGGGGACCGTGGCCTTCTCCGACGGGACGTCGGGAGACTTCGAGGTGGTCGGCACCGACCCGCTGTCGGACCTGGCGGTGATCCGGGCGGACGGCGCGACGCCGGAGCCTGCGGTGCTCGGCGACAGCGACGGGCTGGTGGTGGGGCAACTCGTGGTCGCCGTCGGCAATCCGCTCGGCCTGACCGGATCGGTGACGGCGGGCGTGGTGTCCGCGCTGGGCCGGTCGCTTCCCGCGCGCAGCGGGTCGGCCGTCCGCCTGATCGAGGACGTGATCCAGACCGACGCGGCGCTCAACCCCGGCAACTCGGGCGGCGCGCTGGCCGACGCCGAGGGCCGGGTGGTCGGCGTCAACACGGCGGTGGCCGGGGTGGGCGTCGGGCTGGCGGTGCCGGTGAACGGCACGACCCGCTCGATCATCGCGACGCTGATGCGGGATGGCCGGGTCCGCCGCGCCTACCTGGGGCTGGTCACCTCGCCCGCGCCGCTGCCCGACCATCTGCACGGGCGGACCGGGCAGGGTTCGGCACTGCGGGTGATGGAGGTCGTCCCGGACAGCCCGGCCGAGAGGGCCGGGCTGCGCGTGGGCGACCTGGTGCTGAACGCGGGGCGCGAGCCGGTGGACGACGCGCAGAGCCTGCAACGGCTGATGTTCGCCGAGGCGATCGGACGGCCGATGCCGATCACCGTGCTGCGCAACGGCGCCCTGGTCGACGTGATCGCCGAGCCGGTGGAGCTGGGGCCGCTGTCGCAGCTCTGAGGCCCGTCACAGCTTCGAGGCGCTCGGCGCGGCGCGCAGCGGAGGTTCCGGTCGCCGCGTCGTGGCCGACGATTTCGATCCGCTTTGTAAAGGCGTCTGCCGGTCACGCAGCAACTCCTCAAGCAAGGACTCCCACCGTTCGCCGATGACCGAGGGATCGTACTGCCTGACCGTGGACAGGGCCGTGCGGCCCAGGCTCCGGCGGAGTTCGTCGTTCTCGATGACCTGGCAGAGCCGCTCCGCCATGGTCTCGGGGTTCCTCGGTTTGACCAGCAGCGCGTCGTGCCCGTTGGTGAGCATCTCGCGCGGGCCGTGCGGGGAGTCGAAGCTGACGATGGCCAGGCCCTTGCTCATCGCCTCCAGCAGGGTCAGCGAGAAGCCCTCGTGGCGGGAGGTCATCGCGAACACGGACGCCTCCTGCAGGGCGGGGCCGACGTCGGCGACCGCGCCCATCAGGAAGGCGCTGCCGGTGAGTCCCCGGTCCTGGATGTCCTGGGCGAGGTTCTCCTCCTGCGAGCCGGCGCCGTAGATGCGCAGGGTCCAGTCGGGGTGGGCGGCGGTGACCTGTTCCCAGGCGGCCAGCAGTTTGTGGAAGCCCTTGACCCGGGTGAGGCGGCCGACGGCGACGACGGTCTTGCCGGTGAGCGCGGAGGGGCCGCCGGACAGCGGGGGCAGCGCGTTGGGGATGCGGGTGAGCCTGCGAGGTCTGCGGCGCAGGGTGGCGCGGTAGTTGGCGAGGTCGGCCTTGGTGAGGGTGACCAGGGCGTCCAGGCGGGGGTAGCGCCGTTTGAGCAGGGTCTGGATGGGGTCGGCGTGGCTGGTCAGGCCGACGTGTTCCTGCCCGATGGTGATGACGCCCGGTGGGGCGAAGCGCGCGGTGATCAGGTTGAGCCCGGGGCGGGTGGCGATCACCACGCCGGTGGTGCGGGAGCGCAGGTAGCGGACCAGGGCGAGGTCGGTCCAGGCGGTGAAGCGGTGGTGGGCGGCCTCCTCTTTGGGGATGAGCCTGCTGGGACGGCCGACGAGGAGGCGGCGCAGGGGGCCGCCGCGCCTGCCGTCGAGGCGGTCGTCGAGGTAGGTGACGCTGACCCCTTCGGGGATGGGGAAGAAGGGGTGTTCCTGTTCGCGGATGACGCTGACGATCTCGACGTTGTGGTTCTTGGCGAGTTCCCCGGCGAGGTTGAGGACGGTTCTGATGGTGCCGCCCATGCCGTTGGCGTGGAGCAGGAGGATGTGGATGTCGCGGATCTGGGGTGGGGGAGCCTTCCGCGCTCTGCGCCTGTCGACCGCTTCCAGCAGTCGTATCGCCCCCCGAGCGACAACGGTGCGCAAGTTTGGGAACCCCTCTCTGGTCGTGGGCCGTCGCGTTCCTCTTCCGGAACTCGGTGGCCCAAAACGTGAGCCGGTGGTGAGATACGTGTCACCACCGGCCGTACAGACTCCGAAATGCCGGACAGGAACGGATTCCCCCCGATCTGCCCCGCGATCTTTAGACGCTTGAGAGGGCGGAAACCGTTGCTTCTGGGCGGGAGAACATCGGCCAGTGACCGGTCGGCACCTCTCGGAGATCCCATTCGGGGCCGCTGAGGAAGGCGGCGAGCGGGTGTCCCGCGTCGATCATCGCCTTGATCTGTTCGAGCGGGAACGAGGTGGTGATCAGGGTCTTGGGCAGGCCGGCGTAGCCGCCTTGGTCCAGGTGGAGGGGCTGGGTGACGCTGGCGGCGGGCTGGGCGGCGGCGCGTGCGGTGATCATGGCGCGTTCGGTGTCGCCGAGTCCTTCGAGGCTGGCGCCGCCGCGTTCCAGGTCGGGCCAGTCGGGCAGCGGGTAGCTCGTTCCGCCGCCTTCGTTCTTGATGCGGTCTTCTGCGTACTGGCGGAAGTCGGGGTCGTAGGCGTCGATGAGGGCGGTGCCGTCGGGGAGGGGGACGGCGTCGAGGAAGACGAGCCTGGCGATGCGGCCGGGGATGCGGTCGGCGGCGCCGGAGGCGGCCATGGCGCCTCCGCTGTGGCCGACGAGGATCACGTCGTGCAGGTCGGCGTAGGTGACGACGTTGATCACGTCCTGGATGTGGGTGTCCAGGTCGGTGTCCGGGGTGGCGAGGTGGACGCGGTCGCCCAGGCCGGTGAGGGTGACGGGGTGGACGTCGTGTCCTGCGGCGCGGAGCGGTCCGGTGACCTGCTCCCAGGCCCATGCGCCGAGCCAGTATCCGGGGATCAGTACGTAGGTGCTCATGTGAGTAATGTATGGCTTTATCCGGACAACGTCCGTCCGGTTTTCCGGCCCCCCAGGCGGTGACCCGTGTCACATTCCCACCCGCTCACCCGGGTATTGGCGCTCCTTGAGCTGCTGCAGGCGGCTCCCGGGCTGACCGGTCCCGAGCTGGCCCGGCGTCTGGGGGTGGACGAGCGGACGGTGCGCCGCTACGCCGTACGGCTGGCCGACCTCGGGGTGCCGGTGGAGGCCGAGCGCGGCCGGTACGGCGGTTATCGGCTGCTGCCCGGGTACAAGCTGCCGCCGCTGATGTTCAGCGACGACGAGGCGACGGCGGTGGTGCTCGGCCTGCTGGCGGGACGGCGGACGGGGCTGGCGGTGGAGGCCGCGGCGACGGAGAGCGCGCTGGCGAAGATCCGGCGGGTGCTGCCCCCCGCGTTGCGCGAGCGGGTGGACGCGGTGGCGGGCACGCTGGAACTGGGGGCGGGGGCACGGCGCGGGACGGCGGCGCCGAGGGCCCGGACGCTGCTGGCCTTGGCGGAGGCGTCGCGCGGTCATCGGCGGGTGCGGATGGGCTACCGGTCGTTTCGCGGGGCGGCGGGGGAGCGGTTGCTGGATCCCTACGGGCTGGTGTTCCACTCGGGCCGCTGGTACGTCACCGGGCACGATCATTCACGGGGTGAGGTGCGGACGTTCCGGATGGACCGGGTGGAGTCGGTGGAGGTGACAGAGGAACGGTTCGAGGAGCCCGAGGGGTTCGATCCGGTGGAGCGGGTGGTGTCGGGGCTGGCGCGGGTGCCGTACGCGCATCGGGTGGAGGTGGTGCTGCACACGACGCTGGAGCTGGCGCGGCGCCGGATCCCGGCGTCGGTGGCGACGTTGTCGGAGGTCGAGGACGGCGTGCTGGTGCGGGCCCGGGCCGAGCATCTGGCCGGTGCGGCGCAGATGCTGGCCGGGCTGGGTTGGTCGTTCCGCGTGGTGGAGCCGGCGGCGCTGCGGGCGGAGGTCCGCGCGCTGGCCGCGCGGCTCGTCGCGGATGCGGGGGAGCCGCCGGGTCGGGCCCCGCCGGTTCCGGGGAGGCGGCTAGTTCCTGGGAGGCAGGGGAGGGACGGTGAGGCGGGGGCGGTCGGCGGGGTCGGGAGTGTGCGGGGGGTTGGTGGCCAGGCGTTCCAGGGCGGTCTCGATGGCCTTGTCGAGCTGGGTGTCGATGCCCCTGGCGTAGTCCTGGGGGGTGATGTCGATGTCGATGTCGGGGTCGGTGCCGTAGTTCTCCACGCGCCAGCCGACGTCGTCGAAGGCGAAGGAGAACTCGGGCTGGGTGGTGACGGTGCCGTCGGCGAGCAGGTGGCGGGGCCAGATGCCGATGACGCCGCCCCAGGTGCGTTTGCCGATGAGGGGGCCGAGGCCGAGGAGTTTGAAGGTGTGGCTGAAGATGTCGCCGTCGGATCCGGCCCATTCGTTGGTGATGGCGACCAGGACGCCCCGGGGTGATTCGCGGGGGTAGGGGTCGGGGACGCCCCAGCGGGGGAAGTCGTAGCCGAGGCGGCGGCGGGAGAGCTTTTCGAGCAGCAGGGCCGAGACGTTGCCGCCGCCGTTGAAGCGGACGTCGACGATGAGTCCTTCGCGGTCGTATTCGGTGAGGAATCCGCGGTGGAACTCGGCGTAGCCGTCGGGGCCCATGTCGGGGATGTGCAGGTACCCGATGCGTCCGCCGGTGAGTTCGTGGGTGCGGGCGCGGTTGGCGGCTACCCAGTCGCGGTAGCGGCCGGGTTGTTCGTAGGACAGGGCCTTGACGGTTATGGTGCGGACGGGCTGGTCGTCGCGCCGGACGGTGAGCTGGACCTCTTCCCCGGCCTGGTTGACGAGGCGTTCGCCGGGGGTGGCGGTGGGGCCGATGGGCTGGCCGTTGAGGGCCAGGACGGTGTCGCCGGGGCGCAGGTTGACGCCTGGCCGGTTGAGGGGTGAGGTGGCGTCGGCGTCCCAGGGGTCGCCGTCGACGATGGCGCCGATGGTGTAGCGGCCGTCGGCGTAGTTCCAGTCGACGCCGAGCTTGCCCTGCCAGTAGTGGGGGCGGGTGCGGTATTCGCCGCCCATCTCGTAGGCGTGTGAGGTGCCGAGTTCGCCGAGGAGTTCCCACAGCAGGTCGGAGAACTCGCCTCGGGTGCCGATGCGGTCGACGAGGGGGAGGTAGCGGTCGTAGACGCCGTTCCAGTCGACGCCGGCCATGTCCTCGGCCCAGAAGTGCTCGCGTTGCAGGCGCCAGGCTTCGCGGAACATCTGCCGCCATTCGGCGGCGGGGCGGATGGAGACCTTGACGCGGGACAGGTCGATCCAGCCGGCGGCGCGGGTGGTGGCGTCGCTGCCGGAGGGTTCTTCGCCCGCCTTGACTACGCGCAGGCGGCGGCCGGTGCGGTAGAGCAGGGTGGTGGTGTCGCGGCCGAGCTGGAAGGTGGTGATGTCCTTGGTGAGGGTTTCGGTGGTCTGTTTGTCGAAGTCGTAGACGTGGAGGGTGCCGGAGGTGGATTCGGCGAATTCGTCGCCTCTGCGGCCTTCGACGGGGAAGGAGGTGAAGATGGCCTTGCCTTTGAGGCCGGCGATCTGGGCGTAGCGGGCTTCGGGCACGGGGAAGGCGATGATGCGGCGTTCCAGGCCGTCGGTGTCGATGGTGAGGGTCGGTTCGGCGTCGCCGGAGGTGTCGCCCGGGGGGTCGCCGTTCGTGTCGCCGGAGGTCTCCTCGGGGGCGCCGCCGGGGGTCTCGGCGGTCTCCGTCGTGTCCGCGGCGTCGGTGCCTTCTGTGGTGTCCCCGGCCTCGTCCGCCTTATCCGACTTATCGGATTTATCGCTCTTGCCGTCGCTGTTCTTGCCAAGCGGGCGCGGCTCCGGTACGAACGGCGATCCCACGTCCTCGCGCAGCGCGATCGCGTACGGCCGGCGCCCCAGCGGGAACCCCATGTCGAAGTGCAGTGAGTCGCGCACCGGGTTGAACACGCGGTAGCCGATGAAGTAGAGGTAGCGGCCCTCGGGGTCGAAGGACGGGCTGGTGTCGTGCAGCACCGGCCGGGTGGCGGTGAACGCCTGCGCCCGCTCGGTGTCGTAGAGCCTGATCGCGCTGGTCTGAGCGGTGGCCGGGCAGGAGTAGGCCAGCCAGCGGCCGTCGGCCGACCAGGCGGGGTCCTCGATCCGGTCGAAGCGGCTGCGCTCGACGAGGGTCAGCGCGGGTTCGTCGCCGGTGAGGTCGACCAGCAGCAGTTCGTTGCGGTGGTTGGTGACGGCGATCCGGTCGTGCTTGGGAGAGACCTCCAGCTCGATGGCGCGGCCGGTGTCCAGGGCGTCGAGGCGGACCGGTTCGGCGCTGCCGTCCGCGGTGAGCAGCACGAGCGTCTCGCGGTCGCCGTCGTCGCTGGCGGCGGCGATCAGGCGGGTGTCGTCGTTGAGCCAGGTCAGCAGGCGGTAGCGGACGCCGTCGGGTTCGCCGTGCTGGCGTACCGGGCCCTCCCAGTCGGCCATGGAGAAGGCCTTGCCCCGGGTGGTGAGGGCCAGGGCGCTGCCGTCGGGGCTGAGGGTGGCGCTGTCCAGGTAGCTCTCGGCGGCGACGAACTTGCGGTTGCGCTGGGTGCGGGAGCTGCCCAGGCGCACGTCCACCCGCTGTGACTCCCCTTGCGCCGGGTCGAGCAGGTAGAGCTCGCCGCCCGCGTGGTAGACCAGGCGCCGCCCGTCGCCGGACAGGTTGCGCGCGTAGTAGTCGGCGTGGTCGGTGTGGCGGCGCAGGTCGTCGCCGCCGGGAGTGCAGGAGTAGACGTTGCCGATGCCTTCGTGGTCGGACAGGAAGTAGACGCGTTCGCCCGTCCAGCAGGGGGAGGCGAGGTTGCCGGCCAGGGTGATGAGCCGGGTGAACTCGCCGTCGCCGGTGCGGTCGATCCACAGGTCGCCGACGGTGCCGCCGCGGTAGCGCTTCCAGCGGGCGGGGTCGGCGGTGTTGCGGCCGAGTACGGTCTGGCCGCCGGGGCCCCGGGTGATGGTGCCGGCCGGGCCGTACGGCAGGCGTACGGGTGGGCCTTCGGCCCCGGGGGTGACGGCGTGCAGCCAGCGCAGGCGTCCGAACGGCTGCCCGGCGTTGCTGGCGTAGACGATGGCGTCGTCCTGCCAGCCGGTCACCGTCGACTGGCTGCCGTGAAAGGTGACGCGGGTGGCGTCGCCGCCTTCGGCGGGCATGACGTAGACCTCTTCCGGGCCTTCCTCTCGCCCGGCGAAGGCGAGGCGTTCGCCGTCGGGGGAGAACCTGGGGTAGCCGGCCTCGGCGACGCCGGCGGTCAGGCGGAAGGCCCGTCCTCCGGTGGCCGGGACCATCCACAGGTCGTCCTCCGCGGCGAAGACCACCGCGTCACGATAAATGGTCGGAAACCGCAAGTACGCTGGCATACATCCCTCTCCGCTCGCGTGATCGCCCCACTTATCCTCGCATTCCCGCGAACTACTGAATGTGGTGATGGCGGGAGGCCCCGAGTTCGCCGAGCGTTCATCTTCGGACCGCCGATCGGCGCGGGGGCGAAGGACATCATGACGGTGTGAACCGACATCGCATCGCACTGGCGCTGGTGCCGGCGTTGGTGCTGGCCGGGGGCACCGGGATCGGATCCGCCGCCGTCGTGGCGGCGGCCCCTTCCGAGGGAGCCACGGTGAGGGCGGCGGCCGGGCAGGCCCCGGGCTGGCGGGTGGTGCTCAGGGAGCGGGCCGGGTCGGCGTTCGCCGCGCTGGCCGCGGCGGGCGGGCGCGACGCCTGGGCGGCGGGCTCGCGGGTGACCAAGGAGTTCGATCCGCGGTCGGGCGACGACTTCACGGCCCCGCTGATCAAGCAGTGGGACGGCGGGCGGTGGCGGGCGCTGCCGAGCCCGAAGGGCCCGCCCGGGTTCCCGTTGCGTGAGCTGACGCTGGTGGCGGCGTCCTCGCGGGCGGAGGTGTGGACGGCGGGCACGGCGGTGGCGGCCGGCCGCGGCGATGTGGCCTCCTCCACCCGGTCGGCGGTGTCGCGGTGGGACGGTCGGCGCTGGCGGCTGATGGGGTCGGGCCGCACCACGGTCACCGACCTTGAGGTGGTGGGCCGTGACGCCTGGATCGTGGGCGCCGACGCGCGTACGGGCCGGCCGTTCTTCAAGCGTTTCCACGCCGGGCGGTGGAGTGGCCTGCCCGCGCCCGCCGGGCTGCGGCGGATCGCGGTGCGTTCGGCGCGCGAGGTGTGGGGGCTGACGCGGACGTCGGTGCTGCGGTTCGACGGGCGTTCCTGGCGGGCGGTGGCGCTGCCCGCGCTGGCGGTGCCCGTGGCGCCGGAGCCGGCGTACGGGCGGGTGCGGCCCCGGCCGGACGCGGTGGCGGCGGACGCCTCGGGGGTGTGGGTCGCGGTGGGGTTCCAGCAGGGCGACTGGCCGCAGCCGGGGGCGGCGCTGCTGCGCCGTACCGCCGGTGGGTGGCGGCAGGCGAGGCTGCCGAAGGACGTGGTCGGCGCGTTGTCGCCGGACGGCCGGGGCGGTGTGTGGGCGGCGTCGCGTCAGGAGACGATCAAGGCGACGCCGGACGGGCAGGACCCCTACGCCTACACCACGCTGTCGACGGACGTGCTGCGGTACACGGGCGCGGGGGTGACGCGCGGTGCGCTGCCGGTGCGGCCGGGGTTCGAGTGGTCGGGCCTGGCCGCGTTGCCGGGCGGGGTGACCGGCGGGGTGCTCGCCGCGGGCTATGAGTGGCGGCCGCCGCAGGGCGCGGTGGTGCTGCGGTACGGGGGGTAGCGACTCGGCGCGCCGCTTTCAGCAGATGGGCCGACAAATCTCCCGCCGGTTTTTCGTCGCCGTGCCCATCCGCCCGCCCCGCCGCGTGCTGGCAGCGTGATCGGGGAACGGCCCCGGCCCGCATCGCCGGGGCCGTGGGACGAACGGGACGAGTGGGATGAGGGGATCGGCGATGGAGAAGCCGGGGCATGAGGGCGTCGCGGTCACCGGGCTGGGCGCGATCACGCCGCTGGGCGGTGACGTGACGTCCACGTGGGCGGCGATGCTGCGGGGCGAGTCGGGGGTCTCTCTGATCGAGGAGGACTGGGCCGAGGGGCTGCCGTCGCGGATCGCGGCGCGGATGGCGGTGGATCCGGCCGGGGTGCTGGGCCGGGTGACGGCGCGCAGGCTGGACCGCTGCCAGCAGGCCGCGCTGGTCGCGGCCCGCGAGGCGTGGCAGGGCGCGGGGAGCCCGCAGGTGGAGCCGGAGCGGCTGGCGGTGGTGATCGGCACGGGGGTCGGCGGGGTGCTGACCACGCTGGACCAGGACCGGCTGCGGCGGGAGGCGGGGGCGCGGCGGGTCTCGCCGTACACGGTGCCGATGCTGATGCCGAACGGGCCGGCGGCGGTGGTGGGCATCGAGTTGGGGGCGCGCGGCGGCGTGCACACGCCGGTCAGCGCGTGCGCCTCGGGGGCGGAGGCGGTCGCGATGGGGCTGGACCTGATCCGGCTAGGGCGGGCCGACGTGGTGATCGCCGGGGGCGCGGAGGCGTGCGTGCATCCGCTGACGCTGGCCGGTTTCGCGCAGGCCAGGGCGCTTTCCACGAACAACGGCGATCCGCTGCGGGCCTCGCGGCCCTTCGACGCCGGGCGGGACGGGTTCGTGATGGGCGAGGGGGCGGCGGTGCTGGTGCTGGAGCGGGAGGGGTTCGCGGCGGCGCGCGGGGCGCGGGCGCACGCCGTCCTGGCCGGGGCCGGTATGACGTGCGACGCCTGGCACATCACGGCGGCCGACGCGGACGGGCAGGCGCGGGCGATGCGGCTGGCGTTGTCGGCGGCGGGGCTGGCGCCGGGTGACGTGGGGGTGGTGAGCGCGCACGCCACCTCGACCCCGGCGGGCGACCTGACGGAGAACCGGTCGATCTCGCAGGCGCTGGGGCCGGGGCCGGTGGTGACCGCGATCAAGTCGATGACGGGGCACATGTGCGGGGCGGCCGGGGCGATGGGCGCGATCGCGGCGGTGCTGTCGTTGCGGGAGGGGACGGTCCCGGCCACGCGGAACCTGACGGAGCAGGACGCCGAGGTGGGGCTGGACGTCGTGACCGGGCGGCCCCGCGCGGGCCGGTGGGGGGTGGCGGTGGCCAACGCGTTCGGGTTCGGCGGGCACAACGCCTGCCTGGCGTTCACCGCGCCGTGACCTGCTCGGCGGTGTCGCGCAGGGCCGGTGCCGGGGGCGCCTTGGACGCAGATGGATCCGTCGAGCGGGGCACGGACGAGTTCGTCCTGTTCGGGCTGGATGGTGGCGACGATGTCGCGCATCGGGCCGACGCGGGGCCGTTCGATCTCGGTGGTGAGGATGCGGCTGGCGGCGGCGTTTCCTGGCCGGGCTCGACGCCCGTGACCCGATCACCGGGCTCAACGACGTGCCCGAGGTGCTGGCCTACCACGCGATGGTGTTCGGCACCCCGTCCCTGGCGGTGCGGGTGATGCGGTACACGGCCGACGACGAGGAGGCCCTGGCGGCGGAACTGGGCGGCGATCTGGGCGCCCGCCTGGCGGCGGCCCAGATACTCGCCGTCCAGCGGGTGCTCGCCCGTGACAACTGGCGCCGCCTGTCGGCCGGCGAATCCGCCGAATCCGTCCACCCCGCCGCCGTCTCCGCCGCCGAACGCGCCTTCGCCCACCTGAGGACGGGCCTGCCGTACTAGCGTTCCGCCCCGGCGGGGACGCCGGGGCGGGGTTGGGGCGGCGGGTCAGGCGGCCTCGGCGCGGCGCTGGCAGCCGATGCAGTAGCGGGCCAGCGGGCGGATCTTGAGGCGTTCGAACGGGATGCCGGTCCGGCAGTGCGCGCACCGTCCGAAGGAGCCCTCGTCCATGCGGCCGAGGGCCTGGTTCAGCTCGGCGATCGCGCGGTCGGCCGCGGACAGGGAGGCCAGCAGCTCCTGCCAGGTGCCGTCCGCGCCGCCGCTGTCCTCGGCCTCGGCGCGCAGGCCGAGCAGGTGGCGGCTGCGCCGTTCGAGCTGCTCCTCCAGGTCCTGGCGCAGCGACTGGAGCTGCACGGTGCTGAGGTGCGAGGCGGTGGGTGTCTCGGTCATGGTCTGTGATCCCTTTTCTCGTTCGGTGGCGGCCGGGCACGCGGGTATGGCGTATCGCCGCAGGTGAAGGTGGCCGCCCGCGTACGCGCGGGCCCATGGAGGGGCCTTCAGGCGGGCGCGTGCGGCGGGGCCGTGCGGGCGTCGCCGCACGGCGGAACGGCCGCGCGCGTCGGCGGCGGCCTTCGGTGTGAGGGCACGGTCACGGGCCCCGGCCCGGTGGGCGGGGCGCGGCGGCTAGGACGCCGGAGGGCTGCGCGATCCGGCGGCGCGATGGGCGAGTTGCTGGGGATCGCGGATCGGCTCGGCGGGGACCGCCCTCGCCGGCGGGGCCGGGCGGTCGGCGGCGCCGGCCCGGGCGGCGCGCGGCAGCGGCCACATCGGCGGCGCGTGGTGCTCGCGGACGCCCGCCGGTTGCGGCGGGAGCGACGCCAGGTCGGCGTCGGTGGCGTCCAGGCCCCACAGCGCGGTGACGGGCGGCCAGGTACGGCCCGCCGCGCCGCCGCCGTTCCAGGCGGACTGGGTGAGGGCGGACAGCAGCAGGCACAGCAGAGTCAGGCCCACCACGCTCACCGGCGCGATGGACCCGCGTGCCGCCCGCAGTGGTCCCCTCATGGGGCCGACCATAGCCGAGAAGATGAAAAAGGGAAAAAGGTATGCTCGTCCCTTTTGCCGGGGCGGGTGGGCGGGCTGATGCGCGGCTCGCCCGCGCCGGGGTACGGTGGCCGCGGGCGCCCTGAGCCCGCCATCCGGGGTTTCCCGGTTTCCCTGGAATCGCGGCACCGGTCAGGAGGAGACGTGCGCAGCAGACTGCCCGCCGTCCTGCTCCTGCTGCTGTCGGTGCTGGCGATCTCGCCGGCGCAGTCCCCGCGGTTCCATGAGCAGGCCGCGCACGCCGTACAGATCGTGCAGGGCGTCCAGTTCGCGCAGGCCGTGCAGGGCGTGCCGATCGCGGGGCCCGCCGGTGACGGCGCCGCGCTGACGCCGCCCGCCGAGGTGCCGCCCGCGCTCTACCAGGATCGCGGGGTCCCGGCCGCGACGGGGTGGGCGGCTGTGCTACCCGGTGCGTGGCGGCCCGGTGCCGCCGTGCCGCCCGCGCGGGTCCGGGCCGCGTCCTCGGTGGCGGGCGGATGGCGGGCGGCCACCGGCCCGGCCAGGGCGCCGCCTTTCACGACGAGCTGAAGTCCCCCCTTTTTCTCCTCATTCAGCTCTCGTGGAGGCTTCTCATGTCACGTGCGCCCGTGTGGCGCGCGGTGGTGGCGTGCGCCCTCGTCGCCATCGCGGCATTGCTCACCCTGACCATGTCGCCGCGCCTCGGCCTGGACCTGCGCGGCGGTACCCAGCTCGTCTTCGAAAGCCGCGACTCACCGGTCGCCAAGGCCGATTCCGAGGCCACCGACCGCGCCCTGGACGTGCTGCGCCGCCGCGCGGACGCGCTCGGTGTGGTCGATCCCGTCCTGGTCCGCTCCGGCGAGCGGCGGATCATCGTGGAACTGCCCGGCGTGCTCGACCCGGCCCAGGCCGCCCGGGTCATCGGCAGGACCGCCCAGCTCGCCTTCCATCCGGTGCTCGCCGACACCGACGCCGAAGGGCGGGAACTGGCCGACGAGGCCGGTGGGCGGCTGCGGGTCGGGCCCGTGGCGATCAGCGGTGACGGCGTCGGCGACGCCGGCGCGCGCAACGACCCCCAGCAGGGACCGGCCTGGTTCGTCACCGTCGACTTCCGCGACGCCGAGGCGTGGCAGCGGCTGACCGGCCAGGCGGCCTGTCACGAGCCGGGTGATCCGCGGCGGCGGGTGGCGATCGTGCTCGACGAGAAGGTGATCTCCTCGCCGCAGGTGGATCCGAGCGTGGCCTGCCGGGCCGGGATGCCCGGCGGGTCCACGCAGATCAGCGGGTCGTTCGGCGTGCAGGAGGCCAACGACCTGGCGGTGCTGATCAAGGGCGGCGCGCTGCCGGTGCCGCTGACGATGGTCGAGCAGCGCACCGTCGGCCCGACCCTCGGGGCTCAGGCGATCGAGGCCAGCGCCATGGCGGCGATCGCCGGGGTGGCGCTGACGGGCACGTTCATCATCGCCGTCTACCGGCTGTCGGGGCTGCTGGCGACGGTGGCGCTGGCCGCGTACGGGCTGATCTCCTACGCCGCGCTGCTGGCGCTGGGGGCGACGCTCACCCTGCCGGGCCTGGCGGGTTTCGTGCTGGCCATCGGCATGGCGGTCGACGCCAACGTGCTGGTGTTCGAACGGGCCCGCGAGGAGTACGGCCGGGCGGCGCGGCGCGGCGTCGGCCCGGCGCTGGTGCGGGGGTTCCGGTACGCGTGGGGCGCCATCGCCGACTCGGCGATCACCACGCTGCTGGCCGCCGCGCTGCTGTTCTGGCTGGCCTCGGGGCCGGTGCGCGGGTTCGGGGTGACCCTGGCGATCGGCGTGCTGGCCTCGCTGGTGTCGGCGATGCTCATCACCCGGGTGCTGAGCCACGTGCTGCTCGGGCTGGTGGGGCCGAAGGCCACCGGGCTGGCCTCGCAGGGCCGGGTGCGGACCTGGCTGGCCGGGCGCGACCTGCGTCCGATGGCGTACGGCAGGCGCTGGCTGGCCGCGGCCGCCGTCGTGGTGGCCGTCGTGGTGGCGGGGCTGGTCCTGCACGGCCTGAACGTCGGCGTGGAGTTCACCGGCGGGCGGCTGGTGGAGTTCGCCGCCACCCGGCCGGTGGACGCCGAGGCCGCGCGGCGGGCCGTCGCCGAGGCCGGGCACGCCTCGGCGCAGGTGCACGCCGGCGGGCAGACGGTCTCGGTGCGCGCGGGGCAGATCGGCGCCGAGGAGGTGGCGGGCATCGAGCGGGCGCTGGGCGAGCACGTCGGGCAGGTGAGCAAGCAGCGCGACGAGCTGATCGGGCCCAGCATGGGCGCGGAGCTGCGGCGTAACGCGCTCATCGCGCTGGGCGTGGCGCTGGCCGCGCAGATGGTCTATCTGGCGGTCAGGTTCCGCTGGACGTTCGGCGCCGCCGCCGTCTCGGCGCTGGTCGTGGACGTGGCCGCGGTCGCGGGCGTGTTCGCCTGGCTGGGCAAGCCGGTGGACGGGGTGTTCGTGGCCGCGATGCTCACCATCATCGGCTATTCGATCAACGACAAGGTGGTGGTGTTCGACCGGGTGCGGGAGCTGTGGCGCGAGCGGCGGCGGACGCCGTTCCCGCGCGTGGTGGACACGGCGATCGTGCAGACCCTCCCGCGCACGGTGAACACCGGGCTGGGGGCGTTGCTCATCCTCGCGGCGCTGGCCGTGTTCGGCGGCGACACCTTGCGCGACTTCGCCATCGCGCTGATCATCGGGATCGTGGCGGGCACGGCGTCCTCGGCGTTCGTGGCCGGGCCGGTGGCGGTGGAGCTGGAACGGCTCGGCGGCAAGCCGCCGCCCGAGCCGGCCGCGCCGCGCGAGCGCCGGCGGCGGGAGGGCAGCGGGGCGGTGGTGTGAGCGCCCGCCGGCCGGGGGCGTGAGCCACGACGGCTCGACGCCCCCGGCCGGCGACCCCGCGGCGGCGTCGATGGCATAAATTGCAAACCTTGTGTCATTGACGCCACGGTGGGTCGTTGACCAGCATGGATGGAGTGCAGCGGCGCATCGTGTTCGTGGTGTTCGACGACTTCCAGCTCCTGGACATGTCCGGGCCGGCGGAGGTGTTCGCGACGGCGAACCTGTGGGCCGGGGGACACGGTTACGTCGTGGAGGTCGCGGGCGCGCGCGCCGGGCACGTGGTGGCGCACGGGGGCATCACCATGGTCGCGGGCGCGGCCCTTGAGGACCTGCGCGGCCCGATCGACACGCTGTTCGTGGTCGGCGGGTTCTCGGTGCCCGAACGGCTGTCCGACCCGGGGCTGATCGCTCAGATCGGACGGCTGGCGCGGGTGTCGCGCCGGGTGGCCTCGGTCTGCAACGGCGCGATGTTCCTGGCCGAGGCGGGCCTGCTGGAGGGGCGGCGGGCCGCGACGCACTGGCTGGCCACGGGGGAGCTGGCCAGGCGTTACCCGGGGGTGCGGGTCGATCCGGAGGCGATCTACGTCAGGGACGGCGAGGTGTGGACCTCGGCGGGCGTCAGCTCCGGCATCGACCTGGCCCTGGCGCTGGTCGCCGAGGACCACGGCCCGGAGCTGGCCAGGGAGATCGCCCGCATGCTGGTGGTGTACCTGCACCGTCCCGGCGGGCAGAGCCAGTTCAGCACGCCGGTGATCGCCACCACGCCGCGCCGGGGCGACCTGCGCGAGCTGCAGATGTTCATCGACGCCCATCCGGCGGAGGATCTGAGCGTGCCGGCGCTGGCCCGGCGGGCGGGCATGAGCCAGCGGCACTTCTCGCGGGTGTTCACCGCGCAGACGGGGCTGTCGCCCGGCAGGTACGTCGAGCGGTGCCGGGCGGAGGCGGCCCGGCGGCTGCTGGAGACGACGGACGATCCGCTGGACACGGTGGCCAGGCGGTCCGGGCTGGGCGTGGGGGAGACGCTGTACCGGGTGTTCCGGCGGCACTGGCGGATCTCGCCCGGCGACTACCGGCGGCGGTTCCGGTCGTCGGCGTCCGCGCCGGAGGGGCCCACGCAGATCGCGGTCGTCCGTGCGACGTCGGTGGCCCCGGGGATCGCGGCGCCGTTCTCGCTGGCCAGGTAGCCGCCCGCCCACCGGCGGCGGGGGTGGGTTTGGGGGGATTTGTTCGGCCGGGCGGGACCGGTCATGATCGGGGTCACCCCCCTACCGATTGGACGACACCACGGTGCGAAGAATCGTCGCGGCGTTGACCGTCTCGCTGGCCGTCCTGGCGGCCACGCTCCTTCCCTCGCTCGCCCCCGCCGGGGCGGCGGTCCCGCACTGGACGCCGGCCCCGGCCTGGGCGCCCTGCCCCGAGGATCCGGGCGCGGCGTGCGCCCGCCTGACACTGCCCGTCGACTGGGACGACCCGCGCGGCCCGGCGTTCCAGATGGCCGTGGCCCGGCGGCCCGCCACCGACCCCGCCGCCAGGATCGGCACCCTGGTGATCAACCCCGGCGGCCCCGGCGGATCGGGCGTGGACGCCGTCCTGCGCAACGACCTGCGGCTCAGCCCGCGCCTGCTGGCCCGCTTCGACCTGGTCGGCTTCGACCCCCGCGGGGTCGGCCGCAGCAACCCGGTGCTGTGCTCGCGCGACCTCGCGCTGCGGACCCCCGACCCGATCATGCGCACGCAGGCCGACTTCCAGGCCCGGCTGGCCTTCAACGCCCGCTACTCCCGCGACTGCCGCGCCCGCACCGGCCCGCTGTACGACCACGTGGACACGCTGAGCGTGGTCCGCGACGTGGACGCGCTGCGCGCCGCGCTCGGCGAGGACCGGCTCACCTACTACGGCGCGTCCTACGGCACGCTGATCGGCCAGCAGTACGCCGAGCGCTACCCCGGGCGGGTGCGCGCGCTGGCCATGGACGGCAACATGGACCACGACCTGGACACCACCCGGATGCTCGACACCGACACCTGGACCACCCAGGACTCCTTCGACGAGTTCGTCAAGTGGTGCGCGGCCGCGCGGGAGTGCGAGCTGCACGGGCGAGACGTGCGGGCGCTGTTCGCGGACCTGATGGCACGGGCCGAACGCGGCGAGCTGAGCCTGCCGCAGGCCCCGGACGGCAGGCTCACCCCGTTCCTGCTGGTGCTGCAGACCTTCAGCGCCACCTACGGTCCCGACTGGGCCGCCCTGGCCGCGTTCCTGCGCGCCCTGGACGCCGGGACGGACACCGCGCGTCCGCTGGTCACCCGCCCGGCGGGGGAGGAGACGTTCAACGACGCCACCCAGGTGATCTGCCAGGACTACTGGCTTCCGGTGCGCGACCAGCGGGCGTTCCAGCGGCATCTGCGCAGGCTGGCGGCGATCGCCCCGGACATGCGGTTCAGCCCCATCTCGATCTCGGGGACGGCCGCCTGCCTCGGGCAGCCCGTGCCCGTCCCCAACCCGCAGCATCGGCTGCGGGTGTCCGGGACGCCCCCGCTGCTGCTGGTCAACGGCCTGCACGACCCGGCCACCGGGTATCCGTGGGCGCAGAGCACGGCCCGGCAGATCGGCCGCGAGGCCAGGCTGCTCACCTATGAGGGCTGGGGGCACGTCGTCTACGGGCGCGGCGCCTGCGCCGACCGGGCCGTGGAGGACTACCTGATCTCCCTGACGGTGCCCGCCAAGGGGGCGCGCTGCCCGGCCGTGCCGCCGGGCCAGGGACTCGCGGGTCGTTCCGCGCCGCCCCGCCCGCCGTCGGGGCCGGTCCCGGGGCTTCCCGGCTGGGTCTGGAACCGCTGAGCTCGCCCAGCGCGGTCTTCTCCGGGTCATTCGCCGGTCTTCGCGGGGCGGCGCCGACGCCGGTCACGCCCCGCGAGGGCCGCTCACGGCGGGACGTCACCGGTGGACCCTGCGGCCGGAGGTCGGCGGTGGCCGCCGCAGGGCGCCGGGCTACTCGGGGGCTTCGTCCACCGCGGGGCGTTTGGGCTGCTTCTTGGCCTGCTTGGCGCTGCGGGTGGCCTTGATCGCCGCCTTCTTCGCCTTCGCGGATGACTTGATGGACTTCTTCTGGGCGGTGTCTCCCATGATTCCCCCTCTTGTCGGCGTGACATCCCGGCATGGGATATCACGCCGATTACTACCCTTCTGTAGGCGATTCACTACATAGTGCTACATAAGGGAGAGCTGTTCGCCGGTCGCGGGGGAGGGCCGCCGGGCCTGCCGGTGCGGGCGGGCGGGGGCCGAGCGGCCCACGCCGTACCGGCGGGCCAGCTCGGCGACCTGGGCGGTGACGCGCCGCTGGTAGGACTTCGGGGCGTAGGCGCCCCTGCCGTACATCTCCCGGTAGCGGGGGATCAGGCGCGGGTGCTCGCGGGCCAGCCAGGACAGGAACCACTCGCGGGCGCCGGTGCGCAGGTGCAGCACGATCGGGGTCACGCCGGTCGCGCCCGACTCGGCGATCAGGCGCACGGTGCGCTCCAGCGCCGCCGGGGAGTCGGTGAGGTACGGCAGGATCGGCGCCATCAGCACCGCGCACGGCAGCCCGGCGCCGGTGAGCGCGGCGCAGACCTCCAGCCGCCTGGCCGGGGCGGGCGTGCCCGGCTCGATCGAGCGCCACAGCGCCGCGGCCTCGCCGTCGCCGTCGCCGACGAACCCCACCGAGACGGCGGTGGAGACGTCGGTCACCTCGGCGGCCTGGGTCAGCAGGTCGAGGTCGCGCAGGATCAGCGAGCCCTTGGTGAGCACCGAGAAGGGGTTGGCGGCGTCGCGCAGCGCGGCCAGGATGCCGCGCATCAGCTCATAACGCCCTTCGGCGCGCTGGTAGCAGTCGACGTTGGTGCCCATCGCGATGGGATGGCCGCCCCAGCGGGGCGCGGCCAGCTCGGCGCGCAGCAGCTCGGCCGCGTTGACCTTCACCACGATCTTGGAGTCGAAGTCGTGTCCGGCGTCGAGGTCGAGGTAGGTGTGGGTGTTGCGGGCGAAGCAGTAGCCGCAGGCGTGGGTGCAGCCGCGGTAGGGGTTGAGGGTCCATTCGAAGGGGACGTGGCTCGCGGCGGGGACGCGGTTGATGATCGACCGGGCGCGGATCTCGTAGAAGGTCGTTCCCCGGAAGCCCGGCGTATCGAAGGTGCGGGCGACGGCGCCCCGGGCGAACAGCGGGGCGGCGGCCCCGGACCCGCCGTCGCCGGTCGGTCGCAGATTGTCCCAGCGCATGCGAATGATTAGAACAGCAGTTCGAGCAAGATCGCAAATGCGAAGACGCGGTAATTACTCGCTCTTGAAATGGCTAATGATCTTCATGGCGGGCAGAAAGTCGGCACATACCTTGCGTGCGGGAGGTGCGGCATGGCCTGGTCGCAGGACGAGGAGCGGATGCTGGCCCAGATCGAGCGGCACCTCGTCGACGATGATCCTCGGCTGGCCGCTCGTCTCGACTCGTTCAACGAGCGCGTCCGCCGCAGGGAGGGCGGCGGCGGACGCCGGCGCGGCGCCCGGAGCGGGCGCGGCCGGGGGCGCAGGCCACGGCGGTCGACGGTCATCATCGCGGTGAGCTGGCTGCTGATCGCGACGCTGGTCGCCACCCTGCTCATCATGGTGCTGCGTCACGAGGCCGCCGCGCTGGCCCTCGGCTCCAGGGCGGGTCGCACCACGGCGGCGCTGCCCGCCGCTCCCGCGCTGCCCGCCGTGCCGGAGGCGCGGATCCCCGCCGCGCGCTGACTCCCTTGACGCACTGGCCCCCTGACGACACTGCCCTGCTGACCCACTGACGGTCAGGCGGGCCCGGTTGCCCGCCGGGGCCGCTCGCCCCTTGGGGCGATCATGACGGCCAGGCCGTCCAGCAGGCGTTCCAGGCCGAACGCGAACAGCGACTCCAGGTCGAGTTCCACGCCGGGCTCGGGGGCATGGCCCAGCATCCGCCCGCCCGGCATCTGGGCGCGCAGCCACTGCTTGCTGGTCATCCCGGTGTCGCGCGCCGCGCCGTCCTCGGCCTCGATGCCGAACGCGGTGCCCCGCACGTAGTTGACCATCGTGCCGTAGACGTGCAGCCGGGTGTTTAGGTCCAGGCCCAGGCCGTCCAGCGCGCTCAGCGACCACCGGCCGTAGGCGACCAGCCCCGGCAGCAGCGCCGGCCGTACCACCGAGACCACCCGGGGCAGCCAGGGATGCCGGTGGTACAGCGCCCACTGCAGCTCCGCCGCCACCCGCAGGTGCGAGCGCCACCCGGGCGGCGGCGCCGGGTAGACGATCCGCGCGAACGCGGCGTCGGCCATCAGATGGGACAGCTCGGCCTTGGCGTCCAGGCGCCGGTAGAGGGTCATGGTGGCCACGCCGAGCCGGGAGGCGACCGCCCGCATGGACAGCACGGCCAGGCCGCCCTCGTCGGCGATCTCGGTGGCGGTCCGCACGGATCCGCTCCCGCTCCGGGCCCGCGCCCGACGCGGACGCGGGCGCCGGGCGGGCCGCCACCACCGCGCCGGAACGCGGCGTCGTCTCGATCACCCCGGCCTGCCGCAGCGCCGACAGCGCCTTGGTCGCCGTCGCCATCGCCACGCCCCATTCGCGCACGATCGCCCGGGTGGTGGGGACCGCGTCGCAGAGGGCCTCGCCGCCGCCGTCGCGCGGCAGGACCCCGATGCGGGGCGGATGCCCGGGCAGCCACCGGCAGGCCATGCCGTCGAAGCCCAGCGGGGTGTCCCACAGCACCACGTGCCGCTCGGTGAGGGCGAAGTCGTGCATGAACGGCGTCCGCGTCATCGGGACGGCGGTCGCCCGCGCCACGGTCCCGTCGGGAGCGGTCACGATGTGCTGGACGAAGCTCCGGCCGGGCATGTACGCCAGCGAGTGCAGCTCGCCGGTGCGCGGGTCGTGCTTGGCGTGCGCCCCCGCCGTGAAACCCTCGGGGGTCGCGCCCAGCGGGCACACGCCCACGTGTTCAGCTCCTCGTCCAGCTCGGCGGGCGGCAGGCCGCCCTCGGCCATGGCGATCGTGCGCCGCGCGTGCCGGATCACGTGCACCATGGGGGCGAAGCCCGGGACGCGCACGAAGCGGTTGCGGTACCACTCGGCGTGGCCGTCGCGCAGGCGCACGCCGTGGACCATGCCCTGCCCCATGCCCCAGACGTGCACGACCGGATCCTCCACCCCCATCGTGTTGGGACCGTTGCGCAGGTAGCGGCCGTTGAGCGCGTCCGGGATCCGCCCGGTGACGGGCAGGTCGTGGGCGGTGACCTCTTCGGTGACGGGCGCGAACGCGCCCTCCAGGTACTTCATGTTGACACCGTACGGAGAACGGCGGAATCTCCCGCGCGGCGCCAGCTCGAATACCGTCATCTGTACTAGTGCAGCGCGCCTCCGGGCGAGACCCCCGCGATTGACACGCCCGGAGCCGGTTTGGTAGAAACCCGACCAGCGTCGCGGTGCACCCGGCAAGGAGATCGCCGAGGGCATGGAGGCGCCGGACCGACGGACGACCTTGACGACATCCCGCGAACGCCTGACGGCGTTCGGCAACCAGCTGATCGAAGTGCACATCTGGCTCCGCGAGGAGCTCGCCGCGCTCCGCGAGGACGCGGACGCCTACCTCGCCGGCGGGGCACGCCTGCGCGAGCTTCGCGCCCACTGCGTGACCTTCTGCACGGCGCTGACCCGGCACCACACCGGCGAGGACGACCACGCCTTCCCGCGGATCGCCGAACGTTTCCCCGAACTGCGCCCGGTCCTGGCCGAACTGCGCCGCGACCACGCGCTGGTGGAGGACTCCATGCGGCGGCTGGAGGCGCTGGTGGCGGGCCTGGACGGCCAGAGCGACCCCGTCGCGGTACGCCGCGAACTCGACGGCCTAGCCGCGCTGATGGAGACCCACTTCGTCTACGAGGAGAAACGGATCGCCGCCGCCCTCAACGCCCTGCGCGTACCGGACTGGGACCGCTCCCGCCCCGACTTCCTCCGCACCACCGACCCCTGATCGGGCCTCACCCCCGCGGCTTGCGCCACAGAACGCTGTACCGCCACAGCAGGTGGCGGCGGAACTCCGAGCCGGGCAGCACCTCGGCGGCCACCTCCCGCACCTGCGAGTAGGTCAGCGGCGGCGGCCACACCGTGGGTGAGGGATGCTGCCAGTGCCCCCTGGTGGCCCGCAGGTAGGTGGACACCGCCATGGTGACCACCTCGCGCGGCAGATCCTTCGGCATCGACCCGCGGGCCAGCCCGACCACGGCCAGCATCCCGCCGGGGCGCAGCAGGCCGCGCATCCGTTCGAGCCCGGCGACGGCGTCCATGTGGTGCAGCGTCGCCACCGACGCGACGACGTCGAACGACGCGGGCTCGAACGGATGGGTGAGGAAGTCGTCGAGGACGTATTCGATGTCACCGGGATGCGCGCGGGCGTGCCCGATACTGACCGCGTCACGATCGATCCCGGTCACACGCGCCACCCTCCGCCGCAACTCCCGCGCGAGCGTCCCCTCCCCGCACCCGACGTCAAGGGCGTCCCGCGCCCCCTCGGGAACCGCCGCCAGGATGCGGGGGTGGTAGTGGATGTTGTGGTTCCACCGCTTGCCGTCCTTCGCCGTCATGTGATCATCTTGCCGGACGGCGCCGCGCCCGGTCCGCCGTTCGCCGGCTGTACGAGGCACGCCCAGGGGCGGAATCGCATGGCCCCGGCGGACGCGAGCATCAATGAGGCGACGGGCTCCCGCGCCGCCGCGCCCTTCCAGCTCCGGCACGTGCAGAGCGGGCGCTGCCTGGACGGCAGCGTCTCCCAGGGAATTCGCCTCAACACCTGCAACGACAACGGCTACCAGGCCTGGCGCTGAACGACGTATGGACGGTGGCGTCATCGTCTCAGGGGCCTTCGGGACGCAGATGACGGTGCCCGGCTCGGCCGCGAACCCTCCCCGCTCCAGCGCCCGCTGCGCAGGTGACTCGTGCACCGCCGCCGACGCCGCTGATGTCCGCTCCGGGGCGGGTCCCGATCTTCGCGGTCGTCCGGGATCTGGGGGTCGCGCGCCGCGGTCGCCGGGCGACGGGTACGGGTGAGTGATTCGTCCCGTTACCCGTCGCCCGTTGGAGGCTTCCGGGGTGGTCAGTCGGCCTTGCCCCGGACGATGTAGAGGTTCATGTCGGTGAAGTCGAGGGTGATGTTGTAGGGCTTGAAGAAGCAGTGGGCGAAGTGGCCCGTCCCGTCGATCCCCGACCCGTAGGGCCACGGCACGTTGAGCGGCATGTTCGGGTCCGCCTCGCAGTAGACGTCCCTGGCGACGGCGTCGCCGAGGCGGATCTCCCTCGGGTAGCAGGGGTAGGTGATGGTCGGGTGGCTGTGGGCGAACGTCTCGATCGGGCGGTCGTAGTCGGTGCGGACCCGCAAGCGCTTGGCCACCTCCCCGGGCATGCCCACGGCGATCTCGCCGACCCCGCCGAAGTTCACGCCCATCACCCGTGGGCCTGAGCCGGCGATGCTGCCGACGCTGCTGACATCGTGGTCACGGGACAGCCAGATCGGCAGCGGCTTGGAACCCGCCCGTACGGCGGCGGCGCGTACCTCGGCGACCGCCTCGGGGGTTCTGCGGCGCAGGATCAGGTGGCGGCCCGCGTAGTCGAAGGTGGTCAGCAGGTGGTAGAAGACCCACGTGCCGATCAGGCCGTCGCTGTCGGCGTCGACGTCTTCGCCCGACTCCGTGGACGACCAGCCCACCGGGACGTTGCGCAGTTCGATGCCGCCCAGCTTGAAGGAGTCCAGCACCCCGTAGTGCACCCAGATGGAGATGCCCTCGAACTCCGACTTCTGGCTGACGACGGGGTTCAGCCCCGCCTCCTTCGCCACCGACGCGGTCAGGCTCAGATTCGAGGTGCCGGTGTAGAAGGAGAAGCTCTTCGCCGGTCCGCCGTTGACCGAGGCCTCCACCAGCGGCCTCGGGTCCATCTGCTGGAATCGCGCCCGGCCGATGTCGCCGACCATCCGGTACGGCTCGCCGCTGATCGCCGCGAACCATTTGGCGTAGTCCTCCGCGCCCGCCGCTCGCCAGCATGGAACGGAGAGGGCGAACTTGTCCTGCCGGATGTAGCAGTCGCCCAGGAGCTCGTTCGCCTCCTTGTCATCGGGGGCCAGGTCGACGGCCATCTTGAGGTACTTCTCGGCATCGGGGAACCGGTTGGACAGCAGCCCGACATGGCCACGCTGGCGAGCCGCGCGCAGATTCTTGGGATCCCTTCTCAGGATCTCCTCGTACGCGCGGGCGGCCTTCTCGAACTTCCCGGCCTTGAACAACGCGTCCGCGTCGTCGCCCCCGGCCAGCGCCGGGGCCACCCCGCCCAGCAGCGGTGCGGTCGCGGCGGCCCCGCCCAGGACGGCTGCGCCCCGTAACAGCGAACGCCGGCCCCATTTCCCGTCATCAGCCACGCCTTCTCCTCTCGTGATCGCCTTCGTCGTAACGTCTGTCCCGGCGGACGGTCACAACGGCCCCGACCGGCACCATGCGCCGTCCTGATGCGGGCGGCCGGCTCGGTTCGCGGCACGCTCCGAAACTCGCCCGCCGGTCGACCCCGTCCACTGTGGACCCGCCGCGTCCGCGCCTCGTTCGCGCCGTGTCATGGTCGTGTCACAGTGCCATCCCGGAACGGGCCAGGTAGGGCTTGAGCGGGGCGTCGTAGGTTCGCGCGCACCCTGCCGCCCACACCGTGGATGCGGACGTGTTGGTCGTTCCCGCCGGGGGCCGCCTTCCACGTACGCCTCGGAGTTCGCCTTCGCCGGCGCCTTCAAACGTGAGTACGGCATCGCGCCCGGCAGATACCGGCGGCAGGACCGGACGACGACGTCAGATCGGCCGTGACGCCCCTCGACGCGTGAACCGGCCGCGCCGGCGGCATGGCGGGGCGGTCATTCCATGGCGCGCAGGAAGTCGGCGGCGACCGGGGCGGCCACCTTGCCGCCTCCGCCGCCGCCTTCGACGATCACCGACATGGCGATGTCTCCGCGAAAGCCGATGAACCAGGCGTGCGTCTCGGGCGGGTCGGCCGTGCCGAATTCGGCGGTGCCGGTCTTGCCGCGCGTGCCGTCGGGCAGCCCGGCGTCCTTGGCGGTGCCCTTGGTGACCACGTCGAGCATCATCTGGCGCAGCGGCCCGGCCACGCCCTCGGGGAACTCCTTCGGGGGGACGCGCTGCTGGATGGAGCCGACCAGGGTCGGCGGGCGCCAGGTGCCGTCGGCGATCGCGGCGGCCACCGAGGCCATCACCAGCGGGCTGGCGGTGATCCGGCCCTGGCCGAAGGACTCGGCGGCCAGGTCGGCGGCGTCGGCGGCCTTGGGCAGGCTGGACTTGACCGCCGGGACGCCGATGTCCAGCGGCTGGTTGAAGCCGACGGCCTCGGCGGTCTCCAGCAGTTTGTCGGCCCCCAGCCGCTCGGCGGCCAGCGGCGCGAACGTGGTGTTGCAGGAGTGGGCGAAGGAGTCGGCGAACGACAGCGCGCCGTACTCGGCGTGGTCGGAGTTGCGGATGGCCAGGCCGCCCACGTTGGCGTCCTTGGGGCAGGTGACCTGCTCGCCGGGGGTCATCCCGGAGGCCAGCAGCCCGATGGCGGTGACCGCCTTGAAGGTGGAGCCGGGGGCGTAGGAGCCCTCCAGGGCCCGATTGAACGGGCTGTTGTTGGCCACGGCGAGGATCTCGCCGGTGGAGGGACGCACGGCGACCAGCGCGGCGGGTTTCTCGATCTTCCGGATGGCGTCGGCGGCGGCCTTCTGCACGGTCAGGTCGAGGGTGGTGCGCAGCGGCTCGCCGTCCTCGCCGGGCAGGCCGCCCAGCGGCTTGATCGGCTCGCCGCCCGCGCCGAGCAACTGGACGTCGGTGGCCGGGACGCCGGCCAGGCGCCGCTGGAAGGTGGCCTGCAGGCCGCTCTTGCCGACGATGTCGCCGACCCGGTAGGCGCCGCCCAGGGCGGTGACGTCCTTGGCGGTGGCCTTGCCGAGCGCGCCGGTGAGCTGGGCGACCGACCCGCCGTCGTCGCCGTCGTCGATGCGCTCGCCGCCCGCGTCGGTCAGCTCGGCGCGGGCGGGCCAGCGCGAGCGCAGCTCGATCCGGCGGCCGGGGGCCAGGTCGGGGTGGACGGCGGCCTGCGTCCACCGCACCTTCCAGCGGCGTTCGCTGACCACCAGCCGCAGCGAGCCGTCGTAGGCCCACCGCCCGCCCGAGCGGAAGTCGTGGACCACGGAGTAGCCGGCCGTCGCGCCCTGGTCGTCCTCGCGCACGCCGGTGACCTTCACCATGGTGGACCGCGGCCCCAGGGCGTCGTCCAGGCGGTCGTAGGCCTGGCTGAAGCCGGGCACCGGGCCGGTGAGCTCGGCGCGCATCGCGGTCAGGTCGCCCCGCTGCCAGGCCTGGGTGAACCGCTGCGCGGTCTCGGCGGGGGTGCCCCGCGTCCGCAGCAGGTAGTAGCCGCCCCCGGCGGCCGCCCCCGCCAGCAGGACGGCGGTGACGGAGACGATCGCGATCGTACGGCGACGCGGCACGGCGCACTCCCCACGTGATCAGCGGGCCAGGCCGCCCGGCCGGGCGGGCAGGACCGGGACGCCTGGCGAAGCGGGGTGTGACCAGGTGACCTGGCGAGCGGCCCGGGCGCGGGCCTGGCGCGGATGATCGAAGTGTAGACGGCGCCGGGCCGCCTCACCCGGGGTTCGGCGCGGTACCGTCCGGGGCGGGCCGCAGACCTGCGGAGATGAGGGCGACGACCTGGCGCACGACCTGCGCCTGGGCGGGGGACAGCTCGTCCAGGAACGGCTCGATCGCGCCGGCGTCCCATGTGGCGGGGCCGGGGGCGGCCGGGATGTGCCGGGCGGCGAAGGCGGCCAGCTCGGCGGCCAGCGGCCCGATGCGAGGGTCGCCTGGCCCGGCGTCGGCCAGGTCGTCCATACGCCGGTAGAAGTCCTCGCCCGCGGCGCGGGCGCCGGGGTCGGCGGCCAGCCCGGCGAGCATGGCCCGCGCGTGGGCGTCGGGCGGGGCGTGCGCGCCGATGGCGTCGACGACCACCAGCAGGTCGCGGTCCCAGGCCGACATTCGCGAGGTGGCGGGGCCCAGCCCGTGCAGCACGGCCAGCAGCTCGGGGGAGGCGGCGTCGTCGGCGGACAGGCCCTCGCCGTTCGCCCGGCGCAGCAGGGAGGCCAGCCGGGCGCGCCTGGCGCGGATCTCCTCCTCCTGCCTGGCCAGGTCGGCGTCGATCTCGGCGAGGATCTCCGGAAGTTCCCTGCCCCGGTCGTCGGCGATGACGTCGCGGGCCTCGTCCAGGCTGAGGCCCAGCTCGACCAGGCGGCGCACCCTGGCCAGGGCCACGGCGTCGCGCATGCCGTACTCGCGGTAGCCGTTGGCGCGGCGGGGCGGCTCGGGCAGGACGCCCTGGTGGTGGTAGTGGCGCACCGTGCGGGTGGACACCCCGAGCAGCGCGGCCAGTTCTCCGATCCGCATACCCCAGGTTAAGACCTTGACGCCGCGTCAATGTCAATCGCGGCCGGGCGACGGCTCAGGCGGCCGTGGCCGTGCCGGTCCCCCGGCGGACGGCGTAGGAGGGGACGTACTCCTGCCCGGACAGCTTCTGGATGGCCGACATGATCTCGTCGGTCACCTCGCGGCGGGTGCGGGCGTGCCCCGCGTCGCCGGAGAAGGTCATCGGCGCGCCCAGGCTGATGCCGATCTTGCTGAACCGGGGGACGGTGGTGCCCGGCGGCAGGACCTTCTCGGTGCCGAACATGGCGACCGGGATGACCGGGATGCCGGTCTTGAGGGTCAGCCAGGCCACGCCGATCTTGCCCCGGTACAGGCGGCCGTCGGGGGAGCGGGTGCCCTCGGGGTAGATGCCGAACAGGTCGCCCGCCTCAAGGACGCGCACGGCGGCGTCGAGGACGCCCTGCGCGCCCGCCGCGCTGTCGCGGTCCACGCTGATCTGCCCGGTGGCGCGCATGTACGCGGCGGTGATCGGGTTTCCGGTGAAGTACTCGGACTTGGCGAGGAAGGTGACCTTGCGGGGGAGCATCAGCGGCAGGAACGTGGAGTCCAGCACGGACAGGTGGTTGGAGGCCAGGATGGCCGGCCCCGTCGCGGGGACGTGCTCGGTCCCCGTGAGCTCGGGACGCCAGAGCAGGTGCAGGAACGGGGCGCTGACGATCTTGGTGACCTCGTAGAGCACGTGTTCTCCTCGCGCGGCGGTGGACGCGGTTAACCCTACGCGCCTGGCGGACCTCGCCGCCCGCCAGGCGGCCCGCCGCCCGTTTCGGTGCTCGTTTCGGGCCCCTCCCGTAACGCCGACGGGCCCCGCGAGCGGTGCTCGCCGGGGCCCGGACGGGACGTTAAGGCCGATGTGGCGGTCGCCTCCTCGGCGAGAGGCACAACACGGCTCCAGCCGAACGGTATTCCGTGAAGGCGGTAATTTGCGGCCCGGGGGACACAGACCACATCGGCCACTCGACTCTAACGGACGCGCGCGGATGGTTATTCCATCGGGGACCCCGGCGCGCCGGGGATTTCCGGGTGACGTTCCAGTGACACGACCGTCAGGGCAGGGAGCGGCGCTGTTCTTCCAGGAAGACGCGTTCGGGGCGGGTGCCGACGAGTTCCAGGGCGAGGTCGTACTCGCGGCGGGCGTCGGGGTGGCGGCCCAGGCGGCGCAGCTCGCCCTACAGGAAGGCGACGGCCTTCCAGTCGGTGCCGGCCGTCATGGCGACTGGGGCACGGGACGGATCTCCACGGCGTTCTCCGGGCACGCCTTGGCCAGTTCGATGGCCTCGTCGAGGTCGCGCGCCTCGATCTCGTAGTACCCGCCCCAGGCGCTCGGTGGTCTCGGCGAACGGGCCGTCGGTACGCGCCGCCTCGCCGTCGTGCTTGCGGATGGTGACCGCGGTGTCGCTGTCGCCGTAGAGCAGGAGTACGTATCTCATGTGGGTATGACGTGCGTCCATCCGCTGAATCGACAAATCCGGACATATTTTACTTTGTAAAGGCGTCCGGCTTATAGTGGCCTGGCCTCCGGCAAAACCAAACGATCAACAGCCTCTCTGCGACGGTGCTCCGGGCGCCGGTCATAGCGGGCCGTGGTCGCGGGGGAGGCGTGGCCCACCAGGGCCTGGGCGGTGGCCAGGTCGACCCCGGCGTCCAGCAGCTCGCCGATGAAGGTGCGGCGGAAGTCGTGCGGGGTCCGCCTTGCGGCACCCGCCTCCGCCAGGCGGCGGGTGAGGATGTCGGCCACCGCCTGGCCGGTCATCCTGGCCGGCGCGCCGTCGCGGTGCCGCAGCCGCCCGGTGCGCCCGATCGGGCAGAACAGCGCGCCCGCCGTCATGCCGCGCACGGCCAGCCACCGCTCCAGCCGGGCCACGGCGGCCCCCGTCAGGTAGGCCAGGCGCTCGCGGTCGCGCTTGCCGCGCACGCGCAGCGACCGGGCGCCGGGATCGTAGTCGGCCAGGGTCAGCCCGGCGATCTCGGCGCGCCGGCAGCCGGTGGAGTACAGCACCGCGACCACGGCGCCGTCGCGCAGCCCGGCCGGGCCCGGGGCGTCCTCGCAGGCGGCGAGCACCGCCGCGACCGCCTCGGGCGGGACGTGCGACCCGGCGGGCAGCCGGGTGTGCCGCAGGGTGGGCAGGTCGGCGGCGCGCTGGTAGTCCTCGGCGGTCATCTGGCCGAGCCGCCACGCCTCGCGCAGCACCCGGCGCAGCGCCACCAGGTGCTTGTTGACGTGGGCGGGCGACCAGCCCTGCCCCGCCAGCAGGGCGCGCAGGCGCACCGTGTGCTCATAGCGCAGCAGGTGCCAGGGCTGCCCGTGGGCGGAGGCGGCCGGGTCGCCGGTGAGGATGCGGGCGATGCGGTCCAGGCAGCCCGCCATGGTGCGGCGCGACTCGGCGCCGGTCAGGGAGTCGAGGTAGGCGCGGCAGGGGTCGGCTGCGGGCGGTGGTCCCGGCGGCTCCGGCGCGCCGGGCAGTGCGAGCGCGTCCATCGGGCCGATACTAGCCGCCGCCACCGCCGGTGCGCGGGAGGGCGGACCTCCGCGCGCGGTCACCAGAGTTCGAGCTGGCGCACGATGGGGGTGACGGCCTCGTTGAGCCGCCGGACCAGCACCACGATGGTACGGCGAGCCGTCTCGTGCAGGTCGTCGGCCGCTTCCTGGGGCGCCTCCGGCAGCCCGTCGAGGGGGACGGGGGTCTGGGCCAGCAGCGTGCCGCGCAGGTAGGAGGTCTTGACCAGGTCTTGCTCTGAGGGTTCGAGGAACTGGCCGAAGGTCTGCGGCCAGTCGCGCCACTGCCGGTCGCCCTGCCAGTCGGGGCTCCAGGCCAGGGTGGCGGGGCGGGGGGAGACCAGTTCGACGCGGGCACTGAGCGTGCCGTCCCACTGGTTGCGCACGCACTGGGCGCTGAGGATGCGCCGGTGCCAGCGGACGTATCCGGGCGACAGCTCGGGCGAGGTGGCGATGCGCCAGGCGACGCAGGCGAAGGAGACGGGGGAGATGTCGCCGAGGGCGGCTTCGAACTCCCCGGCGTTGCGGCGCAGGTGCTCGCCGTAGCGGCTGCGCCCGTCCGTGGCGCGTTCTCGGTCGTATTCGTGGTCGATCCAGAAGGCCACGGGTTCGCTCATGGGTCAGGGACCTCGCACGGGGCTGAGTGCGGACGAAGCTAGGGGCCCGACCGGGGCGGCCCGGTCAGGCGTTCACTCTACGCCGCGTGCGCCTGGGGGCGGGGGCGGACCGATCGGTAGGCTTCGCGGGAGCGGATCGGGGCGAAAGGGGACAGTCATGAACGGGGTGGTGACGGCGGTCTCGCGCAGCGCGGGGCACACGTTCTCCAAGACGGTTTGCGACGGCGTGCGGCTGCTGGCGGGGCTGGGCGTGGAGGGCGACGCGCATCTGGGGAAGACCGTGCGGCATCGCTCGCGGGTGGCGCGCGATCCGTCGGCGCCCAACCTGCGCCAGGTGCACCTGATCCACGCCGAGCTGCACGACGAGCTGGCGCTCGCGGGTTTCGCGGTGTCGGCGGGTCAGATGGGCGAGAACCTGACGACGCGGGGCGTGGACCTGCTGGGGCTGTCGGCCGGGACGCTGCTGCACGTGGGCGGGGACGCCGTGGTGCGGGTGACGGGCCTGCGCAACCCCTGCGTGCAGCTCGACGGGTTCCTGCCGGGCCTGATGAAGGCGGTGCTGGGCCGCGACGAGCACGGCGGCCTGATCCGCAAGGCCGGGGTGATGGGCGTGGTGGTGACCGGCGGCGAGGTGCGGCCGGGCGACGCCGTACGGGTCGAGCCGCCGCAGGGGCCGCACGTGCCGCTCGACCGTGTATGAGCGAGACCGTGTGAGCGAGACCGTGCGAGCGAACTCGGGTGAGCCGCCCGGCGACCGCCGTCAGTTGCCGCTGTGGCGGCCGTCGGGTGCCGCCTCGATGTGCTCGCGCAGGTTGGTGAGCATGCGCTCCAGCATGCCGGTGAGCCGGTTGACGTCCTGGTCGGTGAACCCGCTCAGCATGGCGGCGCTGACCGTGCCGAACGGCGGCGCGAGGCGGGGCAGCAGGGCCTGGCCGCGCGGCGTCAGCGCGATGACCAGCGAACGCCGGTCGGTGGGGTGCTTGCGCCGGATGATGAGCCCCTTGGCCTCCAGGCGGTCCAGCAGCCGGGTCATGCCCGCGGTGTCGGTGCCCAGGTGCGTGGTGAGCTGGTTGGGGCTGGTGCGGCCCTGCGCGGCCAGCAGCAGCACTGCCGCCTGCTGGGCGGTGACGTCGTGGGGGGCCAGGTGCGCCTCGACGGCGGTGCGCAGCTCGCGGGCGACCTGATGGAGGAGGGAACCGCCGCCGAGGACCAGGGAGAGTGCCGGGGGCGCCTGGTCGCGGGGTTGGGTGTCCATGGTCACCATGCTAGTCGGGCGGCCCGTTCCGCCTATTGCTGTCGCGGCAGCTAGTGATGCCCGCGCGGGCCACCGGGCGAGGGGGCCGCGGCGCGCAGATAGCTCAGCAGGTCGTCCACGAGGTCGCCGGGGTCGGCGGGCCGTGCGCCGCCGGAGGTCAGGTGCCCGGCCAGGGCGAGATCGACGGCCCCGTGGGCCAGGGCGATCAGCAGGCCGGTGACCCGCGCCGGATCGCCGCCCGGCAGCGCGCCCGCGCGCTGTGCGGCGACCACCGCGACGGCCAGCGCCGCGTGCGCCTGCGCGGCGGCCGCCCCCAGCTCGGGCGAGGCCGCGCTCCAGGTGCCGAAGACCAGCTTGAAGCGGACGGGATGGGCCATGGCCCAGGCGACGTAGCCGTGCACGACCTCGCGGATGATCGCCTCGGGAGGGCCGCCCGCGCCGGTGACCCGTGACATCGCGGCGCCCTGCGCGGCCAGTTCCCGGGCGGCGACGGCGGCCAGCAGCGCCTGCTTGTCGGGGAAGTGCTTGTAGGGGGCCATGTGCGACATGCCCGCGCGGCGGCCCACTTCGCGCAGGGTGACCGCGTCCAGCCCGCCTTCGTCCATGAGCTGGGCGGCCACCGCGACGAGGGTCTCGCGGGTGCTGGGCGCCACCGTCCCATCCTAGGGGCGCTGAACCTGCGCCCGGGAGGGGACGGCTCAGGGGTCTTCGGTCAGGCGGGCGGCGCGGGCGTGCAGGTAGCGCTGCCGGGGCAGGGCGGTCGCGCGGCGCGCGGCGGCCCGGTAGGTCTCGCGCGCCTCGTCCAGACGCCCGGCCATCTCCAGCAGGTGGGCCCGTACGGCGGGCAGCCGGTGGTCCCCGGCGATCCGCTCGTCTGAGACGTCGGAGCGGGGCCGGCGCACCGGACACAGGCGGCCCGGGCCGCGCGGGCAGAAACACGCGCGGCGTCCAGGCACATATTACGGAAGGCGGCCTGTGCCGGGGGATGGCGGCGCGGACCGTGATGCTTGTGAAGCGCACGTGATTTGGAGGGGTCATGTTTCCCGAGCTGCGGCATGAGCGGGACGGCGTCCAGCCGGAGGTCCTCGGCGACGTCGGGGCGGGCGGGGATCCGCCGCGAGCCGGCGTCGGCACCGATCCGGGGGCCCGCCCGGACCCGGAGGCCGGCCTCACGGCGGCACCGGGCGGCGCGGGCCCGGAGGTCGAAGGGGCCGGTCCCGCGCTGTTCCGGCTGGTCCGTTTCTGGGCCCGCCGCTGGGTGGCGGCCTCGGCCGTGGGCGCGGGCGGCCAGGCCGGTACGGTCGGCGCCGCCAGGTTCCAGGACATCCTGGTCCTGGAGGCGATCGACGCCGCCGCCGCGCGGCTGGGCGAGGTGTCGGTCGGCGACGTCGCCCACGAACTCGGCCTGGACCGCTCCGGCGCCAGCCGGATGGTCGGCGAGGCGGTCAGGCACGGGCTGGTCACCCGTGAGTCCTCGGCGCACGACGGCCGCCGCGCCACGCTCGCCCTCACCCCGGCCGGGTCCCGCCTGCTTGGCGGGGCGCACGCCTTCCAGCAGGAGGTGTTCGACCGGCTGACCGCGGCTTGGCACGCCGAGGACGCCGCCCGGCTGGCCGGGTACCTGCGCCGCCTGGCGGCGGAGGACCCGGCGGGCGGCGAGCGGGTCAGCGACCGGCGATGAGGGCGGCGACGCCGTCCAGCAGGCGCGCGAGGCCGAAGGCGAAGGAGCGTTCGGGGGCGTAGGCCCCGCCGAGCTCCTGGCCGGCGGCCGCGCCGACGCGCGCGGCGGTGGGGTAGCGGGCCGGGTCGAAGACCTTCGACAGCACCGGCCCGGCCCGCTCCCACCATTCCTGGTCGCTCAGTCCGGTGCTGGCGGCGGCCTGCGAGGCGTGCAGCGCCCCCCGGGCGGCGCCGTGCACGTAGTCGGTGATCATGGAGAGTACCAGGTCCATCTCGACGTCGCTGAGGCCGGTGCCCTCCAGCGCGCGCAGCTCGTAGTCGTATTTGGCGATCAGGTTGGGGCCCAGCGGCGGGCGGCTGACGGCGACCTGCAGCAGCCACGGGTGGCGCAGGTACAGGTCGCGGTTCTCGCGGGCCAGGTGCTCGATCCGCGCCCGCCAGTCCGCGGGCGGGGGGTCGGGCATGTCCACTTCGCCGTAGACGGTGTCGAGCATGAGGTCGATCAGCTCGGCCTTGCCCGGGACGTAGGTGTAGAGCGACATCGCGGTGACGCCGAGCTGCTCGGCCAGGCGGCGCATGGAGACGGCGGCCAGCCCTTCGGCGTCGGCGACGGCCACCGCTGCCTCGGCGATCCGCGGCGCGGTCAGCTTCGGCTTGGGGCCGCGCCGGGGGCGTTCCTGGAGTCCCCACATGAGCTCGATGCTGCGCCGGGGATCTCCTCCGCCGCTGTACTCGGTCGTCATCCTCACATTGTCCACACAGTCCACACAGTCCATACGGCTCGCCCCCAGAAATTCTCTACGGCGTACGTAATTTCATGCTACTCTCTACGCCGTATAGAGTTTTGGAGGCTGGATGAGCGTGATGTCCGGGCCCGCCGTCGTGGCGGCGGGCCTGCGCAAGACCTATCGCGGGACCGCCGCGCTGAACGGGCTCGACCTGGAGGTCCCGGCCGGCAGCGTGTGCGGCCTGCTCGGCCCCAACGGGGCCGGCAAGACCACCACCGTGCGGATCCTGGCCACCCTGCTGCGCGCCGACGGCGGCCAGGCCTCGGTGGCCGGGTTCGACGTAGCCCACCAGGGCGACCTGGTGCGCGGCGCCATCGGCCTGGTCGGCCAGAACACCGCGATCGACGAGCGGCTCAGCGGGCGGCAGAACCTGGAAATGTTCGCCCGCCTGTCCCACCTGGGCAACCGGGCCGCCGCCCGCCGCGCCGTCGAACTGCTGGAGCACTTCGGCCTGGCCGACACCGGGGCCAAACCCGCCGCGACCTACTCCGGCGGCATGCGCCGCCGCCTGGACCTGGCCGCTGGGCTGATCCTGCGCCCCCGCGTGCTGTTCCTGGACGAACCGACCACCGGCCTGGACCCCGCCGCCCGTAACGAGGTGTGGGACACCGTCGGCGACCTGGTGTCCACCGGCACCACCGTGCTGCTCACCACGCAGTACCTGGAGGAGGCCGACCGCCTGGCCGACGCGATCTGCGTCATCGACCACGGCCGGGCCATCGCCCACGGCACCCCCGCCGAGCTGAAGTCGCGCGCCGGAGGCGACCGCATCGACGTCGTGGTGCGCACCGAGGCCGACCTGCCGGCCGCCGCCGAGGTGCTGGCCAAGGTGGGTTCCGCCGAGCCGGTCGCCGAGACCGCGCTGCGCCGTCTGAGCGTGCCGGTCGCCGACCGGGTCGCCGCGCTCGGCGAGCTGGTCCGGACGCTGGCCGAACGCGGCCTGGCCCCCGAGGACATCGCGGTCCGCCGTCCCACCCTCGACGAGGTGTTCCTCACCCTGACCGGAGGCCGCTCATGACCGCGCTGTTCGGACGGCTCGGCTGGGCCGCCGCCGACACCTGGACGATCACCCGCCGCGACCTGATCCACTGGGGGAGCCGGCCCGGACAGGCGCTGGTCGTGCTGCTGTTCCCGGTGATGATCCTGCTGATGTTCGGCTACCTGTTCGGCGGCGCCGTGGCGCTGCCCGGCGGGGGCGGCTACCGCGAGTTCCTCATGCCCGGCATGTTCGCCATGACCATGCTGTTCGGCATCGAGACCACCTTCGCCGCCGTGGCCGGAGACGCGGCCAAGGGCGTCACCGACCGGTTCCGGTCCATGCCCATGTCCGGGGCCGCCGTGGTCACCGGGCGGGGCGTGGCCGACCTGCTGCACTCGGTGCTGGGGCTGGCGGTGATGATCGGCGCCGGGCTGGCCGTCGGCTGGCGCTGGCACGAGGGCCCCGCGCGTGCGCTGGCCGCCTTCGGGCTGCTGCTCCTGCTGCGGTTCGCGATGCTGTGGCTGGGCATCTGGCTGGGCCTGGTGGTGGGCCGGCCGGAGATGCTCGCCTTCATCCAGATCCTGGTGTGGCCGCTGATGTTCGTCTCCAACACGCTGGTCCCGCCGGAGACGATGCCCGCCTGGCTCGCCGCGGCGGCCGAGTGGAACCCGCTGTCGGCGACGGTCGCGGCGATCCGGGAACTGTTCGGTAACCCCGGGTGGGGCGGAGAGTCCCTGGCCGCCCAGTACGCCGTGCCGCTGGCCGCGGGCTGGCCGCTGCTGATGATCGCGGTGTTCGCGCCGCTGGCCGTCCGGCGGTACCGCCGGCTGGGCCGCTGACCCCCTCCGATCTGGAACGGAATGCTTTGCGGGACGAGCACATCGTGATCACCGGGGCTACCGTCGCCTTCCCCAAGGGCGTGCTGACGGTGGTCACCGGGGCCGCCGACCGGGCTGGCCGAGATCGCCGGTTCTCACACCGGCCGCTTCCTGCGCGAGTGACCTACCGGCTCACATCTCCAGGCCCGAGCCGCCCATCAGCGGCCGGACCTCCATGCCGGCGTGACGCGCGTCAGGCCATCGGGTCGCGATGGCCAGGGCCCGTTCCATGCTCTCGCATTCCACGACGCAGTACCCGGCCAGGTGCTCCTTGGCCTCCAGGTACGGCCCGTCGGTGACGGCGGGCACGCCGTGGCGGACCCGCACCGTCCGGCTGTTGGACGGGTCGGCCAGGCCCTCGCCCCCCACCCACTCCCCGGACCGCTGCAACTCGTCCATCAGCGCGGTGGCCTCGGCGACGGCCCGCTCGCGCTCCTTCCCGGGCATGGCCTCCCAGATCGCCGGGTTGTTGTAGATCATCAGCATGTACTTCACGAGTCCCGCTCCTCACCGTTCGCCTGACGGCCGACACCAGTAGATCGGAGGCGCCGGGCCGTCCTCGACATGACGGCCCGGCCCTTTTCGCATGGGAGGCGCGCGACGTCTGATTCCTGCAAGACCGTCACCAGGCGCGTGGAGGCGACCTGTCGGCCGAACTGGCCAGGAAGCACCACGACCGGACGAGACGCCCCGCCATCGACGATCATGCCCTGACCGTGCTCTGGCAGCACCCGTCACCACGGGAAAGGGCGCTGTGGCGGTTGGTGCATGAGTCGGGCGCCCCCGCCGGGGCCGTCCTCGCGCTCAACGTGGAGGACCTCGACCTGCCCGCCCGCCGCGCTGCCACGATCGCGTGGGGCGACGGCGCCGCGACCCTGCTGGGGGAGCTGGTCGCGGGCCGGGCCAGCGGCCCGCTCTTCCTGGCCGGCCGCAGGCCCGCCCCCGCCCGCAGACCGGCCCCGGCCGACCTGTGCCCGCAGACCGGCAGGCGCCGACTGTCCTACGAGCGCGCGGAGTACCTGTTCAAACAAGCCTCGGGCGGCTACACCTTGCATCAGCTCGCGGCTTCCCGGCATCGATCGGCGCCAGTGGCGGACTGACCGCCGGCTGCTCTCCTTCAGCATGCCCATGTAGATCCTCCCGGCGTCGCCGGGGGCCGGGCTCAGCACACCGGGCAGGGACGGGGCGGGCGGTGAGGATCGCCGCCAGCGCGGCCAGTACCAGGCAGATCACGGGCTGCGCGAGATGCGTGCGCTCCTTGCCGCCGGCCGGTCCGCTGAGCGGCTCATCGCACCACTTCGCAGACCGTTCAGGAGCCTCCTGGCCAGATTAGGACGTCAGAAGCCAAAGCGGCCCGATGCAGGGGGTCCGAGTTCTGTCCGGCGGCAGAGCCTTACTTCTGCCACCGGTTCTTCCTGGGCTGGCCTGGTCCGCGTTGCTTGCATGGATCGCATAACCCCCGCACCTTCCGGGAGTGATCATGAGCAAGCTCGTCCTGGAACCGGGGCCCAGGCATTCGCCGACGCCACCGCCCAGCCGCCCTACCTCTTCCAGATCGAGCCGAACGAGGACCGCCAGGCCGTCGATGAGGAGTGGGTGACCATTCCAGGCGGTCTCACCGGTGAGGTCAGAGCCCGCATCGTCGAATCGGCGGGCAGCACCGGGCAGCTGCCGGTCATTGTCTACATTCATGGCACCGGATGGGTGTCCGGCAACGCTCGCACCCACGACCGGCTAGTGCGTGAGCTGGCGGTCGGCACCGGGGCTGCCGTCGCTTCCCCGTGTACGACCTGGCGCCCGAACAGCGTTACCCGGTAGCGATTGAGCATAACTGGACAGGCGCCACTTGGGTCGCCGAAGACCCTGCCATGGGCCTGGACCCCGACCGGATCGCGGTGGCAGGCGACTCGGTCGGCGGGAACATGAGCGTCGCGTTCACCCTGAGAGCCAAGGATCGCGGCGGTCTCATCTTGCGGCAGCAGGTGTTGTTCTACCCGGTGACCGGCCGCCCCCGGCGCTCTGAGCCCGGCCTGTCATTCACCCACGCCCACGACATCGCCCAGATCGAGCAGGCCAACGCCTCCGGCCGCATCCCCGTCGTCTTCGTGCACGGCCTATGGCTGCTGCCCTCCAGCTGGGACCGCTGGGCGCAGGTCTTCGCCGAGGCAGGTTCGCAACGAGCACCACGTCACCGAGATCATCGAGATGCCGGGCCGTGGCCACTCCCTGACCATCGACAGCGGCTGGCGTGAGGTCTGCGGCACCGCTCTCACCTTCGTGCAGCGCTTCGTCTGACCCTCGTGCTCACCATCCTTCAGGAACCCCTGAAGCCAGGCACCTTCCGGCAACCCGAAACGAGACTTCGATGACCGCGACGGAACTGTTCGGGCGTGACGTCGAACTGGAGCGCATCGACCGCTTTCTTGACCTGGTACGGCTTCGCGGTGAGAGCAGGCTGATCAGGGGTGAGCCGGGCGTCGGCAAGTCCGCGCTCCTGGACGTCACCGCCGAGCACGCGGTGGCGGTGGGCATGCGGGTGTTACGGGCGTGGGGCTCGGAGTTTGAGGCGGATGTCAGCTACTCCTGTCTCAACCAGCTCCTGTTGCCCGCGCAGGACGACCTGGAGCGCCTGCCGCTGAGCCAGCGGGAGGCGCTCCAGGTGGCGCTGGGTTTCGGCACCGGTCCGCCACCGGAGCCGCTACTGGTCTGCAACGCCGCCTTGGCCCTGGCCATGGCGGTCGCCGAGCGGGAGCCGGTGCTGCTGCTGGTCGACGACGTGCAGTGGGTCGATCGCGCGAGCGCGGTGGCGCTCGGCTTCATCGCCAGGCGCGTGGCGGGCCGCCCGGTCGGGCTGGTGGCCTCCTCCCGGACGGGTACCGAGAGCTTTCTCGACCGCCGGGGACTGGCTGAGGTCGTGATCCAGCCGCTGGGCCGGGAGGCCTCCGCGCGGCTGGTGGACACGCGATTCCCGGAACTGCCCGGCTACGTCCGCCGACGGGTGCTCGATCTCGCCCGCGGCAATCCGCTGGCGTTGATCGAGCTGCCCGCCTGTGTGACCGGCGCGGGACCGGGCGGCATGGACGGCTCCGACGTGGTACCGCTGAACGAGCGGTTGCAGGCGGTCTTCGCGGCCCGGATAGCCGACCTTCCCGAAGCCACGCAGCGGCTGCTCCTGGTCGCCACGCTTGAGGGTGCCGGAGACCTGCGGCTGCTACGCGAGGTGGCCGGTGAGCAGCACGGCCTCACCGACCTCGCTCCGGCCGAGCGTGCGCAGCTGGTCCGGGTGGAGGACGCATCGGCCCGCCTCGTCTTCCGCCATCCGCTGATCGGATCGGCGATCGTCGATCTGTCCACCCATGAGGCGCGGCGCGGCGCGCACCTGTCCATCGCCGCCGCGCTGCGGGGCGACCCGGAGCGGCAGGCCTGGCATTTGGCCGCCGCGGCGGCGGGCCCGGACGAGTCGGTCGCGGTGCTCCTGGACGAGGCGGCCCGGCACGTCATGCTCCGCGGCGACGCGTTAGGCGCAGTCGCGGCGCTGGTTCGCGCGGCCGAGCTGAGCGGCACGACGCAGGCGCGCGCCAGACGCCTGGCCGAGGCGGCCTACATCGGCGCGGAGGCGGGAGGTGTGATCGACGATGCCAAGACGCTGCTGGCCCATGCCCGCAGGGTGAGCTCGGATGCGACGAGGAGAGCCGGCCCGCCCGATGCGGATCTGAGCACCGAAAGATCTCGAAGCGCAGCACCTGGTGCGAGAGCCGGCACGAGCGACCCGTCGGGCTCATTGCATGCCGCGAACGCGGCGGCCTTCCTGATGCTCGAGGGCGACGGCGACGTGCACACCGCCCATCGCCTGCTGTCCGGAGCCATCGAGACCGGCGCCCACGGCTACCAGGCCGACGACCCCGCCCTCATCGAGGCGATGCACACGCTGCTCCTGCTCTCCTGGTGGGCCGGGACCCCCTCGCACTGGGCCGCCTTCTACCGGGCACTGGAACGGCTGACCCCAAGCCCGCCCGACGTGCTCACCGTGGCAAGCAGGACCTTCCCCGACCCAGTGCGTACGGCTGCCGCGGCCACCCCCGAGCTGGACAAGCTCCTCGCCACCCTGTCCGAATACGACAACCCGGCCCGCGTAGTGCGCATCGGCACGGCCTCGGTCTACCTCGACCGGCTGAGCGATTCACGGGAGGCTTCCTGGCGGCTGGTACGGCAGGGCCGTCAGGGCGGTTCACCCCGCCGCCACCTCGGGGCGCTGATGCACCTGTGCCTGGAGGACTACCTCGTGGGCCGCTGGGACGAGGCGGACGAACTCGCCCGCGAAGGCCACCACATCTGCGGCACGAGTGGCTTCGCCTTCTTCACCTGGTACTTCCTCTACAACCGGGCGATCATCGCAGCCGGCCGAGGCCGGACCGGCGAGGCTCATGAACTGGCCGACGAGATCACCCGCTGGGCACTGCCCCGCGGAGTGACCAGCGCCGTGCTCTTCGCCCACCACCCCAGGGCCCTGGCCGCCTCCGGCCAGGGCGACTTCGAGGCCGCCTACCTGCATGCCGCCGCGATGAGCCCGGCGGGGACGCTAGCCTCCCACGTGCCGCACTGCACGTGGGTGATGTTCGACCTGGTCGAGGGGGCGGTGCGCACCGGCCGCACGAAGGAGGCTCTCGCGCACGTGGCGGCGATGAAGGCAGGTGGGATCGCCGGACTGTCCCCGCGTATGGCGCTGATCCAGGCGGGGGCGGAGGCACTCGCCGTCGATGACGAACCGGTCGCTCATCGCCTGGAGGCCCTGCTTGCCGTACCGGCTGCTGAACGGTGGCTGTTCGAGGTCTCCCGCATCCGGCTCGCCTTCGCCGAGAAGCTGCGCCGCAAGCGGGCGCCCTCCGAGGCGCGTGGGCATCTGCTGGCCGCCCGTGACGGCTTCGCCGCGCTGGCGGCCACCCCGTGGCTGGCCAGGACCGAGCACGAGTTGCGTGCCACCGGCCATCAGCGGCCTGGAGAGGCTCCGGGCGGGCGTGACACCCTGACCCCGCAGGAGCTGGAGATCGCCCATCTGGCGGCGAGCGGCCTGTCCAACAAGCAGATCGCCGAGCGCCTGTACCTGTCGCCGCGGACGGTTGGCGCCCACCTCTACCGCGTCTTTCCCAAGCTGGGTGTCGCTTCGCGAGCAGGGCTCAGGGACGCGCTGTCGCGTCCCTGAGCCCTGCTGGTGCCTAAATGTTGGCCACTGCGCGGAGAATGAAGTCCGCCACTGCCTGAGGCTGGGAGACGGGCAACGCGTGCGAGGCGCCGGGCACCTCGACCGTCGCCCGCGCTCCGGCCCGCTCAGCCATGAAGCGGAAGACCTCGGCCGGGATCGCCAGGTCCAGCTCAGGGTAGATGAACCAGGATGGGATCGTCCGCCACGCGGGCTCGCCCGACCCCTCACCGGCCGCCGCGCTGTTGAACGGGCGTTGCGTGGCGGCGGCCACTGTGGCCTGCTCGGGGGAGAGATCGGCGGCGAAGTGCCGGTGGTAGCCGCTCTGCTCGATGTAGGCGTCGGTGGTGCCGTCCGGGAATGGGACTTGGTAGAGCACCTCGCCGAGGGTCGCGCCGGGATATTTACCGGTCAGATCGGGCACGCTCTCACCCTTGTCGGGGGCGAGCCCGGCGGCGTAGACCAGGGCTTTGACGTTGCCGAGGCCGATGGCCGCGTTGGTGATCACGGCTCCTCCGTACGAGTGGCCGACCAGGACGATCGGCCCCTCGATGCTGGTGAGCAGGCTTCGGACGGCGGCGGCGTCGCCGGACAGGCTGCGCAGCGGGTTGGCGGCGGCGATGACGCGGTGGCCGGCCGCGCGCAGCCTGCTGATGACGCCGTTCCAGCTCGCGGACTCGGCGAAGGCGCCATGGACGAGGACGATGGTGGGTTTCACGATTCGCTCCTTGCAGCATCGAAGATGATCTTGGCGACGCGGTCGGGCTGGGAGACGGCCACGGCGTGGGAGGCCTTCACCTCGATGGTGCGGGAGCCGGCGCGCTCGGCCATGAATCGCTGGGCGGCCAGCGGGATGGCCCGGTCCTCGGTGGCGAGCAGGGCCCAGGAGGCGATGGTCCGCCAGGCGGTCTTCGTGGCCTTCTCCTCCAGCGCGGTGGTGGCCGCGGGCCGCTGGGTGGCGGCCAGCAGCGCGGCGGTGCCGGCAGGTACGTCGGCGGCGAAGTGCCGGTGGAAGGCGGAGGGCTTGACGTAGAGGTCGGTCCCGGTGCCACCGCCGGGCAGCGGGAAAGGCACCCGCAGCAGGTTCTGGCCCAGGGTGTTGCCGGGGAAGCGGGTGGTCAGCTCGCCGGTGCTCTCGCCCCGGTCGGGGATGACAGCGGCGATGTAGACCAGCGCCTTGACCTGCGGATGGTCCACGGCGGCGGCACTGATCACGGCTCCTCCGTAGGAGTGACCGGCCAGCACGATCGGGCCCTTGACGCTGTCGAGCACGCTGCGGACGTAGGCGGCGTCGGGCTCCAGGCCGCGCAGCGGGTTGGACGCCGACAGCACCGGATATCCGGCACGCTGCAACCGCTGGATGACGCCGTTCCAGCTGGAGGAGTCAGCGAAAGCGCCGTGCACCAGTACCACGGTGGGCTTGCCGCTGACTCCGCCAGCGGAGGCGGCCGGCGGCAGGGCCGCCAGGCCGAGCGTGACGGCGGCGGCCGCCAGGCCGATCATGGATCTTCGATTCATCGTGCTTCTCCTTCTTCCGAGATCCGGTCGTGGATCCAGACTCGGCTCAGGACAAGCAGGAGGAATCAGTCATTCGCCTGCGCCTTCCTCACCCTGTCGAAGCGGGCGGATCTAGGTCGTTTGACGCTTGACAGGCCTACACCAACGTCTCGCGGCTGAGCAGGACCACGCCACCGCTCTCGAGATCGGCCAGGTCCTCCAGCACGGCGGCGACCGAGTCGTCCTGTCCCGCCTCCTCGTAGAGCGCGCGAGCCTCGTCAAGCACCCGCCGGACAGACTCGACCTCGCCCAGACGACACAGCACGGCGGCCAGGTTCCGCAGGGTCCGCCCGATCGCCCGCGTGATCGGATGGGCCTTGAGCTGGGGCAGCGCCAGCCGGTAGTGCTCCGACGCTTCCCGGTGGCGGCCCAGCGTGGCGTAGTTGTCGCCCATCACGTCCAGCGCGCAGCCGAGACTGAAGGCCACGATCGCCGGAGCTCCGCCATACCCGGGATCGCGCAGGACACCGACCAGCTCCGTCAGTTCAGCCAGGGACTCCTCCGCACGCCGCAGCCGGGACAGGCAGTCGGCCGAGGTCAGCGCAGCCTGCGGATACCCCTCGGCGTCACCGGCCTGCCGCAGCAACTCCGCGCCACGGGCCGCGTGCCGGGCGGCTCGCTCCAGGTCACCGGCGCCGGCCGAGTCGCGCACCGCCCAGGCGGCATACGTCAGCGACCAGCCCGCCTGCCGCGCGTCACCCGCCTTACCCGCCAGCTCGAAGGCGGCCAGCGCAGCCCGTTCGGCCTCCGGATAGCGTCGCTCGGTGATGCTGTAGGCCCACGACAGGTAATTGAGATGCACCGCCTCCAGCAGCGGATCGGCCAGGGCACGGGCGGCGGCCGAGGACAGCTCGAACACCTCCCGCCAGTGACCCCAGTGAATCCAGCGGTCGGAGAACCAGTGCATCGACTCGGCCACCTCGACCACCCGCGCGTGCTCGCCGCCGCGCGCCGCCGACCGCAGCGCCGCCAGCCAACCCTCGCTCTCGCCGCGCAGCCACGCCTCGGCCTGGTCGGCATCCGCCAGCGTGACCAGCTCGCTCCAACCCTCAGGTGGCGCACCGAACCCGGGCTCGAACCAGCGACCGGCCACCACCGCCGTCTCCAGCAGCCAGGACTCCATCCGCCGCCGCGCCGCGCGCCGTTCCTCGATCGGCTCTTGCTCGCTCAGCCGGGCCCGCGCATACAGCCGCACCAGATCGTGAAAGCGGTAGGCCACGGCGAACGGCGCCTGTAGCAGCCCCAGCTCGACCAGTTCCTCCAGCGCGTCTTCGGCCTCGAACAGGTCGACCTCGGCCAGGACGGCGGCCATCGGCACCCCGAAGTCCGGGGCGGCGGCGAGCGCCAAACGCCGGAACAGAAGCCGAGCGGTCAGCGACAGCTGGCGGTAGGACAGCTGGAAGGCACCGGCCACCGCCAAATCACCGGCCGACAGCGCCTCCAGCCGCCGCTCCTGATCACCGAGCCGTCCGGCCAACTGGCCCAGGTCCCAGCCGGGGCGGCTCTGCAGCCGGTTGCCGGCGATCCGCACCGCCAGCGGCAGGTTCCCACACAACCGCACGACCTCGGCCAGCCCTCGCGGGTCTGCTTCGGCGCGCTGCCTGCCGATGATCGCCGCCAGCAACGTCGCCGCCTCATCGTCCGGCAGCGGCGCCAGCGGGATCTGGCGCACTCCTTCCAGCCCGGCCAGGCTGCGACGGCTGGTGATCAGCGTCAACCCGGGTCCGGCAGCCGGCAGCAGGGGCCGCACCTGGGCTTCTCCGACGGCGTTGTCCAGCACGATGAGGCAGCGCCGCTCCCGCAGCACCGCCCGGTACTGCCCGGCCCGTTCGTTCTCCTCGCCTGCGATGCGCCGCTCGGCCACCCCGAGCGCCTTCAACATCCGGGCCAGCGCGACCGCCGGCTCCAGCGGAACCGGGTCCATTCCGCGCAGGTCGACGTACAGGCGGCCGTCGGGGAATCTGCCACCCAGATACTCGGCGGCGTGCACGACCAGCGTCGTCTTCCCGGTCCCGGCCGGCCCCGAGATGGTGGCCACCCCCGCCGTCCCAGCCGCCGCGGGCCCCTCGGCCAGCTCGCGCAGAAGCTCCAGCTCCGCCGCCCGGCCGGTGAAGTCCCCCGTGCCGCGCGGAAACGCGCACACCCCGCCGGTCCCCGCCGGTCGGGGACGACCGGCTTGCGCGGCCTCCGCCAGAGCCCGAGCCTGCTGCGGCGCCAGGTTCAGGGCCTTCGCCAGAGCCTGGACCGTACGGCGCTGCGGGCCACGGCTGGTTCCACGTTCCATGTCACCGATGGCACGCTCGCTGATGCCGGAGGCGTGCGACAACTCCTCCATGGTCAGCTGCGCTTCATGCCGCAGGCTGCGTAACAACGGTCCGAAGGCGATCGTCGCCGGTCCGCTCTCGACGGGATCAACCGCACTCATCCCACACCTCCCCGGCTCCTTCCACGCTCTTGTCAGATGATCCCGCTCTCATGCTGAAGTTGCGATGGGATCGTCCTCTCAGGCTCGACCAACTCTGCGGAGTTCTCTTCTTTCGTGCACGGCTTGAGAAAGGTTCAATCGGACCGGCGCAGGTCTTCGGCGATGGTCAGCAACTCGGCGGCGTCGCGGTTCCATCTGGCGAACCTGAGAAGACCCAGCTCGCAGGCCAGGAAGGGGGAAGTCGAGGAAGATCCAACGAACTCGACTCAAGAACTATTGCTTACCCGGGTTGCCTGCTCCGGTTTGCCACGATGTCAGCCCACCCCTAAGTCCCCGACGTGGCCCGTCAAGCTCCGGTCGCCGAGTCCGCCGAGCAGCTCGCGTAGTAGCGCGGCGAGCTGTTCTCGGCGTTCGGGTGCGAGATGGCCGACCAGGCGGTGCTCGGCCCGGAGCAGGTCATCGACGACCTGGTCGAGCAGGGCGTTGCCGACCTCGGTGAGGGTGATCGCGCGCGCGTGGTAGCCCGACCCGGCGGTGGCGCGTTCGACCAGTCCGGCGTTGACCGCGCGTTCCACGCGCTGGGTGATGGCGCCGCGCGTCACCATGCACGCCTCGGCCAGGTCTCCCGGACTCATCCGGTACGGCGGACCGGCGCGCCGCAACGTCGACAGCAGGTCCAGGGTCGCCACGTCCAGGCCCAGGTCCGCGAGGAGACGACGACGCTCGTCACCGAAGATCTTGGCGGCCCACCAGACGCGGGTGATGATCCCGATCGAGTCCACCGGGACGCCCGGCAGCTCACGCCGCCAGGCGTCCTGGATGGCATCGGCCCGGTCACGCGGTGGCTTACCGGCCACGTTCGGCGCCGCCGCTCACCTGGATGATCTGCGCGGTGATGTGCCCGGCGCCGGGCGAGGCGAGCCAGTGCACGGTCTCGGCGACATCCTGCGGCGATCCGGCCCGGCCGGTGTGGGTCTGCGCGACGAGCGTCGCGCGGCGTTCGTCGCTCAGGGTGCCGCCGAAGAACTCGGTGTCCTCGATGAGGCCCGGGGCGACGACGTTGACCGTGATGCCGCGCGGCCCGAGCGCGGCGGCGAGGTCGAACGCGTAGGGGTGCAGGGCCGCCTTCATCGGCCCGTAGGAGCTGCCGCCCGAGCCCCGCAGGGCCGCGATCGAGCTGACGAACACGACTCGCCCGGACGGGTTGAGCAGATCACGCAGAGCCTCGGTCGGGAGCACCGCCGTCAGCACGTTGGCCCGGAAGTTGCCCGACCAGCGATCCACGACGCCCTCGTGGGTGCCGGTCCTTTCGACGTTGCCGCCCGCGTTGTTGACCAGCACGTCGATCCCGCCGAAACGCCCGGCCAGGTCGGCGCGTACGCGCTCGGCCTCTGCCGGTTCGCTGAGGTCGGCCGGCAGAGCGGTGCCACCGATCTCCGCAGCCGCCTTTTCCAGGACGTCGGCGCGTCGGCCGATGAGCACCACCTGGTCGCCGTCGGCCGCGAAACGCGCCGCCACCGCCTTGCCGATGCCGGTTCCGCCGCCGGTCACCACTGTCGTCCGCGTCATCTCGATCCCCCCTGAGTTTAGGTCTAAATTCAGGGTACTTCGCAGCGGTACACGTGCTCGTCGCGGCCCAGGACGATGAGACCGATGCGGTCGATCGTCACGGTGACCGGCGGCTGCCCGGACGGCGGTCACCCCCTGTCCGTACGACTCGGCGGGGCCTGTGGCGGCCCCCGAGGCACTGGGCCGCCGACAGGTCGCGTAGAGCCAGGTTCGCGCTGTGCACATCACCGACCGCCTTGAAACAGGCCACCGCCTGCTCATGAACGGTAATCGCCTCACCGTACCGGCCTGCCTCGCGCAGGGCCAGGCCGAGATCGCCCAACACGGTGCCGGTCGCCGAGCCGGATCGTGACCTGCGCCGCGATGGCATCGACGCTCAGGCGAGCATCCAGGGCGCGGCGCCTGACCAGATACTCGCACAGCCGGGCGATCATCTTCGCGTGGTCGGGGTGTCCATGGTCAGAAGGATGCGCCACGACAGAATTCGCATCGAAGAATAACCAAAGCCCCCGCCCTGACGGGCGGGGGCTCACCGTGCCGGATGACGTTAGTCGTACTTCAGGATGGTGACGGTAAGGATGTTGCCCGGGAAGTTGACCTCTGAGGTCTCACCCACCCCCACACGCGGACCGGTCACGGTCCAGGGCCCGTTCATGGGGTTTATGTGAATGCCGTATACATGGACCGCTTGCGTACCCGTGCCGCTCGTGCACCTGCTGAACACGCGGGCGTAATACTCCTGCCAGGCCCAGCAGCCCGAAGGGGCGGCTTGGGCGGGGGATGCCGTGCCCACCAGCAGCGACGCGGTGAGCAACGCGATGGCCGACACAACCGCCGCCCTGCTTCTTCTCATGTGCGCTTCCTCCGGTTCCGAAGGGGGTGACGCCACCATTAGGAAACTTTCCTAAACGGAACATACGCTCCCGGAGCGATCAGTCAAGGACGCCCGGGGCCCACTAAAGGTGACCCCTCTTACGGCAGCCCATCCCGTGCCGCGGGTTCCAGGATGGGCAGAGACAGGTAGGTCATGCGCGGCCGGCCTGAACCAGCAGGCGTCCCCGCGTCGTTCGGCCGGAGGAGGCGGCAGCGGTGGCCCTCCCATCCGCCGACCGCACGTCCCGCAGAAGACACAGCCGGCCGCCATCGCCGCCGCGGCCGGCCAGGTGGTCCCGCGTGTCGTCCGCGGCGGTCTGGCCACCGAACGGAGCGAACCAAGTGCGGCCCAGCCGAGCCGCTCGACCGTGCCGACCACTCCGCCACCCGGGCGTTCGTCGCCCACCTGGCCGATCGGCGCGCGCCGATGGCCGAGGTAGGCGGCGGCAATGCCGGGCAGGTGAAACCCATCGCCTCCTGATCGACACGGGACCGTCCCGGCCCCGTACAGGACGAGATCGGCCCGGGAGGGCAGCCACTCCGGCAGGAAACGGTCGCACCGGCTAGCCCAGCACATGCCGGCCGGGCCGCCGCCGCAGACCAGGACGCCGGTGCTCTCGATGGTCATGTCAGCTCCTTCTGACGTAGCCCGTAGTGGGTGAACAGGGCGATGACCGCCAGCCGTAGCGCCACGTTCGCCCAGATCGAGGCGTGGAGGCCGCGAGTGAAGGCGTAGGCCTCGACGGCGGCGGCGCAGCCGTGGAACACGATCAGGGTCCGCACGGCCAGGAGTATCCCCTCCGGTTGCCGCAGGGCCGCGAACGACAGGAACGCCACTGCCAGTTCGGCGGCGCCCAGCAGGTGGCACACCAGGTAGGCGTTCTCGGGGACGCTTATGCCGACGGCGCTGGGAACCAGACCGGGTGCGGCGATGAGCACCACCCCCGCCGCCAGGGTGACCAGGCCGTGCAGGGTGAGCAGGATTCGGAGATTCACCGGTCCGCCGCCCCGCGCAGGCGCGCTTGGGCGGAGCGCTGATCGTTGAGGTGCGGGTACGGCTCATCCGGCACGGGCACGCCGAGGAAGCCGCACAGCGGTTCCCAGCCCTGCCTGCTCTCGTGGATCAGGATCCGGTCGGCGGGCAGAGCGCTGGTCACCTCGTCCGTGCGGCGCCGGAACACCTCCACGGCGTGGCGCTCCTCGGGCATCGGCTCGTCCAGCGTCGTGCCGAACGTCTCGCTCCAGACTCGTGCCAGCAATGGCCGCATGGCGGCGAGCATGGGGCGCAGGGCGCCAGGCGCCGCGCCGGGGTCGGTCAGCAGCGCGAAGACGGTGTCGCGGAGGCTGGCGTACCAGGCGTGCGGATCACGCACGGTGAGGATGACCTTGGCGTCGGGGTACGCCTGTGAGAGCGGGCGCCAGAAGTGGGCGCTCGGCCAGTCCACCGCGGCCCGGTAGCCGTCCAGCGTGCCGTTCCAATCGATCGGTCCGTCCAGGATCTGCCGCCAGCGTTGTGCCTGGTCCGGATGGGCGGCGATCTCCTGCATGTGGTGGCATGGGCCGAAACCGAGCCGCTCCAGCGCCGTCTTCAGCGATGTGGTGCCGGTACGGGGAAGTCCCGCGCCGATCACGCTGATCATCTGCACCCGCTTAATTCATCATCTAATGAGTTCATGGTTGAGACGATACATATATGAGGTTCACATAGGAAGCGGTACCACGACACGTCGTGAACCGGGACCTGGTCGCCGCCCCGGCAGCGGCCACCGAGCGGCATGACATACACGTGGCCGACCTGCAACGGACCATCGAGGCCGCCGGGCGCTGTCGTAGCCCAGCCGAGCCCCCCGACGATCTGCCGGGAGCGGCGGTCGGGCGGGAGATCCCCGGAGCATGTCCGATCCGTACAAGACCGATGCCGATCTCTCTCCCTCGGCATCGCCAATGATCGAGCAGATCCAGCCGACGGGTGGCCCCGCTCTGACCGCCGGGGCGGTGATGAGACTCGCCGACAGTGTCAAGGGCCCACGGAACTGGTGGAGGTGCCGCGGATCTACGGCGGTGGCCTGTTCTTCCCGGCCGAGTCGATCCGTGACGTGCTGCACTTCTACCGCACATGGGTCACCGAGGTGCCCGACGAGCTCAGTTCCTCCTTCTTCATGATGCCCTGGCCCGATGTGCCCGAGGTCCCCGAGGAGTTGCGCGGGCGTTTCGCCATGCACCTGCGCCTGAGCCACCTCGGCTCGCCGCAGGACGGGGCCCGGCTCGTCAAGCCGCTGCGCGAGATCGCCACGCCGCTGCTCGACACGGTCACCGACATCCCATACACCGAGGTCGGCACCATCCACAACGATCCGCCGACGCCCGGCTCGGACCACATCAACAACTTCCAGCTCACCCACCTCGACCATGACGCCGTCGAGGCGATCCTGGCGCTGGTGGGCCCCGGATCGAACAGCACGGTCAGCATCGAGATCCGTCATCTCGGCGGCGCCCTCGCCCGGCCGCCGCGCCTACCGAACGCGGTCGCGCACACCACCGCCCAGTTCCAGCACTACTCCGCCGGTGTCCTCGGTATCGGCGAGGACGAGGCCGTATGCGCCGGGCACGACCGGGTCGTCCAGACCCTCAGCCCATGGAACAGCGGGATGCGCACGCTCAACTTCATGGCGGGCGTCGCCCACACCGACCCGGAGGACGTGCGCCAGGCGTTCACACCGGAGGCGTACGAGCGACTGGTCGCCGTCAAGACGGCCCACGACCCCGGCAACATGTTCCGCTTCAACCACAACATTCCGCCAGCGGCCGGAGGGAGTCGATGACGAAGGACGTCAGTGGGGTTCGCCCACACCGCCGTTACCGCCGCCGGGCGCGGCATCGAGCGGCACGCGGCGTATGGGGCAACGGCATGTCACGTTCTGGATCGGGCGTTTGTCATAGCCGTGAACGATCGGAGTCCCCGACCTGAGGAGCGTCACGGACATGACGAACAGCGAGCTGCGCACCGCCGTACGGGGGCCGGTGCTGCTGCCCGGTGAGGAGGGATTCGAGCAGGCCGCGCGGCCGTGGAGCCTGACCGTCGCCCAGCCGGTCGCCGCGGTGGTGGAGGCGCTGGACGCCGACGACGTCGCCGCGCTGGTGCGGTACGCGCGCGGCGCCGGCCTGACGGTGAGCGCCCAGCCCAGCGGGCACGGCGCGTCGGGCGACGTCGAAGGCGTGATCCTGCTGCGCACCGGGCGGCTGGACGAGGTGGAGGTCCACCCCGGTGAGCGGATCGTCAGGGCCGGGGCGGGCGTGAAGTGGGAGCGGGTCCAGGCCGAGGCGAGCCGGCACGGGCTGACCGGCCTGACCGGCAGCGCCCCCGGCGTCTCGGTCACCGGCTACACCCTGGGCGGCGGCCTCGGCTGGTTCGCCCGCAGGTACGGCTTCGCCGCCGACAGCGTGCGCGCCTTCGACGTGGTGGACGCCGACGGCGGGCGGGCCAGGGTGACCGCCGGGTCCGACCCCGACCTGTTCTGGGCGCTGTGCGGCGGCGGCGGAGACTTCGCCCTGGTCACCGCCGTGGAGTTCGACCTCTACCCGGCACCGGCCGTCTACGGCGGGCGGATCGTGTGGCCCGGCGACCGCGCCGCCGACGTGCTGGCCGCCTTCGGCGACGTAACCGCCTCGGCGCCGCCCGAGCTGAGCGTGTGGACGAGCCTGGTGCGCCTCCCCGACGCCCCGCCGATGGTGGCCGTGGACGCCGTCCACCTGGGCGAGGCGGAGGAGGGCCGGGAGCTGCTGGCCGCCTTCGACAAGATCGACGGCGTCCTGCGGGACTCGCGGGACGCGCTCGCGGTCGCCGATCTGGGGCAGGTCACCGCCGAGCCGGTGGACCCGGTCCCGGTGCTGGCCCGCACCGAGTTGCTGACCGGCCTGGACGACGAGGTGTCCGGTGCCCTGCTGGCGGCGCCGATCGATCCCCTGGTCGGCGTCCAGCTCCGCCATCTGGGCGGGGCGCTGGCGCGGGCCGGGGCGGGCGCGGGGCCGAGCGGGCCGGTGGCCGAGCCGTACCTGCTGTACCTGTTCGGGCTGTCGCTCGGCCCGGAGGTGGCGGCGGGCGTCAAGGCCAGGCAGGAGGAACTGGTCCGCTCGCTCGGCGAGCGGGTGAGCGGGCGCAAGCCGTACACGTTCCTGAGCCGGGCCGACTCGGCGGCGGCGGCGTTCACCGCGCCGGTGCTGGCGCGGCTGCGCGAGGTGAAGCGGGCCCGCGACCCGCACAACGTGTTCCGTGCCAACTACTCCGTCGCGGGCTAGCCCGAGGCGGATCCGGTGCGGGCCCCGCACCGGATCCGGCCTCACAGGCGCGTCACGAGTGACGCACGAAGATCTCGCCGTAGGAGGTCCGGGCCCGCACCTCAACGGTCTCCTCCGCGTCGTGGGGAACGTCGGCGGCGTCCAGCGAGGTGCGCACGTTGCCGTACACCGCGGTGGCGTCCAGCCAGGCGGCGGTGCCCCGGCGCACGCCGACCTCGATGTCGCCGTAGCCGGTCTCCAGCACGATCGAGCCGCGCACCGCCTCGGCCACGGTGATGCCGCCGGTGGAGGTCGTGGCCTCCAGGTCGGCCAGCACCCGGTCGACGCCGATGTCGCCGTAGGCGGTCTTGAGCCGCAGCGGGCCGGTCACCTCGCCGAGCGTGATGTGGCCGTTGGAGGACTTGACCACCCCGCCGCCGACCGCGCGGATCCGGACCTGGCCGTTGGCGCTGGTCACGTCGGCGTGGCCGGCCGCCCGGGTCACGGTGATGTCGCCGTGGGCGTTGTACAGCCGGACCCTGCCCGTCTCCTCCACCCACAGGTCGCCGTAGGTGGTCTTGAAGGATGACTCGGCCAGGCGGCCCTCGGCGCGGATGTCGCCGGCCGCCTCGGCGCTGACCCGCGACCCGGCGGGCAGCCCCACCTCCACCTCCACCGAGCCGCCCAGGCCGAACAGCGACATGGCCTTGAACCTCGGGGCCTTGACCAGCAGGTGGCCCGAGGCGTACTCGACCGTGCTCTCGGCGGCGGCCTGCACGTCGGCGGGGTTCAGGTCGTCGGAGGGGCGCACCTCGACGGTGGTGTCGGCCCGGTCCGCGGCGGTGATCCGGATGCGTCCCGCGCCGATGGAGATCGAGACGGAGATCGGTTCAGGTGAGTCGAAAGCCGGCATGGCGCTGCCCTTCTCGGTCCGTTCGCGCGGGGTCATGGGCCCGGCCGCGCGGGGCGGCCGGGGGCGGGCACGTCAGCGGACCCAGCCGGTGAAGCGCCGCCCGGTCTGCGGCTCGGGGCGCGAGCCTGGACGGCCGCGCCGCTCCTCGTTGTGCACGGCCGCGGCGACCGCCCGGACCAGCCACGCGTTGACCGACAGGCCCTCGCGGGCCGCGGCCTCGTCGATGCGCGGCTTAAGATGCTCGGGGACACGCAGCGACACCCGTGCGGTGCCGCCGTCCTCGGCCTCGGGCACGGCGGGCAGCGGCGTGTGCGGCGCCGGCTCGGGCGTGGCGTCGGCCGGTTCGCCGTTCGGCCGGGCGCCCGGCGGCGGGTTCACCACGAAACCCGGCTCGCGGCCGCGTAGCCGCACCTCGACCGAGCCCGGGGCGAGATCGCGGGTGATCTCGTCGGCGGCGGCCGACAGCGCCTCCAGCAGGGCGAGGCGGACCGCCGACTCCAGTGCCGCGCTGAGCCGCTCGGCCAGCGCCCTGGCCTCGTCGCCGCCCGCGCCGGCGGCCACCGCGAGTTCGCGGCGCAGGTGGTCCACATACGGCGTCAAGTCCATGACACCACTATGACGCCATATTGACGTCAATGCAACCCGGAAGTGATGGTCGATGGTGTCACGATGTGGCGTGTGGGGGATTTGTGCGGGAAGGTGTGCACCGAGGGGTCGCGTTCGCCGTCCGGCGCGCGCGGGCCGCGACCGGCGGCATGCATGACGGTACGACGGCACGACGAGGAGGCACGATGAAGTACCTGCTGTTGCACTGCGTGGACGGGCCCATGGACGCCAAGCCGGAGGAGTTCGACCCGGGCGAGTGGGTCAGGGAGATGCACGAGCGGCGGGTCCGCGTGGTGGGCGAGCGGCTCGAACCCACCGAGGAGGCGGCCACCGTCCGGGTGCGCGACGGCGAGCGGCTCGTCACCGCCGGTCCGCACGTCCAGACCAGGGAGTGGATCGCCGGCTTCGACCTGATCGAGTGCGCCGACCTCGACGAGGCGGTCGAGATCGCGGGCAAGCACCCGATGGCCAAGATCGGAATGGTGGAGGTCAGGCCCGTCTGGATGCTGGAGTAGGACCCGCGTGCCCGCCGCCGCGCGGCGGCGGCGGGCAGGCCTCAGGCCCCCGCGCCGCCCAGTTCGACGGACGCGGGCATCAGCCCGTAGGGGTCGGGGTGGACGCGGTTGGTGAAGTCCATCACCTCCACGCGCACCGGGCGCAGCCTGATCAGCACGTAGTCGTCGCCGGACGGCCCGCCGGGGAAGAACGCCTCATGGCCGGGCGACCACCGGGCGACGCGCTCGGCGAGGTCCTCCACCGGTTCGGCGCGCGCCGCCAGGCTCACGTAGGCGAAGGCGGAGCGGTCCTCCACGGCGTAGGTCACATCGGGACGACGCCGGATGTCGGCGACCTTGCGGGAGCGGGGGCTCGTCCCGATCCACACGGTGGCGTCGTCGTCCACCGCCAGATGCTCCACCAGGCGGCTGTTGGGCCGCCCGTCCGCGCCCACGGTGGTCAGGAAGCCGTAGGGATTGGACCGCAGCAACCGCACGGCCAGCTCGAACTCCATGATCGCCTCCTGGTCGGGCGGCGGCCACCGCCGCCCCGCACCCGATTGTCCCGCCTGCGAGGCACGACCCCGCGGCGGGGGCGGATCATGGCGCCGACACGGTGCCGCGCGCGACGGTCAGGGTCAGCCTGATCCCGGTGGCGGACGCGCACCTGAAGCCCTCCTGGCCGTCCAGCGAGAACCTGACGGACAGGTCGTGCCCGGGAGCGGGCCGTCGGCGAGGGTGCCGGCCAGGACGAGCGAGCCGTAGGAAGGGGCGGGCGGCGGTGTCGCGGGGGCGGAGATCTGGGACACCCCGGCCTCCTGGCCGGCGCCGTCGCGCCAGACGACCCTGCCGGTCACCGGCAGGGTCGCGCCCAGCGCGCACGACAGGACGCCGGTGCCCGAAAATTCGAAGCGGCCCGTGCGAAGCACCGGATCGGTGGTGACGCAAGAGCTGAGATAGCCGTCACCGGCCACGGTGATCGTGCCCGGCTGGGATCGCAGGGCCGGGCTGAACAGGGCGAGCACACTGCCCCGGCAGTCGACCACTACGGGACCGGCCGCGGCGGCCGGGACTTGCGCGGACAGGGCCGTGGTCGATAACAGCGCCGATAACAGCAGGGCGGCGCGGGCGAGCAGGCGTCGCGGGAACGACATCGCGGATCTCCTCCGGTCGGGGGCGGCGGGGCCGCGCCTGGTGTCCCCCGCTCCCGCCCGGTCAACCGTCCCTGGGCGCGCACTCGTAGTAACGTGATCGGGCTGTTGTGACCATAAGCACGGATGGAGGAGACAGGTGGAGCGCGACCTGCAGATCGAGGACCAGGTGACCGGAACCGGCGCGGAGATCACGCCCGGCCAGACGGCGGTCATGCACTACACCGGCTGGCTGTGGAACGACGGCGGGAAGGGTGCCAAGTTCGACTCTTCGGTCGATCGTGGCACCCCGTTCGAGTTCCCGCTCGGCAAGGGGCACGTCATCGCGGGCTGGGACCAGGGTGTGGCCGGCATGCGGGTGGGCGGCAAGCGCACCCTGCTCATCCCCCCGCACCTGGGGTACGGCGACCGGGGCGCGGGCGGCGGCCGGATCCCGGGTGGCGCGACGCTGTTCTTCGAGGTCGAACTGCTCGCCGTCAGGTAGCCGAGAGGCGGGGCGGCCCCCCCCCCCCCGGGCCCCGCCCCCCCCCCGCCCCGCCCCGCCCCCCCCCCCCCGGGCGCCCCCCCCCCCCCCGCCCCGCCCCCCCGCCCCCCCCCCCCCCCCCCCCCCCCCCCCCCCCCCCCCCCCCCCCCCCCCCCCCCCCCCCCCCCCCCCCC